>NZ_JBSHHC010000001.1:1469906-1627059 GCF_053618135.1 Agromyces sp. NPDC055661
GTCGTGTTTGCGCGCGGTGGCGACTCTGCGGTCGATGTAGCGGCCTATCACTAAGTGGGTTTGGGCGTGGGGGCTCAGCTTGGGGGGGCCCCCCCCCCCGGTCGTCGCGGCGCGCCCGGCGCCCCCCCACCACCGGACTGCTGCTGCTGCTGTTGCTGCTGGCGCACCGGGGCGTCCTCGTCCTGCGGGGATGCCTCGGGGCGATGGCTGCGGTGCCGCGCCGCGCGCTCCGCCTCGACGACGGGCGTCGACCCGGTCGGCGCGACCACCACCGGCGCCGTCGCCTGGTCGGCGACGACCGAGCCGGCCGTGTGCCGCGCCGGCACGAGGCCGGCGATCGGGCCCGTGATCGTCGTGTCGTCGAGCACCCAGGTGTCCTTCGAGCCGCCGCCCTGGCTCGAGTTCACGACCAGCTGACCCTCGGGCAAGGCGACGCGGGTCAGGCCGCCGGGCAGCACCCACACGTTCTCGCCGTCGTTGACGGCGAACGGGCGGAGGTCGGCGTGGCGGGGGCGCATGCCGTCCTCCACGAGGGTCGGGATCGTCGAGAGCTGCACGACGGGCTGCGCGATCCACCCGCGGGGGTCGGCGAGGAGCCGTGCGCGCAGGTCGGAGAGCTCGTCGCGCGAGGCATCCGGACCGACGACGAGGCCCTTGCCGCCCGAGCCGTCGACGGGCTTCACGACGAGCTCGTCGAGGCGGTCGAGCACCTCGGCGAGCGCCTGGGGCTCCTCGAGCCGCCAGGTGTCGACGTTCGGGAGGATGGGCTCCTCGCCGAGGAAGTAGCGGATGAGGTCGGGCACGTAGGTGTAGACGAGCTTGTCGTCGGCCACGCCGTTGCCCACGGCGTTCGCGATGGTCACGTGGCCGAGTCGCGCCGCGAGCATGAGCCCGGGCGCTCCGAGCACGGAGTCGGGCCGGAACTGCTGCGGGTCGAGGAACTCGTCGTCGACGCGACGGTAGATCACGTCGACGCGGGTCGGGCCGGCCGTCGTGCGCATCCAGACGCGGCCGCCCGAGCAGAACAGGTCGCGGCCCTCGACGAGCTCGACGCCCATGAGCCGGGCCAGCAGCGTGTGCTCGTAGTACGCCGAGTTGTAGACGCCCGGCGTGAGCACGACCACGGTCGGGTCGTCGACGCCCTCGGGCGCGCTCGCGCGCAGCGCCTGCAGCAGCCGGTTCGGGTAGTCGCCCACCGGGCGCACGCGCATCGAGGTGAACAGCTCGGGCAGCGTCTGCGCCATGACCCGCCGGTTGGAGATGACGTAGCTCACACCGCTCGGCACGCGAACGTTGTCCTCGAGCACGCGCCACGCGCCCTGCTCGTCGCGGATGACGTCGATGCCCGAGACCTGGATGCGCACGCCGTTGGCGCTCACGATCCCCGTCGCCTGCCGGTGGTAGTGCGTCGACGAGCTGATGAGCGCGGCCGGGATCACGCCGTCGCGCACCGCAAGCTGCGGCCCGTAGACGTCGGCGAGGAACCGCTCGAGCGCGAGCACCCGCTGCGCGACGCCGGCCTCGACCATGCTCCAGTCGGATGCCGCGATGACGCGTGGCACGGCGTCGAGGGGGAACGGCCGCTCCTCGCCCGCGAAGTCGAACGTGACGCCCTGCGCGAGGTAGGAGGTGGCGAGCGCCTCGGTCCGCCCTCGGAGCTCGTCCTGCGTCATGGCGGCCAGCGCGGGATAGAGCTCGCGGTACGGCTCGCGGACGGCGGCCGCGTCGGCGGGGAACATCTCGTCCCACGGCTGCGTCGCGCGCTTGCGGGCCGCCGCGCGGGTCGCGGTGTAACCGTCGAAGAGCGTTCCCATGACGGAAGGTTTCCACCCGACGATTACCGGGATGTTTCCGACACGCGACGGGCGCAGCATCCGCTGGCTTCTCGCATTTTGTTTAGCAAGGCTAATGAGCTAGGCTAAGGATCCATGGCCACGATCGCAGAGCAGAGCTCAGAACTGCGCCTGGCGACCTTCCGGCTGGGCCGCCGGATCCGCGCCGAGAAGTCCGTCGAGGCCCTCTCCGACGGCCAGATCGCCGTGCTGGGCAACCTGTACCGCAACGGCACGCAGACCCTCGGCCAGCTCGCCGAGCGCGAGCGGGTCTCCGCGCCGTCGATGAACCGCACCGTCAACTGCCTCGAGGAGGGTGGCTACCTGACCCGGGTGGCCGACGACGTCGACCGTCGCAAGGTCAACATCGCCCTCAACGAGGCCGGCCGCGCCGTCGTGAAGGAGACCATCTCCAAGCGCGACCCGTGGCTCACCAACCGCCTGCGCGAACTCTCCAGGGAGGACCGCGAGGTGCTCGCCCGAGCCGCAGAACTGATGGGAGGACTCGCCACCCTGTGAGTGCAATGTTCCGCTCCCTCGCCAGCGCCGACTACCGAATCTGGTTCGTCGGCGCACTCGTCTCCAACATCGGCGCCTGGATGCAGGCCACCGCCCAGAACTGGGTGGTCCTCACCGAGCTCACCGCGAACGACGCCCTCGCCGTGGGCATCACCATGGCGCTGCAGTTCGCCCCGCAGCTCCTGCTCGTGCCGATCACCGGCCTCATCGCCGACCGGTTCGAGCGACGCAGGATCCTCATGGTCACGCAGACCTGCCTCATGCTCCTCGGCCTGGCGCTCGGCCTCCTCCTCATCTTCGGCCACGCGCAGCTCTGGCACCTCTACGGCTTCGCCCTCGCGCTCGGCATCGTCAACGCCGTCGACACCCCCGCTCGCCAGACCTTCGTCGCCGACCTCGTCTCGGGCTCCGACATGTCCAACGCGGTCGCGCTCAACTCAGCTTCCTTCAACGCGGCGCGCATGATCGGCCCCGCCGTGGCGGGCCTGCTCATCGTGCTCGTCGGCTCGGGCTGGGTCTTCGTCATCAACGCCGCGACGTTCCTGGCGGTCCTCGTCTCGCTCTGGCTGCTGCGCGACATGAAGGTGCGACGGATGCCGCGAGTGAGCTCCCGCGGCCAGTTCGTCGCCGGGTTCCGCTACGTCGCCGGCCGTCCCGACCTCGTGATCGTGTTCGTGATCGTCTTCATCATCGGCGCGTTCGGCATGAACTTCCCGATCTTCTCGTCGACCATGGCCGTCGAGTTCGGACGCGGCGCGGGCGAGTACGGCCTGCTCAACTCGATCATCGCGATCGGCTCGCTCACGGGGGCGCTGCTCGCAGCCCGGCGCGAGCGTGCTCGGATGCGGGTCATCATCCTCGCGTCGGGCTTCTTCGGGGTCGCGGCCCTGCTCGCAGCGCTCATGCCGACCTTCTGGTCGTTCGCCGCGTCGACCATCCTCATCGGCTTCGGCGCGGTCACGATCCTCACGACCGCGAACGGCTACGTGCAGACGACCACCGAGCCCGACCTCCGCGGCCGCGTCATGGCGCTGTACATGGCGATCCTCGTGGGCGGCACGCCCATCGGCGCCCCGATCGTGGGCGCCGTCGCCGCGCAGTGGGGTCCGCGCTGGGCGCTCGGCGTGGCCGCGATCGCGGCGGGCGTCGCCGCGCTCATCGGCCTGGGCTGGCTCGTGTTCGCCCGGGGCATGCACCTGGCGCGGCATCCGCAGGTCAGGTGGCGGCCGGTGCTGCAGTTCGCGGATGCCCCGACGGCGGCCATCGCCGTCATCCCCACGCGGCCCGTGCACGTCGTGCCCGCCCAGCCCCGACCGGTCCCCGAGGACTTCTCCGAGCAGGTGGCGCTCACGTCGCCCATCGCGCTGCCGCGGCATCCGCTCGCCGACCGCGAGGCGTCGACCCACGACGCGACGCACGACCCGACGCACCACGTGCCGCCGCACCACGAGCCGCTGCCGCCCGAGGCAGCGCATCACACGCCCTCGCAGCACGAGCCGTCGCGGCACGTCGCCGCCCCACGCCCGCGTTCGTCGCACGAGCCGCGACCGTCGAACGCGGGCTGCCGGCCGGCGGCCGAGTAGCGCCGAAGTCGGCTACCCGGCGAGCTGCCCGCGTCTCCCGGTGAGATAGGCGACCTCCGCGGAGTTGCCGGCCAGCTCGATCGCGCGATCGTAGGCCCCGCGGGCCTCGGCCGGGCGAGCGAGTCGCCGCAGCAGCTCGGCGCGGGCGGCGTGGAACGCGTGGTAGCCGTCGAGCGCCTCCCCGAGCCGGTCGACCGCGTCGAGTCCGGCCTCGGGTCCGTCGAGTTCGGCGACCGCGATCGCCCGGTTCAGGGCCACGATCGGGCTCGGGTCGATGGCGGCGAGCCGTTCGTAGAGGGCGACGACCTGCGACCAGTCGGTGTCGCGGGCGTCGGGCGCGGACGTGTGCACGGCGCCGATCGCGGCGAGGAGCTGGTAGCGGCCGGGGACCGCCTCGCCGCGGGCCACCACGTCGAGGCGCTCGCGCACGACGGCGAGGCCCTCGGCGATCATCGCGCGGTCCCACGTGCCGCGGTCCTGCTCGTCGAGCGGCACGAGCTCGCCCGCGGCCGAGACCCGCGCCGAGGCGCGCGCCTCGGTGAGCAGCATGAGGGCGAGGAGCCCGGCGACCTCGCCGTCGTCGGGCAGCAGGGTCCGGACCAGCCGCGTCAGCCGGATGGCCTCCGCGGTGAGGTCGTGACGCACCGGCTCGGACTCCGTCCCCGATGCGAGGTAGCCCTCGTTGAAGACGAGGTAGAGCACCGCCAGGACGCCGGCGACGCGCGCGGGCAGGTCCTCCACCTCGGGCACCCGGTACGGGATGCGGGCGGCCGCGATCTTGTCCTTCGCGCGAGTGATGCGCCGAGCCATCGTGCCCTCCTGCACCAGGAACGCGTGGGCGATCTCGGCGACGGTGAGCCCGCCGATCATGCGCAGGGTCAGCGCCACCCGCGCCTCCATCGAGAGCGCGGGATGGCAGCACGTGAAGAGCAGGCGGAGCCGGTCGTCTGCGACGGCGCCGACCGGCTCGGGCGGGCTGTCGTCGCGCAGCATGAGCGCCTCCTGCTGCTTCGAGGCCCGCCGCGCCTCCCGCCGCAGCCGATCGATCGCCTTCCGGTTGGCGGTGGTCGTGATCCACGCGCCGGGATTCGGCGGCACGCCGTCGCGCGGCCACCGCTCGACGGCGGTCGCGAAGGCCTCGGCGGCCATCTCCTCGGCGAGGTCGAGGTCGCCGAACCGTCGGGCGAGCGAGGCCACGACCCGCGCCCACTCGTCGCGATGCACGCGCGTGATGGCCGCCTCGACGATCGCCCGATCCATCCGACCAGCCTGCCCCAGATCGGGGCGGATGACTGCAACCCCTTGACCCCGATGCCGAGGCATGCTCAGGGTGGACGGGTCCGGCGTGACACGATTCCGCCGGCGAGCCGGGGCGCACCCACGTCCCGGTCACTGCAACGAAGCAGGAGAACCCGTGAAGAAGCACACCAGAGCGGCGATGGGGATCGCAGCGGCCACGGCCGCCATCACCCTCGCCGCAACGGGCACGGCCTACGCCGCCGTGCCGACCGACACGACCGCACTGCGCAACGCCGTGACCGCCGACGGCATCATGCAGCAGCTCGCCGGACTCCAGGCGGTCGCCGACGCCAACGGCGGCACCCGGGCGAGCGGCACCCCCGGGTACGACGAATCCCTCGAGTTCGTCCAGACCCAGCTCGAGGCCGTGGGCTACGAGGTGACGGTCCAGCCGTTCCTGTTCAACTCGTTCCGCGAGCTGTCCGATCCCGTCTTCGAGCAGGTCTCGCCGGATCCCACCACCTACGTGCCGGGTGAGGACTTCTTCACCGCCGAGTACTCCGGCAGCGGCGACGTGGAGGCCCCGCTCGAGGCCGTCGACCTCGTGCTGCCGCCCGGTGCGCAGGCCAGCACCTCGACCAGCGGCTGCGAGCCCGAGGACTTCACCGGCTTCACCGAGGGCAACATCGCGCTCGTGCAGCGCGGGACCTGCGACTTCTCGGTCAAGGCCCAGAACGCGTACGACGCCGGCGCAGCCGGGGTCATCATCTTCAACGAGGGTCAGGAGGGTCGCACCGAGACGCTCAACCCGACGCTCGGCGACCAGTTCAGCGCTGACCTGCCCGTCATCGGCACCTCGTTCGCGATCGGCAACGACCTCGCGACGCTGCTCGAGCAGGGCGAGGTCGTCATCCACCTCCAGACCGAGACGCAGATCGAGCGGGATGTGCAGACCTACAACCTCATCGCCGAGACGCCGACCGGGCGCGACGATCGCGTCGTGATGGCCGGTGCCCACCTCGACTCCGTGCCCGACGGCCCCGGCATCGAGGACAACGGCACCGGATCGGCGACGCTGCTCGAGATCGCCCTGCAGATGGCCGAGCTCGGCATCCAGCCGCGTAACACCGTGCGCTTCGCGTGGTGGGGCGCCGAGGAGGCCGGCCTCGTCGGCTCGCAGTACTACGTCGACTCGCTCGACAAGCGTGCCGCGAAGAACATCCAGCTCTACCTCAATTTCGACATGATCGGCTCGCCGAACTACGGCCGCTTCATCTACGACGGCAGCGGTGACGCGTTCGGCATCAAGGGACCGGCGGGGAGCGGGAACATCGAGGGCATCTTCGAGCAGTACTTCGCCTCGCAGGGCCTCGCCTCGGAGCCGACCGCGTTCGACGGACGCTCGGATTACGACGCGTTCATCGCCGCCGGCATCCCGGCGGGTGGCCTGTTCACCGGGGCCGAGGACGCGAAGGAGGCGGACGAGGTGGCCCTGTACGGCGGCCTCTCCACCTTCGAGGGCGAGCCGGTGTCGTACGACCCGTGCTACCACCAGCCGTGCGACAGCATGGATCCGATCGGGGACGGCGCCGATGCCGACCTCTACGAGGCGCTGAACGAGGTCTACGGCGGCGCGCTCGAGTACGGCGGCACGATCACCAACGTCAACCAGACCGGACTCGAGGAGATGGCGGATGCCACGGCGCACGCCATCCTCACGTTCGCGATGTCGACGAGCGCGGTGAACGGCACGGCCAAGGCCTCGCCGAACGCCATGCAGCACGGCGAGCGGGTCGGCGAGCACTTCCGGCGCTGACCGCACGCACCACCTGATCGGCCTCCCGCGCCTCGCGTTCGGGAGGCCGATCCGCTCTCCGGCCCGAGCGGATGCCCCGCCGTCGCCGACGCGCGATGCGACGACACACACGGCTGTCCGCGGCATCCGCGGCGGTACGCTGGCACGCACGTGCCCGCGGCCCCTGGGCCCGCGACCGCCGCGCGACGAGGAGGAGCGACGCATGACCGAACGCAACTGGGCGGGCAACTACGCGTACCGCGCCCCGATCGTGCAGGCCGGCTCGATCGATGACGTGCAGGCGCTCGTGCGGGCGGGCGGGCGGATCCGCGCGCTCGGCACCCGGCACTCGTTCAACGACCTGCCCGACACCGACGGCACGCTCGTGTCGGTCACCGGCATCGATCCGGGCTTCGTGCTCGACGAAGAGGCCCGCACGGTCGAGGTCGGCGCGGGCACGCGGTACGGCATCCTCGCGCGCTGGCTGCACGAGCGCGGCTGGGCGCTGCACAACCTCGGCTCGCTGCCGCACATCTCGGTCGGCGGCGCCACGGCCACGGGCACGCACGGCTCGGGCGACCGCAACGGTGTGCTCACCACGGCGATCCGCGCGATCGAGTACGTCGACGCGACCGGCGAGCTCGTCCGGGTCGCGATCGGCGAGGACGACTTCGCCGGCCGAGCCGTGGGCCTCGGCGCGTACGGCATCGTCGTGCGGCTGACGCTCGCCGTCCAGCCGTCCTACCGCGTGCGGCAGGACGTGTACACCGACCTGCGGTGGGATGCCGCGCTCGAGGACCTCCCCGCGATGACGGGTGCCGGCTACAGCGTGAGCCTCTTCACGCGTTGGGGCGGCGACGGTGCGGGCCAGCTCTGGGTGAAGACGCTCCTCGACCGCGACGACGCCCCGGTCGTCGACGACCTGCTCGGCGCCCGGCGGATGCTCACGTCGGCGAACTCGATCGGCGACGCGATCGCCGACAACCTCACCGAGCAGGGCGGGGTCCCCGGTCCGTGGCTCGAGCGCCTGCCGCACTTCCGGCTCGACGCGACGCCGTCGAACGGCGACGAGATCCAGAGCGAGTACTTCGTCGCGCCGGCCGACGCTGCCGACGCGCTGCGCGCCGTGCGCACGCTCGCCGACCGCATCGCGCCGCACCTGCTCGTGAGCGAGCTGCGCACGGCGGCGCCCGACGACCTCTGGCTGAGCGGCGCCTTCGAGCGCGGACTCTTCGCCATCCACTTCACCTGGGCCAACGAGCCCGAGGCCGTGCTCGGCGTGCTGCCCGAGATCGAGTCGGCACTCTCGGACTTCGCGGTGCGCCCGCACTGGGGCAAGGTGCACACCCTCGGACGCGAGGACCTCGAGCCCACCGTTCCCCGGCTCGCCGACGCGCGAGCACTCTACGAGCGGCTCGACCCCGAGGGCGTGTTCACGAACGCGTACCTCGAGCGGGTGGGCGTGCGCGAGGCGCGCTGACGCGGCATCCGCCCGCTCGACGGCGAGCGCGGTGCCCGCGACTCCCGCTACCGCGCCCGCGTCGAGTCGCGCACCACGAGCTCGGGCTGGAACACGACCTGCTCGGGCGTGAACCCCTCGCCCGACGCCGCCTCCTTGAGCAGCAGGTCGACGGCCGTGTAGCCGATGAGGGACGCCGGCTGCCGGATCGACGAGAGCGGCACCACGGCCGCCGACGCGAAGTCGATGTCGTCGTAGCCGATGAGCGCGACGTCGTCGGGCACGCGTACCGAGCCGAGCATGTTGAGCGCCTGCAGCACGCCCATGGCGAGCAGGTCGTTCGCCGCGAAGACCGCGTCGGGGCGCTCGCCCGCCGCACGCTCGCGGATCGCCTCGCCCGCCGTGCGACCCTCCAGCACGGTGAGCGACTCGGTCTCGATCACCTCGAGCGTCGCGTCGGGCTCGGCCTCGACCGCGCGCCGTGCGCCCGCGAGGCGGTCGGCGACCTGCCGGATGCCCATGGGCCCGCCGACGAACGCGATACGGCGGCGGCCCGTCTCGATGAGGTGGCGCACGGCGAGCTCGCCGCCGACCACGTCGTCGACCGAGACCGACGAGAGGTTGCGGTCCTCCGAGACGCGGTCGACGAGCACGACGGGCGTGTCCCGGCCGCGCAGGCGCTGCAGCCGCGTCTCGTCGTCGCCGAGCGGCGAGATGAGCACGCCGTGCACGCGCTGCTCCTCGAAGAGGTCGAGGTACGCGCGCTCGCGGTCGCCGTTCTCGTCGCTGTTGCCGAGCAGGATGGTCATGTTGTCCTCGGCGGCCCGGTCCTCGGCGCCGCGGGCGACGTCGGTGAAGAACGGGTTGCGCACGTCGAGCACCACGAGCCCGATGCTGCGGCTGCGGCCCGCCCGCAGCTGCCGCGCGGCGTCGTTGCGCACGAACCCGAGCTCGTCGATCGCGGCCATGACGCGTGCCACGGTGTCGGGCGCGACCTTCTCGGGCCGGTTGAGCACGTTCGAGACGGTGCCCACCGACACGGATGCCGCGGCCGCCACGTCGCGGACACTCACTGCCATCTGCTGCCTCCCCTGGCGGCCGCGCACGCGGACTCCGCCCAAGCCATGATCGCAGCCCGCGCCCTCAGGCGGGCGTCACGAATGAAACGTTTGCATCATGCCCCGGATGCCGCGGCATCGGCGGCTCCCCCGCCGACGTCCGCCGAAGGCGGCTGCGCCCATTCCACGGTCGCGGGACCGGGCACCGTGTGCCCCTCGCGCACGAGGACGGTGCCCGCGGGCACCTGCACGGTCACCGTCGACGCGTCGGCGATCACGACGATGTCGCCGCTCGGCGCGGGCACCACGGCAGACGCCCACGCGAGGTCGCCGAGGTCGGGCTGCACCGCGAATCGCGACCAGCCGTCGTCGATCGGCCGCAGGCGGAGCACCGCCTCGGGGAGGATCGCCGCGGGTCCCGACGCCCATGCGTGGCACAGGCTGCGACCGAACGGGCGTCCGTACATCGCGAGCGGCTCGTCGTCGAGCGTCGCCTCCTCCCAGAACGTGCCGGGTCCGCGGTCGAGCATCGCGCCCCACGTGGCCCGCACCTGCTCGAGCACGGCCGGCGCCTGGCCGGCGGCGAGCAGGGCCCGGAGCCGGAACGCCGTCATGAACGGCGTCCCCGCCACCCCGACCCGGATGGCGTCGGTGACCCCGTCGGGCACGTCGCCGTGGTGCAGGCCCGCGAGCACCGCGAGGAAGTTCGCGTACCGCGCGGGCCGTCGCGACTCGCGCGCGTCGAGGTAGTCGGCCCACCGTCCGTTCCGGGCGAGCCACGCGCGTTCGCGCAGCGTGTCCTCGAGCGTGTCGGCGAGCTCGCTCCAGCGGGCGGCTCCCGGGTGCCCCGTGCGCTCGAGCACCCGCTCGGCGCTGCGCAGCGCCCAGTACCAGAGCATCTGCAGCGCCACCGGGTCCCGCCCGTGCTCGAGCGCGAGCCCCCAGTCGAGGAAGACCGATCCCGGTCCGGAGTCGACGAACCCGCCGCGCTGCGCGGCCGGCCGGAACACGCCGTCGTGGCCGACATGCTCGGCGAGGTCGGCGACGAACCGGTCCAGTCGGTCCGCCTCGGCGAGCGCGAACGCCTCGTCGCCGAAGCAGCGCAGGCGCAGGTCGGCGTTCACGACCTGCCAGAGCGAGTAGTCGGCGATGCCGTTGACGTACCCGTGCTCGGGGCGGCCCAGCGCGACCAGCCCGTCGGCCACGACGCCGCCCTCGCCGAGG
This sequence comes from Agromyces sp. NPDC055661, assembly GCF_053618135.1. NCBI lineage: Bacteria > Bacillati > Actinomycetota > Actinomycetes > Micrococcales > Microbacteriaceae > Agromyces > Agromyces sp. NPDC055661. The sequence goes on from NZ_JBSHHC010000001.1 coordinate 1,480,616, forward strand.
GCGAACGCGTTGGCGAGCGTGCTCAGAGCCTGGTCCCCCGCCCAGGGCATGCGGTCGCGCTTGATGCCGTCGATCATGAGGCCCTGCATGCAGAGGCGCAGCGTGTACTGCGCCGCCGCCCAGATCCGGGTGAGCTCCTCGTCGGAGCACGCGAACGCGCCGGGCCGCTCGACCACGGGCACCGAGGCGTGCACCGCGACCGACTCGGGCGGGGCATCCGATCGCACGACGAGGTACCTGAAGCCCAGTGGATGCCGCGTGGTCCACCCGCCGTCGGTCAGCTCGACCAGGTCCTGGCGGGTCTCGTGCGTCGCGGGGTCGGCCAGCGCCTCCGCGAGGCTCTCGCCGCTGGACACGACGGGTCGCGGCCCGGGCGGCAGCACCGGACGGCCGAGCACCGGCGCGCCGACGTCGTAGACCGCACCAGTGTCGTCGAGCCCGTCGCGGATGCCGCGGGCCACGACCTCGACCGTGCCCACCGGGGCGAGGTGCGGCGGCGCGTCGCTACCGGGCCGTGGCCGCACGTCCTCCCACGCACCGTCGGCGACGCGCGCGCGCCAGCCGTGGAGTGGGACGCCCGGGTCGATCGCGATGGCGGAGACCTGCCGGTCCGAGGCTGCGAGCTCCAGCTCGAGCTCGGCGTCGGCACGGGGCAGGGGCAGTTCGATCGCGTGGGAGCCCGCGGCATCCGACGGCTCGAGCCCACCGACGTCGACCGGCCGCCCGTCGACGGTCGCGGCCACGAGCGTGCCCGTGACGCGGAGGCGGACCGTCGCGGCATCCGTCGCCGTGGCCGTGAACGCGACGCGCTCGGCCACCCGCCCGTGGTTGCGGGGGTAGTGCACGTGCCGGTTCGCGGCGAAGCCCTCCTCGACGAGGCGGGCCAGTAGCGCGAGCTCGTACTGGCCCGGCCCGTAGAGCCAGGTGGTGCCGCCGGGCGGCGGCACGACGGCGTCGTCGGGGAAGGGCTGGGGCGAGCGGCCCCGCACCCACCGCCGCACACCGTCGGCGGTGCGTGGCGGCATCGGGTCGGCATTCACCCCTTCACGGCGCCCGAGGTCATGCCCGCGACGATCTGACGCTGGAAGAAGACGTACATGATGAGCGGCGGGATCGTGATGATCAGGACGTTCGCGAAGAGCAGGTTGTCCGAGGTGACCGCCTGCGAGATGTAGTTGAACGTCGTGAGCTGCACCGTCGCGTTCTCGTCGCCCGGCAGGAAGTACAGCGCATAGGCGAAGTCGTTGAACACGGCCACCGACTGCACCACGATGACCGTCACGATCACCGAGCGCAGCAGCGGGAAGACGACGCGGAAGAACAGCTTGATCGACCCGGCACCGTCGATGATGGCCGCCTCGTCGAGTTCGCGCGGGATGGTCGCGACGAACGCCCGGAACAGCAGGATGCAGAACGAGAGCCCGAACGCGACGTGGACCGCGACGAGTCCGGGGATCGTCTTGAAGAGCTCGATGCCCTGCAGCACCCAGATGGTGGGAACGACCGCCGGCGGGATGATGAGTCCGGCGAGCACGAACGCGTTGACGAGGGGATTCCACCGCGACTTGCGTCGCTGCAGGACGTAGCCGACCATGGCGCCGAGGATCACCATGATGGCGACCGCGGAGACCGTGAGGATCGTGCTGTTGACGAACGCGCGCACCAGCAGGAAGTCGCGATTCTGGATGACCGTGACGATGTTGTCCCACAGCACCCACTCGGTCGGCCAGGTGAACTGGAGGGCGGCCGCCTCGGCCTGGGTCTTGCCCGCGGTGAACACGATGAACGCGAACGGCACCACGAAGACGACGACCGTGACGAGGATGGCGACGGTGCCGGCGCCCCACCTCCATGCGGTGTTCCTCATCGCTCGTCCTCCTTGCGGTTGAGCCACCATGACAGCGGGAAGATGATCGCCGCGACGACGACGAAGAGCACGACGTTGCCGGCGGTGGAGAGGCCGAAGAATCCGGCCTGGTATTGCTTGTAGACGACCGACGCGAGCACGTCGCTCGAGAACCCGGGGCCACCGCCGGTCATCGTCCAGATCAGGTCGAACCGCCGCAGGCCGCCGATGAGCGAGAGCAGCACGACGGTGACGGTGGCGGGTCGCAGGAGCGGCAGCGTGATGTGCCGGAAGGTGCTCCACGCGCTCGCGCCGTCGACCTTCGAGGCCTCGAAGTACTCCTGCGGGATGGCCACCATGCCCGCGATGTAGATCAGCGTCGCGAGACCGACGCCGGCCCAGATGTCGACGATGGCCACGGAGACGAGCGCGAGCGACGGATCGGTGTACCAGCCCGGTCCGTCGATGCCGATCGCGGCCAGCCCCTCGTTGATCGGCCCGTCGAACGGGTCCATGAGCACCTTGAACAGGATGCCGACGCCGATGACGCTGACGAGCACCGGGAAGAACACGACCGAGCGGATGAAGCCCCGGGCGATGATCTGCGAGCTGAGGAAGACGCCGAGCAGCAGGCCCAGGACGACCTTCGCCCCCGAGGTCAGGAAGGCGTAGATGAAGGTGTTGATGAAGCCCTGGACGAGCTGCGGCTCCTGGAAGAACCGCACGAAGTTGTCGAAGCCGATGAACTCGACGTTGAACAGCGTCCAGCGGGTGAGCGAGAAGTAGAACGACGCGATGGTCGGGATGAGGAAGAGGACGAGGTAGAACACGCCGGCCGGGATGAAGAACCACGTGGGATACGGGCTCTTCATGGGCCGGCGCTTGGCCGGCCCGGCTGGGCTGATCGCCCCCGGCGACGTCGAGGTGCGGCCTTGGGCCGTCGCGGTGGTCATGGTGGATCTCCCGGATATGGCTGCGGGGTCGGACCGGGCGGCCCGACCCCGCAGGCGATCAGTGCGGCTTACCAGCCTTCGATGCCGAGCTGCTGGGCCTGCTTCTTGACATCCTCGTCGTACTGGGCGGCGCCGTCTGCGGCCGAGGTGATCCCGGATCCCACGGCGACGGTGATCTGCTCGAGGGCCGGGCCCTTGATGGGCGAGAGGAACTCGAGGGCGAGGTTGGTCTTGCCATCGTCGAAGTACTGCTGCAGGTCGGAGACCATGGCCGGCACGTCGTCGGGCAGGTCGCAGCCCTCGATCACGAACGGACCCTGCGGGGCGTTCGCCTCGGACTGGATGTCGCAGGCCTCGGGCGTGGCGAGGAACTCGAGGAACTTCTTGGAGGCCTCGAGCTTGTCGCCCTCGGTCGACTTCGGGATGTAGACGGTGTTGGTCGGCATCCACACGGTGAGGCCGTTGGTCGAGGCATCCGGACCCGGCAGCGGGAAGGTGCCGACCACGTCGGCCGCCTCGGGGTTCGTGGTCATGAGCTGCCCGGCGGCGAACGTGAGGATCGGGTACTGCGCACCCTCGCCGGTGGCGACCATCGTCACGCCGTCGGCGTAGGTCGCCGACGCGAAGTCCTCGTTGAAGAGGCCCTTGTCGAACGCCTCCTGCAGGTGCTCGAACCCGGCGAGTGCCGGCTCGTCGACGTACTTGGCCTTGTTGTTCGTGTACTCCTCGGCCCAGTCGGGGTTCTCGGCCAGCACGTTGTTGAAGTCGCCGAGCACGAAGAGCTGCGACGTCCACGTGTCGCCGTAGGTCTGCACGATCGGAGCGGCGACGCCCGCCTGCTTGATCGCCTCGCTGTTCGCGATGAACTCGTCCCAGGTCGTCGGGACCTCGAGGCCGAGCTGCTCGTAGATGTCCTTGTTGTAGATCACGGCGCCCGCCATCGACTGCCCCATCGGGACGCCGTAGAGGCCGTTCTCGGTCGAGACGCTCTGCACGAACCGGTCGTCGAACTTGCCGACGTAGTCCTCGTCGGCCAGGTTCACGAGCGTGTCGTCGGGGCTCAGCGCCTGCATGAGCGAGCCGGAGTTGTACTGGAACAGGTCGTCCATCTCGCCGGTGGCGAGGCGCGTCTTCACGACGTTGTCACCGTCGGCGCCCTGCGGGCGCGTCTCCACCTCGATGCTGATGTCGGGGTTCTCCTCCACGAACGCATCGACGAGGGCCTGCGCGGTGGCGACCGTCGCTTCGCCGTTGTCGACCAGGAAGGTCAGGGAGGTCGCGCCTCCCTCACTGGAACCGGAACCGCCTGCGGTGCAGCCGGCGAGTGCGAGCGACAGGGCGAGACCGCCTGCGCCGATGGCGACGAGGGAACGTCGCTGGGTACGGGGGACCATCTTCTTTACCTCCATGTAAAGCAACTGCGCTGTTGAGTGCTCCGAATGGTCTCGGTGCTGTGGCGTGGCCCACGTTACGAGCGTCGGAGAAAGTTTGTCAACCGATCTACACAAATTCCTTGAAACGATTTACGATCGATCCCATGCCACGACGTAGATCGGTCTATCCCGCTCGACGGCGCGGTGTATCGTGACAGCCAGCCGAACATCCGACCATCGAAGGCGAAAGGGGGAGACCGTGGCACAGGCGAGAGCAGCGACCATCGAGGACGTGGCCCGCGAGGCCGGCGTCTCGCGCGCGGCGGTCTCGAAGGTGATCCGCAACGCCTACGGCGTGAGCCCGGCCATGCGCGAGCGCGTCACGGCCGCGATCGACGCCCTGGACTACCGCCCTCGGGTCGCCGCACGGGCGATGCGCGGATCGAGCTTCACCCTCGGCATCGAGATGCCGCACATCGGCAACCCGTTCTTCACGAAGATCGTGACGGGCGCCACCGCCGCGCTGGCGGGCACCGACTACCAGCTCATCATCGCGCCCGCCGACGTCGACGGCGAGGAGGGCGTGCGCGCCATCGGCGCCCTCGCCGACCGCCAGGTCGACGGCATCGTCGCGATCTCCCCGCTCGTCTCCGCCGAGTGGCTCGAACGGCTCGCCGCTCGCGTGCCAGTGGTCATGCTCGGTCGCCATGACAACGCGCTGGCCTACGACACGGTGACCGGCGACGACGTCGAGGGCACCCGTCTCGTGATGGAGCACCTGTTCGAGCTCGGGCATCGTCGCATCGTGCACCTCACGCGCAGCGAGGAGGTCACGCGCCCGGGGTCGGGCAACCCGCACGCGCTCCGCCTCGAGCGGTACCTGGCGCACATGCGCGAGGCCGGCTACGCCGACGACATCCGCGTCGTGCGGACGGGCCTCGACGAGGAGTCGGCGCGGCTCGACACGCTCGCGCTGCTCGACGAGGACGTACCGACCGCGATCTTCGTCGGCAACGACGAACTCGCGTTCGGTGCGCTCCGCGCACTGGCCGAACACGGGCTCTCATCCGACGTCTCCGTCGTCGGCTACGACGACGTCGACATCGCCAGCTACCCGGCCATCTCGCTCACCAGCGTCAACCAGGCCGGCGAGGCGATGGGCGAGCGGGCGATCCGCCTGCTGCTCGAGCGCATCCAGGGCCGCACCGACCCGATCCACTTCTCCGTCGAGCCGTCGCTCAAGGTGCGCGACTCGACCCGGCCCGCAGCGGTGGAACCGACCGCCTGACCGAAACCGACCCCTCGTACCGCCGGCGCGACCACGATCCGCTCGCGCCGGGCACCACCCATGGAAGGACACGGATGTCCACGCACCTCCCCGCCCCCACGATCGCCGACCCCGGCGCGCGAGTCGTCGCGCTGCGGTCCCAGTACCCCGACGGCCTGCTCGGGGTGCCGCGCACCGGCCTGCGGCTGAGCTGGCGCGCCGACGCGGCATCCGCCCAGCTCGGCTACCAGGTCCGCTGGGACGGCGCGCACTCGGGTGAGTCCGAGCCGGTCGCATCGGATGCCGCGATCGGCGTCGTCGCCCCGGGCCCCGAGCTCGAGCCCGGCGAGGAGCGCCGCTACGCGGTGCGCATCGCGACCGAGGCCGGCTGGTCGGACTGGAGCGACGACCTCGTGGTCGACGCCTCCATCGACGCCGCCGCGCTCGAGGCCCGGCCCATCGGCGGCTCGCAGCCGACGGAAGGGCCGGTCATGCTGCTGCGCACCGGGGTCGCACTCCCGGCCGAGCCGGTTCGGGCGCGACTGCGCGCCACGTTCTGGGGCGTCGGCGAACTGCGCGTCAACGGCGTGCGGGCGACCGACGAGCACCTCTCCCCCGGGTGGACCGCCTACCAGCACCGCGTGGTGCTCGGCACCTGGGACGTGACCGACCTGCTGCACGCGGGCGACAACGCCCTCGGCGTGCAGCTCGCCGACGGCTGGTATCGCGGCCGGCTCGGCTGGGAGGACGGAACCGAGCAGTACGGCACCGAGCTCGCGGCGCTCGTACAGCTCGACGTCGAGTGCGCCGACGGCTCGCACGTGCGCGTCGGCACGACGCCCGAGTGGACGACCTCGGTGGGCGGCATCCGCTCGGCGAGCCTCTACGACGGCGTGGAGATCGATCTCCGCGACGAGCCCGCCGGCTGGGACGCGCCCGGATTCGACGACTCGGGCTGGGCGTCGGCCCGCGAGATCGGCGTCGACGCCTCGGTCGTCGAGCCGCGCCTCACGACCGGCGTCCGCACGGTCGCGGAGTGGGACGTCGCGGTGCAGCCACGCGAGGGGCACGCCTTCCTCGACCTCGGGCAGAACATCGCCGGGTGGCTCCGCCTCGTCGTGCGGGGCCGGGCCGGCGACCGCGTCGAAGTGCGTCACGCCGAGGTACTCGAGCCCGACGGCTCGATCCACACGAAGTCGCTGCGCACCGCACGCGCCGCCGACGGGTACGTGCTCGCCCACGACGGCGAGACGACGCTCGAGCCGACGTTCACCTTCCACGGATTCCAGTACGCCGAGGTCACCGGCGCCGAGGTCGTGTCGGCCACGGCCGTCGCCGTCTCGAGCGCCGACCGGGTGCGCTCGACGTTCGAGAGCGCGGACCCCCGTCTCGACCGGCTGCACTCGAACGTCGCCTGGTCGCAGCGCGACAACTTCGTGTCGCTCCCGACCGACTGCCCGCAGCGCGATGAGCGCCTCGGATGGACCGGCGACGCGCAGGCCTTCGCGCCGACCGCGTCGACGCTGTTCGACGTCGAGGCCTTCTGGATGTCGTGGCTGCGCGACCTCGAGCTCGACCAGGACGCCGATGGCGCCGTCGCCGCCGTCGTCCCGAACATCCTCGAGGACGGCGCGATCGCCGGCGGCGAGTGGATCACCATGGGCCGTGCCGGCTGGGCGGATGCCGCGACGATCGTGCCGTGGTCGGTCTACGAGTCGTACGGCAGCGACGAGGTGCTCGTGCGCCAGCTCGACAGCATGCGCCGCTGGGTCGCGAGCCTCGAGCGCCGCGCCGGCGCCGGCGACGGCGTGCTACCGACCGAGTTCCAGTTCGGCGACTGGCTCGATCCGGACGCTCCGGGCGACAAGCCCTGGGCGGCGAAGGTCTCGTCGGACTACGTGGCGAACGCCTTCTTCGCGCGCAGCGCGCACCTCCTCGCCGAGGCCGAGCGCCTCGTCGGGGATCCCGCTCGCGCGGAGGCCGCGGACCGGCTCGCCGATCGCGTCGCGCGCGACACGTGGGAGCGCTGGGGCGCGAAGGCCGTCGAGACGCAGACGGGCGCCGCGATCGCCCTGGAATTCGACCTCGCGCCCGAGGCGGAGCGCGAGCGCATCGCGGAGGGCCTCGCGCGCAACGTGCGCGAGGAGCGCGGCCGCATCGCCACGGGCTTCCTCGGCACGCCGCTGGTGCTCTTCGCGCTCGTGCACGCCGGGCACGTCGACGAGGCGTTCCTCATGCTCCTGCGCCTCGAGCCGCCGTCGTGGCTCTACCAGGTGGAGATGGGCGCGACGACGGTGTGGGAGCGCTGGGACGCCCTCGCGCCGGACGGCACGATCCACTCGGGCGAGATGGCCACCGACGACAGCTCGGGCATGCTCTCGTTCAACCACTACGCGTACGGCGCGGTCGTCGACTGGGTCTACCGCTACGTCGGCGGGCTCGCCCCGACGCTCGAGCGCCCGGGATACCGTCGCATCGTCGTCGCCCCGCGCCCGTCGACGGCGATCCCGTGGGCACGTGCGTCGGTGGAGACGCGGCTCGGCGCGGCATCCGTCGACTGGCGCCTCGTCGACGCCGACCTCGAGCTCGACCTCGTCGTGCCGTTCGGCGCCGAGGCGGTGCTCGACCTGCCCGTCACCGAGGGGTCGACCGTCGAGGTCGACGGCGTGCCGCACGGCGGCGCACCCCTCGGCCCCGGCTCGCACCGGGTCGTCGCCACGGCCGTGCGCGTCGCCGACCCGGCCGCACTCGTCACGCCGGCGCACTGACGCCGTGGCCCGGGGCCGACGCCGACGCGGCGGCCCCGGGTCGTGCGGGACTCCCCTGCACGCTGCGGGCCGGGTTACGATGGAAAACGCATTCCCCACTTGCGTCCCATTCCTCGAACGCCTACGCTTGAAACGATTCACAACGAATCGTCACCGACCGACCGGTACGACCACGAGACGGAGAGCTCGACGATGAGCACTGCACCCCGACCGAGCGAACGAGTCTGCTTCCAACTGCAGGTCGACGCCGCACGGCTCGGCGAGTACCGCGAGCGTCACGCCGCCGTCTGGCCCGACATGCTCCGCGCCATCGAGGCGTCGGGCCGGCGCAACTACTCCCTCTTCCTCCGCGAGGACGGCCTGCTCATCGGCTACTACGAGACCGACGACGACGCGGCATCCCAGGCCGCACTCGAGGCCGACCCGCGCACCGCGGCCTGGGAGGCCGAGATGGCGCCGTTCTTCGTCGCCCTCGACGGCCGCCCCGACCAGGGCGCCCCACGACTTCCCGAGGTCTTCCACCTCGAGGACCAGCTCGCCGCGCTCGACGCCGATGCCGACGCCGAGCGCTGAGCTCCCACCGACCACCAGCACAGAAAGCAGCGACCAGTGAGCACCCTTCCCGCCGCCATCCTGTCCGAACTCGAGCTCCAGTCGATCGAGCTCCCCTCGTGGGCGTTCGGCAACTCGGGCACCCGCTTCAAGGTCTTCGCGACCCCGGGCACCCCGCGCGATCCGTACGAGAAGATCGCGGATGCCGCGCAGGTGCACAAGTACACCGCGCTCGCGCCGACCGTGGCGCTGCACATCCCGTGGGACAAGGTCGACTCGTACGACGACCTGCGCACGCACGCGGACGACCTCGGCGTCTCGCTCGGCACCATCAACTCGAACACGTTCCAGGACGACGACTACAAGTTCGGCGCCCTCACGCACGAGGACCCCGCGGTGCGCCGCAAGGCCATCGACCACCACTTCGAGTGCATCGACATCATGCACGCGACCGGCAGCCGCGACCTGAAGATCTGGCTCGCCGAGGGCTCGAACTACCCCGGCCAGGCCGACCTGCGCGGCCGGCAGGACCGCCTGCACGAGTCGCTGCAGGAGATCTACGCGCGCCTCGGCGACGACCAGCGCCTCGTGCTCGAGTACAAGTTCTTCGAGCCGGCGTTCTACCACACCGACGTCCCCGACTGGGGCACGAGCTACGCCCAGGTCGCCGCGCTCGGCGACAAGGCGATGGTCTGCCTCGACACCGGCCACCACGCACCGGGCACGAACATCGAGTTCATCGTCATGCAGCTGCTGCGCCTCGGCAAGCTCGGCTCGTTCGACTTCAACTCGCGGTTCTACGCCGACGACGACCTCATCGTGGGCGCGGCCGACCCGTTCCAGCTGTTCCGCATCATCTTCGAGGTGATCCGCGGCGGCGGCTTCAACCACCCCGATGTCGCGTTCATGCTCGACCAGTGCCACAACGTCGAGGACAAGATCCCCGGCCAGATCCGCTCGGTGCTGAACGTGCAGGAGATGACCGCGCGTGCGCTGCTCGTCGACACCGAGGCGCTGCGCGCGGCGCAGGTGTCGGGCGACGTGCTCGAGGCGAACCGCATCTTCATGGACGCGTTCTACACCGACGTGCGCCCGGCGCTCGCCGAGTGGCGCGAGTCGCGCGGCCTGCCCGCCGACCCCATGCGGGCGTTCGCGGCATCCGGCTACCTGCAGCAGATCGCGGCCGACCGCGTCGGCGGCGTGCAGGCCGGTTGGGGCGCCTGACCCCCGCAACGCCTCGAGAAGTCGCAGATGCAGGGTCGCACCGTGCATCCGTGACGTTTCGTTGATTCGAGACCGACGATGAGTGAGAGGAGCGCCGGATGACGCAGCAGACGCCGTACGGCGCGGCCGACGGCCTCGTGCGGGTGTACCCGGCGGATGCCGCGGCGCTCCGTCCGACGCCGGGGCTCGTCTGGGCGCATGGCGGCGGCTTCGTCGCGGGCGACCTCGACATGCCCGAGGCGGACTGGGTCGCGCGCGCCCTCGCCGCCCGCGGGATCACGGTCGTCTCGATCGACTACCGCCTGGTCGGCGACGGCTCCGGGCGCTACCCGGCCGGCTCCGACGACGTGCTCGCGGCCTGGGCCTGGACGCTCGACCACGCCGACGAGCTCGGGCTCGACCCGGAGCGCGTCGCGATCGGCGGCGCGAGCGCGGGCGCCAACCTCGTGACGGGCGCGGTGCTGCGACTGCTCGGCTCCACTCGAGGGTCGAGGAGGCGCGAAGCGCCGTCTCGAGACCCGGAGGCACGGGATACGGGTATCGAGACGCCGACTCCGTCGGCTCCTCGACCCGCGCATGGGACGCTCCCCGCCGGCGTCGTCCTCGCCTACCCCACCCTGCACGCCGTGCAGCCCGCACCCGATGCCGCGCTGCGCGCCCTCCTCGACGCGAACCCGACCGCCGACCGCTTCTTCCCAGCGGCCGTCCGCGCGATGTACGAGGCCTACCTCGGCGCACCCGTCGACGACGCACCGATCACCGCCGTGCCCGGCCGCGCGGCGGCATCCGACCTCGCCGGCTTCCCGCCGGTGCTCATGATCAACGACGAGGCCGACGAGCTCCGCGTCTCGGGCGAGGCGTTCGCCGCGACCCTCGTGGAAGCCGGCGTCCCCGTCGACCTCGTCGTCGAGCCCGGCACCGAGCACGGCCACCTGAACCGACCCGACGAGCCCGCGGCATCCGCCTCGATCGAGCGCGTGGTGCGCTGGATCGCGTGGCTCGAGACCCACCACCGGACCACCCTCCGACTCACCGAAGGAATCACCCCATGACGAACCAGGCAGCTGCGGACCTCATCGCGCGGTCGAACCGCCTCGGCGCCGACCCGAAGAACACGAACTACGCCGGCGGCAACACGTCGGCGAAGGGCACCGAGACCGACCCGGTCACGGGCGAGCCCGTCGAACTGCTCTGGGTGAAGGGCTCGGGCGGCGACCTCGGCACCCTGCAGGAGTCGGGTCTCGCGGTGCTCCGCCTCGACCGGCTCCGCGACCTCGTCGAGGTCTACCCGGGCGTCGAGCGCGAGGACGAGATGGTCGCCGCGTTCGACTACACGCTGCACGGCAAGGGCGGCGCGGCGCCGTCGATCGATACGGCCATGCACGGCCTCGTCGACGCGGCGCATGTCGACCACCTGCACCCCGACTCGGGCATCGCGATCGCGACCGCGGCCGACGGCGAGGAGCTGACCGGCAGGATCTTCGGCGACAAGGTGGTGTGGGTGCCGTGGCGCCGCCCGGGCTTCCAGCTGGGCCTCGACATCGCCGAGATCAAGGCGAAGAACCCGCAGGCGGTCGGCTGCATCCTGGGCGGCCACGGCATCACCGCGTGGGGCGACACGTCCGAGGAGTCGGAGCGGAACTCGCTCTGGATCATCGACACCGCCGCCGCGTACCTCGCCGAGCACGGCACGGCCGATCCGTTCGGCGCGGTCGTGCCCGGCTACGAGCCGCTCTCCGAGGCCGAGCGCCGCGCGAAGGCCGCCGCGCTCGCCCCGACGATCCGCGGACTCGCGTCGTACGACCGCCCGCAGGTGGGCCACTTCACCGACGCCGACGTGGTGCTCGAGTTCCTCTCCCGCGAGAAGCTCGCCCCGCTCGCCGCACTCGGCACGAGCTGCCCCGACCACTTCCTGCGCACCAAGGTCAAGCCGCTCGTGCTCGACCTCCCCGCCGACGCGTCGATCGAGGACTCGATCGCACGCCTGAAGGAGCTGCACGAGCAGTACCGCGCCGACTACCAGGCGTACTACGACGCGTACGCGACGCCCGAGTCCCCCGCGATCCGCGGCGCCGACCCGGCGATCGTGCTCGTGCCGGGCGTGGGCATGTTCTCGTTCGGCGCGAACAAGCAGACCGCGCGCGTCGCGGGCGAGTTCTACGTGAACGCCATCAACGTCATGCGCGGCGCGGAGTCGCTCTCGACGTACGCGCCGATCTCCGACGAGGAGAAGTTCCGCATCGAGTACTGGGCGCTCGAGGAGGCCAAGCTCCAGCGCATGCCGAAGCCCAAGACGCACGCGACCCGCGTCGCGCTCGTCACCGGCGCGGCATCCGGCATCGGCAAGGCCATCGCGACCCGACTCACGGCCGAGGGCGCCTGCGTCGTCATCGCCGACCTCGACCTCGAGAAGGCGCAGGCGGCCGCGGCCGAGCTCGGCAACAGCGACATCGCGATCGGCGTGCAGGCGAACGTGACGGATGCCGCCGCGATCCAGCGCGCGATCGACGACGCGGTGCTCGCCTTCGGCGGCCTCGACCTCGTCGTGAACAACGCGGGCCTGTCGCTGTCGAAGCCGCTGCTCGAGACCACCGAGGCGGACTGGGACCTGCAGCACGACGTCATGGCGAAGGGCTCGTTCCTCGTGTCGAAGGCCGCGGCGAAGGTGCTCATCGACCAGGGCCTCGGCGGCGACATCATCTACATCTCGTCCAAGAACTCGGTGTTCGCCGGCCCGAACAACATCGCCTACTCGGCGACGAAGGCCGACCAGGCCCACCAAGTGCGCCTCCTCGCGGTGGAGCTCGGCGAGTACGGCATCAAGGTCAACGGCATCAACCCCGACGGCGTCGTGCGCGGCTCGGGCATCTTCGCCTCCGGCTGGGGCGCGAACCGCGCCAAGACGTACGGCATCGAGGAGGAGGACCTGGGCAAGTTCTACGCCCAGCGCACGATCCTCAAGCGCGAGGTGCTCCCCGAGCACGTCGCGAATGCGGTGTTCGTGCTCACCGGTCCCGAGCTGAGCCACACCACCGGCCTGCACATCCCGGTCGACGCGGGCGTGGCCGCGGCATTCCTCCGATGACCGGCGGGTCGGTCGCCGCGGTCGACCTCGGCGCGACGAGCGGACGCGTCATCGTCGGCCACGTCGACGCCGCGGCGGGCCGGCTGGAGCTCGACCAGGTCGCCCGGTTCCCGAACGGGCCCGTGCGGCTCGCGTCGGGCCTGCACTGGGACCTCACCGGCCTCTACCGCGACCTCACGCGCGGACTCGCGGACGCGTTCCGCCGCGAACCCGGCGTCGCGTCGATCGGCGTGGACTCCTGGGCCGTCGACTACGGCCTGCTCCGCGGCGACCGGCTGATCGGCGAGCCGTTCCACTACCGCGACGAGCGCAACGAGCGCGCGGTGGAGCGGGTCCACGCGGTCGTGCCGTTCGAGGAGCTCTATCGTCGCAACGGCCTGCAGTTCCTCCCGTTCAACACCGTCTACCAGCTCGCGGCCGAGCAGTCGGGCGGCCTGCTCGACCTCGCCGACTCGATGCTCCTCATTCCCGACCTCATCGGCTTCCAGCTCACGGGCACTCGGGTCGCCGAGCTGACGAACGCGTCGACGACCGGCCTCGTCGGGGTGGAGACGGGCGAGTGGGACTACGCGCTCCTGGAGCTGCTCGGGCTCGAGGCATCCGTGCTGCCCCGCCTCGTCTCGCCGGGTGCGTCGCTCGGCGCCCTTCGCCCCGACGTCGCGGCCGACCTGGGCGCGCCCGCGGGCGTCGAGGTGGTCGCGGTCGGCTCGCACGACACCGCGTCGGCGGTCGTCGCCGTGCCGATGCGCGCCGAGTCCGCCGCCTACATCTCGTGCGGCACCTGGGGTCTCGTCGGCGTCGAGCTCGAGCAGCCGGTGACCACGGATGCCGCGCGCGAAGCCAACTTCACGAACGAGGGCGGCGTCGACGGACGCGTCCGCTTCCTGCACAACGTGATGGGGCTCTGGCTGCTGTCGGAGTCCGTGCGCTGGTGGGAGCGCGACGGATCGTCGATCGACCTGCCCGAGCTGCTCGCGCAGGCGGCCGCGGTGACGACCGACGTCACGGTGTTCGACGCGAACGATCCGAGGTTCCTCGCGCCGGGCGACCTGCCCGGGCGCATCGCCGAGTGGTGCGCCGAGCGCGGCGTGCCCGCGCCGCAGAGCCGCGCCGAGTTCGCCCGCTCGATCATCGAGAGCCTCGCCGAGGCGTTCGCCGGCGCGGTCCGCACCGCGTCGATCCTCTCGGGCGTCGACGTCGAGACGATCCACGTGGTCGGCGGCGGCGCGCTCAACGAGCTGCTCTGCCGGCGCACGGCCGACCGCTCGGGGCTCCCCGTGCTGGCCGGCCCGGTCGAGGCGACCGCCATCGGCAACGTGCTCGTGCAGGCTCGCGCGGCCGGCTTCGCCGGAGCCGACCTCGAGTCGCTCCGGGCGCTCGTCGCGGCGTCGTTCCAGCCCGTCCGCTACGAGCCGTCGGCTCGCTGAGGTCGTGCATCGGGGTGCGGGGTCTCGAGACGGCCGCTGCGCGGCCTCCTCGACCCGCGCAAGCGGATCAGTGCCCGTGCGCGAGCTGCTGCAGCAGGATCACGCCGGCACCGAGCGCGAGCAGGATGCCGAGCGAGACGAGCTGCTTCCACCAGGCGACGCGCGTGCGGCGCACGGCGAACCAGCCGATGAGGCCGAGCGTCACGAGGTAGACGATGGATGCCGCGCGCAGCGCACCCTCGAGCTGGAACACCCCGAGCACGGCGAGCACGAGCAGGATCAGCGGCACGCCCGCGGACGCGATCGCCGTTCCCGAGACCCGCGCCATGCGGCCGAGCTCGCCGCCGTCGGGGAACGCCTGATGCACGGCGAGGTGCGCGATGACCTCGGCCACGAAGCCCGCCGCGGAGATCGCGACGATGCCGACCAGCAGGGTGAGCGTCGCGCGCGTGGCCGTGAGGTGCTCGACGTTGTTGATCTGCACGAGCACGATCGCGAGCCCCGTGAAGGTCGCGTAGACGCGCTCCTTGAGCGCCTCGGCCCGCTCCTCGACCGGCCGGTCGGGGTGGTCCGGCGGGAGGCCCGGCCCGCGCCCGCGCCGCGCTCGCCCGTGGTCGCGTCGGTCGTCGGCTGCAGCGGCCTCGTCCATGGCGGCCACGGTAGCAGTCGCACGACGCCGCCTCTCCGCGCGCATCGACGTCGCTCTGGAAGGATGGCCGGATGAGCGAATCCCGCCTCCTCGTGACCGTGCCCGGCGAGACCCTGCGACGGGCGATCGGCACCCCGCCCGAGGGCGCCGACATCGAGCTCTGGGACATGGACTCCCCCGCTCCCGCCGACCACATCGACCTGGTCGTGCCGCCGTACATGGGCGCGGCCGACCGGCTCGGCGCGCTCGAGGGCGTGTCCACCCGGCTCGTGCAGTCCCAGTCGATCGGGTACGACGACGTTCCCGCTGCGCTGCCGGCCGGCCAGGTGTTCGCGAACGCGGCATCCGTGCACGAGACCTCGACGGCCGAGCTGACGCTCGCCCTCGTGCTGGCGGCGCAGCGCGGCATCCCCGACTTCGTGCGCGCCGCCGAGGAGGGGCGCTGGGCGCCCGCGCGGCACGAGAGCCTCGCCGACCGGCGCGTGCTGCTGCTGGGCTACGGCGGCGTCGGGCGCGCGATCGAGGCGCGGCTCGAGCCCTTCGAGGTCGACCTCGTGCGCGTCGCCACCCGTTCCCGCGACGACGAGCTCGGACGCATCCACGGCATCGACGAGCTGCCCGCGCTGCTGCCCGAGGCCGACATCGTGATCGTCGGCGTGCCGCTCACCGACGCGACGACGGGGCTAGTCGACGACGCGTTCCTCGCCGCACTGCCCGACGGCGCGCTCGTGGTGAACATCGCGCGGGGCAAGGTGGCCGACACCGATGCGATCCTCGACCACGCCACGCGCGGACGCCTGCGCTTCGCGCTCGACGTCACCGATCCCGAGCCGCTGCCGCAGGGGCACCCGCTGTTCGCGCTGCCGAACGTGCTCATCTCCCCCCACGTGGGCGGCGCCTCGACCGCGATGATGCCGCGCATGGCCCGGCTCGTGCGCACCCAGATCGAGCGGATGCTGCGCGGCGACGAGCCCCTCAACGTCGTGCTGCGCACCTGACCCGGCCACCGACCCCTGCAACTCCCCGAGAGGACTCCCCCCATGCCGCAGTTCGACACCGCCTTCGACTGGGTCCGCCGCAACGTGGACGACGGGCCGCTGCCGTCGGCGGTGCTCGGCGTCGCGACGGCGGAGGGGGTCGTGGCGCTCGAGGCGTTCGGCGCGACCGGGGGCCACGCGGCATCCGTCGACGACCACTACCCGCTGTTCTCGATCACGAAGCCGATCCTCGGACTGGCGGCGCTGCACCTCGTCGAACAGGGACGGCTCACGCCCGAGACGCCGCTGACGCGCGCCGTGCCCGAGTTCGGCACGTGGCGCGACGACGTCGTGCGCCTGCGGCACCTCGTGAGCCACACGTCGGGCATCAGCGAGCCGCCGCTCGATGTGCCCGACGGCCTCCGCCCGTCGCTGCTCGTGCCGTCGCGCGACTTCCCGGCGGGCGCCGCCTCGCGGTACTCGTCGATCGCGTTCGAGGGCATCGCCGCGCTCATCGAGGACGCGTCGGGCGCGCCTTGGGAGCGGGCCGTCGCGAAGGTCGGCGAGCGCGCGGATGCCCCGGGCCTCACGTTCGACGCCGACTCGACGCCGCACCTGCCCGTCGACGTCGTCGAGCAGGGCCTCGACTGGGCGCAGTTCACGTCGCTGCGGCATCCGGGCGCCGGACTGTTCGCTCGGGCCGCCGACCTGCTCGCGATCGGCAGCGCGCTGCTGCGCAACGACGGGTCGCTCGTGGCGCCCGTGACCTTCGAGGCGATGCGCCGCCCGCTCACCGCCGGCCTGCCGAAGCTCGAGCCGTACGTCGAGTCGCGCGGCCAGGACTGGGGCTTCACGTGGAACCTCCGGCACTCGGCGCCGGGCCTGCTCGCGCGCGACACGTTCGGCCACGGCGGCTGGGCCGGCACCGAGTTCTGGATCACGCCGTCGCTCGATGTCTGCTTCGTGCTGCTCACGAACATCGGCGGAGGCTTCGGCCGCTTCGGTGTCGACGGCGACGAGCTCCACAACGCGGTCGCCGCCGCGGCCTGAGCCGCGCCGCACCCCTGCCACCGCCGCCCCGCCTCGATCGCGACCTGTCCGGGATCCCGGAACCGGCGTACGCTGGGAGTCGGCCGAACGTCTGCCGCGCGATCCGAGACACCGCATGGACACGGTGATGGAGCTGGAGATCGGTCCCGGTCCCGAGCCGGGAACGTACGTCTCACGTGTGCTCCGATCGATCGGCGGCGGCGAGCCGAGCGAGACGTTCCGGCTCGACGTCGACGAGTTGCTGCGCCGACGTCCCGACCTCGAGGCCAGCGTGCTGCTCTCATCGGTCTCGGCGCGTCGCATCATGTCGGACACCGAGGCCGACCTGCAGGCGGTCGGGCGCGAGCTGTTCGAGGCCGCGTTCGCGGGCGACGTGTACGCCGCCTACCGCACGAGCGAGGCCGTCGCGTCGGAGCGTGGATCGGGCGTGCAGGTCGCGCTCCGCCTCTCGGCGCCGGGGCTGTCCGCCCTCCCGTGGGAGGCGCTGTACGACCCGGCCACCGAGACCTACCTGTGCCGCAAGGAGCCGCTCGTGCGGCGAGTGCCCGCCCCGCACGCGCCGGCGCCGCTCGCGATCGACCTCCCGCTGCGCGTGCTCGCGATGGTGTCGTCGCCCCGCGGCCTGCCGCCGCTCGACGTCGAGCACGAACGGGAGCTCCTCGAGGAGGCGCTGCGGCCGCACCTCGACGCCGGCCGCGTGCGGATCGAGTGGCTCGAACCCGTCACGTGGTCGGGCGTGCACGACAAGCTCCTCGAGCAGGAGTGGCACGTGCTGCACTTCATCGGGCACGGGACGTACGACCTCGACACCGACGAGGGCGTGCTCGCGTTCGTCGGGCGCGACGGCCGGCCCGACTACGTCGCGGCATCCGCCCTCGCCGACCTGCTCGCCGAGGCCGAGCCGACGCCGCGGCTCGTGCTGCTGAACTCCTGCCGCTCCGCGGCGGGCGGACCCGACGACCTCTTCTCGGGCACGGCGGCCGCACTGGCGCACAGCGGCATCCACGCGGTGGCCGCGATGCAGTTCTCGATCAGCGACACCGCCGCGATCGAGTTCTCCCGCGGGTTCTACTCCGCGCTGGCGCACGGCCGAGGGATCGACGAGGCGGTGCGGAGCGGCCGCATCGGGATCCTCGGCCTGGGCCGCGGCACGCTCGAGTGGGTGACCCCCGTGCTGTACCTGCGCGGGGAGGACACCCGCCTGTTCGACGTGTCGTCTGTCGAGACGCCGGTCGCCGCGGCATCGGCGTCGAAGCTCAGGCGAACGCCGTGGCTGGTGGGTGCGGGCGTGGCCGTCGCGGCCGTGGCTGCCGTGCTCATCGCGTTCGCCGTCCTGCCTCGCACAGATGGCGGCGGTTCCGGCGCCAGCGACTCCGATGGAAGCGGGAACGGCTCCGCGTCTTCGACGGAGATCTCGGTCCCGCTCACGACCGCATGGACGCGAACTGGCGTGTCCTGCGACGCCGGCGACTCCATCCACATCTCCGCCCGCGGCGAGGGCGGCTACGACGCGAGCGGCGATCCTGTCGGGCCGGATGGGATCGCGACGGACCAGTTCGTGGAGGAACGGGTCTATTCGGACATCTTCCCGTTCGCGCTGATCGGCCGGCTGAACAACCGGTCCGATGCATTCCCGGTCTACGCCGAGTACACCTACGAGTGCCCGCAGGCGGGCGAGCTGCTGCTCGGGCCCAACGACAACCTGCTCGAGGACAACAGCGGCGCGTTCACCGTGACCGTCGAACTCGAGTCGGCGGGATGAGGCGAGGTGACGTGATGTCCGGGTCATCCCGCAGCGCGCATTCAGGGGCTCCACGCTGTTCCGGCGGCCCCGGAGAGACGAGGATTCGCCCATGGACACCGTGATGGAGTTGGAGATCGGGCCCGGGCCCGAACCGGGCTCCTACGTGGTGCGCGTGCTGCGGTCGGTCGGTGGCGGCGAGCCCACCGAGACGGTCCGCCTCGACCTCGACGATCTCGTCGACCGACGCCCGCATCTCGAGGCGAGCGTGCTGTCGTCGTCGGTGACGGCGCGGCGGGTGATGTCCGACACTGAGGCGGCCATCCAGGACGTGGGCCGGCGCCTCTTCGACTCGGCGTTCGCGGGCAGCGTCGCCAGTGCGTACCGCACGAGCATGGCCGTCGCGTCCGAGCGCGGGCGGAGCGTGCAGATCGCCTTGCGGCTCACGGCACCCGGGCTCGCGGCCCTGCCGTGGGAGACGCTCTACGACTCCGAGACGCAGACCTACCTGTGCCGCAAGGAGCCGCTCGTGCGCAACGTGCCGGCGCCGTACTCGCCCGCGGCCCTCGCGGTCTCGCCGCCGCTGCGCGTGCTCGCGATGATCTCGTCGCCGCGCGGGCTCCCCGCCCTCGACATCGACGACGAGCGAGAGCGGCTCGAGAGCGCGCTGAAGCCCCACCTCGATGCGGGCCGCGTCGAACTGCACTGGCTCGAGGATGCCTCGTGGGACGGCATCCACGCGAAGCTGCTCGAGCGCGAGTGGCACGTGCTCCACTTCATCGGCCACGGCGCCTACGACACCGACACCGACGAGGGCGTGCTCGCGTTCGTCGGACGCGACGGCCGCGCCGACTACGTCGCGGCATCCGCCCTCGCCGACCTCCTCGACGAGGCCGATCCGACTCCGCGCCTCGTGGTGCTGAACTCCTGCCAGTCGGGCGCGGCCGGCACCTCCGACCTGTTCTCGGGCACGGCCGCGGCGCTCGCGCACAGCGGCATCCGCGCGGTCGCCGCGATGCAGTTCTCGATCAGCGACGTCGCGGCCATCGCGTTCGCCCGCGGCTTCTACACCGCGCTCGCCTACGGACGCGGCATCGACGAGGCCGTGCGGAGCGGCCGCATCGGCATCCTCGGCATCGGACGCGGCACGCTCGAGTGGGTCACGCCCGTGCTCTACCTCCGCGGCGAGGACGCGCACCTCTTCGACGTCGCGCCCCTGCCTGCGGCGCCGCCGCCGCCGTCGCACCACGAGCCCGACGCCACGGCGGGGCCCGTTCCCGTCATCACCGACGCGATCCTCCACCACCAGCCTCAGACGCAGCCGTCGGCCCACCTCGCGGTCGCGGCGAGCACGTCGCCGACCGACACGGCGGATGCCGCGCGCGAGACACCGGCGCCGGCCGCGTCGCCGCACGCGCCCGTGCCGCCCGCGGGCTCCGCATCGACGCCGTCCGACCAGGTCTCGCCGTCGAGTCCGCGCTCGCCGGGCGCGGGAACGCCCCCCGTCGGCCCGCCGTCATCGGGCCCGGGACCCGGGGCGTCCGCCCCGCGGCATCCGGAGCCCCAACCGGCGAAGCGGCGCTCGCGCGCCGCGCCGTGGATCGTGGTCGGGGTCGTCGCCGCCGCGGCGATCGGCGGCGCCATCTGGGCGATGCAGGTGTGGGGTCCGGGCGCCGCGGGCGGCGATGCCGGTGACGACGGCAGCAGCGGTCAGGCGAGCACCGCCGAGCTCGCCGTGGGTCCCGACGCGCAATGGCGGGACGTCGGCCTCTACTGCGAGCAGGGCGACGAGTTCGTCATCACGATGAGCGGCACGATCTACTACGACGGCACGGCGGAGTCGAAGGTCGGCCCCGACGGCCTCACGAACGGCGAGCTGCCCGGGTACCGGGTCTACGCCGACGCGAACACCGCCTCGGTGATCGGCAAGCTGGACACCTTGCCCGAGCCGTTCGCCGTCGGCTCCGGCACGACCTACGTGTGCACCTCGCAGGGCGGACTGCAGCTCGGCATCAACGACATCGACCTCTCGGACAACGCCGGCGAGTTCCACGCGTCGGTCGTGGCGAACTACCAATGAGATCGGTGGTGTCCCATGGAACGGATCGCGATCTTCCAGACGGCCGACGGCAGCGAGGTGGCCATCCAGGTCGCCGACCACGGCCCGATCGGCCCGGGCGACGGCCCGTTGGGGCCCGACAGCGGCACGCTCGGTCGTGTCCGTGACGCGGCCGACCTGCCGAGCGCATCCGAGGGACTGACGCTCCGCGGCATCCCCGACGGCGCCCTGGCGACCCGCGGTCTCGGCGCCGGCCGCCTCGTGGAGCGCACGCAGCAGAGCCTCGACGAGGTGCTCGCGCACGCGAAGCCCGCCGTCAGCGCCCTGCTGCGCCAGGTGCGCGAGCAGGAGGAGCCGCCCGACGAGCTGGAGGTCGAGTTCGGCATCCAGGTGAGCCTCGAGGTGGGCGCGTACATCGCGGCCGCCGGGTCGCAGGCGAACTTCCGCGTGACCATGCGGTGGACGAAGCACGGGGGGTGAGCTCGCCATGGACGCAGTGCTGGAGCTCGAGATCACGGCGGGCACCGAGCCCGGCACGTACGTCGTCGACGTCCTCCGCTCGGTCGGGGGCGGCGAGCCCACGGCGACGTTCGAGCTCGACCTCGACGAGATCCTCGACCGCCGCGCGGCGCTCGAGGACAGCGTGCTGTCGTCGTCGGTGTCCGCGCGCCGGATCATGTCCGCGACGGAAGCGGCCATCCAGGATGTCGGCCGCGAGCTGTTCGACGCGGTGTTCCGCGGCGACGTCGCCACCGCCTACCGCACGAGCCTCGCGGTCGCCTCGGATCGTGGCGGGGGCATCCAGGTCGTGCTGCGCCTGACCGCTCCGGGCATCGCGGCGCTGCCGTGGGAGGCGCTGTTCGACGGCGAGACCGGCACGTACCTCTGCCGCAAGGAGCCGCTCGTGCGGCACGTGCCCGCGCCGTACACACCGCCCGTGCTCGCGGTGAAGCCGCCGCTGCGCATCCTGGGCATGATCTCCTCGCCGCGCGGTCTTCCGCCGCTCGACGTCGACGCCGAGAAGGAGCTGCTCGAGGAGGCGCTGCGGCCCCACCTCGACGCCGGCCGCGTCCAGATCGACTGGATCGACCAGGTCACGTGGACGGCCGTGCACGACCGGCTGCTCGAGCGCGAATGGCACGTCCTGCACTTCATCGGGCACGGCACCTACGACGCCGAGACCGACGAGGGCGTGCTGGCGTTCGTCGGGCGCGACGGCCGCGCGGACTACGTCTCGGCGTCGAGCCTCGCCGACCTGCTCGACGAGGCCGAGCCCTCCCCGCGCCTCGTGCTGCTGAACTCCTGCCGATCGGCGGCCGGCAGCACCGACGACCTCTTCTCGGGCACGGCGGCGGCGCTCGTGCACAGCGGCATCCACGCGGTCGCCGCGATGCAGTTCTCCATCAGCGACACCGCCGCGATCGAGTTCGCGCGCGGCTTCTACGCCGCACTGGCGCACGGTCGCGGGATCGACGAGGCCGTCCGCAGCGGACGCATCGGCATCCTCGGCATCACCCGCGGCACGCTCGAGTGGGTCACGCCCGTGCTCTACCTCCGCGGAGAGGACACGAAGCTCTTCGACGTCGCGCCGATGGCGGAGACGGCGGTCCCCGCTCCGGCGACGAGGCCCGCCCAGCGCCCGCTCGCCGTGCCGGCCGCGGCGACTGCGGCGGCCACGGCGGCTGCGACGACGCTCCCGCCCGCGGCATCCGTCGCAAGCCCGGCACCGCCCGCGGCGCACGTCGCGGCGGCTCCGGTCGTCTCCGGGATCGCGACGATCCCGACCACCGTGCGCGGGTCGCCACCCAGCGCCACGATCCCGACGGTCTCGCCCGCCGCGGCCACGGGACCTCCGCTCCCGTCGCCACCACCGCTCAGGACGTCGACCACGACCGCGGGCGTCCCGACGCCCCCGGTTCCGCCCCCGCCGTCGCGCCCGACGCCGACGCCACCGCCACCGCGCCCCGCTCGGTCGCGCCGTGCGCCCTGGATCGTGGTCGGCATCGTCGCCCTGATCGCGATCGGAGGCGGCATCGCCGCCGTCCGGCTCCTCCAGCCCGGAGGCGAGTCCGGTGTCGAGACGACGGACAGCCCCGCCGCGCAGACCGGACCCGCACCCGAGCCGTCGCGGGCGGCCCAGCAGACCGCTCCGCTCCAGACGATCGTCGTCCCAGGGACCGAGTTGGAGTGGGTCCCGACCGGGGTGACCTGCGCCCCCGGGGAGGTCCTGGAGCTGACGGCGACCGGGACCATCCTGCAGGGCGACTCCGAGGACTCCCGCGTGGGTCCCGGAGGCTGGCAGGGCGAGAGCCCCGGCTACGCGGGCCAGTTCGGCTTCCCGCCCGGCGCGCTCATCGGCCGCCTCGCCGGCATGGTCTCCGAGGACGGGTTCGCGTTCACCCAGGACGGGTCGTCGGTCGACCACGGCACCGCGACGTTCCCGTGCCCGATCGACGGAGAACTGGAGCTCGGCATCAGCGACCCCGTCGTCGACGACAACTCGGGCGAGTTCTCGGTGAGCATCTGGAAGTCGCCCTCCGAGTGACGCGCCGCGTGGGCGACACTCGGCCGGGCTAGCATCGGGAACAACGCCCAACGACGGAAGGTCGACATGCCCGCCTCGGCAGAACCCCGCGTGGCCCTCTACTTCGACTTCGACAACATCGTCATCTCGCGCTACGACCAGCTGCACGGCGACGGCGCGTATCGCAAGGACACCTCGCGCAGCAAGGCGCCCGCCTCGGGCACGCAGGCCGCGGGGCGCCTCGTCGAGGCCACGGTCGACGTCGACGCGGTGCTCGACTACGCATCGACGTTCGGCACGATCGCGCTGGCCCGCGCGTACGCCGACTGGTCGACGCCGGTCAATGCGAGCTACCGCGGCCAGCTCATCGACCGTGCAGTCGACCTCGTGCAGCTGTTCCCGCTCGTGAAGTCGATGAAGAACGGCGCCGACATCCGCCTCGCCGTCGACGCCGTGGAGGACCTGTTCCGCCTCGACGGACTCACCCACATCGTCATCGTCGCGGGCGACTCCGACTACGTGCCGCTCGCGCAGAAGGCCAAGCGCCTCGGCGCCTACGTCGTCGGCATCGGCGTGGCGGGCGGCACCAGCCGGGCCCTCAGCGCCGCCTGCGACGAGTTCGCCGACTACGACGCGCTGCTGTCGACGGATGCCGCGGTCGACGAGGACGAGAACCCGCCCGCGTCGCCCGAGCCCGGGCCCGCGCCCGAGCCGGCATCGAAGCCGTCGCGCGGCCGGTCGAAGAAGGCGACGGATGCCGCGCCCGACGCCGCCCAGCCGTCGAAGCCGGACGACGCGGCATCCGCACCGGCCGAGCCGACGCCGCCGGCCGCACCGCCGACGCGCAACCCCGGCCGCCTCCTGCTGAAGGCGCTCGAGCTGCTGCGCGCGCGGAACGACCAGGAGTGGCAGCCGTCGGGCGCCGTGAAGAACCAGATGCAGCGCATGGACCCGTCGTTCCAGGAGCGCAAGCTCGGGTTCGGCTCGTTCAGCGACTTCGTGAAGTCGCGCGCCGGCGTCGTGGAACTCGACGAGGCGGGGAACCGCATCCGGATCCGCCCGAAGAAGGGCTGACCCGGCGCGCGGCACGCGCCGGGCGTGCTCAGCGGCGCGAGCGGCGCCCGTCGGCGCCCGGCCCGTAGATCACGATGCCCGCGATCGGCACGAGCAGGAACCAGAGCCACGACCAGGCGAAGCTGCCCATGAAGCCGGTGATGAAGAACAGCGCGACGGCGAGCAGCGGGACCAGCGCCATGATCGTGGCCCCGACGCGCCCGCCGAGCGCGCGGCTGCCGCCATCGACGGGTTCCGCGGCCCGGTAGGCCGCGCCGAAGCCCGAGGCCGGCTCCGGCGGCGGGGGCACCGGTCCCGGCGTCGCCGCGAGCGGCACCGCCTGGTCGGCCCGGGGGGACTCCGGCAGGTCGGCGAAGAGCGGCACGAGGTCGGCTCGGGTCACCGCGCGGCGCGCCGCCGCGGACCGCTCCCCGTACTCCTCGGTCGTGAGGCGGCCCTCCGCGTGCGCCTGCGCGAGCCCGCCGACGGCCTCCTCACGCTCGGCGTCGCTGAGGCGCTGGTCGGGTCGTTCGGGGGACGTGTATCCGCTCATGCGTCCAGCGTGCCCGAATGCGGCCGAGCGGCGGAAGGGTTTCGGAGGATTCCTTCCGCCGGGCTGTGGTCTGACCACATGTGCTAGTGTGGTCAGACCACATCGGAGCGGGCGAGAGGAGCGAGCAGCATGGCCGCTGCGGCATCCCAGGCGCCCGAGGCATCCGACGCCCCCACTGCCGTCGTGCCCGACACGCCCCGCGCCTGGCAGACCGTGCTCGAGCACGTCGAGCGGCAGCTGCTCGAGGGCTCCCTCTCGGTCGGCGACCACCTCCCCGGCGAGCGCGCCCTCTCCGCCGAGCTCGGCGTCGGCCGATCGAGCGTGCGCGAGGCGCTGCGCGTGCTCGAGGTGCTCGGCCTCATCCGCACGCAGACCGGGTCGGGCCCCACCGCGGGCGCCATCATCATCGCGACGCCCGGGGGCGGCATGAGCGCGCTCATGCGCCTGCAGGTCGCCGCACGCGGCTTCCCCGTCGCCGACATCGTGCGCACCCGACTCCTGCTCGAGACCTCGGTGGCGGGCGACCTCGCCGAGGCCCCGCGCGCCGACCTCGCCCCCGCCCGACGCCTGCTCGACGCCATGGACGTCCCCGGCCTGTCGCCGTCGGAGTTCCTCGCGCTCGACGCGGCCTTCCACCTGGCGCTCGCCGAGGCATCCGGCAACCAGGTGATCACCGCCACCATGGCCGGCCTGCGCAGCGGCATCGAGGGCTACGCGCTCGCGGGCCTCGCCAACATCGACGACTGGGGCGCGACGTCGGGCCGCCTGCGGCACGAGCACCGGAGCATCGTCGAGGCCATCGACGCAGCGGATGCCGCGGCCGCCCGCTCGCGCGTCCACGAGCACATCTCGGGCTACTACGCCGAGACCCTTCCCGACCCGACCTGACCCACCAGCAACGAGAGAGAGCGACACCATGGTGCAGCGCCAGTTCCCGAACCCCAAGGAGCTCGCCGAGCTCATGCGGTTCAAGAAGCCGACGACGAACCCCACCGACCGCCGGCTCGAGAAGGCCCTGACGATCTGGGACCTGCGCGACATCGCGAAGCGCCGCACGCCCAAGGCCCCGTTCGACTACACCGAGGGCGCCGCCGAGGGCGAGCTGTCGCTCGCACGCGCCCGCCAGGCCTTCCAGGACGTGGAGTTCCACCCGTCGATCCTGCGCAACGTGCCCGTGGTCGACACGACCCGCCAAGTGCTCGGCGGCTCGAGCGCGCTGCCGTTCGGCATCGCCCCCACGGGCTTCACGCGCATGATGCAGACCGAGGGCGAGATCGCGGGCGCCGGCGCCGCGGGCGCGGCGGGCATCCCGTTCACGCTCTCCACGCTGGGCACGACCTCGATCGAGGACGTGAAGGCCGCCAACCCGAACGGCCGCAACTGGTTCCAGCTCTACGTGATGCGCAAGCGCGAGATCTCGTACGAACTCGCGAAGCGCGCGGCATCCGCGGGCTTCGACACGCTCTTCTTCACGGTCGACACCCCGGTCGCGGGCGCCCGCCTGCGCGACAAGCGCAACGGCTTCTCGATCCCGCCGCAGCTCACGCCGGGCACCATCATCAACGCGCTCCCGCGGCCCGCCTGGTGGATCAACTTCCTCACCACGCCGAAGCTCGAGTTCGCGTCGCTGTCGTCGACGGGCGGCACCGTCGGCGAGCTGCTCGACTCGGCGATGGACCCCACCATCTCGTTCGAGGACCTCGACATCATCCGCGAGATCTGGCCGGGCAAGATCGTCGTCAAGGGCGTGCAGACCGTCGAGGACGCGAAGCTCCTCGCCGATCGCGGCGTCGACGGCATCGTGCTCTCCAACCACGGCGGCCGCCAGCTCGACCGTGCGCCGATCCCGTTCCACCTGCTCCCGCACGTGGTGCGCGAGGTCGGGAACGACCTCGAGGTGCACGTCGACACCGGCATCATGAACGGCGCCGACATCGTGGCATCCGTCGCCCTCGGCGCGCGCTTCACGCTGATCGGCCGCGCCTACCTCTACGGGCTCATGGCCGGCGGACGACGCGGCGTCGACAAGACCATCTCGATCCTGCGCACCGAGGTCGAGCGCACGATGAAGCTGCTCGAGGTGGCCACGCTCGACGAGCTCGGCCCGCAGCACGTCACGCAGCTCGCCCGGCTCCAGCCCATCGCGAAGCCGGTGGCGGATGCCGCGGAGGCCGCGGTCGCGTCGAAGCCCACGACCGTGCGCTCGCCGCGCGCCTCCTCGACCGCCCGGACGGCGTCGAAGAACGGCGCGACGAAGGCCGCCGCATCCAAGCCCGCCGCGTCGAAGCCCGCCAACCGGACCGTCACGAAGTAGACGGCACCCGGTCCCGAACCCGCTCCCCGTCCTGCGCATCCGTCGCGGGGCGGGGAGCGTTCCACGTCGCCCGATAGCGCAGGAACCACAGCAGCATGAGCGCGGAGGCCACGAGGTAGAACCCGTGCAGCAGCCAGATCGGTCCGAACGGGAGCGAGAACACGTAGACCGAGTAGACGAGGTTGCCGAGGTTCGTGGTCGCGAGGTTGCCGAGGCTGTACGACGAGAGGTCCCTGGTGCGCGCCGCCTTCCGCAGCATGGGCAGGTAGCTCATGACGAAGAGGCCGGTCGACACGACGCCGGCGAACACGGCGAGGTCCATGACACCGAAGCTAGGCTTCCCGATCGGCCTCGGCATCGGGAGAATCCCCCATTCGGACGCGCCGAACGGAGCCGGTCGGTGCGCCGTCAGGAGCGACGCACCGGTGGTGGGGCCCGGGATGGAGCCGTCGACGCGACAGTTCCGCCGGATCAGCGCGCGATCCGGCGGGCTCGGCGGCGGCCGCCGGCCAGCTCGACCCGCTTCGCGCGCCGCTGCAGGTCCTTCATGTCCTGCTTCGCCTGCTCCTTCTCGGTCGGCGTCGTCACGGCCTGCACGACGGTGTGCATGGCGATGGACCTGGCCATCTTCTGCACCTGCTCGGCCTGCTTGCGACGGCGCTTCAGCGTCTTCGCGCGGGCCTTCGCGCGCGCCTCCGCGTCGGTGTCCTTCGGCGTGGCCCTGGCCTTGCCGACGTCGCCGCTCGGGCCCATCCGCAGCGAGGCGCGCTCCAGCTGCGCCGAGGCGCGAGCGGCCTGTCGAGCGGCACGACGGGGTGCCGCGTCTCGGCCGGCCTCTGCGGCACGACGCGTCGTCGCGGCGTCCGCCACGACGGCTTCGAACTTCGCCCGCGGGGCCCCCTTCGGCAGCTGCTTCGCGAGCTTGCCGGCCTCCTTCTCCGCCTTCCGGGCGGCGCGGATCGCCGACTTCGCCTGCTTCCGGTCGTCGCGCTCGGTCGTCGTGGCCATGTCGATCAATCCTCGTCGATGAGCTCGAGCAGCTTCTTCGCGTCGTCGCGGATGTCGTCGTGGTCGAACTGTCCGGCGCGACTCTCGGCCGAGATCACGGCGCAGCGGTGCACCTTGGCGAAGTCACCGTAGGGGAAGCTGTAGTGCCCCTTGGTGTCGCGATCCATGTCGTCGTCGACCCCGAGGTGCCACTTGCTGTACTCGCCCCACCCGTGCTTCTCGATGAAGTCGTTCTCGTCCTGGGCGCTCGGCGCGTCCTCGCTCCAGGCGTCGCGCTCGTCGCGCACGACCTTGCCGTCGCGCACGAGCGAGCGGGCGTGCCGGATCCCGGTCTGGTTGAGCTTCACGGCCATCCGTCGGCTCCCTTCCTCGGATCGCATTCGCGACGCGATCACTCCCGGTCTACGGGGAGCCGGTGCCGGCGTCAACGGGTTGCGGGTACGAGCGGATGCAGGAAGAACCGGCCGACACGCGTCATCCGTCGACCGCGACACGCGGCGGATGCCACGATCTTCCTGCATTCGAGGACGGCTCAGCCGCGGACGACCGCCGGCACGCCCGGGTCG
This sequence comes from Agromyces sp. NPDC055661, assembly GCF_053618135.1. Lineage (NCBI taxonomy): Bacteria > Bacillati > Actinomycetota > Actinomycetes > Micrococcales > Microbacteriaceae > Agromyces > Agromyces sp. NPDC055661. Next base: position 1,509,605 of record NZ_JBSHHC010000001.1, read on the forward strand.
GGGAGGTCGGCGTCGACGGGAAGGACGGTCGCCTCGGACGGCGCGCCCACGAAGCGCGCCGCGTCGGAGACGGCGGCGGCGAGCAGCGCCACGAGTCGATCGTCGGGGTCCGCGACGCACGCGCGTGCGATCCCGTCGACGGCGCCCGTCACGATGCCCCGGCACTGCCGCGTGGTCATGCCCGGACGACGCCCCCGGCCGATCTCGTCGATGAACCGGGCGGCCCACTCGTCGGCGGACGGGGCGACGTGGAGCGCGGACTCCGCGAGCTCACGCGAGTCGGCGACGACCGCGTCGTCACCATCCGCGAGGACCTCGAGGGCGACGCGCAGCCCGACCGCCTGCGAGCGCTGGCGCTCCTCGGCGGCGATCGGCAGTGCGGCGCTCGCGGCCCGCACCGCGAGGAGCACGTCCAGCAGCGGGTCGTCGCTGGTCAGCCCGATGACCGTCGGGATGAGCGGCGTGAGCCTCGCCCGCGCCGGGTCGCTCGTCCGGTCGTTCACCAAGCGGGCGAGGTGCGCGAGCGTGCCGTTCGTGCAGGCGGGATGGTCGCTCCAGCGTTCGCCCGCGAGGTACGACGCGAACTCCATGAAACAGGCCCCGCGCCGTGGTGAGTGGTGCCGGCCCGGGGACAGGATCGGCATGACATCCGTGTGAACCATCGAGTCGCGCATGGGACCTCCCTCGGCTCCTTCCACTGTGCGCCCGTCGCAGGCGGGATTCAAGGGGGGCGGGGCCGGATGTCGCGCGGCGCGGCTGACTAGACCTCGATCGCGCCGCCGCGCTCGGTGAGGTGCCGGCGCAGGGTGAGCTCGGGGTCGGCCGCCTGCCGCGCGCGGTAGCCCGCGAAGTCGAGCTGGGCGCGCAGGCTCTCGCCCCGGCGCATCCGATCGGCCTGGGCGGTCTCGGTCCGCTGGATCGAGAGCGCCGTCTCGACGATGGCGTCGACGTGCACGGATGCCACGACGAGCACGCCGTCGTCGTCGGCGAACACGTGGTCGTCCTCCCCCACCGCGACGCCGTCGAGCACCGCGGACGCCATGCGACGCCCGGCCGGTGGCACCCGCCGCGGACCGTACGGGCACGCGCCGAGGCTGAACACCGGGAGTCCGATCTCGCGCAGCTGCGCGGTGTCGCGGTGCGGGCCCCAGATCACCATCCCGGCGAGCCCCGCCCGCTCGGCCTCGAGCACCATGAGGTCGCCGACGCACGCCTCGTCGAGCCGTCCCCCGTTGTCGACGACCATGACCGCCCCGGGCGGCGCGTCGTCGATCGTCTCGAGCAGCACGTCGACGCTGCCGAGGTGCGTCACCGGACGCGCGGGCCCGGCGATCGGCGGGGTCGGCAGCAGGGGCCGGAGCGACACGGGCGCGAGCCGGGCCTCGACCCCGAGGCGGAGCGCGGCGTCGGCAACGGCGGCGGTGGGCGGCACGATCTCGATGGGCATGCCGCGATGCTACGGAGCGAGCGCGTGGCGGCAAGGCCCGCGCCTGCCGCCCTCCGTCCGCTTCCCGCCATCGCCTGGCGAGCGGCGACGCAGACGAATCGCAGGAACCATCGGCCGACCCGCCGAGCGCGAGTCGCCCGCGGACCGCGTGCCGCGCAGAAGTTCCTGCGGTTCGTCGGATTCGCACCCTGGGCACCACGACGGGCCGGGGTCGAGGCCCCGGCCCGTCATACGCGTGCGGCCGGCTACGCCTGCGCGTTCGCCGCCGCGAGCAGCTGCTCCACCTGCTCGCGCCCGAACGGCATGCCCGGGAACGACGCGAGGCGCCCGATCGGGAACGACGCCATCATCTTGAACATCGACGGGTCGGCCATGAGCGATCCGGCGGTGGAGTCGCCGCCGGCGGCGAGCGCCTGCTGGATGAGCTGCGCCGCCACGGGGTGCGCGAGCACTTCGCCCATCGACGACTCGAGGTTCAGCGGCACGCGTACGGCCGCACCCTCGACGTCGACCGACGCGGTCGAGCGGATGTCGCGGCTCGACGCCCCGACCTCGACCGCGTACGTACCGGGCTCGACGACCCATGCGCCGATGCGCGTGTCCCAGTACGCCAGGTCCTCGCGGCGCACGTGGACCACGACCTCGCGCGACTGGCCCGCCCCGAGGGCGACCTTCGCGAAGCCCTTGAGCTCGCGCAGCGCGCGGACCACGGCGGATCCGGGCAGCGAGGTGTAGACCTGCACGACCTCGGAGCCGGCGCGGTCGCCGGTGTTCGTCACGGTCACGCGCACGGTGAGGCCCGCGTCATCCGATTCGACCGTCGCGTCGCCGTAGGCGAACGTCGTGTACGAGAGCCCGTGCCCGAACGGGAAGGCGACCTCGAGCTCGCGCGCGTCGTACCAGCGGTAGCCCACGAACAGGCCCTCGCCGTAGCGCACGTGCGAGTGCTCGCCCGGGAAGTCGAGGTACGCGGGGCTGTCGGCGAGCCGCACCGGGATGGTCTCGGCGAGCCGACCCGACGGGTTCACGACGCCGTACAGCACGTCGGCGATCGCGCCGCCGCCGGCCTGTCCGAGCAGCCATCCCTCGACGATCGCGGGCGCGGTCGACGCCAGGTCGGTGAGGCGCACGACACCGCCGTTCGAGAGCACGACGACGGTGCGGGGGTTCGCCGCCACGACCGCCTCGGCGAGCGCGAGCTGCGCCGCCGGCAGCTCGATGTCGTCGCGGTCGAAGCCCTCCGATTCGAGCGCGGCGGGCACGCCGAGGAACAGCAGCACCGTCTCGGCCGCGGATGCCGCGGCGACGGCCTCGGCGACGAGCTCCTCGGAGACCACGCCGTCGTCGGCGTACCCGGCCGCGAACGGCACGTCGGCAGCGGCGAGCAGGCGAATCTCGTCGAGCGCGCTGTCGAGGCGCGTCGGGTTGATCTGCGAGGATCCGGCGCCCTGGTAGCGCGGCGTGCGTGCGAGCTCGCCGATGACGGCCACGGATGCCCCGGCCGCCAGCGGCAGCACGGCGTCGTCGTTCTTCAGCAGCACGATCGACGCGCCGCCGACCTCGCGGGCGAGAGCATGGTGCGCGTCGGCGTCGTACCCGCCGGTCCCTGAGCCGCTCGACCCGGTCCCTGAGCCCGTCGAAGGGCCGGCGCCGCGCACGGCCTTCTGCACGAGCTCGACGTTGCGCCGCGCCGCCTGGTCGAGCAGCCGCTCGTCGAGCACGCCAGACCGCACGGCGGCCACGAGCTCGGCGTCGGTGCGCCCGCCGCTCGCGGGCATCTCGAGGTCGAGGCCGGCGGCGAGCCCGGTGACGCGCTCGTTGACGGCACCCCAGTCCGAGACCACGAGGCCCTCGAAGCCCCACTCGTCGCGCAGCACCTTCGTGAGCAGCCACGGGTCCTCCGAGGTGTACACGCCGTTCAGGCGGTTGTACGAGCACATGACGGTCCACGGCTGCTCGTCCTCGACCACGCGCTGGAAGCCGCGCAGGTAGATCTCGCGCAGCGGGCGCTCGTCGATGTCGGCCGAGACGCGCATGCGATCGGCCTCCTGGTTGTTCGCCGCGAAGTGCTTGAGCGACGCGCCGACGCCCTGCGACTGCAGGCCGCGCACGAGCGCAGAGCCGAGGACGCCCGACACGAGCGGGTCCTCCGAGAGGTACTCGAAGTTGCGGCCGCACAGCGGCGAGCGCTTGATGTTGATGCCGGGGCCGAGCAGCACGCCGACGTTCTCCGCGCGGGCCTCCTCGCCGAGGGCGACGCCGACGCGCTCGAGCAGCTCGGGATCGAACGACGACCCGAGCGCGACGGCGGGCGGGAAGCACGTCGCGGGAACGCTGTCGCCGATGCCGAGGTGATCGGCGTCCTCGCGCTGCTTGCGCACGCCGTGCGGGCCGTCCGTGAGCATGATGGCGGGGATGCCCGCGCGCTCCAGGGGCTTGGTGGTCCAGAAGTCGGCGCCGCTCGTGAGCGACGCCTTCTCCTCGAGGGTGAGGTCGGCGACCACGTCCGCCGCGGTCCGGTCGGCGGCGGATGCCGCGGCATCCGTCGTGGGGTCGAGGGTGTCGGTCATGGTGCTCCTTCGATTGCGGGTGCGGGTGCGGGTTCGGTGACGGCGGCCGGTGCCGCCGACGGATGGGCCGGCGCGGAGTTCGCGCGCCGGAAGAGGGGCCTGCCGTAGTCCTTCGCGAGCAGGGTCGAGAACGCCCACCAGATGACGAGGGTCGCGCTCGCGCCGCCGATGACGCCGACGACGGCATCCGAGAACCAGTGCGCGTTGATGAGGGTGCGCTGCCAGACCATGCCGACCACGACGAGGGTGCCGACGAACCACCACACGACCCGCTTCGCGGGCGGGAGGATCGCGGCGACGGCGATGAGCAGGATGCCGCCGCTCACGGCGTGGCCCGACGGGAACGACCCATGGTCGACCGAGAACAGCGGGCCGAACAGGCCGTTTGCGAGGTCGTCGGCGGGTCGGGGACGATCGACGAGGTTCTTCGTGAGCTGCGAGACGACCATGGTGCCGGCGAGCTCGGCCGCGAGGAAGAACAGCGCCGAGCGCCAGCGCCGCACGATGAACAGCCACGCGGGGATGAGGAGCAGCGTCAGCACCGCTCCCGGCAGCTCGCCGAGGTACTGGAAGAACATGGGCACGACCCAGCTCACCTGGTCGAGCGCGCTCGCGCCCACGAGCCGGCGCCAGGCGTCGTCGAGCGGTTGCGTGAACGGCTGCTCGACGTCCTGGAAGACCGCGAGGCCGAAGGCGACGAAGACGGCCAGGCCGACGAGGCCGACGATGAGCAGGCCCCGCGGGCGGGGCGGGCGGGACGGCGTCGACGCGACGGGAACACGCGCGCTCGCGGCATCCGCCATCACTTCACCGCCTTGATCGGCCAGACCGCGAGCGCACCGAGCACCGAGAGGGCGATGCCGACCGGGAAGAGCGCGGCGTAGCCGCCGAACGCGAGCACGATCGCACCGCCGACGGCCGGGGCGAGGGTCTGCGGGAGGGTCGCGGCGATGTTCACGACGCCGAGGTCCTTCGCGTACGAGTCCTTCGACGGCAGCACCTCGCTCATGAGGGCCTGGTCGACCGACTGGAACATGCCGAAGCCGATGCCGGCGACGATCGTGTAGACGAGCCAGCCCTCGAAGGTCGGGCTCACGAGGGGCACGACGAGGGCGAGGCCGACGAGCACCGACGACGCGAAGACGAAGATCTTCCGGCGTCCGAGCTTGTCGGAGAGGGGCCCGCCGACGAGCATGGCGGCGATCATGCCGACGAGGCCGACGAGGCCGAACAGCGGGATCGACGCGACGGCGGCGTCGCCGAGCCCCACGTAGTCCTGGAGGATGAACAGCTGGTAGCCCGTGACCGCGAAGTAGCCCGTGTAGAGCAGCAGGCGGCCCGTGAAGGCCCAGAAGAAGTCGGGGTGCTTGACCGGGTTCACCCAGAACGTGGCGAGGAACACCCGGAGCGAGAACGGCGCGTTCTGCTGGTCGCGGCTCGAGTGGTCGGGGTTGAAGACGACGAAGAGCACGGTGACGACGAGGGCGAGGCCGGCGAGGCCGAGGTAGGCCGCGGGGATGCTCGACGCGAGCGCGGAGCCGGCGACCTGGCCGCCGAGCGCGCCGAGCATGGCGCCCATGCCGGCGAGCGCGGCGAAGGTGCCGCGGGCGGCGCGCAGAACGCGGTCGGGCAGGATGGCGCTGAGCGGGCCCTGCGCGAAGTTGTAGGCGACCTGCACGATGGTCCAGGCGATGGCGATCTGGGCGATGCCGTCCGCGAGCGCCATGCCGACGAGGGCGAGGCCGCCGATGAGCACGCCCGCGACCATCCACGGCGCGCGGCGGCCGAAGCGGGAGCGCGTGCGGTCGGAGATCATGCCGGCGACGGGCTGGGCGATCATCGCGGCGAACGCGCCGATGGTCGTCACGACGGCGAGGTTGGCGACCTTGTTCGCGGGGTCGATGCCGGTGATCTGCAACGGCAGCAGCACGCCGGGGATGGCGCCCCAGAGGATGAAGATGGCGAGGTTGGCGGGGATGATCCAGCCGAGCAGCCGCTTGACGGAGCCGCGGACGAGGGGGCGGGGTTCGTCGGTGCCGTCGGGCTCGACGAGTGATGCAGGCGCTGACGTCGTCGTCATGGTGGGGGTCCTTTCGAGGCCTCGTCGGTGAGGCGGTGCGCAAAACCATACATCGCTCGGTTTTCGTTTGCAACGGCGAGTCCGTAGCATGCAGGTATGGCACGCAGGGGTTCGTACGCGAAGGGCATCGCGAAGCGCGAGGAGATCCTCACCGCGGCGCTCGACGTGATCGCCCGCAACGGCTACCGCCGCACCTCGGTGCGCGAGCTCGCCGACGCGGTGGGCCTCAGCCAGGCCGGCCTGCTGCACTACTTCTCGTCGAAGGAGGAGCTCTTCCAGGAGATCCTCCGCAAGCGCGACGAGGTCGACGCCCAGGCGTTCGAGGGCCTGAACGAGACGCCGATGGAGGGGTTCTTCGCCGTCATCCGGCACAACTCCGAGGTCCCCGGGCTCGTCCAGCTCTACGCTCAGGTGTCGACCGAGGCGGGCGATCCCGACCACCCCGCCCACGAGTTCTTCGTCGAGCGCTACGAGCAGTTCCGCGCGATGTTCTCGCAGCTCCTGCGCGACGAGCAGGCCGCGGGACGCATCGACCCCGGAATCGACCCCGAGCGCCTCGCGAACCTGTTCCTCGCCGCCGCCGACGGCCTGCAGACCCAGTGGATGCTCGACCCGTCGATCGACATGGCCGAGCACGTCGCCTACCTCTGGCAGCTCGTCACGCGGGCCTGAGCGGATGCCGCGCCGCAGCCTCGACTCCGCCGACGTGCGACGGCACAACCTCGGGCTCGTCGCCACCACGCTCGCCCGGCTCGGACCGCGCTCGCGCAGCGAGCTCGCCGACGCGACCGGACTCACGCGCGGCGCGGTGACGAGCCTCGTCGGCGCGCTCGTGGACGCCGGGCTCGTGCGCGAGGCCGCCTCGGTCGCGGCAGAGGGCCGCGGTCGTCCGCGCACGCTGCTCGAGCTGACGGGCGACGACCTCGCGCTCGTCACGGCCGCGGTCGACGCCGATCACGCCACCGCGGTCGCCTCGACGCTGTCGTCGCAGCGCCTCGCCGATCACCGACGGCGGCACCGCCGGCCGATGGGCGATCCGGCACCCGTCGTCGACGCACTCGCCGCGGTGATCGCCGCCACGCTCGACGACCTCCGCGCGTCGGGCCGGCGGGCGGTCGCGCTCACGGTCATCGCGTACGCGCCGGTCGGCGGCGACCCGCCCGTCGTGCTCGCCGACACCGACCTCGCGTGGGGACGGGTCGACCTCGTCGGACTGCTGCGCGAGCGCCTGCCCGACCTCGACCCGACGCTGGCGGGCGGCATCCGCCTGGTGCCCGACGCGACGGTCGCGGCGCTCGCCGAGCACGCGGCCCAGGGCTCCCCCGCCGACCTGCTCTACCTGAAGAGCGACTCGGGCATCGGCGGCGCGCTCATCGCGGGTGGCGAGCTCGTGACGGGCGCGCACGGCATCGCGGGCGCACTCGGGCACCTGCCGATCGTCGCCGACGGCGTCGACTGCGAGTGCGGCCAGCGCGGATGCCTCGTCACGGTGGCCGGCCCCGACGTCGTGCTGGCCGCGGCCGGCCTCGACGCGTTCGCACGCACCGACGGCCTCGATGCCGCCCTCGACGAGCTCGTGCACCGCGTCCGCACGGCCGAGCCGGTGGCCGCCGCCGCATGGGGCGACGCCGCGACCTGGATCGCGCGTGCGATGCAGGTCCTCGCCATGGCGACGGATCCCGGGCGCATCGTCGTGGGCGGCTACTGGGCCGAGCTCGCCGACGACCTCGCCGCGCGCTTCGCGGCGAACCGCCCGCAGGTCGACGGCCGCGGGCTCGACGGCCCGGCCGTCGTGCCGAGCGCGTTCGGCACGGACGCGCCCATGGTGGGGGCCGAACGGGCCATGCGCATCGCGGTGCTCGAGGACCCGCTCGCGCTGACGGCGCCGACGGGCTCTTAGTTCACGACTTGAACTTTTTCGTGGGCGGGGTCACAATGATCCCGAACAACGCTCGGTATTCGGATGCCGCGCGTGCGAGCACGGCCCCCGCCGCATCGCACGATCGCCTCCGGTCCGGCCGAACGACCGCTCGACGAAGAGGAGTCCCGTTGTCCCTGTCCCCCGCCCCGGCCGGCGACCCCGCCGCAGCCATCGCCCCCACCGGCGCGATCAGCTCCAGCGGTCCGATCGCCGGCGAGCCGCCGCAGAGCCCGCCGCCCACGCGGTCGCTGCTGCCCTCGATCCTCGTCGCGTCGCTCGCGCTGTTCGCGACCTACGCCGGCCTCATCGCCGTGCTCCTCCCGAACCAGGTCGCCCTGCTCGACGAGGAGAACAAGGTCGGCAACCTCGCGATCGTGACCACGGTCTCGTTCGTGTTCACGCTCTTCGCGCAGCCGATCGTCGGCGCGTTCAGCGACCGCACCCGCTCGCGTCTCGGCCGACGCGCGCCGTGGATGCTCGGCGGCGCGATCATCGGCGGCGTCTTCCTCATGGGGCTGGGCTCGCTCGCCTCGCTCGTATGGATCACGGTGTTCTGGGTCGTCATCCAGGTCGCGCTGAACGCCCTCCAGGGCCCGCTGACGGCGATCACGCCCGACCGCTTCCCGCGCGAGCGCCGCGGTGCGGCCAGCGCGATGGCCGGCGTCGGCATGCAGGTCGGCTCGACCATCGGCATCATGGCCGCCGGCGCCCTCGCGGCGAGCGTCGGCATCGGCTACACGGCCTTCGGCGTCGCGGTCATCGTCGTCGCGATCGTGTTCGTGCTCGTCAACCGCGACTGGTCCTCGAAGGATGCGGGCATCGAGCCGTGGAGCTGGACGGCGTTCCTCGCCGGCTTCTGGATCGATCCGAGGCGCCACCCCGACTTCGCCTGGGCGTTCGTCGCCCGGTTCCTGTTCATCCTCGGCTACTTCGTCGTCACGGCGTTCCAGCTCTACATCCTCACCGACTACATCGGCCTCAGCCTCGACGAGGCGAACGGCGCCATCGGCACGCTCGCACTCGCGGCGGTCGTGCCCACGCTGCTGGCGATCGTGCTCGCGGGCTGGTGGAGCGACCGCGCCGGCCGCCGAAAGGTCTTCATCTACGCGGCATCCGCGGTCATGGTCGCGGCGCTGGCGGTGCCGCTCGTGATGCCGAACCTCACCGGCATGATCATCATGAGCGTCGTGAACGGCGTGGGCTTCGGCCTCTACATGGCCACCGACACCGCGCTGATGACCGAGGTGCTGCCCGGCGGCGGCGCGGCCGCGGGCAAGGACCTCGGCATCCTCAACGTCGCCACGAACATCCCGCAGGCGATGAGCCCGGCGATCGCGGGCCTCATCATCGCGTCGTTCGGCGGCTACCCGATGCTGTTCGTCTTCGGTATCGTCGCGGTGGTCGCCGCGGCGCTCGTCCTCATCCCCATCAAGAGCGTCCGTTAGGAGCATCACCGTGACCCAGACCAGCACCGAGACCCTCGTCGAGGTCGACACCCGGGCGGGCCGCGTCCGCGGCCGGTGGCGGGCGGCGTCCCCTGAGCCCGTCGAAGGGGCCGAGCCCGTCGAAGGTGTCGCGGGCCACCGCTCGGCGGCCTTCCTCGGCATCCCGTTCGCCGAGCCGCCGGTCGGCGAGCTCCGGTTCACGGCGCCGGTGCCGAAGGCGCCCTGGGACGGCGTGCTCGACGCCCTCGAGTTCGGCGCGACCGCGCAGCGCGGCGACCCCGGCGTGACGCTCATCCCCGAGCCGTCGGTGCCTGGCGAGTCGACGCTGAACGTCAACGTCTTCACGCCGTCCCCCACGGAGGCGGAGCCGGGCGAGGCGCTCCCGGTGCTGGTCTGGATCCACGGCGGCGGGTACTTCGCGGGGTCGCCCGCGAGCCCCTGGTACGACGGGCGCGCCTTCAACCGCGACGGGGTCGTCACCGTGACGATCTCCTACCGGCTCGGGTTCGACGGGTTCGGCTGGATCTCCGACGCGCCGATGAACCGCGGCGTGCTCGACTGGCTGCTCGCGCTCGAGTGGGTGCGCGACAACATCGCGGCGTTCGGCGGCGATCCCGGCCGGGTCACGATCGCCGGCCAGTCGGCCGGCGGCGGGGCGGTGCTCACGCTGCTCGGGATGCCGCGCGCCCAGGGGCTGTTCCACGGCGTCTACGCGATCTCGGGCGCCACCGCCGACGTCGCCGCCGATCGCGCCGAGCGCATCGGCCGCCGGGTCGCCGAGCTCGGCGGCGTGGAGCCGACCCGTGCCGGACTCTCGACCCTCGATCCCGACCGGATCATCGAGCTGCAGCAGCAGGCGACCCGGCCCGACGGCGACGACGCGTCGCAGCTCGGCGCGCTGCTCGAGGACGGGTTGACGCTGGGACCGGCCGTCGACGGCGACCTCATCCCGCGCCCGACGCGCGAATCCATCGCGGCCGGCGTCGGCGCAGGCATCCCGCTCGTGCTCGGCGCCACCGACGACGAGTTCACGATGGCGTTCACGCCGGCGAAGGACAAGCTGCGTTGGGTCCCCGCGAGCCTCGCACTCCGCCGCATGGGCATGTCGACGGCGACCCGGAAGGCGTGGCTCGCCGCGAACCGCGACGTGCGGTCGCGGGGCACCGCGTTCGTGCTCGGACGCTACGTCACCGACCGGGTCTTCCGCACGACCATTCCGCAGGTCGCGAGCCTGCGCGCGGATGCCCCGACCTGGGTGTACCGCTTCGCGTGGCGGTCGCCGGAGTTCGCGGCATCCGTGCACTGCCTCGACGTGCCGTTCTTCTTCGACTGCCTCGAGTCGGACCGCGTGGAGCCGCTCGCCGGGCCGAATCCGCCGCAGGCGCTCGCCGACTCCGTGCACGCGGCCGCCGTCGCGTTCGTCACGCGAGGGAACCCGGGGTGGGCGCGGTGGACCGATTCGGCACGGGTCATCCGCCGCTGGGACGACCCCGACATCGTCGACGCACGCGACGGCTACGCGGAGGTCGCGGCACTGCTCGACGCCTGACCCCCTGAACGGGGTACGTGACCGGCGATGATGCGCGGTTGCATGCTTGCGACATGACGAACGTCGGCGAGACATCCGTTCCCACGTCGACCGGCCCGCTGGGCGTCCATCGGGAGCACTCCACCCTCGTCCTCGAACACCTCGTGGCCCACGGCAGCGCCACGCGCAGCGAGCTCGCCCACGCGACGGGCCTCGGGCGCGGGGCGATCGCCGGACTCACGGCCCGGCTCATCGAAGCGGGCATCGTGCGACCGGTGGAGCACGATCCCACGGGCGACGGGCGGTCGACCCCGCTCTCGCTCGCCGCAGGCGACCACGTGGTCGTCACGAGCGTGCTCCGCGTCGACGAGGCGGTGGCGACGGTCGCCAGCCTGTCGGGCGACGAGCTCGCCCGGTTCGACGTCGCGATCCACGTGATCGACGACGTCGCGGATCCCGTCGAGGCGGACGCGCCGCCGGCGCCGTCGGCCTCAGCGCTCGCCCTCGACGCGAACGGCATCGCCCTGGCGCGAGCCCTCGGCTGGGCCGAGCGCGCGGAGCGCCCGATCGCGGACGTCACCGTGCTCGTCGACGGGGCGGTCGCGGGCACGCCGCCCGTGGTCGTGAACGACGGCACGCTCGGCCCCGAGCCGGTCGACGTGCTCGGCGAGCTGCGCGGCCGTGTCCCGGGCCTCGCGCCGCTCGAGCCGTCGCTCCTCCTGCCGCTCACGCTGCAGTCGGCCGCCGTCGCGGCCGCGGTGGCCGAGCACGCCGAGCTGCCCGGCGTCGACGACGTGCTCTACGTCTCGGGCGACACGGGCGTGACGGCGGCCGTCGTCGCGGGCGGCGTCCCGATGCTCGGCGCCCACGGGCTCGCCGCGACGTTCGGGCACCTGCCCGTGCTGCAGGACGGCGTCCGCTGCGAATGCGGCCAGCGGGGATGCCTCGTCACGGTCGCGTCGGCCGACGTCGTGCTCGAGCGGGCCGGACTCGACCACCTCGCGGCGACGCATGGGCACACGGCGGCGCTCGAGGAGCTCGTGACGCGCATCGCCGCCGCCGAGGACCGGGCGCGCTGGTCGTGGCTCGACGCCGCGCACTGGATCGGCCGCGCGCTGCAGCTCGTGGCTCCGACCGTGGACCCCGCCGTCGTCGTGGTCGGCGGCTACTGGGGCCGGCTCATCGCCGACATCGACACCGCGTACCGCTCGAACCGCCCTGCGATCGGCGGCGGCGCGCTCGAGGCGATCCCCCTCATCTCGGCGGCGCGCGTCGGACCCGATGCCGCGCTCGTGGGTGCGCGCTGGCAGGCCCGTGAGCGGCTGCTCGCCGAGCCGCTCCTGCTGGCCGGCTGAATCGCCGCGAACGCGTCAGGTGCGCGAGCGCCCGGCCGACCCGCTGTTGCTCGCCGGCAGCGGCCGCCGCCCGAAGAGCGACTTGAGGCCCCACCCGGTGACGCGCAGCGTCGCCTCGATCACGATCGCCGGGCTCATCTTCGATCGGCCGAGCTTGCGCTCGACGAACGTCACGGGCACCTCGACGACCGTGAGGCCCGCCTCGCGGGCGTGCCAGAGCATGTCGACCTGGAACCCGTAGCCGCGCGTGTGCACGTCCTCGAGCCGGATGCGGCGGAGCGCGTCGGCGCGGAACGCCCGGAACCCGGCCGTGGCGTCGCGCGTGTCGAGCCGCAGCACCGTCCGCGCGTAGGCGCTCCCCCACCGCGACAGCAGCTCACGGCGACGCGGCCAGTTCTCGATGGAACCGCCGGGGATCCAGCGCGAGCCGATGACGAGGTCGGCGCCGCCCGCGGCATCCGTCGGCTCGAGCGCCGCGAGCAGGCGCGGCAGCTGCTCGGGCAGGTGCGACCCGTCGGCGTCGAGCTGCACGATCGGGTCGAATCCGCGCTCGAGTGCCCATCGGAACGCCTCGAGGTAGGCGGCGCCCAGGCCGTCCTTCGCGCTCCGGTGCAGCACGTGCACGGCGACGTCGGCGGCGGCGAGCTCGTCGGCGAGCTCGCCCGTGCCGTCGGGCGAGCTGTCGTCGACCACGAGCACGGATGCCTCGGGCACGGCCGCGCGCACGCGGGCGATCGTGTCGGCGAGGCTCTCGCGCTCGTTGTAGGTCGGGATCACGACGAGTGTGCCGGCCATTCGCTCCCTCACCTCGGCGGGCGTTCCGCGCTATCGTAGCCGCCCGCGGCATCCGCTCGCTGACCGCCCGGCGCCGGTGGGCCCGGCCGGTGGTCGCCGCCGGGCCCGCGCGGTACCATCGGCACGTCGGGGGAAGTCGCCGACGAGCCCGAGGGGGGCCTCATGAACCGGATGCTCCGTGCTGCCGTCGCGGCAGCGGCCACCGTCCTCGTTGCGGGGGCGCTCGGCGGGTGCGCGTTCCTCGCCCCGCCCAAGACCTTCAGCGATACGGCGACCGTCGAGGACGCGATCGCGACCATCCAGATCTCCGACAACCAGGGCAGCGTCACCGTACGCGGCGTCGAGGGGGCGACCGAGACGACGGTGGCGCGCAAGGTCTCGTACCGCGGCGAGCGCCCCGAGGGCGAGACCCACTCGGTGCAGGGCGACACGCTCGAGCTGCGCGGCTGCGGCCCCCGGTGCTCGGTCGAATACACGATCGACGTGCCCGCCGGCGCCGACGTGCGCGGGCAGACCTCGAACGGGGCGATCAAGCTTCGCGACGTGGGCCAGGTCGAGGTGGGCACCAGCAACGGCCGCATCGAGCTCGAGGACGTCCAGGGGACCATCGACGTCGAGACCTCGAACGGGCGCATCGAGGGCGACGACCTGAACGGCGACGGCATCCGGGCCGAGTCGTCGAACGGCGCCATCGACCTGGAGCTCGGCACCGCGCAGGACGTGGAGGCGCGCACCTCGAACGGCGCGATCGAGCTCACCGTCCCGGCCGACAGCTATCGGATCGCGACGGAGACCTCGAACGGGAGCACAGACCTCCAGGTCGCGAACGATCCCGACGGCCGGTTCACGCTCGACCTCCGGACCTCGAACGGGTCGATCACGGTGCGGGAGGACTGAGCCCGGGACAGGGGCTCAGGCACCCCGCAGCTCGTCGAGCGCCGCCTCGAGCTGGTCGACCGCCCAGTCGAGGTCGGCCGGCTCCACCACGATGGGCGGCGCGAGCCGGATCGTCGAGCCGTGCGTGTCCTTCGCGAGCACGCCGCGGCGCATGAGCGCCTCGCACGCCTGCCGTCCGGTCGCGAGCTCGGGGTCGATGTCGATGCCCGCCCAGAGCCCAGCACCGCGCAGCGCGACCACGCCGTGCCCGACGAGGCGCTCGAGGCGCGCGTGCAGGTGGGCGCCGAGCTCCCGGGCGCGTGCCTGCGGCTCCCCCGTCGCGAGCATGCGGACGACCTCGAGGCCGACCGCCGCGGCGAGCGGGTTGCCGCCGAAGGTCGAGCCGTGCTGTCCCGGTCGGAGCACGCCGAGCACGTCGGCGTCGCCGACCACGGCCGAGACGGGCACGATGCCGCCGCCGAGCGCCTTGCCGAGCAGGTACAGGTCGGGCACGACGCCCACGAGGTCGCACGCGAACGTGGCCCCGACGCGCCCGAGGCCCGACTGGATCTCGTCGGCGATGAGCAGCACGTTCCGCTCGGTCGTGATGCGGCGCACCTCGGGGAGGAAGTCGGCGGGCGGGACGATGATGCCCGACTCGCCCTGGATCGGCTCGACGAGCACGGCGACGGTGCTCTCGTCGATCGCCGCCGCGATCGCGGCCGCGTCGCCGTAGGGCACCATCCGGAAGCCCGGCGTGTACGGCCCGAAGTCGTCGTGCGCGTCGGGGTCGTCGCTGAAGGAGACGATGGTGGTGGTGCGGCCGTGGAAGTTCCCGGTCATCACGATGATGTTCGCGGCATCCGGCGCCACGCCCTTCACGCGGTAGCCCCACGCGCGGGCGACCTTGATCGCCGACTCGACCGCCTCGGCGCCCGTGTTCATGGGCAGGACCAGGTCCTTGCCGCAGAGCGCTGCGAGCTCGGTGACGAACGGCCCGAGCCGGTCGTTGTGGAACGCGCGGCTCGTCAGCGTGATGCGGTCGAGCTGCTCGCGCGCCGCGGCGACGAGCCGCGGGTTGCCGTGCCCGAAGTTCACCGCCGAGTAGGCGGCGAGGCAGTCGAGGTACCGGCGGCCCTCGACGTCGGTGACCCACGCGCCCTCGCCCGAGGCGACGACGACCGCGAGGGGATGGTAGTTGTGGGCCGCGTGCTGGTCTTCCAGGGCGATCGCGTCGGCGGTCCCCGAAGGGGTCCCCGAGCCCGTCGAAGGGGTCCCCGAGCTCGTCGAAGGGCGGTCGAATGCGGTGGTCATCGGCGCAGCTCCAGGGTGCAGCACTTCACGCCGCCCCCGCCGAGCAGCAGCTCGGAGAGGTCGACGCCGATCGGGTTGTAGCCGTGCTCGCGCAGCTGCCGCTCGAAGTCGGTGGCGCGCGAGGCGATCACGACGTTGCAGCCGTCGCTGAACGAGTTGAGGCCGAGCACCGCGGCATCCGTCTCGTTCACGATGATGGCGTCGGGGTACCGCTCCTGCAGCAGGGCGAGGGATGCCCCGTCGAACGCGCTCGGCAGGTAGGCGATGTGCTCGCGGCCGGGCGTGCCGTCGAGCACGGCGACCGCGGTGTCGAGGTGGTAGAAGCTCGGGTCGACGAGGCGGAGGGTGACCACCTCGCGGCCGAAGATGCGCTCGAGCTCACCGTGCGACTGCGAGTCGCTGCGGAAGCCCGTGCCCGCGAGGATGACGTCGCCCACGAGGAGGAAGTCGCCCTCGCCCTCGTTCACCTCCTCGGGCGCGCGCACGTCGAAACCCTGCTCGCGGAACCACCGCATGTACGCGGGTCCCTCGGGCTGGCGCTCGGGGTGCGTGAACTTCGCACCGTAGGCGATGCCGTCGATCACGAACCCGCCGTTGGCGGCGTAGACCATGTCGGGCAGCCCCGCGATCGGGTCGATGAGGTGCACGTCGTAGCCGAGCTCGAGGTACGTGTCGTGGAGCACCTGCCACTGCGCGAGCGCGACGTCCGTGTCGGTCGGCTCGGCCGGGTTCATCCACGGATTGATCCGGTAGACGACGGTGAAGTGCTCGGGGCGGCACATCAGCACGCTGCGCCCGGTGGGGCGCCGCTCGGGCCGCGTGGCCGCCTGTTCCTCGGTCTCGATCACGCTCGACATCTCACTCCTCAGGGCTCTGCGGATGTCACGGCGCACCGTTGCGGGGCGACATCGGCACTGTTCGCAATGTCGGCGGACCAGGTCGCTCTTGCGAGCCCCGACGACGATGTTCGGGTTGCACCGCCGTCGGGACGCCACTCTCAGTGTGACGCCGAAGTCGCCGAAGTTCCGGGCGTCGCGCGCAATGTTCCTGCCCGTTCCGACTTGATTCGCCGCTTTCGTGCGTATGCCGCACGACGGATGCCGCGGGGCCCGCGTGAGAGCGGTTGCTCACGCGCCCGGAGTGGTGCATCCTGTTGGGCGACCCGGCTCCCTTCGGCCGGACGGACCGATGGAGGCCGCACTTGGACGATCCCGCCCACGACGATCGGCTGCGGCATCTCCAGCGGATCGCGTACGGCGCCGTCGCGAGCAGCGGGGAGCGGGCAGCCGCGCTGGCCGAGCTCGACGCGCTGCGGCAGGCCGCGGCGGCCGCAGCAGCGGCGGACGAGCGGGACGGCGCAGCATCCGAGGCGCCCGAGCCGGCCCCGGTGCGGGAGAAGACGCCGACCGGCTCGACGCGTGCCGTGTCCGAGTGGATCGCGGCGTCCGACGCGGCATCCGTGCGCCGGTTCCGCTGGGCGGTCGCGGCGGGCACGGCAGCCCTGCTCGTCGGCATCGCGGTCGGCTGGCAGCTCGGCACTCGCACGGCGCCATCCGAGCCCGCAGCCGTCGGCGAGCCCGTCGGAGCGGCAGCATCGATCGGCACGGGCACGCCCGACGGGTCCACGCTGTCGGTGATCGAGACGCCCGCGTACCGGGTGTTCGACCGGGCCGCGGAGCCCGCGGACACGCCTCCCCCGACTGGGGAGGAGGGCTGGGCCGATGGCTGGCTCGACACGTCGACCCTGCGGCTGCTCGCGACCACCGCCGACGGTGTCGGCGTCTACGGCGCGAAGCCGGTGCCGGGCGGATCGTCCGGCGGCGGTCCGGACGACCTGTGCCTCGTGATCGTGCGCGAGAGCGGTGCGGGCGGGACCTGCACGCAGCAGGGCGTCTTCCGCGACGGAGTGCTCTGGACGGAGATGGGCATCCCCGGCCACCGCCCGGTGCGCGCCGAATGGCACGCCGACGGCGCCGTGCTGGTGACCGTGCCGGCCGACTGAGCGGTCACGACGAACCCCCTTGCCGCCGCGCGGCGCGCGAGGCATCCTGATCGCATGGCCGGTCCCCTCACCGGTCGGGACGACCGGAGCGGCACCAGAGGGCCGAGGCCGCCGGGGTGGGCGATCGCCGTGTTGGCGACCGCGCTGCTGCTCGGGGCGCTCGTGGGCTGGACGACGTCCCAGTCGACACCGTCGCGCGGTGAGGCCGCGGTCGTGCCGATCGCCGAGACGGCCGTGCTGAGCCCGTACGACGCAGCGCCGACTTCGGCGGACGCGCCACGCGACGCCTACCCCCGCGACCCCGTCGCGCCGACGGACTACCGACTGCTCCGCACGCGCCCCGACGGCGTGGCGCTCTACATCGCGCGGCTGCGCGGCGGCTCCGCCGTCTGTGCCGTCATCTCCCGGCCCGGGCGGTTCACCACCTCGAGCTGCACGCACGACGGACTGTTCCCCGTCGGTGGGCTCGAGGTCGAGGCATCCGTGCCAGGCAGCGGCCTCGTCCGCGGGATCATCCGGCCCGACGGCAGCGCCGAGCTGACACCGCGGTGACGCCGCCGACCGCCCGGGTCAGCCGTTCTTCGCGTCGCGCCACGCGAGCCACTCGGGCACCGCGGACAGGTCGTAGCCGGGGCCCGAGACGCCGAGCGTGAACAGGCGCACGCCGGCATCGTAGAGCGCATCGGCGTAGTCGAGGTCGACGTGGCGGCGGGTGAGCTCGTTCGACACCGTGATCTCGGAGACGTCGCGGCCGACCTCGTCGCCCCAGCGCTTCAGCACGTCGAGCTTGCGGCCGAGCTCGTCGGGCGAGACGAACGAGTGCCAGATGTCGGCGTGCCGCGCGACGATCTTCAGCGTCTTCTGCTCGCCCTTGCCGCCGATCATCACCGGGATCTTGCGGGTCGGCGCCGGGTTCAGCTTCGCCCACCGGGCCTCGACCCGGGGCAGCGCGTTCGCGAGCGCGTTCAGGCGGGTGCCCGGCGTGCCGAACTCGTAGCCGTACTCGTCGTAGTCGCGTTCGAACCAGCCCGACCCGGTGCCGAAGATGAACCGGCCGACGCCGTCCTTCGCCGAGATGTGGTCGAGCGTGCGGGCCATGTCGGCCTGCAGGTCGGCATTGCGGTACGAGTTGCAGCTCACGAGCGTGCCGAACTCGACGCGCTCGGTCTGCTCGGCCCAGGCGCCGAGCATGGTCCACGCCTCGAAGTGCAGGCCCTCGCGGTCGCCCGAGAGCGGGAAGAAGTGGTCCCAGTTGAAGACGATGTCGACGCCGAGGTCTTCGAGGCGCAGGACGGTGTCGCGGATGGCCGGGTAGTGGGCGTGCTGCGGCTGCACCTGGATTCCGAGGCGCACGCGGGAGTCGACGGGCATGCCATCCAGCCTAGGCGCGTTCCGGAAAGCGGCTGCCGGGGTTGCCATCGAACGCAATGCAGGAAGAACCGATCGACACGCCGCCCGAGCGGTGGGCGTCACCGGCATGTCGTCCGATTCTTCCTGCACACGGATGCCCCGAGCACACGGATGCCCCGAGCTCACGGATGCCGCTGGCAGACGGATGCCGCTGGCAGACGGATGCCGCGAGCACACGGATGCCGCTGGCAGACGGATGCCGCGAGCACACGGATGCCGCGGGCCCACGTCGGCCCGCGGCATCCGTTCACCGCTTCCCCAGGCCCTACTCCTTCAGGTCGAGCATCGGCGTCGGACGCCGGAACCCGCGCGTCACGATCGCGAGGAGCAGCACGCCGATCGCGAGCCACGACAGGCCCACGATGAAGGTCTCGACCGAGAGGCTCGTCCACAGCCACACAGTGAGCGCGAAGCCGATGAGCGGGAGCACGAGGTTGCGCAGCACCTGGACGCCGGCGCGCTCCCTGCGGTCGATGTAGTAGTGCTTGATGACCGAGAGGTTCACGACCGAGAACGCGACCAGGGCGCCGAAGCTGATCATGCCGGCGAGCAGGCCGAGGTCGATCCAGACCGCGAGCAGCGACACCGCCGACACGCAGAGCACGGCGACGACCGGGGTCTTGAACCGCGCCGAGAGGCGGCCGAAGACCCGCGTGGGCAGCACGCCGTCGCGGCCCATCGCGTAGATGATGCGCGACACCGACGCCTGCGACGTGAGCGCGGAGCCGGCCGCGCCGGCCACGTACGCCGCCGTGAAGAACACCGCGAGGAACTCGCCGCCCGCGGTCTGCATCACGTCGAGCGCGGCGGAGTCCACGTCGGTGAAGGCGTTCGACGGGAACACCAGCTGCGCGAGGTACGACAGCCCGATGAAGATCACGCCCGCCGCGACGGTGGTGATCATGATCGCGCGCGGCACGGAGCGGATCGGCTCCTTCGCCTCCTCGGCGAGCGTCGACACCGAGTCGAAGCCGAGGAACGAGAGGCACAGCACAGCCGCGCCCGCGAAGAGCACGCCCGGCCCCTCGACCGTCCCGTCGCCGATGAACGGCGCGAGCGGGTCGACCTGCTGACCGGACAGCGAGGCGAGTCCGAACACGACGAACGCGCCGATGAACACGGCCTGCACGGCGATGATCACGACGTTCGCCCGCGCGACCGAGACGATGCCGATGACGTTCAGCACGGTGACGATCACGATCGACGCGAGGATGAACACCCACGCCGGCACCGCCGGGAAGGCCGCCTCGAGGTAGATGCCGATCACGAGGTAGTTGATCATCGGCAGGAACAGGTAGTCGAGCATGAGCGACCAGCCCGCGAGGAAGCCGACTGCGCCGCCGAAGCTGCGCTGCGTGTAGACGTAGGCCGAGCCGGCGTAGGGGTACGCGACCGACATGCGGGCGTACGAGCGCGCCGTGAACAGCATGGCGACGAGCGTGATGACGTACGAGACGGCCACGCGGCCGCCGGTCATCTCGGTGACGATGCCGTAGGTGGTGAACACCGTGAGCGGCACCATGTAGACGAGGCCGAAGAGCACCAGCGAAGGGACGCCGAGTACTCGCTTCAGCTTGGGCGCGGCATCCGTTTCGACGTCGGTGGCGGGGATCGCGGCCTGGGACATGGGTGGTGACCTTTCAGGGGGTCGGGAGGCGTTCGCCTCGGTATCGGGGGATCCCCGCGAGCCAGGTCGCGCGCACGGGGAGGTCGGGGAGATCTGCGGGATCGAGCTCCCGCGGGTCGGCCGCGAGGTGCACGAGGTCGGCGGCGGCGCCGGGCTCGATGCGGCCCCACGGGGCATCCGTCGCGTCGGCGAACGCCTGGTGCGCGACGGCGGTGCTGTACGCGTCGAGAGCGAGCGCCACGGGCAGGATCTCCTGCGGCGTCCACCCGCCGGCCGGGTCGCCCTCGGGCGTTCGGCGGCTCACGGCCACGGCGATGCCCTCGCGCGGGTCACCCGACGAGACCGGCCAGTCCGAGCCGAACGCGAGACGGGCACCGGATGCCTCGATCGAGCGCATGCGGTACTGCCTGTCGGCGCGCTCCGAACCGAGCCGCGGCACCGTCAGCACGGTCATGAGCGCGTCGAGCTGCGCCCACAGCGGCTGCATGTTCGGGATGACCCCGAGGCGTGCGAACCGGTCGAGGTCGGCGTCGTCGACGAGCTGCGCGTGCGCGATGACCGGACGACGGTCGCGCGGCCCGTTCGCGGCGACGGCGTGCTCGATCGCGTCGAGCGCCTGCCGCACCGCGGCGTCGCCGATCGCGTGGATGTGCACCTGGAAGCCGGCCGCGTCGACGGCGCGCACGGCCTCGGCGAGGTCCTCGGCGCCCCAGACCGACATCCCGTGCTTGTGCAGCGCCGAGCAGTACGGCTCGAGCAGGGCGCCCGTCTCGTTCTCGACGACGCCGTCGGCGAAGAACTTCACGGTGTTCGCAGTGAGCAGGGGCGACGCGGCATCCGTCACCCGGCGTCGCGACTCGACGAACGCGGGCAGCTGGGTCGCGAAGCGGCGCGGGTCGGCGTACAGGGCGAGGTTGAAGCGGATGCCCAGCCGGTCGCGCGCCGCGGCCTCGAGGTAGGTGTCGAGCTCGGCCGGCTCGACCCAGGCGTCCTGCACCCAGGTCACGCCACGAGCGAGGTAGTAGTCGGCGGCGCGCTCGAGCGCCCGAAGACGCTCCTCGAGGGGACGCGCCGACGCCACGTCGGTGACGAGCTCGACGGCTCCCCACTCGCGCAGCGTGCCGAGCGGCGAGCCGTCGTCGCGACGCGGGATCTCGCCGAGCACGGGCTCGGGGGTGTCGGCATCGATGCCGGCGAGCTCGAGCGCCCGCGAGTTGCACCACACCGTGTGGTAGTCCCAGGCGCGCAGCACGACCGGACGGTCGGGCACGGCCTCGTCGAGCCAGCGCGCGTCGAAGAGGCCGCCCTCGGCGAGGCTGCCGTCGTACGAGGCGCCCTGGATCCACGCGACCTCGGGGTGGGCCTCGGCGTAGCGCCGCACCTCGTCGACCACCGCCGGGATGGAGGTGCACGAGCGCACGTCGGGCCCCTCGGCCTCCAGTCCGCCGAACAGCGGGTGCGCGTGCCCGTCGCCGAAGGCCGGCATGAGGAAGCCGCCGTCGAGGTCGACCTGCTCGACGTGCTCACCCGCGGACTCCGCCTCGGCGGCGAGGCGACGGGCGACGACGTCGAGCGCCTCGACGACGCCCTCGTGCACGAACACCGCGCCGGCCGTCGGTTCGTCGGCTCCGCGCCAGATCGTGCCGCCGTGGAAGAGGGTCGAGGTCACTGCACCGGGTCCTTCGTGTTCATACGAACAGTGTTCGTATTCGAGTGAAGGTGACTGTACACTCTCGCCTCAAGCGAGGGAAGACCGAGGATGGAAATCGTGACACGTGTCAACCGCGACCAGCTCGTCACCACGGCGCTCGAGCTCATCGACGAGGAGGGCGGCGAGGCGCTCTCGATGCGCGCGCTCGCGAAGCGCGTCGACCGCCAGGTCTCCTCGCTCTACAACCACGTCGCGAGTCGGGGCGACCTCATCGAGGCCGTGCGCGCCCGCATCGTCGAGGAGATCGACACGAGGGCCTTCGCAGCCGAGCCGTGGGATGCCGCGCTCGAGGCCTGGGCCCGGTCGTACCTCGCCGCGTTCGCGGCGCATCCGAACGTCATCCTGCTGCTCGCGACGACCCCGATCCGCGACGTGTCCACGCTCGGCATGTACGACCGCGTCATCGCCTCGCTCGTCGAGGCCGGCTGGCCGGTCGGCGACGCCGTCGCCGTCATGCGCACGGTCGAGGCGCACGTGCTCGGCTCGGCGATCGACATCGTGGCGCCCGGCGACCTGCTCGAGCAGGGCTCGGTGCCGTCGGAGCACGCGGCGTTCCGGGCGGCGCTCGACCCGTCGCTCGGCGACGCGTTCGGCGCCCGCCGCGCGTTCGAGATCGGACTCTCGGCGTTGCTCGCCGGGCTGCGGGTGCGCCACGCCGCCGGCGCGGGTCTCCACGCCTGACCAGGGTCGATATCGGTCGGCAGCCGCTTTCCGACGCGCCACGCAGGAATCCGGCGTCAACCCCTGGGTGAGCGCAACGAATCGGCGTACACTCCGAAGCATGGACAACCTCGACCGCGCCATCCTCGACCTGCTCCGACAGAACGCGCGAGCGGGGTACGGCGACATCGGGTCGTCCGTGGGCCTCTCGGCGTCGGCCGTGAAGCGTCGCGTCGACCGCCTCGTCGCCGACGGCGTCATCCGCTCGTTCACCATCCAGGTCGACCCGACCGTCGACGGCATGAGCACCGAGGCGTACGTCGAGCTGTTCTGCCGCGGCACTGTCGCGCCCGACGAGCTGCAGCGCATCCTGCAGGGCGTGCCCGAGGTCGTGTACGCCGGCACGGTCACCGGGAGCGCCGACGCGATCGTGCACATGCGGGCCCGCGACATCACCTCGCTCGAGGATGCGCTCGAACGCGTGCGCATCGCCCCCAACGTCGACCACACCCGCAGCGCGATCGTGCTCTCGCGACTCGTGAACCGCAACCGGGACTGACGATGGCGGATGCCGCGGGCGGTACGGCCTCGTTCACGATCCGCCACGACGACGACGTGCCGCCGTTCGAGCAGCTGCGTCGCCAGGTCGTCGACGGCGTGGCATCCGGAGCCCTCGCCCCCGGCACGCGGATGCCGACCGTGCGCGCCCTCGCGGCCGAGCTCGACCTCGCCGTGAACACCGTCGCGAAGGCCTACCGCGCCCTCGAGGCCGACCACGTCATCGAGACCCGCGGACGTGCCGGCACGTTCATCGCCGCGACCGGCGACCCGACCACGCAGGAGGCGCAGCTCGCCGCGCTCGCCTACGCCGACCGGGTGCACCACCTCGGCGTCGACCGGGCGACGGCCCTGGCCCTCGTCGCGTCAGCGCTCGACGCCCCACGCTGACATCGCCTGTTTCGTCGCCCAGCGTTCGCGGTCAGCGCATGCGTGCGCAACTCCGGATCGCGCGTGAGACACGCTGCGCGCGGATGCCCGACACGCCAGGAGCACGTGGAGTGTTCCGGAGTTGTGCACGGCGCGCGAGAGCGGGCCGCCGCGGCATCCGCTCAGCTCGCCTCGGGGATCGGCTCCTTCGGGAGCCTGCGCACCTTGGCGCGGCGGCGGCGCCGCTCGGGGATCATCGAACGCATCTCCTCGAGCTTGCCGAAGCAGAGCAGGCGGTCCTCGGACTCGAGCACGACGCCCTTGCGCGGGTTCGGGATGACCGTCGTGCCGCGGTGCAGCGTGAGCACCGTGATGTCGCGGTCCCACAGCCCCGACTCGCCGAGCGTCTTGCCGACGAGGTCGGCCGCGCCGTGCACGAGCAGCTCGGCCACGCCGTACCCGGTCGAGACAGTGAGCCGCTGGCGCACGTCGATCTCGGGGAACGCGACCTGGTTCGCGATGTAGTCGATGATCGCGCCGGCCACGTCGAGCTTGGTCGCCGTCTCGATGCCCTGGAGGCCGGGCGACGAGTTCACCTCCATGACGAGCGGGCCGTCGTTGCCCTCGAGCATGTCGACGCCGGCGACCTTGAGGCCCATGATCTGCGCCGAGCGCACGGCGGCCTGCTCGTAGTCGGGCGTGAGCTCCACGGGCTCGACGGTGCCGCCGCGGTGCACGTTCGAGCGGAACTCGTCGCCGCTCGCGACGCGGCGCATGGCCGCGACGACTCGGTCGCCGATGACGAGCGCACGGATGTCACGGCCGCGGCTCTCCTTCACGAAGCGCTGGATGAGGACGTTCTGCTTCGTCGAGTGCAGTGTCTCGATGATCGCCTCGGCGATCTTCACCTCGGGCGCGAGGATCACGCCGATGCCCTGCGTGCCCTCGAGCAGCTTGATGACGACGGGCGCCCCGCCGACGAGCTCGATCGCCGGGCGCACGTCGGCGCGGTTGCGCACGAACGCCGTGGCGGGCATGCCGATGTTGTGGCGGCTCAGGATCTGGTTCGCGCGGAGCTTGTCGCGGGCGTTCGTGATGCCGTTCGCGGTGTTCGGCGTGTAGACGTCCATCTGCTCGAACTGGCGCACCACGGCGGTGCCGAAGTACGTGATCGAGTTGCCGATGCGCGGCAGGATCGCGTCGTAGTCGGACAGCGGACGGCCGCGGTACTGCAGGTCGGGCTCGGGGCCCGTGAGGTCGATCGCGAAGCGCAGCGTGTTGAGGACCTTCACCTCATGCCCTCGTTGCTGCGCCGCCGCCCGGAGTCGCTGCGTGGAGTACGCCTGCGGGGCGCGCGAGAGGATCGCCAGTTTCATCCTTGAGTCCCTGCGAAGATGTTCGGGTGACAGAGCCCCCCTATTCAACCACCATCGTCGGATGGCGCGAATGGGTGACCCTGCCCGGTGCGGGAGTCCCATGGATCAAGGCGAAGATCGACACGGGAGCGCGCACGTCGTCGCTCCACGCGTTCGACGTCGAGGAGTTCCGCGCCGACGACGGCACCGATTCGGTGCGGTTCGGCGTGCGCCCTTGGCAGGACAGCGACGAGGACGCGGTCGTCGTCGAGATCCCCGTGCACGACCGCCGCACGGTGCGCAGCTCCTCGGGCCACTCCGAGGAGCGCATCGTCGTGCTCATGGACGTGACGCTGCACGGACGCACGCGGACCGTCGAGATGACGCTCAGCAACCGCGACGAGATGGGCTTCCGCATGCTCATCGGCCGTGAGGCGCTGCGCGACGGGTTCCTCGTCGCTGCCGGCGAGTCGTTCCTCGGCGGACGCGCCCCTCGACGCGTCCGCCGCCAGAACCGCGGTCGCTGACCCTAGATCACCCCGTCGCTCAGCGTCGTCGGGTTGCCGAACCGGTGGTTCGTGATCGACACGGCCTGCTCGTGCAGGAACGGCAGCAGCTCGACGCGGCCCGAGGGCGTCACGGGGTGCGACCACACCGCGACATCCGGGGTGCCGCCGAGCGCCGTCGCGAGCTGGGACGCCCCGCCGCCGACCAGGCGCACGCGGGTCGAGCCGACGCCCTCCTTCGCGACGCGCGCGAGCCATGCGGCATCCCCCTCGCGGATGAGCCGCATGTCGCGGGCCTGGAGGAGCGTGCGCACGCCCTTCGGCAGCTCGATCGCCGTCGACACGGTGAGGTGCGACTTCGCGAGCAGGCCGGCGGCGATGACGCGCAGGCCCTCCGCGAGCGTCGACGCCTCGCCGATGCGAACGGTGACGGGCAGCGACCGGTAGCGGAACACGTTCCGCTCCACGTCGACGCCCGAGACGTCCTTGACCGTGCCGTACTCCTCGGCCCAGGCGACCTCGTCGGACAGCGCCGACCTGCGCAGCACCTCGAACGCCTCGTACTCGAGCGCCGGCTGCGACGCCTCGATGAGCTCGGACACGCGCTTCTCGAGCCCGCGCAGGTGCAGCGTGCTCGACATGGGGCCGTGCTGCGGCATCCACTCGCCGAGGCCGAACAGGTAGTTCGGGCCGCCCGCCTTCGCGCCGGCGCCGACGGCAGAGCGCTTCCAGCCGCCGAACGGCTGGCGCTGCACGATGGCGCCCGTGATGCCGCGGTTCACGTAGAGGTTGCCCGCCTCGACGCGGTCGAGCCAGTGCGCGACCTCCTCGGAGTCGAGCGAGTGCAGGCCGGCGGTGAGGCCGTAGTCGACGGCGTTCTGCAGGCGGATCGCCTCGTCGAGGTCCTTCGCGTGCATGACGCCGAGCACCGGGCCGAAGAACTCGGTGAGGTGGAAGTACGACCCGGGCGCGACGCCGTCGCGGATGCCGGGCGACCAGAGGCGCCCGGTGCCGTCGAGCTGCTTGGGCTCCACGAGCCACTCCTCGCCGATGCCGAGCTGGGTGAGCGCGTGCAGCAGCTTGCCGTTGGCGGGCTCGATGATCGGGCCCATGACGCTCTGCGGGTGCTCGGGGTAGCCGACGCGCAGCGACGTCGCGGCGTCGACGAGCTGGCGGCGGAACCGCTCCGACTTCGCGACCGAGCCGACCAGGATCACGAGCGACGCGGCCGAGCACTTCTGGCCGGCGTGGCCGAAGGCGCTCTTCACGACGTCGGATGCCGCGAGGTCGAGGTCGGCCGACGGCGTCACGATGATCGCGTTCTTGCCGCTCGTCTCCGCCAGCAGCGGAAGGTCGGGGCGGAACGAGCGGAACAGCTGCGCCGTCTCGTACGCACCGGTGAGGATGACGCGGTCGACCGCGGGGTGCGACACGAGCTCGCGGCCGAGCTCGCGCTCGCCGATGTCGACGAGGGCGAGGAGCTCGCGCGGCACGCCGGCCTCCCAGAGCGCCTCGACCATGACGGCGCCCGAGCGCTGCGCCAGCTTCGCGGGCTTGATGATGACGCCCGAGCCCGCGGCGAGCGCGGCGAGCACGCCGCCGGCCGGGATCGCGACGGGGAAGTTCCACGGCGGCGTCACGACGGTGAGCTTGGGCGGCACGAAGACGGCGCCCTGCACGTGGTCGAGCTCGCGGGCGCGCTCGGCGTAGTAGTGCGCGAAGTCGATCGCCTCCGAGATCTCGGGGTCGGCCTCGGCGATGGTCTTGCCGGTCTCGGCGGCCATGACCTCGATGAGGCGGTCGCGGTTCGCGGCGAGCGCGAGGCCCGCACGGTGCAGCACCGCGGCGCGTTCGGCGCCGGGCAGCTCGCCCCACGCCCGACCGTTCGCGGCGACGGTGGCGATGATCGACTCGAGGGTGGCCTCGTCGTCGACGCGGGCCCGGGCGATGGTCTCGAGGCCGAGGCGCGTCTCGGGAACGCGGGCGAGGATGCGCCGGCCCCACTCGCGGTTCGCGGCCAGGGCCGGATCGGTGTCGGGCTCGTTCCGGAAGCCGGGGGTCGCGCCGGAGCCGGCCGCGCTCGGAGCCTCGAGGTCGCCCTCGATCTCGCCCGTGTCGCCGAACAGGCCCGGCTCGCCGCGGGAGCCGCGGGTGAGCTCGAGAACGGTGCTCGTGAGCGATGCGTCGTCCTCGTGCTCGGTGCCGGGCGCCGGGGCGTCGGGCACGGCGATGGCGGCCGCGAGCGACTCCTGCGACCACTCGGTGCGACGGTTCTGCGTGCGGTTCGGCGCGGGCACCCGACCGGAGTCGCCCTCGAGCGCGGCGAGCGAGCGCTCGTAGCGGAGCCGCTCCCGCTCGAACAGGCCCTGGTCGCTGTCGAGCTCGAACACGGCCGACATGAAGTTGTCCTGGCTCGCGTTCTCCTCGAGCCGGCGGATGAGGTAGGCGATCGCCACGTCGAACTCGGTCGGATTCACGACGGGCGTGTAGAGGAGCAGGTTGCCGACGTCGCGACGGACCGCCTCGGCCTGCCCGGTGGCCATGCCGAGGAGCATCTCGAACTCGACGCGCGACTCGACGCCGCGCTCGCGCGCGGTCAGCCAGGCGTGCGCGACGTCGAAGAGGTTGTGGCCTGCGACGCCGAGCTTCACGGCGTCGGTGCGCTCGGGCGTCATCGACCAGTGCAGCACGCGCTTGTAGTTGGTGTCCGAGTCCTGCTTGGTGCCGTAGGTCGCGGCGGGCCAGCCGTGGATCGCGGCGTCGACGTGCTCCATGGCGAGGTTCGCGCCCTTCACGACGCGCACCTTGATGGGAGCGCCGCCGGCCTGGCGTCGTGCGATCGCCCACGCGGTGAGCTCCTGCATCGCGCCGAGCGCGTCGGGCAGGTAGGTCTGCAGCACGATGCCGGCCTCGAGGCCGCGCAGCTGCGGCTGGTCGAGCAGCGTCGTGAAGACCGCGATGGTGAGGTCGAGGTCGCGGTACTCCTCCATGTCGAGGTTGATGAACTTCGGCGTCGGGCTCTTCGCCGCGAGCTCGTAGAGCGGCGTCAGCTTCGAGACCACCTTCGCGACGGCCTCGTCGAACGACCACATCGAGAGCTGGCTCACGACGCTCGACACCTTGATCGAGACGTAATCGACGTCGTCGCGCGCGAGGAACTCGTAGGTGCCGCGCAGCCGGCGGTCGGCCTCGTCCTCGCCGAGGACGGCCTCGCCGAGCAGGTTGAGGTTGAGGCGGTTGCCGGACTCGCGCAGCATCGCGATCGAGGGGCCGAGCTTCGCCGGGGTGGCGTCGAGCACGAGGTGGCCGACCATCTGCCGCAGCACGCGGCGCGCGATGGGGATGACGGCCCACGGGAGCACCGGGGCGACGACGCCGCCGACGCGGATGGCCGCGCGCAGGTACCAGGGCAGGAACTTCGGCGTCAGCTTCGCGACCTGCTCGAGGTTGCGGCCGGCGACCCCGAGGTCTTCGGGGCGCATCACGCCGTCGACGAAGCCGACGGTGAAGGCGAGTCCGTTCGGGTCCTTCAGGACACCGGCGAGGCGCTCCGCAGCGGGGTCGACGGGGTGCTCTGCGCTCTCGGCGAGCCAGCGTCGCACCAGTGCGACGACGTGGTCGGTGGCCGGCGCGAGTCCCGTGGCGGCGTTGGTCATGGTCACGAGGCTAGTCTCCGTTGCTCCGGGCGCGCCGAGGTTCGCGCGCCTTGTCGCCTACCAGTGTGCGATGCGATGTCTGTTCGGTACAGCGAACGAATCCGACGCATACTGTTCGGTATAGTCGAATGATCCGATGAGGCTCCAGGAGGTCGCGATGCTCGACGTGCGACGGCTGCGACTGCTCGTCGAGCTCAGTCGTCGCGGCACGCTCGCGGCGGTCGCGGAGGCCCTCTCCTACAGCCCGTCATCGGTGTCGCAGCAGCTGAGCCTGCTCGAGCGCGAGGCGGGCGTTCCGCTCCTCGTGCAGGTCGGCCGGCGGGTACAGCTCACGCCGCAGGCGCTCGTGCTCGTCGAGCACGGCAAGGCGGTGCTCGACCGGCTCGAGGAGGCCGAGGCGGAGGTCGCGCGGTCGCTCACCTCGGTGGCCGGCACGGTGCGCATCGCGGTGTTCCAGTCCGCGGCGCACGCGGTCATGCCGCAAGCGCTCACGCTCCTCGCCGACGCCCATCCCGGCCTGCGCGTCGAGGTCACCGAACGCGAGCCCGAGGCCGGGCTGTTCGAGGTGGCCGCACGCGACTTCGACCTGGTCGTGGCCGAGCAGTACCCGGGGTACGCACGTCCGCGGCATCCCGAGCTCGACCGCGTGCCCCTCGCATCCGACGCGATCCGGCTCGCCGTGCCCGCGAACACCCGGGTCAAGGAGCGCCCGGCCGAATCGGACGCGTCTCGAGACCCGACGCTGACTCTCGCGGCGACCGCCGGGCGCCCGTGGGTCATGGAGCCCGCCGGCACCGCGTCGCGGGTCTGGGCCGAGCAGCTCTGCCGCGCGGCCGGGTTCGAGCCCGACGTCCGCTTCGAGACCGCCGACCTGATGGCGCACATCCGCCTCATCAGCTCGGGCAACGCCGTCGGGCTGCTGCCCGACCTGCTGTGGGCCGACGAGGGGCCGAGCGTGCTGCTCGCGCCCCTGCCCGGCGACCCGCACCGCGAGGTCTTCTCCTCCGCGCGTCACGCGGCGGCCGGCCGACCCGCCGTGGTCGCCGTGCGCGACGCCCTCGCCCGCGCCGCGGCCCGCACGGGCCCGCCCCGGAACGGCCTCGACGCCGCCGACGACGGCGCGTGACGTGCGGGCTGTGCGGGTCTACGCTGCGAGCATGGCCAGCAAGCGGAAGTTGATCGGAGCCGGCGTCGCCGTGCTCGCCGTGCTCGCGCTCGCGGGCTGCCTGGGGGAGCAGGGTTCGGCCCGTGGTGGCTCGGTCGATGCGACCGGTACGTGGGGGGATCCGTCGAAGGACGCGTCGCCGTACCTCGAGCTCGAGGACGGCGGCAGCTTCAGCGGCAGCGACGGGTGCAACAATCTGACCGGCACCTGGTCGGTCGACGAGGGCGAGCAGGTGCTGTTCGAGGACGTCGCGTCGACCATGAAGGCGTGCGAGGACGTCGACGACTGGCTCGCCCACCTGGACGCCGCGACCGTCTCGGGCGACACCATGACGGTGCTCGGGCAGGACGGCTCGGAGATCGGGCAGCTCGAGCGCACCTCGGACACGCCCGCCACCTAGTCCGGCCGAGGCCGTCCACACCCTCGTCGCGACCCGGCGGGTGCTCGCGGTGCGCCGTGCCCGCCGGACTACGCTGCGGCCATGACCAGGATGCGCAACGTCATCATCGGGGCCGGCGCGGCGATCGCCCTGCTCGCGCTCACCGGCTGCCTCGGCGCCCAGGGATCCGCCAAGGGCGGCGACATCGACCCGGTCGGCACCTGGGGCGACCCGTCGAAGCCGTCGGAGCCGTTCCTCTCGCTCGCCGACGGTGGAAAGCTCAGCGGCAGCGACGGCTGCAACACCCTGTCGGGCTCGTGGTCGGTCGACGAGGGCGAGCAGGTGCTCTTCGAGGACGTCGCCATGACGCGGATGTTCTGCGAGGGGGTGGACGACTGGCTCTCGGGCCTCACTGTCGCAACCATCGCCGACACGACCATGACGGTCCTCGGGCAGGACGGCTCGGAGATCGGGCAGCTCGAGCGCACGTCGGACGAGCCGATGAGCAACTAGGCGTGCCCCAGGCCCGCGCCGCCGTCGTCGAGCTCGGGGTCGTACCCGATCATCACGTTCCCGGCGGGCTCCACGTCGTGCATCCACGGCGTGTAGCTCACCCCGACGAGCAGCCCCTCCGGACTCATCAGGCGGGACGTCGTCTGCCCCCACGGCTCCTCGTGCGCGCCGACGAGGATCTCGTGCCCGCCCGCCCGGAGCTCCTCGACCGCCTCGACCACGGCCGCCGGCGAGTCGACGTCGAACTCGATCCACGCCTGCGGCACCGGGCGGTCGGCCGGCCACTCGGTGGCGCCGAAGGTCGCCTCGGCGGCCTGGCTCAGCGGCCAGATCGCGAACGCATTGACGCCCCCGAGTTCTTCGGTGTGGAAGTACCCGCCGTCCTCGCTGAACGGGATCCCGAAAGCGCCGCGCCAGAAGTCGGCCGATGACGAGTCGGCACTGCCGATGGGGCCGAAGCCCGCCACGAATGCGATGTCCATGCGGCCAGCCAACGCCCAGCCGCCGACATCCGCAAGACATGTCGACTGACGAGCGAGCTCAGTCGGATGCCGCGGCCGCCGCGAACCGCCCGGCCTGCTCCGCGAGGAACGCCAGCACCTCCGGCGGCCCCTCCACGCTGTAGGCCGCACCGCGCGGCAGCCACATGAGCGCCATCACGAGGTTCTCGACCGCGTCGGCCTCGAGCGGCCAGACGCAGCGGTCGGGCCCGTCCTCCACGACGTCGCGGCCGTACCACCCGAGGCGGTCGACGAGCTCCGCCCGCGACAGCTCCACCACGACCCGGGCGCGCACGGTGCGGTCGCGGTACCGGATCGCGGACTCCACCCGGGCGCGCGCCGCCTCGTCGGTCATCGGCCGCGGCTCGAAGTGAACGCGGGTCTGGAACACGTCGCTGATGCGGTCGAGCCGGAACGTGCGCCAGTCCTCGCGCTGGCGGTCCCAGGCGAGGAGGTACCAGCGCCGGGCGACCGGCACGAGGCGGTACGGCTCGACGACCCGCGAGCTCGGCTCGCCCGCGGCATCCGTGTAGTTGAAGCGCAGCCGCTCGGAGTCGCGGCACCCGAGCGCGAGGAGGCCGAGGAGCTCGGTCTCGATCTCGGGGGCCGGGCGGGCCCCGCCGCCATCGCCGCCCGGTGCCCGGCCGACCGCGACCGTCGCGTGCGACTGCAGCGCGTCGATGCGCCGGCGCAGCGCGGGCGGCAGCACCTGCTCGATCTTCGCGAGCGCGCTCAGGGTCGTGTGCTCGGCGCCGCGGAGTCCGGCGGTGGCCTGCGAGCGAAGTCCGACGGCGATCGCGACGCCCTCGTCGTCGGTGAGCAGCAGCGGCGGGAGCCCGGTGCCGGCCTCGAGCCGGTATCCGCCCGCGCTCCCCCGCATCGACTCGATGCCGTAGCCGAGCTCGCGCAGGCGCTCGACGTCGCGGCGCAGCGTGCGCTCCGAGACGTCGAGCCGGTCGACGAGCTCACGAGCCGACCAGTGCCGATGGCTCTGCAGGAGGGAGAGAAGTTCGAGGGTCCTCGAGGTGGTGGCGGCCATGCTCCGAGTATCTCGCGCATCCGGTCAGGAAGTGACCGGATGCCTCGGAAGACTGGCGCTATGACCGAACGAACGAACCAGATGATCACCGCCCGAGGCCTCACGAAGACGTTCCGCTCCAAGGGGCAGGTCGTCGAGGCCGTCCGAGCCGTCGACCTCGACGTGGCCGACGGCGAGCTCGTCGCCTTCCTGGGCCCGAACGGCGCCGGCAAGTCGACGACGCTCCGCATGCTGACCACGCTCCTGGCGCCGACGGCCGGCGAGGCGACGGTGGCCGGCTGCGACATCCGCCACGACCCCGCCGGCGTGCGCCGCCGCATCGGGTACGTCGGCCAGGGCAGCTCGGGCGGCCACACCCAGCGGGTGCGCGACGAGCTGCACGCGCAGGGCGCGTTCTACGGCCTCGGCCGTCGCGAGACCCGTGCGAGGGCTGCCGAGCTCATCGACTCGCTCGAGCTCGGGCAGGTCGCGAGCCGCCAGGTGCAGTCGCTGTCGGGCGGCCAGAAGCGCCGGCTCGACATCGCGCTCGGCCTCATCCACCGGCCCGAGCTGCTGTTCCTCGACGAGCCGTCGACCGGCCTCGACCCGCACAGCCGCGCGAACCTGTGGGAGCACATCGTCGACCTGCGCCGCAGCACCGGCACCACGATCTTCCTCACCACGCACTACCTCGACGAGGCCGACCAGCTCGCCGAGCGGGTCATGGTGATGGACCACGGCGCGGTCATCGCCGACGACACGGCGTGGTCGCTCAAGGAGTCGCTCGCGGGCGACCGGGTCACGCTCGCCTTCGAGAGCGAGACGGATGCCGCGGCCGCCGCGGCCAGCATCGGCGGATCGGTCGACGGGGCCGTCGTCACCCTCACCGCGCCGGGCGGCGATCGCGCCCTCCCCCGCTGGATCCGCGAGCTCGCCGACGCCGGACTCGACGTCGTGGCGGCGACGCACCGCCAGCCCACGCTCGACGACGTCTTCCTCGCCCTCACCGGTCGCAGCCTCCGCGAGGAGGCAGCCTCGCCCGAGCCCGCCGCCACCCCCGAGCCCGCCGCCGCGTGACCACCGAATCGAAGGAGCACACCTCATGAACACCATCAGCCCCGCCGCCACCCAGGCCGCCGCGATCGAGCGGCCCGCGGCATCCGCCCGCCCCACCAGCTTCGTGCGCGACACCGCGACCGTCTTCGCGCGCGAGTCGCGCCCGCTCGTGCGCGACCCTTTCAGCGTGGTCTTCTCGCTCGTGCAGCCGCTCGTCTTCCTCGGCCTGTTCGGACCCCTGCTCGTCGGCGCGGCCGGCGGCGACGTCGCGTCGACCCTGCAGTGGTTCGTCCCGGGCATCCTCGTCATGGTCGCGCTTTTCGGCACCGCGTCGACGGGCGCGAACCTCCTGTTCGAGATGCAGACCGGATCGCACGAGCGCACCCTCGTCGCGCCGCTCTCGCGCAGCGCGCTGCTCGTCGGACGCGCGCTGAAGGAGGTCGTGCCGCTCGTCATCCAGGGCACGATCGTCGTGCTCGTGGCCGTGCCGTTCGGGTTCCGGCTCGACGTTCCGGGCCTCGTCGTCGGCCTCGCGGTGCTCGCGGTGTTCGGCATCGGGTTCGGCGCCCTGAGCTACACGCTCGCGCTCGCGTGCCGCAACCGCGACTGGATGTTCTGGATGGTGCACCAGACGCTGCTGTTCCCGCTCATGATCCTGTCGGGCATGCTGCTGCCCCTCGAGGACGGCCCCGACTGGATGAAGGTCGCCGCCGCGGTGAACCCGCTGAGCTACCTCGTCGCGGCCGAGCGGGCCCTGCTCGCCGGCGACCTCGGCAGCCCGGCAGTGATCGGGGGCGCGATCGCCGCGATCGCGACCTGCGCCGTCGGCGTGTTCGTCGGCGTGCGGGCGATGCGCCGGGCGAGCTGACCCAGACGGCGGATGCCGCGACCCACCGCACGAGGCGGGGGCCGCGGCATCCGTCGTGCCCTGCCCTACGGCGTCGGGTAGCTCACCACCGGCGACGTGCCGAAGCCGCCGACCACCGGCGCGCCGGTGTCGTTGATGGTGTGCTCGATGCCGCCCGAGCCGCTGAGGAACACCGAGATGAGCGACTCGAACCGAATGCCCGGGCCGACCGGGGTCTGGATGCCGCTCGCGGCGCGGATGTCCTGGCCCTGGTTGAAGAACGAGTACACGCCCATGCCCGTGGCGTGGTGCTCGGTGACGCCGTCGGCCACGCGGTACGACGAGTACCCGAGCCGGTCGCCGTCCATCCACTCGGCCTGGCTCGGCACCTCGTAGGGGATCTCGGACTGGTAGAACACGGTGCGCCCGCGCTCGCCGTTCCAGATCACCTGGTTCTGCTGGTAGTGCTCCACGAACAGGCCGGTCGCGGTGACGTCGTCGCCGTTCACGATGAGGCCGTGCGCGCCGGTCGAACCGGTCCAGGTGCCGCTGCCGTCGAGGCCGTGGTCGCCGCGCCAGGCCCAGATGTGGTCGAGCAGCACGTCGTCGCTGTTGACCTCGATCGAGGTGACCGCGTCGCCCGCCCACGGTCCGCCGACGCGGATGAACACGTCGGAGAGCGTCGTCGGGTCGGACGGGTCGGACTTCTTCGCGCCCTTGGGCCCGACCTTCACGAGCACGTCGGACTCGACGAGCCCGGCGTCGACCGTGATGCCCGCGATCTTCACGCCCGGGACGTCGGCGACCTCGATGGCCGCGTTGCC
The DNA here is from genome assembly GCF_053618135.1 of Agromyces sp. NPDC055661. NCBI lineage: Bacteria > Bacillati > Actinomycetota > Actinomycetes > Micrococcales > Microbacteriaceae > Agromyces > Agromyces sp. NPDC055661. The sequence continues at coordinate 1,545,092 of NZ_JBSHHC010000001.1, forward strand.
CTTCGTCGGCGTGAGCGACGCGTAGCCGAGGCCGAGCACGACCGTGTCGGCGCGCTTCACGTTGATCGGCTTGTCGAGGCGGTACACGCCCGGCGTGAGCAGCACGTGCTGCTTCTGCGAGATCGCGCGGTTGATCGACGTCGCGGTGTCGCGGTCGGCGTGGGCGATGTAGAAGTCGCCGATCGGGATGGACGTGCCGACCGAGGCATCCGTCGACCAGTCGACGCCCGCGCTCTCGGTGCGGGCGTTCGGCACGAACACCTCGTAGGCGTCGCCGTCGAGGTAGAGGAACGGCGCCGGCCGGCTGAGCGGGGTGGTCGCGAGGGTGGTCGTGTTGCCCACCGTGCCGTCGGCGTGCGGGCCGAAGTCGGTCGCGGGTGCGCCCTGCACGCCCGAGAACACCATGTTCCAGACGCCGCCGTTCCACGAGCCGACGCTCGAGTCGCGGGTGTACCACTGCTGCTGCGAGCCCGACACGACCTGGCCGTCGATCACCGAGTCGGCGAGGTAGCCGCCCGACGAGTAGCCGCCGAAGCGCGGCATGAGCGTCAGGTTCCCCTGGATGTGCACACGGCGCATGGGCGCCGCCTGCGAGACCGCCCACCGCAGCTGGCCGGGGTCGGCGACGCCCTCGGGGAGCATGATGCCGGCGGGATTCTCGGCCGACGGGAAGCAGACGCCGTAGACGCCGGTGTCGCCCTCGACGGGCCGCTGGATCGGGTTGATCGAGACGTTCGACAGCGAGCGCCAGAAGTTCGTGAGCGCAGTGTCGGCCTCGCCGCCGCCGTCCCACGGGCAGGAAGTGGCAGGCGGACGACCCTCGGCGTGGATCGCGCCGTTGATCACGACGTCGTCGGGCGACGCGCCGAGACCCGAGACCTGCGTGTAGTAGCCGACCTGGCCGTTCACGATGTCGGGCGCGGTGGCCGGGTCGGCGGCGCCCTCCGCGCTGCCGTAGACGCCCGGCTTGAACAGCACGGCGTGGCGGTTCTGGCTGAACTCCGGCTCGTCGTCGATGGCGGCGAAGATCGCGTTGATCTCGTCGGTCGGCATCGAGGGGTCGAGCACGACCACGTTCGGGCCGAAGTCGGGCTCGTCGGCGGCGACGGCCGGGGTCGCGGTGATGGCGGCTCCTCCGAGGGCGAGTGCGGCGATGGCGGCGCCGGCGCCGAGGCGGCGGGCGCGGCGGTCGGGTCTCGCGACGATGCTCGCGACGGGTCGGGCGGGCGGATGCTGCGCCCTGGTGCGGTGGGTCACGGGTTCTCCTTCGAACGTGGCCGGCCGGGGCGCATCACGCCTCCGGCCGGTGACCGGATCAGTGCGGATGGTGCACGCCCGACGCCGTCATCGGCGTGGTCGCGAGCGCCAGCATAGCGAACGCTTACTTACATGTCAGTAACTTTCTGGGACTGCACCCTCCGCGCGCCGAGTCACCCCGAATCGCGCGATCGCCCGACCCCGCCCGCGATTCGGGGTGACTCGCGAACCGGGCACGGGGCGGCCCTGCGCGCGCCAGGGCGCACCCCGCCCATCACGTACGCTCGTGGGATGCCCCACGACGTCGTGATCATCGGCGGCGGCCACAACGGCCTCACCGCCGCCGCCTACCTCGCCCGCGCCGGACGATCGGTGCTCCTCCTCGAGCGCGACGACCACCTCGGCGGCGCGGCGGTCTCGGCGCAGGCGTTCGACGGCGTCGAGGCGCGTCTCTCGCGCTACTCCTACCTCGTGAGCCTGCTCCCGCAGCGCATCATCGACGACCTCGGGCTCGACATCCGGCTCGTCCGCCGCCGCTACTCGTCGTACACGCCCGACCCGGCCGACCCGTCGCGCGGCCTGCTCGTCGACCGCGAGGCCGACGCCGAGGCATCCGCCGCCGCCTTCGCCCGGGTCGACGCCGAGGGCGACGCCGCCGCGTGGGACGCGTTCTACGGCGAGACCTCGCGCATCGCCGAGCGGCTCTTCCCGACCCTCACCGAGCCGCTGCTCACCCGCTCGGAGGCGCGCGAGCTCGTCGGCGACGACCGCGTCTGGACCGACCTCGTCGAGCGCCCGCTGGGCGAGGTCATCGACGAGCGCTTCGCGAGCGACCTCGTGCGCGGCGTCGTCGCGACCGACGGCCTCATCGGCACGTTCACCGACCTCGGCGATCCCGCGCTCGACGCGAACCGGTGCTTCCTGTACCACGTGATCGGCGGCGGCACGGGCGACTGGGACGTGCCGATCGGCGGCATGGGCGCCGTCAGCGGCGAGCTCGAGCGCGCCGCGCGCGAGGCGGGCGCGGAGCTCCTCGTCGACGCGGAGGTCGCCGCCGTCGGGCCCGACGGCCGCGTGCGCTACACGCGCGGCGGCGAGGACCAGGTCGTCGAGGCCGGCACCGTGCTCGCGAACGTCGCACCGGTCGTGCTCGATCGCCTGCTCGCGGCCGGGGCGACGGCGTTCCCCGAGCCGGTCGAAGGGGCCGCGGCGCGCGCCGCCGCGCAGCCCGTCGCGCCGCGCGACGAGCGCCCCTTCTCGCACGACGGACCCCTCGCCGTGCCGCCGGTCGTTCGCGAGCGCCTGCGGCGGCTCGCGGAGCCCGAGGGCGCCCAGGTCAAGGTGAACCTCATGCTCACGCGCCTCCCCCGGCTGCGCGACACCGAGGTCGCGCCCGAGGCGGCGTTCGCGGGCACCTTCCACATCAACGAGCTGCAGACCCAGCTCGACGCCGCCTTCGCGACGGCCGCGCGCGGCGGCATCCCCTCGCCGCTCCCGTGCGAGATCTACTGCCACACGCTCAGCGACCCGACGATCCTCGACCCCGAACTCGCCGCCACTGGAGCTCACACGCTCACGGTCTTCGGCCTGCACGTGCCGCACCGCCTCGTCGAGCGCTTCGGCAACGACGAGCTGCGCGCACGACTGCAGGAGGCGGTGCTCGCCTCCCTCGACTCGGTGCTCGCCGAGCCCATCGCCGACGTGCTGGCGACGGATGCCGCGGGTCGCCCATGCATCGAGGTCAAGACCACGCTCGACCTCGAGCACGCCCTGCGCATGCCGGGCGGCAACATCTTCCACGGGCCGCTCTCATGGCCGTGGGCCGAGGACGACGCCCCGCTCGCGACCCCCGCCGAGCGCTGGGGCGTCGCCACGGCGCATCCCCGGATCCTGCTCTGCGGCTCGGGGGCCGTGCGCGGCGGCGCGGTGAGCGGCATCGGCGGGCACAACGCGGCGATGGCCGTGCTCGAGGCCGCGGAGGACTGACGCCCCGCGGCATCCGTCAGCTGCGGGTCCTCGGCGGCTTCCGCGCCTTGGGCGCCTTCGGCGGCAGCGCGGCGACCTCCTCGAACGCGCGCGCGACCTGCTCGGCGATGCGGTCGGGCTCGTCGTCCCACGCGACGGGCACGGAGACGTAGCCGCCCATCGGCCGCTCGTCGGGTCCGAACGGCCCGGCGCCGTCGACCGCCGCGAGCTCGGCACGCGCCGACTCGTCGAGCACGCGCACGCCGATGCGATCCCCGAAGAGCCCGGCGAACATGTTGCCGTTCACGAACGCGCCGAGGTTGCCGAACATGGGCTTGACGACGACCCGCGGGTCGACGGGCACCACCGACGTGAACCGCGCCTTCGCGGCATCCGAGGCCTTGGGCACCTGCATGGCACCACCTCCCGGATCAGGACCGGCCCGACCGGATCAGGACCGGATCAGAAGACGAACAGCTGCCCGAGCACCAGGACGGCGATCACGAACAGCGCGACCACCGCACCGAAGATCGCGAGCGAACGGCCCGAGAGGCGCGCGACCGCGTAGCCGACGAGGAACGGCAGCACGAAGAGGAAGATCGTCACGATCCACCAGAACGCCTGGTAGCCGCCCTGCGTCGCCTCGGAGAGCCGGCCGCCGAACAGCTGCTGCGTGCGCGGGTTCGTCGCGAACGCGAACGCCGCCGACAACGGCACTGCGATGAGCGCGAAGGTGAAGAGGCCCGCAAGCGCCCCCCAGAGGCCCGACTTGCCCTCGGTGACGTTCATCGTCTCCTCGTGCACCTGTCCGCCGGACGGATGATTCGGCTTGCGCTTCGCGCCCCCACTCGATCCCATGGCGCCAACTCTAGTGGTTTGGCGTAGACCGGGTTTAGCCTGATTTCACGACGAGCGGGGGTAGAAGATGACCGCGAAAGCGACTGGCCACTACACGTTGAAGCCCGACGGGCTCTACCTGCAGTACGACCGCCTGTTCCATTCCCCGATCGAGGAGGTCTGGTTCAGCCTGACCAATCCGACGGCCATGCAGGCATGGATCGGCACGTACACCGGACGCCCCGAGACCGGCGCCGTGCGCTTCCGCATGACGTTCGAGGGCGAGGGCTCCGAGTGGATGAACGTGGGCATCCTCGAGTGCGATCCGCCGCACCGCTTCCTCGCCCATTCGGGTGAGGGCGCGACGGCCATGCGGGTGTTCGCGCACCTGCGCGAGGCCGGCGGCATGACGACGCTCACGTTCGGCCAGCGACTCGCGAACCCGGCGGATGCCGCGACGATGGGCCCCGGCTGGGACTACTACCTCGACCGGCTCGCCGCCGTTCGGCTGAGCCGTCCGCTCCCCGAGTGGGAGGCCTACTACCCCGCCCTCGCCGACCACTACAAGGAGCTGCACGTCCCAGAGGGTGCGCGCGACTGACGACGTCTCCGGGCCGGCTCGCGTCGGCGCGGGCCAGTGGAGCGCGGCCCGCCATGGCGCGGGTCGCCCCGGCGCGCTTCCCGGGTACGAGGCATCCTCAGCCCTAGGCTGGCGCCCGTGAAGAGCATCGAGCGGCGCGCCCGCGAGCACGCCACGGGCACGGGCGGCGGCCCCGACGGCGGGCGCGGGCGGGGCAGGAACTTCATGTCGGAACGGCCCCTCGTCTGGTCGTTCATCGCGACCCTCGGCGTGCTCCTGGGCCTCGCGCTCGCCTGGACGCTGCTCAGCCTCTCGGGCGTGCTCTTCTCGGTGTTCGCCGCGATGTTCATCACGCTCGGCCTCGACCCGCTCGTGCGCTGGTTCCAGCGCCGCGGCATGAAGCGCGGCGTCGCGATCCTCACCGTGATCATCCTGTTCATCCTCGTGATCGCGGGCCTGCTCTGGATCGTCCTCCCGCTCGTGATCACCCAGGCGGTCAGCCTCGTGCAGTCGCTCCCCCAGATGTACGCCAACCTCCAGCAGCAGCAGTGGTTCATCGACGCCTCCTCGGGCTCGGGCGGCGTCCTCACGACGATCTACAACTGGGTGGTCGGCGTCATCAGCGATCCCAACACCTGGGCCACCATCGGAGGTGGCGCGCTCAACGTGGGCCTCGCGATCGTCGGCGGGATCTCGTCCGCATTCTTCATCTTCATCCTGACGATCTACTTCATCGCCACGCTCGACGCCTCCAAGGCCGCCATCTACACGCTCATCTCCGCCTCGCACCGGGCGCGGGTCGTCGACTACGCCGAGCGGATCATGCAGAACGTGGGCCGCTACCTGAGCGGCATGGTCATCCTCGCCTTCTTCAACGCGACGTTCAGCTTCATCATCCTGCTCATCGCGCAGGTGCCGTTCGCGCTCGTGATCGCAGTCTCCGCGTTCTTCATCACGCTCATCCCGCTCATCGGAACGGTGCTCACGACCATCGTGATGACGGTGCTCGCGCTCTTCGTCTCGCCGCTGTCGGGCATCATCGTGCTCGGCGCGATGCTCGTCTACATGCAGGTCGAGGCGTACATCCTCACGCCCCGCGTCATGTCGAAGGCCGTGCAGGTGCCCGGCTCGATCGTGCTCATCGCGGCCCTCGCCGGCGGCACGCTCGCGGGCCTCCCGGGCGCACTCGTCGCGATCCCGGTCGCGGCCGGCATCCTCCTCATCATCAAGGAGGTCGTGGTCCCGGCCAAGGCGCGCTCGTAGCGAGCGGATGCCTCGCGGCTAGTGCCAGACGGACGGCGCCTCGGCTCGCGTGGCCGGCAGCGCGACATCCTCGCCCCACCGCTCGATCCACTCGGGGATCCGCTCCCCCTCGAGCGCGCCGAACTCGGCCATGAGCTCGGAGACGGGCACCGTGCCGCCCGACTTCCGCAGGAAGCGCGCCCGGATGAACCCCTGCGCGTACACCTCGGGGATGCCGTCGGGGCCGGGGCGCACGAAGCGCTGCTCGACGTAGACCGCCTTGTCGTCGTAGCCGACGAGCTTCGACTCGATCGTGAAGCGCTGCCAGAGGCTCAGCGACTTCCGGAACGTGATGGTCTCGCTCGCGACCACCGGGTACCAGCCCTTGTCGCGGAACGCCCGCCACACGCCGTTCCGCACGAGCATGTCGAACCGTGCGACGTCCATGATCGAGAAGTACACGCCGTTGTTCATGTGCCGGTTGATGTCGAGGTCGGTCGGCAGGGTGATGAAGTTCGTGCGCGCGACGTCGTAGTGGTTCAGGTCGGGCTTGCGTCGCGCGAGGAAGAGCACGTGCAGCAGCGTGCGGAACAACATGTGCATAACGCACGACTGTATGCCCGATACATGGTCGATCCTCCATCGTTGGGGGGTCGCCACAGGTCGGCCGCGGATGCCGCGCGCCGCGTTGTGCGAAGCGTGAAGCCGCTACGGGCGCACCTTCGCCGTCGCCGCGCTCGTCTTCACGACCGAGGTGTACCCCGGCAGCGAGGCGGTGACGCGGACCTTGATCGCGGCGTTCACGTCGGCCGCGACCGGCGTGTACGTCGCTCCGACGGCACCCGGGATCGGCACCCCGGCCCGCAGCCACTCGTACTGGAGGTCGACCTCCGGCGGCGTCCACAACCCCGGCGCGGCCGCGAGTTCCTGGCCGACGCGCGGCGTGCCGCTGATCGACGGGAGCACCGTGTTCGTGATCCTGCCCGCGAGGATCGACGCTGTCGGGGCGCTCTCGCGCATGGCCGTGAGGTACCCGAGCTTCTGACCCGTGACGCGGACGGCGAGGGACGCACCCAGGTCGTCGGCGGTCAGCGAGTACGTGGCCGCGGTCGCATCGTCGATCGGCTGCCCGTTCCGCAACCACTGGTACGTCAGGACCACCGGGGCGGGACCCCACGTTCCCGTGGCGACGGTCAGCGGCGGGCTCCCGAGCCGCAAGGTGCCCTTGACGGCCGGCACGGGTGCCTTCGCGAAGGCGGCCTCGGCGATCGGAGCCGTGGGCGCGCTCGTTCGGCTGGTGACCTGGAAGCCGGGCTTCGACGCGGTCACGGTCACCGTGAGCTGCGAGCCCGCATCGGCGCCCTTCGGCGTGTAGCTCGCCGCCGTGGCCCCCGCGATCGGCGCCCCGTCGGCGTTCCACTGGATCGCCTTCGTCGTGGCCCCCGGGCCCCACGTGCCGACCGTCGCCCGCAGCGGCACGCCGACCTGCGACGTGCCGCTGATGGTGGGCACCGGCGTCGGCGCCAGCGGCAGGAGCGTCGAGGCGGCGACCGGGCCGACCGGCGGTGTGGAGACCGACCGGTCGAAGTACCCGAGGAGCTGGGTGAACCGTGCGGTGGCCGTGATCGTTCCTCCCGCGGCGCCCTGCGGAACGGTCAGGCTCCTCCCGTGCTCTCCCGGCAGCGCGACGCCGTCACGCCACCACTGGATGCCGCTCAGCACCTCGCTCCCGAGGAGGTCGGCCGAGTCGAACGGGAGTGGCGCGTCGAGCACGAGGGACAGCACGCCGCCCTCGACCGGGTCGCCCGAGATCGTGAGGAACTCGCCGGGCGTCGCCTCCGGGTCCGGCACGCCGAAGTGGGCGTCGAGGGCGGCGCGTCCACCCGTGCCGTCCATCGCGAGCACGGCGGCCCGGCTGCGGTCGTCCTCGAACGGCCACCACTGCTCCACGCCGTCCTGCGTGAATCGGAGCTGGAACTTCCCGTTCGGGACGTCGTCGAACACGTACGTGCCCTCGACGGTGGCCTGCGACATGAGCGGCGTCGCGGACCCGACCCGGAAGAGGTCGACCTGGGCGCCGCCGTCCAGGCTGTCGTCGGCGGTGATCACGATCCCGCCGATGAAGGCGGCGGACCGACTGGCGAGGGACACGACATGCGCGGGTCGGTCCGTCGACTCGTCGTCGGCCTCGACCTCGAGCACGGGCGCCGTGGCGAACGTCACGGTCGGGTGGAGGTCGTAGAACGCCGGAACGATGCCGGCGAACTGGTCGAGGGCGTCCGGCCCGCCGTCCTGCACGAGGCCGGCCCAGGCCGGGAGGTAGCCGTCCACGACCGTGCGGACCTTGTAACGGCCGTCGGGCAGCGTGAGCCATTGCGTCTCGCCGAACAGCCCCTGGGTTTCGGCAGGCGTCGTCATGACCGGGCTCGATCCGTCGCCGTCGGCGTCGTAGACCTCGATGGTCGCCGCCGGCGCCACCCAGTCGGGCTTGCCCGCGCCGCCGAAGAAGTCCGACGAGGCGGGCATCACCGACACCCCTACGTTGCCGTCGGCGGCCTGCGCCGGCGACGAGATGCCCACGACCGCGATCGCGATCCCCGTGGCACCGATGGCGGCGAGGAGCCGACGCGACCCGCCGTTCCTCCCTGTGGATCGACGTGCGGGCATGACGCGACCTCCCCCCGAGGTCCCGGCCGGACGTCGGGCCGGCGCCGACCGATGGCGCAGACGTTACTCTCCACGCGGTCGGGCAGCGCTCCCCAGATCGGGGCGCAACGGCGCCGGCCGCGCGCAGCGGCGTGCGTCAGGCGCCGCGTTCGACGCGGTAGCGGAGGTGCATCGCCAGCGCGCCCTGCTCGGCGTCGAGCGGTTCGAGCTCGATGCGGCGTCCGGTCGCGTCGGGGAACAGGCGCGTGCCGCCGCCGAGCAGGATGGGCACGAGGTGCAGGCGCACCTCGTCGACGAGGCCCGCGGTGAGCGACTGGCGCGCGACATCCGCCCCACCCATGATGCAGACGGATGCCGCGTGCGCGACGGTCATCGCGCGGTCGACCGCCTCGCCCACGCCACCCGTGACGAACTCGAACCGGGAGCCGCCGCGCTCGATGGGCTCGCGGCCGCGGCTCGTGACCACGAAGACCGGACGGCCCTCGAACGCCTCGTCGTCGCCCCACGGCACTTCGCCGACATCGAACGTGCGGCGTCCGATCACGAACGCACCGGTGGTGTCGAACATGCGGGCGGCCACGCTGAGGTCGATCTCGTCGGGCGTCGCGTCGGCGGCGCCCTCGGGGCCGAGGCCCACTTCCGCGGGGCCGTCGCTCCCGCGCAGCCAGTCGTGCACGCGCTCCCCGCCGATGCCGAGCGGATGCTCGATGCTGACGCCCGGTGCGGCGGTGAACCCGTCGAGCGTCATCGTCATCTCGAGGAAGACGTGCGACATCCGCTCAGCCCTTGACGGGGACGTGCCGTTCGTCGGGACCGTTGTACACCGACAGCGGGCGGATGAGCGCGTTGGCCGCGAGCTGCTCCATGACGTGGGCGGTCCACCCCGTCACGCGGCTCGCCACGAAGAGCGGCGTGAACATCTCGGTGTCGAAGCCCATCAGGTGGTACGTGGGGCCTGCCGGGTAGTCGAGGTTCGGCTTGATGTTCTTGCGCTCCGCCATGGCGTCCTCGAGCGCGACGTAGAGCTCGAGCAGGTCGGGCCGGTCGTAGTACTCCACCATGCGCTCGAGCGAGTCGCGCATCGTGGGCACGCGCGAGTCGCCGTGCTTGTAGACGCGGTGTCCGAAGCCCATGATCTTGCGCTTCTCCGCGAGCGCGGTGTCGAGCCAGGCGACCGCACGGTCGGCGCCGCCCTCGCCCGGGCCGATCTCCTCGAACGCGTGCATGACGGCCTCGTTGGCGCCGCCGTGCAGCGGGCCCTTGAGCGCGCCGATCGCGCCCGTGACGGCCGAGTACAGGTCGGACAGTGTCGACGCGATCACGCGCGCCGTGAACGTCGACGCGTTGAACGAGTGCTCGGCGTACAGGATCATCGACACGTCGAAGGCGTTCACGACGGGCAGTTCCTGCACCTCGCCGAAGGCCTGCCAGAGGAAGTTGGCGGAGTAGCCGAGGTCGTCGCGCGGCTCGACGAACTCGAGCTCGTGGCGTCGGCGCTGGTCGTACGTCACGATCGAGGGCAGCTTCGCGAACAGTCGGATCGCCTTGTCGAGGTTCGCCTCGGGCGAGTCGTCGGGCGTCATCGGGTCGCTCGCGCCGATGACGCTCACGGCGGTGCGGAGCACGTCCATCGGATGCGCCGTCACCGGGATCTCGTCGACGATGCGCTTGGTCACGTGGTCGAGGCCGCGCAGCGACCGCTCGCGCTCCTCGAACGCGGCGAGCTGGTCGTCGTCGGGCAGTTCGCCGTACCAGAGCAGGTACGCGACCTCCTCGAAGGTGACGGATGCCGCGAGCTCCTGCACGGGGTAGCCGCGGTAGAGCAGCGAGTTCGTCTCGGGGTTGACCTTCGAGATCGCGGTGTAGTCGACGGGGACTCCCGCCAGGCCCTTGTAGATGACCGGCTGCTGCGGTTGCGCGGCCTGCGTCTGGACGTCGCTCATCGTGCTCCTCATGGGATCTGCGGTTCGCCCCAGCGCGTCCGCCTGACCAGCCTACGGCGCGACCGCCGATCGTGCCGCCACCGCCGCCGTCAGCCCTGCGACGCGGCGCGGTTGGCGCGGGCGGCCGCCTCGGCCAGCGCGCTGAGCAGCGGGGGCACGTCGAGCGGCGGCACCACGGCCTGGATGACGGTGAGCCCGTCGCCCCGGGCGTCGTGCCGCGCGAACGCGTCGGCGACCTCGGCGGCGGTCGTGGCACGCGCGCCGAGCGCGAATCCGGTCGGGTCGAAGGCAGCGGCGAGCGCAGCCCAGTCCCAGCCGGCGATGTCGTTGTAGGCCGCGGTGCGCCCGTGGATGGCCCGCTCCACCGTGTAGCCGCCGTTGTCCACGACGAGGACGACGGCCGGCACCCGGTCGCGGGCGAGCGTCCCGAGCTCCGCGACCGTGAGCTGGGCGGCGCCGTCGCCGATGAGCACGATCGGGCGGCGCGAGCGGTCGGCGAGCGCCGCGCCGAGCAGGGCGGGCAGCGTGTACCCGATCGACGCCCAGAGCGGCTGCCCGATGAACGTGACGCCCGCCGGCATCCGGTGCGTGCCCATGCCGTAGAACGCAGTGCCCTGGTCGGCGATCACCACGTCGCCGCTCCGCAGCTGCGCCGAGACCACGTCCCAGAGCGCGGCCTGGGTGAGCTGGGCATCCGGGTCGTCGGATGCCGCGGGGCCGGTGCCTGCAGTGACCGGAGCGACTGCGGCTGTCGCGGCATCCGCTGCCGCCGTCGCTGATGTTGCCGATACCGAAGCTGCCACGCCCGGCAGCACGAGCCGCCCGGCTGCCCGCGCGTCGTCGATCGCGTCGGCGACGACGCCGAGCGCCTCGGCCATCGGGACGGGTCCGAACTCGCGGTCGCCGATCCGGGTGCGCCGCGGGCCGATGTCGATCGTGGTCTCGGGCAGGTGCTGGGAGAAGAACCCGGACATGAGGTCGGTGAACTGCACGCCGGCCAAGACGAGCACGTCGGCGTCCTCGACGACGGACCTCGCGGCCGGTTCGCTCACCGCTCCGACGTAGGGGCCGGCGTAGTGCGGCACGCTCTCGTCGACGACCCGCCGGCCCCAGAGGGAGACCGCGTGCGGCACCCCGAGCGCGAGCAGGTCGTGCAGGGCGCGCTCGGCACCCATGCGCTGCACGAGGATGTCGGCGAGCACGGCCACCGACGACGCGCCCTCGAGCGCAGCCGCGACGGCGTCGCGGAGGTCGGCGAGCACCTCGGCGTCGGCGGCCTCCGCCTCGACGGCGGCAAGGTCCGCCGACGGCGCGGCGAGCGGCGCCGCCGCGACGTCGGCCGGGATGAGGAGGTAGCCGGGGCGGCGAGCGGCCAGGGTCTCCCGGATGACCCGGTCGATTTCCTCGGAGGCGTTCTCGACGGTCAGGACCGCCTGGACCTGCGTGACCTCGGCGGCCATCCGCGCGAAGTGGCCGAAATCGCCGTCGCCGAGCGTGTGGTGGGTCGCCCGGGCGGCGGCCTGAGTCGCCGTGGCCGGCGAACCGACCACGTGGAGGACGGGCACGTGCTCGGCGTACGCCCCGGCGATGGCGTTGATCGCGCTGAGCTCCCCGACGCCGAACGTGGTGCAGACCACGCCGAGGCCGCGGATGCGCGCGTAGCCGTCGGCGGCGTATCCGGCGCCGAGCTCGTTCGCGCAGCCGACCCAGGCAACCGTCGCGTGCGCGTCGATGTCGTCGAGCATCGCGAGCGTGAAGTCTCCCGGGACGCCGAAGATGCGATCGACCCCGGCGGCGGCGAGGCGGTCGAGCAGGTACGTCGTCACGTTCGCGTCGCTCATGGGTTCATGATCGGCGCGGGCGCGGGCAGCGTCAACGACGGACGTGCGCCTCGACGCCGGCTCGGTTCACGGAAACGACGGCACGGCCGACTCGGGTCGCGCCTGCTCCCACCACGACGAGAGGGCGAGCACCCGCCGGTCGGCGAACCGTGGACCCGCGACCTGCAGCGCGATCGCCCGGCCGTCCGCGGCGAACCCCGCGTTGATGCTCGAGGCCGGCTGGCCCGACATGTTGTACGGCATGGTGAACGCGATGTGCGCCATGCCGCGGTCGTCGTGGCCCCACGGCATCGGCCAATCGGCGGGGAAGGCGAGCATCGGCGCGACCGGCGAGAGCACCGCGTCGAACGGCGCCGTCGCGAGCACCGTGCGGCGCCGCAGCTCGCCGATCGCCTCGTACGCCTGGAGCGCGCGGGTGCCGCTCACATCGGCGCCCTTCGCCACCCACTCCACGATGTACGGAAGCACGAGTGCCCGCCGCGCGGCGCCGAGCTCGTCGTAGGTGCGCCAGAACCGCACCCGCCAGAACGTGTCGACGTCGTCGAGCACGCCGTCGTCGATGAAGCCGGGCAGCTCGACGATCTCGGCGCCCGCGTCGGCGAACCGGTCGGCGGCCGCGACCACGGCGGAGCGGATCGCGGGGTCGACGGGCATTCCGGCCCCGGCGTCGAGGTGCAGGGCGATCCGCAGGCCGGCCGGGTCGATCGCGAGGTCGTCCCAGTCGATGTCGGCGGGCGGAAGCGAGGTGTAGTCGCGCATGTCGGGTCGCGAGACCACCGCCATCCCGGCGGCGAGGTCGGCGACCGTGCGCGCGATCGGCCCGGCCGCGCGGCCGAGGTACGGCGTGTCGATCGGGATGCGTCCGGCGCTCGGCTTCAGCGCCGCGAGCCCGAGCCAGGCCGCCGGGAACCGCACGGACCCGCCGATGTCGGTGCCCATGTTCACCACGCCGAACCCGGCCGCCGCGGCCGCACCGGCGCCGCTCGACGATCCGCCGACGGTGAGGGCGAGGTCGAGCGGGCTCCTCGTGATGCCGTGCAGGCTCGAGACGCCCGACGACAGCATGCCCCAGTCGGGCATCGTCGTCGACCCGACGATCACGGCGCCGCCCTCGAGCAGGCGCGCGACGATCGGCGAGTCCTCCTCGGGCACCACCGGGCTCGAGCCCGCGGTGCCGCCGCGCGCCGGGACGCCGACCCGGTGCATGTTCTCCTTCACCGTGACCGGCACGCCGTCGAGCGGGCCGAGCGTCTCGCCCCGACGCCACCGGGCGGCGCTGGCGCGTGCACCGGCGCGCACGGATGCCGCGTCGAAGTCGGCGAACGCCTTCACCTCGTGCTCGCGGGCGGCGACGCGGGCGAGCACCTCCTCGGCGACCTCGACCGGACTCGTCGAACCCGTCGCGTACGCCGACGCGAGCGAACCGGCGGTCTGCGGGAGCGGAGCGGCGCCGGTCATGTCGGGGTCAGCGGGCGACGTCGAAGTTGAAGATCGAGGTGTCGAACCGGTTGTAGCCCTCGTAGTCGATGAGCTCGTAGAGGTCGGCCCGGTGCTGCATCTCCTCGAGCTTCGCGTCGAGCGAACCCGTCGCCTGGAGCTCGTCGAGGGCACGCACGGCGGCGCCCATCGCGAGCCGGAGCAACGACACCGGCCAGATCACGATGTTCATGCCGATGTCGGCGAGCTGCTGCACCGTGAAGAGGTCGCTCTTGCCGAACTCGGTCATGTTGGCGAGCAGCGGCACGTCGACGGCCGCGCGGATCGCGGCGAACTCCTCGAGCGAGGCCATCGCCTCGGGGAAGATCGCATCGGCGCCCGCGTCGGCGAGCCGCTTCGCCCGGTCGACCGCGGCCTGCAGCCCGTCGACGGCGCGCACGTCGGTGCGCGCCATGATGAGGAAGTTCGGATCCCGGCGAGCGTCGACCGCGGCGCGCACGCGCTGCAGCGCGGTGTGCTCGTCGACGACCTGCTTGCCGTCGAGGTGCCCGCAGCGCTTCGGGTTGACCTGGTCCTCGATGTGCAGGCCGACGAGCCCGGCATCCTCCATCTCCTGCACGGTGCGGGCGACGTTCATCGGCTCGCCGAAGCCCGTGTCGGCGTCGACGATGGCCGGCAGCTCGGTCATGCGCGTGATCTGCTTGGCGCGGCCGGCGACCTCGGTGAGGGTCGTGAGGCCGATGTCGGGCAGGCCGAGGTCGGCCGAGAGCACGGCGCCCGAGATGTAGACGCCCTCGAAGCCCTTCTGCTCGATGAGCCGAGCCGACAGCGGGTTGAACGCGCCGGGGAAGCGCATGATCCGCCCCGTATCCAGCCGCTCTCGGAAGAGGCGGCGCTTCTCGGAAGGGGACTTCTGGGCGTAGAGCATGGTTGGGCCTCCTCCGATCCACCCTAATCGCGTGCGAGCGACGACCGGCCGGCTCGGTAGGGTTCGCACATGAGGCCTCCGGTGACGGTACGCCGCGCGCGCCCCGAGGACGCGACGGAGATGGCGCGGGTGATCGTGCGCTCCTGGCGCGAGACCTACCGTGGAGTCGTCCCCGACCACGTGCTCGACGACCCCGGCTTCGAGTCCGCGCGCGAGCGGTTCTGGACCGCGGCGCTCACCGACGAGCGCTACCGCCGGAACCGCATCGCGGTGGCCGAGCGCGGCCGCGAGGTGATCGGCGTCGCCATGTCGGGCCCCGTCGACGACCCCGCGCTCGAGTGGGATCACCACCTCTACGTGCTCTACGTCGTGGCGGCGGAGCACGGGTCGGGTGCGGGACTCGCGCTGCTCGACGCCGTCGTCCGTCCCGACGAGGACGTCGCGCTCTGGGTGGCCGACCCGAACCCGCGCGCGCAGGCGTTCTACCGCAAGCACGGGTTCGTCGCCGACGGCACCGTGCAGGTCGAGGACGGCGTCCGCGACATCCGGATGCTGCGACTCAGCGTGGACCGTAGGCCCGCATGATCGCCCAGTCGAACGCCCGGTCGGTCATGAGCCGGCGCAGCGCGAGGAGCGCCTTCGCGCCGAACGGCACCGCGTAGCGGATCCGCGGTCGGCGGTCGGTCGCGGCCCGCGCGATCGCCAGGGCGACGACCCGCGGCGAGGCGCCGACGCCCGGGCGGTCGGCGAGCTCGTACACCTGCGCGAGCCGCTTCGCCTGGCGCGCGTAGGCGGTGCCGCCCGACCTGGCGGTCGCGCTGTCGGCTGCGATCCCGCCCCACTCGGTGCGGATCGTGCCGGGCTCGATGATCACGACATGCACGCCGAACGGGCGCAGCTCGAGCCGGAGCGAGTCGCTCAGCCCCTCGACCGCGAACTTCGTGGCGTGGTACCAGGCGCCGAGCGGCTCGTAGAACTTGCCGCCGATCGACGAGACGTTGATGATCCTGCCGCTCCGCTGCGCGCGCAGGTGCGGCAGGACGAGCTGGGTGAGCCGCGCGAGCCCGAACACGTTCACCTCGAACTGGCGGCGCGCCTCCTCGATCGGCACGTCCTCCAGTGCGCCGTACGATCCGTACCCTGCGTTGTTGACGAGCACGTCGATGCGGCCCTCCTCGCGCAGGATCCGCTCGACGCCCGACGTCATCGACGCGTCATCCGTGACGTCCATCTCGAACACGTGCACGCCGTGCGCGGTCAGGCCGGCCATGCGGTCGATCCGCCGCGCGACCCCGTAGACGGTGAAGCCGCGCGCGGCGAGCTCGAGCGCCGTCGCCTCGCCGATGCCAGAGGATGCCCCGGTGATCAGCGCGACGCGGCCCTCGGTCATGGCTAGAACAGGCCGGTCGGGATGTCGACGCCGACGAGGGCGCCGGGCGCCGCGGTGAAGGTGAGGCCGCCGACCTCGTCGGGGCCCAGCTCGGGCAGGCGCTGCGCCAGGTCGAGGAAGCGCTCGATCTCGGCCTCCTCGAGCACCCACTCCGCGAGCGAGCGGAACTTCTGCACGTACTGCTCGCGCGCGAACGGACGGGCTCCGAGCGGATGCGCGTCGGCGACGGCGATCTCGTCGACGATCTCGCCGCCGTCGGCGAGCTTGATGACGACCTTGCCGCCGAACGCCTTCTCCTCGATGTCGTTCGAGTGGTAGCGACGCGTCCACTCGGGGTCCTCGACGGTCGACACCTTCTTCCACAGGTCGACGGTGTCGGCCCGGTGCGCCCGCTCGGGCGTGTACGAGTCGTGGTGGTGCCAGGTGCCGTCCTGCAGGGCGACCGCGAAGATGTACGGGATCGAGTGGTCGAGCGTCTCGCGCGACGCGTCGGGGTCGTACTTCTGCGGGTCGTTCGCGCCCGAGCCGATCACGTGGTGCGTGTGGTGCGACGTGTGCAGCGTGATCGACTCGATGCGATCGGGGTCGTCGAGGATGAGCGGGTACTCCTCGTGCAGCTTGCGCGCGAGGTCGATCCACGCCTGGGCCTGGTACTCGGCCGAGTGCTCCTTCGTGTACGAGTCGAGGATGGCGCGTTTGGCTTCGCCGGACTCGGGCAGCGGCACCTCGTAGGTCGCCTCGGGCCCGCCGAGGAGCCAGGCGATCACGCCGTCCTCGCCCTCGTAGATCGGCACGGGGCTCGTCTCGCCGCGCATCGCGCGGTCGACCGCCTCGACGGCCATCTTGCCCGCGAACGCCGGGGCGTGCGCCTTCCACGTCGAGATCTCGCCCTTGCGCGACTGCCGCGTCGCGGTCGTGGTGTGCAGCGCCTGGCCGATGGCCTGGAAGATCGTCTCCTGGTCGAGGCCGAGGAGCGTGCCGATGCCGGCCGCGGCCGACGGGCCGAGGTGTGCCACGTGGTCGATCTTGTGCTTGTGCAGCGAGATCGCCTTCACGAGGTCGATCTGCACCTCGTAGCCCGTGGCGATGGCGCGCACGACGTCGCGGCCGGTGAGGCCGCGCCCGGCGGCGAGGTGCTGCGCGACGGCCAGGATCGGCGGGATGTTGTCGCCCGGGTGCGAGTAGTCCGCGGCGAGGAACGTGTCGTGGAAGTCGAGCTCGCGCACGGCGACGCCGTTCGCCCAGGCGGCCCACTCGGGCGACGTGCGGCGCGCGGCATCCGCACCGAAGACCGTGGCGCCGTCGCCGCCGATCGAGACCGGGTGCGCGAGCGCCTGGCTGCGGGCCGAGACCACGGGCTTGCGGGCGAGCGAGGCGGCCGCGACGGCCGCGTTGTCGATCACCCGGTTGACGACCATGTCGACGACCTCGTCGTCGAGTTCGACGGGATCGGTGGCGACCCCGGCGAGCTGCCAGGCGAGCTGGCCCTCGCGGGCGAGGTGCTCGTCACTCCGGTGGGTGCGCAGGTGATGGTTCTTCACGCCCACAACCGTATCGAATGGCGGGTGCGGATGCCCCGGAGCCACGGGGGCTTGCGCATCGTGCGCCCTCGGTCACCCGACGGCGCGATCGGGCCAGACGGGCTCGTGCACCTGCGCCGTGATGACGTCGGCCGCGAGGTGCGGGTCGACGCCCTCGAGCGAGGACGGGCTCCACTTGGGCGAGCGGTCCTTGTCGATCACCTGCGCGCGGATGCCCTCGCGCAGGTCGTGCTGCTCGATGAACCACGAGACGAGGCGGAACTCCTGCTCGAGCGCGTCCTCGAGGCGCGGCAGCGTGCGGGCGCGGCGCACCGACTCGAGCGTGACGGTCAGCGCCGTCGGCGACAGGGTCTCGAGCTCGTCGGCGGCCGCGCCGGCGTAGGCGGATGCCGCGGGGTCGAGCGGATGCGCCGGGAACGAGCTCGACGCAGCATCCGGCGTCCCCTCGGCGAACGCGCGCAGCCGCGTGATGATCTCGCGCACGGTGGGCGCGGAGTAGCAGGCGTCGACCCAGTCGCGCGCGAGCGCGAGCGCCGACGGGCCGGGCGTCTCGTCGAAGAGCATCACGATCTCGGCGGGGCTGCCGGGGTCGGCACGCTCGGCGAGCGCCTGCAGCAGGTGCGGCAGCCGCTCCGACGGCACGAACGCGTCGGCGAAGCCGGCGTGCAGCGCGTCGGCGGCGTCCATGGTGCGCGAGTTGAGCGCGAGGTGCACCCCGAGCTCGCCGGGCGCCCTGGCCAGGAGCCACGAGCCGCCGACATCGGGCGTGAAGCCGATGCGGGTCTCGGGCATCGCCACGCGGGAGCGCTCGGTCACGATGCGGATCGCGGCGTGCCCGGCGAGGCCGATGCCGCCGCCCATGGTGATGCCGTCCATGATCGCGACGACGGGTTTCGGGTACCGCGCGATGAGCGCATCGAGGCGGTACTCCGAGCGGAAGAAGTCGCGCGCCTCGCCCGCGTTGCCGTCGACGGCGAAGCCGTAGAGCTCGCGGATGTCGCCGCCGGCCGAGAAGCCCCGCTCCCCCGCGCCGTCGAGCACCACGATCCCGACCTCGGAGTCGTCGATCCACGACTCGAACACGTCGGTGAGCTCGCGGATCATCTCGTAGCTCAGGGCGTTGAGCGCCTGGGGGCGGTCGAGGGTGACGTGCCCGACCCCGTCGGCCACCGTCACCGAGATCTGGTCGCTCACGGTGCCACCGTAGCCGCATCCCCGCCGGTCGCGTAGCCTCCAGTTCTGGAGGAGGAGTCATGATCGAATCGGCGTTCCCGATCCTCGAGGTGTCCGACCTTCCGGCGGCCCTCGCGTTCTACCGCGACACGTTCGGCGGCGTGGTGACCTACGAGTTCCCGGGCGACGACGGCACACCGGTCTACGTCTCGCTGGCGGTGGGGTCCTCGTCGCTGGGGATCGGCCTCGCCGAGCAGCCGCCCCCGCCGGGCAACGTGCTGCTCTGGTTCTACGTCGACGATGTCGACCGGATGACGCGCGAGCTCGCCGCGGCCGGGGCATCCGTCGTCGAGGAGCCCGTCGACCAGCCGTGGGGCGAGCGCACCTCGCTCGTGACCGACCCGTTCGGCACGCGCATCCGGCTCGGCGCGGCGATCGCCCCGCCGCCCGAGGAGGAGTAGCGGGCGGCCGACGCGATCAGGCCCGGGCGTCCCCGCCGGGGACCAACCGGACGACGCCGACGTCGGTGCGCAGGCGGAAGCCGAGCCGCTCGTACAGCCCGATGGCGGCGGTGTTCGACGCATACGCGTGCAGGAACGGCGTCTCGCCGCGGGCGAGGACGCGCTCGGCGACCGCCGTCGAGAGCATGGCCGCGTAGCCGTGCCCGCGATGGTCGGGGTGCGTGCAGACGCCGCTCACCTCGGTGAAGCCCTCGGGCTTCATGCGCTCGCCGGCCATGGCGACGAGTCGCCCGTCGAGCTTCACGCCGAGGAAGCCGCCGAGCTCGTGCGTGCGCGGGCCGAACGGCCCGGGCTCGGTGAGCGTCGCGAGCGCGAGCATCTCGGGCGCGTCGGCCGCGCCCAGCGGCACGAGGTCGACGGATGCCGCGACGGGCGCCAGGCGGTCGAGCACGAGCTGCACGCCGGCGGCGTCGAGCGTGGTGCGCGTCCCGGGCGGACGCGAGATCTCGCCGCGTTGGAGGAGCACGACCGGCCCATGCGCGTCGATCAGCGCCGACAGCGCGTCGAGGTGCGGCGCGTCGTCGTCGCCGATCGCGGCGAACGGACCGACCTCGGCGACGAAGCGGCGGGCGAGGCCGTCGCCGATGGAGAAGCCGCGCTGTCGCGTCGTGAGCGCGCTCCAGATCGGCCGATCGAGCGGATGCCGCGTCACCGTGCCGCCTCCTCCGCGAGCCGTGCCGCGCGGCGGTCGACGGGCTCGGCATCGAGCCGGGCCTCGAGCTCGGCGAGCTGCGCGAGCAGCGGACCCTCGAGCCCGGCGCAGGCCTCGGCGACCGCTGCCTCGACGTGCGGCCACACGGCCGTGCGGGCCCGGGACACCACGTCCTCACCGGCCTCGGTGAGCTGCACCGACCGGCGCCGGCGGTCGGAAGCCTCGCTCGCCACGGTCACGAGCCCGTCGTGCGCGAGCCGCGTCACCGTGCGGGTGACGGCGGGCTGGCTCACGCCGATGGCGTCGGCGAGCTCCCCCACGGTGAGGCCGCCGGGACGATCGAGCGCGGCGAGGAGCGGGAACGCGCTCGCGGGCACCGCGAGGCCGTCGGCGGCGATGAACCGCGTGGTCTCGCCCTGCAGCCGCTCGCCGATGCGCTTGAGGCGGGTTCCCAGCGCGAGGTGGCCCAGCTGCTCCACGACGTCGTCGACCATCTCGTCTCCCTGCTCGGCCGGTTACTGCATAACACGTTATATAACCTGTTATGTGAATGCAAGGGCGCGGAGATACCATGCTTCGGTGGTCCCCCTCGAGAACCTGGGTGCGTTCGTCCTCGCGTCGATCGTGCTCATCGTCATCCCCGGTCCGAGCGTGCTGTTCGTGATCGGGCGCTCCCTCGCGCTCGGGCGCCTCGGCGGCCTGCTCAGCGTGCTCGGCAACGCCCTCGGCATGCTGCCCCTCGTGGCGGCCGTGGCCCTCGGCGTGGGCGCCATCGTCGCGCAGTCGGTCGTGATCTTCACGGTCATCAAGTTCGCCGGCGCGCTCTACCTCGTCTACCTCGGCATCCAGGCCATCCGGCACCGAGCGGATGCCGCGGCCGCCGTCAACGGCGAGGTCCCGACCCGCTCGCACTGGCGCCAGCTCGGCGAGGGATTCGTCGTGGGCATCACCAACCCGAAGACCATCGCGTTCTTCGTCGCGGTCCTGCCGCAGTTCGTGGACTTCTCCGCAGGGTCGATCCCGCTGCAGTTGTTCGAGCTCGGCGTCGTGTTCGTCGTGCTCGCCCTGCTCTGCGACTCGATCTGGGCGATCGCCGCGAGCGCCGCACGCGACTGGTTCGCGCGGTCGCCGAAGCGCGCCGCCCACCTCGCCGCGACCGGCGGCGTCATGATGATCGGGCTCGGCGGCGTGCTCGCCCTCAGCGGGAACAAGCAATGACCCACCACCGGAGGGAGCGGTCATGACCGACACCGAACCGCAGGACGTGGTACCCGGCGTGAAGAAGCTCGGACGCCCGCCGAAGCGGACCTGGAAGGACCTCACGCCGCAGGAGCGGACCGGCTCCATCATCTCGGGGCTGATCCAGCTCACGCTCGCGGCGATCGCGTGGACGGACCTCGCGCGGCGGCCCGCGAAGTACGTGCGCGGGCCGAAGCCCCTGTGGGCGCTCGCCATCACGATCAACTTCGTGGGGCCGCTCTCCTACTTCATCTTCGGACGGCTGCCCGATCGCGCCGCGCAGCGGCGCAAGCGTCGCGCGACGCGCTGAACGAGACCGGTGGTCGAGGAGCGACGACCGTCATGAGCTCCAGAGCGCGGGCACGAGCACCCCGATGACCTCGGCGCCGCCGCCGCCGGCGACGCGCCAGCTGTGCGGCTCGTGCCCGTTGAACGTGAGGCTGTCGCCGGGTCCCAGCTCCCAGTCCTGGTCCGAGAAGCGCACCTCGATGCGGCCCGAGAGCACGTGCAGCACGTCGACGTCGGCGGCGACCGCGTAGAGCTCCTCGCCGCCGTGCCCGCCGGGCTCGATCACCGAGCGGATGACCTGCACGCGCGACTCGGAGCGCGGCGAGAGCAGGCGCTCCTCCGTGTCGACGCCGCCGAGGTTGATACGTGGACCCGTGCCGGCCGGCACGAACTGCACGTCGGGCGCCTCGAAGAGCGACCCGACCGAGATCGAGAGCACGTCGCACAGCGTGATGAGCGACGAGACGCTCGGCGAGGTCATGTCGCGCTCGACCCGCGAGAGGAACCCCTTGGTGAGCCCGGTGATGCGGGCGACCTCGTCGATCGTCAGCTGCTGCGCCTTCCGCGCCGCGCGCAGGCGCGATCCGATCGCCACCCGGCGGGTGTTCGGTTCGAGCGGCATCGGGCGCATGATGCTGCCACGCTAGCGGGTCAGTCGCGCGTGGCGGTGGGCGTGAGGATGCCGCGGGCCAGCGCATGGAAGAAGCACCGTGCGCCGAGCACCGCCGACGTGGCATCCGGATCGAGGTCGAGGCTCGGCACGTCGAGGGCGTGCACGACGAAGTGGTAGCGGTGGACGCCCGTGCCGCGCGGCGGGGCCGCCCCGATGAAGCCGCGCGTGCCGTCCTCGTTCCGCAGCACGATGACGCCGTCGGGGAGGGCCGGCCCGCCGGCGGACCCGGCACCCGACTCGAGGCTGGTGACCGACACGGGGATGTTCGCGACCGCCCAGTGCCACCATCCCGAGCCGCTCGGTGCATCGGGGTCGAGGCACGTGATCGCGAAGCTGCGGGTGCGCTCGGGGAAGCCCGACCACGAGAGCTGCGGCGCGCGGTCGACGCCGCCGGCGGCGGTGCTCCACTGCGGGCGGGCGAGGGGTTCGCCCTCCGCGACGTCGGTGCTCGTCACGGTGAAGGACTCGACCGGTCGCAGTCGCTGGAGTGCCTCGTAGGGGTGGACGTCGAGCATCGCGATCCTCCTCATCGGATGGGCGGGTGCCGTCGTCGCCAGCCTACGTCGCAGGCTCCGGGACCGGGAGGCGGGCGCCGCGGGTCGGCGGATTCGCCGCGGGATCGCACCCACGCACCCGCGCGCACCCGCTCGCACTCGGCCGACTCGCGGCATCCGCTCGTATGATCGCGGGATGCCCGTCGCGAAGATCCTGCTGTACTACGCCTTCACGCCGCTCGCCGACCCCGAGGCTGTACGGCTGTGGCAGCGCGACCTGGCCGAGTCGCTCGGACTGCGCGGGCGCATCCTCGTCTCGAAGGACGGCCTCAACGGCACGCTCGGCGGCGAACTCGGCGCGCTCAAGCGATACATCCGGAAGACCCGTGACTACCCCGCGTTCAAGCACGTCGACTTCAAGTGGAGCGAGGGCACGGGCTTCGACGAGTCGGGCGCGAGCCTCGACTTCCCCAAGCTCAGCGTGAAGGTGCGCGACGAGATCGTCTCGTTCGGCGCGCCCGGCGAACTGCAGGTCGACGACGACGGCGTGGTCGGCGGCGGCGCACGCCTGTCGCCAGACGAGCTGCACGAGCTCGTCGCGGCGCGCGGTGACGAGGTCGTGTTCTTCGACGGGCGCAACGCACTCGAGGCGCAGATCGGCCGCTTCCGCGACGCGATCGTGCCGCCCTCCGACACGACGCGAGACTTCGTCGGCCTGCTCGACGCCGGCGCGTACGACCACCTCAAGGGGCGGCCGGTCGTCACCTACTGCACCGGCGGCGTCCGCTGCGAAGTGCTCTCGAGCCTCATGGCGAACCGCGGCTTCGGCGAGGTGTACCAGCTCGAGGGCGGCATCGTGACGTACGGCGAGCGCTTCGGCGACCGCGGCCTCTGGGAGGGCTCGCTCTACGTGTTCGACGGCCGCGGCTCGGTCGACTTCAGCGACGACGCCGCGGTGATCGGCCGCTGCGCGGGCTGCGACGAGCCGACGAACCGCACGGCCAACTGCCCGGATGCCGCGTGCCGCCGCCAGTTCGTCGTGTGCACGTCGTGCGACGCGGTCGCCTGCGACGAGCACGCGGGCTCGATCGTCGGCGCCACCGCCTGATCCCGCTCAGTCGCCGGCGAATCGGACGAGATAGCGAAGGGCGGGTTCGACCGGATCCGTGATCATGTTCGAGAGCACGACCGACGCGGTGCCGGCATCGCGGTCGATCAGCAGGGCGCTCGAGAATCCGCCCGACCTGCCGTCGTGGAGGGTGAGGACCCGGGCCGGTCCGTCCTCCACCCACCAGAAGTAGCCGAACTCCCAGTTCTTGTTCCAGCCCGGCGCGATCGGCTCGAGCGCGGCACTGTCGCTCAGAGGCCCGTCGAGCATGGCCTGCGCATAGGCGACCAGGTCGTCGAGGGTGGCGTCGACACCGCCGGCCGGGCTGTAGGCTCCGCTCGCCCACGCCTCCACCGGCTGCCCGTCGGGACGATGACCGCCGGCGAGGGACGCCGGCACGTCGCTCGGCTCCTCGACGAGTACGGCGTCGTCCATCCCGATCGCCCCGAGCAGCCGGTCCTGCAGCAGCGTCCCGTAGTCGGTGCCGGCCGCTGCGGCCAGCGCCTGCCCCAGCAGGGCTGCCGCGAAGTTGCTGTAGACCGGCCCGTCCGACGGCGTGAGGGTCTCGGTCCGCGCGAGCTCAAGCAACTCGTCGAGGGTGTAGTCGTACGGATCCGCACCGCTGATCTCCTCCTCCGCGAGTGCGGCGGTCGTCGCGGGATCGGACGGGTCCCTGGGCAGCCCGCTCGAGTGGGTCGCCAGCGACCGGAGCGTGACCGCGGCGGTCGGGGCTTCGCCCAGCGGAAGGTGCCGACCGAGCGGGTCGTCGAGCGCCACCTCACCACGCTCGATCGCCTCGGCCAACAGGTGACCGGTCATCGTCTTCGTGATGGAGCCGATCTCGAACGCGGTCTCCTCGTCGGATCCGACGTAGACGCGCTCGACGTCGCCGTCCTCGTGGATGATCGCGACCGCCGTCTGCTGCCAGTCGTAGCTGTCGAACGTCGTCCTGACGTCGCGCTCGAACTCCGATTCGGCGTCGGATGCCGGGGGCGAGGACTGGGCGACGGGTTCGGCCGACGACGTGATGCAGCCCGTGAACGCGAACGCCCCCGCCACCAGCACCGCGGCTGCCGCGGTGCGCCGGATCCGATCGGCACGAGACGTGCCCATGCGCCGGATGCTACTCCCGACGCCGTTCGCCCGTCAGCACGCGAACGGGGCACGCCTCGCGGGGCGCGGTTCGGCGCGATCGGCGCGACCGGCCGCGAACGAGCGACGGTCGTCGTCGGTAACATCGCCCGCATGGTCGTCGAGCTGACCGTCGAGCAGGCGCGACGCATCGCCGTGCGCGCGCAGGCGCTCGAGGCGAAACGCCCGGGGGGCGTGCTCGACGCCATCGATCGACTCACGTTCGTGAAGGTCGACCCCGTGTCGGCCGTCGCACCCAGCGCCGACGTCGTGCTCTGGAGCCGGCTCGGCGAGGCCTACGACCCCGCCGAGGTGACCGCCCGACTGGAGGTCGACCGCACGCTGTTCGAGCTCGACCTCATGGTCCGGCCGATGGACGACCTGCGCCTCTTCCGCCCGATGATGCGCCGCTGGCCGAAGCACGAACGCACGCGCAACTGGATCGAGGCGAACGACGCGTTCCGTCGCGACATCGTCGTGCGGCTGAGCGGATCGGGCCCGCTGCCCGCGACCGAGATCCCCGACACCGCGGCCGTGCCCTGGTCGTCGACGGGGTGGACGAACGACCGCAACGTCACGATCATGCTCGAGTGCCTCATGATGCGCGGGGACATCGCGATGTCGGCCCGTCGCGACGGGCAGCGGTTGTGGGATCTCGCCGAGCGCGTCTACCCCGAGGTGCCCGAGCTCGAGGCATCCGACGCGTACGTGCAGCGGAACGAGCGACGGCTCGCGTCCCTCGGCATCCTGCGCGAGCGCAAGGCGGGCGGGTCTCCGGCCGAGCCCATCGACACGCGCGGCATCGGCGAGCCGGCGCGCGTCGAGGGCCTCCGCGGCACCTGGCGGGTCGACCCCGGCGCGCTCGAGCACCTCGACGAGCCGCTCGCCGGACGCACCGCGCTGCTCTCGCCGCTCGATCGGCTCGTGTTCGACCGCAAGCGGCTCGAGGAGCTGTTCGGCTACGAGTACGTGCTCGAGATGTACAAGCCGCGCGACCAGCGCAGGTGGGGGTATTGGGCGATGCCGATCCTGCACGGCGACCGGCTCATCGGCAAGGTCGACGCGACCGCCGACCGGGCCGCCGGGATGCTGCGGGTCGACGCGATCCACGAGGACGAGCCGTTCACTCGTGACCTCGTCGAGGCGGTGTTCGAGGAGCTCGACTCGCTGGCCGGATGGCTCGGGCTGGACATCGGCGGCCGCGCGGTGGGGCTCGCATGAGCGCGGCATTGCGCTCGCGGCATCCGCCCGCTCAGGTCAGCAGCCCCCTGGCGGCGAGGTTCCGGTAGAGCGCGTCGATGCCGAACGTCCACGGCGCTGCGGCCTCGCTCGACCGGACGCGGTTGACGAGCGTGCCGAGCCTCGGCTCGGAGATGCGCACGAGGTCGCCGTCGTGGTGGGTGAAGCCGCGGCCGGGCGCGTCGCGGTCGTCGACGGGCGCGAACATCGTGCCGAGGTAGAGCACGAACCCGTCGGGGTACTGGTGGTGCGCACCGATCACGTGTCGCGCCAGGTCGGAGGGATCGCGGCTGATCCGGGCGAGCTCGCTGACCCCCTCGAGGCGGAAGCCGTCATGCCCCTCGATCTCCAGTCGCACGACGGACCCGCGGAGCGCATCGAGGTCGTAGGACTCGTCGAAGAGCCGGACGAACGGCCCGACGGCGGCGGACGCGTTGTTGTCCTTCGCCTGGCCGAGCAGCAGCGCGCTGCGCCCCTCGATGTCGCGCAGGTTCACGTCGTTGCCGAGCGTCGCGCCGACGATGCGGCCGTCGGATGCCACGACGAGCACGACCTCGGGCTCGGGATTGTTCCACTCCGACACCGAGTGCACGCCGACGTCGACGAGCGCGCCCACCGTGGAGAGCACGGGCGCCTTCGTGAACACCTCCGCGTCGGGGCCGATCCCGACCTCGAGGTACTGGCTCCACCAGCCGCGATCGACGAGGAACGCCTTCAGCTGGGCCGCCTCGGGCGACCCGGGTCGCAGCGCGTCGAGCGACCCGCCGATCGTCGCACCGATCTCCTCGCGGATCGCGGCCGCCGCATCCTGGTCGCCGCGGGCGCGCTCCTCGATCACGCGCTCGAGCATCGAGACCGGGAACGTCACGCCCGCCGCCTTCACGACGTGCAGGTCGATGGGCGACAGGAGCCAGGGCCGGTCGGGCCGCCGCAGCTCGGGCGGCGTGTTCGCCGCGAGCTCGTCGAGCGAGCCGAGCACCGGGCCGCCGGCCGCGCGCACCGCGGCCGCCGGATCCGGGTGCTCGGTGAGACTCCGCATGGTCGGGAACGTCGCCGACACGTCGACCACGCCCGACTCGCGCACGGCCACGACGCTCGGGCCCGCGGCATCCGGCACCCACGCACGCCCCACGAGCGTGCCGGCGGCGCCGTCGACGGGCAGGAGCTCGGCTCCCACCGGCCACGCGGTGGTCGAGGGCGTCGTCATCGTCGTCTCCGTTCGTCGGGTCGGATCGGGCCACGTCGGGCCACGTCGGGCAGCACCGGCCTTCGCCAGGTCGAGTCTGCCAGACATCCGATCAATCGCGCCCGCGCAGCCGAGAACGCGCGCGATCGGGCACCGAACCCGGGAAATGGTCAGGCCGACGCCCTCGCCCGAGCCAGCCGCCGGTCGTTGCGCCGGGCGTAGTCGCGTGCGGCTCGGCTCGAGAGCGCCAGCATGATGAGGATGTCGAGCGCGAGGGTGAACAGCGTCTGGTCGAGCGCGATGTTCTGGTCGCCGGCCCACCACGCGGCGAACGTGCCGCTGATGCTCAGCGTCGAGAACACCATCACGACGATCCGGGGCCAGTTGAAGCCGAGGGAGATGAGCACCGCCATGACGAGGTCGAACAGCAGCAGCACGCCGCCGAACGCGAGGACGAACCACAGCGCGGCGCTCACGGCCGGGTCGTCGGGGTCGATCGGCACCTCGACGAACTGCTCGGCGATGAGGTCGTTCCACTGCGCGGCGAGCGCGATCAGCCAGGCGATGCCCGCGAGCACGCGCAGCAGCACGAGCGCGGCGCCCATGGTCGTGGGGACCGGTCGACGCATCCGCGGGTCGCGAGGCCCGGCCTGCGCGAGCTCCGACGCCGGCTCGAAGGCCGGCCGCTTGGTCGTGTCGCGGCTCACGGGGCGCCTCCGATGACGGATGCCGCAGTCGGCGCTCCCCCGGTGACGGATGCCTCGGCGGGCTCGCCCGCGCCCGCGGCATCCGTCACCCCGACCTCGCGGAGGTCGATGACGGGCAGGTCGCCGTCGGTGCGGATCGTGTCGCCGCCGCCGTTGCGCGAGTGGTAGCCCGACGAGAAGTCCTTCAGCACGGTGACCGCGACCGCCGGATCCGCCGCACCGAGCGTGGCGATGATGTGATCGCGTTCGACGTCGGTGTCGGCGTCGATCTTGTGCGTGATCTGCAACGTGAACAGCGAGAGGCCGACGGCCCGGTCGAACGTGCCGGCGGCGAGCCAGTCGACCCGTGCGCCGCCCGGCAGGAGCCACCCGTCGGGACACCGCCAGAAGCGCACGTGGTGGCGCTTGGCGGGATTGCCCTCGACCTCCTGCTGGAACGCGTAGTCCTGCGTGCGCCCGAAGAGGAAGAGCGGGCTGACGGGCGCCTCGTCGTAGCTGCGCCGCGTGATCGTGGACATGACGATGCGCCAGCTCGACCTCAGGGTCACGTCGTCGGCACGCGTCCACTTCGCCGCGTCCATCGTCGCGAGCAGCTGCGCGTCGTCGCCGAGGAGGGCGAGGTTCACGGGATCGCCGAGCAGTCCATCGCTCGTGCGCGTGCGGCCCATGAAGTAGTCGGGCACGTAGATGGTCGTGAGGATCCGGTGGATGCGCGGCAGCACGAGGTAGGCGAGCACGAGCCAGAACGCGAGGAAGACGACGATGCCCCACCAGCCGAACGCGAACGACTCGCTGAGCAGCAGGTAGGCGAGCCAGAGCGACGCGAGCCCCGCGAACACGAAGAAGAAGCCGTCGAGCATCGCGTTGAACGAGAACCGACGCCGCCGCGCCGGTTCGACCGTCGCGCCGTTCCGCTCGGCGCCCGCCCCGCCCATGCCTGCATCGTAGCCCCAGTCGGAGCATGAGCCGGGCGTCGTCGTAGGCTCTCGCTCATGGCCTACGACGTCGCGCGCATCCGATCCATGTTCCCGTCGCTCGAGAGCGGCTGGGCCCACTTCGACGGGCCGGGCGGCACGCAGACGCCGCGGCCAGTGGGCGACGCCGTGGCATCCGTGCTCACCGGGCCGCTCTCGAACCGCGGCACCGTGGGCGAGTCCGAGGAGCGCGCCGAGGCCGCCGTGCACGGCTTCCGGCTCGCGATGGCCGACCTGCTCGACGCCCACCCGCGCGGCATCGTGCACGGTCGCAGCGCGACCCAGCTGATCTACGACTTCTCGCGGAACCTGTCGCGCGACTGGCGCGAGGGCGACGAGGTGATCGTCACCCGGCTCGACCACGACGCGAACGTTCGCCCCTGGGTGCAGGCCGCCGAGCACCGCGGCGCCACGGTGCGCTGGGCGGAGTTCGACCCGGCCACTGGTGAGCTGCCGACGGATGCCGTCGCCTCCCTGCTCTCGGATCGGACGCGCGCGGTCGCCGTCACGGGCGCCTCGAACCTGATCGGGACGATGCCCGACATCCCCGCGATCGCCGCGGCGGCACATCAGGCGGGCGCGCTCGTGTTCGTCGACGGCGTGCACCTGACCGCGCACGAGCTGCCCGACGTGGAGGAGCTCGGCGCGGACTTCTTCGTGTGCTCGCCGTACAAGTTCCTCGGGCCGCACTGCGGCGTGCTCGCGGCGCGCCCCGAGCTGCTCGAGGGCATCATGCCCGACAAGCTGCTGCCCGCCACGAACGTCGTGCCCGAGCGGTTCGAGTTCGGCACGCTGCCGTACGAGCTGCTCGCGGGCGTCACCGCCGCGGTCGACGTGCTCGCGGGCCTCGACCCCGAGGCCGCCGAGGCGGCGGAGTCGCGGCGCGAGCGCCTGGCGGCGTCGTACGCGTCGCTGCACGAGCACGAGGAGGTCCTGCGGGCCCGGCTCGAGGCAGGCCTGCGCGAGCTGCCCGGCGTCGACATCCGCTCGCGCGCGGGACGGCGGACGCCCACCCTGCTCGTCACGTTCGAGGGCCGCGCGGCATCCGAGGTCACCAGCTCGCTCGCGGCGGGGAAGGTGCTCGCACCCTCCGGCAACTTCTACGCGCTCGAGGTGTCGCGGCACCTCGGACTCGGCGACGAGGGCGGGCTGCGCATGGGCCTGGCCCCCTACACCGACGAGTCCGACGTCGACCGGCTGCTCGAGGGGCTCGCCGGCGCGTTGCGCTGACGGCGCCGACGCCGTCGGAGGGGCCGCCTAGGCTGTGCGGATGACCCTCGCCGACACCGCCCGAGAACTCCGCCGACTGCACGCCGACCCCGAGCTGCTGCAGGTCGTCAACGTCTGGGACGTGGCGACCGCCAGGGCCGTCGCCGCGCTGCCGGGCACGCGCGCGATCGCGACCGCGAGCCACTCGATCGCGGCCGCGTTCGGCTACCCCGACGGCGAGCAGATCCCGGTCGACCTCATGCTCGACATGGCCGGGCGCATCGCGCGTGCGGTCGACGTGCCCGTGACCGCCGACCTCGAGGCGGGCTACGGCGACGCCGGCGAGACCATCCGCCGCGCCGTCGGGGAGGGCATCGTCGGCGCCAACCTCGAGGACGAGCTCAAGCCGATCGCCGAGTCGGTCGCCGCGGTCGAGGCCGCAATCGCCGCCGCGGAGGCGGAAGGCGTGCCGTTCGCGCTGAACGCACGCACCGACGCGTTCGTGCACGGACGGGATCGCGGACGCGACGTGTGGATCGCCGACGCGATCGAGCGCGGGCGCGCCTACCTCGACGCGGGCGCGACCACGGTGTTCGTGCCCGGCAACTTCGGCGAGGACGTCGTCGTCGAGTTGGTCGCCGGACTCGGCGAGCAGCGGGTGAGCCTCATCGGGCTGCCCGACATCCCCGCGCCCGCGCGCCTGCAGGAGCTCGGCGTCGCACGCGTGTCGTACGGACCCCTCCCGCAGCGTGTCGTGCTCGCCGAGCTGCAGGACCTCGCGAGCTACCTCTACGACGGCGGCACCCTGCCGCTCGCACCCCGTCCGCGAGGCTGAGGCCGGCGGCATCCGCCCGCTGTTCGGGCCCGGTTCGACCGTTCGCTCGCGCCACGCTCGCCCGCTCGGGGGAGGTGACCTTCGGGTCTCCCCCGCGCGACGGATGCCCCGCGCCCGCGACCCTCGCTAGGGTGGCGATCATGGCGGCGGGTATCCCCATCGAGGTCACGGGGCTCAGCAAACGATTCGGACCGGTGACCGCGGTCGACGATCTCAGCTTCACGGTTCGACCGGGCCGGGTCACCGGGTTCCTCGGACCCAACGGGGCCGGCAAGACCACCACCCTCCGGGTGCTGCTCGGCCTGGTGCGTGCGAGCTCCGGCACGGCGACGTTCGGCGGTACCCGCTACCGCGACCTGGCCCGCCCGCTCGAGACGGTGGGCGCCGCGCTCGACGCGAACTTCCACCCTGGACGCACTGCGAAGCAGCACCTCGCGGTCTACGCGACCGCCGCCGGCATCCCGAAGTCGCGCGTGCCGGCCGTGCTCACGATGGTCGGGCTCTCGGAGTTCGCGGGTCGACGCGTCGGCGGGTTCTCGCTCGGCATGCGCCAGCGGCTCTCCCTCGCCTACACGCTGCTCGGCGACCCGGGCGTGCTCGTGCTCGACGAGCCGATCAACGGGCTCGACCCCGAGGGCATCAAGTGGATCCGCGGCTTCCTGCAGAGCCTCGCGAAGGAGGGGCGCACGGTGCTCGTGAGCTCGCACCTGCTCAGCGAGGTGCAGCAGAGCGTCGACGACGTCGTGATCATCTCGCGCGGCCGACTCGTGCGCAGCGGGCCGCTTTCCACGCTCCAGATCGGCGCCGCACCGCGCACCGTCGTGGAATCTCCCGACCCGCTCCGGCTCGCCGCTGCGCTCGACCAGGCCGGCCTCGAGTACGCGGAGGAGGGCGCGGGCTTCCTCGTGGAGGAACCGGATCCGGGCCGGGTCGGGCACGCCGCGTTCGTCGGCGGCGTCGAGCTCAGCGCCCTGCACCAGGTGGCGGCGGGGCTGGAGGACTCGTTCCTCTCGCTCGTCGGCGACGGCGGCAGCGAGGGCACGCCCGGCATCGAACCCGTGCGCGTCGGCGGAGAGGAGCGATGACCGTGTTCCGTTCGATCGCCGCCGAGTTCCAGAAGGTCTTCACCACGCGCATGTGGTGGCTGCTCGCGATCCTGCTCGTCGCGTACGTCCTGTTCCTCGCGGGCGGCTTCGGCGCCTTCCTCGGGTGGGCCGTCGAGAATCCCGATGCCGCGGAGAACGTGGGCAACACGCAGCTGCCGCCCGGCATCCAGCTCGGCCCGCTGCTCTACAGCTTCGCCTCGTCGATCGGCTACGTCTTCCCGGTGCTCCTCGGTGCGCTCGCCGTCACGGGCGAGTTCCGCCACAAGACGCTGACGCCGACGTTCCTCGCGGTGCCGCACCGCTCGGTCGTGCTCGGCTCGAAGTACGTGTCGGAGCTCGTGCTGGGCGCCGGCTTCGGCGTCATCGCGTTCGCCACCTCGGTCGCCGGCGGGGCCGCGGCCCTCTCGGCGTTCGGCCTCGAGACGGGCCTCGACGATTCCGACACCTGGGCGCTCATCGGCCGCGGCGTGCTCGCGATGGCGCTCTGGGCCACGATCGGCGTCGGGCTCGGAGCGCTCGTGCCCAACCAGGTCGCCGCGATCGTGATCGTGCTGGCGTTCACGCAGTTCGTCGAGCCGATCCTGCGGCTCGGGGCATCCCTCAACGACGTGACCGCGCAGATCGGGCAGTACCTGCCGGGTGCGGCGAGCGACGCGCTCGTCGGCGCATCGTTCTACACGATCGCGTCGGTCGGGTCGTCGGAGACGCTCGACTGGTGGCAGGGCGGCCTCGTGCTCCTCGCGATCGGCGCCGTCGCGACGATCATCGGCGGCGCGACCACGTGGCGGCGGGACGTGACCTGACGGTGGACCTCGCCGAGCTGCGGACGCTCCGGCTCCGCGTCCAGGGACTCCGGGCGCCGTTCGACGCCTCGGGCCCCGAGGTCGTGCGCCGGTTCGCGGCCGTGCAGGCGCAGGAGTTCCTGCCCGCGCAGTGGGGGCTCGCGGCTCGGGTTCCCGACGAACGGCGTCCGGATGCCGCGACCCTCGCCGCGTCGCTCGACGACGGCGAGATCCTCCGCACGCACGTGCTCCGGCCCACGTGGCACTTCCTGCACCCCGACGATGCGCGCTGGATCATGCAGGTCTCGGCCGAGCGGGTCTACGGCGCCAGCCGCACCTACATCCGCCGCACCGGACTCGAGGGCGAGACGGGCGCTCGCGGCCTCGCGATCGTGGCCGCCTCGCTCGACGGCGGGCATCGCACCCGTGCCGAGCTGAGCACGGCCCTCGAGGCGGGCGGCATGCCCCTCACCGGGCTCGCGTTCACGTACCTGCTCATGCTCGCCGAGCTGGAGCGCGTCGCGATCAGCGGTGCGAACGTCGGCAAGCAGCGCACGTACGCCGCGTTCGACGAGCGGGTGCCGGCGTCGGCGCCGCGGCCGCGCGAGGAGGCGCTGGCCGAGCTCGCCGCGCGGTTCATCGCGTCGCGCGGCCCGGTGACCGAGCGCGACTTCGCCGCGTGGTCGGGCTTCACGCTCGGCGACGCGCGTCGAGCGTTCGCCGACGCGGCCGATCCGCAGGGCCGGGGCGGCGGACGCGTCGAGGAGCTCGACGTCGACGGTTCGGTGTACGTGGTCGACGCGGCATCCGTGGCCTCACTGGAACCGGTCGAACCGGTGTCGGATGCCGCGGGGCGCGGGCCCGTCGTCGACCTGCTGCAGGCGTACGACGAGTACATCATGGGCTACGCGCCGCCGCGCTCGTACCTGCTGCCGTCCGGCCGCTCGGATCCCGTGCACCCCGAGTTCCCGCTGCACGCCCTCGTGATCGACGGCACCATGGCCGGGCGCTGGGCCCCGGTCGTCGAGGCGAAGCGCGCCCGCGTGCGGATCGTGCCATGGCGCGAATTCTCGCGCGCCGAGGAGCGCGCGCTCGCGGCATCCGTCGCCGAGGTCGAGCGGTTCCTCGGGCTGCCGGTCACGGTCGAGCGCGAACCGATCCCGTCGCCCGCGGGTTGAGGAGGCGCACAGCGCCGTCTCCCGCGGGTTGAGGAGGCGCGCAGCGCCGTCTCGAAACCGGCACCAGCGCCGGGACCCCGCTACGATCGCGCCATGGCCGTCATCGCGAGCATCTTCGTCGCCCTCGCCGCGCTGCTGCACGGCTACATCTTCCTCATGGAGAGCGTGTGGTGGACGCGCCCCTCGACGTGGAAGCGCTTCGGCGTCGCCGACCAGGCGGCCGCCGACACGACCAAGCCGATGGCCTACAACCAGGGCTTCTACAACCTGTTCCTCGGCATCGGCGCGACGCTCGGCCTCGTGCTCTACTGGGCGGGGGCGATCGCACCCGGCAAGACGCTCGTGCTCTTCACGATGGCCTGCATGGTGCTCGCCGCTGCCGTGCTCACGACGACGGGGCGGGGCTACATCCGGCCGGCGCTCATCCAGGGCACGCTGCCGCTCATCGGCTTCGTGCTGTTCGTCTTCGCCTGACACCGGCGCCGGCGCCGGCGCCGCAGCGCAGGCGAGCGCATCGCGGCTCAGTCGCGCGGCGAGTCGGCCTCGGTCGGGGGCTCGGAGAGCTTCAGCTTGTCGATCAGGTTCGCCGACTGGTTCGTGCTCAGGATGATGCGGGTGAACTCGCCCGCGGCGAGCTCGAGCACGACCGCCTGTCGCTTGCCCTTGATGATCACGAAGTCCGTGCCGCCGTGGTACTTCCACACGCCCACCGCCACGACGAGCGGGATCTCGGTCCCCCGTCGACGGATGCCGCGGATCCACACCCAGGGATCGTCGGTGATGGTCGCCGAGCGGATGTCGTCGCGCTGCACCACCAGGTCGTCCGAGCGCAGCGCGAGCGTCTTCTCGGCCGGAGTGAGGTGGACCTCGATCCGGTCGCTGTGCACGCGAAGCTGGGCCATGCTTCCATCCTGCCCGAGGCGGCCGACGCGCGCCGTGTCGCCACCCCACAAAGGCGTAACGGTTTCGTACCCCGATTCGCGGCACGCACCCGCACACCTTCACCGTTTCTCAGGAACAGCGAGCGTGAACCCGGCGCTTCTCAGGAGGAATCGCGCGGTGACGCGGTCGCAGCGCCGAGAACTCCTGAGAAACGGTGAAGGTCGGGCACGCGCGGGCCAGGACCCCGAAAGCCGGTTACCCGGGTCGAGCGGATGCCGCGGCGCGCGCGGCCGCGGGCAGCGCATCCACGATGCGACCGATCGCCGCGTCGTCGTGCGCGGCCGTGACGAACCACGCCTCGTACACCGACGGCGGCAGCGAGACGCCCGCGTCGAGCATCGCGTGGAAGAACGGCGCGTAGCGCCAGCCCTCCTGTCGCTGCACACCCGCGTAGTCGCTGACGCCGGATGCCACGTCCGCGCCGAAGACGAAGCTGAAGAGGTTCCCCGCCCGCTGCACGGCGTGCGGGACGCCCTCGGCGGCGAGCGCGTCGGAGACGGCGGAGCTGACGGTCGCGGCGATCTCGTCGAGGTGCGCGTAGACCGCGGCATCCGCTGCTCGCAGGGTCGCGACGCCGGCGGCGACGGCGACGGGGTTCCCCGAGAGCGTGCCGGCCTGGTACACCGGACCGACGGGCGCGAGCCGCTGCATGATCTCGGCGCGACCGCCGAGCGCGGCCACGGGCATGCCGCCGCCGATCACCTTGCCGAAGGTGAGCAGGTCGGGCGTGTACTCGCCCTCGGTGCCGCGCTCCACGCCCCACCAGCCGGCCTCCGAGACGCGGAAGCCCGTGAGCACCTCGTCGGAGATGACGAGCGAGCCGTTCGCGTGCGCGAGGTCGACGAGCGCCCGGTTGAAGCCGGGCTGGGGCGGCACGACGCCCATGTTCGCGGCGGCGGCCTCGACGATGACGGCCGCGATGCGGTCGCCGTGCTCGGCGAACGCGGCGCGCAGCGCGTCGAGGTCGTTGTAGGGCAGCACGAGCGTGAGCGCCGCGATGTCGGCGGGCACGCCGGCCGAGCCGGGGAGCGCGAACGTCGCGAGGCCGGAGCCCGCTTCCGCGAGCAGGCCGTCGGAGTGGCCGTGGTAGTGCCCCGCGAACTTCACGAGCAGGTCGCGACCGGTGAAGCCGCGCGCGAGGCGGATGGCGCTCATCGTCGCCTCCGTGCCGGTCGATACGAGGCGGAGCTGCTCGACCGGCGCCACGCGCTGCTCGACGAGCTCGGCGAGCTCGGTCTCGGCGGGCGTCGACGAGCCGAAGGAGAGGCCGCGGCGCGCGGCATCCGTCACCGCCTCGATGACGCGCGGGTCGGCGTGGCCGAGGATCGCGGGACCCCAGCCGGCGACGAGGTCGACGTACTCGCGTCCCTCGGCGTCGGTCACGTACGGGCCGCGCGCCGACACGAGGAAGCGCGGCGTGCCGCCGACCGAGCGGAACGCGCGCACGGGCGAGTTCACGCCGCCCGGGATCGCGGCCTGCGCGCGGGCGAAGAGGTCGGCGTTCGTCGTCATTCCGTGTCCCCGTTCCGGATCCAGACGGCGAGCTCGGTCGCCCAGTACGTGAGCACCACGTCGGCGCCGGCGCGGCGGATGCCACGCACGGACTCGATCACGGCGCGCTTGCGGTCGATCCAGCCGTGCGCGGCGGCGGCCTCGATCATCGAGTACTCGCCCGACACCTGGTACGCCCAGACCGGCACCTCGGACGCCGCGGCGACGTCGGCGAGCACGTCGAGGTAGCTGCCCGCGGGCTTCACCATGACGACGTCGGCGCCCTCCTCGATGTCGATCATCGCCTCGCGGAGGCCCTCGCGACGGTTGCCGGGATCGAGCTGGTAGGTGCGGCGGTCGCCCTCGAGCGTCGACTCGACGGCGTCGCGGAACGGGCCGTAGTAGGCCGACGCGTACTTGGCCGAGTAGGCGAGGATCGCGACGTCCGTGTGCCCCTGGTCGTCGAGCGCGTCGCGCACGGCGGCGACCTGGCCGTCCATCATGCCCGAGAGGCCGAGCACCTGGGACCCGGCGCGGGCCTGCTCGAGGCCCATCGCCCGGTAGCGCTCGAGCGTGGCGTCGTTGTCGACGACGTACCCGGTCCCCGAGCTCGTCGACGGGCTGAGCACGCCGCAGTGGCCGTGGTCGGTGAACTCGTCGAGGCACAGGTCGGTCTGCACGACGAGCCGGCCCGCGGATGCCTCGACGGCGACGCGCGTGGCCACGTTGAGGATGCCCTCGGGATCGGTCGCCCCTGAGCCGCGGGCGTCGCGCACCTCGGGCACGCCGAACAGCATCACCCCGCCCACACCGGCCGCTGCAGCCTCGTCGATCGCGGCGGGCAGGCTCTCGAGCGAGTGCTGCACCACGCCGGGCATCGACGCGATCGGCATGGGTGCGGTGATCCCCTCGCGGACGAACAGCGGCAGCACGAGGTCGGACGGGTGCAGGCGGGTCTCCGACACGAGCCGCCGCAGCGCCGGCGTCCCGCGAAGACGGCGCGGTCGAACTCGGGGAAGGGGCGTGGAAGTCACCCGAACAGCCTACGTTGCGCCGGCTGGGCGCTCGCCCGACGGGAGCGGGGCCGCCGCAGCATCCGCTCGGGTTGTGCGCAATTCAGGTGTGGAGGCGTGTCGCGGACCCGGATGGCGACGCGTCGGCGCGACGCGCCGTGCGCCGACCTGAATTGCGCACGACGTGAGCGCGCGTGGCGGGAGTCGCCCGGAGGGGGCGGAGCGTCAGGCTCGCGCGGTGGCCGCCTCGACGAGCGCGTCGATGAGGGACTCGGCGCTGCGCTCGCGGGCGATGACGTCGACGCGGAGGCCGATCTGCGCGGCATCCCGCTGGGTCTGCGGGCCGATGGCGGCGACGAGGATCGACTCGGGGATGGGGCCGAGCTGCTGCTGCACCTGCTCGGCGACGCTGCCCGACGTGATGAGCACGGCGTGCACGTTGCCCGCACGCACGTCGTCGATCACCTTCGCCGCGACCGGTACGCCGATCGTGCGGTAGGCGACGACCGCCTCGACGTGGTGGCCGATGCGGGCGAGCCCGATCGAGAGCACCTGCTTCGCGATCGCGGAGCGCAGCGCGAGCACGCGCAGGCCCTTCTCGCCCTCGGTCGCCGCCTCCCACTCCTCGAGCAGGCCGCGGGCGGAGTTGTCTTCCGAGGGGACGATGTCGGCGTGGTAGCCGGCCGCGACGAGGGCGGCCGCGGTGGTCTCGCCGACCGCGGCGACCTTCGTCGAGGCCGGAATGACCGCACCGTACGACGCGAGCACGTCGACCGTGGTGGCGCTCGTGACGGTGACCCAGTCGAATCCGCCGCCGGCGAGCTTGGCCAGGGCCGCCTCGAGGGCGGGCTGGTCGTCGGTGGGCGCGAAGTTGATCATCGGCGCCACGATCGGGGTCGCGCCGCGCGCGCGCAGCGCAGCGGCGACGCCGTCGCCCCAGGGTCCGCCCCTGGGCACGAGCACGCGCCATCCGGCGAGCGGCTTGCCGTCGTGGAACGGCAGTCCGATCGCGCCGGTCCATTCGAATTCGCTCACGGTGACTCCTCACGAGGTGCAAGATCGGCGGCGCCGTTGCCGAGGAGTTCTGCGACGACGCGATCGGCGACGTCACGGGCCGCGTCCGCCAGATCGGCGGCCGAGCGGCTGTCGGGGGTGGCGGCATGCGAACTGGTCAGCTGCCCCGTCCCGTCGGCACTGTACACGCTCGCGGACAGGAACAGAAGTTCGTCCTCGATGAAGGCGCTTGCACCCACGGGCGCCGCGCAACCGGCCTCGAGGCCCGCGAGCACGAGTCGCTCGGCGAGCACCGTGGCGCGGGTCGTGGCGTGGTCCACGGCTTCGAGCCCACGCTCCAGCGCGCGGTCGCCGCGCTCGCGGCGGACCTCGATCGCCAGGGCACCCTGGCCGGGTGCCGTGGGCCACGAGCCGAGCGAGAGCAGCTCGGTCGCGGCATCCGATCGCCCGAGCCGGCCGAGGCCCGCGGCCGCGAGCAGCACGGCGTCGAGTTCGCCCGAGGCGACCTTGCCGAGCCGCGTGTCGACGTTGCCGCGGATGTCGACGGCGACGACGTCGGGGCGGGCGGCGGCGAGCTGCGCGATGCGCCGCGGCGACCCGGTGCCGACGCGAGCGCCCTCGGGCAGGTCGGCGAGCACGAGGCCGTCGCGGGCGCAGAGCGCGTCGCGGGCGTCCGCGCGCTTCGGGATCGCCCCGATGCGCAGGCCGGGGTGGTCGGCCGTGGGCAGGTCCTTCAGCGAGTGCACGACCATGTCGACCTCGCCGCGCAGCAGCGCCTCGCGCAGGGCCGCGGCGAACACGCCCGTGCCGCCGAGCGATGCGAGCGAGGCGCGGGACGTGTCGCCCTCGGTCGTCACGGGCACGAGCTCGATGTCGGCCTTGGCGGCCTTCGCGATGCGCTCGGCGATCTGGGTCGTCTGCGCCATGGCGAGCGCGCTCGCGCGGGTGCCGACGCGGATCACGTTCGAGCCGCTCACGGCGCGATCCCCGCCAGCGCCGGGCGGAAGCCGAGGCGCACGTTCTCGCAGCATCCGGGTCGGCACACGTCGTACCAGGGACCGAGCTCGGTCATGGCCGGACGGTCGGCGACGGGCGTGCCCTGCACCCGCTCGAGCACGAGGTCGACGAGCCCCGCGACGTACGCCGGGTGGGTGCCCGGCGTCGGCACGCGCACGGCGGCGAGGCCGTGCTCCTGAGCCGTCTCGAGCGCCTCGTTGTCGAGGTCCCAGAGCACCTCCATGTGGTCGCTCACGAACCCGAGCGGCACGATCACGACGGCCTTGCGGCCCGCGGCGGGAAGCTGCTCGATGGCGTCGTTGATGTCGGGCTCGAGCCACGGCATCGAGGGCGGCCCCGACCGCGACTGGTAGACGAGCTGCCAGGGCACCTCGGTCGCGCCGGCCTCGCGCATGACCACCTCGGCCACCGCGCGGTGCTGGGCCGCGTAGGCGCCGCCCTCGCCGAATCCGCGCTCGGCCGGACCCGACTTCGCGGCATCCGTCGACGGGATCGAGTGCGTGGCGAACAGCACCTCGACCTCGGTCGTGCGGTCGAGTCCCGGGTTGTCCGCCACGAGCCCGGCGATGCCGTCGCGCACGCCCTCGATGAACGGCTGCACGAAGCCGGGCTGGTCGAAGAACTGGCGCACCTTGTCGATCTGGATCTCGTCGCCCGTGCCGGTGTCGGCGAGCGCGTCGGCGAAGTCCTCGCGGTACTGGCGGCAGCTCGAGTACGAGCTGTAGGCGCTCGTCGCGATGGCGATGAGCTTCGCGAAGCCGCGCTCCTTCGCCTCGGCGAGGGCGTCGTTGAGGTACGGGTCCCAGTTGCGGTTGCCCCAGATGACCGGCAGGTCGACGCCGCGCCGCGCGAGCTCCGCCTCGAGCGCCGCCTTCAGCTGCCGGTTCTGCTCGTTGATCGGGCTGACGCCGCCGAAGTGACGGTAGTGGTGCGCCACCTCCTCGAGCCGCTCGTCGGGGATGCCGCGCCCGCTCGTGACGTTGCGCAGGAACGGGATGACGTCGTCTTGGCCCTCGGGCCCGCCGAAGCCGGCGAGGAGGATCGCGTCGTAGGCGACCGGCTCCGTCACGTGCTCGGCGCCGCCCTGGGCGGCGGGCGTCGCGCCCGGCACGATCGCTCCGGGCGCACAGGGTGCGGATGCCGCGGGGGCGGGCTTGCGACCGCGATGCGCGGAGTCCGCAGCATCCGCGGCGCCCGTGGAGCCGAGGTTGACCGCCGCCACTACTGCACCACCTCGACGAGCTCGGCGGTGGACACGCGGCGGCCCGTGTAGAACGGGACCTCCTCGCGCACGTGACGGCGCGCGTCGGTGGCGCGCAGGTCGCGCATGAGGTCGACCAGGTCGGTGAGCTCGTCGGCCTCGAGCGGCAGCAGCCACTCGTAGTCGCCCAGCGAGAACGACGCGACCGTGTTGGCGATGACGCCCGTGAACGCGGCGCCCTTGCGGCCGTGCTCGGCGAGCATGCGTCCGCGCTCCTCGGGCGGCAGGAGGTACCACTCGTAGCTGCGCACGAACGGGTAGACGGTGAGCCATTGCTTCGGCTCGATGCCCCGCAGGAAGCCGGGCACGTGCGCCTTGTTGAACTCGGCGTCGCGGTGCACGCCCATGGCGTTCCACGTCGGCAGGAGGGCGCGGAACAGGCGCGCGCGGCGCAGCTCGCGAAGCGCCCACTGCAGCCCCTCGGCGGTCGGGCCGTGCAGCCACAGCATCACGTCGGCGTCGGCTCGGAGGCCCGAGACGTCGTAGATGCCGCGCACCACGACGTCCTCGTCCTCGACGAGGCCGATCATGTCGTCGAGCTCGCGCACGAAGCGGGGCACGTCGTGCCCGTCGAGGTCGTCGGGGCGCGCCGGGTCCTTGCGGAACACGGCGAACACCGTGTAGCCCTCGGGAGACTGCTCGGCGGTGGAATCGGTCTGGAGCGCGTCGGCTGCCGCTTCGGCAGCGGGGGAAGACATGCCTCCAGTCTCCCCCTTCCAGCCCCATCGGCCAAAAGGGCTCAGGCGTCGAGCTCCTCCAGCGCGCCGGCGATGCGGTCGGCGACCTCGGCGGCCCCGATCACGTGGTCGGCGTCCGTCACGACGGCGAGCCAGAAGCGCCCGTCGTACGACGCGGCGGTCACGCCGATGCGCACGTTCCCCGCGAGGGGGCCGAGCGGCAGCAGCTCGACGAGCGGCGAGCCGGCGAGCGCGAGCCGGCGGCTCGGGCCGGGCACGTTCGACACGACGGCAGCGATGAGGTGCTGGTGCCGCGCGAACGCGTCGAACCCGCGCGCGGCCCTCGGGGAGCGGATGACCGTGCCCGCGGCGCGCGCCACCGGCTTGGCCGCGGTCGTCGTGCGCGCGATCCGCCGCATCGCGTCCGGCATCGTGCCGCCGAGCGGCACCGGCGCGAGCATCACGCCGACCGAGTTGAGCTGCCCGTCGCGCGAGGCGAGGCGCACGGGCTGCGAGACCGTGATCGTCGCCGGCACGCGCTCTCCCGCCGCGCGCATCGCGTGCGCGAGTCCGCGTCCGACCGCGGCGAGGAACGCGTCGCCGATCGTGCCGCCGGCGGCGTGCGCCGCGTGATGCAGTCGGTCCAGGTCGACGGATGCCCCGGCCGCATCCCGGCGCGGCCCGAGCGGGCCGAGCAGCGTCCGCGAGCGGATCCACGGGCGCACGAACTGGCGGATGCGGTAGGCGAGGACGGCGGTGCGGGACGGCGGGCGGGACGGAGCCGCGGCCGGGGCGGCGGCTGGGGCTGCGGTCGGGGCGGCGGCTGGCGCGGCGGCTGGGCCTGCGATCGGCGCGGCGGCGGAGCTCGCCGCCGGTCCGCCGAACGGCTCCCCGCTGTCGTCCCCCGCCGGGTCGAAGAGCTCCTCGACGAGCGCCACCGCGTGCGCGCCGTCGGCGATCACGTGGTGGAAGCGGATCACGATGCCGCAGCCGCCGGGACGGGCGCCGGGCACGAGCACGATCTCCCAGAGCGGGCGATCGGGCGGCAGCGGCCGCATCAGGAGGCGCCCGCACACGGCCTCGAAGCCGTGAGTCCCCGCTCCGGGCTCCTCGATCCGCACGTGCGCCGCGAGGTCGGGATCGCGCGG
Organism: Agromyces sp. NPDC055661; assembly: GCF_053618135.1. Lineage (NCBI taxonomy): Bacteria > Bacillati > Actinomycetota > Actinomycetes > Micrococcales > Microbacteriaceae > Agromyces > Agromyces sp. NPDC055661. Next base: position 1,587,778 of record NZ_JBSHHC010000001.1, read on the forward strand.
CTCCCACCACCACGCGTCGTCGCGCAGCACCGCACGCTGCGCGAGCCCCGGGACCCCCCCGATCCGGCCGGCCAGCAGCCGACGGATCGCCGCGGCATCCGGTCGCCCGGCCGCGTCGACGAGGTCGCCCGGACCGAGGACGCCGGCCAGCGTGATGAGGTAGGGCTGGCCGCCGTGCACGCTGATGCCCAGCGTCGCCGCGTCGATCGGCGAGATGCGTTCCGCCGCCCCGCTCCCCACGCGCCGGAGCCTACTCCGGCGGTGTCCGGGCCGCCGCCGCGCCACTTCTACGCGCATCGCGCCACGTGTACGGGCGCAGACCACGTCGAAGCGGCGCAGCGGATGCCGCGTCCGCCGTCAGTGCACGAGCCGCGTGAACCGGAACAGCGCGAAGCCCTCGATGGGCAGCTCCTCGATGCGCGAGAACCCGGCCTCGGTCGCGTACCGCTCGAGCGTGGACTGTCGCATGACCGTGCCGGTGCCGACCGACCCCGGTGTCGCGAGACTGTCGGGCAGGCACATCAGGATGCTGTACCCGTACATGAGCCGCTCGACGTCGTCGCCGTCGGGGGCGAACCCGGGCGCGACCGCCTCGTCCATGATCACGACCGCGCCGTCGTCGCGCACCGCCCGGCGCATCGCGTCGAGCACCTCGACGGGCCGCGGCATGTCGTGCAGCGCCTCGAAGACGAAGGCGGCGTCGAACGCGCCCGGCTCGCTGAGCTCCTCGCCGCCGGCCAGCCGGAACTCGACCCGATCGGCGAGCCCCGCGGCCTCAGCGTTCTCGCGGGCGGCAGCGATCGACGGCTCGTCCACGTCGATGCCGACGACCCGTGCCGACGGGTACGCACGGGCGAGCGCGAGCGTCGACCAGCCGTGCCCGCAGCCGATGTCGGCGATGCGGGCGCCCGGCCGCGACAGCACCGCGTCGAGCTCGGCGACCGACGCGACCGCGTCGCCGAGGCGCCGCTCGAACCACGGCCGGTTGACGTCGGCCTGCGACTCGTGGGCGTCGTCGCCGAACTGCTCCCACGTGACGCCGCCGCCGCCGCGGTACGCCTCCACGAGCGACGCGGCCCGCATCCCGGCCGCCGTGATCATGCGCGCGACGGGCGCCAGGTAATCGAGCGACGCGGCGTCGGTGAGCACCTCGGCGTGCGCCGCGGGCAGCGCGAACCGGCGCTCGGACGCGGGCGCCGCGGCATCCGACCCGTCGACGGTGAGTATGCCGTTGACGGCCTGCTGCTCGAGCCACTCGCGGGCGTACCGCTCGACCGTGTCCGTGCGCTCGGCCAGCTCGGTCGACGACAGCGGCCCCGAATCGTCGAGCGCGCGGTACCACCCGAGCCGATCGCCGAGGTGGATGCTCAGCAGCTCGATCGCGCCGAGCACCGAGCCGAAGACCCGGTCGGCGAACGCCTGCGTCGCGGCCTCGTCAGGGCGGCCGGGTGCGGCCCCGCCGGATGCCGCAGCGGAATCGTGGGTCATGTCGATCTCCTTCGATCGGGCCGCCCGGGCGCGGCCTCAGTCCTCCACGAGCAGGCGCGTGGAGTGCTCGAGATGCTCCCGCACGGCCTCGGGGCCCTCGGACTGCACCGCGTCGAGCAGCTCGCGGTGCTCGACCACGAGCGACTCGATCGTGTAGTGCGGTCGCACGTGCAGCAGGAACAGCAGCAGCTCGCTGCCGAGCGCGGCGTGCGCCTCGATGATACGGGGGCTCCCGGATGCCGCGACGAGCGCCCGGTGGAAGTCCGCGTGCACCCGCTCGGCCTCGAGCCAGTCGGCTGATGCCCCGAGCCGCTCGAGCGCGTCGCGGGCGGGAGCCAGCGCGGCATCCGGCCAGTCGCTGCCGTAGCGCTGCCGCGCGATGCGCACCGCCTCGACCTCGAGCGCGGCGCGGAGCTGCTGGAGCGCCACGATCGTGTCGCGGTCGAAACTGGCCACGCGCACCCCGCGGTAGGGCAGCGCGACGGCGAGCCGCTCGGCCACGAGCCGCTGGAACGCGGCGCGCACGGTGTGCCGCGAGACGCCGTAGCGGGCGGCCGCGGCCTCTTCGCGCAGCGGAGCGTCGGCCGGGAGCTCGCCGCTCAGGATCTCGGCGCGCACCGCGTCGGCCACGCGCTCGACGGCCGTCGGCGCGGGATGCAGGGCTTCAGCGCCCGTGGCGTCGAGCGACGACATCGCGGCATCCGCTCGTCGGGATCAATTGTCGGAGACGACGGCGCGTACGATCAGCCAGACCGTCACGCCGACGACCGCGGCGACGGTCACGCCGGTGGCGATCGCCGCACCCGGCTGCTCCTTCGCGAAGCGGCGGAACTCGACCTTCGCCCGCGCGGTCTTGATGCGCACCTGCTTGGGCACGTTCAGCTTGTCTTCGAGCGCATCGAGCGTGCCCGCGAACTCCTTGCGGGCGCGCTCGGAGTTGGCGCGCGCCTCGAGGCGCGTGAGGTTGCGCTGGCGCGCCTTGGCGTCGCGCCCCGTGACCTTGCCGGCGTCAGTCGCGGTCATACTCGCCCGTTCCCTTCACCACGTCGAGGTCCTTGCGCAGGCTCTCGATGGACTCGAGCGGCTCGCTGCCGCGCTTGAAGTTGACGACGCCGATCCAGACGAGGATCGCGATGATCAGCACCAGGATGCCCGAGACCGTGAGCGCCGCGGCCCAGGCCGGCATCACGAGCGCGAGCGCGAAGATCGCCGCCACGATGAGCGTGAAGAGCAGGAAGATGCCGACGACCGCCGCGGCGGCGAAGAGGCCCGACCCGATGCCGAAGTGCTTGAGCTTGTAGCTGATCTCGGCCTTGATCTGGTCGAGCTCGGCGCGGACGAGGTCGGACACCCGGTCGGGCAGCTCGCCGACGAGGGTGAACAGCGAACGGTCGTCATTCGACGGTGCTGACATGATCGCCTCCGGGGGTCAGGAGCCGGACGTGGTGGAGCCGCGCGACGAGGTGCCGCCCTTCCCGGTCGACTTCGAGCTCGACGAGCCCGACTTCGAGGTGCCCGATCCAGCGGACTTCGATGCCACCTCGGCGGCGCCGTCGACGGCGTCCTCGAGTTTCGATGCGGCGTCGTCGACCGCCGAACGTGCGGCGGTCGCGGCCTTCGAGATGTTCGACTTCGCGGTGCGCGCGGCCCGGTTGACGTCGGCCTTGGTCGCGCCCGAGCTCTTGGTGGCGTTGCCGATCATGCCCTTCACGTTGTCGAGCACCGTGTCGCCGAGGTCGCCGACGCGGCTCATCGCGAACTCCTTCACGGTGCCGACGCCCTGCTGGACCGTCGGCGTGTTCCAGACGTTCTCGGCCGCGCGCTTGATCTGCTCGTAGCGCTCGCGTCCGGCGCGCGTGCCCAGCACGTAGCCCACGCCGAGCCCGACGACGAAGAGGATCCTGCCCTTCATGTGCACCCCATCTCCCCCTGTGGCCGGCCGGTGGATGACCACAGCGACCCCTCCAGCGTAGACCCCGTGCGAAGTGGCGCAAGGGGGTTGCGGAGAAAGTATGCCGTTCCGGCTATGCGTCGCCTTCCGAGCGGTCCCTCGGCGTCTCCCCGGCCGCGTCGGGCGCGTCGCCGGGGTTCACTGCGAGGTGGCGGATGCGGCGTGCCGCCTCGAGCGCGTGCGGGATCACGGAGGCCAGGCCCGTGCCGGCGACCCACGAGCCGGTCGCCTCGATGCCGGGCTCGGCGGCGAGGACGTCCTCGAGCGCCCGCACGCGATCGCGCTGGCCGATCGTCGCCTGCGAGAGCGCGTCGCGCCACGCGCTGCGGCCGGACGCCCGGAGCATCGAGGCGTCGAGCGGCGTGCCGAGCAGGGCGCCCGCATCGGCGAGCGCGAGCGCCGCGACCTCGTCATCGGTGCGGCCGTCGAGCGGGTTGGCCTCGCCGGCCCGCCCGTACGAGAGGCGGACGACGTGGCGCCCGCCGGCGAGTTCCGCGAGCCACGACCACTTCGCGGTCGAGTGCGTGAGTGCCTTCGCCGTCACGCCGGGCGTGCCGGCGGCGACGAGCACGCCGGTTCCGCGCGGTGCCGCGCCGAGCGCGGGCGCGTCGAGCACGAGCGTCACGAGCTCGACGGATGCCGCGCTCGGCCAGTCCGCGGCATCCGCCCACCCGAGCGCAGCTTGATCGAGCAGCCGTCGCGAGGTGTCGGCCGGCGCCGCGAGGATCACGTAGGGCGCGTCGGGCACGAGCTCTCGCGGCTCGGCGTCCACGGGCTCGCCCGCGGCGAGGACCTCGCCCGTCGCCGAGGGCTCCGCCGGTGCGGCGAGCGCGGTCGCGCGCACGCGCCATCCGGTCGTCGCGGCCTCTCCTCCGCCCAGTCGTTCGAGGTCGGTCGCCTCCGTGCCGGTGCGCACGTCGACGCCGAAGCGCTCGAGCTGCGCGGCGAGCGCGTCGACGAGCGTGTGCATCCCGCCGCGGAGGCCCTGCACGGCGCCTCCGGCGCGGCGTTCCTCGACGAGCTGGCCGACGCCGCCCGAGAGGGAACCGGTGCGCGTCATCGCCTCGTTGAGGCCCGGCGCGACGACGTCCAGGTCGAGGTCGTCGGGGTTCGTCGAGTACACGCCCGCCGAGATCGGGGTGACGAGCCGCTCGAGCACGGCGTCGCCCATGCGGCTGCGGACGAGCTTGCCGAGGCTGTGCGCCCGGCCGATCGTGAGGATCGGCATGAGGCGGTCGGCATACGCGCGCCAGGCGCCGCGCCACCCGATGATGCGGCGCACGTCGTCGCCGAGCGGGTTCGCGGGGATGCCGAGCATGCCCGTGCGCGGCAGCGGCGCGGCGTCCAGGCGGCGGCCCGACCCGGGCCACGCGAGCCAGGCGCCGGCGGCGTTCGGCGACTCGACCGCGTCGGACAGTCCGAGCGACTCGACGAGCTCGGCGACCGTGCCGCCGCGGGTCGCGAACGACTCGGCTCCGCTGTCGAGCGAGAGCCCGTCGAGCTCGATGCGGCCGACGCATCCGCCGATCGACTCGCGCCGCTCGAGCACGGTGACGCGGAGGCCGACCTTCGCGCACTCGAGCGCGGCGACGAGGCCGGCGACGCCGGCGCCGACGACGATGACGTCGGTGGCGTGGCCGTCGCCCGCCCCGCTCGCACCCGTTGCGGTTGCCGGATTCGGTGTTTCGGGCGACACGCCTTGGCCCATGGCTGATCGGTCGGCGTGTCGCTCCGGAACACCGAACCCGGCAACAGGATCTGAGGTGTCGTGCGTCTCGGGCTCCGTCATGCGCCCGCCTCGTGCACGAGTTCCACGACCCGCGTGAGCACCGTGGGGTCGGTCTCGGGCGGCACGCCGTGGCCGAGGTTGAAGACGTGCGCCGGCGCCACGCGACCGCGGGCGAGCACGTCGCGCACCGCCGCCTCGAGCACGGGCCACGGGGCGGCGAGCAGCGCCGGGTCGAGGTTCCCCTGGAGCGGCACGTCGCCGCCGACGCGCTTCGCGGCCACATCGAGCGGCACCCGGTAGTCCACGCCGACGGTGTCGACGCCGATGCCGTGCATGGCGGCGAGCAGCTCGCCGGTGCCGACGCCGAAGTGCACGACGGGCACGGCGCGAGTCACGGGGGCGCCCGCGGCATCCGCGGTCTGGTACTCGAGGTCGTGCACGTGGGCGAGCGCCTTCGCCGACGCGGGGGCCACGTGGGTCTCGTAGTCGGCGAGCGAGAGCGCGCCCGCCCAGGAGTCGAAGAGCTGCGCGGCCGAGGCGCCCGCGAGCACCTGGGTGCGCAGGAAGCGGCCGGTGAGCTCGGCGGTCCAGTCCATGAGGGCGCGCCATGCGCCCGGGTCGGCGTGCATGAGCGTGCGGGCGGCGAGGTGGTCCTTCGACGGGCCGCCCTCGGCCAGGTAGGCCGCGAGCGTGAAGGGCGCGCCCGCGAAGCCGATGAGCGGGGTCGCGGTCGCGGTCGCCGAGCCCGTCGAAGCGGACCCACCCCCTTCGACGGGCTCAGGGGGCGTGCGGTTCAGCTCCGCGACCGTGCGCGCGACCGCCTCGGTGATGGGGCCGGATGCCTCGTCGAGGCGCGCGGGGTCGACCGCCGTCAGCTCGGCGACGCCGGCGGCATCCGCGTACCCGCGCCCGAAGACCGGGCCGCGGCCGGGCTGGATCTCGACGTCGACGCCGACGAGCTTCAACGGCACCACGATGTCGCTGAAGAAGATGCCCGCGTCGACCTTGTGCCGGCGCACTGGCTGGAGGGTGATCTCGCTCGCCATGGCGGGGTCGAGGCACGCGTCGAGCATGCGCGTGCCGACGCGCAGGTCGCGGTACTCGGGCAGCGAGCGCCCCGCCTGGCGCATGAACCACACGGGCGTGGTGTCGCTGCGCTCCCCTCGGTAGGCGCGCACGAGGCGCGAGTCGCCCGTGAGGCCGGCGGACAGGGGATGCTGCGGCGAGAGGATCACGCGTGACATTGTCGCGTATCGGGCTGGGCGTCCCGCTCTGCGGTCGGTCGGGCTGTGATCCGCGGCCGCTCGCTGGGAGGATCGAGCATGGCCCGCGAACCACGGATGCTGCAGCCGCCCATCGAGCTCCCGGCGGATGCCGCGCTTCCGCCCGGCACCGTGCTGCGCCGGCCGCGCGTCGCCGACCACGCCGCTGTCGTCGACGCGATCCCCGAGTGGTGGGGCATGCCCGGAACGCCGCTGCCCCTGCTCCTGCCGCCGCTGTTCTTCCAGCACTTCAGCGACACGAGCCTGTACGCCGAGGATGCCGCGGGGCTCGCCGCCTTCCTCATCGGGTTCCGCTCGCACGCGCAGCCCGGCGTCGCCTACATCCACTTCGTCGGGGTGCGTCCCGACCTGCGCGGGCACGGCCTCGCCCGAACGCTCTACGAGGTGTTCTTCGCCGAGTCGCGGGCCGACGGCTGCCACCGCGTCGACGCCATCACGGGCGTACCGAACCGTCGGTCGCAGGCGTTCCATGCCGCACTCGGGTTCGCGGCATCCGGCGACACCGACTTCGACGGCGTGCGCGCGTGGCGGGACTACGACGGCCCCGGCGAGCATCGGGTCGCGTTCTCGAAGGCGCTCTGAACCCTCGCCGGGCCGCTTCCGCTTCGCGGCGGAACGAGACTGAGGCTTCCTCGTCAAGAACGGATTCGCGCGTCGATCGGCACGATGACACGCGATTCCCCCCTGTTGCATGAGAGCGCTCGCACGATACAGTCGGTCACGTCGTGTCTCCCCGCACGACGACGTGCCGTCGCAGGCGCGCCTCCGCCCCCCACGGAGAAGAAGAACGACGTGTCCCCGATCGTTTCGAACACCAGGTCCATCATTCGTCGCGCTGCCTGGATGCGGCGAAGGCACCTGACGTCGGGGGGCGGAGGGGGCCGATGAACCCGGCCGCCCACCGCGTCAGCCTCACCGTCCTCGTCGCGCTCGCCGCCGTCGCGGTGGTCGCCGGCATCGTGGCCGGAACCCCGATGCTCGAGCAGCACGTGCCGAGCATGCCGGCGGTTCCCACCACCCGGGTCGCCATGATCCTCGTCGGGATCGGCGCGATCGCGTTCGTCGTCTGGGCGGTCGCCCAGCTCGGCCGCGCGGCCCGCACTCGCGCCCGTCGCACCGCACTCGAGGCGTCCCTCCGCGGCGAGCTCAGCTGCGGCATCCGGAGCCGGCTGCTCGAGCAGCGCCTCAACGAGCTGGCCGACGAGCGCGTGCGCCTCGGCGCCCGCTACTCGATCGTGGTCGACGAGCTCGGCATCGCATTCTGGAACGGCGGTCGCCGTCCGCGCCGGGCCGCGCACTTCCCGTGGCGCGAGGTGCGCACGATCCGCGCCGACACGATGGTCGTCGGCGGCGCGAAGGTGCAGGTCGCGGCGCTGCGCATCCGCCACCACGGCCACAGCATCGAGCTCCCGATCATCCTCGCGTCCGACAGGGTGGGCCGGTACGCGCTCGCCGACGCGCCGTTCTACGCGACCGTCCGGAGCTGGAAGGCCATGCACCGAACGGCCCTCGCGTCCGAGGGACTCGAGCTTCCGCCGCTCACCGCGCCGATCCCGATCATCACGCCGGCCATGCAGGCCGCCGCGACCGCGAATCGCCGCTGAGGAGTCCTCGGCTTCCGAGTCGTTCAGCGTCCACCCTGATTCGAACCCCCGTTCGACGGCGGGTAGAATCCCCTTCGTGCTCATCTGCCTCACCGCGAGTCACAAGAACGCCGGGTTCGACATGCTCGAGCGTCTTTCGGCGAACGCGGAGCACGCCGCACCCCGCATCCTCGGCGGCCACGACTCGCTCCAGGGCGCGGTCGTCGTCGCGACGTGCAACCGATTCGAGGCCTACCTCGACCTCGACACCCCCGAGGGCGCCTCGCCGGTCGCCGCGGTGCACGAGGCGATCCGCGCGGTGGGCACGGTCGCGGGGCTCGAGGCCGAGGAGCTGCGCACCACCTTCGGCTTCGTGCACGGCAACGCCGTGGCCGGGCACCTCTTCGCCGTCGCCTCCGGGCTCGAGTCGGTCGTCGTCGGCGAGGGCGAGATCGCCGGCCAGGTGCGCCGCTCGCTCGAGCAGGCGCGCGCCGAGGGCACCACGACCCCCGAGCTCGAGCGCCTCTTCCAGCGCGCCTCGCAGACCTCCCGACGCGTGAAGAACGAGACCGGCATCGGCGGCGAGGGCCGCTCGCTCGTGCGCCTCGCCCTCGACCTCGCCGAGAGCCGCGTCTCCGACTGGGCGCAGACCCGCGTGCTGCTCGTCGGCACGGGCCGGTTCGCCGGTGCCTCGCTCGCGGCCCTCCGCGACCGCGGCGTCACCGACGTGCGCGTGCACTCGCCATCGGGTCGCGGTGCGAAGTTCGCGGCGAACCACGGCATCGCCGCCGTTCCGCGTGGCGAGTTCGCCGCGGCGGCCGCCGACGCCGACATCATCGTGACCTGCACCACGGCCGAGCACCACGTCGTCGACCGCGCGCTCATCGCCGTCGGACGCGAGGAGCTCGCGGCATCCGCCGGCACCGTGGCGACACTGCCAGGTGCGGCCTCGGCCGCCGACCCCGCCTCGGCCGCCGAGTCGCGCCAGCTCGTGATCGACCTCGGACTCCCCCGCAACGTCGCCCCCGACGTCGTCGACATGCCCGGCGTCGAGCTGCTCGACCTCGAGACGATCAAGATCCATGCGCCGCTCGAGGAGCTGGGTGCCACGGATGCCGCGCGCACGATCGTGGACCACGACGCCCGCGCGTTCGGCGACACCGGCGAGGAGCGCGACCTCGCGCCGGCCGTCGTCGCCCTGCGCCGCCACGTCTTCGACCTCATGGACGCCGAGATCGAGCGGGCGAAGTCCCGCGGCGACGACGACGGACGCACCGAGGCCGCCCTGCGCCACATGGCCGGCGTGCTGCTGCACACGCCCATGGTGCGGTCGCGCGAGCTCGCCCGGGCGGGCGAGCAGGCCGCCTGGATCGACGGGCTCGAGGCGCTCTTCGGCGTGAAGCCCGACGCGGGCGCGCAGGCGGTGCGGGCGGATGCTTCGGCGACGCCTTCGTCGGCGCCCGGTTCGGCTGGTGCCGCGTCGACGGATGCCGCGGAGCGGGCCGAGCAGGCCGACGCCTCGTGACCGGAGCGATGTCCACCTCCGACCTGCTCGCCGATCCCGAGCGCCCCGCCGCGGCGGCCGCCGACGGACCGCCCGCGCTCCGCTTCCCGTACGACGCCGCCGCGCTGACCGAGCAGCCGCTCCGGACCGAGCGGCTCGTGCTGCGGCCGCTCGAGGCCTCCGACGCGGCCGAGGTGTACGAGTACCAGCGCATCCCCGAGGTGCTCCGGTACCTCCCGTGGCCGATGCGCGAGCGAGCGGAGGCGTACGCCCACACCGCGCGCCGCGCCGCCGGCCGGATGCTCGCCGCCGACGGGGACTTCGTCTTCTTCGCCGCGATGCTGCCGGGAGCCGCCGCCGACGGACCGGTGCCGGCCGACCGCGACCGCCTGATCGGCGACGTCATGATCCGCGTCTCGAGCGTGCAGCACGCGCAGCTGGAGCTCGGATGGGTGCTCCATCCCGACTTCCAGGGCAGGGGCTACGCCCGCGAGGCGGCGACCGCGGTGCGCGACTTCGCGTTCGAGCACCTGAACCCGCACCGCGTGCAGGCCTTCCTCGACGCGCGGAACGCGGCATCCGCCGCCCTCTGCGAACGGCTCGGGATGCGTCGCGAGGCGACCCTCCTCGAGGAGGAGTTCAACGACGGCGAGTGGCAGGACACCGCGGTCTACGGGATCCTCCGCCGCGAGTGGGCGGCGCTGCGCGCGTAGCGCTGCGCCATTGCCTGACGCGGCGCGCGTAGCCGCCCGGCGCGGAGCCCGCGCGTCGCGTCTCGGCTGGGCGCGTCCTCGACCGACGTTGCGCGCGTAGAGCGCGGCGTTGGGCGTGGACCCAGTTCCCGATTCAGGCGAACGTCCGCTATTCAGGCAGAAACCGATGCTTTGCTGCCTGAATCTCGTGTGATCGCCTGATTCGCGGGAGTGTCCGTCCGCAGAACCGGTAAACACGTCGACTTGTCGAGAGGTCGATTTGTCGACTGGTCGATAAGTCGACAAGTCGACTGGTCGATTTGTCGACTGGTCGATAAGTCGACAAGTCGACTGGTCGATTTGTCGACAAGTCGACTTGTCGATTTGTGGCCGGATCGATCGATCTACCGCTTCCGCGGAGAGAAGGTCCGCCGGAACTCGGGCGTGAGAAGGCCTGCTGCGAGCTGGCTCAGGGCCACAGCGGTCGTGCGGACGGGGCCGTCTGCACGAGCTCGGCCGGGATGCGCACGCTCGTCTCGTCGAGTCCGATGGCGCGCCACTGCAGGACGGCGTCGAGGGCACCCTCGACCGGACCGCCGAGCCAGAGCCACGCGTTGACGGCGCCGTCGTACTGGTCGAGTCCGCCGCCGCCTCCCCCGCCCAGCACCGTCAGGGTCGGCGGGACCCGGTCCGCATCGGGCTGCCAGGCGCGACGCATGCCGAGCGGGAGCACCCGAGTGCCATCGGCCAGTCGAACGCCGACGTGCAGGTCATCTGGCTCCACGTCGTCCGACGGCGGCACCATGTGGCGCTCCTGGATCCATCGGTGCCATTCGCGTTCGCTCTCGCCTCGGCGCCGCCGAACCCACCGGATCCGGAGCTCGACGCCATCGGGGTACACACGGACTTCGCGCAGGAGCACCGCCGTCGCGTCGTCGCGGTGCACGAGCTCGTCGAGCACGACGCGACCGGGGATCACGTCCTGGGGCGCTGCAGCCACGGCGGAGTCGGCGGGACCTCGACCGCGCGCTCGGAGTCGGAATCGTCGGGGCCGACGTCGAAGAAGCCGGCGGATGCCACGTGCATGATGGCGATGCTCTCGACGCGCCTCCGCGGCATCCGTCGCCTGTGCCGGGCGCGCCGAGCACCGCACGAACGCGATTCAGGCAAGCGTGCGCAGCTCAGGCTGGAATCGCGGGTTGCTGCCTGAATCGCGCGCGATCGCCTGAATCCCGGTCGAGCCGGGGGCGAGGACGGGCGGCGCCGCGCCGCCGGGGCGGACCGAAAGGCGAGCCGCCCCGCTACGCGCCGAGCAGGCGAGCCGCCCCGCTACGCGCCGAGCAGGCGAGCCGCGAGGTACCCCTCGAGCTCCGCGATCGGCACGCGATCCTGGCCCATGGTGTCGCGCTCGCGCACGGTCACCGCGTTGTCGTCGAGCGAGTCGAAGTCGACCGTGACGCAGAACGGGGTGCCGATCTCGTCCTGGCGGCGGTAGCGACGGCCGATCGCGCCGGCGTCGTCGAAGTCGACGTTCCAGTGCTTGCGCAGCGAGGCGGCGATGTCGCGCGCCAGGGGCGAGAGGCGCTCGTTGCGGCTCAGCGGGAGCACGGCGGCCTTGACGGGCGCGAGGCGCGGGTCGAGGCGGAGCACGGTGCGGCTGTCGGTGCCGCCCTTCGCGTTCGGCACCTCCTCGACGTCGTACGCGTCGACGAGGAAGGCCATGAGCGAGCGGGTGAGGCCCGCCGCGGGCTCGATGACGTAGGGGACCCAGCGCTCGTTCTTCGACTGGTCGAAGTACGAGAGGTCCTTGCCGGAGTGCTCGGAGTGCGTCGAGAGGTCGAAGTCGGTGCGGTTCGCGACGCCCTCGAGCTCGCCCCAATCGCCGCCCTGGAAGCCGAAGCGGTACTCGATGTCGATCGTGCGCTTCGAGTAGTGCGACAGCTTCTCCTTCGGGTGCTCGAAGAGCCGCAGGTTCTCGGGGTCGATGCCGAGGTCGATGTACCAGTTCCAACGCTGGTCGACCCAGTACTGGAACCACTCGTCGTCGGTGCCGGGCTCGACGAAGAACTCCATCTCCATCTGCTCGAACTCGCGCGTGCGGAAGATGAAGTTGCCGGGCGTGATCTCGTTGCGGAACGACTTGCCGATCTGGCCGATGCCGAAGGGCGGCTTCATGCGCGACGCCTGCAGGACGTTCGCGAAGTTCGTGAAGATGCCCTGCGCGGTCTCGGGGCGCAGGTAGTGCAGGCCGGACTCGTCCTGCACGGGGCCGAGGAACGTCTGCAGCATCATGTTGAAGTCGCGGGGCGGCGTCCACTGGCCGCGGGTGCCGCAGTTCGGGCACACGATGTCGGCCATGCCGTTCTCGGGCTCGCGGCCCTTCTTCGCCTCGTAGGCCTCGATGAGGTGGTCCTCGCGGAAGCGCTTGTGGCAGTGCAGGCACTCGACGAGCGGGTCGGTGAAGACGCCGACGTGACCGGATGCCACCCACACCTGCTTGGGCAGGATGACGCTCGAGTCGAGGCCGACGACGTCGGCGCGGCTCGTCACCATCGTGCGCCACCACTGGCGCTTGATGTTCTCCTTCAGCTCGACGCCCAGGGGTCCGTAGTCCCACGCGGACCGGGAACCGCCGTAGATCTCGCCGGCCTGGAAGACGAAGCCCCGGTGCTGGGCGAGGGCGATGACGGACTCGAGACGGCTGGGTGCGGCCACGGTGGCTCCAATGGTGCGGGGATCGGGCGAATTGCCCGGAGACGACACGGTTCCACCATCCTACGGGCGCTACGCTGTGCCCCATCACGTCCGGTGTCCGAGGGGGGCGACGGTGTGGAACTTCCTGCTTGACGTCAACATCGTCGACGGACCGTTCCTGTACACGGTGTACGCCATCGCCGCCGCCGTGTTCCTCTACCTGCTCGGCCGCGGTCCCGGCTGGTCGTGGGTGCTCACGGCCATCGTGGTGCTCATCGTCGGCGCCATCGTCGGCGCGGGCATCCTCTGGGTCAGCGTGAACGTGCTCGGGGCGATCGCCGGGCCGATCCTGCCCGAGGTGTGGTTCTGGGTGGCGGGCGCCTTCGCCGGCTGCGCACTCGCCGTCTGGAACCTCTGGTACTCCCGCTGGTGGCGCAAGCTGATCGCGATCCTCGCGGTGCCGATCTTCTCGCTCACGGCCCTGTTCGGCATCAACGCCGCCTACGGCCTCGACCGCACGCTCGGTGCCCTGATGGGCATCTCCACCGCGGGCACCATCGACCTCGACGACCCGAGCGCGAGCCCCTCGGCCGACCCCGCCGAGCCGCTCTACCTCACGTGGACGCCACCGGCCGGCATGCCGGAGAAGGGCCGGATCGGCACGCCCGAGGGCAACATCCCGAACCCGAACTCGGGCTTCCCGGCCCGCGAGCCGCAGCTCTACCTGCCGCCGGCCGCACTCGTCGACAACGCCCCGGCGCTGCCCCTCGTCATCATGATGATGGGCCAGCCGGGCGACCCCGACGCGACCTTCATCGCCCAGGTGCTCGACGACTTCGCGTCGCGCAACCAGGGGCTCGCGCCGATCGCGCTCGTCGTCGACCAACTCGGCGATCCCAACGTCGACCCGCTCTGCCTCGACACCGTCATGGGCCACGTCGAGACGTACATCATGCAGGACGTGGTGCCGTGGGCGAAGACCCACCTGCGCGTGCTGCAGGGTCCGCAGTTCACGACCGTCGCCGGGTACTCGAACGGGGGCCAGTGCGCCGCGTACTTCGGCTCGAAGTACCCCGAGGTGTTCGGAAACATCCTCGCCGTGTCGCCCACCGAGTACCAGGGCGCCGAGCAGCCCGACCACGTGCTCGACGCGGTGTTCGACGGCGACCAGGCGGCGTACGACGCGGTGAAGCCCGCGACGATCATGGCGCAGAAGGCGCCGTACCCGAACTCGGTCGCGATCTTCACGATCGGCGCGAACGACGGCGAGTTCGCCCCGGGCACGCAACGGCTGTCGGATGCCGCGATGCAGGCCGGCATGCAGACGACGTTCTACGTGGTGCCCGACGCCGACCACGGCGTGAGCGGCCTCCTCGGCGGACTCGAGAAGGGATTCGAGGTGCTCTACCCACGACTCGGATTGGCGGCCCCGTGACCGAGACCGATCCCACAATCACCGACGTCGAGCCGAAGGGCCGGCTGCGCACCACGGGCGAGGCGCTCGCGGGCTTCGCCCGCAGGGTGCCGTTCAGCATCGCGTTCGCGGTGCTGCTGCTCGTCACCTCCATCGTCACCGGCACGATCGTCGGCGAGGCATCGGATGCCACGGCGAACGCCTGGGCCGCCGGGGTCGTCACGACGATCGACGGGACGCAGTGGTGGACCGTCGTCACGGCCCTGTTCATCCCGTTCGACCCGTTCCAGCTCGTGTTCGGCGTCATGCTGTCGTTCCTGCTGCTCGGCATCGCCGAGCGCCGCATGGGCACGTGGCGCGCGATCGTCGCGTTCCTCGTGACCGGCATCCTCGGGGTCGCGCTCGGCACCTGGTTGCAGTGGTTCGGGTCGCTCTACGGCGAGTGGTGGGCGACGGGCACGTCGGCCGACCTCACGCTCGATCCGCTCGCGGGCATCGTCGGCGCGCTCATCACCTCGACGGCGTTCATGGGCGTACTGTGGCGCCGCCGCATCCGGATCGTGACGTTCGCGTTCATCCTCGTGTTCGTGCTCTACGACGGCGACTCGTCGAACGTCTACCGGCTCATCGCGGCGATCGTCGGCCTGTTCCTCGGGGCGCTCCTCACGCGCGACGCCTCCACGCTCCGGGCCCGCCGCAGTTCGCACGCCGAGACCCGCACGCTCGTCGCGGCCGTCGTCGCGGTGACCGCGATCGGTCCGATCGTCGCGTTCGTGAACCGCACCGAGCTCACGCCGTTCGGGTTCGGCTCCTACCTCTACGACGACGACCCGGTCGACATCGACGTGCTCATCTCGCAGTGCGGGGCCGCGGCATCCGCCGTCACCGACGAGTGCCTGAAGCAGCTCGCGGTGCTGAGCTCGCAGGGCTTCGGGATGTTCCTGCTGTCGTTCGTGCCGGTGCTGCTGCTCCTGCTCGCGGCGTGGGGACTGCGCGCCGGCCGTCGCTTCGCCCGCTGGCTCGCGATCTCGGTGAACGTGGCGATCCTGCTGTTCGCCCGCACGGCGTTCGACGTCACGGTCACGACCGCCGACGTGGAGAGCGGCGATTGGACGGTGTTCGACATCGGCGAGCTGATCGTCTGGGCGCTCGCCGTGCTCGCGCTGCCGATCGCCATCATCGTGATGCTCACGGTGACCCGCCGGCACTTCCAGGTCCGTTCGCCGCGGGGCTCGTTCGCGCGGTTCGTCACGACGGTCGTCGTCTCGTTCGTCGCGCTCGCGGCGGCGTACTACGCGATCGGGTTCGCGACGATCGGCGAGTACTGGCCGACGGCGAGCCCCGTCGACCTGCTCGTCGACACGCTCAAGCGGTTCGTGCCGCCGCACTTCCTCGCGGTGGTCGACCCGATCGTGATCCCGGCGCACGACCTCACGAGCATCGCGTACCAGGTGGTCGGGCCGCTGTTCTGGGCGATCTTCATCGTTGCGGCGATCCGGCTGATGCGGCACACGAAGGCCGAGCTCGGCTTCGCCGACCGCCTGAAGCTGCGCGCGATCATCCGGCGCAACGGCGGCGGCACCCTCGGGTTCATGGGCACCTGGCCGGGCAACGTGCCCTGGTTCAGTGCGGACGGCGAGTCGGCGGTGGCGTACCGCGTCGTCAACGGGATCGCGATCACGATGTCGGACCCGATCTGCCGCCCGGAGGAGGCCGGACGGGTCATCCGCGAGTTCGCCGCGTTCTGCGACGCGAACAGCTGGGTGCCCGTCTTCTACAGCGTGCACCCGCAGTACCTGCCCGTGTTCGAGGAGCTCGGCTGGCAGCACACGTCGGTCGGCGAGGAGACGCTCGTGCGGACGACCGGCCTCGAGCTCACGGGCAAGCCGTGGCAGAAGGTGCGCCAGGCCCTGAACCGCGGCATCAAGGAGGGCATGACCACGGTGTGGACGACGTGGGACGAGCTCCCGCGGCCGACGGTCGCGGAGATCACCGCGATCTCCGAGGAGTGGGTCTCCGAGAAGGAGCTCCCCGAGATGGGCTTCACGCTCGGCGGCATGGACGAGCTGAAGGATCCCGACGTACGGCTCATGCTCGCGGTCGGGCCCGACGGCCGCATCCAGGCGATCACGAGCTGGCTGCCCGTCTACCGCGACGGCGACGTGGTCGGCTGGACCATCGACTTCATGCGGCGCACCGACCACAGCATGAACGGCATCATGGAGTTCCTCATCGCGTCGGCCGCCCTGCACATGAAGGAGGAGGGCCACGAGGTCCTGAGCCTGTCGGGTGCGCCGCTCGCGACGAAGCCGCTCGCCGCCGGCGAGGAGCCGCCCGAGCCGACGGCGATGACGCGCCTGCTCGAGTTCCTGGGACGCACGCTCGAGCCCGCCTACGGGTTCTCGTCGCTGTTCCGGTTCAAGGCCAAGTTCAATCCCGACTACGAGACCATCTCGATGGCCTACCCCGATCCGCTCGCGCTGCCGACCATCGGCGTCGCGATCGGCCGGGCGTACCTGCCCGAGGTCTCGCCGAAGGAGGCGGTCGCACTCGTGCGGACGCTGACGAAGTAGCCCACGGACGCCTGGGGGGACGCATGGGGGACCTGACACGACGCGCGGCGCTGGCCGTGGGGGCATCCGCGGCGCTCGCCGCCTTGTCGGCGTGCGCGACGCCCGTCGCCGTCGGCGAGACGACCACGTCGACCGGGCCCGCGCCGCAGCCCACGATGCCGGATGCCCCGCCGCCGATCGCGGTCGAGGCCGGACCGCCGCCCGCGGTGCCGCCGCAGGGCGCACCGTCGATCGCGAAGGTTCCCGCGCCGTACGGCACGATCGACCGGCTACCCGGCGAGGGCTCGCTGCTCGCCTGGACGATCGACGACGGCACGGACGCCGCGGTCATCGCCGCCTACGCCGCGTTCGCGGCAGCCACCGGCATCCGGCTGACCATGTTCGTGACGGGCACCTACTTCGCGTGGGACGAGAACGTCGCCACGCTCGCGCCGCTCATCGCCTCGGGGCAGGTGCAGCTCGCGAACCACACCTGGTCGCACCCCGACCTCACGACGCTCGACGACGCGGGCATCGCCGACGAGCTGCAGCGGACCCACGACTTCATCGGCGAGTCGTTCGGCGTCGACGCGCGGCCGTACTTCCGCCCGCCGTTCGGCTTCCACGACGAGCGCGTCGACGCGGTCGCCGCGGGCCTCGGCTACACCGTGCCCACCCTCTGGTACGGCTCGCTGTCGGATTCGGCCGAGCTCCCGCCCGAGAAGATCGTCGAGCTCGCGAACCAGTGGTTCCTGCCGCAGCACATCATCATCGGGCACCTGAACTGGAAGCCCGTGACGACGGTGTTCGACCAGCTCCGCTCGATCATCGTCGACCGCGGGCTGACGACGGTGACGCTGAACGACGTGTTCTCGAGCGACATCCACCCATGACGCGTCAGCCCGCCGCCCGCAGTGTCTCGGGCCCGAGCTCGGCGACCGAGCGGTGGCCGGCGAGCCCCAGCGTGAGGTCGAGCTCGGCGATGTGGTTGCGCACGACCTCGCGCACGCCGGCCTGCCCGGCGACGGCGAGCCCGTAGGCGTACGGGCGTCCGATGCCGACGGCCGTCGCGCCGAGTGCGAGCGCGATGGCGGCGTCGGCGCCGCCGCGGATGCCGCTGTCGAGCACGATCGGCACGCGGCCGGCGACGCGCTCGACGATCTCGGGCAACGCGTCGAGCGTGGCGACCGAGCGGTCGACCTGGCGCCCGCCGTGGTTGGACACGACGATGCCGTCGACGCCGTGGTCGAGCGCCCGACCCGCGTCGTCGGGATGCAGCACGCCCTTGACGAGCACGGGCAGTGACGTCCACTCGCGCAGGCGGGCGAGGTCGTCCCAGGTGAGGCTCGGGTCGGAGAACACGTCGAGGAACGTCTCCACCGCGGCGCGCGGCAGCGGCGAGCGCAGGGCGTCGCGCACGCCGCCGTCGACGAGCTTCGTGCCGACGGCCGAGCGCGCGATCGAGAACGCGGAGCGGAGCAGCGTCGGCGTGACCCTGGGCCGCTCGCCCGGCCCGGTGCTGCGGGCGACGCGGTCGCGCACGAGCTCGGCGAAGACGGGGTCGCTCGTGTACTGCGCGATGCCCTGGCCACGTGTGAACGGCAGGAACGCGGCATCCAGGTCGCGCGTGCGCCAGCCGAGCAGGTGCGTATCGAGCGTCACGACGATCGCCTCGCAGCCGGCCGCCTCCGCACGGCGCAGGAACGAGGCGTTGAGCTCGTCGGACGCACTCCAGTAGAGCTGGAACCACCGCGAGCCCTCCCCCATCGCGGCGGCGACCTCCTCCATGGGCCGCGACCCCTGGTTCGAGAGCACGTAGGGCACGTCGAGCTCGGATGCCGCGCGCCCGACGGCCACGTCGGCGTCGGCGTGCGCGAGCTCGGCGACCCCGATGGGCGACAGGATGAACGGGGTCGCGCGGCGCTTGCCGAGCAGCTCGATCGACAGGTCGCGCTCGGCGACGTCGCGGAGGACCCGCGGCCACACCTGCCAGCGCGCGAACGCGGCACGATTCGCTGCCATGGTCGCCTCGCCGCCAGCACCGCCGGCGAGGTACGCGAACGCCTCGGCCGAGACAGCCTTGCGCGCGGCCTGCTCAAGCGCGGAGTTGTCGACCGGCACGGCCGGCTTCGTACCGCCCACGCCCGCGCGGTACACCTCCGACTGCACGACCCGTGCGTACCCGCGCTGCGCATCGCCCATCGTCCGGCTCCTCCGCTCCGACACCCCGTCGCGCCGTCGCGACCGGACTGCGAGCCAGCGTAGCCGCCGCCTAGGGTGGAGTGGATGTCCCAGCTGCCCGACCTGCTCGTCGCCGCGATCGCGCTCGTGCGCGACCGTCGCGTGCTCATGGTCACCGCGCGACCGCGACGTGCACTACATGCCGGGCGGCAAGATCGACCCCGGCGAGACGGCCGCCGAGGCGGCCGCCCGCGAGGCCTTCGAGGAGGTGGCGCTCGAGCTCGATCCCGACGCGCTCGTCGAGCTCTTCGAGGTGGTCGTGCAGGCGCATGGCGAGCCCGAGGGCCGGCTCGTGCGCATGCGGGTGTTCCGAGCCGAGACGGATGCCGCGCCCGCCGCGTCGGCGGAGGTGGGCGAGCTGCACTGGGTCACGACGGCCGACGTCGACCGCTGCCCGCCCGCGGGCGCCGAGGTGCTGCGTCGGCTCGCGGCATCCGACGTCATCGACTGACGCGCGCCTAGACTGCGGTCATGTCGCCGACCCGCGAGTTCCGCCGCGGCGAGGACGTCGTCGTGATCCACGAGTCGGGCAGGCCCGACGGACCCGACTACGTGCTCGTGCACGGGCTCGGCATGGCGCACGACTACTGGTCGGAGCTCGCCGCGGTGCTCGAGCCGACCGGCACGGTGCACGCGCTCGACCTGCCCGGCTTCGGCGACGCGCCCGAGCCCCGCGAGCCGTTGAGCATGCCCGCCGCGGGGGAGCTCCTCGCGGAGCTGCTCGTCGCCGAGGGGATCGACCGGCCGGTGCTCGTCGGGCATTCGACGGGCGCGCAGGTCGCCGCGGAGACGGCGGCGCGGCATCCGGAGCTCGTCGACCGCCTCGTGCTCATCGCGCCGACCGTGAACCCGCGGGAGCGCACACTCGGCAAGCAGACCCTGCGGTTCCTGCAGGACATCGCCCTGGTGCATCCGAAGGCCCTGGGCTACGGCATCGCGCTCTACGCGAGGGCGGGCCCGCGCTGGTACGCGGCGAACCTGCGGCCGATGCTCGACCACAGGATCGAGCTGATCCTGCCCGAGATCGCGGCGCCGACGCTCGTCATCCGCGGCGAGCACGACCGCATCGTGCCGCGGGAGTGGGCGGAGGAGGTCGCGCGGCTCGTGCCCGACGGCCGCTACGCGGAGGTGCCGGGCCGCGGGCACGAGACCATGATCCGGGCCGGACGGCGCGTCGGCGAGCTCATCGTGCGGCACGCGCAGGGACTGCCGGCCGGGCGTCCCGTCTCGCTGGTCGACGCGCCCGCCGACGAGGCACCGCACCTCGGCGTGCCGGCCGCGCTCGGCGTGATGGCCCGCGACTACGCGTTCGCGGGATGGCATCAGCTCGCGGTGTTCGGCGCCGGACACGAGCCCGCCGGATGGCGCCACGGCGACCCCGGCAAGCCGCAGGTCGTGCTGCTGCCCGGCGTCTACGAGCACTGGTCGTTCCTGCGACCGCTCGGCGACGCGCTGCACGCGGCCGGACACCGCGTCGTCGTCGTGCACGGCATGCGCGCGAACCGGCGTCCGATCGCCGAGACCGCCGCGCGGGTCGCGAAGGCGCTCGCGAGGTCGGCCCCGCCGCCCGCCGGACGCGTGATCGTGGCGCACAGCAAGGGCGGGCTCATCGGCAAGCACGTGCTCATCGACGACGAGGGCGAAGCGCTCGGCGTGCGCGGAGTCGTGGCGATCTGCACGCCGTTCGCGGGCGCGCGGCGGGCGCGGCTCTTCGCCGACCCGAGCATCCGGGGGCTGCTGCCGAGCGACGAGACGATCGTGATGCTCGGGGACGCGGCATCCGTGAACGCGCGCATCGTCTCGGTGTTCGGCACGTTCGACCCGCACGTGCCCGACGGCAGCGCGCTCGAGGGCGCGACGAACGTGCGGGTTCCGGTCGCGGGCCACTTCCGCGTGCTCGCGGCGCCCGAGACGCTGGAGGCGGTGCGCGAGGGGATCGCGCTGCTCACGCAGGACCCGACGCGCGCGGATGACGTCGACCTCGCCGACCTGGCCGACGCGGCGGGCACTCCGGGCACGGCCGAACAGTCGGAACGGTCGTCGCCCCAGTGACGTGACGAATCCGCCTCGGGAGGGGCTCAGTGCACGTACTCGAGCAGGTCCAGCCCGACCTGGCGCATGCCGTCGAGCACAGCGAGACGCGAGGTGAGCATCGTGTCGGCGAAGTACATCGACACCGCGTAGGCGACGCTCGCACGCGGACCGCGGAGCACGCCGACCTCACTGCGCACGCCGCCGTCGGTGCCCGTCTTGTTCATGAGCAGCACGCCGTGGTCGGGCATGCGGTGCGCGAGCGGGTCGAGGCCGAACGCGGATGCCACGAGCGAGAGGTCGGCGTTGAGCGAGAGCCAGCCGACGACGCGCTGCGAGACCTCGGGGCTCACGACCTCGCCGCGGGCGAGCGACGCGAAGAGCCAGGTGAGCTCCTTCGCCGAGCCGATCGACAGTTGGGGGGCGTCGTCGGGACCGCGGTGGTCGCGCACGAGGTCGAGCAGCGCGGTGCGGGTGAGGCCGAGCGCCTCGGTGCGGGCGCGCACCGACTCGAGGCCGACGTGGCGGATGAGGACGTTGGTCGCGAGATTGTCGCTGGAGGCGCCGATGAGCGCTGCGAGGTCGGCCAGCGGCAGCGACGGCGACTGCATGTGCTGCCAGATGCCGGAGTCGCCGACCGCGTCGCGCGGGGCGCGGTCGAGCACCGTGAACGCCTCGGCCGTGGCGCCCGCCAGCCGCGACGCGACCTCCACGAGCAGCAGGACCTTGCCGATCGACGCGGTGGGCATCACGACGTGGTCGTCGACCGAGAAGAGCACCTTGCCGGTGGCGAGGTCGGTCGCGCGCGCCGACACCTGCACGCCCGCGAGCGCGAGTTCGCCGAGCGCGTCGAACCCGCGTGTGAAGTCCTCGTTGTGCTCGTCCGTGCGGTGTCGTCCCCTCCGGATGCTCGCGTGGCGCGCTCGCCGCTCGGAACCCTGCGACGACGTCACCACGGTGATTGCACGCTCTTCCTCGGACGGTCGGCGCTCCCCCACCGCGGTCAGCGGCGCGCTCGAGAAGTTCGGATCGGTTGGTTGTTGCGGGTGGCCTACCAGATCGTCACCCGCTCGGCCGGATCGAGCCAGAGGGCGTCGTCGTCAGTCACACCGAAGCCAGTGTAGAACTCGTCGATGTTCCTCACGATCTGGTTGCACCGGAACTCGTTCGGCGAGTGCGGATCGATCGCCAGGAGGCGGATGACCTCCTCGTCACGGCCCTTCATCTGCCAGGCCTGCGCCCACGAGAGGAAGAACCGCTGGGCCCCCGAGAGGCCCTCGACGGCGGCCGGCTTCTTGCCGTCCAGCGACAGCAGGTAGGCCTTCCAGGCGATGGCGAGCCCCCCGAGGTCGCCGATGTTCTCCCCGATCGTGAGGGCGCCGTTCACGTGGTGGTCGTCGCCGCCCTCCCCGTCGAGCTGCGCCGGCGTCAGTGCGTCGTACTGCGCGATGAGCGCCTTGGTGCGGTCCTCGAACGCGGCCCGGTCGGCCTCAGTCCACCAGTCGGTGAGCCGGCCGTCGCCGTCGTACTTCGAGCCCTGGTCGTCGAACCCGTGCCCGATCTCGTGGCCGATGACCGCGCCGATCGCGCCGTAGTTGGCGGCGGCGTCGCGGTCGGCGTCGAAGAACGGGTACTGCAGGATGGCCGCCGGGAACACGATCTCGTTGAAGCCCGGGTTGTAGTACGCATTGATCGTCTGCGGCGTCATGAACCACTCGTCGCGATCGATCGGCTTGCCGATCTTGCCGAGCTCGCGGTTGAACTCGAACTCCGCGGTCGCGCGCACGTTGCCCACGAGGTCGTCGGCGTCGATCTCGAGCGTCGAGTAGTCGCGCCACTTCACGGGGAAGCCGATCTTCGGCGTGAACTTCCCGAGCTTCTCCAGCGCCTTGGCCCGGGTCTCGTCGCCCATCCAGTCGAGCGCCGCGATCGATTCGCGGTAGGCCTCGACGAGGTTGGCGACGAGGTCGTCCATGGCCTCCTTCGCCGCGGGCGGGAAGTGGCGCTCCACGTAGATGCGGCCGACGGCCTCGCCCATGGCGCCCTCGACGAGCGAGACGCCGCGCTTCCACCGCTCGCGCATCTGCGGCGTGCCGGTCAGCGTGCGGCCGTAGAAGTCGAAGTTCGCCTCGACGAAGTCGTTCGACAGGTAGGCGGCCGTCGAGCGGATGACCTGCCACGCCAGCCAGTCCTTCCACGCCTCGAGGCGCTCCTCGGTGAGCAGGCCGCCGAGGGCCTCGACGAACGACGGCTCGCGCAGCACGAGCTCGGCGAACGCGCCCTCGGGCACGCCCATGGCGTCGCGCCACACCTGCAGGTCGAGGGACGACGCGGCCGCGGCATCCGCCCACGCGTAGAGGTTGTACGTCTTCTCGCTGTCGCGCGTGTCGACGTTGTTCCAGTGCGCCTTCGCGAGGTCGGTCTCGAGGTCGAACACGCGCACCGCGCGATCGGCCGCGTCGGGGAGCTTCGCCAGCGCGAACATGCGCTCGAGGTGCGCGCCGTAGGCCGTGCGCACGGCGGCGAAGCGCTCCTCGCGGAAGTAGCTCTCGTCGGGCAGGCCGATGCCGCCCTGCTCGACGAACACGAGGTAGCGTTCGGGGTCGCCCGGGTCGTTGTCGACGTAGAGCTGCACGAGCCCGGCCACGCCCTGGCGCTCGAGCCGGCCGAGCGTGTCGAGGAACGATTCGACCGAGTTCACGAGCGAGACCTCGACGAGCTGCGCGGCGATGGGCGTGGCGCCCAGCAGGTCGGCGCGCTGCTCGTTCATGAAGCTCGCGTAGAGGTCGCCGACCTTGCGGGCCTCGGTGCCCGGATCGGCCTGCTGCGCCTCCTCGATGATCTCGCGCACGGCCTTCTCGGCCTCCTCGTGCAGCACGAGGAACGAGCCGTAGCGGGCCTTGTCGGCCGGGATCTCCGTACGTTCGATCCACTTGCCGTTGACGTGCCGGAAGAGGTCGTCCTGCGGGCGCACCTCGTCGTCGAGTTCGTCCTTCGCGATGCCTGAGGGGAGCTTCGTCATCCCCACAGCCTACGGTGGCCCCGGGGCCCGGCGGATGCCCCGACGGCGCGTCTCTCGGCGCACTTGCAGCCTCGGGCTCACCCGGTGGCTGAGGGAGCGCCCGGCGGAGCCGGACGCGTCTCGAGACCCCGGCGCCCCGGCCCGCGGCATCCGCCCGCTCAGCGCAGCTGCGCGAACCCCTCGGCCTTGCGCGTCGGCCCCACGATGAGGATCGTGTCGTCGGCACCGAGCACGGTCTCGGCGTCGGCGTTCGTCCAGTCGGCGCCCGGCTTCTTGTAGGCCGCGATGGTCACGCCGAACTCCTTGCGCAGGCCGGTCCTGCCGAGCGGGATGCCCCACAGGCGCTCGGGCGGCGCGGACTTCACGATCGCGTAGCCGCGCTCGATCTCGATGTAGTCGAGCGCGGCGCCGCGCACGAGGTGCGCGACCTTGCGGCCCATGTCGCTCTCGGGCTGGACGACGTGGTGCACGCCGATCTGCTCGAGGATGACGGCGTGCTCCGCGCTGTCGGCCTTCGCCCAGATCGACGGCAGCCCCATCGAGAGCAGGGCCGACGACGTGAGGATCGACGCCTCGAGGTTGCCGCCGATCGCCACCACGACCCGATCGAACTGGTCGATCGAGAGCTGGCGCAGCACCTCGGGCTTGGTCGGATCGGCGCGCACCACCTGCGTGAGCTGGCCGTTGAGGCTCTGCACGTTGTCCTCGCGGATGTCGACGCCGAGCACCTCGGTGCCGCCCGCCATGAGCTCGAGCGCGAGCGACCGGCCGAACCGGCCGAGCCCGATGACTGCGACCGAGTCGGCCTCGGCGATGCGTCGCGTGTACCCCTGGTCGCCGAACAACGATCGTCTAGCCAACGACGGGCCTCTCTCTCGGGAACTCGTAGAGGATGCGGCGGTCGCGCAGGATGAGCGCACTGCCGAGCGTGAGCGGACCGACACGGCCGAGGAGCATGAGCAGGACGAGCAGGACCTTGGCGGAATCGGGCAGTTCGGGCGTGATCCCGGTCGACATCCCGGTCGTGCTGAACGCCGAGATCACCTCGAACAGGATGCGGTCGAGCGAGATGTCGGTGAGCTGGAGCAGCAGGAGCGTGGGCCCGACGACCGCGGCGACGGCCACGAGCACGACCGTGATGGCCTGGCGGTGCACGGCGCGCGACAACCGCTTGCCGAAGATGTTCACCTGCGCCTCGCCGCGGAACTCGGCGATCATGACGAAGAACAGCACGAGGAAGGTCGTGATGCGGATGCCGCCGCCGACGCTCGCGGGCCCCGTGCCGATGAACATCAGCACGTCGGTCGCGAACCAGCTCTCGCCCGTCATGGCGTTGATGTCCACCGTGTTGAACCCGGCCGATCTCGTCATGACCGACGCGAAGAACCCGGCGAGCAGCTTCGTCCCCGGATCGAGCGGGCCGAGGGTGCCGGGATTCGACCACTCCACCGCCGTGAAGTACGCCCACCCGCCGAGGAGCAGCAGGATCGTGCCCACGACCACGAGGTTCGTGTTCATGCTCCAGCGCAGCGGACGCCGCCAGTCCTTCCAGAGCTGCGCGATGACGGGGAAGCCCAGGCCGCCGAGGATGACCGCGGCGCAGACCGGCAGGCACACGAACGGGTCTCCGACGAAGCCCATCATGCTGTCGGACTGCAGGGTGAAGCCCAGGTTCGTGAACGCCGAGATCGACGTGAACGAGGCGTTCCAGACGGCCTCGCCGACGTCCCAGTCGTAGTAGGTGACGTAGCGGAGGAACAGCAGCGCGGCGACCACCGCCTCGATGAGCAGCGTGATGCCGATGACCGACCGCACCAGGTGGCGCAGGTCGGTGAACCCCTCGGCGCGGAACTCGCCGGCGGCGTTCAGCCGGGTGCGCAGCGAGAGGCGGCGCGCGAGCAGCACGCCGACGAGCGCCGCCGACACGAGGATGCCGAGGCCGCCGAGCTGGGTCAGCACGATGATGGTGAGCTGGCCGAGGAACGTCCAGTGCGTCGCGGTGTCGACCGAGTTGAGCCCGGTGGTCGTCACAGCGGATGCCGCGGTGAAGAGCGCGTCGACGAACGTCGTGGAGCGGCCGCGCATCGTCATCCCCGGCAGGAGCAGCAGCAGCGTGCCCGCGGTGATGGCGCCCAGGAACCCGACGACCACCACCTGCGCCGGGTGCAGTCTGAATCGACGGCGCAGTTGCTCTGCCGGGCCCTCTTCGGCCCGCCTGCGGGTGGCCACGGGCACACCATACGCCCGCGCTCGGACGTTCGGCAGCAGGTTGCCGCCGTGCCCGTCGAGCGAGCGGGTCGTCGGATGCCGCTCGGTATGCGTTTGCCGCGGGCTTCGACATCTCGCCCGAATTCGGGTTGACTGGGGTGCATCCGCATGGCCGCGGGTCGACGCCGGACCGGCGCTCGGCGGCGGTCCGGCGCATCGAACGAGGGAGCGGGATGACGGCGACGGGGCGACCACTGCAGCTCGGGATGGTGGTCGTGCTCGCGCTCGGCCTGACCGCGTGCACGGTCGGCGGTGAGCCCGCGCCGACCGACCCGGTGGTGCAGCTGGGTGCTCCCGGCCAGCCGAACCGCACGCTCACGCCCGAGGAGGTCGCGGGACTCGAGGTTCCCGAGCACGTCGACGCCGACGTGACGTTCATGCTCGACATGATCGACCACCACTCCCAGGCCCTCGTGATGACCGGCTACGTGAAGGCGCGCACCGACGACCGTGACATCCGCCTGCTCGCCGAGCGCATGGAGGTCAGCCAGGAGGACGAGATCGACCAGATGGCGCGCTGGCTCCAGGACCGCGCGCAGCCGCTGCGCGAGAACGGCCACGACGGTCACGGCGCGGGGCACGAGATGCCGGGCATGCTCACCGAGGAGCAGCTCGCGAAGCTCGAGGCGGCGAAGGGCGACGCGTTCGACACGCTGTTCCTCGAGTACATGATCCAGCACCACGAGGGCGCACTGCAGATGGTGCAGGACCTCTACAAGGCGGGTGGCGGCCAGGAGGCCTCGATCGGCCAGTTCGCGTCGCACGTCGAGGGCGACCAGGGCATCGAGATCGCCCGCATGCAGTCGATGCTCGCGGAGCGCGCGTCCTGAGTCCCAGCGCTCGATCAGTCGCGGGAGTCACCGCCGACCGCACGTGAAAGGAGGCCGGGCACGAAGCCCGGCCTCCCCTCATCCGATCAGTCGGACCCGGTCATCAGCTCCCCGCGGCAGCGAGCGCGTCGAGCGCCTGCACGAGGTTCGAATCGGCGGGCTGGCCCGACGTGCGAGCCGCATTGCCGAGGTGCGTCGAGACCGCGTTGGCGCTCGCCGACCCGCCGGCCGAGAGCTTCTCGGCCTGGTCGATCGACTTGCGCACCTGCTTGAGCGCGTTGCCCTTGAGCGTGCCGTCGCGCTCCGCCTGGTCGACGAACGACCGCACCACCGCGAAGCTCGGGTCGTGCACGAGCTTGGTCTGCGCCTGCGCGTTGAACTCGGCGAGCTGGACCTCACCGGCCGCGGCGATCTCGTTGGCCGACAGGAACTGGCTGGGCGTGAACGCGAGGCTGTCGAAGCCTCGGGCGATCTCGCTGCCCAGCACGTTGCCGTTGTACCAGTAGGTCGACCAGTAGCCACCGAGGTTGATCCCCGTCGTGCTCGGCGTGTTGATCGGGCCGCGGTCGAGGTAGGCGATCTCCTTCGGGTGGGCCGTGTCGGTGAAGTCGATCACCGAGACGCCGCCCTGGTACCAGGCCTGGACCATGATGTCGCGACCGGGCACGGGCACGAGCGAGCCGTTGTGCGCCACGCAGTTCTCCTGCGCGGTCTGCACGGCCGGGAGCTTGTAGTAGCTCCGGAACACCATCTTGCCGTCGACGATGTCGAACAGCGCGTTGGCGCCCCACTCGGGCCGGTCGGTCACGCGGCAGCGAGCGCCGGTGCCGCCGCCCCACTCGTCGGTGAAGATGACCTTCGTGCCGTCGTTGTTGAACGTCGCCGAGTGCCAGTACGAGAAGTTCACATCGGCGACCGCGTCGATCCGCACCGGGTTCGCCGGGTCGGAGATGTCGAGCAGGATGCCGTTGCCCTGGCAGGCGCCGGCGGCCAGTCCGATCTCGGGGTAGGCCGTGATGTCATGGCACGTCGTGGTGTTCGGGCTCGGCGAGTAGGCGGCGCCCGAGGGGTGCAGCGGCTGCGTCGGGCCGTTCTGCAGGCCGTTCACCGCTCCAGTCGTCGGGTCGGCGAAGATCCGCGGCTGGTTCACGATCGCCGCCGTCGCGGGTGCCGCCAGCGGCACCTTGATGACGTCGATTCGCCAGTTCGTCGGGTTCGCGCTGGTCGCGCCGCCCGTGCTGCAACCCGCCAGCTCGGTCGCCGAACGGATGCTCGACGTACCCGAGTTGTAGAGGTAGATGTTGTCGGGGTCGTCGGGGTCGGTCACCACCGTGTGCGTGTGCGATCCGCGGCACGTCTGCACCCCGGGCAGCTGCACGGGGTTGTCGATGTCGCTGATGTCGAAGATGCGCACGCCGCGGAAGCGCTCGGCCACGGGGTTCGTGATGGCGCCCGAACCGCAGTCGATGCGGCCGCGCGTCTCCTCGACCGACATGAACAGCAGGTCGCCGTAGACGGACACGTCGCCCTGGCCGCCGGGACACACGAACGCCTTGCGCAGCGTCGGGGCCGCAGCATCCGTGATGTCGTAGACCTGGAAGCCGTTGTAGCTGCCGACGATCGCGTGGTCGCCCGTGAACGCCAGGTCGGAGTTCACGTAGCTGAACTGGCCGGGAGCCGCGTCGAACGCGCCCGCGCGAGGCAGGCTCGCCAGCAGCTCGATGTTGCTCGTCGCCGTCTGCGCCCCGAGGTACCCGGGCGGCAGGTTCTCTCGTGGGTCCTCGTCAGCGGCACTTGCACTGGTGGCGGCGAACAGCGACGTCCCGAGCACGAGGGCTCCGGCCGCCGCGAGCGCTCGTCTGCGCCATCGGACGGGTGTGGGTGATGTACTCATCGGTGGTGCCCTCTCTGTACTCGTGCGTTTCGTGTCTTGTTCGCAGCGATCGACGCCCGCAGACGAGCGAGCGGCACCTCATCGTGCCGCTCGCGGCCCGTAGGCCGACCTCGCATCAACGTATCGAGGAAAGCGGTTCCAATGCATCCGTTTTCAGATGATTCCGTGTGCCCACGCAGGATTTCGTCGTCGGCGCAGGATTCGAGCGCAGCGCTCGGGGTCGGTCGCCGTGACGCGGTCAGTGGATCGTCTCGTCCTCGACATCCGCCTGCCGCCGAACGCCCGGCCCGGCAGTCGGCGGCGACGCCTAGGCTCGAGAGCACATGAGCACCACCCTCTCCAGCCGCGCGGTCGACCGCGACATCCTCCGTCTCGCCGTTCCCGCGCTCGGCGCCCTGATCGCCGAGCCGCTGTTCCTCCTCGCCGACACCGCGATGGTCGGACACCTCGGCGCGACCCCGCTGGCGGGCCTCGGCCTGGCGAGCGCCGTGCTCCAGACGATCATCGGGCTGATGGTCTTCCTCGCCTACGCGACGACGCCGTCGGTGGCGCGCCGGCTCGGTGCGGGCGACGAACGCGGTGCCGTGGCATCCGGAGTGGACGGGCTCTGGCTCGCACTCGGGCTCGGCGCGGTGCTCGCGCTGGCCGGCTGGGCGGCGACGCCGTGGCTGGTCGGGGTGTTCGGGGCATCCGCCGAGGTGACGGCCGCGGCATCCACGTACCTCTCGATCTCGATGGCCGGGCTGCCCGCCATGCTCATCGTCTTCGCGGCCACCGGCCTGCTGCGCGGCCTGCAGGACACGCGCACGCCGCTCTGGGTCGCCGGCATCGGCTTCGCCGTGAACATCGCGCTCAACGCGCTCTTCATCTACGGGTTCGGCTGGGGCATCGCCGGGTCGGCGATCGGCACGGTCGTGGCGCAGTGGGGCATGGTCGCGGTGTACCTCGTCGTCGTCGCGCGGCACGTCGGCCGCGTGGGCGCGAGTCCGTTGCCGCATCACGCCGGCGTCCTGCGCGGAGCGGTGTCGGGCGGCTGGCTCTTCCTGCGCACGGCGAGCCTGCGCGTGGCCCTGCTGCTCGCGACATGGGCGGCGACCTCGCTCGGGTCCGACGAACTCGCGGCGTACCAGGTGGCGATCACGATCTACTTCACGCTCGGGTTCGCGCTCGACGCCCTCGCGATCGCGGCGCAGGCGCTCATCGGCAAGGGGCTCGGCTCGGGCGACGTCGAGCACGTGCGCGCGGTGCTGCGTCGCTGCGTGCAGTGGGGCATCGGATCGGGCGTCGTGCTCGGCGCCGTGGTGATCGCGACGGCGTGGGTGCTGCCGGCGCTGTTCACGTCGTCGCCCGAGGTGGCGGCGCTCCTCCCGCCGTCGCTCGTCGTGCTCGGGCTGTCGGCACCGCTCGGGGGACTCGTCTTCGTGCTCGACGGGGTGCTCATCGGCGCAGGCGACGCCCGCTACCTCGCCTGGACCGGCCTCGTGAACCTCGCCGCGTTCGTGCCGCTGGCGCTCGGCACGGTCTGGTGGGCGGATGCCGCGGGCCTCCCCGGCGCGGCCTGGCTCGCGTGGCTCACTGCGTCGTTCGCGATCGGGTACCTCGCGGCGCGCGCGGTGACGCTGTCGCTCCGGGCGCGTGGCACGCGCTGGATGGTCCTGGGCGCGGCGGCCTGACGGCCCGACATCGCTTCGCTCGCTCCCCCGGTGCGGCGCACGCTGCGTCCCGCGTGACTCAGGCGACTCGGGGATGTATGTCCCAGGCGGCGGCCCACTTCGCGGAATCCCCTGAGTTACGAGGGTCCGTTGAAGTCGTGCGATCGCGGGCTTCGCCGAATTGCATGAGATTCCGGGTCATGAGTCCGTATGAGGATCCATCTCGCCGAATCTCATGCAAATGCGTGCCGGAAGTGGTCGCGCGCGCCTGCCCAGGCCGGCTCAGCCGCGCGGCGGCGCCGTCGTGCTGCCCACGTGGAGGGTGCTCGTGAACTGCACCGACTCGGCGGGCTGGCCGGGCTCGCCGTCGAGAAGGCGCACGATGGCCTCGCCCGCGGCGCGGCCCTTGGCGACCGACGGCTGCACGAGCGTCGTCAGGTCGTGCTGCAGTCCGTCGACGCGGATGCCGTCGAAGCCCACGACGCTGAGCTCGGCGGGCACCGCGATGCCGAGCTCCTCGGCCGCCCAGATCACGCCGGCGGCGAGCAGGTCGCTCTGCGCGAGGATCGCCGTCGGGCGATGCGACGGGTCGGCGAGCAAGGCGCGTCCGGCCTCGAGGCCCTCCTCGATCGAGCTCGCGGCGGTGACGCGGCCCGTCGCGTCGGGGAACACCTCGCGCGCACCGCGGAGTCGCTCCGTCGCGGTGTCGGCCGTGCTCGAGTCGACGAGCGACGAGGTGAGCGGGCCCCGCGTGCGGGCGGCGTCGAACGGGAGGGTGACGAGCCCGACATCCGTGTGCCCGAGCTCTCGCAGGTGCTCTGCGCCGCGACGCGTGGCGGCGCGGTTGTCGATGGAGATCTGCGGCACGTCCTCGCCGGGGTCGCCCTCGATGGCGACCGCCGGGATGCCGCGACGGCGGAGCGCGTCGACGGAGTGCCCGAGCCGCGGGCTGCAGCCGATGAGCACGACCGCGTCGACCGGCGCGGACTCGATGCCGACGGCGTTGCCGCCCGCCTCGCCCGTGTCGGTGAGCAGGAGCAGGCCGGCGCCGAGCGGCGCGATGCCCTCGGTGATGCCGTCGAGCATCTGGATCTTCACGGGGTCGAGGAACGCCGCGCGCACGCGCTCCTCGAGCACGACGCCGACGATGCCCGAGCGGCCGCGGCGCAGCGAGCGCGCCCGCGGGTCGGGGCCCGCGTAGCCGAGCTCGGAGGCGGCGGCGAGCACGCGCTCCTTCGTGGCATCCGACACCGGGCCGGAACCGCTGAAGGCGAGCGACGCGGTCGACGCGGAGACGCCGGCCTTCGCCGCGACGTCGGCGAGGGTGGGACGCGTTGCGGTCTCGGTCATGGGTGTGGTCGCTCCTCGGCGGCCGGCGGAACCGGCCTTCGCCCCTGATTGTAGGCCGAATCGATTCGATCCCGGCTGGGAGGCGCGGCCCGGGCGCGCCGAGCGTCGAATCCTGCGGAGATACGATCCGGCGCGCCGGTGGAGTGAGTCACGGGCCGGGGTGTCGGATCGTATATCCGCCGTTCTTGACCTGGCGAAGCGCCACCCGCCGCGACCCGCTCACTCGTGCTCCGCGAGCTCCTTCACCTTCGCGAGCGCCGAGTCCCACATGCCCTGGGCGTGGTCGCGCGCCTCGGTCGTGCGGTTGCCGTCCTGCGAGAGCGTCAACACCGTGCCGTCGCCGGCGTCCTCGAGCGTCCACGTGAGCGTGTGGTGGTTCTCGGGCACGTCCGCGTCGCCGCTCAGCGGGCTGAAGTGCGTGTTGACGAGCCGCCGCCCGGGCTCGAACTCGACGATCACGCCGTGGTCCGAGTACTCGCGCCCCTCCCACACGCCGTGCCAGCGGATGGGCCCACCGACGGTCCAGTCCGTCTCGAGCGTCGTCCCGAACATGAACTCGCGCGTGGCATCGGGGTCGGTCAGCACCGCCCAGACGCGCTCGCGCGGCGCGTCGATCGTGATCGTCGACGTCGCGACGAATCCCTCGGCCATGGTCGGCTCCCTTCGGTCGGCCCCATCGGATGCCGCGCCGTCGCGGCATCCGTCACCCTCACGACGCGGCGGCCATCACCTCGTCGCGCGCCGCGGCGAACGCCTCGACGCAGCGGCGGATCTCGTCCTCGGAGTGCGCCGCCGAGAGCTGCACGCGGATGCGCGCGAGCCCCCGCGGCACCACGGGGAAGCTGAACGCGGTGACGTACACGCCGCGCTGCTGCAGCGCGTCGGCGATGCGGGCGGTGAGCGCGGCGTCGCCGAACATGACAGGCACGATCGCGTGCTCGCCGGGGAGCAGGTCGAAGCCGGCATCCGTCATCAGCGACCGGAACAGCGCAGCGTTCGCCTTCAGCCGCTCGCGCAGCTCGCCCGACGACTCGAGCAGGTCGATCGCCTGCAGCGTGCCCGACACGATCGCGGGCGCGAGCGTGTTCGAGAAGAGGTACGGCCGCGCGCGCTGGCGCAGCAGGTCGACGACCTCCTGGCGGGCCGCGACGTAGCCGCCGGATGCCCCGCCGAGCGCCTTGCCGAACGTGCCGGTCGTGATGTCGACCCGGCCCTCGACGCCGCAGTACTCGGGCGTTCCTCGACCGTGCTCGCCGACGAACCCGACGGCGTGGGAGTCGTCGACGAAGACGAGCGCGTCGTACCGCTCGGCGAGGTCGCAGATCTCCCGCAGCGGCGCGATGTACCCGTCCATCGAGAAGACGCCGTCAGTGACGATCACGCGGCGGCGCGCGCCGGATGCCTCCTGCAGCTTCGCCTCGAGGTCGGCCATGTCGCGGTTGCGGTAGCGGAACCGCTGCGCCTTCGACAGGCGGATGCCGTCGATGATCGACGCGTGGTTGAGCTCGTCCGAGATGATCGCGTCATCCGGACCGAAGAGCACCTCGAAGACGCCGCCGTTCGCGTCGAAGCACGACGAGAAGAGGATCGTGTCGTCGTAGCCGAGGAAGTCCGAGACCTTGCGCTCGAGCTCGAGGTGCAGCTCCTGCGTGCCGCAGATGAACCGTACGCTCGCGAGCCCGTAGCCCCACTCGTCGAGGCCGCGGCGCGCGGCATCCTTGATGCGCTCGTCGTTCGCGAGGCCGAGGTAGTTGTTCGCGCAGAAGTTCAGCACGTCGCGGCCGGCGACCTCGATCTCCGAGGACTGCGGTCCGTGGATGCCGCGCTCGCGCTTCGTGAGCCCAGCGGCCTCGATCTCGTCGAGCTCCGCCTGCAGCTGCTCCTTCACCGATCCGTACACGCTCAGACCTCCGTCCAGTCGAGGATGACCTTGCCGACGCCGCCGGACGCGGCCGCGTCGAACGCCGCCCGCCACTCCCGCGCGGGGTAGCGGTCGCTGATGATGGATGCCACGCGCGAACGAAGCTCGGCGCTCGTCTGCAGCATCGCGCTCATGGAGTTCCACGTCTCGAACATCTCGCGACCGTAGATGCCCTTGAGCGTGAGCATGTGGGTCACGACCTTGCCCCAGTCGATCGCGTAGGGCTCGCTCGGCAGGCCGAGGAGCGCGATGCGTCCGCCGTGGTTCATGTTCTCGATCATCTCGGGCAGCGCCTTCGCCGAGCCCGACATCTCGAAGCCGACGTCGAAGCCTTCGCGCATGCCGAGGCGCGGCTGGACGTCGCGGATGCGCTCGCGCGACACGTCGACCGCGGCATCCGCCCCCATCGCGAGCGCCAGCTCGAGGCGCGCCGGGCTCACGTCGCTCGCGACGATGAACCGGGCGCCGACGTGGCGCGCGACCGCGATCGACATGAGGCCGATGGGGCCGCAGCCCGTGACGAGCACGTCCTCGCCGACGACCGAGAACGCCAGGGCGGTGTGCACGGCGTTGCCGAACGGATCGAAGATGGCGCCGACCTCGGGGTCGACGTCGGCGTGGTGCACCCACACGTTCTCGCCGGGGATGACCACGTACTCGGCGAACGCGCCGTCGCGGTGCAGGCCCAGGCCCTTCGTGCGGATGCACATCTGGCGGCGGCCGGCGCGGCAGTTGCGGCACATGCCGCACACGATGTGGCCCTCGCCCGAGACGCGGTCTCCGACCGAGACGTCGTGGACGAGGTCGCCCACCTCGACGACCTCGCCGTAGAACTCGTGGCCGGGGATCAGCGGCGTGCGGATCTCGGACGCGGCCCAGTCGTCCCACTGCTCGATGTGCAGGTCGGTGCCGCAGATGCCCGTGCGGAGCACCCGGATCTTGACCTCCTCGGGCCCGGTCTCGGGCTCGAGTCGGTCGACGAGTTCGAGTCCCGCTGCGGGCGCGGGCTTGTACAGGGCCTTCATCGGCGATGCCTTCTTCGTACGGGCGCCTGCGGGGTGGGCCGGCGCCGGGCTCGTGCGCCGAGGGTCACGACGCACGTCGAGGTGACCCGTTCATCGTAATCGCGGCCGCGGGTCGATGACGCCGGGGCGTGCGTCGGGGGCCGTGCGGGCGGCGGCCGGTGGTGCCGGCGAAAGGCGAGCGGATGCCGCGGCGCGTCGCTCGCGGCATCCGGCGTCGTCGAGTCACGAGAAGTCGTCGCCTGGCTCGGCAGCGAGCGACGGAAACTCGTGACTCGATGCACGTCCCACCGCATGAGCGCCGAGTCACCCGGTTTCGCCGCCCGAAAGCGGACGCTCCGCGATTCGGGGTGACTCGCGGCATCCCGCGCCCCGACAGCCCCGATCGACCGCTCCTCAAATCCGAACGTGATTCGGTAGTGGCAAATCGAATCGATTCGACTAGACTGATCGGACTCCTTCCCGCATCCGGCCCGACGAGGCCCCTTCGACGACGAGGCAGTGATGTCGCAACACCGTGACGACGAATCCGTGCTGGCCGAGCGCCCCGAGGCATCCGTGCCCGCCGACGACGAGCGCGCCACCGCGCGCCCCGGCGACGGCGCCGGCAGCCCCACCGGCACCGACTCGACCGACGGCACCGACTCGACCGACGGCACCGATGCCGCCCGCCCCCGCCGGGAGCTCACGGCCTGGCGCAACGCGGTCTTCGCGGTCTTCTTCC
This sequence comes from Agromyces sp. NPDC055661, assembly GCF_053618135.1. Classification (NCBI taxonomy): domain Bacteria; kingdom Bacillati; phylum Actinomycetota; class Actinomycetes; order Micrococcales; family Microbacteriaceae; genus Agromyces; species Agromyces sp. NPDC055661. The sequence goes on from NZ_JBSHHC010000001.1 coordinate 1,623,623, forward strand.
TCTCGGGCCTCAGCATGGCGAGCTGGGTCGCGCGCCTCCCCGCCGTGCGCGACTTCACCGAGCTCAGCACGCAGGGCGTCGGGCTCGTCATCATGGGCGGATCGATCGGCGCCGTGCTCGGCCTCATCGCCGCCCCGTGGCTGATGGCCCGCGTCGGCGCGCGCGCCGGCATGATCGGCGTGCTCGTGACCGTGTCGGTCGGCCTCGTGTCGGTCGGCGTCGGCGGCTCCCTGCTGCCGTCCGTGCCGCTCGTCGTGATCGGGCTCTTCCTGTTCGGCTTCGGCAACGGCGCGGTCGACGTGATGATGAACGTCGAGGGCGCCGAGGCCGAGCGCGAGATCGGCAAGACGCTGATGCCGCTCATGCATGCGTTCTTCAGCTTCGGCACGGTCGCCGGCGCCGGACTCGCCGCCGCGGCATCCGCGCTCGGCATCGCGGTCGCCGCGCACCTCGGCGTGATCGCACTGCTCGTCGTCGGTGGCGTCATCGTCGCGGTGCGCTACGTGCCCGTGCGCGGGGAGCTCGGCGACGGCCCGCACCCCGACGCTCCCAAGGTGCCGCTGTCGCAGCGCCTGCGCGAGAGCCTCGCGGTCTGGGCCGACGTGCGCCTGCTCCTCATCGGCGTGGTCATGCTCGGCATGTCCTTCGCCGAGGGCGGCGCCAACGACTGGCTGGCCCTCGCGGTCGTCGACGGCCACGGCTACGACGCGACGATCGGCGCGGCCGTGTTCACCGTCTTCACGATCGCCATCACCGGCGCGCGCATCGTCGGCGGCCCGCTCATCGACCGATTCGGGCGCGTGCGGATGCTGCAGGCCCTCGCCGCGATCGGCGTCGTCGGCCTCTCCCTCTTCATCTTCAGCACCGAGCCGTGGACGCTCATCCTCGGCACCGTGCTCTGGGGCATCGGCTGCTCGCTCGGCTTCCCGGTCGGCATGTCCGCCGCGGCCGACGTGCCCGACCGCCGGCTCGCCGCCTCGCGCGTGAGCGCCGTGGCGATCATCGGCTACTGCGCGTTCCTCGCCGGCCCGCCGTTCCTCGGCTTCCTCGGCGAGCACTTCGGCATCCTCAACGCGCTGCTCGTGCTCCTCGGGCTCATGGTGCTGGCGGGCATCGCGGCGCCGGCGGCGCGCGAGCAGTCTGGGCCGCGGGCGCACGTCAAGGGCTGAGGCGCGGGCCAGCCGCCTCGGCATCCGTCGCCGACCGCCGCCCCGCGGCATCCGTCGCCGACCGCTGCCCCGAGCCGCGCGCAGGGCGGAGCGCGTCGGCGCCTCGCCGTACACTCGACAGGTGCGCCTCGTCATCGCCCGCTGCTCCGTCGACTACGCGGGCCGGCTCTCCGCCCACCTGCCGCTCGCGACGCGACTGCTCATGGTGAAGGGCGACGGCAGCCTCCTCGTGCACTCCGACGGCGGCAGCTACAAGCCGCTCAACTGGATGAGCCCGCCCTGCACGCTCGAGGCCGTCCCGCCCGACGACGAGCAGCGGGAGTCCGGCATCGTCGAGGTCTGGAAGGTCACGCACAAGAAGACCGCCGATCAGCTGGTCGTGTCGATCCACGAGGTGCTGCACGACTCCGCGCACGAGCTCGGCATCGACCCGGGCCTGCAGAAGGACGGCGTCGAGGCCCACCTGCAGCAGCTGCTCGCCGAGCAGATCGAACTCCTCGGCGAGGGCCACCGCCTCGTGCGCCGTGAGTACATGACCGCAATCGGTCCCGTCGACATCCTCGCGACGGATGCCACGGGCGCCTCGGTCGCCGTCGAGCTCAAGCGCCGTGGCGACATCGACGGCGTCGAGCAGCTCACCCGCTACCTCGAGCTCATGAACCGCGACCCGCGCCTCGCGCCCGTCAGCGGGGTGTTCGCCGCGCAGGAGATCAAGCCCCAGGCGCGCACGCTCGCCGAGGACCGCGGCATCCGCTGCGTCGTGCTCGACTACGACGCCATGCGCGGCATCGACAGTGGGCACGCGAGATTGTTCTGAGACGTTTCAGCGGATTCGCAGGGTCGTGCACGAGGCGCGGAAACACGCGGATCCCATGCACTCGCATACATCACGATCGCCGAACGAGGCTCGGTACCTGAGAATGACTCAGGGTTTGCACCCGTAGGATGACACGGTGACTTCCACGATGCCCACCCAGACCCTGGCGCCCACGCGCACCTGGTCGACGGTGCTGTTCGACCTCGACGGCACGATCGTCGACTCGGCCGCCGACATCACGGCGTCGCTCGCGCACATGTTCACGGAGCTCGGACTCGACGTCCCCTCGGACGACGTGCTCCGCTCCTACGTCGGGCCCCCGCTGCTCGACAGCCTCCGCCTCACCGCCGGCTTCGACGACGCCGAGGCGTGGGAGGCCCTGAACGTCTACCGCGACCACTACGGCGAACACTTCCTCCGCTCCCCCGTCTTCCCCGGCGTCGCCGGAGTGCTGGAGCGGCTGCACGCCGCCGGCATCCCCGTCGCCCTCGCGACCTCCAAGCCCGAGTCGATGGCCCGCCAGGTGCTCGACCACGCCGGGCTCTCGCAGTACTTCACCGAGATCACCGGCGCGAGCGACGACGAGGAGCTGAGCACCAAGGCCGACGTCGTGCGCGAGGCCCTGCGCCGCCTGCAGGCCAAGGGCATCGACACCTCGAACGCCGTCATGGTCGGCGACCGCGGCTACGACACGCTCGGCGCCGCCGCGAACGGCGTGCCGACCATCCTCGTCGAGTGGGGCTACGGCTCCCCCGCCGAGGCCGCCGACACGATCGCAGTCGTGCACTCGACCGACCAGCTGCGCAACCTGCTGCTGGGCTGACTCCGCCGCGCGCGGGGCACGGGCGTCAGTAGCCGTCGGGCTTCGGCACGACGTCGACGGTGAACGTGACGGAGTCGCCGCTCTCGCTGTTGTCGAGCGTCACCTCGGTGGTCCCCACCGACTTCGCGGTGAGGCCCGGGTTGAACTGCGCGCTTCCGTCGTCGCGGCCGGGCACGAACTCCACGACCGCCGGATCGGCGATGTCGGCCGTCCAGTCGGTGTAGGTCTCGTCGTCGCCGGTCAGGTCGACGGATCCGCCCTCGGGCACCTCGACGGTCGTGCCGTCGACGTCGCCGAGGTCGACGATCACCGGCGGCAGCGCCGACGAATCCCCGCCGCTCGAGCCGCCCGACGCCGTGCAGCCCGTCAGGCCGAAGCCGCCCAGGGCCACTCCGAGCATCACTGCGACGGATGCCGCCACTCGGCCCCGCATCGCCGAACCCCTGATTCCCGACATCGCGAACCACCCCCGCGACCGATCGTACGCGGCAGCGGGTGCCACGGCACTGGTCGGCGGCGCAGCGCGCCGCCGGCCACTGCCGCGGCATCCCCACCAGTGTGAACTGGGTGAACCGCAGCCCCAACGCCCCCGCCGCGGCGGCGACCGCCCCCCCCCCCCAGTCGGTAC
>NZ_JBSHHC010000001.1:1627069-1935726 GCF_053618135.1 Agromyces sp. NPDC055661
GTCTCCCCCCCCGGGCCCCCGCCCCCCCTACCCCTTTACCCCCCACCCCCCAACCCCCCCCCCCCACCTAGCGTCGGGGGCGGGGGGGGGGGGGGGGGTGGGGGGGGCCCCCGCCCCCCCCCGACCAGTGCCGCGTCATCCCCTCCTGTGACTACTGGATGAACCGCTGCACGAACGCCAGCGCCTCGTCGGCGACCGCCCGCCACCCCGAGTCGATCGTGAGCGAGTGCCCGCGCCCCGGCATGACGATCTCCTCGGTCGTGCCGGGGTTCCTCGACTGGATCCGGTAGCTCGCGTGCGAGATCGCGGGCGCCACGGTGTGGTCCTCCTCGCCGCCGATGATGAGCATCGGCCCGCGCTCGGGGTTCTTCGAGTCGACGGCGGTCTCGCCGCCGAAGGGGTTGAAGTTCGCGAACGCGGCCTGGAACAGCGGCGCGCCGGCCGCCGGGACGTGGAACGTGTCGTAGAGGTGACGGGCCTCGGCCTCGTCGAGCGCGTTCGCCCAGCCGTACTGGAACTGCTCGAACGTCAGTGCGACGCCGCGCTTCGCGTTCGCCGGGTTCGACAGCACCGGGGCCGCCGACTTGAGGGACGAGGCGGGCAGCGGCAGTACGCCCCTGAACGGCGCGTTGTCGATCGCCACCGTAGCGGCCGCGGCGCCCTCGCCCGCGATCTTCTGGGCGATGAGTCCGCCGAAGGAGTGGCCGATGACGACGGGCGCCTGGTCGAGCCGGGAGATGGCGTCGAGGTAGTGGTCGGTGACCTGCTGCACCATCTTGCGGGCGAACACCTCGGGATGCTCACGGGCCTCGGCGACGGTGGCCGGGTCGTCGGGCCAGCCTGGAGCCAGCGTGATGAAGCCGTTGTCCTCGAACAGGTCGCGCCACGGCTGCCAGCTGCTCGAGAGCAGCCACAGCCCGTGCACGAACACGACGGGCGTGAGATCGGACGCGTTCGCGCGCTCGATCTCGGCCAGCTCCCAGTCCGCCAGGGTCGGACCCGTGTCGTCGCTCATCGCCGCCTCCCCACTGCCGGCCGCATCTGCGGCACCGGCTCAGGCTACGTCCGCCCGGCGACATCGGCCAGCACCCGCCGGATTCTGTTACGCCGTGTTCACGTCGCGCCGTCCGCAGCTGAGGACCCCTCGCCTACTGCGAATCCGTGACCCGTTCGAGGGTGTTTCGCCGGATTCGTGCACGCTCGCGCAATGGAACTGCGCAGGCTCTCCACAGATTTCGGAAGGCCCTTCCATAGGGCGGTGTGGCAGTGCAGGATTCCGCTTACGTTCGTCTACCCGGCGGACGTTGTTTCGTGTCTCGAGGGTCATCCCCCGGGGCACCTGGAGGGAGAAGCATGTTCGGAAACACCACTCGCGCCCGCAGGCGTGCGGTGGCGACGATCCCCGTGCTCGCGCTCGCGGCCGCCGGTCTGGCGACCCTGGGCACGTCCACGGCGAACGCCGCGCCATCGCACATCTCGGCGCCGGTGATCGGCGACGACGAGTACTACATGAACTACGTCGCGCCGCGCGCGGAGGAGGCCTTCGGCGTCGACCAGGAGGCCGTCGCGGGGTCCATCACGGGCGGGGCATCCGCTCAGGGCACCGAGGCGACGCAGGCCGCCATCGAGAAGGCGGACGCGCTCGACCGCAAGTTCGGCCAGGGCAACCCGGTCGCGGCCAACGGGCTCGCGAAGCTCGAGGCCAAGTCGGTCGAGTCGGGCAAGAGCCCGAAGCAGATCAAGCAGAAGCAGCTCAAGCAGTCGAAGACGACGCAGGAGGCGAAGCTGCTGACCATCCTGGTGGAGTTCGACGAGAACGCGAACGACGACTTCACGAACTCCTACGTGCCGACCGCGTTCGGCTCCACGGAGTGCAAGCCCGGATCGGTGCAGAACGGCCCGCTCCACAACAACATCCCCGACCCGGCCAGCTACGACCTCGAGGACAACAACTCGATGTGGGTGCCGGACTTCTCCTCCGAGCACTACAACAAGATGCTCTTCACCGACGAGGGCATCACGGAGCGCGTGCGCACCGACCTCACCGGTCCCGACGGCAAGCCCGGCTTCGACATCTCGGGCTACACCATGAAGAACATGTACGAGGAGATGTCGCGCAACGCCTACACGGTGCACGGCTCGGCCACCCCGTGGGTGACCGTCCCGCACTCCGAGGCGTACTACGGCGCGAGCCTCTGCTTCAAGAACGAGCAGGGCCAGTACGAGGCCGGCGCGATCCAGGACATGCAGGGCCACCCCGACAACCCGCTCGGTCCCGGTCAGCTGCCCATCGACGCGGTGGCGGCGCTCGCGAAGGCGCAGCCGAACTTCCCGTGGGCCGACTACGACATCGAGGACCAGGGCGACCGCGACGGCGACGGCAACGTGCTCGAGCCCGACGGCGTGATCGACCACGTGGTGCTCGTGCACGCCGGTGAGGACAAGTCCGGCGGCGGCGGCGCGGAGAGCACCTACGCCATCTGGGCGCACTCGTCGGCCGTGGCCGGCGGCGCCGACATCCCCGGCACGAACCTCAAGCTGTCGAACTACATCGTGCAGCCCGAGGACTCGGGCGTCGGCGTGTTCGCGCACGAGTACGGCCACGACCTCGGCCTGCCCGACCTGTACGACACGTCGAACGCGGCGAGCTCCGACGTCGACTTCTGGGACCTCATGAGCTCCGGCTCGCACTCGGGCCCGATCTTCCAGTCGATGCCGACCCACATGGGCATCTGGGACAAGTGGGTGCTCGGCTGGGTCGACCCCGTCGAGGTGAACCCGGGCGACGCACCCTCCACCGTCAAGGTCGGCCAGACCTCGCGTCCGAAGAAGGGAACGCAGGACGGCATCAAGGTCAACCTGCCCGACAAGGTGGTGACCCTGGCCGAGCCGCACAGCGGCGAGAAGATGTGGTACACGGGCGCCGACCAGGACTGGGCCGACCTGCGCCTGGGCCGCTCGATCTCGAACGTCCCCGCCGACGCCAAGTTCTGGATGTGGAACAACTTCGTCATCGAGTCCGACTGGGATTACGGCTTCGTCGAGGTCTCGACCAACGGCGGCGCCGACTGGACCGAGCTGAAGGTCCGCGGCGAGGACGGCACGGAGGTCTCGACGCCCGACGGCTACGCCGACCCGAACGGTCGCATGGCGGACTACGGCAACAAGAAGTACGGCCTCACGGGTGACTCGCACGGCTGGGCCCATCAGTACGTCGACCTCTCGGCCTACGCCGGCCAGAACATCCAGGTCCGCCTGCGCCTCGCCACCGACGCGGCGTACCAGGACCGCGGCTGGTTCAGCGACGACTTCGCGCTGACCAGCGGCGCCACCACGGTGTGGAGCGACGACGTCGAGAACGGCGACAACGGCTGGACGCCCCAGGTCGCCTCGTTCACGACGACGACCGGCCCCGGCTGGCGCGTCGACACCGGCACCTCGATCAAGGCGCAGTACTACCTGGTCGAGTGGCGCAACTTCGACGGGTTCGACGAGGGCCTGAAGTACGCCTACAACTCGACGTACAGCGTCGACGCGTGGAAGGTGGAGAAGCTGGCCTACAACGCGCCCGGCGCGCTGATCTGGTACCGCGACACCACCTACGGCAGCTCGAACCAGATCACCGCCAACGAGACGGCGCTGCCCAGCTACGGCGCCAAGGGCGGCCTGCTGATCGTCGACAGCCACTTCAACCCGCTGCAGCGCACGGGCGCGGCGGCCGACGCCGACCCGTCGACGCTCAACGTGATGCCCTCGCGTGCGCAGTCGTCGAACGCGGCGTTCGGCCTCACGAAGACGCACCCCTTCCGGGAGTGCTTCACCAACGCGGCGCTCACGGAGTTCTGCACCGACATCAAGGCCCTCGACCCGGTGAGCACCTTCACCGATGACCAGGGCTGGGTGCCCGGGTTCGCGCTGCGCGAGTCCGACGGTGCGCTGTTCTACCGCGACCGCGACGCCTCGACCGTCGTGCCGTCGGTCGGCAACGCGCTGTACACGACCCCGCTGTACGACCTGCAGGGCAACCGCCTGCCGGCCTACGACGGTCTCGACATCGGACTCGGGCCGTTCGGCTCGGGCAACCCGGCGGACTCGGGTGTCGGCTACGGCACCGCCATCCAGGTCAAGAAGTCCATGGACGACAACCGCGCCGCACTGATCAGCGTCACCCCGCCGAGCGCAGAGTGAGCTGACCGGATGCACCGGCGAGGCGTCGGCCCTTCGGGGTCGGCGCCTCGCCGCGTTTCCGGGTTCATCGGCGGCGCGTGCGACGGCACGGTGGCACGGTGCGCGCGTTGCCGCATGCGGTGCGGCCGCCACGGCCGCGTCGAGCGGGCCGCGTCAGGCGGCGCGGCGGTCGAACCCGTCGAGCAGCCGGTCGAGCCCCCACGTGAAGCCGTCCCCCGCGGCATCCGTCGTCGCCTCGGTGAGCGGGAACGCGGCGGCATCCGACCACAGGGTCCCGGAGGCCGAGTCGTCGGGCGTCTCGCGGCCCGCCCGCTCCGCGGCCTCGAGTGCGGCGACGCCGAGCACGTAGGCGCGCACGGCGACAGCGGCGCGAGCGGCCTCGGCGTGCGGCATCCCCTCGCCGGCGAAGCCCGCGATGAGCGCCTCGTTGAGGCCGAGCGCGTGCTTGCCGTCGAGCGGTCCGCTCGTGACGAGCACGAGCGATCCCGCGTGCTCGGCGAGCCGGTCGAGCAGGGCCCTGGCGAGCGCATGCACGCGGTCGCGCCAGGCGACGTCGGCATCGGATGCCGCGGCGAGGTCGATCGTCGACAGGAGCTGCTCGACCATCGCCCGCAGCAGCGCGTTCTTCGACGGGAAGTAGGTGTACATCGCGGTGGGCGTGAGCCCGAGGGAGGCGGCGACGCCGCGCACCGACACGGCCGCCATGCCCTTCTGCTCGAGGAGCTCGAACGCGGCGTCGACGATGTCGGCCTGGCTGATGCTGCGCCGGGGTCCGGGTCTCATGGTGCTCCTCGAGGTCCTCCCCACCGTACCCGCTCGGGTCGGACCCCGCGGTCGCGACCACTGGTCAGGAGAGCGGCGAGATGAACGTGAGGACGGAGCCGTCCTCGACGATCAGCGGCCCGAGCGCCGCATTGAACTCGGCGCCGTACGGCGCGGCGAGGTGTTCGGCGAACGCCGCCTCGTCGCGATACGCCTCGAGCACCGTGAAGGCCGCGCCGGCTCGCTCGGGTCCGGCCGTCACCGCTGCGCCGGCGGGGGGCAGAGCCGCCCGGTACGGCTCGAAGGCGAGGCATCCGGGCTCCTCACGAACCTTCGCGGTGAGGGCGAGGAGGAGCGCGGCGACCTCCTCCTCGCACCCGGGCCGCGCCGTGAAGCGCGCGAGGAGCTCGACGCGGCCCTCCTCACTCGACCAGCTCATGCGCGCGCCGCACCCGTCATGATCGCGACGGCGTCGGTCATCGAGTGGGTCTGCGGCGTGATCGTCGCCGCGCGCTTGCCGAGCCGCTGCACGTGGATGCGATCGGCCACGTCGAACACGTGCGGCATGTTGTGCGAGATGAGGATCACGGGGATCCCCCGGTCGCGCAGGTTCCGGATGAGCTCGAGCACCTGGTTGGACTCGCGCACGCCGAGCGCGGCCGTCGGCTCGTCGAGCACCACGACCTTCGAGCCGAAGGCCGCGGCGCGGGCGACCGCGACGGCCTGCCGTTGACCTCCCGACAGGTTCTCGACGGGAACCGTCACGTCCTGCAGGGTCGAGATGCCGAGCGCGGTCAGCTCGGCCTTCGCCTTGTGCCGCATCCCCTTCTGGTCGACCACGCGGAACACCGAGCCGAGCAGCCCCTTCCTTCGCTCCTCGCGACCGAGGAAGAGGTTGGACGCCACGTCGAGCGCCGGCGACACCGCGAGGTTCTGGTAGACCGTCTCGATTCCGGCAGCACGCGCGTCCTGCGGGCGCTTGAAGTGCACCTGCCGGCCGTCGAGGAAGATCTCGCCCTCGTCGGGCACCTCGGCGCCCGTGAGGCACTTGATGAGCGTCGACTTGCCCGCGCCGTTGTCGCCGATCACGGCGAGCACCTCACCCGGGTACAGCTCGAGGCTCACCCCGTCGAGGCCGACGACACGGCCGAACGTCTTGACGAGCCGACGGGCGCGGAGGATGGGCGTGCGGCTCTCGCCGGGCGCGTTGGCCGCGGCATCCGATGCGATGGTGTCGGTCATTTGCGTACCTTTCGGATCCACTGGTCGACGGAGACGGCGACGATGATGAGCACGCCCACCGCGAAGGTCTGCCAGAGCACGTCGAGTCCGGCGAGCGAGAGGCCGTTGCGGAAGACGCCGACGATGAGGGCGCCGAGGAGCGTGCCCCACACCGTGCCGCGGCCGCCGAAGAGGCTCGTGCCGCCGATCACGACGGCCGTGATCGAGTCGAGGTTGAGGTCGACGCCCGCGTTCGGCGAGGCGGCGTTGGTGCGTCCGATCTGGATCCACGCGCCGATCGCGAGGATCGCGCCGGCGGCGAGGTAGACGCTCATGAGCACGCGATTCACCCGGATGCCGGCGAGGCGCGCCGACTCGGGATCGTCGCCGACGGCGTAGACGTGCCGGCCCCAGGCGGTCTTCGCGAGGATGAACGCGACGACCACGTACAGGAGCAGCATCATGATGACGCCGACCGTGAAGTTCACGCCCAGCACGTTGAAGGTCGCACCCGTCCAAGTGAGCAGCTCGGGCATCTCGGCGCCGCGCACGGTGGCGCCGCCGGAGTAGAGCAGCGTCAGCGCGACGAAGATGTTGAGGGTGCCGAGCGTCACGATGAACGGCGGCAGCTTCAGCCTCGTGACGAGGAAGCCGTTCAACGCGCCCGCGCCGAGGCCCACGACGAGTCCGAGGAACAGGCCGAGCGGGGCCGGCAGCCCCGCCTGCACCGTGGTCTGGGCGATGACCATCGAGCTCAGCACCATGACCGCGCCGACGGAGAGGTCGATGCCCGCGGTGAGGATGATGAGCGTCTGGGCCACGGCCAGCGTGCCCACCACCGCGACCTGCTGCGTGATGAGCGAGAGGTTCGCCGGGTTCAGGAAGCGGTCGTTGAGCAGGCCGAACACGATCACGGCGAGCACGAGCACGATCGCCGGGCTGATCGCGGGGTACCGGTGCAGCGTGTTCCGGATGCGGCTGAGCGGCGTGGTGCGGTCGAGGAACTCCTCGGCCAGGTCGAGCGCCGACGTCGGCGGCTCCCCCTGCGGTGGGCTGCCGGCTGCCGCCGGCTGGGTCGTGTGCTGACTCACGTGGGTTCTCCGTGTCTCTGGTTGCGGTGAGGTGGGGCGGTGCGGGCCGGTCGGGGAGCAACGGATGCCGCGGGGCTCGGCCCGCTCGCGACATCCGCCCCCGACCCGCACCGCCTCACGGTCTGGTGCCGGGGATCAGCCCCAGCAGATCTCGCCGCCCTCGGCCGTGTCGATCGACTCGACGCCGTCCTGGGTGTCGTCGGTGACGAGCGCGACGCCGGTGTTGTAGAAGTCGAGGCCGTCGGTGACCTCGGGCGCGGTGCCCGACTGGACGAGGTCGAAGATCGCCTGCACGCCGAGCTCCGCCATCTTCACCGGGTACTGCTGGCTGGTCGCGCCGATGATGCCGTCCTTCACGGCGTCGATGCCGGCGCAGCCGCCGTCGACCGAGACGACGATGAGGCCGTCGGTCTTGCCGGCCGCCTTGAACGCTTCGTACGCGCCATAGGCCGCGGGCTCGTTGATGGTGTACACGACGTTGATGTCTGGGTTCTTCGACAGGAGCGTCTCAGCGGCGGTGCGGCCGCCGTCCTCGGCGCCCTGCGAGGCCTCGTTGCCGACGATCTCGTAGTCGCCGCCGCTGTACGTGCCGGTCGAGGCCTCGTCGCCGTTGGCCTCGGCATCGGCGGTGTCGATGCCCATGCCGTCGAGGAAGCCCTGGTCGCGGTTGTAGTCGACCGAGACGACCTTGTCGTCGAAGAGGTCGATGAGCGCGATCGTGGCCTTCTCCCCGCCGAGCTTGGCCGCGGTCCACTTGCCGATCTCCTGGCCGGCCTGGAAGTTGTCGGTCGCGAAGGTGATGTCGACCGAGTCGGGGTCGGCGGGCGGGGTGTCGAGCGCGATGACGTAGAGGCCGGCGTCGCGGGCCTTCACCAGCGCGTCCTCGACGGCCGGACCGTTCGGGGTGATGAGGATGCCCGCGTCGCCCTTCGAGATGGCGTTCTCGATCGCCTGGATCTGGGTGTCCTCGTCGCCGTCCTCCTTGCCGGCGGCCATCGTGAGCTCGACGCCGAGGTCCTCGGCGGCGGCCTCCGCGCCGTCCTGCATCGCGACGAAGAACGGGTTGCTGGTGGTCTTGACGATGAGCGAGACGCCGATCGGCTCGTCACCGCCCGCGTCGGCCCCCGATGCGGATCCGCCCGAGGCGCATCCGGTGAAGGCGAGCGCGGCGGCGGCGGTCAGCGCTCCGGCCGTGATGATGCGGCGACGGAACGCCGCAGGTGCTGTGCGATTCATCGATGAATCTCCTCCGGTGTGTGGTGATCGTTGCCGACCTGACAACGATGTCACGTTAGGTCTAGACCATGCCCGTGTGTATAGTCAAGTCGAACTTGCACATTGGAGATCAGAAGGTGACATCGTTGTCAAACGCGACACCGGCGGCCTCGGAGGACGCGGCGGGAGGCGGGGCGGAACGTCCCCCGCTGCGCGCGTCGGGCGCCGCGGCGGACCCGAGATCCCGCCCCACCATGCGGCACGTCGCCGCACTCGCGGGCGTCGGGGTGAAGACCGTCTCGCGGGTGATCAACGGCGAGCCCAACGTCTCGGCGGCCACGATCGCGAAGGTCACCGCGGCCGCGCGCACGCTCGACTACCAGCCCGACCTGCACGCCGGAAACCTCCGCAGGGCCGACGGCCGCACGAGGACGCTCGGGCTGCTCGTCGGCAGCGTCGACAACCCGTTCGCCGGCGCCGTGCACCGCGCCGTCGAGGACGTGGCGCTCCGCCACGGGGTCGCGGTCTTCGCCTCGAGCCTCGACGACGATCCCGACCGCGAGCAGGAGGCCGTCCACGCGTTCCTGCGTCGCCGCGTCGACGGGCTCATCCTCACGACCGTGTCCCAGAGCCAGGCGTACCTCGCACCCGAGCTCCGGCGCGGCACGCCCGTCGTGTTCGTCGACCGCGAGCCGGCCGGCATCACGTCCGACGCGGTCGTCAGCGACAACGCCGAGGGCGCGGCGATCGCCACCCGCCACCTGCTCGAGCGCGGCCACCGGCGCCTCGCCTACGTCGGCGACCGTCCCGTCATCCAGACGGCGCGCGAGCGCCGCCGCGGCTTCCTCGAAGAGCTGGGCCGAGCTGGGGTCGCCACTCGCGACGTGCCCGTCCTCGAGGGGCTCCACGACGAGGAGTCCGCACGTGCCGCGACCCTGGCGCTGTTCGACTCGTCGAACCCGCCGACGGCGATCTTCGGCAGCCAGAACCTCGTCACGATCGGCGTCATCCGCGCCCTGCGCGAGCTCGGCCGGCAGCACGACACCGCGCTCGTCGGCTTCGACGACGTGCCGCTCGGCGACCTGCTCGAGCCCGGCGTCACCGTGGTCGCGCAGGACCCGCAGGCGATCGGGCGGATCGCGGCCGAGCGGGTGTTCGCCCGGCTCGACGGCGACCACTCCCCGGCGTCGCGTACGATCGTGCCGACCCGACTGATCGAGCGCGGCTCGGGCGAGCTCCCGCCGCGCCAGGAAGGCTGACCGCATGACCGACCCGACACCTCCGCCCAGGCGGGTCGCCGTCGTCGGCGACGCGCTCATCGACGAGCTCCGCGACGAGCACGGCTCCCGAGAGTTCGTCGGCGGTGCCGCGCTCAACGTGGCCGTCGGCCTCGCCCTGCTCGGCGAGGACGTGACGCTCCTCGCGATGCTCGGCGACGACGAGCCCGCCGAGCGCATCCGTGCCTACCTGCGCGACTACGGCGTGCGCCTGGTCGAGAGCCCGTCGCCGTACGGCACCTCGCGTGCCGTCTCCGATCGCAGCGAGGGCGGCGAGCCGCGCTACGAGTTCAACGAGGCCGCGAAGCGTCGCGCCCTGCGCTTCGACGACGCCACCCGCGGCGCGCTCGACGACGCCGACCTCGTGGTCGTGAGTTGCTACCCGTTCGACGACGACGGGCAGGTCGCCGCGATCGTCGCGGCGATCGAGCGTCCAGGCGAGCGGCTCATCGTCGACGGCAACCCGCGGTCGGGCATGATGGCCGACCGTGAGCGGTTCCTCGCGAACTTCGAGGCCTTCGCGGCGCGGTCGCTGCTGGTGAAGGTCGGCGACGAGGACGCGGAGCTGCTCCTCGACGACACGTTGGACGCATTCGTGGAGCGCCTCCGCGGAGACGGCGGTGACGCGGCGATCCTGGCCACCGCTGGCCGGCACGGCGCGACCGTGCACGCCGGCGACGACGTCGTGCACGCGGACATCGTGGCGCTGCCCGGTCCGGTCGTCGACACCATGGGCGCCGGCGACGCGACGCTGTCGGCGATCGTGCACCACGTCGCGACGCAGGGCGTGCCGCAGACGGCGGATGCCTGGGCGGCGACCCTGGGCGAGGCGATGACGATCGCCGCCGCCACGGTGCGCCACGAGGGGGCGCTGCTGCGCGTCCCGGACCACGAGACCGTCTACCCCAGCTGAGCCCGACGCGGCGGACGTGGCGTCCGTCAGCGCACGTAGCGCACCTCGGCGACGTCCCATTCCTCGTCGAGCTTCTCGGTGCCGTCGGGCTCGAACCCGTTGCGGCGGTAGAACGCCTGGGCGCGCGGGTTGTCGGCGAGCACCCAGAGGTAGGCCGGCCGCTCCCCGATCGCCGCGTCGAGCAGCGCCTGGCCGACCCCGGTGCCGTGGTGCCGCTCGAGCACGTAGAGGCCCTCGAGCTCGAGGTCGCGAGGGTGGTCGTCGTCGCGTCCCCGACTCGTGTTCGCCCAGCCGACCACTTCGTCGTCGACCTCGGCCACCCAGATCTCCATGCGGTGGAAGCCCTCGGGCACCGGGTACACGTCGTTGGCGATCGCGAGGTTGGCGGTCCACGACGAGATGCGGATCCGCATGGTCCACGCCTCGACCCGGTCGCGCGCGACCCGCCCGGGCAGCACGTAGGTCGTCTGATGGCTCTCCCAGTGCACGCGCGCGATGCCCGGGGCATCCGCGACCTGCGCCCGGCGGGTGACCGCGTCCATGCGTCGAGGCTACGGCACCGGTGCCCTTGCAATGTCCGGCGGACACTGCGTAGCATCGCGGCCGTTGACTGACAACGATGTCACACAGAACACGTGACTCGCGCGATGAAGGGCGAACCAGACTATGACTACGAAATCACGATGGCGCGCGGCCGTCGCGGCGGCGGCCGTCGCCGCGCTCGCGATGGGCGTGGCGGGTACCATGCCCGCCATGGCCGACGACGGACCTGATCCGGCGAGCGAGCAGTACCGGCCGTACCTGCACTTCTCGCCGGAGCGGAACTGGATGAACGATCCGAACGGCCTCGTGTACGACGACGGCACGTGGCACCTGTTCTTCCAGCACAACCCCTACGGCACCCGCTGGGGCAACATGAGCTGGGGCCACGCGACGAGCACCGACCTCGTGCACTGGGAGGAGCAGCCGATCGCGATCCCCCAGACCTTCGACGATGAGGGCCGCGCGGTCGAGGACATCTTCTCGGGCTCGGTCGTGGTCGACGAGCACAACACGAGCGGCCTCGGCACGGCGGAGAACCCGCCGATGGTCGCGATCTACACGAGCGCCTACACGCCCGCGCATCCGACGCTCGCGGGGAAGCAGGCGCAGTCCCTCGCCTACAGCACCGATGGCGGCACCACGTGGACGAAGTACGCCGGCAACCCCATCCTCGATCGAGGGTCGGCGAACTTCCGCGACCCGAAGGTGTTCCGCTACACGAACCCCGCGACGGGCGAGTCGTACTGGGTCATGGTCGCGGTCGAGGCGCTGCAGTACCGGGTCGTGCTCTACCGCAGCGACGACCTGAAGACCTGGACGCACCTCAGCGACTTCGGCCCCGCCAACGCCACCGGCGGCATCTGGGAGTGCCCCGACCTGTTCCCCCTCGCGGTCGACGGCGACCCGGCGAACACCAAGTGGGTGCTCGTCGTGAACCTCAACCCCGGGTCGGTCGCGGGCGGCTCGGGCGGCCAGTACTTCGTGGGCGACTTCGACGGCACCACCTTCACCTCCGAGAGCACCGTGTCGGATGCCGCGCTGCCGCCTGGTGACGTCTTCGCCGACTTCGACGGCGGCACGTACGAGGGCTGGACGGTGGCCAACGAGCCGGGCAACTGGAGGAACGGCCCGTGGACGGATGCCCCGGCCACCGGGACACTCCCCGGCCAGAACCCGGTCTCGGGCTTCGTCGGCGCCGGCCTCGTGAACGGCTTCGCCGACGGCGACTGGCCGGTGGGCACACTCGCGTCGCCGACGTTCACGATCGACCGGCCCTACGTCAACCTGCTCGTCGGCGGCGGCAGCCACCCGCACGTCGACGGAACGCAGCTGGGCAACGAGCCCCCCGCCGGCCGCCTGCTGTTCGACGGCTTCGAGCTCCCCGACGGCACGACGCTCGCCGACAGCGGGTGGGACGTCACGGGCGACTTCGCGACCGAGCCGTGGCGCAACCCGTCGACCGCGGGCGGCGACTACTACCTCGGGCAGAAGCGCCTGAACACGTGGGAGGGCGGCCCGAAGGGCGACGACAACCTCGGCGACCTCACCTCGCCCGCCTTCACGATCCGCCCGGGCGAGGACCACCTGAGCTTCCTCGTCGGCGGCGGCAAGCGGTTCAACGGCACGCTCGAGGTGCGGCTGGTCGTCGACGGCCAGGTCGTTCGCACCGCCACGGGTCCTGAGGCGGGCCAGCTCAACTGGCAGTCGTGGGACGTCGCGGAGTTCGCGGGCCGCGACGCGCGTTTCCAGGTGCACGACGACGCCACCGGCGGCTGGGGGCACCTCACCGTCGACCACCTGGTGCTCGGCGCTGAGCCCGCGCAGGCGCGATCCGAGGAGACCAGCGTGAGCCTCGTCGTCGACGGCGAGGTCGTGCGCACGGCGACCGGGCGCAACAGCGAGAGCCTCGACTGGGTGAGCTGGGACGTCGCGGAGTACGCCGGTCGCGAGGCATCCGTGCGCATCGTGGACAACAACCGGTTCGGCTGGGGCCACGTGCTCGTCGACCAGGTGATGTTCGCGGATGCCCCGGCCGCGCCGCGCATCGAGGGCTACGAATGGCTCGACTGGGGCCGGGACTACTACGCCACCGTGTCGTTCGCGAACGCGCCCGACGACCGTCGGGTCATGCTCGGCTGGATGAACGACTGGGACTATGCCAATGACATCCCGACCGGCACCTGGCGCAGCGCGATGGCGCTCCCCCGCGACGTCTCGCTCGTCACGACGCCGAAGGGGCCCAGGCTCGCGCAGCGGGTCGTGCCCGAGTTCGCGCAGCTCGAGCAACGCGACCTCGCCTACACGCATGCCACGGGGCCCATCGCACCGGGCTCCGAGACGCTTCCCGTTGCCGGCGACGTGGTGCGCATCGACGCCGTCCTCGCGCCGGGCGATGCCGACGCGGTCGGGATCAGCGTGCTCGGCGACGGCGAGTCCGCGACGCGCATCGGGTACGACGCGGCATCCGGCCGCCTGTTCGTCGACCGCCGCGACTCGGGGTCGACCGCGTTCCACCCGTCGTTCGCCTCGCTCGACGACGCGCCCGTTCCCCTCGTGGATGGTCGGATCGCGATCACGGCCTACGTGGACCGCGCCTCGGTGGAGGTGTTCACCGCCGATGGGCGCACGACGATCACCGACCAGGCGTTCCCGAACGCGGGCGCGGACGCGATCGGGCTCTGGGCCGAGGGGGACGGAGCCTCGGTCGAATCGCTCACGGTGACGCCGCTGCACGGGGCGATGTACCGGGAGGCGGGGATCGACGGCGCGAGGTCGGCTCCGCCCAGCGCAGAGGTGACGGCGCTCACGGGCCCCAAGCGCGGGCCGGACGCCGACGGCGACTACGTCGTCAAGGTGAAGGTCGGCAAGGGCGCCGCGCCCACCACCGTGGTGCGTCTCCTCGAGCACGGCTCGGTCATCGGCCGGGTGTACCGCTCGGCGTCCTCGGATCGGGTGGTCGCGTTCCCGATCACGGACGCAGCGCCGGGCGAGCACCGGTACACGGTCGAGCTCGAGAACTCGACCGGCACCACCGATGGGGGGACCCTCGTCGTGCGCGTCGCCGGCTGAGCCACGCGGGCGGGGTGCGCGATGCTGACCGTCGCACCCCGCTCGCAGTGGGCTCGCGTGCCACGCCGCATGACCACCCACCGCCCCGTGCGCGACATCCCCAGCTCGGGTGGTGGACGACGGCCCCGGCGCGCCTCACAATGTGTGAATGGGGCGCCGAGGCGGATGCACCCTGGTGAGGCCGGGGGTCTCGCCATGAGCGGCAGCGCGCCCGAGGCCCAGATCCGCACGCCCGACCAGCGACTGCGGGTGTTCGTGAGCTCGACGCTGAAGGAGCTGGAGCCCGAGCGCAGGGTCGCACGGACCGCGATCGAGCGGCTGCGGCTCGCGCCGGTGATGTTCGAGCTCGGCGCGCGGCCGCACCCGCCGCAGCAGCTCTACCGCGCGTACCTCGAGCAGAGCGACGTCTTCGTGGGCATCTACTGGCAGCACTACGGCTGGATCGCTCCCGACGAGGAGATCTCGGGCCTCGAGGACGAGTACCGGCTCGCGCCGCGCGACATGCCGAAGCTCATCTACATCAAGCAGCCGGCCGAGCGCGATGAGCGCCTCGCGGAGCTGCTCGGCCGGATCCGCGACGACGACACCGCGTCGTACACGCCGTTCTCGACCGTCGAGGAGCTCGCCGACCTCGTGGAGGCCGACCTCGCGACGCTCCTCGCCGAGCGCTTCGACGCGTCGCGCGGGCCCGTCGCCGCTCACGAGCCGCTCGAGGCGGTCGACGCCGCGGAGCACCTGCCGGTGCCGTACACCGACGCCGTCGGCCGCGAGCAGGACGTCGCAACCCTGCTCGACTGGCTCACCGACGACGCCCGGCGCATCATCACGCTCGTCGGACCCGGCGGCATCGGCAAGAGCCGACTGGCGATCGAGGTCGCGCGCAGCGCGGGCGACCCGTTCGACCGCGTGACCTTCGTGCTGCTCGAGCACCTCCGCGAGCCGGGCGATGTCGTGCCTGCGATCGCGCGCGAGCTCGGCGTGCGCGACACCTCCGACCGGCCGCTGAGCGAGCAGCTCGGCGTCGCCCGCGCGGGTCGCCGCGACCTCATCGTGCTCGACAGCTTCGAGCAGGTGCTCGGCGCCGCGCCCGACGTGGTCCAGCTCCTCAACGACCTGCCCGATGCGTCGTTCCTCGTCACGAGCCGCGCACGGCTCCGTGTCCGCGGCGAGCGCGTCTTCGACGTGGCGCCGCTGGTCGTGCCGCCCGATCCGATGCGTGCGTCGTTCGAGGCGATCCGGGATGCCTCGGCGGTCCGGCTGTTCGTCGACCGCGCTCGCGCGGCGGATCCGCGGTTCGAGCTCACGCCCGACAACGCCGAGGGCATCGCGCGGATCTGCCGGGCGCTCGAGGGCGTCCCGCTCGCGATCGAGCTCGCCGCCGCCCGCATCCGCGCGCTCACGCCGTCGGCGATGCTCGGCAGACTCGACCGGATGCTGCCGCTCCTCGTCACGGGCGCGCGCGACATCCCCGAGCGGCAGCGCACGATCGAGGCGACCGTCGCCTGGAGCCTCGACCTGCTCAGCGACGAGGCGCAGCGGCTCTTCGCGCGGCTCGGCGTGTTCGCGGGCGACTTCAGCCTCGACGCGATCGAGGCGGTGACGCGGGGCGAGGCCTGGGCCGAGGACCTCCTCGGCACGCTGCTCGAGCTCGTCGACGGCAGCCTCGTGCGCCAGCACGACGACCACGGCGTGCCCCTGTTCTCGATGCTGGTGCCGGTGCGCGAGATCGCCGCCGGGCGGTTCGAACGCGAGCCGGGCGCCACGAAGGCGCGACGGGCCTTCGGCGACCACTACCTCCGGCTGGCGGCCGAGATCGGGCCGCAGCTGCAGGGCTCCGCGCAGGCCGGCGGCCTCGCGCGCATCGAGGCCGAGCGCGACAACCTGCGCGCAGCGGCGCACTACCTCATCGGGATCGGCGCGGTCGACCAGGTCGCCGACGCGGTCTGGCGGCTCTTCCTCTATTGGTGGATCCGCAGCCAGCTGCCCGAGGCGAAGGTCTGGATGGACGAGATCCTCGGCACGGGCGCCCCGCTGCGCACGCGCACCCGGGCCATCGCGCTCGGGCTCTCGTCGTGGGTCTCGCTGTCGCAGCCGGGGTCGAAGGTCGAGCTCGGCCCGATCGAGTGGAGCGTCGCGCTGTTCCACTCCGTCAGCGACCCCGTCGGCGAGGGATGCGCGCTCACGGTGCTGAGCATCGCCTCGACGAAGCTGTCGCCGCCCGACCTCGAGCGGGCCGAGAAGCTCCAGCGCCGGGCGCTCGAGCTCGTCACCGAGGCCGAGCAGCCCGTGTTCGAGGCGATGTTCCGCCTCAACCTGGGCGCCCTCACCATCCTGCGCGGCGACCCCGAGGGAGCGATCCAGCTCTTCGACGCGGTGCTCGACGACGCACGGCGCATGGGCGACGTGTTCGTCGAGAGCCTCGCGCTCGCGAACGGCGGCTGGGCGCGCCTCGGTCACGGCGAGCCACGGCCCGACCTGTTCGCCCGGCACCTCGACCTGTCGCTGCAGCTCGGCAACGAGGACGGCGTGGGCTTCGCGCTCGAGGGCCTCGCCGCCTGCGCGGCGGCGGTCGGCGAGATCGAGCGCGCCGGCCTGCTGCTCGGCGCGAGCGAGACCGTGCGCCTGCGCACCGGCCTCGTCGACCAGCGACCCGACCTCACCTACCGGCCGATCGTCGACCGGGTCCTCGCATCCGATCGAGCCGACGAGTTCGAGTCGGCACGTGCGCGCGGTCGACGGATGCCGCGGCGCGCGGTGCTCGACCTCGTGCTCGATCCGGCGGAGACGGTGGTGCCGTGACCGACGGGGGCTCCGGGCCGCGCATCCGCACGCCCGACCAGCGCCTGCGCGTGTTCGTCAGCTCGACGCTCAAGGAGCTCGAGCCCGAGCGACGGGCCGCGCGTGCCGCGATCGAGCGGCTGAAGCTCGCGCCCGTGATGTTCGAGCTCGGCGCGCGTCCGCATCCGCCACGCCAGCTGTATCGCGCGTACCTCGAGCAGAGCGACGTGTTCGTCGCCCTGTACTGGCAGGAGTACGGGTGGGTCGCTCCGGGCGAGGAGATCTCGGGACTCGAGGACGAGTACCGCCTCGCGCCCCGCGAGATGCCGAAGCTCATCTACCTGAAGCAGCCCGCGGAGCGCGAGGCGCGGCTCGCGGACCTGGTGGCGCGAGTCCGCGACGACGACACGGCCTCGTACACCCCGTTCTCGACGGTGGAGGAGCTGGCAGAGCTCGTGGCCACCGATCTCGCCACGCTCCTCGCCGAACGGTTCGACGCGTCGCACGCCGCTTCGGAGCCCACGTCCGAGTCCACGTCCGAGTCGACATCCGAGCCGGCGCCCGTCGGCCGCCTGCCCGCGCCCTATTCCGACGCGGTCGGACGCGAGCGCGAACTCGCGACGCTGCTCGACTGGATCGGCCGGGACGCACAGCGCCTCGTCACCCTGGTCGGACCCGGCGGCATCGGCAAGAGCCGGCTCGCGATCGAGGTGGCCCGCAACGCCGATGCCCGGTTCGACCGGGTGACGTTCGTGGCGCTGGCGCAGGTGCGCGACCCCGGCGAGCTGCTTCCCGCGATCGCACGGGAGCTCGGCGTGCGCGACACCGGCGACCGCCCACTCAGCGAGCAGCTCGGCGTCGCGCGCGCCGGGCGGCGAGACCTCGTCGTCCTCGACAACTTCGAGCAGATCGTCGACGCCGCCCCCGACGTCGTCTCGCTGCTCACCGACCTTCCGGGCGCGACGTTCATCGTGACGAGCCGGGAGCGGCTCCGGGTGCGCGGCGAGCAGGTCTTCGATGTCGAACCGCTCGGCCTGCCTCCCGACCCCGATGAGGTCACCCTCCACGAGGTGCTCGAGGCGCCGGCGGTGCGGCTGTTCCGGGATCGCGCGAACGCCGCGGATCCGCGGTTCGAGGTGACCGACGACAACGCCGCGGACGTCGCCCGGATCTGCCGGGCGCTCGAGGGCGTGCCGCTCGCGATCGAGCTCGCGGCTGCGCGGATCCGGGCGCTCACCCCCGCGGCCATGCTCGATCGGCTCGACCGGGTGCTCCCGCTGCTCGTCACCTCGGCGCGGGACCTGCCGGAGCGCCAGCGCACGATCCAGGCGACGGTCGAGTGGAGCGTCGACCTGCTCGGGGTCGGCGCGCGGGCGCTGTTCGAACGGCTCGGCGTGTTCGCCAGCGACGTCAGCCTCGATGCGGTCGAGGCCGTCACCGAGGGCGAACCCTGGGCCGCCGACGTGCTCGGCCTGCTGCTCGAGCTCGTCGACGGCAGCCTCCTGCGCCAGCACGAGCACCACGGCGTGCCGCTCTTCTCCATGCTGGTGCCGGTGCGCGAGATCGCGTCGGCCCGGTTCGACCTCGATCCGGATGCCGCGACGGTGCGCCGCGCCCACGCCGAGTTCTACGTGCGGCTCGCCGCCGAGACCGAGCTGCAGCTGCGCGGGGCGACGCAGACCGTCGCCCTCGACCGGATCGAGGCGGAACGCGACGACGTGCGAGCCGGCTTCCGCCACCTCATCGCGATCGGCGAGGCGGACGTCGTCGCCGATGCGGTATGGCGCCTGTACCTGTACTGGTGGATCCGGGGGCTGCTGCCGGAGGTCAAGGACTGGATGGAGATCGTGCTCCGATCCGGCCGGGCGCTCTCGCCTCGCACCCGGGCGATCGCGATCGCGTTCTCCTCGTGGGTCGCGGTGTGGCAGCCGGACTCGGAGATCCGGACCGAGCCCATGGAGGAGGCCGTCGCGGCATTCCGCTCGGTCGGCGACGAGTTCGGCGAGGGGTTGGCCCTCGCCATCGCGGCGCTCTCGTACATGTCGGCCACGCCGGCCGACCTCGACCGGGCCGAGGCGCGGCAGCGCGCGGCGCTGGAGCTGGACGCCATCCGACGCGACACCACCTACTTCTCCCTGTTCGAGTGCGTGCTCGGGCGCATCCTGCACTTCCGGGGCGAGCCGGCCCGCGCCGTCGAGCGGTTCGAGCGCGCGCGTGAGCTCGCCGAACGCGCAGGCGACCGGTTCGCCCAGCGCATCGCGCTCATCCAGATCGGATGGGCGGGGATCGCGAAGCGCGAGGCGCACCCCGAGCTGTTCACCCGCGCCATGGAGCTCTCGGTGGGCCTGCGCAACGAGGACGGCGACGCGTACGCGCTCGAAGGGCTGGCTGCATGCGCCGCCATCACCGGCGACATCGAGCGCGCCGGATTCCTCCTCGGCGCCGCGGAGGCCCTGCGTGCCCGCACCGGCCTGCGCGAACAGCGCTCGTACGTCACCTACCAGTCGGCCATCGACGCCGTGCTCGCCACCGACCGCGCCGCCGAGTTCGAGGCGTCGCGGGTCATCGGGCGCCGGATGCCGCGCCGCGCCGTGCTCGAGATCGCGCTCGATGACGCGGCGGTCACGACCCCCGCGGGGGGCCCTCGCGCACCGGAGGTGCCGGGGTGAACCGGGAGGCCGGGTCATGAGCGGCCCACCCGGCTCGGCAGGGATCCGCACGCCCGACCAGCGGCTGCGGGTCTTCGTGAGCTCGACGCTGAAGGAGCTCGAGCCCGAGCGCCGAGCCGCCCGCGCCGCGATCGAGCGGCTGCGCCTCGCGCCCGTCATGTTCGAGCTCGGCGCGCGGCCCCACCCTCCTCGCGAGCTCTATCGCGCCTACCTGGAGCAGAGCGACGTCTTCGTCGGCCTCTACTGGCAGCAGTACGGCTGGGTCGCGCCCGGCGAGGAGGTCTCGGGCCTCGAGGACGAGTGGCGGCTGGCGGCGCGCAACATGCCGCGGCTCGTCTACGTGAAGCAGCCCGCCGAGCGCGAGCCGCGACTGGCGGAGCTCCTGACCCGCATCCGAGATGCCGGCTCGACCTCGTACACGCCGTTCACGGATGCCGCGGAGCTCGCCGGGCTCGTCGAGGCCGACCTCGCGACGCTGCTCGCCGAGCGCTTCGACGCGTCGCGGCATCCGTCACCGGGTCGGGATGCGACGGAGACCGCCACCGAGACCGCGGCGGAGCCCGCACCCACGACTCGCCTGCCCGCGCCCTACACCGACGCGGTCGGTCGCGAACGCGAGGTCGCGACGCTGCTCGAATGGCTCGGCGACGACGCGCACCGCCTGGTGACCCTCGTCGGACCCGGCGGCATCGGCAAGAGCCGGCTCGCGATCGAGGTCGCGCGCAGCGTCGGCGCGCCCTTCGACCGGGTCACGTTCGTGCCGCTCGCCCAGGTGCGCGACCCGGCCGACGTGCTGCCGACCGTCGCGCGGGCGCTCGGGCTGCGCGACACCGACGAGCGGCCCCTGAGCGAGCAGCTCGGCGTCGCGCGTGCGGGCCGGCACGACCTCGTCGTGCTCGACAACTTCGAGCAGGTGCTCGACGCCGCCCCCGACGTCGCCGCCCTCCTCACCGACCTGCCCGACGCGTCGTTCCTCGTGACGAGCCGCGCCCGGCTCCGCATCCGCGGCGAGCAGGTGTTCGACGTCGACCCGCTCGGGCTTCCGCCCGACCCGATGCTCGACGACGTGGACGCGATCCTCGAGGCGCCCGCCGTGCAGCTCTTCCTCGACCGCGCGCAGGCCGCCGACGCGCGGTTCGAGGTCACGGCCGAGAACGCCGGGGATGTCGCGCGGATCTGCCGCGCGCTCGAGGGCGTGCCGCTCGCGATCGAGCTCGCGTCCGCCCGCATCCGGGCTCTCACGCCGGCCGCGATGCTCGCGCGACTCGACCGGATGCTGCCGCTGCTCGTCACCTCGGCACGCGACGTGCCCGAGCGCCAGCGCACGATCCGCGCCACGGTCGAGTGGAGCGTCGAGCTGCTCGGACCCGAGGCGGAGGCGCTGTTCGCGCGCCTCGGCGTGTTCGCCGGCGACTTCAGCCTCGACGCCGTCGAGTCGGTCACCGAGGGCGAGCCGTGGGCGAGCGACCTGCTGGGCACGCTGCTCGAGCTCGTCGACGGGAGCCTGCTCCGCCAGCACGACGAGGCGGGCACCTCGCTCTTCACGATGCTCGTGCCGGTGCGCGAGGTCGCCGCGGCTCGCTTCGAGCTCGACCCGGATGCCCCGGCGGTGCGCCGCGCGCACGCCGACCACTACGTCCGCCTCGCCGCCGCCATCGAGCCGCGACTGCGCGGCGCGACGCAGGCCGCGGCCCTCGAGCGCCTGGAGGCCGAGCAGGACGACCTCCGCGCCGGGTATCGCCACCTCATCGCGATCGGCGACGTCGAGCCGGTCGCCGACGCGGTCTGGCGGCTCCTGTTCTACTGGTGGATCCGCAACATGCTCCCCGAGGCGAAGGCGTGGATGACGGCGATCCTCGAGTCCGACGTGCCCCTCTCGGGACGCACGCGGGCGATCGCGATGACCTTCTCCTCGTGGGTGTCGCTGTGGCAGGCCGACGGCGAGCTGCGCGCCGAGCCGATGGAGGAGAGCGTCGCCCTGTTCCGGGAGGACGGCGACGAGCTCAGCGAGGGGCTCTCCCTCGCCATCCTCTCGCTCGTGTACCTGTCGATCCTGCCGCCCGACCTCGAACGGGCGGAGGCGCGGGTGCGTTCGGCGCTCGAGCTCGAGGCGATCCGCAGCGACGGGCCGTACGACGCACTCTTCCGCGCCTCGCTCGGGCGCATCCGACTCATGCGCGGCGATGCCGCCGACGCCGCGCGAATCCTCGAGGCGGCGTGGGACGACGCGGCACGCATCGGCGATCCGTTCATCGAGAGCATCGCGGTGAACCAGTTCGGCTGGGCGCACCTGGTGCTCGGGGATCCGAGGCCCGAAGCGTTCGCGCGCAGCCTCGAGCTCGCGTACGGGCTCAACAGCGAGGACGGCGGCGCGTACGGCCTCGAGGGGCTCGCTGCGGCATCCGCGGCCCTCGGCGACTTCGATCGCGCGGGCGTCATGCTCGGCATCGCCGACGCCATGCGCGCACGCACGGGCCTCAGCGACCAGCGCTCGATCGTGACCTACCAGCAGATCATCGCCCAGGTGCTCGAGGGTGACCACTCCGACGCCTTCGAGACGGGCCGAGCACGGGGCCGTCGGATGCCGCGGCGGGCCGCCATCGCGCTCGCACTCGGCCAGAAGCGGCCAGCATGAGCCCGCCCTCGGACGCCCCGATCCGCACGCCCGACCAGCGCCTGCGGGTGTTCGTGAGCTCCACGCTGAAGGAGCTGGAGCCCGAACGCCGGGCAGCACGCGCCGCGATCGAACGCCTTCGGCTCGCACCCGTCATGTTCGAGCTCGGCGCCCGCCCGCACCCGCCGCGCGAGCTCTACCGCGCCTACCTCGACCAGAGCGACGTCTTCGTCGGCGTCTACTGGCGCGAGTACGGCTGGATCGCCCCCGGCGAGGAGATCTCGGGCCTCGAGGACGAGTGGCGACTCGCGCCGCGCGACATGCCCCGGCTCATCTACGTGAAGCAGGCGGCCGACCGCGAGGCGCGCCTGAACGGCCTCCTCACCCGCATCCGCGACGACGACCGTGCCTCCTACAAGCCCTTCACGGATGCCGCCGAGCTCGCCGAGCTCGTCGAGGCCGACCTCGCGACGCTCCTCGCCGAGCGCTTCGACGCCTCGCGCGCTCCCGCGACCGCGGCGCCGGCCTCCGCCCAGGCGCCGGCGCAGGAGACACCGAGCCGCCTGCCCGCGCCGTTCACCGACGCGGTCGGACGGGATCGCGAGCTCGCGACGCTGCTCGACTGGGTGGGCGACGACGCGACGCGGCTCGTGACCCTCGTCGGCCCCGGCGGCATCGGCAAGAGCCGCCTCGCGATCGAGATCGCGCACGGCGTCGGCGCGGGCTTCGACCGGGTGACCTTCGTGACGCTCGAGCACCTCCGCGACGCCGGCGAGGTGCTGCCGGCCATCGCCCGCGCCCTCGGCGTGCGCGACACGGGCGATCGGCCGCTCTCGGAGCAGCTCGGCGTCGCGCGGGCGGGGCGGCGCGACCTCATCGTGCTCGACAACTTCGAGCAGGTGCTCGACGCCGCGACCGACGTCGTGTCGCTGCTCAACGACGTGCCCGGCGCGACCTTCCTCGTGACGAGCCGCTCGCGCCTGCGCGTCCGCGGCGAGCGCGTGTTCGACGTCGAACCGCTCGCGCTGCCCGACGAGTACGCCCAGGCGACCGTGGAGGACGTGCTCGCGTCGCCGGCCGTGCAGCTGTTCCGCGATCGGGCGCAGTCGGCCGATCCACGCTTCGAGGTCACGCCGGCGAACTCGGCGGACGTCGCGCGCATCTGCCGCGCGCTCGAGGGCGTGCCGCTCGCGATCGAGCTCGCAGCCGCGTGCATCCGGGCGCTCACCCCGGCGGCCATGCTCGCGAAGCTCGACCAGATGCTGCCGCTGCTCGTGAACGCGGCGCGCGACGTGCCCGAGCGGCAGCGCACCATCCAGGCCACGGTCGAGTGGAGCATCGACCTGCTCGAGCCCGAACCCCGCGAGCTCTTCGCCCGGCTCGGGGTGTTCGCCGGCGACTTCGGCCTCGACGCGGTCGAGGCGGTCACGGCCGGCGCGCCCTTCGCGACCGACCTGCTCGGCACGTTGCTCACGCTCGTCGACAGCAGCCTCCTGCGCCAGCACGCCGACGCGGGCATGCCGCTCTTCTCGATGCTCGCCCCGGTGCGCGAGATCGCGACGGCGCGATTCGCGGGCGAGCCGGATGCCGCGGCGGTCCGCCGCGCGCATGCCGACCACTACGTGCGGCTCGCCGCCGAGACCGAGCCCCTGCTGCGCGGCCGCACCCAGATCGACGCCCTCGGACGGCTGGAGGCGGAACGCGACAACCTGCGCGCGGCCTACCGCCACCTCATCGCGATCGGCGAGGTGGATCCCGTCGCCGACGCGGTCTGGCGCCTCCTCCTCTACTGGTGGATCCGCGGGTTCCTGCCCGAGGCCAAGGCGTGGATGGACCTCATGCTCGATTCCGGGCAGCCGCTCTCCCCGCGCACGCGCGCGATCGCCCTCGCCTTCACGGCGTGGGTGCCGCTCTGGCAGACCGACGGCGAGGTGCGCGCCGAGCCGCTCGAGGAGAGCGCGGCGATCTTCCGCGGCCTCGGGGACGACTTCAGCGAGGGCCTCGCGCTCACGGTGCTCGCGCTGGCCTACATGTCCGCGGAGCCGCCCGACCTCGCGCTGGCCGAGGAACGGCAGCGCAGCGCGCTCGAGCTCCGCGGAGTGCGCAGTGATCCGTCCTTCGACGCGCTCTTCCGCGGTGCCCTCGGGCGGATCTACCTCGCGCGAGGCCGGTTCGCCGAGTCCCTGCCGTTCTTCGAGGAGGCGAGGGACGACGCGGCGCGAATCGGCGACCTGTTCGTCGAGAGCATCGCGCTGACGCAGATCGGGTACGCGCATCTCGCCCTCGGCGAGCCCGATCGCGCCTCCTTCCTGCGGAACCTCGACCTCGCGGCGCGGCTCCGCAACGACGACGGCATGGCGTACGCCCTCGAGGGCCTCGCGGCGACCGACGGCGCGACCGGCGACCTCGCCCGCGCCGGCCTCTTCCTCGGCGCGTCCGAGGCGCTCCGCGCACGCACCGGCCTCAGCGAGCAGCGCTCGTACATCACCTACCAGCCGTTCGTCGATGCGGTGCTCGCGTCCGACCGGGCGGCCGAGTTCGAGGCGGCGCGAACGAGCGGTCGACGGATGCCGCGCCGCGCCGTGCTCGACCTCGCGCTCGGCCCCGAGCTCGCCGCCGAGGCCTGGGCGTAGCGCGCCACCCGTCCGGGTGCTGGACGGCGGCCGCCGGCGCGCGGACAATGGCAGCATGGGGCGTCGCTGCGGATGCACCCAGTGGTCGAGGGAGCCGTCATGGTGAGCGGTGCCGCGGAGGTGCGCGGCATCCGCACGCCCGACCAGCGCCTGCGGGTCTTCGTGAGCTCGACGCTGAAGGAGCTGCAGCCCGAACGCCGGGCCGCACGCTCGGCGATCGAGCGGCTGCACCTCGCCCCGGTGATGTTCGAGCTCGGGGCTCGGCCGCATCCGCCACGCGAGCTCTACCGCGCCTACCTCGACCAGAGCGACGTCTTCGTCGGCCTCTACTGGCAGGAGTACGGCTGGATCGCGCCCGACGAGGAGTTCTCGGGGCTCGAGGACGAGTACCGCCTGGCGCCACGCGACATGCCGAAGCTCATCTACCTGAAGCAGCCGGCGCAGCGCGAGGAACGGCTCGCGAAGCTCGTCGAGGAGATCCGCGGCGACGACTCGACCTCGTACAAGACGTTCGAGACGGCCGAGGAGCTCACCGAGCTCATCGAGGGCGACCTCGCGACGCTGCTCGCCGAGCGGTTCGACGCATCGCGGGCGCCGGCGACGGACGACGCCGTGGACCCGGCAGCGGTCGACTCGGGCGCGTCCGACGACGCGGCCGACCACCTGCCCGTCTCGCCCGACGAGGTGCTCGGCCGCGAGACCGACCTCATGACGCTGCACGAGTGGCTCGGCGGCGACGAGCCCCGCCGGCTCGTCACCCTCGTCGGCCCGGGCGGCATCGGCAAGACGCGGCTCGCCATCGAGGCCGGACGGCAGGCCCGCGACCGGTTCGACCGGGTGACGTTCGTGCCGCTCGCCAACGTGCGCGACGGCGCGGGCGTGCTGCCCGCCGTCGCCCGGGAGCTCGGGGTGCGCGACGACGGCACGGCGCCCACGCTCGAGCGGCTGGCCGTCGCGCGACGCGGTCGGCGCGACCTCATCGTGCTCGACAACTTCGAGCAGGTCGTCGCCGCGGCACCGGAGGTCACCGCGCTGCTCACCGAACTGCAGGGCGCCACCGTGCTCGTCACCAGCCGGACGCGGCTGCGCGTCCACGGGGAGCAGGTGTTCGACGTCGAGCCGCTCGGGCTGCCCGACGACCCCGAGGGCGGGACGCTCGACGAGATCGGCGACGCCCCGGCGGTGCGCCTGTTCGTCGATCGCGCGCACGCCGCCGACTCGAGGTTCGACCTCACCGACGAGAACGCGCAGGACATCGCGCGCATCTGCGATGCGCTCGACGGCGTGCCGCTCGCGATCGAGCTCGCGGCGGCGTGCATCCGCGTGCTCACGCCCACCGCGATGCTCGAGAAGCTCCACAACGTCCTCCCCATCCTGACGACGTCCGACCGGGACATGCCCGAGCGCCAGCGCACGATCCGGGCGACCGTGGAGTGGAGCATCGACCTGCTCGGACCGTTCGCCCGGGCCCTGTTCGTGCGGCTCGGCGTGTTCGTGGGCGACTTCAGCCTCGAGGCCGTCGAGGCCGTGGCGGGCGAGGAACCGTGGGCGGTCGACCTGCCGGGAACGCTGCTCGAACTCGTCGACGGCAGCCTGCTGCGGCAGCACGATGTCGCCGGCGTCTCGTTCTTCTCGATGCTCGTGCCGGTGCGCGAGCTCGCGGCCCTGCGCTTCGGGCGCGAGCCCGATGCCGACGCGGTCCGCATGGCCCACGCGCAGTACTACGTGCGCCTCGCCGCCGAGGCCGAGCCGCTCCTGCGCGGCTTCACCCAGCAGGCCACCGTCGAGCGGCTGCAGGCCGAGCGCGACAACGTGCGCGCCGGCTACAAGCACCTCATCGCCGTCGGCGAGGTCGACATCGTCGCCGACGCGATCTGGCGCGTGCTCCTCTACTGGTGGATCCGCAACCAGCTCCCGGTCGCGAAGACCTGGATGGACCGGCTGCTCGACACGGGCGTGCCGCTGACCGATCGCAGCCGGGCGATCGCGATCACCTTCTCGTCGTGGGTCGCCCTGTCGCATCGCGGCACCGAGGTGGACCGCCGGCCACTGCAGGAGGCGGCCGAGCTGTTCCGCGCGGCGGGCGACCGGTTCGGCGAGGGTGCCGCGCTCACGGTGCAGGGCCTCGCGTGCGCCACAGCCGCGGCGCCCGACCTCGACGGCGCAGAGGAGCTCCAGCGCAAGGCGATCGAGCTCGTCGGCCCCGACGTGGATGCGACGTTCAACGCGCTCTTCCGCGGCCAGCTCGGCAGCATCACCCTGATGCGAGGCCGAGCGGTCGACGCGCTCGAGATCTTCCACCAGGTCATCGGGATCGCGGAACGCATCGGCGACCGCTTCGTCGAGATGATCGAGTACACGAACGCCGGATGGGCCAAGCTCGCAATGGGCGAGCCCACGCCCGAGTTCTTCGCCCGTCATCTCGAGCTCACCCTGCAGATCGGCAACGAGGAGGGCGCCGTCAACGCCGTCGACGGACTCGCCGCCTGCGCGATCGTGCTCGGCGACGTCGAGCGCGGCGGCATCCTGCTCGGCGTCACCGACATGCTCCGCACCCGCACGGGCAGCGTCGACCAGCGCACCTACGCCACGTCGGGCCCCATCGTCGAGCGCGTGCTCGCCTCCGAGTACGCGGGCGTGTTCGAGGCCGCGCGAGAGCGCGGACGCGGGATGTCGCGACGCGAGGCGCTCCGCTACGCGTTCGGGTCGGTCGAGGCCGAGACGACCGTGAGCGCCGTGACCGCCTGACCGTCCGAACGAGCGCGAGCGGATGCCCCGGAGGAGATCCCCCGGGGCATCCGTCGTTCGATCGTCTACTTCAGCTTGCCGCCGTTGTTGACGTTCAGGTTCGCCGGGATGTCGGCCCAGCCGCCGAGCCCGCCGTTGCCGTAGGAGTAGTCCACGGCCGTGCTCGTCGGGTCGCCGCCCACGCCGATGTCCATCTTCACGGTCGGCGCGAGGGTGCCGCCACGCACGAAGTCGTCGTGCGTGCCGATGGTGTCGATGAAGGACTGCACCAGGCCGCCGGGCATCACGTAGTGCGAGTAGGCCTGGAAGTGGCCCGGGTGCTGGTTGTAGTCCGGGGCGAACGGCTGGCCGCCGAGGAAGTTGAGGTTCGTCGGGTTGCCGAGCGCCAGGCCCGACCCGCCGTTCAGCGGCTGGAAGTCACTCCGGATGCCGTCGCCGACGAAGCCGTACACGCCCTCGGGACCATCGAGGCCGTTCGCGAACGTGCCGCGGTGGCTGATGGTGAAGAGGTACGACTTGCCGTCCTTGAAGATGAACTGCGGACGCTCCGTCTGGTCGGTCACGCAGTTGGCCGAGAGGATCGGCGGCAGGAACTCCCACTCGGTCAGCTCGTCGTTCTTCGCCTTCGCAAGGCCGATGTTGCCGATCTGGTAGGTCGCGCCAGAGGCGTTCACCTGCTCGACGGTCTCGGCGTGCGGGTCGCCCTCGCGGTAGCCGAGGTCGTCGGCCGTGCACTGCGCCGACTCGCGGGGCATGCCCGAGTTGCCCTCGAAGACCATGTAGGTCTCACCCGGGTGCGCCGGGTCCTCGAAGGTGAACGGGTCGCGGAAGTTGAAGAACTCGTTCTGCTCGCCGTTCTGGTAGTACGTGCCGTCCGCCTGCAGCAGGTCGGTGACGGTGTCGAAGCCCGTGAGCTTCACGCCCTGCTTGTTGGCGTGCACCTTGCCGACCGAGAGCGCGATGCGCGGGTCGTACGGCTTGATGTTGTTGCCGGCCGCGTCACGGTAGAACGCGACATCCGTGAAGAACAGCTTGATCTCGCCGCCCTTGAAGATGCGCGCCGAGCCCGACCACTGGGTCTGGTGGCTGTACGACTGGTCGTCGAAGATCTTGCCGGTCACGCCCTCCTTGAAGACGAGTCCGCCGTAGGTCCAGCCGCCGTTCTCGGGACGCTCGTCGGCCGGGATTCCGGCGGGCCGGAAGAAGTAGCCGATCTTCGCGAAGACGTGCCGGTCGTCGAAGCCGAGGCTGCGGTCGGCCACGAGCGAGAAGATGATCTCCTGGCCGTTCACGCTGTACTGGTTGCCGTCCTCGTCGGTCAGGGGCCAGGTGTCCCAGACCCAGACCTGCCCGTTCGACATGTCGGGGAAGTCCTGCGGGACCTCCGGCATGGTGAGGGCCGCCGGCATCGAGTTCGCCCGCGACGGCGCGTCGGGGTCGCTCAGCCGCTGGAGCTGGCGTGCGTCGGCCCGGGTCCACTTCGCGGTGAAGTCGTCCTCGGGCGCGAACGCCTCCTGCGTGTGCACGGTCGGCTCGGGGCCGGGCTGCAGCTCGTCGGGGGCGGCCTGCGCGCCCGCCGTGCCGGTGAAGAGGGTCGCGACCACGGCGCCCGCCGTGACGATGCCTCCGATGATCGGGCGCTTGATGCGCCGGGTTGGTGTCGACATGTTCGTCGCCTTTCGATGGTGAACGCCGCCGCGGGCGGTGGTCGTTCCGATGGGTGATGCGGCGCCGCCGAGGTGGCGGCGAGGTCGGCACGGATGCCGCGGCGCGGCGTGCGCGGGTCGCGGTCGTGTGGTCGAGCGGTCGCGGCACGCGCGGTCCGCCATCCGTGCCTGCCCGAGCCGTCGGCGTCAGCCGAGCGGTCGGGAGTCCTGGTGGGGCGCTCGCGTCCGGATGACTCCGGCGCGCCTGCGGATGGCGTGACCGCGTGCACGAAGCGTGCGCGGTGCACGGTCTGATGTCTTCACGTTCTTCGCTTTCGTCGGAACCTTCGGCATGGCCTGATCGGTCCTCGAGAACGTGGCGTTGCACTTCCCCCGCACAGGAACCTATGGGCATTCTGACAACGATGTCAAGTCGTCACCCGGTCGGATCGAGTGATTGCATTCGCATCGAAATTCCCCGATCAGCGGCCTGCCGCGGATGGTCGCGCTTTCACACGGCCACTCGGCTCGGTGAAGTTTGCAAATCGATTTGCACACCGTTAGCGTGGCCTCCGATTCCTCGAGTGGCGCTTGCGCTCCTCCCCGAACAGAACCGCTGCGAAGGCGCGCCGCCCGTTTCCACGGACCGCCTGCCGGCGAGGCCCTGGTCGTGGCGGTGCGCGAACCACGACGGAGGATCATGAACCGAACACACCGACCCGGCTCCCCGCCGGAGGCCGGCGCGCCCGCGCGACCGGGCCGGCGGCGGCTGCGCGTGACCTGGGCCGCCGCGGCCGGAGCCGCCATCATCGCGATCGTCGCCGTGGTGCTCGCGATCGCGTTCGCGCCCACGGCCGGCCGCGCACCAGCCGGCCCCGGACCCTCCACCGACCCCGACGCTGCCGCCCGCTTCGAGCGACCGGCCGACTGGTCGCCCTACCGCCCTGCCGTGCACCTCACGCCGGCCGAGCGCTGGATGAACGACCCGCAGCGGCCGTTCTGGCTGGACGGCCGCTGGCACTACTACTACCTCTACAACGCCGACTTCCCCGACGGGAACGGCACCGAGTGGTACCACGCGACCTCGACCGACCTCGTGCACTGGCGCGAGGAGGGCGTCGCGATCGAGAAGTACGAGAACGGCCTGGGCGACATCGAGACCGGCAGTGCGGTGGTGGACACCGAGAACACGGCGGGTTTCGGCGCCGGCGCCGTCATCGCGATCATGACCCAGCAGCACGAGGGCGTCCAGCGACAGTCGCTGTTCGTCTCGACCGACGGCGGCTACAGCTTCGAGCCGTTCGACGGCAACCCGGTGATGGACAACCCGGGCGAAGCGCACTGGCGCGACCCCAAGATCGTGTGGGACGACACCCGCGGCGAGTGGCTCATGGCGCTCGCCGAGGGCCACAAGGTCGGCTTCTACACCTCGCCCGACCTGAAGCACTGGACCTACCGCTCGGGCTTCGAGCGCGACGACCTCGGGGTGCTCGAATGCCCCGACCTGTTCCGGATGTCGCTCGACGGCGACCCCGCGAAGACCACGTGGGTGCTCGCAGCCGGCGTCAACGGCGCCGAGCACGGCATGACCACCGGCACCGCGTACTGGACCGGGGAGTGGGACGGCGAGCGGTTCACCGCGGCATCCGCCGACCCGTCATGGCTCGACCGCGGCGCCGACTTCTACGCCGCCGTCACCTGGGACGACCCGCGCCGGTCCGGCGACGAGCGACTCGCGTCGCGCTACGCGATCGGCTGGCTCAACAACTGGGCGTATGCGGGCGAGCTGCCCACCGAGGACTGGCACGGCGGCGCCGACTCGGTCGTGCGCGAACTCGCCCTCCGAACGGTCGACGGCCGGCCGACGCTCGTCTCGAGCCCGGTCGAGGCGCTCGAGGCGCTCGAGGGCCCGCCGCAGGTGGTCGAGGGCGAGCGGGTGACGGATGCCGCGAGCACCGAGCTGCCCCAGCCCGACGCCGACGCCTACCGACTGCGCGTCGAGGTGGCGCCCGACCGGCGGAACCCCGCTTCGGAGGTGCGGTTCCGCGTGAAGGAGGGCGGCGGCGCGTTCGCGACCGTCGGCGTCGACTTCGGGTCGGGCACGGCGTTCGTCGCACGTGACGCGGATGCTGCTGCGGCGAGCATGCCCGACGCCTACCGTGCCGTGCGCACGGCACCGGTGTCGGTGCGCGACGGCGTCGTGACCCTCGACGTGATCGTGGACGCCTCCTCCGTGGAGGTCTTCGTGAACGACGGGGAGGCCGTGCTCTCGAGCCTCGTCTTCGGAGCACCCGGCGCGAACGGTCTGTCCGTCGAGTCGGTCGCCGGCGCCGCCGAGCTGCGCTCGCTCCGGCTCGCGCCGCTCGCGGTCGCTCCCGTCGAACGGCTGGAGTGAGCCTCAGCCTGCGGGCGGGGCGACCGAGCCGCGCTCGACGAGGTCGCACGCGAGCAGCAGCGGCTCCGCGGCATCCGCCGCCGTGCCCTCGATGCGGTCGAGGAGCGTCGACATGCCCCAGCGACCCATCTCGCGGTGCGGGAGTGCGATCGTCGTGAGGCCCGGCTGGAGCGCCGCGGCCACGATCTCGAGGTCGTCGACCCCGACGATCGAGCAGTCCCGCGGCACGTCGAGTCCGAGCGCCGCGGCCGCCTGGTAGACGCCCATCGCGATCTGGTCGTTGAAGCAGAACACGGCCGTCGGGCGCTCCACGGGGGGTCGATCGAGGAGCCGGCGCCCGACCTCCCGTCCGCCGCGCGCGTCGCTGCCGCTCCGTTCGATCGAAGCCCGGCCGCCGTCGAGTCCGGCCGCGTCGAGTGCCTCGCGGAAACCCTGGGCACGACCGCGACTCGCGGGCGCGTCATCGGTCGTCGCGGCGAAGGCGATGCGCCGATGCCCGGCGGCGAGGAGGTGCGCCACCGCCGTCGCGGCGATCCCGCGCTCGTCGGGTGCGATCGCCGGCACGCGCCAGCCGCCGGTCGGCACGGCGTCGACGAGCACGGCGGGCAGCTCGCCGAGCGCCGGCGGACGGGCGACCTCCTGGTGCGACATCCGGGCGAGCAGGATCCCATCGACCCGGTGGTCGAGCAGCGCGCGCAGCTGCGCGTCCTCGAGGCCGGGATCGCCCTCGGCGTCGACCACCATGAGCACCACGCCGCGTTCACGCGCGGCATCCTGCGCGCCCTGCACGATGCGCCCGGCGAACGGCGTCGTCGCGATGCGATCGCTCGCGAGGCCCACGACGCCGGTGCGCTGCAGGCGCAGCCCGCTCGCGAGGCGATTGGGCGTATACCCGAGCAGGGCGGCGGCGCGGACCACCCGCTCGCGAGTCTCGGCGCGCACCGACCGCGTGCCGCTCAGCGCGTGCGACACCGTCGTCGGCGAGACGCCGGCCAGCGCGGCCACCGCGCGGATGCTCGGGCGACGGCCGGCCGCGGCATCCGCTCGCTCCTCTCCCATGGGCATCGAGCCTACGGCGCGAGCAACGGCAGCAGCTGGATGCCGATCGCGCTGGCCACGAAGCGGTGCTTGCGATTGCCCGTGAGTCCGGCCACCCAGTCGTGCGCGCCGAGGTCGACGATCTCCAGGAACTCGCCCGCGGCGTCGTGCACGCCGAAGCCGACGCGCAGCCCGGCGTAGTACGAGGACGAGAGCCGCTCGGTGCGCACGGCGACCCTGGGCATGGCCACGGCGAGCGCCGCCGTGATCCGCTCCGCGAGCGCCGGAGAGCGATCGTCGGTGCGGACGATCGCCGTCGGCCCGTCGGCAACGTACCCCTCCGTCGCGGCCGCCGCTCGGATCAGCCGATCGTGGGCGGCGAGCTGCGCGACCACCGCGTCGACCTCGAAGCCGTCGGACGGACGGCCGCGCCCCGCGTCGGCGAGCGCGAACAACCGGAAGTGCTGCGTTCGACCGCGGCCGGATGGCGGGGGCTGCATGCGGAGGACCTGGTGCGCTGCGCAGAGGCGCACGTCGGTGTCGGGGTCCTCGACCAGCCGGGTCGCCGCCTCCAGCGCGAGCACGTTCGTGGGATCGGAGACGACCTCGGTCGTGCGCATGGTCGAGAGCGTGCGGTCCTGCGACGTCGGCGCCACGACGGAGTTCGAGCCGAGCGGCGCGACCGGCGAGAGGAGCAGCGCCTCATACTCGGATGCCGCCTCGAGGGCGATCACGTCGAGCCGCGCCGACGTTCGAGCATCGACGTGGCTCGGCCGCACGGTCGGGTCGTCCGCCCACTGCGCGAGCAGGTCGGCGGGCCGACGTCGCGCCGCGAACCCGCGCGCCGCGGCGAGGAGCTCGGCGCGTGCCTCGCTCGGCGCGAGCTCGCGGAGGGCACGTCGTTCGGTCATCCACCCATGATGGCCGTCAGAACGGCCAGATGAGCGGCACCAGCAGCACCCCGACGACGAGGAACAACAGCGTGAAGGGCCAGCCGAACCGCGCGTAGTCGCCGAATCGGTAGGCGCCGGGGCCCATGACCATGAGGTTCACGGGTGTCGCGATCGGCGTGAGGAACGCCGCCGCCGCGACCACCGTGAGCGCCATGAGGAAGGGACGCGCCGAGACGCCGAGCTCCATCGCCGACGAGATCGCGATCGGCGCCACGATGAGCGCCGTCGCCATGTTGCTGATCAGCTGGCCGAGCACGACCACGAGGAGGGACACGGCGAGGAGGACCACGTACGGCCCGCCCGGGCCGGCGAGATCCACGAGCGCCGTGCCGACGAGCTCGGCGGCACCCGTGGTCGTGAACGCCGTCGACATGGGGATCATCCCCGCGACCAGGATCACGGTGGTCCAGGAGATCGCCCGGTAGGCGCGACCGATCGAGACGACCCGCAGCAGGATCATCGCCCCGGCGGCGAGCAGGCCGGCCACGACCGCCGGCACGAGTCCGGTCGCGAGCAGCACGATCATCGCCGCGAGCACGCCGATCGCGAGGTACCCGCGCACCCCGATCGGAGCCGCCTGCCCGCGCACGGCGGCGGGCGGGTCTACCACGCGCACGTCGTCGCCCGCGGTGTGCTCCTCGAGGTCGTCCCAGCTGCCCTGCAGCAGCAGCACGTCGCCGACCTGCAGCGCCGTGTCCGGCCCCGACAGCTCGCGACCGTTCCGAGCGACCGCGAGGATCACGAGGCGGCCGCTCGGCGTCAGCATGCCCGGGAAGACCCGCAGCCCGAGCAGCTCGGAGCGCGGCGGCACCATCACCTCGGCGACGCCGTGCTCGGCGTCGATGAGCGCGGCGCGGCCGCCGCCGTCGGCGTCGACGAGTCCCGCGTAATCGGCGAGCAGGGTGCGCTCGTGATCGGCCAGGTCGCGGGGAACGGCGGCGGCCGTGCGCGCCGGGAGCATCCGCGGGCCGAGTGCCAGCGCGAGCAGCACGGTGCCGATGACGAGCGGAACGCCGACCAGGGCGAACTCGACGTACCCGAACGACCCGCCCGCCTCGTCGGCCGCGAACTCCGAGACGATCACGTTCACGGGCGTGCCGGTCAGGGCGAGCATCGACCCCGCGTGCGCGGCGAACGCGAGCGGCAGCAGGAGCTGCGACGGGGGCAGTCCGACGCGCACCGCGACGACGACCGCCATCGGGAGGAGCGCGGCGACCGCGCCGTTGACGCTGATGAGTGCCGTGAGCACCGCAACGATCACCATCACGGTGAGGAGCACGCGCGTGCGGCCCGTGCCGGCCCGCGCCACGACGAACCGTCCGAGCCGGGCGGTCACGCCCGTGGCATCCAGACCCTCGCTCACGACGAACAGCGATGCGATGAACAGCACGGTCGGATCGCCGAAGCCCGCGAGCGACTGCTGCAGGCTCAGCACGCCGGTGGCCCAGAGCGCGAGGCTCACGCCGATCGCGACGACGGCGAGCGGGATTCGGCCCGACACGAAGGCCACGACCGCGACCCCGAGGATCACGAAGGTGACGACGACGGGGTCCATGGGCTCAGGGTAGCGACGTCGCGGTGATCGGTGGGCGAAGGTTCGGGGGGCCAACCGGCGAACCGCCTGTCCGGAGGCATTCCGGCCTGCGCTCGCCCGCAATACAGTGAGTCCGGATGCGCCGATGCATCGACTGCGGACTGCGACCTGGGGGCATGCATGAGCGGAGCGACTGATCCGACCCGATCTTCGGGCGAGACGACGGGCGAGACGGCGACGGCGATGCCGGCCGCCTCGTCATGGCTCGCGCTGATCGTGGTGGTGCTGACGCAGATCCAGGCGTCGTTCGCCGTGAACGCGCTGACCGTGTCGATGGCGGGCATCACGACCGATCTCGACACGCCCGCGACGTCGGTCGGCACGGCGATCACCGCGGGCACGTTCGCCATGGCCGCGTTCATCCTGCTCGGGGCGAAGGTCGGGTCGCGCTTCGGGACCCGGGGCGTGTTCCAGATCGCCGTGGCCATCCACGGGCTCGCCATGCTCGGCGTCGCGCTCAGCGTGAGCCCGGCGATGCTGTTCATCGCGCAAGCATCGTCGGGTGCGGTCATCGCGCTCATCGCGCCGGCGCTCACGGTGTTCATCGCCACCAACTACCACGGCCCGCAGCAGGCCAGGGCGATCGGATTCCTCGCCGCGGCCATCCCCGCGGCGGGCGTGCTCGCGCTGATCCTCGCCGGCTGGTTCGCGAACACGATCGGCTGGCGGTGGTCGTTCGTGCTGATGGCGGCCCTCGCCCTGGTGAACCTGCTGCTGAGCTTCATGCTGAAGAAGGTGCCGGCGCAGCCGGACCTCTCGATCGACTGGACGGGCGCGGTCCTCGCCGCCGTCGCCGTCATCCTGCTGAGCTTCGGGTTCAGCGGGCTCGCCACGTGGGGCCTCTGGCTCGCCGGCCCGCAGGCGCCGTTCGACGTGCTGGGCATCTCGCCCGCGCCACTGCTGATCATCGCCGGCCTCATCGTCGGGCAGGCGTTCTTCGCCTGGCTCCGCAGGCGCGGGCGCGAGGGCAGGCCCCGGATCTTCGACCTGCGCGTGCTCGCCACCGGCTCGGAGCGGGCGGTCACCGCGTGCATGGCGACGATGCTCTTCGTCGGCACGGCGGCGAACTTCCTCATCCCGCTCTACATCCAGGTCGTGCAGGGACGCTCGAGCATCGAGACGTCGTTCTCGATCATCCCCTACACCCTGTCGATCTTCCTGGCGTCCACGTTCGTCGCCTACCTCTACGGCCGGTTCACGCCGCGCCTGCTCGCGACCGCGGGCTTCATCGTCGTGGCCTCCGCGCTGACGCTCCTCGCGTTCACCGTCCGCGGCGAGTGGAGCCAGGGCTTCGTCGTGGCCGGCCTCATCCTGCTCGGCCTCGGCCAGGGCGCCATCGTCGCGCTCGTGTTCAACACGCTGCTGTCGGCCGCGCCGAAGCAGCTCGCCGGCGACGTCGGTGCCTGGCGCGGACTCGTGCACAACCTGTCGGGCAGCGTCGGCATCGCGGTCGCCAGCGCGTTCGCGGTCGGCATGCTGTCGTCACTGCTCCTCTCGGGGGCGCAGGAGCACCCCGAGATCTCGGACGAGCTCATCGCGCAGGTGAACTTCAACGAGGCGAACTTCCTCACCAACGAGCAGCTCGCCGAGGTGCTCGCGAGTCGCGCCAGCGGACCCGAGCTCGACGCGGCCATCCTCGTGAACGCCGAGGCGCGCCTCGAGGCCCTGAAGATCTCGCTCCTCGGGCTGGGCGCGATCTCGCTGCTCGCGATCGTGCCCGCGACCCGCATGCCCGGACGCCGCGCCGGCGACCTGCCCGAGAAGCTCGAACCCGACGATGACGACGTCATCGACCCCGTCGACGAGAAGGAGGCGCTCGCATGACGCGCAATCCCCAGAAGCTGATTCCCGCCGAGTTCACGGCCACGCCCTCGCTCGACACGCTGCCCAGGGTCGCGGTGGTCGGCGAGCTCGACGAGGCCGCGCTCGACGCGATCGGCGTGGTCGTCACCAGCGACGGCGACGTGCCCGCTGGTGTCCCGCTCGATCGCGAGGCGCAGGCGCGGGTCGGTTTCGAGGCGAAGCCCGGCACGACGCTCGCGCTGCCCAGTCCGAGCGCGCCGCTCATCGTCCTCATCGGCGCGGGCGCCATCGCCGATCTCGGCACCGCCGGTCTCCGTGATGCCGCCGCGGCCTTCACGCGCGCGACATCCCGGTTCGCGCGCATCGGCCTGCGCGTTCCCGACATCGGGTCGACGGATGCCGCGGCCGCGGCGCAGGCGCTGACGGAGGGCGCGATCCTCGCCCGCTACCGCTACGGCGAGCTGCAGCAGAAGCCGAAGGACACCCCGCTGCAGCGCGTGGAGCTGCTCATCGACGGAGTCGATCACGTCGCGGCATCCACCGGCGCCGAGGTCGGAACGGTCACCGCCCGCGCGGCCGCCATCGCCCGCGACCTCGCGAACACGCCCCCCGGGCACCTCACGGCGGTCGACATGGCCGACGTCGCCACGGAGCTCGGACGACGGTTCGGCTTCGACGTCGAGGTGTTCGACCGGCAGCAGCTCATCGCCCTCGGCTGCGGGGGGCTGCTCGGCGTGAACGCGGGCAGTGCCGAGGAGCCCCGCATGGTGAAGCTCCGCTACACGCCGGTCGGTGCGTCGAGCGGGCACCTCGGGCTCGTGGGCAAGGGCATCATGTACGACTCCGGTGGCATCAGCCTGAAGCCGTCAGACCCGATGCACCTGCTGATGAAGATGGACATGGGCGGCGCGGCATCCGTGCTGGCGACCTTCACCGCACTGCGCGCCCTCAGGGCGACGGCCACGGTGACCGGTTGGCTGATGTGCACCGACAACATGCCGTCGGGCTCGGCGTACAAGCTCGGCGACGTGCTCACCGCCCGCGGCGGCCGCACGGTGGAGGTGAAGAACACCGACGCCGAGGGGCGGCTCGTCATGATGGACGCGATCGAGCTCGCGAACGAGGACGGCGTGGACGCGATCGTGGACATCGCCACGCTGACGGGTGCCGCGCTCATGGCGCTCGGCCCGTCGCTCGCCGCGGTCATCGGCAACGACCCGACGATGGTCGGCCGCGTGAAGCGGGCCGCCGACGAGACCGACGAGCGGGTCTGGGAGCTGCCCCTCGAGAAGAAGTACCGCAAGCAGCTCGACTCGGATGTCGCGGACATCTCGAACCTGGGCGGCCCGTACGCCGGGGCGACCACCGCGGCGCTCTTCCTCGCTGAGTTCGTCGGCGAGACGCCGTGGGCGCACCTCGACATCGCGGGCACGATGCAGTCGGATGCTGACGACTCCTGGCGTTCGAAGGGCGCGACGGGCTTCGGGGCACGGCTCCTCATCCAGGTGGCACGGGGCTTCCAACCGGCCAAGTGAACCTCGGTTCGAATGAGCAGGAGGGAACATCATGCTCGGTGACCAGTTCGGCGAGATCACGGGGAGCGTCACGTACCAGCGCGTGCTCCGCGAC
Source organism: Agromyces sp. NPDC055661 (assembly GCF_053618135.1). Classification (NCBI taxonomy): domain Bacteria; kingdom Bacillati; phylum Actinomycetota; class Actinomycetes; order Micrococcales; family Microbacteriaceae; genus Agromyces; species Agromyces sp. NPDC055661. The sequence continues at coordinate 1,665,849 of NZ_JBSHHC010000001.1, forward strand.
GACGACGGCCGCATGAAGCTCGAGACGTCGTTCCAGGCGACCGGGACGTTCCTCGGGGTGAACGTCAGGGACGTCGGGACCTACCTGACGGTCGTCCGTCCCGACGGGACCCAGTACAGCGAGGGCCGGGGCATCATGACGACGGAGGACGGGCGGACCGCGACGTGGACCGGCCACGGCCTCGGCCGTTCGGACCACGGTGGCGCCGCCAGCCACCGCGGATCACTGTGCTTCCAGACGGTGCCCGACGAATGGAACCGGTTGGCCGACGTGCTGGTGCTGTTCGAGTACGGCGTCGGCGCCGACGGCACGACCACGTCGGAGTACTGGGAGTGGAAGTAGGGGTCTGACCGCGGCTCCGACCGGGACTCGATCGACCATTCCCACCTCGCCGATCTATGCAATTCAGGTGGCGACGACACACCTCCGAACCTGAATTGCGTACGAGTCGAGGTGCGCACGGATGCCGCGAGGCGCTCGCCTGCGGGCGAGCGCGGCCTCAGCGCAGGGCGCCCGCGCGGTAGGCGGCCTCGGTGCGCGTGGCGGCGCCGAGCTTGCGCAGGATCGCCGAGACGTGCACGCTCGCGGTCTTGCCGCTGATGAAGAGCCGCTCGCCGATCTGGCGGTTGCTGAGGCCCTCGGCGATGAGCTCGAGCACCTGGCGCTCGCGAGCGGTGAGCTCCGCCGCGGCGAGCACGTCGGCGTCGGACGGGGTGCCGGCGACCCCGGTCTCGGGCGCGACCAGTCCCGCGCCGCCGCCCACGCCGTCGAGCGCGATGCCGGCCGCGGCGGCGACCCGCACGACCCGATCGCGCACGGCGATGACGCCGCCGGACTCGGCGACATCGAGCGCCGCCTGGAGGGACGTGCGCGCGGCCGCTCGGTCGGCGCCCGCCAGCTCGGCCTCGCCCTGGCGCAGCAGCGCGTAGGCGATGAGGAACCCGGGCGCCTCGGGAACGGCCGCCGCCTCGACGGCGGCACGCCAGGCCTCGACGTCGGTGCCGGCGTCACCGGCTCCGGCGCCCTCGGATGCCTCGGCGAGCTCGGCCTCGAACACGGTGGCCCACACCGGCTGCGTCGGCCAGTACGAGAGCCGGTCGAGCAGCGCGCGGAACTCGGGCACGGCGTCGGCCACCTCGGCGGCGACGGCCTCGCTCACGGCGTGCGGCCGCGCGCGGACCGCGGCGACCACACGCGCGGCGACCCAGAGGAACGGCAGCGCGTAGCCGGCCAGCGGCGCGTGCCGCTCGTGGAGCAGCGGGCGCACCTCGCGCCACGCGGCGGGGAGGTCGTCGTTGGCGAGGGCGATCTCGGCGGCGACGCGACCGACGGCGAGGCGCGTCTGCATCTCGACCTCCATCACGGCCGCCATCGACGTTCGCGAACTGTGCCAGAGCCGCGTTGCGCGCTCGGTCTCGCCCCGCCAGAGCAGCGCCCAGATGCGGGCGCGCAGCAGGTACACCGTGAACGGCGTCGGCGGGTCGAGCGCGAGGGCACGGTCGATGAGCTCCTCGGCGCGCTCCCACTCCCCGAGCGCGAACAGCGGGTCGACGGCGTTCGACGCGAGGATGACGCCCGAGCTGCGCTCGACGCCCTGCGTACGCGCCTGCGCCAGCCCCTCTTCGGCGAGCCGCACCGCCTCGTGGTAGTGCCCGACGAGGTAGTGCTGGTCGGACGCGTTCACCCAGTAGCGGAGGAGCGCCGCACCGTCGCCGTCGGCGAGCTCGCGGGCGCGCTCGAGGAGCGCGAGCCCCTCGTCGACGTCGCCCCGGTCGGCGCGGCTGATGCCGGCGATGTTCGTGGCGATGGAGGCGTAGCGCGGCGAGCCGATCTCGGTCGCGACGGCCAGGGCGCGATCGGCGGTCTCGACGGCGTCGTCGAGCCGGCCGTCGATCATGAGTCGGCCGGCGAGCGCGGTGAGCGTGGTCGCGCGGAGCTCGGTGGGCCCGGTGTCGCCGCGCGCGTCGAGGGCGGCGAGCGCCTCCTCGAGGACGGCGACCGAGCCGGGCTTGCCGACGTTGGCGAGGTAGAGCCCCTTGTCGCGCAGCAGCCGCGGGTAGTTGGGGTCGTCGCGCGGGCACTCGGCGAGCGCGGCCTTCACGAGCGCGAGGCTGCGGTCGCCCTCGCCCGCGTTGCGCAGGTGCGAGGCCGTGCGCCCCATGAGCTCGAGCTTGCTCATGCCCGCGAGTGCGGCCGCGTCGGGCACCACGTCCCACAGCCCGAGCGCCCGCTCACCGAGTTGGGCGGCGGTGCCGTAGGCGGCGGCGGCGCGCGCCTCGCGCATGGCCTGCATGGTGGCCGGGAACGCCTTCGCGGCGTCGTGGGCGCCGAGCCAGTGGTAGGAGATCTCGGCGGCGAGCCGGCGGGCGCCGGCCGCAGCGGCAGCTTCGTAGGCCTCGGCATACCGCGCGTGGAACCGCGCACGCTCGCCGGGCAGCAGGTCGGAGAGGATGGCCTCGCGCACGAGCGCGTGCCGGAACGCGTAGTCGTCGCCCTCGATGGTGAGCACGCCGAAGAGCACGGCCTGGCGGGCGGCGGCGTCGAGCTCGTCGGCCGTGCCGGTGTAGACCGCCTCGAGCATCGTGTGCGAGATGCGCACGCCGCCCGTGGAGATGAGGCGCAGCAGCCCCTGCGCCGGCTCGGGCAGTCGCTCGTAGCGGGCGAGCAGCAGCTCGCGCAGCGTGTCGGGCACGAGGCCCTCCTCGCGGCATCCGTCGATGCCCACCAGCTCTTCGACGAAGAACGGCACGCCGTCGCTTCGGCGGAACACGGTGTCGAGCACGAGTTCGCTCGGCACCTCGTCGACGATGAGCGACCGCGTGAGCTTCTTGACCTGCGACTTCGTGAGCCGGCCGAGCTCGCGGCGCTCGACCCAGCGGTCGCGCTCGGCCTCGGAGAGGAAGTCGCGCACCGGGTGCCCCCGCGTCACGTCTTCGGTGCGGTAGCTCAGCACCGTGAGCACGCGGCTGGAGCCCAGCGCACGCATGAGGAACCGGAGCAGGGCCAGGCTGGCCGCGTCGATCCAGTGGAGGTCTTCGATGACGAAGACGATGGGGTGGTCGCGCGAGAACGTCTCGAGCAGCACCGCGATGGCCTCGTGCAGCTGGCCCGTAGCGGAGCCGGCGGCGACCGGCGAGACGGGTGGCACGATGGTGGCGACGGATGCCTCGTCGGACACCAGCTCGGGCAGCAGCGCGATGAGCGCCGCGCGGCCGGGGCCGACGGCGTCGAGCATGCGCTGGGCCCCCACCTCGGCGAGGAGCGTGCGCAGTGCGGTCTTGACCGGCGCATAGGGCGCCGCGACGCTGCCGAGGTCGACGGACTGACCCGCGAGCAGGCGGACGTCGTCGGGGAGGCCGGCCTCGTACTCGCGGATCAGCCGCGTCTTGCCGATGCCCGCCTCGCCGCCGATGATCACGGTGAAGGGCGCGCCCGCGCGCACCTCGGCGAGGCGTTCGTTCAGCATCGCGAGGTCGGCGTCTCGGCCGATCATGGCCGGCGCTGACGTGGTCACCCTCTCATGGTGCCACTCACCGCCGACACCGCGCACGGCGCCGTCGGGACCGGGAACGGGTCCGACGACGCCGCGCAGGACGTCATCGCCGCGCATGGCGGCTGCGAGGCTCACCGGAGGGCGAGCTGCGGCGCACGGCGGTGCGCGCGACGGCGGCGGTGGACGCGGTGGGCGACCGGCGCGGGCGACGCCCCCGCGTCGTCCGAGCCGCGCTCGTCGGCGGCCATGCGGCGGCTGATCTCGCGCTCGGCCGCGAGCACGTCGGCGCGGTGCGAGCCGATGACGACGAAGTCTGCCGAGAACTGCATGATTCCTCCTGAGTCGGTCCGATGCTTCCGATCGGATGCCTTCAGCGTGCGCGCTAAGGCACCCGGGACCCATCGGGCGATCGCCCTATTTCGGGGCAGCGTGGGACGCAGGGCACCTGAGGTGCCTGCGGCGCCCGGGCGGCAGGGGGCCCGGGCGTGCCGGTCGACGGGGTCGATCGGCGAGGCGCGGTCGTTCGTCGGGTCGTGTCGGCTCAGTGCAGCAGCGTCGGCGTACGGTGGTAGCCGTCACGCCGGAACTGCACGAGCGAGGTCGTGATCGCCGCAGCGGCGAGCAGTCCCAGCACGAGCAAGGTCGCGAACATCGCGCACCTCCTTTCCATCAGAGCAGTCTGTCGACCCGTCCCCGCCCGGTCGTCAGGGCGAGCACGGAATCCGGGATCGGGGTCCCCTCTGGCGTGAGGGGGGACGGCTCGGGCGCACCCCAAGCGCGTCCGAGCGGCACGACGCCGGCCCAGACCGCGTGGTCCTCGCCGTCGTCGGGGTCCTCGGATGCCCCGGCCGCGCGCCGCTTCATGACGACGTCGTCCAGGGCGAGCCGCAGCACGCGCGTGGCCGCCGTCTCCTTGCGCGTCATCGCGCGCACCTCGGCGGACCGGCCGGGCATGAGCCGCTCGGAGAGCGCGAGCAGCGCGGCATCCGCCTGCTCGTCGTCGACCGGCTCGAGCACGCCGTAGACCACGGCGCTGCGGTAGTTCATGGAACTGTCGAAGAGCGACCGCGCGAACACGAGCCCGTCGAGGGCGGTCACCGAGAAGGCGACCGTCGCGCGCTCGGCCGCCGCGCGGAGCGCGAAGCCGCCGCCCGTCGAGCCGTGCACGTACACGTGCTCCCCCACCCGCGCGAAGCCCATGGGCACGACGATCGGCGTGCCGTCGGCCACGGCCACGAGGTGCCCGACGAGCTCGGTGTCGAGCAGCTCGAAGAGCTCGTCGCGGTCGGTGGTCTGGCGCTCGGCCAGGCGACGGATGCGGCGGGGGGCGGTGGTGTTCGTCATGGTCACGCTGCTAGTCTCGCGACCATACTGGTTCGCCGTGCAGACCAGTTCCCGCAGCATCCGGCAGTCCAGTCGAGCGGATCGGAGGGCGCCGTGGACGGACCCATCCTCGTGATCGATCGCGACGGCGGCCTGCCGATCGGCGTGCAGCTCGTCGACGGGCTGCGCCGCGGCATCCTCGGCGGCGCGCTGCGGGCGGGCGACCAGATGCCCTCCACGCGCGGGCTCGCTTCGGAGCTCGGGATCTCCCGCAGCGCCGTCGTGGGCGCCTACGAGCAGCTCGCCGGCGAGGGGTACCTCGAGATGCGGCAGGGCGCGCCGACGCGCGTGGCCGACCTCGCGCCGCACGACGCCGCGGCATCCGTCGCCACCGCGGCCGTCGGCACTGCGGTCACGCCGGGTGCCCGGCCGCAGGAGGGTCGGCCTGACGCCCGACGCGAGCCGCGCGCGACGGAGCGCCCCGCGCGGCCCGTCGGCGAGCGCGTCGCACCCCGCATCGACCTGCTGCCGGGCCGGCCCTCGACGTCCCGCATCGACACCCGCTCCTGGCGTTCGGCCTGGCGCGAGGCGGCGGCCCGCGACATCCCGTCGGAGTCCCCGCGGCCGTTCGGCGTCCCTCGCCTGCGCGAGGAGATCGCCGACCACCTGCGCATGGCGCGCGGCGTCGCGTGCGAGGCCGACGACATCGTCGTCACCGCCGGCACGAGCGAGGCGCTCTCGCTCAGCGCGTCCGCCCTGGCCGTCGCACTCGGTCGCCCGCCGGTCATCGCGGTCGAGCACCCCGGCTACCCGTCGGCGCGGCGCACCCTCGAGCTGCACGGCGCGAGCACGGTGCCCGTTCCGGTCGACGGCGACGGCATCGTCGTCGAGGCGCTGCGACGGATGCCCCGTCCGCCCGACGCGGTCATGGTCACGCCGAGCCACCAGTACCCGCTCGGCGGACGACTGCCCGTCGCGGTCCGCCTCGAGCTCCTCGAATGGGCTCGCGAGACCGGCGCCGTCGTGCTCGAGGACGACTACGACAGCGAGTACCGGCACCTCGGCCCGCCGCTGCCCGCGCTGGCGTCGCTCGACGAGGCGGGCCGCGCGGTGCTCGTGGGGAGCTTCTCGAAGGTGCTCACGCCGTGGCTGCGCCTCGGCTACCTCGTGCTGCCCGACAACCCCGAGCTGCGCGACGCGTACGCGACCATGCGCGCCGACGACCGGTGCCCGGTGCCCGGCGTCGAGCAGGACGCGATGGCCGCCCTGCTCGCGAGCGGGTCGGTGCGCCGGCACATCGCGGGCACCCGGCGCGACTACGCCCACCGGCGCAAGCTCGTGCTCGACGCCCTCGACGGGCTGCCCGGCGCACCGCTGAGCGGGCTCGACGGCGGGCTGCACGCCGTGGTGCGACTGCCCGACCACCCGGCATCCGCCGCCGTGCTCGCGAGGCTCGAGGCCGAGGGGGTCGCGGTCGCGCCGCTCGCCGACTACTCGGCGGTGCCGGGCCAGGAGGAGCCGGGCATCGTGATCGGCTACGCGGGCGTCTCCGATACGCAGCTGGTCGAGGGGCTGCAGCGCATCCGCGCGGCGGTCCTCGCCGCGAGCTGAACGGCTCCCGGCGCGGCCGGATCCGTCGCGGGAGGGATTGCGCTTCCCGAGACGGTCGATAGGCTGGCGCGAGCGGCGCGCCCGATGCTGACGCGCCGTTCGGCACGTCGATGGGGAGGCTCGGTGGGGAGTGGACTCGGCACGTCGGCGCTCGTCGTCGGCGGCGCGATCGGAGCGGTCGCCGCGATCTTCGGCCTGAGCGGCTGCGTCGTGCAGCCCGCCGCGACGCCGCCGCCGGTCACCGTCTTCGCGACCGTCACGGCCACCCCCACGCCGCCGCCGGTCGCCACGGCGCCGCCCGCGGCCGAGCCCGAGCCCGTCGCCCCCGAGCCGGTGCCCAACGCGCCCGCGCCGGTCGTCGAGTGGGGTCCGGCGTACGACACCGGCCCCCGACCCGGCGCAACCGCCACCCCCGTGCTCGACGGGAACGGCGCACCCTTCAGCTACACGGTCGTCGAGGGCGACAGCTTCTTCGACATCGCGCAGCGCTTCGAACTGCCGCAGCAGCAGCTGCTCCGCATGAACCCGCAGATCCACGACTACGGCGAGACGGTCTACATCGGCGATCTCATCAACCTCGACTGGACGAAGACGGGGTGATCCCGTGGTCGTGAGCGAGGTCGTGACCATCGCGCCGTGGAATCCGTGGCCGCTGGTGTTCCCGGGCATCGTGCTCGTCGTGGCGATCATGGCGTCAGCGGTCGGCGGCCACTACCGCTCGAAGACCATGCGCGAGTCGGGCTACGCGCTCTTCGTGGTCGGCGGACTCGCGGCCGCGTGGATGACCTGGTCGATGTCCGGCCTCTGGGACGCGAGCGCCCGCGAGGAGGCGCTCGTCGGTGCCGGGTACGAGTCGCCGACCTTCTCGGGCAGCACCGACGTGGTCGGCGGCGAGCTGCCGCCGATCGGGTGGCAGGCGATCCGCGACGGCGAACGCGTGCGCGGCGTGCTGCAACCCGTCGACGGCGACCGGTGGGAGATCCGCGAGCTGCCCGACTGAGGCCGGGCGGGCTCCGGTCTCCGTCATCGCAGCGCCAGGCGCGCGGTGCGGCGTGCGCGGCGGCGGTGCGCGAGGGGCGCGGCCGGCGCCTCGGGAGCGGACTGCGCCTCGAGGGCTCGGCGCTCCTCGGCGATCCGGCGGAACTCGAGCTCCCGCTCGCCGCGCGCGGCGTCGGCACGGTGGCCGTGGAGCGACGTGAAGTCGGCCGAGAGCTGCATGGGATCCTCCTGTGGTGGCTGGTGACCCCAGCGTGCGCGCTGAGGCATCCGTCACCCATCGGACGATCGCCCTATTTCGGCCGGAGTGCCGGAGGTCGGGTCGCCTCAGGCCGCCTGAGGTGCCTCGGATGCCCCAGGCCGCACCCCGGCATCCGCCGACGCCCTCGAACCGGGTCGGCGCATGGGCGTAGCGTGGACTCGTGCTCACTCCTCCGAAGACCGAGAAGCGACCGATCGAACGAGAGCACCACGGCGACGTGGTGGTCGACGAGTACGAGTGGCTGCGCGCCAAGGACGATCCGGCCGTGCTCGCCCACCTGCACGAGGAGAACGCCTACACGAAGGCCCGCACCGAGCACCTCTCGCTGCTGCAGGAGCAGCTCTTCGAGGAGATCCGGGCGCGCACCAAGGAGACCGACCTGAGCGTGCCGACGCGCGAGGGCGACTGGTGGTACTTCACGCGCACGGTCGAGGGCGCGCAGTACGGCATCCACTGCCGCGTGCCGGCCGCGGGCGACGACTGGGAGCCGCCGGTGCTGCCCGAGACCACGGGCGACGAGCTGGTGGATGCCTCGTTCGAGCGACTCCCCGGCGAGCAGGTGCTCCTCGACGACAATCTCGAGGCCGAGGGCCACGAGTACTACGCGCTCGGCAGCTTCGACGTGACCGGCGACGGGTCGACGCTGCTCTACGGCATCGACGTCGAGGGCGACGAGCGGTACACGATCCGCCTGCGCTCGGTCGACGGCTCCGGCCGCGAGTACGACGACGTCATCGAGGGCACGGCCGCGGGCGCGGTCTTCGACCCGAGCGGGCGCTACCTCTTCTACGCGACGGTCGACGAGTCGTGGCGGCCCGACACGATCTGGCGGCACGAGGTCGGCACCGCGGCATCCGACGACGTCTCGGTCTTCACCGAGCCCGACGAGCGGTTCTGGCTCGGGGTGGGCGTCACGCGCAGCCGGAAGTTCGTCATGATCGAGGCCGGCTCGAACGTCACGAGCGAGACCTGGCTGCTCGACGCCGACGAGCCGGCGGGCGAGTTCCGCGTGGTCTGGCCGCGCAAGGACGGCGTGGAGTACGACGTGGAGCACGTCGTGGCGGGCGGCAAGGACCGCCTGCTCGTCGTGCACAACGACGGCGCGGTGAACTTCGAGCTCGTGAGCGTCGCGGCATCCGATCCGCAGGGGCCGCGACGGATGCTGCTGCCGCACAACCCCGCCGTGCGCCTCGAGGGCGTCGACGCGTTCCGCGACTTCGTGGCCGTCGAGTACCGGCGCGAGGGGCTCCCCCGGGTCGCGGTGGCGAAGGTCCCCGCTGCTGGGCTGCCGGCGGATGCCACGCCCGACGACACCCTGCACGAGCTGTCGTTCGACGAGGAGCTGTTCTCGGTCGGCATCGGCAGCAACGCCGACTGGGAGCAGCCGAGCCTGCGGATCGGGTTCTCGAGCTTCGTGACGCCGACCACGGTGTACGACGTGGTGATCGCGACCGGCGAGCGACGCCTGCGCAAGCAGCAGCCCGTGCTCGGCGGCTACGACGCGACACGCTACTCGCAGCGCCGCGAGTGGGCGGTGGCCGACGACGGCACGCGCATCCCGATCTCGCTCGTGTACCGCGACGACCTCGTCGACCTCGGCGTGCCCGCGCCGACGCTGCTCTACGGCTACGGCTCCTACGAGCACTCGATCGACCCGGCGTTCGGCATCCCGCGGCTGTCGCTGCTCGACCGCGGCATGATCTTCGCGGTCGCCCACGTGCGCGGTGGCGGTGAGATGGGCCGGCTCTGGTACGAGCACGGCAAGAAGTTCGACAAGCGCAACACCTTCACCGATTTCGTGGCCGTGGCCAGGCACCTCATCGACGAGGACGTCACCGCGCCCGACCGCCTCGTGGCCCAGGGCGGCAGCGCGGGCGGGCTGCTCATGGGCGCCGTCGCGAACATGGGACCGCGGTTCTTCTCCGGCATCCTCGCCGAGGTGCCGTTCGTCGACCCGCTGACGTCGATCCTCGACCCGTCGCTGCCGCTCACCGTGATCGAGTGGGACGAGTGGGGCAACCCGCTCGACGACGCCGAGGTGTACGCCTACATGAAGTCGTACTCGCCGTACGAGAACGTGCACGGCAGCACCAATGGGGGTGGGCACTACCCGCCGATCCTCGCGGTCACCTCGCTGAACGACACCCGCGTGCTCTACGTCGAGCCCGCCAAGTGGGTCGCGCGACTGCGCGACGCCGGCGCCGACCCGCTGCTGAAGACCGAGATGGCGGCCGGGCACGGCGGCGTGTCGGGGCGGTACTCCGCGTGGCGCGAGCGCGCGTTCGCGTACGCGTGGGTCATCGACCGGGCGAAGGCGCACCCGACGGGCGAGTAGGGGCGGCGGCTGCAGAGTGTTGCAGGGCGAGCGCGCGGCCAACCTGGATGGCAGGAATCCGCCGTTCGCGGGCAGCGAGCACGGGTGACGGATGTCGGGGGCCGCTGCCAGACTGCCCCTCATGTCGATCCTCTCAGAGTTGAGCGAACGCGTTCCCGGCCGGGCATTCGGGCCCGGCTCCACCGAGTACGACGAGGGACGCACCTTCTTCTACGGCCCCGGAGACCCCGAGGTCGTCTTCCGCCCCACCACCGCCGAGGAGGTCGCGGCCGCCGTGCGCGCGGCGGTCGACGCGAACCTCTCGATCGCCGTCCGCAGCGGCGGCCACGGCAGCATGCCCGCCACCGGCGGCGCGGTCATCGACCTCGCGGAGTTCTCCGATGTCGAACTGCTCGACGGCGACCTCGTCCGGGTCGGCTCAGGCGCGCACTGGGGCGACGTCGCCGCTGCGATCGCGCCACACGGCCTCGCGATCACGTCGGGCGACACGCTCGACGTCGGCGTCGGTGGGCTCGCACTCGGCGGCGGCATCGGATGGCTCGTCCGCACGCATGGCCTCACGATCGACCTCGTGCGCGAGATCGAGTTCGTGACCGCCGCAGGCGCCGTGCTCACGGTCACCGCCGACTCCCACCCCGACCTGTTCTGGGCGCTCCGCGGCGGCGGCGGCAACTTCGGCATCGCCACCCGCTTCGTGCTGCAGGCCTCGCCCGTCGGCGAGCTCGTCGGCGGCCACCTGCACTTCGACCAGTCGCAGGTCGGCGACGTGCTGCGCGCCTGGCGTGACGTGACCATCGCCTCCCCCGACGAGCTCAACTCGACGCTGATCGTGATGCCCGCGATCATGCCGGAGTTCCCCGCCGGTCCGCAGCTCGCCGTGGCGCTCCGGGGCACGGAGGAGGAGCTCCGCGGCCTGCTCGAGCCGCTGCTCGCGCTGCCGTCGATCACCGACGTGTCGCTCGGTCCCGTCGCGTATGCCGAGCTGCTCGAGGAGGCACCGCCGGGCCGTCCGCCGTTCCAGTTCGTCGGCGGCAACGGCTTCGTCGCCGACCTCTCCGACGAGCTCCTCGCCGCGGCCGAGCGCGCCTACGGCGGCCCCGCGCCGACCATGGTCATGCTGCGAGCGCTCGGGGGCGCGTACGCACGCGTGGCACCCGATGCGACGGCGGTCGCCTACCGAGACGCCCAGGCCTTCTTCATGGTCAACAGCCTGCTGCCGCTCGACGCGCCCGACGCCGACGTGGCCGCCGTGCGCCTCGTCGTCGACGAGCCGCTCTCGTACACGGCCGGGCACTACTCCAACTTCACGCAGGAGTTCGGCGACGACGTCACCGCGACCATCTACCCGCCCGAGACGCTCGCGCGCCTCAAGCAGGTCAAGGCCGACGTCGATCCGGGAGACGTGTTCCGGCCGGCGCACCACATCACGCCGGCGTAGGAGCGCGCCGCCCGCGGATCATTCCAGGGGCGGGTCCTCGTGCAGCTCCTCGTCGGCGGGCGCGAGGACCCAGCTCGTGAACCGCACCTCGAGGTCGCCACGCATGGGCGCGCACACCATGGGCCCCGCGCATGCCGCGGCGGCCGGGAACGGCGCGACGCGCAGCGTGCGCCAGCCGCTCGATGCCGTGCGGGCGCGCAGCGTGATGTCGTCGCCGAGCTCGCCGCTCCGGCTCGCCCGGATCGTGACGAGCTGCCCGGCCCAGTCGGGTACGGGAGCCATCGACCAGTCGGACACCCCGTTCGTGACGACCGCGCCGAGGTGCAGCACTCCGTCGGAGACCTCGAGTCCGGCCTTGACCCACTGCTCGTCGCCGACCCAGAGCAGGAGGCCCGCCTGGTCGTAGAGTGCGGTGAGCGCCGACGCGTCGAAGGTCACCTCGACCGCGGCATCCGCCGGCCACTCGGCGAGCAGGCCATGGCCGTCGTCATGGATGAACCCGTAGTGGGTGGTGCGCCAGTAGTCGCTGCCCTCGGCAGCGCCGACCACCAGGGCGTCGCCCTCCTGCCGGGCCGACACGGGCTCCCGCGTCCACTCTCCGGCCGCCCACTCCACCCGTCGTCGCTCCATGGTCCAACGCTAGTGCGGCGAGCGCCTAGACTGCCTCCGATGAATCCGACCGCGGCCCACCCGGCAGGCCACGCGAAGCCGGCGGATGCCACCGAACACGCGTCGAGCGAGGTGCTCGCGCGCGCGGCATCCGACCTCGCCGACCGCTACGCGGGCGTGTTCTCGCCCGAGACCGTCGGACGCTACGTGCGCGAGAGCCATGACCTGCTCATCGGGCACTCACCGCTCACGAGGTTCGTGCCGTCGCGCACGGCGACGTTCGCCGCGATCCGGCTCGAGGCGCTCGCGAGCGAGGAGGTGCCGTCGCGCGACCGTCGTCCCCGGGTGCTGTTCGTCTGCGTGCAGAACTCCGGTCGTTCGCAGCTCGCGGCGGCGCTGCTCCGCCAGCTGACCGGCGACCGCGTTCGGGTGCGCAGCGCCGGGTCGCGGCCGGCGAACTCGGTGAGGTCGACGATCATCTCGGCGCTCGACGAGATCGGGCTGTCGCTGGGCGGTGAGTTCCCGAAGCCCCTCACCGACGAGGTCGTGCGCGCGTCCGACGTGGTGGTCACGATGGGCTGCGGCGACGCGTGCCCGGTGTACCCGGGGACCCGCTACCTCGACTGGGAGCTCGAGGACCCTGCCGGATTGCCGATCGAGCGCGTGCGCAAGATCCGTGGCGAGATCGAGCGACGCGTGCGCGGGCTGGTCCGCGAGCTCGCGTTGTAGCGCTGGCCGCCGACCGCCGACCGCCGACCGCTGTCAGCCCCAGGCGCCGAAGGCGTCGTCGAGCTCGTCGCGTTCCTCGCGCTTGCGGCGAGCCGCCTCGAGGTCGCGTGCGAGGTCGAGCGAGAGTCCCTCGAGGCGGTCGTCGCGCTCGCGCTCGTAGTCCTCGTCGACCTCGTAGCCCGTCCACTCGCGGGCGAGCCGCTGGTCGATGACCCCGGCGATCTCGTCCCACGCCTCGAGGCGGGCGCGCTCGGCGAAGGCGGCGAGGTAGGCGTCGTCGTTGCGGAGCTCGGTGAGCCGCTTCGCCACGGCGATGTTGATGCGCTCGCGCAGGCGGAGGTTCCAGGAATCAGCGCGGTGGTAGTCGTGCTGGTGCTCGGAGCGGCCCTCGCGCTGCGCAGCCGACTCGCGCTCGGCCGCCGACCACTCGGCGACCTGGTCGAGCTCGACGATGAGCTCGTGCAGCACCTCGCGCGCGGCCGCGGCGGCCCGGTCCGAGTCCCAGGGCTCCTCGCCCCGGAGCGCCTCGACGATGATGCGATTCTTCAGGGCCATGCGCCCCGCGGCCTCGGCGACGAGCAGTCCTTCGGTGAAGGACTCCTCGAACGTGAGCGGCTCGACCTCGGGCAGGGCCTTGCGGTCGAACGGCGCGAATCGCTTCCGCTTCCGCCGCTGCCAGAACCGCATCGTGCTGCCCTTCGCCTCCGAACCCCCACGCCCGCCCCGCCGGTCGGCGGTCGGGGAACGAGCCTATCGCGGCGGGGTGAACGCCCGTCGGGTGTCGGCGGTCGCGCGTAGCCTGCTCGCATGACGTGCGGGATCGTCCTCGCCGACGGGCGCGCGTGCGGCGAGCCCGTCGAGCCCCGCGCACCCCTCAACCTGTGCACCCGGCACCTGCTCGAGGCGCACGACTGGGTCGCCCGTGAGGTCGGGACGACCGACCTGCTCCCGTCGCCGTGCCTCGCGTGCGGCTCTCGCGTCGGCGTGCGCTATCCGTCGGGATGGGTCTGCGCCGAGTGCGAGTGGCGCGTCGGCGAGGTGCCCGACGACGAGCTCGATCGGCCGCGCGTCGAGGTGGTCTACTACATCCGCTACCGCGACCAGATCAAGATCGGCACGTCGGTCAACCCACGGCTGCGCCTCGCGAGCCTGCCCCACGACGAGGTGCTCGCGTTCGAGCGCGGCGGTCGTGCGGTCGAGCAGCGACGGCACGTGCAGTTCGCGGCGCACCGCTTCGCCGGCACCGAATGGTTCGCGGTGCACGACGCGCTGCTCGCCCACATCGCCGAGCTCGCGGCCGGCGTCGACGATCCGTGGCGCGAGTACGAGCGCTGGGTGCTGCGGCGGGTGGCGCTGCGCACGTCGTGAGGGCGGATGCCGCTGGTGCTGTCGCAGCCGCAGCCGCAGCCGCAGCCGCACTGCAGGAACGTTCGGACGAAACGCCGTTCGGGCCGCCGCTCACCCACGTGTGTCGGCGAGGTCTTCCTGCATTCGGGGTCGAGCAGGTCGACCGGCGGATGCCTCGAGCCGGCGTCACGGGCAGCGGAGCTGCGTCCGTTCGAACGAGCGGTCGATGACGTGCTCCGACATGGGTGCCCCGCAGATCGGGCAGGCCGCCGGACGCGCCGGGACGGGCTCCTCGTCGTACGGGCCGAGCGGCGGCGGCCCGATGTATGGAAGCAGCCGGGCGTTGAGGCGTTCGATGAAGCCCGCGTAGCCGCGCGAGCCCGAGCGGTCACCACGGGTGGGTCGTGTCATAATCATTAGTGTACTAACTATTCGCACACGATGCATACTGGAAGCATGGACGACCGAGCAGCGACGACGACGGGCGCACCCGCGACGCCGATCGAGGCGGCGAGCGACCGCGCGGCGACCGGCCCTGCCGGCGGCGGCGACGGCGCGGCATCCGATGACCTGCTCGCCCTCGAGAACCAGGTCTGCTTCGCCCTGGCGGTCGCCGCGCGAGGCGTGATCGGCGTGTACCGGCCGATCCTCGAGCCGCTCGGGCTCACGCACCCGCAGTACCTCGTGATGCTCGCGCTCTGGGGCCGCAGTCCGCGCACGCTGCGCGACCTCGGCGAGGCGCTGCAGCTCGAGCCGGCGACGCTCTCACCGTTGCTCAAGCGCCTCGAGGCGCAGGGCTACGTGACCCGAGAGCGCAGCGCCCGCGACGAGCGCGCGCTCGACGTCGCGCTGACGGATGCCGGGCGCGCCCTTCGCGAGCGGGCGCTCGGCATCCCGCCGCAGGTCGTCGACCGGCTCGGGATGAGCCTCGACGAGCTGGGCTCGCTCCGCGACCGCCTCACCGAGGTGATCGCCGCGGTGCAGCACGGCTGACCCGCGCCGACGCGCCGGCCGCGCTCACGCCTCGGGGTCGAACCCCTCGATGCGTCCTTCGGCGGAGGCGTACTTCACGATGAGGCTGCAGTCCTTGCCGCCGTACCCCTCGTCGATGAGCCGGTCGAACTGTTCGAGCGCGATGCGCGACGCCGGCAGGTGCAACCCGGCGACGTCCCCCGCGGCGACCGCGAACGAGAGGTCCTTCTGCGCGAGCACGGTCGTGAACGTGGCGTCGAAGTTGCGGTTGGCGGGACTCGTCGGCACGACACCCGGAACCGGATACCAGGTGCGCAGCGGCCACGAGTCACCCGACGACACCGACGCGACCCGGAGGAACGTCTCGGCGTCGAGTCCGAGCTCGGCCGCGAGCTGCGACCCCTCGGCGACGCCGAGCAGCGAGACGAAGAGCATGAGGTTGTTCGCGAGCTTCGCCGCGATCCCCATCGTGGGTCCGCCGACGCGGAAGACGTGCCCCGCCATCGGCTCGACGAGCCCGGCCGCCTCGGCGACGGCCGCCTCCTCGCCGCCGAGCATGAACGTGAGCGTGCCCGCATGAGCGCCCGCGATGCCGCCCGAGACGGGCGAGTCGACGAAACGGAAGCCGCGCGCGGCGGACTCGTCGTGCGACCACCGCGACGTCTCGACGTCGACGGTCGAGGTGTCGAGCAGCAGCGCCCTGGTCGGCGCCGCCTCCCATACGCCGCCGGCGCCGCCGAGCACCTCGCGCACGTGCTCGCCGCGAGGCAGCGACGTGAACACGGCGTCGGCGCCCTCCACCGCCTCGGCGATGGAGTCGACGACCTGCACGCCGCGCTCGGCCGCCGCGGACCGGCACGCCGGATCGGGATCGACGCCGCGCACGTCGTGCCCCGCGGCGACGAGGTTGCCCGACATCGGGCTTCCCATGTGCCCCAGACCGATCCAGGCGATCGTCGCCATGGCCCCTCCCGACTTCATCGACGCGGAGTGCGGCAGGTGTCGCACCACAGGGTGCCCGCGTTCCCCACGATACGTTCGCGGCATCCGCCGGGCAATGGATGCCGCGGGGCGCCGCCGACCTTCAGAACCGGATCACCTGGCGGATCGCCCGCCCCTCGGCGAGCATGTCCATCGCGTGGTCGATCTCGTCGAGCGCGATGTGCGACGAGATGAGCGCCTCGACCGGGAGCCGGCCCTCGCGCCAGAGCTCCGCATAGCGCGGAATGTCGCGCGACGGCACGGCCGACCCGAGGTAGCTCCCGACGATGGTGCGCGCCTCGGCGGTGATCGTCAGCGGCGAGACCTGCGCGAGCGCGGTCGGCGAGGGCAGGCCGACGGTCACGGTTCGCCCGCCCGGCGCGGTCAGCGCGAACGCCGTCTCGAAGGCCCGCGGATGCCCCGCCGCCTCCACCACGAGCGGCGCGCGCAGCCCGGCCGCGACCGCCTCGTCGGGCGTCATCGCAGCGGTCGCGCCGAGTTCGCGCGCGCGGTCGAGCTTCGCCGGGACGGCGTCCACGCCGATCACGCGCCCGTGACGCAGCGACACCGCGGTGATGAGCGACGCCATGCCGACGCCGCCGAGGCCGACGATCACCACGTCCTGCCCGGGCTGCACCGCGCCGGCGTTCACGACCGCCCCGCCGCCGGTGAGCACCGCGCAGCCGAGGACCGCCGCGACATCCGCCGGCACATCTCGCCCGACGACGACGACCGACCGACGGTCGACCACCGCGTGCGTCGCGAAACCCGAGACGCCGAGGTGGTGGTGCACGGGCTCGCCGTCGCGGTGCAGTCGGATCCCGCCGTCGAACAGCGTCCCCGCCGCGTTCGCCGCAGTGCCCGGCACGCACGGCATGACGCCGCCGGTGCGGCATCCGTCGCAGTCGCCGCAGCGCGGCAGGAACGCGGTGACCACCCGGTCGCCGACCGCGAAGCCGGCAGCGGATGCCGCGGCGCCGACCTCCTCGACGATGCCCGCGGCCTCGTGGCCGAGCAGCATCGGCACCGGGCGCGGCCGGCTGCCGTCGACCACCGAGAGGTCGGAGTGGCAGACGCCCGCCGCCTCGATGCGCACGAGCAGCTCGTCGGGTCCCGGCGCGTCGAGCTGCAGCTGGGAGACGGTGATCGGCATCGAGGCGGCGTACGGGCGCTCGCGCCCGAGCTCCTCGAGCACGGCGCCGGTGATCGTGCGGGTGCTCGTGCGGGTCGCCGCGGTGGTCGCGGGTTCGGTCATGGTGACTCCTGAATCGAAGGACACGGCGTGCGGCGTGCGCCGAAGGACGCGAGTGGGCGATCCTGGCGAATCTGATCGCCGGTGACGCGCCAACATCGCCCACTCGCGGGAGGGAGGAAGCGTGCTGCCGCGTCGCGCCGACGCAGGCGCACGGATGCCGCGGCACGATCGGCTCCGGAGAGCCGGCCGCCCGCGGCATCCGCTGGGCCCTTACGCCTCGACCCGCTCGGCGAGCTTCTCGCGGTCGGCCGCGTCGATCGAGCGGAGCGAGATGCCCACCGTCTCGCGAAGCGCGATGACCGCGACGAGCGTCACGGCTGCGGCGAGCGCGAGGTAGATCGCCACGGGCACCCACGAGCCGTACGTCGAGAGCAGCAGGGTCGCGATGATCGGCGCGAGCGAGCCCGCGATGATCGAGGTGACCTGGTAGCCGAGCGAGACGCCCGAGTAGCGCATGCGCGTCGGGAACATCTCGGCCATGATCGCGGGCTGGCCGGCGTACATGAGCGCGTGGATCATGAGGCCGAGGATGAGCACGCCGACGATGAGCCAGTCGTTCTCGGTGTCGAACAGCGGGAAGGCGATGAAGCCCCAGACCGCGGCGAGCACGGCGCCGGCCGCGTAGACCGGCTTGCGGCCGAGCTTGTCGCTGAATCGCCCGACGACCGGGATCACGGCGAAGTGCACGACGTGGGCGAACAGGATGAGGGTGAGGATCGTCGACGTGTCCATGCCGAGGTGGGCCGACATGTAGGTGATCGAGAATGTCACGACGAGGTAGTACATGATGTTCTCGCCGAAACGGAGGCCCATGGCGGTGAAGACGCCGCGCGGGTAGCGCTTGAGCACCTCGAGCACGCCGTAGCGGGTGCGCTTGTCCTGCTCGGCCTCGGCCTGCGCCTCGAGGAAGATCGGCGCGTCGGTGACCTTGGTGCGGATGTAGTAGCCGACCGCGACGATCACGACCGAGAGCCAGAACGCGACGCGCCAGCCCCAGCTGAGGAACGCCTCGTCCGAGAGCGTCCACGAGAGCACGAGCAGCACGACGGTGGCGATGAGGTTGCCCGCGGGCACGGCGGCCTGCGGCCAGCTCGCCCAGAAGCCGCGCTGCTTGTCGGGCGAGTGCTCGGCGACGAGGAGCACTGCGCCGCCCCACTCGCCGCCGACCGCGAAGCCCTGGAAGAAGCGGAGCACCACGAGCAGGATCGGCGCGGCATAGCCGATCGCGTCGAACGTCGGCAGGCAGCCCATCAGGAACGTCGAGACACCGACGAGGATGATCGCGAGCTGGAGCAGGCGCTTGCGGCCGTACTTGTCGCCGAAGTGGCCGAACACGATGCCGCCGAGCGGTCGGGCGATGAAGCCGACGGCGTAGGTGAGGAACGCCTTGATGATGTTGTCGAGCGGGTTCTCGCTCGGCGGGAAGAAGATCACGTTGAAGACGAGCGTGGCGGCGGTGGCGTAGAGGAAGAACTCGTACCACTCGACGATCGTGCCCGCCATCGAGGCCGCGACGACCTTGCGCAGGCCGCTGGGTGCTCGGGAACCGGATGCCGCGGACGGCGGGGATTGCTGGGACGTGCCCTGGGTCGAATTGCCGACGGCCATGGTCGACTACCTCCTTGTAGTTGGCGACGCGGATAGGGGGACGCGCTGCAGGCGATTCTCACCATGTGCACGGGTGAGCGGCAATCGCGTATCCCGCACAGCGGGTGTGCATTCCTGCACACTGGCCGGACCCGACGGGCAGCTCGGATCAGCCCGTCACGCCATGCCCTCCGCCGTCTGCTCGAGGTCGCTCTTGGGCCGATCGCGCTGGGTCGCGATCATCCGTGTCGTGGTCGGGTCGGGTCACCAGTCGACGATACGCCGAGCGCCCGGCGGCCCCGACGCTTACAACAGGATCTCGTCGAGCGCCTCGACCTGCCGCCAGCCGGCCGCCGCCACGGTCGTGGGCATCCGGTCGGCGGCGACGAGCTCGGGCATGGCGAGCCGGGTGAGCGCGGCGATGTCGGCGATCGGCACCTGGAACGTGCGGAACGGCCCGAGCGGCGGCGCCTCGCCGGGCACGGCCTCGCGGAGCTCGGACGTCTCGACGAGCGGCGCCTGGTCGACCACGAACCCGACCGCGGCGAGGGTGTCGTCGACGCCGGTGTTCCACGCCGCGATCTTCCAGAATCGCAACGGCACTCGGATGCCGCGATACGGCGGATCGCCGGCCGCGAGCACCGGCCCCGTGAACACGCTCAGTCGCAGCCGGTGCGCCCGCGCGTGCTCGAGCACGTGGTCCTCGAGTCCGAGCCACAGCTCCTTCGACTGGTTGAAGCCCGACGCCTGCGGGGCGGCGTTCGTGTAGCGGAACGTGTCGGCGTTGGCGCGGGCCGCGACGTCGGGCTGGCCCCACACCGGATCGCGACGGCGCACGAGATGGCCGCGATCGAGGTCGTTGTCGGCGTAGATCGCGGGGCCGGCCTGCCAGTCGATCGGGATCCGGTCGTCGAACCGCCAGCGGTCACCTCGCTCGAGCTCGACGAGCTCGGCGCCGTCGACGTTGACGCCCGTCACCCGCGCGAGCCGCCGCACGGTGTCGAGCACCACGGTGAAGTGCACGTAGTCGAGCTCGACGGCGGTCGCGGCATCCGCCTCGTCGACCCGCGGCATCGCCGCGACCACCCCCAGGAAGCGCGCGTCGAAGCCCATGCGTCAACTCGACCACGAACCGCCGACACCTCGACGGAGAACCGCCGACACCCGACCCGGTCCCCCCGGTCGGGTCGGATGTCGGCGGTCGGCCGGTGCCCTGAGACCCGGTGCCCTCAGACGAGGATGTCCGCGGGCGACTCGATGGCGCGCCAGCCCTCGACCCCGCGCGGCAGGTGCTCGGCGGCCACGAGGTCGGGCATGCTGAGCCCGGTCAGCGCGACGATGTCGGCGATGCGCACCTGGAACGTGCGGAACGGCCCGAGGGGCGGCACTGCACCGAGCTCGCGCGGCAGCTTGTCGACGTCGACCAGCGGCGACTGGTCGACGACGAACCCGGTCGTGGCGAGGCCGGTGCCGTCGTGCCAGGCGGCGACCTTCCAGAACCGCAGCGGGATCCGGATGCCGCGATAGGGCGGATCGTCGTCGGCGAGCACGGGGCCCGTGAACACGCTGAGCTTCAGCTCGTTGACGCGCGCATGCTCGAGGACGTGGTCCTCGAGGCCGAGCCACAGCTCGCGCGACTGGTTGAACCCCGACGCCTGCGGCGCCGCATTCGTGAACGAGAACGTGTCGGTGTTCGCGCGCGCCGCCTCGTCGGGCTCGCCCCAGACCGGGTCGTTGCGGCGCACGAGGTGCCCGCGGTCGAGGTCGTTGTCGGCGTAGACCTCGGGCCCGGCCTGCAGCTCCTCGGGCACGCGGTCGTCGAACACCCAGCGGTCGTCGCGCGGCACCTGCACGAGCCGGGCGCCGTCGATGTTGACACCCGTCACGCCCGCGAATCGGCGCGTCGTGTCGAGCATCACCGTGAAGTGCTCGTAGACGAGCTCGACGGATGCCGCGGCCTGCGGGTCGGGCATGGTCGGCATCGGCGCCGGCACGCCCAGGAATCCGGGGTCGAAGCCGGCGGACTCCTCCGTCGCGGCGTCGGGCGGGACGTCCGGTGCTCCGGTCACGTCCGCGAGGGACTGCGGCGAGCGCTCGTCGATGTCCATGATGTTCCTCCGTGCTCCGGGCCGCAGTGGGCCCACGACTCTGAGGGTTCCTCAGCACAGGTCTACGCCCCTCGAGCGAAACCGGCATCAGGGGTTGCACGGAATCCGGGCTCGGGGACGCCGGCCGGGCGGTCTGCAGGGCCTCGCGCGGAATCGCCACGGATGCCGCGGTTCGTTGCGCCGACCGGGCCTCGTTCGCCCGTTCCCTGCGCCCCGCGCAGCGATCGCTCGTGAATTTTGCGGACGCGTCCGCGTGTGTCACGCTGCTGGCTGCCCCCAGAACCCCACCCGCTCCGAGCGAGAGGATGCCGCGTGCACGCCGAGCCCCTGACGTCGAACCCGACCCGCATGCACGAGGTCTCGAGCGAGACGACCCGACTCGTCGACCTCGTGCTCGACTACTCGCGCCGCCGCATGCTCTCGAGCGAGACCCCGCTCGACAAGCCGAGCACCCAGTCGGAACTGGCGCGCCTCGCCGGACGCACGATCGACGAGCGCGGCATCGGCGCGACCCGCGCCCTCTCGCTCTTCGAGCACGTGCTCGCGCCCGCCTGCATCACGACCGACCACCCGCAGTACCTCTCGTTCATCCCGACCGCGCCCACCAAGGCCGCGATCGCGTTCGACCTCGTCGTGTCGGCGAGCGCCCTCTACGGCGGCTCGTGGCTCGAGGGCGCCGGCGCCGTCTACGCCGAGAACGAGGTGCTCGCCTGGCTCGCGAGCGAGTTCGGCCTGCCCGCCACCGCCGGCGGCGTGTTCGTGCAGGGCGGCACGCTCGGCAACCTCTCAGCACTCGTCGCGGCCCGCGACCACGCCCGGTCGACGCTGGCAGAGGCCGGCACGGATGCCCCGGGCCGCTGGAAGATCGTGTGCAGCGCCGAGGCGCACTCCTCGATCGCGTCCGCGGCGCGCGTCATGGACGTGGACGTCGTGCCCGTGGCCCCCGGGGAGGACGGCATGCTGCGGGGCGACGCCGTGCGTGCCGCGCTCGAGGAGCACGGGGCATCCGTGTTCGCCGTCGTGGCCACCGCCGGATCGACGAACTTCGGCATCGTCGACGACCTCGCCTCGATCTCGGCGCTCAAGGACGAGCACGACTTCTGGCTGCACGTCGACGGCGCCTACGGCCTGGCCGCGATGCTCTCCCCGCTCGCGCGCGACCGGTTCGCGGGCGTCGAGCGCGCCGACTCGGTGATCGTCGATCCGCACAAGTGGCTGTTCGCGCCGTTCGACGCATGCGCGCTCATCTACCGCGACCCCGAGACCGGCCGCCGCGCACACACGCAGCACGCCGAGTACCTCGACACCCTCACCGAGACGAGCGAGTGGAGCCCATCGGACTACGCCGCGCACCTCACGCGCCGGCCCCGCGGACTCCCGCTGTGGTTCTCGCTCGCGACGCACGGCGCGGCGGCCTACCGCGAGGCGATCACGAACTCGATCCGGCTCGCCCGCGACATCGCCGACGAGATCTCGTCGCGCGAGGGCTTCCGCCTCGTGCGCGACCCGCAGCTCTCGGTCGTCGTGTTCGAGCGCGACGGCTGGACCAAGGCCGACTACGACCGCTGGTCGGCCCGCCTGCTCGACGAGCAGCGCGCCTTCGTCACTCCGAGCTCGCACGCGGGCCGCACGAACACGCGCTTCGCGATCGTGAACCCGACCACGACGTTCGAGCAGCTGGTGGCGATCCTCGACACGATGTGACTTGCATCGCCTCCGATCGGCGAGGAGCCTTGAGGGAGGAAGGTCGGAGTCGCCCGGGCGGGCGTCACCAGAGACGCCGCCGGGCCTCGGAACCAGATGAGCGAGCAACGGCCCCTCGCCGGGCGGAACGTCCTCGTCACCGGAGGCACCGGGGGCATCGGGAAAGCTGCAGCGGCCGGACTCGCCGCCCTCGGGGCGCGCGTGGGCATCGTCGGCCGGGACGGCGCGCGGTTGGCCGCCGCCGCCGGGGAACTCCGGCGCCGATCGGGCCACGACGCGATCGACGTCTTCGAGGCCGACCTCTCATCGCAGGCGCACGTGCGCCGGGTCGCCGACGAGGTGCGGGAGCGATACCCGCGACTCGACGTGCTGGTCAACAACGTCGGCGGGTTCTGGGCGCACCGCCAGTGACCGCGGATGGGCTCGAGCTGACGTTCGCGCTCAACCATCTCGCGCCGTTCCTGCTGACGAGCCTCCTCGTCGAACGGATGCGGGAGCAGGAGCACGCGCGGATCGTCACCGTCACCTCGAGCGCGGAGGCGCTCGGCACGATCGACTTCGACGACCTCCAGGGGAGCCGCAAGTACTCGGGCCAACGGGCCTACAACCAGTCGAAGCTCGCCGACGTCCTGTTCACCTTCGAGCTGGCGTGCCGCCTGCGTGGGACGGGGGTCAGCGTGAACGCAGTGCACCCGGGTGTCACCCGCACCGCCTTCGGCGCGGAGGACCAGATGCGGTTCTTCGAGGCGACGGGAGGCCTCGCGCGACCGTTCATGCGCTCCCCCGAACGTGGCGCGGACACAGTCGTCTGGGCGGCCTCGTCACCCGAGCTCGACGGCGTCACCGGTGGGTACTTCCACGATCGCCGACCGAAGCGGCCGTCCAAGCGCTCGCTCGACGAGGCGACGGCGAAGCGCCTCTGGCAGGTCAGCGAGGAGTTGACCGGCGCCTCCTGGTGAGGCGCCTCTCATGGCGACGCGCGTTCGCCAACCCGATCCCTGCGTGCCTGTGCCGCGTGTCGGCACCCGCAGGGACCTTCCCTCCGCAGAACCGAGCGATTTGTCGATCTGTCGCCGCGTCGATCAGGAGACAAATCAACTCGGCGACAGATCCACTCGTCGACAAATCGACGTGTTGTCGAATCAACCGGCCGAGACGAAGCGACTCGGAGACAAATCGACTCGGAGAAGAATCGACTTGTAGACAAATCGACTTGTAGACAAATCGACTTGTAGACGAGTCGACGTGTCGACGAATCGACCGGTTCTGCGGGAGGAAACCCCCTTCAATCGACCGAGGCTCCCAGCACGAAGGTCGCCGAGTGCTGACATTGAACTTTCCGGTTCAGTGTTCTACACTGAACCACATGGTTCGGCAACAGGCACTCGATCGGGCGTTCGCCGCCCTCGCCGACGAGACGCGGCGGAACATCCTGACCCGCCTCGGCGACGGCCCGGCGACGATCACCGAGCTGGCCGAGCCGGCGGGTATGACGCTCACCGGCATCCGCAAGCACGTCGACGTACTCGAGGCCGCCGGCCTCGTCACCACCGAGAAGGTCGGCCGCGTGCGGCAGGTCCAGCTCGGCACCGAACGCTTGGACGACGCCATGGCATGGATCAGCTTCTACCAGCGACTCTGGGAGCGCCGCCTCGACGGCCTCCAGGTCTACTTCACCCTCAGGAAGGGAACGGAATCATGAGCGACATCGACACGAGCGAGACCATCGGGCTCCGCCTGACTCGCGAGCTCCCGGCCACGCCCGAGGAGGTCTTCGACGCCTACACCGACGCCGAGCAGCAGAAGATCTGGTTCTCGATCCTCGACGAGGAGCCGGGCATCGTCGAGATCGAGGTCGACCTCCGCGTCGGCGGCAAGCAGGTCGCGGTGTGGGGGCCGAACCGCGACACCCTGTTCCGCGAGGAGCAGGTCTTCCTCGAGATCGACCGCCCGCACCGGCTCGTCACCGAGTCGTCTGGCAGCGACCCGAGCGGGCAGACCATGACCACGCACGTCGTCGTCACGTTCGAGGCGATCGAGTCGGGCACGCTCGTCACGGTCGAGCAGACCGGCTTCCCGACGCCCGAGGTGCGCGACTTCTTCTCGACCATGGTGTGGATCGGCGCGTTCGATCGCATCGAGGCGTTCCTGGTTCGCTCCGCTCGTTGAGGAGCGTCAACCCGCGGATGACGCCGTCGCGATGTGCACGGCCAGGGCGCTCGTCGGGTCCACCCCGGCGAGCGCGGCCGCGCCGTCGAGCGGGTGCGCCTCGCCGATGCGCACGTCGGCCGTCGGCACCTGCTCGAGCACCGCGGCCGTGAAGGCGCGGGCGAGCACGGTGCCTCCGAACACCCCGCCGATCCCCCGCACGCATGGCGCCGCGGCATCCGCCTCGCCCACGCGTCGAAGGCCGGCGACCACGGATGCCGCGAGCTCGCGCCCCGCCGCCTCGACGATCGCCGCGGCGACCGCATCGGTCTCGGCAAGATCTGCGACCGGGCGCGCGTACGTCGCGATCCGCCCGACCCGCTCGGGATCGGACTGCAGGTCGATGTACGCCCGCTCGAGGTCGGGGAAGTCCGCGGCGACGACGGCCGTGAGGGCGGTGGGCTCCCCGCGTCCGTCGTACGCGCGCATGACCGCGTCGAGCGCGGCGCGTCCGAGCCAGTAGCCGCTGCCCGCGTCGCCGATCAGGTAGCCCCAGCCGTCGACGCGCGCGACCTCGTCGGCGCCCACCGCGAGGGTCACGACGCCCGTGCCCGACGCCACCACGGCACCGCGCTCGTCGCCGAGCGCGCCGAGATAGGCGGTGATCGAGTCGTGCGCGAGGTGCACGCTGCGCACGCCGAACGCCGCGGCGGCGGCCAACAGGTAGCCCGCGTCGGCGACGTCGTCGGTGAGGCCCGAGACGCCCAGCCCGACGGTGGTCGCGGCGCGATCCTGCTCGAGCGACTGCTCGATCACGCGCGCGAGCTGCGGCAG
Source organism: Agromyces sp. NPDC055661 (assembly GCF_053618135.1). NCBI lineage: Bacteria > Bacillati > Actinomycetota > Actinomycetes > Micrococcales > Microbacteriaceae > Agromyces > Agromyces sp. NPDC055661. Next base: position 1,691,581 of record NZ_JBSHHC010000001.1, read on the forward strand.
CAGCGGCAGGTCGGTGCGGATGCCGGGTCCCGCCCACTCGCTCGCGCCCGCGGCATCCGCGTGGCGCACCTTGATGCCCGACTGCCCCGCATCGATCGCCAGCGAGCCGCCGGCTTGCACGCCGCCCCCGCCGCGTCCGCCGGGCGCACCGGCGCCATCCGTTCCCGTGAGCATGGCGTCATGCTATCGGCGGGGCTGCCCGAGCGCGGGCCGTCGCTCGTATGCTGGTCCCGAAACGCAGGCGGCGCCGGGAGGGGGCGACATGCGCGACGAGGACGGCATCGAGCGACCGCGTCCGCCGAAGCGCGTCATCGTCGTCGTGGTGCTCACCTACATCGCGGGCATCCTCGACATCATCGCCGGGGTCCTGCTGATCCTGCTGCGCTACGACGACGTCGTGCAGGCCGGCGGCGAGGCCTATTGGATCACGCTGTGGGGCGCCGCGATGATCCTGCTCGGGCTGCTCACGATCGCGATGGCGTCGGGCCTCACGCGCGGCCGGAACTCGGCGCGCATCTTCGTGACCGTGCTGCTGTCGATCTCGCTGGTGCTCTCCGTCGTCGACGTCGTCGTGAGCCCCACGGATGTCTCGAGCTGGTGGTCGCTGGGCATCGGCGGGCTGCTCTCGGCCCTCGTCATCCTCGCGCTGTGGGCGGGGCGGTCGGCGGAGTTCTTCCGCCGCTCGCGCGCGCTTCCTGCTGCTTGATCGCCGCGACCAGGGCCGGCGCCGACACGTACTCCATACGCGCGACCGCCCTGCGGTGCACGAACCGCACGACCTCGATGCCGAGGATGGCGATGCCGGACGACGCGATCACGAGCAGCGCCGTGGTGAGCGACGGGTCGTCGAACTGCAGGAAGTCGTTGATGAACGGGATCGCGTAGACGAGCACGAGGCCGATCATCATCGCGCCGATGATGAGGATCTTCCAGCCGTCGATCGGTCTCGACAGCACGATGAGCACCCAGAGGCCGACGATCGCGAGGATGAGCGTCGAGCCGGTGCGCAGCTCGGTGACGGGAATGCCCGCGTCGGTCGCCATCTGGCTGTAGAGCGCGAGCGTGAGGGCGATGACCGCCCCCGCGGGCAGCGCGAAGCTCAGCGATCGGCGGAGGAAGCCCGGGATGTACCGGCGCTTGTTCGGCATGAGGGCGAGGAAGAAGGCCGGGATGCCGATCGTGAGCCCGTCGACGACCGAGAGCTGCCGTGGCAGGAACGGGAAGGGCAGCAGCATCACGCCGAAGAGCAGCGCCAGCCCCGTGGCGTACGCGGTCTTGGTGAGGAACAGCATCGAGACGCGCTCGATGTTCGCGATGACCTGACGGCCCTCGGCGACGACGCCGGGCAACCGTGAGAACCGCCCGTCGAGCAGCACGAGCCGGGCGACGGCCTTCGTCGCAGCTGATCCCGACTCCATCGCGATGCCGATGTCGGCCTCCTTGATGGCGAGCGCGTCGTTCACGCCGTCGCCGGTCATCGCCACCGTGTGGCCGCGCTGCTGCAGCGCCAGCACGATGTCCTTCTTCTGCGACGGGGTGACCCGGCCGAACACGTTGTGCAGCTCGAGCACCTCGCCGAGCTCGTCGAGGTCGGCCGGGAGGTCGCGCGCGTCGTAGCCCTGCGGTGCGTCGACGCCGACCTCGCGGGCGATGGCGGCGACGGTCTGCGGGTTGTCGCCCGAGATGATCCGCACGGCGACGCCCTGCTCGGCGAAGAACTCGAGCGTCTCCTTCGCGTCGGGTCGCACCGACTCGCGGAAGGTCAGCAGGGTCACGGGCGTCAACGCGCCGGGCAGTCGCTCCGCGTCGGCACGCTCGTCGGTGAGCTCCTCGTCGCTGTGCGCGAGCACGAGCGTGCGCCGGCCGGTGGCGGCGAGCTCGGCGGCCCGATTGCGCAGGTCGGTGCGGCTCGCGGCATCCGTGCCGGCGTCGTCACCGGATGCCGCGAACACCATCTCCGGCCCGCCGAGCACCCAGGTGCCCCGGCCGGGGAACCCGACCGCGCTCCACTTGCGCGCCGACGAGAAGGCGATGCGGGCGCCCGGATCGAGCACGCGCTGCACCGGATACGGCTCGACCAGGCACCGTGCGGTGGCATTCGCCTCGGGCTCGGCGCCGTACCAGGCGAGCACGTCGGTCCAGCCATCGGGTGGCGCCGCGGCGAGCGGGTGCGACGCGTCGAACACGATGTCGCCCTCGGTGAGGGTGCCCGTCTTGTCGAGGCAGATGAGGTCGACCCGCGCGAGCCCCTCGACGGCGGGCAGCTCCTGCACGAGCACCTTGCGGTTCGCGAGCTTCACGGCGCCGACGGCGAACGCGATGCTCGTCATGAGCACGAGGCCGAGCGGCACCATCGCGACGATCGCCGCGATCGTGCTCACCGCGGCATCCTGCCAGCCGCCCTGCTCGATCGCCTCGACCCAGCCGCCCGCCACGATCATCTGGGCGTTGAGCACGAGCAGGAAGACCGGCCCGATGATCCACGCGACCCAGCGCAGCACCTTGTTGATCGAGTTGCGCAGCTCGGATGCCACGAGTGAGAACTGCTTGGCCTCGCTCGAGAGCTTGTTCGCGAACGAATCGGCGCCGACCTTGTCGACGACCGCGGTGCCCCCGCCGCCGATCACGATCGAGCCCGAGAGCACGGCGTCGCCGGGCTGCTTGTCGACGGCGTCGGACTCACCCGTGAGCATGGACTCGTCGAGCTGCAGGCGCTCCGAGGTCGCCACCGCGGCATCCGCGGGCACCTGGTCGCCGGCACGCAGCACCACGAGGTCGCCGAGCACGACATCGGCGATCGCGACCTCGGCCTCGCCGCCGTCGCGCACGACCCGCGCGCTCGGCGCGTGCAGCAGCGCGAGCTTGTCGAGCGAGCGCTTGGCGCGGAACTCCTGCACAGATCCGATGATCGTGTTCGCGATGGCGCTGAAGCCGAAGAGCGCGTCCTGCCAGCGGCCGATGAGCAGCAGCACGAGGAAGCACGCGAACACGATGCCGTTGAAGAGCGTGAACACGTTCGCGCGGATGATGCTCCACGCGCTGCGGCTCGTCGGGCTCTCGAACGCGTTGGTCTCGCCGCGCGCGATGCGCTCCGCGACCTTCGCGGAACTCAGGCCCGTTGCACTCGCGACGATCGCCCCCACGCAGTCATCCCACCACACCGGGCGGCCCGAGCGACAGGTTCCGCTGGCGCGGCGGGCGGTGGCGGCATCCGGCCTGCGGCGCTATCGTGGCCGCGCATTCGACTCGAGGGGGAGGTGGTGCCGGTGGTCCTGGTGCATGAGCGACCGGATGCCGCGACCGACGACGTGGGCTGGAACGAGTCCATCGAGGGCGAGACGATCGGCTCGCAGGTGTCGGTCATCATGGTCTACTCGACCCGTGAGGGGGCGGGACCGCGGCTGCACCGGCATCCGTACACCGAGACGTTCGTGGTGCGACACGGTCGCGCGCTCTTCACCGTCGGCGACGAGCGGCTCGAGGCGGTCGGCGGCCAGGTGCTCGTGGTGCCCGCGTTCACGCCGCACAAGTTCGCCTCGATCGGGTCGGACCCGTTCGTCTCGACGAACATCCACGCGAATCCGACCTTCGAGACGGAGTGGCTGGAGTAGGCACCCCAGAATGGACGGGTGACCGACCACGTCCTCATCGCCGGCCCCGCCTCCTGGAACCGCATCGTCGAACTCGACCGCCTGCCCGAGCCGGTGCCGCACATGCAGTTCGCGCTCGGCGACTGGGAGACGGTCGGTGGCACCTCGGCCGGGAAGGCGCTCAGCCTGGCGTCGCTCGGACGGGCCGTCACGCTCCACACGCTCCTCGGCGGCGATATCGAGGGCGACCGGGTGCGCGATGCGCTGGCCGCGGCGGGCGTCGACCTGCTCATCGGCGACGGCGTCGCGACCGAGCGTCACCTGAACCTCATGACCCGCGACGGCGGCCGCGTCTCCCTCTACCTCGCGACGCCGCAGCCGCGCGACGACGCCCCCTCTCCTGAGGCGATCGACGCGATGTCGGATGCCGCAGCGATCGTCCTCGACCTCGCGCCGCTCTCCGTCGCACTCATCCCGGCCGCACGAGCCGCAGGCCGCCCGATCTGGACCGACATCCACGACTACGACGGCACCGCGGAGTTCCACCGGCCCTTCATCGAGGCAGCCGACGCGATCTTCATGAACGCCGACGGCATCGGCGGCGACCCCCTCCCGTTCATGGAACGGTGCATCACCGGTGGCGCGTCGCTCGTGGTCTGCACGTTGGGCGCCGATGGCGCCGTCGCGGTCGACGCGCGGATGCTGCGGCATCGCGTCCCTGCGGAACCGGTCGACGTGCTCGACACCAACGGCGCCGGCGACGCGTTCATGGCGGCCGTGCTCGATGCGACGCTCAGCGGTGCTGACGTCCCCGATGCGCTGCGCGCCGGCGCCCGGCACGCGGCATCCGTGCTCACGACTCGGCACCTGCACCCGAGCCTCGACGCCGTGCTCGGCTGAAGCCGCACCGACCCCCTGAGTCGGCTCCTGGGTGTGACCGGCTTCGGTGTTCGCGTACGACGCGCCGAGCGCGGGCGAGCGACGACGGCGTGTCGCCCGCAAACACCGAATCGCGGAACATGGCGTGAGCGCGTGGGAGGGCCGGGCGCAGGCGAGGGCGCGCGAGCGCGGGCCGAGGCCGCCTAGCGGGCGAGCTCGCGCGCGACCGCCTCGCGCAGCGCCGGCGCGACCTCGGCCGCGAAGCGCTCGATCGTCGCCGCGTCATCGCTGGCGAGGATGAAGGTCGCGATGCCGTCGTCGATCGCGTAGGGCAGCAGGTCGTCGACCCACTGCGCGGGCGGCCCGTCGAGGAACCCGCCGGCGCCCCCGTCGGAGAACCGGCCGCCGACATTGAGCAGGCGGCGGATCTCGCGCGGATCGCGTCCGGCATCAGCGGCCGCGTCGTCGATGCGCGCGTTGCCGTCGGCGAGCGCCCCGGGCTCGAGGCGGGCGAGCGACGGCACCCAACCGTCGCCCTTGCGGCCGGTGAGGCGCAGCATCCGCGGCTTCACCGCACCGATCCAGATCGGGATGTCGTGCGCCGGAGCGGGTCCGCGCTTGGCTCCGCTCACGTGGTGGTACGCCCCGTCGACCTCGAAGCGCGTGCGATCCGCGGGATCCCAGATGCCGCGGATGATGTCGATCGCCTCCGAGAGCGCGTCGACGGCCTGCCCTGGCGAGAGTCTGCGGCCGCCCATCGCCTCGATCGCGTCCCAGAAGGCGCCCGCGCCGAGGGCAAGCTCGAAGCGGCCGCCCGAGAGCAGGTCGAGGCTCGCGGTCGCCCGGGCGAGCACGGCGGGCTGGCGCAGCGGCAGGTTGGCGACGTTCGCGGCGAGATGCACGCGTTCGGTCCGCGCCGCGACCCAGGTGAGCAGCGTCGACGTGTCGTGGAACCGCGGCTGGTACGGATGATCCTGGAACGTGACGAGGTCGTAGCCCGAGGCCTCGGCGAGCAGTGCGAGCCGCACCGCGAAGTCGGGCGGATCGTTCCGCGGCGTGACGAAGGTGCCGAACTGCAGCTCGTGTCCGTAGTGCATCGTGCTCCGATCGTGTCGGGGTGAGGCGGGTCGGCGAGGGTGCGGCGGGGGTGCGGCGGTCAGATCGCCCGGTGGTCGACGAACGACATCCGCGGCCCGCGTCTCGGGCGGCCGCGGACGCCGGCCGCCTCGAGCAGGCGCACCACGCGGTACCGGTGACCGGCCCAGGGCGTCATCGCCTCGAGCATCTCGTCGTCGGTCATGTCGCGGCCCCAGAGCGCGTGGCCGAGATAGTTCGAGAGGTGGTAGTCGCCCACCGAGAGCGCGTCGGCGTCGCCGAAGGCACGCTGCGCCACCTCGGCTGCGGTCCACGCGCCGACGCCGGGCATGAGGGTGAGGCGAGTCGCGGCATCCGTCGTGCTCATGCCCGCCGCCTCTTCGAGGCGCGACGCGTAGCGGGCGGCGTTCACGATCGTGCGAGACCGCCGCGGGTCGACGCCGGCACGGTGCCACTCCCAGGACGGGATGGATGCCCAGCAAGACGGCGACGGCGCCACCCGCATGCGGCGCGGCGTCGGACCGGGCGCCTCATCGCCGAATCGCCAGACGAGCGTGCGCCACGACTCGTGCGCCTGCAGCGTGATCACCTTCTGCTCCAGGATCGCGGGCACGAGCGACTCGAACACCCGACCGGTGCGCGGGATGCGCAGGCCGGGGTTGCGCCGGTGCGCGTCGTCGAGCAACCCGATCCGCGGCGTGAACGTCGTGGGGTCGTCGCGCTCCCCGAGCACGTCGGGCGCCGTCGCGACCGCGGCCTTCGAGCCGGGTCCCCACGCCTCGCAGCGCAGCACGTCGGCGGCGGGCTGCGTGAAGCGCAGCGTCGCCACGCCCTCGTCGGTGCGCGTCGTTCGCCAGACAGCGCCCGAGCTGTCGCGGAGGTACGTGGGGTCGGCCGGCCCGCGACGCAGGGTGCCGATCGTCTGCAGCAGGTCGGTCGGATGCCGCGGGCTCCAGGTCAGCTCGTGCTCGGCGATCACGCGTCCAGTGTGCACCACCGGGCTGACAGCCGGCCGCGGCATCCGCTCACCGGCCGTGCACCACGAGGACCGGGCAGTGCGCGTGCTCGGCGCACGCCGAACTGACCGACCCGAGCAGGAGTCCGGCGAAGCCGCCGTGCCCGCGGCTCCCGAGCACGAGCATCTCCGCCGAGATCGACTCGTCGATGAGCACCTCGGCCGCTCGCCCGCGACGCGTGCGGATGGCGAACCAGTCGGGCGCCTCCCCCTCGAAGACCTCCTCGGCGGCCCGCTTCACGATCTTCTCCGCGTCCTCCTCGGGCGTCCAGTCGGGTGTCGGGTAGTAGCCGCCGTACATGAACGATGGGTAGTTCCACACGGCGAGCGCCCGCACGCGCAGGTCGAGACGCGGCGCGAGTCCGGCCGCGTAGCGCAGGGCCGCGACCGAGGACTCGGAACCGTCGACCCCGACGATCATCGGCGGCGGTCCGGGCTCGGGCTCGTGATGCCGCTCGGGCGGATGCGGATCCCGAAGGCTCTCGGGCATGTCCGCATCCTCCTCGGGGCGTCGATGCGCCGCAAGGGGTCCCCGAGGGGCGTCGCGGACGGCCGAGGCGCGTGGTGCACACCCCGCCGACCCACGCCAGGCAAGGCCGACGACGCCGGGTCGGCGGCGTCCTGGCGTCGACGCGTAGGCTCGCTGCATGCGCTTCGGAACGCTCGACTTCGTGCCCGCCCTCGCACGCCCCGACCTGCTCGCCGCGCCCACCGCCGAGGCCCTCGCCGCGACCGACGCCGAGTCGACGACGGATGCCGGGGGCGCCCTCGTCGCCGAGATCGACCCGGGCCTCGCCGACACGGCCGCCTTCTGCGAGCACTACGAGATCTCGATGGCCGACGGCGCCAACTGCGTCGTCGTGCAGGCCCGCCGCGGCGAGCGCACCTGGTACGCGGCGTGCCTCGTCCGCGGTTCCGACCGGGCCGACGTGAACGGCATCGTGCGTCGCCACCTCGACGCGCGCAAGCTCTCGTTCGCGTCGATGGACGACGCCGTCGCCCGGACCGGCATGGAGTACGGCGGGATCACGCCGATCGGGCTGCCCGCTGACTGGCCGCTCCTCATCGACGAGTCGGTCGCGACCCACGAGCGGCTCATCATCGGCAGCGGCATCCGGGGGTCGAAGCTGCTCGTGCCGGGGGCGTTCCTCGCGGCGCTGCCCAACGCCCAGGTGCTCGCGCTGGCGCAGGGCGCCTAGCTCCGCGCTCGGCGGGTACCCCGTGTCGGCGGCCGGGTGCAGACTGGCAGCATGTGCGGACGCTTCGCGAACGACGCCAAGGTCGACGAGATGATCCAGGAGTTCGTCGCCGAGGGCGGCGACTACCGCGACTGGAGGCCCTCCTACTCGATCGCGCCCACGCAGGTCGTGCCGATCGTGCGCGAGCGCAAGAACTCCGACACGGGCGAGGTCACCCGCTCGGTCGACGCCGCGGTGTGGAACTTCCACCCCTCCTTCATGAAGGACTCGAAGCGGCCGCAGTTCAACACGCGCATCGAGACGGTCGCCACGAACGGACTGTGGAAGGGCGCCTTCGCCTCCTCCCGCTGCCTCGTGCCGATGCGCGGCTACTACGAGTGGACGGGCGAGCCGGGGAGCAAGCAGGCGTGGTTCCTGCACGGCGATGCCCCGCTTCTTGCCGCCGCCGGCATCTACACGGCGCGCAAGGTCGACGACGAGTGGGAGGTCTCGATGTCGATCATCACCCGCGAGGCGAAGGATGCCTCGGGCGAGATCCACGACCGCATGCCGGTGTTCCTCGAGCCCGACGTGTGGGACGAGTACCTCGCTCCCGTGAAGCTCGACGACGCGGGAAAGGCGGACATGGTCGCACTCCTCACGGGCGAGTCCGACAAGGTCGCGTCGTCGATCTCGAGCTACGAGGTCGACCGCAAGGTCAACAACTCGCGCACCGCGAACCCCGACGACGCGACGCTCATCGAGCCGCTGAGCTGAGGCCGCGCGGCGCCGCGAACGCCGCTCGACGCGTCAGTCGCGTGCGTCGAGCCGCAGCGTGAGCGGATGGACCCGTTCGCCGACGACCGTCGCGACGATGCGCGGGCTGCTGATCGGGTCGTACTTCGCGTGGTACTCATCGTCGATCGTCTCGGGGTCGGTGCCCGAGGCATCCGCGAAGTCGACCTCGCGTTCGACGCCACCAGCGGAGATCCGGCCGCGACCGCGGGCCCGCGCGTTGACGTACCAGGGGTTGTCGGGCCCGTACGCGCTGCGCACGAAGAGGTCGTCGCCGACGCGCGCGACCCAGATGGTGATCGGCTTGCTGAAGCTGCCGTCCCGGCGTCGGGAGGAGACGCGCAGTTCCTCCGCTCCCCCGATGCGGTCGAGCTCGTCGCTCGTCCAGGTGCTCATGGGTCGATCCTGACACCCGGCCTTGACAGCGGCGACCCCCTCGACAATAGTTAACCATCATGTTAACTATCGAGCTCGCCGCCGAGGACGACCGGATCAGCCGGGTCTTCGGGGCGCTCTCCGACCCGATACGTCGCGCGATGCTCGCGCGGCTCGCGCACGGCGAGGCGACGGTGGGCGAGCTGTCGGCACCGCATGCGGTGAGCGCCCCCGCGATCTCCCGGCACCTGCGCGTGCTCGAGTCGGCCGGGCTCATCACCAAGGGCCGCACCGGCACCTGGCGGCCGTGCCGCCTCGACGTCGACGGGCTGCGCGCCGCCGACGCGTGGATGGCTCCGTTCCGCGACTTCTTCGAGGACCGGTTCGACCGCCTCGCCGCGCAACTGGAGGAGGAACGATGACGACCACCGACCGGGGCTTCACGATCACCCGACTGCTCGGCGCCCCGCGCGAGGCGGTCTGGCGCGCCTGGACGGATCCCGCGCACCTCGGCTGGTTCTTCAACCCTGACCACGACCCGGGCGCCGATCCGGTCGCGGTCGACCTCCGGGTCGGCGGTGCCTGGCGGCAGCGGATGGTGATCAGCGACGACAGGTCCTACGTCACGGGCGGCGTCTACCGCGTGATCGACCCGCCCGAGCGGCTCGTGTTCACCTGGGGTGCCGTGGGCGGATGGCCCGAGCTCGACCCGGCCGACCCCGAGGCCGCCGAGGCGCCGCTCGCGACCGTGCTGCTCAACGACCTCGGCGAGCGCACCGAGCTCGTGTTCCGCCTCGAGTTCCCGGCGGGCGTCGACACCGAACGGCTGCAGGCATGGCTCGCCCGCGGCGTGCGCGAGGGCTGGACCGACACGATCGACCGGCTCGTCGTCGCCACCGGGGCATCCGTGGGCTGAGGCCGGCGCGTCGAGCGAGCGTCCGCGCGCGTCCGCGAGCGGCCGCCGACGCCGACGCGGAGCCGCGTCAGAACGACTCGGGCGCGGGCTCCCGCCACAGCCAGGCGAGCTCGTTGTCGGCGACGAACCGCGACAGCGTCTCGTCGGGCGTCACCGGCCACGCGTGGAACCGCTCGAGTGACTCGAGCAGCTCCGCACCGAGCGCGGACGTCGGCGTCTCGAGCACGCGATCGGCGAGCTCGGCGAACCCCTCGGGGATCGACGGCAGCGACCGCACGGTCTTCCGCAGGTACTTCGGCCCGGCGAACAGCACGTGGTGGTGCGCGAGGAGCGCGCGACTCGCGGCGTTCACGAGGTGCACGGCGGCCCAGCGCGTGAGGTACGGGTCCTCGAGCTGCGCGCCCTGCGCCAGGAAGTAGCCGCCGTAGAGGCGCGCCTGCGCGATGAACGAGGCCGCCCGGCGCTCCCACTCCGCCTCGGGCAGCTCGGTGATGCGCGCGAGCAGCGCCTCGAGGTCGTCGACGCGCGACCAGACCACGCGGGCGCCGGCGAGGGAGGCGCGCGTGGGCTCGTCCGCGCGTTCGACCGCGGCCGCGAGGGAGTCGGGCGAGACCACCTTCACGTCGACGTACCCGCCGTCGTAGGTCGCGACGTCGTACAGCACGTAGCTGAGGCGCTGATCGCGACGGGCCGCCTCGAACGCGGCATCCGTGACGACGAGGCAGACGTCGACGTCGGAGTCGGGCCGCTCGGCACGCCGCGCCACCGACCCGGTCGCGACGACCGCGAGCGTGTCGTCGCTCGCGGCGACCTGCTCGACGTAGGCGGCCAGGGTGTCGTCGTGGTGCTGCATGGGCGTGCTCCTCGGGGCATCGTCGACTCCGGAGGCGCCGCCGGGTGCAAGCCCGGGCGCGCGGCCCCGACGCATCATCGCACGCGGTACGCGTCGTAGACCACGCGGTCCGCGCTGCGCGCGGCGGCCGCGACGAGCAGCGAGTCCTGCAGGTGACGCAACCCGGGGATCGAGGTCTCGACCGTGACGAGGATGCGGAAGTAGTAGTCGGATGCCGCGACCGGCGCTCCACGCAGCAGCGCCTCGAGCACCTCGGGCGGGCCCGAGCGGACGCCGCGCGTGCGCAGGTGCAGCAGGCCGCCGTCGGCGGTGCGCGCCGAGTACCTCGTGTCGATCTCGAGCACGCCGTCGTCGTGCACGACCTGCCAGTCGGCGCCACCGGGCAGGAGCTCGGCCTCGACGCCGTCCGAGAGGCGCCCGCCGAGGATGGGGATCACGCGGCGGTGGCCGGCGCGCGTGAGGCCGTGGTCCTCGACCTCGCCGACGACGACCTCGGCGCGGAACACCCGGTCGAGCCCGGTCGGAGGCGGTTCCGGGATCATCGGGGGCCTCCTTCGACGCGGTGGTGCGACGCGTCCTCGACCGCGTCGCGCAGTCGCTCGAGCGCGGGCAGGGCGGCGTCGAGCGCGCGTCGGTCGTGGGCGCTGAGCCGGCCGAGCACCTCGGCGAGCACGTCGGCGCTGGCGCGGTCGAATCGCGCGAGCAGGTCGAGGGCCCGATCGGATGCCGCGACGACCACGCGGCGGCGGTCGTCGGTCGCGCTGCGCCGCGTCACGAGGTTCGCGCGCTCCATGTCGCGCAGCAGGTTGCTGATCGTCGGGCGGCTGAGGCCCAGCTCGTCGGCGAGCTCCCCCGGAGAGGACTCCCGGCCGGCGGGGAGCGCCCGGAGCACCTCGATCTGCGCATCGGGGATCTCGGGCAGGTGCTCGGCCGACCGGGCGACCCGCAGCAGCGAACGTCGGAGCGGTGAGATGAGGCTGCCGAGCCTGGCGGCGGTGTGCGGCATCCGTCACACCCCCTGCGAGGCCGTCGCCGTCACGCTCAGCGACGATCGCTCGTTGAGCCGCGCCGGGTCGAAGCCCGCGGCGACCTTGTAGTCGCGGGCGATGCGCTCGAGCTCCGCCTGCGGGATCACGTCGTGGACGTCGGCGAAGCCGCCCGGCGCACGTTCGTAGGCGAGCTGCATGACCTGCTCGGGTCCGAGGCGCCGGGTCATCTCGAGGAGGCGCGCCGTGGCCGGGCGGCGCTCGTCCTCGTAGGCGGCGAGCGCGGACTCGACGGTGGGCTCGGTCGCCAGCCGGTGCGCGAGGGTGCGCGCGTCGAGGATCGCCTGCGAGGCGCCGTTCGACCCGTTCGGGTACATCGCGTGCGCCGCATCGCCGAGCAGCACGGTGCGCCCGAACGTCCACCGTTGGATCGGGTCGCGGTCGACCATCGGGTACTCGAGGATGCGCTCCGCCGAGGCGATGACCGACGGCACGTCGAGCCAGTCGAACCGCCAGTCCGCGAAGAGGGAGACGATGGGCGCGGGGTCGACCGGGCGGTTCCAGTCGGACTGCGCCTCGGCGCCCTCGGCGGCGCGCCGCTCGGCGATGAAGTTGACCCGCGAGCGTCCGGCCGGGGTATCCGGTGCCGCCAGCGGGTACGCGACGAACTTCTGCTCGCCGTCGCCGACCATGATCATCGTGCGCCCGTCGAGGTAGGCGGGCACGATCGCGGTGCCGCGCCAGAGCAGGAGCCCGTTCCACACGGGGTCGCCCTCGTCGGGATGGTGCTGTCGGCGGATCGCGGAGTGGATGCCGTCGGCCGCGACGATCACCTCGGCCTCCATCGAGACGGTCACGCCGGATGCGTCGGCGAAGCGCGCCACGTCGGTGCCGCCATCGCCCGCTCCGTGGTCGATCGCGGTCAGCCGCAGGCCCTGGCGCACCGTGCCGGCGCCGAGTCGTCGCTCGACCTCCTCGACGAGCAGCAGCTGGAACTCGCCGCGATGCACCGACAGCTGCGGCCAGCGATAGCCGGCCTCGAGGCCGCGCGGTTCGCTCCAGATCGGCTGGCCGTGGCGGTTGAAGTACGCGAGCCGGCCGGGTGCGACGCCGATGCCCGCCACCTGCTCCCCCAGGCCGAGCTCGCTGAGCTCGCGCACCGCGTGCGGCAGCAGGTTGATGCCGACGCCGAGCGGCCGCAGCTCGCGCACGCGCTCGACGACCCGGATGTCCCGATGGCCGGCCGCGTGCAGGCTGAGGGCGGTGACGAGTCCGCCGATCCCCGCTCCGACGATGACGATGCGCACTGGGGGGCCTCCTTGCTCCGTGGTGCAAACAGTTTTGCCACAAAAGCATCGGTACTGTCAAGCGAGCGGATGCCGCGGCTAGTGTGTCCATCACCGCGATCCCGCGCGACGGGAGGGGGACCACGTGACCAGCGAGGCAGCACGGTTCGAGGGGGCCGTCGATCGCGATCCGTCGCGCGCGCACTGGATGGAGCTGTTCTTCGACCTCATCTTCGTCGCGCTCGTCGGCCAGCTCGCGCTCGGACTCCACGAGCATCCGAGCCTCGAGACGCTGCTGCTGTTCACGGCACTGTTCGCGTCGGTGTGGTGGTCGTGGGTGAACCTGACGTTCACGGTGAACGTGATGCCGTGGCTCACGCGCAAGCAGCTCGCCGTCGTGATGCTCGCGGCGATGTTCGCCGTCGGGGCGATCGCGGTGGCGGCGCCCGAGGCGACCGGTGACCGGGCCTGGCTCTTCGCCGCCGGCAACGCGGCGCTGCGGTTCGTGCTGCTCGGGCTCTGGATCTCGCAGTCGTGGGGCGCCGGCACGGCGTCGCGGATCCGCCTGCTCGTCTACAACGGCGTGACCGCGCTGATCTGGCTGGTGTCGATCTGGGTGCCGAGCCCGTGGAACTTCGTGCTCTGGGGGCTCGTCATCGTCATCGAGGTGACCCTCCTCGTCACGAGCAGCCAGAGCTGGGCCGACCGCGTGCTCCCCAACATGAACGTGGAACACCTCTCGGAGCGCTTCGGGCTGCTCGTCGTCATCGTGCTCGGCGAGTCGGTGCTCTCGAGCGTCACGGCACTCGACGACGCGTTCACCGTCGCCTCGGGACTCACCGCCCTCCTCGGTCTGGGCGTCATCTCGCTGCTCGCGTGGTCCTTCTTCATGTACGGCACGGACGCGATGCGCTCGGGGCTCGAACACCTGCGGGAGGCGGGCGACTACCGGGCGATCCGCGACACCGTCGGCTTCCTGCCGTTCCTCATCGTGGTCGGCGTCACCGCGATCTCGGGCGCGCTCGTGAGCGCGATCCACGATCCGGGCGCGCTGCTGCCCGCGGCATCCGCCATCTCGCTCTGCGGTGGCATCGCCATCTTCTACGCGACGAACGCGATCATCTCGCTGCGCTTCGGACGTCCGCTCGGCGCGGTGCTGCGGTGGGCGGTGCCGGCGCTGGTGCTGACCCTCGCGCTGGCGCTCGCCTCGCTCGTGCTCGAATCCGGCCTCGTGATCCTCTGCGCCGTCGGCGTGCTCGTGATCATCGTGCTCATCGCGGAGCTGACCGACCGGGCGAAGCCAGGCGTCGCGACGTGATTCAGCCGTTCCCGCTGAAGAACTCGATCGCGGCCTCGCGGAACACGCGCGACCCTGGCGCGTTGAAGTGGTGCCGGTCGGGGAGCTCGACGAATGTGCCGTTCGGCGTGGCCGCGGCGAGCGCGCGCGACCGCTCGAGGATCGCGTCCTCGGAGCCCGTGGCGAACAGGATGTCCTGGGCCGGCGGGTTCGACGGGTCGGGGTCGGCGTCCCCGAGCCGCATCCCCTCGGCGAGTGCGATGAGCGCCAGGAGGTCGTTGCCCGCCACCCGCTCGGCGAGCGTCACGTAGTTCTGGGTGACCTTGTCGTCGACCGGGGTGCCGTGCTCGGCGTAGGCGCGGGCCTGGTCGATCTGCAGGCGCGCGAGCGGACGACCGTCGGGGATGCCGCCGAGCACCGCGCGCTCGACGTGGTGCGGCACCTGCACGGCGACCTGCCAGCCCACCCGGGCGCCGAGCGAGTAGCCGGCGTAGAGCACGGTGTCGAGCAGGTACGTGTCGAGCACCGTGACGAGGTCGCCGACGAGGGCGTCCATCGTGTACTCCGCGGGGTCGTGCGGCTTGTCGCTCGCACCGTGTCCGCGCTGGTCGACGCCGAGCACGCGGAAGCCCGCGCGCGTCAGGTCGCGCACCCATCCCGTGCTCACCCAGTTGTCGCGGCAGCTCGACGCGAACCCGTGCACGGCGAGCACGGTCGGCGCGTCCTCCTCGCCCCAGAGGTAGGTCGCGATCCGGCGTCCTTCGGTGCACATCACGTACTGCGGCGACGGCATCTCGGTGAGTGCGGGGAACGCGTCGATCATGTCGGCCATTCTCCCCCTCGGTCGCGTGCGGCGGCCTCCCGGGCTTCGCACATCGACGCAGCGCCTACGATCGCAGGGTGTCCGCTCCCGTGCTCGCCGCCGTCCTGCTGTTCGCCAATGCCCTCTTCAACGTGATCGCGTGGCCGCGCTTCTACCCGCGCATCGCGAGCGACCCGCGCGCCCGCGATGCCGACGGCCGCCGCACCCGCTTCTACACCGTGCACGTCGTGCTCATCGTGATCGCGCTCGTGCTCGCCGCGGCATCCGCGATCGCCGGCATCGTCGTGCTGCTCTGAGCCCGCGCGACCGACGACCCCGCGCGGCGTCGCCTCACTGCCTGGGCAGCACCGTCAGCACGCGCTCGATGTGCACGCGGAACTCCCGCATGAACTCGGTCAGGAACGCCTCGGTGCTCTCCTTCGTGATGCCGCCGTCGTCGGTGAACACCTCGGGTGAGAACTGGATGTAGGCCTCGGGCGCGGTCATCTGCCGCGCGTTGCAGAAGCTCAGCACCGCGCGCAGGCTCTGCTGCGCGACGGCCGTTCCGATCGAGCCGACGGATGCCCCGATGACGGCCGCCGGGATGTGGTCGAACGAGTTCTGGCCCCATGGACGTGAGGCCCAGTCGATGGCGTTCTTCAGGGCGCCAGGGATCGACCGGTTGTACTCGGGCGTGACGAACAGCACGGCGTCCGACCGCCCGATCGCCGCCTTCAGGTCCATGGCCTCGGGCGGGTAGTCGTCGTCGTAGTCCTGGCTGTAGAGGGGCAGGCGCCCGATCGGGATCTCGGTGAACTCGAGGTCCGACGGCGCCACGCGGATGAGCGCCTTCGACAGCACGCGGTTGATCGAGGTCGACGACAGGCTCCCGACGAAGTAGCCGACGCGGTAGGTGGGCATGGTCTCTCCTCACTCTCCGTCACCACGCTACGGCGGGCCGCGGTCGAGCAGCAGAGGGTTGCGGATGCCGCGACGACGGGCCTCGCGATGCATCCCAAGCTTCCAAAGAAACGCTTGCAAATATTTCTTTGCAGCGGTATCTTTGCATCATGAGCGAGCACGATGAGACCCCGAAGCTGCACGAGGCGGTCCTCGATGCGGCGGCCCTGCGGGCGCTGGCGCACCCGCTCCGCATCCGCATCCTCGACGAGCTCTCGGCCTACGGGCCGCTCACCGCGACCGGCCTCGCCGATCGGCTGGGCGAGTCGAGCGGCGCCACCAGCTACCACCTCCGCCAGCTCGAGAAGCACGACCTCGTGCGCGAGGTGAAGGGCCGCGGCACCGCGCGCGAGCGCTGGTGGGAGCGCCGGCCCGGCGGCATCGCCACTCCCGATGCCCGCGTCTTCGCACCGGGCAGCGCCGAGCGCCTCGCGACCCAGCTCATCACCAACGAGTGGGAGCGCGGACGCCAGCAGAACTACCACGAGTTCCTCGCCGAAGGCGAGGGCGCGTTCGGCCGCGAGTGGATCGACGCCGCGACGAGCGACACGGTGAACCTCCGCCTCACGGCCGACGAGCTGCGCGCGCTCGCGCGCGACGTCGAGGTCGTGGTGCAGGGCTACATCGACCGCTTCCGCGGCAACCCCTCACCCGGCGCGCGCCCGGTGCAGCTGCACCTCAACGCATTCCCGCTCGTGCGGGGGGCGGTCACCGAAGACGACGCACGAACCGAAGACGACGCACCAACGGAGGAACAGTCATGAGCGCGACCCTGACCCGACCCGCCTCCCCCGCCACGGGGATCGCCGCCGCCGCCATCCGCGCCGGCCGCGCGCTCGAGGCCTGGGGTCGAGCACACGCCCTGCGCCGTCGCGCGCAGCATCTCGAGGCGATCCGCCTCGCCACAGAGGCCACCGAGGCCCGTCGCCGCCGCGACGCGCTCATCGCGTCGACCACGCACGCGCCGCTCATCTGATGCGCATCGCGGTCGCGGGCACGCACGCGAGCGGCAAGAGCACGCTCATCGCCGACTTCCTGGCGGCCCATCCCGAGTACGAGCACGAGGCCGAGCCGTACGAGTGGCTCGACGAGGACCTCGAGGCGCCTGATGCCGGCAGCTTCCTCCGCCAACTGCAGCTCTCGGTGCGGAGTTCGGCCGAGCAGCCCGAGGGTGCGCGAGTGATCGCCGAACGGTCGCCGCTCGACTTCCTCGCCTATCTCATGGCGCTCGACGAGCTCGGCCGTGGCGGCCGGTCGGCCGACCTCACCGCACGCGCCGAGCCGCTGGCGGCGGCGGGCATGCGCCACGTCGACCTGCTCGTCGTGCTCCCCCTCGAGTCCGGCCCCGACCGCATCGAGGTCGACGGGTCCGAGGACCCCGCGCTCCGCGAGGCGATGAACGACGTGCTGCTCGAGCTCGCCGACGACACCGGCCTCATCGGCGAGCACACGACCGTCGTGGAGGTCTCGGGCTCGCCGGCGCGACGGCTCTCGGCGCTCGAGGCGGCCGTCGCGGCATCCGCGGAACCCGGCGAGGTCACGCGCGGATGAGCTGCACGCCGGCCGCGGCGAGCGCCGACATCGCCGGCCCGTCGTCGGCGTCGGTCACGACGCCGCTCACGGCCGCCATCGGCAGCACCTCGAAGGCGGATGCCGCGCCGATCTTCTCCGAGCTCGCCAACACGTAGGTGTCGCCTGCACGCGCTGCGATCGAGCGCTTCAGCGTCGCCTCCTCGCGGTCGCCCGTCGTGAGTCCCGCCTCGGCGTGCACGCCGGTCACGCCGAGCAGGAACACGTCGACCCGCAGGCGACCGACGGCGTCGAGCGCGGTCGCGCCCGACGCGATCATCGAGTGCCGGAACAGCCGCCCCCCGATGATCTCGACGTCGATGTCGCGGTGTTCGGCGAGCGCGACCGCGATCGTCGGGCTGTGCGTCACGATCGTCGCACGCAGGTCGCGCGGCAGCGCGTCGACCACGGCGAGCGCGGTCGTCCCGCCGTCGAGGGCGACGACCGATCCGGGTTCGACGAGGGCGGCAGCGGATGCCGCCACGCGACGCTTGCCCTCGGGCGCGACCGCGGTGCGCGCGGCGTAGTCGGCCACCGCGGGCGACACCGGGAGCGCGCCGCCGTAGACGCGCTGCATGAGCCCGGCGGACGCGAGCTCGCGCAGGTCGCGGCGGATCATGTCCTCGGTGACGCCGAGTTCACCCGCGATCTCGCGCGCGACGAGCCGCCCGTCGCGTCGGAGGCGTTCGAGCAGCAGGTCCCGTCGTTGCGCGGTCAGCACACGTTTCTCCTTGTTCTTACGCGTTTTTCCATACTATGGTGTCGAAGCATGGAACCCAATCCCAAGCTCATCCTCATCGCCGGCCCCTATCGTTCGGGCACGGGCGACGACCCCGTCCTCCTCGACCGCAACCTCCGCCGGCTCGAGGAGGCGGCGTGGCCGATCTTCCGCAAGGGCCACGTCCCGATGATCGGCGAATGGGTCGCGCTTCCCGTGCTCTCGAGCGCGGGCGCCGAGGGCATCGGCGATCCCCTCGCAGAGGAGGTGCTCTACCCCACGGCGCATCGCCTGCTCCAGCACTGCGACGGCGTGCTGCGCCTGCCTGGCGACTCCCGCGGCGCCGACCTCGACGTCGCGATCGCGCGGGAGCGCGGCATCCCGGTCTACACCTCGATCGACGAGATCCCCGACGCTGCGGATGCCGCCGCCTGACACATCTCCCCGGCGGCTCTGCGCCACTTCGACGCCAGGTGCGCCCGTTCGACTGGCGCAGCCCACGGCGAAGTGGCGCAGCGGGCGCCGGGTCCCGCCGCCCGCCCGCCGCCTACGACGACAGCAACTCCCGCCTGACCACTCCGGCACTCCAGCGCCCGAGCAGCACGCCCGCCACTGCGTCGGAGATGTGGTGCTGGCCGCGGTAGATCCGCGAGAGCGCGACGCCACCCGGGATCCCGTAGCGCAGCAGCGGCCCGAGGACCCGGCTGCCCCGGACGCCGTGGCGGTCGAGCAGGTCGGCGAGCGTCGTATGCAGCGCGACCGCAGCCGCCGTGTGCCCCGACGGGAACGACGACGTCGCGTGCGGATGCTCCGGCCGCCAGACGCCCAGGGGTCGCGGCCGGCCGACGAGGGCCGCTGAGCCGACGAAGCAGGCCGTCTCGAGCGCGAGTGCTGCACCGGGGGCGGCGGCGGAGCGCCGATCGCGTGTGAGCCACCACGCCACTCCGCACCAGATCGCCCCGTTCGCGATCGTCTGCGGCACCCCCGAGTACCAGGAGAGTGGAGCGGTGACGCGATCGAGCACCTCACGTGGCTCGGGCGCATCGGGCGGCGCATCGGTCGGCGCGCCGTCGTCGTCGGGTCCGTGGCCCAACGCCGCCTGCAGGGCGCGCACCGGCCGGTCCTCGACGGGATCATCGCCGCCGACGAGCCGTGCGACACGACCTGCGCCGGCCAGGACGGCGATCGCTCCGAGCCCCGGGAGGACGAACGAGCGGAGGACCCGGTGCATGCCCGCAGCCTAGTCGGCGGGTATCGGCCACCGCGGCTCCGCCACCGAGTCACGGAAAACGGCCC
Organism: Agromyces sp. NPDC055661; assembly: GCF_053618135.1. Classification (NCBI taxonomy): domain Bacteria; kingdom Bacillati; phylum Actinomycetota; class Actinomycetes; order Micrococcales; family Microbacteriaceae; genus Agromyces; species Agromyces sp. NPDC055661. Next base: position 1,711,191 of record NZ_JBSHHC010000001.1, read on the forward strand.
GGGTCGATGACCCGGGCCGTTCCTCGGTGCGCAAGGGGGGAGTTGAACCCCCACGCCCTTTCGGGCACACGGACCTGAACCGTGCGCGTCTGCCTATTCCGCCACTTGCGCATGCTGCGACGCACACAGGTGCGAACCAGCCAACCGAGACTAACATCTCGTCGCGGCGATCGCCATTCGGCGCCGCCGCCCCGGCAGCACCCTCCCGAATGCAGGAAGAACCGCCCGACACGCCGGCTGAGGAGACCCGGCCCGCCGCCCGCCCAGCGGAAGTTCCTGCAGAAGCTGCCGCCCCCACCGAGGGGCGGCCATGCTCCCAGACCCGATCCCGACCCGCAACCACCCCGGCAACGTGGCACCAGGGCCTCGCGCTGACCCTCGATGCGGCCCTAGCATCGACAGAGGTTCTGGCGCCCGCACCGACCGAAGCGACGAGACGTTCCCCCACGACGCGACGAGACGAAAGGATCGCCCCCGTGACCCATTCCCCCATCGCCCCCGAGGCGGCCGACCTCAGCGGCATCCGCGGCTACCTGTTCGACCTCGACGGGGTGCTCACGCCCACCGCGGTCGTGCACATGCACGCGTGGTCGCGGCTGTTCACGCCCTTCCTCGAGACGCATGGCGCGAAGCCCTACTCCGACGACGACTACTTCGCCTACATCGACGGCAAGCCCCGCTACGACGGGGTCCGGTCGCTGCTCGCGAGCCGGGGCATCGTCGTCGACGAGGGCGAGGTGACGGATGCCGCGACCGCCGAAACCGTGCACGGCCTCGGCAACCGCAAGAACGACGCCTTCAACGCCACCCTCGCCGAGGAGGGCGTCGAGCCCTATCCGGCGAGCGTCGCATTCCTCGACGCGGTCACGCGCGCGGGCGCGAAGGTCGCCGTGGTCTCGAGCTCCAAGAACGCGCCCTCGGTGCTCGCCGCGGCCGGCCTCGCCGACCGGTTCGAGATCGTCGTCGACGGCGCCGTGGCCGCACGCGACGGCCTGCCCGGCAAGCCCGAGCCCGACACGTTCGAGCGCGCCGCCGAGTTGCTCGGCCTCGACACCGCCGAGTGCGCCGTCGTCGAGGATGCGGAATCCGGCGTGAAAGCCGGTGCGGCCGGGGAATTCGGTATCGTCATCGGGGTCGATCGCGGCGTCGGCCGCGAGGCCCTCCGAGAGCTCGGCGCCGACGTGATCGTCGACGAGCTCGACGAGCTCATCCCCGCCGTCGAACGAGCGGCCGCGGCCTCCGGCACCGCATCGCCCGACGCGGCCACGAACGCCCCCTCCCCCACCCCCAGCACCCGAGAGGAACCTGCATGAGGTTCGCCGACCACGACCCGCTGAACCGCAGCCGGTTCCCCATCGACGAGTGGGCGCTCACCGAGACCGAGTTCGGCGTCGATGACATGGGCCGCACCGAGACGCTGTTCGCCGTGGGCAACGGCTACCTCGGCCTGCGCGGCAACGTCGAGGAGGGACGCGACGGCCACATGCACGGCACGTTCGTGAACGGCTTCCACGAGACGTGGCCCATCCGCCATGCCGAGGAGGCGTTCGGCTTCGCCCGCGTGGGCCAGACGATCGTGAACGCGCCCGACGCGAAGGTCATCCGCCTCTACGTCGACGACGAGCCGCTCGTCATCACGGTGGCCGAGATCCTCGCCTACGAGCGTCGGCTCGACTTCCGCCTGGGCTCGCTCTCCCGCTCGATCGAGTGGCGCACGCCGTCGGGCAAGCGCGTGCTCATCACGAGCCGGCGCATGGTGTCGTTCACCGACCGGCACCTCGCGCTCATCGACTACGAGGTCGAGCTGCTCGACGCGGATGCCGCGGTGACCATCTCGAGCCAGATCCTGAACCGCCAGGACGGACGCGACGAGTACCGCTCGGGCGTGCAGGAGCCGCAGGGCGCCTTCGACCCCCGCAAGGCGGAGCAATTCACCGAGCGCGTGCTCCAGCCCCGCGTGAAGCGTGCGGAGGGCTCGCGCTACATGCTCGGCTACCAGTGCACGAACTCGGGCATGACCCTGGCGATCGGCGCCGAGCACTCGATCGAGACCGAGAACGAGTTCACCGAGTCGGGCACCATCGGCGACGACCTCGCCAAGCACATCTACCGGGTGCACGCGAAGCAGGGCCAGCCGATCCGCATCACCAAGGCGATCAGCTACCACACGGCCCGCACCGTGCCGGCGCGCGAGCTCGTCGACCGCGCCGACCGCACGCTCGACCGCGCGGCGGAGCTCGGGGTCGCCGAGATCTTCGACCAGCAGCACGCCTGGCTCGACGACTACTGGGCCCGCTCGGACGTCGAGATCGAGGGCCACCCGTCGCTCCAGCAGGCCATTCGGTGGAACCTGTTCCAGCTCGCGCAGGCCACCGCCCGCACCGACGGCGACGGCGTCGCCGCGAAGGGCGTCTCGGGCTCGGGCTACGGCGGCCACTACTTCTGGGACAGCGAGATCTACGTCCTGCCGTTCCTCAGCTACACGGCCCCCGTCGTCGCGCGCAACGTCCTGCGATTCCGGCAGCGGATGCTCGACGCCGCTCGCGGCCGTGCGCTCGAGCTCAACCAGCGCGGGGCCCTCTTCCCCTGGCGCACCATCAACGGCCTCGAGTCGAGCGCGTACTACGCGGCCGGCACCGCGCAGTACCACATCGACGCGGACATCGCCTTCGCGCTCTGCCAGTACGTCGCCGCGACGGGCGACGTCGACTTCCTCGCCCGTGGCGCGATCGACATCCTCGTCGAGACGGCGCGCATGTGGGAGGACCTCGGGTTCTGGCGCACGGGCGCCGACGACGTGTTCCACATCCACGGCGTCACCGGTCCCGACGAGTACACGACGGTCGTGAACGACAACCTCTACACGAACGTCATGGCCCGTGCGAACCTCGCCGCCGCGGCATCCGCCGTCGACAACCTGCAGGTGAACGACCCGGTCGCGTACCACAAGCTCGTCGCGCGCCTCGAGGTCACGCCGGCCGAGGTCGCGAGCTGGCGCCGCGCGGCCGCGCACATGCACATCCCGTTCGACGAGCAGCTCGGCATCCACCCGCAGGACTCCGCGTTCCTGCAGAAGGAGCTGTGGGACCTCGAGAACACCCCCGAGGACCGCCGCCCGCTGCTGCTGCACTACCACCCGCTCGTCATCTACCGGTTCCAGGTGCTGAAGCAGGCCGACGTGGTGCTCGCCCTCTACCTGCAGGGCGACCGGTTCTCGACCGAGGCGAAGCGCGCGAACTTCGAGTACTACGACCCGCTGACCACGGGCGACTCGACGCTGTCGGCGGTCGTGCAGTCGATCATCGCGGCGGAGGTCGGCTATCACGAGCTCGCCATGCGGTACTTCCGCTCGGCGCTGTTCGTCGACCTCGCCGACCTGCACCACAACGCGGCCGACGGCGTGCACGTCGCCTCGACCGGCGGCGTGTGGGCCGCGCTCGTGTCGGGCTTTGGCGGGTTCCGCGACCACAACGGCGTCTTCTCCTTCGATCCGCGACTGCCCGACGACTGGCGCAAGCTCACCTACCGGCTCACGCTGCGCGGCACGCGCGTGCGGGTCGAGCTCGAGCCCGAGTCGATCACCTTCGTCGCCGAGGTCGGCGACGAGGTGCGGGTCAAGGTGCGCGGCGTCGACGTGGTCGTCACGGCGGATGCCCCGGTGACCGTGGCGCTCGACGGCCAGGGCCCCCGGCTCTACGGCGCGCCGACCATGCGCGACGTCACCGGATCGCGTCGCGCGGACGGCACGCTGCTCACCGCCTCGATCCCCACGCTGTCGCTCGACGTCGACGCGGAGGAAACGGCGATTGCGATCGACTGACGACGGGGGTTCACAGCCGCTGCGGCTACCATGACACCATCTACGAACGGGATCGGGAGACCTGTGGGCCTACTGGACAACTTCGAGAAGGGTCTCGAACGCGCCGTGAACGGCGCCTTCGCGAAGACCTTCCGCTCGGGGCTGCAGCCCGTGGAGATCACGGCGGCGCTGAAGCGCGAGATCGACACGAAGGCGGCGGTCGTCTCGCGCGACCGCGTGCTCGTGCCGAACACGTTCACCGTGCGCATGGCGCCGACCGACCATGACCGCATGGCGGGCCTCGGTCCGGCGCTGATCGACGAGCTCACCGACCTCGTGCAGAAGCACGCCGCGAGCCAGCGCTTCCAGTTCGCCGGCGGCATCTCGATCACCCTCCAGCCCGACCCCGGCCTCTCCGAGGGCATGGTGCAGGTCGACTCGCGCAACGTGAAGGGCCAGGTCGCCTGGACGCCCGTGCTCGACGTGGGCGGCAAGCGGTACCCGATCCTGAAGGGCCGCACGGTCATCGGCCGTGGCAGCGACGCCGACCTCACGCTCGACGACTCCGGCGCCTCGCGCCGCCACGCCGAGGTGCAGTGGGACGGCACCCGCGCGCGCGTGCGCGACCTCGGCTCGACGAACGGCACCCAGCTCAACGGCGCGCCCGTGCGCGAGGCCGTGCTCGAGCCCGACTCCGTGATCACCATCGGCCGCTCGCGGATCGTCTTCCGCGTGCTGGCCCAGGCCTCCGCGCCCGCCGGCCGTGGCGCCGACCCCGCCACGCAGCGCCACGACATGGGCGGGTTCTGGGGGCCCGGCGAATGAGCGAACTCACCCTCCTGGTCCTCCAGCTCGGTTTCCTCGTCCTGCTCTGGGTCTTCATCTTCGCGATCGTCTACTCGCTGCGCAGCGACCTGTTCGGCCAGCGCGTCCGCAAGCTGCAGCCGGATGCCGCAGCAGCCGCACCGGCGCCGGCGGCCGCGTTCCCCGTCGCAGCGCCCGCCTCGCCATCGGCCGTCACCTCGGCGCATCCCGCCGCGCCCGCCTCCGGCCCGGGCGGCGAGACCGCCTCGACCGAGAACGCGACCCGCCTCGTCATCACGAGCGGCCAGAAGGCCGGAGCGGAGTTCCCGCTCGGCCGCGACGAGATCACGATCGGCCGATCGAGCGACTCCGCGATCATCATCCGCGACGACTACACGTCCACCCACCACGCCCGCCTCATGCTGTGGAACGGCCGGTGGATGATCCAGGACCTCGACTCCACGAACGGCACGTTCCTCAACGGCTCCCGAGTGACCGTGCCGACGCCCATTCCGCTCGGAGCCACCGTCAAGGTCGGAGCGACGACGTTCGAGCTGCGGCGGTAGCCCATGGCGAACGTCAAGGCGAGCGCGGCCGTCTCGCACGTCGGCCGGATCCGCTCGAACAACCAGGACTCCGGCTACGCCGGGCGACGCCTCTTCCTCGTCGCCGACGGCATGGGCGGGCACGCCGGCGGCGACATCGCGAGCGCCATCGCGACGCGCCGCATCGCCGAGGCCGACGCCGACTACGGCACGGGGCCCGAGGCCGCTGCCGCCCTGGAGGGCGCCCTCGTCGCCGCGAACCGCCAGCTCGCCGAGACCGTCGCCGAGCACTCCGAGCTCACCGGCATGGGCACCACGGTCAGCTCGCTGCTGCTGCAGGACGACCGGGTCGTCATCGCCCACATCGGCGACTCCCGCATCTACCTGCTGCGGTCCGGCGAGCTCAGCCAGATCACGATCGACCACACGTTCGTGCAGCGCCTCGTCGACGCCGGCCGAATCACGGCCGAAGAGGCCATGGTGCACCCCCGTCGCTCGGTGCTCATGCGCGTGCTCGGCGACGTCGAGAGCTCGCCCGAGATCGACTCGATGGTGCTCGACACGCGCCCGGGCGACCGTTGGATGCTCTGCTCCGACGGCCTCTCGGGCGTCGTGTCGTTCGACGAGATCCAGGAGGTGCTCTCCGCCGACGCGGGCGCGAAGCAGGTCGCCGACCGGCTCGTGAAGGCCTCGCTCGACGGCGGCGCCCCCGACAACGTCACGGTGGTGGTCATCGACGTGGGGGAACCACCGGCCCCCGAGACGCCTGCCCTCGTCGTCGGGTCGGCGGCGGCTCCGCTCGCGTTCGGCGCGGCGGCGGAGCCGGTGCGCGGCCGCGGCATCCGCCTGCCCACCCTGCGGCCCCACCCGGTGCAGGAGACGCACTTCGAGCCCGACTCGCAGGACTACTTCGACGAGCTGATCGAGGAGGACGCCCGTCGCCGGCGTCGGCGCCGCTGGATGTGGGGCTTCTGGATCGTGCTGCTCGTCGCGGCGATCGTGACGACGTTCGTGCTCGGCTACCAGTGGACGCAGACGCGCTACTACGTCGGCGAGTCCAACGGCCGGGTGGCCATCTACCAGGGCATCCAGCAGGACCTCGGCCCGATCTCGCTGCACGAGCTGCACACCGAGACCACCATCGATGTGGCCGACCTGCGCACCTACGACCAGCAGCGCGTGGAGCAGACCATCAGCGCGAGCTCGTTCTCGGAGGCCTACCGCATCGTGCAGCGACTGGAGGACTCCGTTGACTGACGCCGCAGGTCGCACGGCCGAGGCGCCCCGCTCCGGCGGGCCGCCCACGGCTTCGGTGCGTCGCATCCGACTGCCGCAGAAGCTGCGGAACATGGAGCTCTGGCTCCTCATCGTCGCGTGCATCATCAACTCGGCCGCGATCGTGCTCGTGCAGCTCGGCGCGATGGGCCGCATCGACACGCAGCTCGTGCTCCTCGGCGCCGGCCTCTCGGCGCTGGTGTTCGGCCTGCACATCGCGATGCGGTTCGTGGCCCGCGACGCCGATCCGTTCCTGCTGCCGATCGCCACCGTGCTCAACGGGCTCGGCATCGCGATGATCTATCGGATCGACATCGCCAACGGCGAGAGCGGCTGGGAGAGCGCCTCGGTGCGCCAGATCGTGTGGAGCGCCATCGCGATCGTCGCCGCCATCGCGACGATCCTGCTGATCCGCAACCACCGCGTGCTGTTCCGCTACACCTACCTCTCGGGCCTCATCGCCATCGTGCTGCTCCTGCTGCCGCTCGTGCCGGGCATCGGCCGCGAGGTGAGCGGCGCGCGGGTGTGGATCGGCGTCGGCGACTTCGCGACCTTCCAGCCCGGTGAGATCGCGAAGATCGCGCTGGCGGTGTTCTTCGCCGGCTACCTCGTGCGGAACCGCGACTCGCTCTCGATGGTCGGCACGAAGTTCCTCGGCATGCAGTTCCCGCGCGCCCGCGACCTCGGCCCGCTGCTCGTGGTGTGGGCGCTGTCGATGGCGGTCATCGTGTTCCAGCGCGACCTCGGCACCGCCCTCCTCTACTTCGGGCTGTTCCTCGTAATGCTGTACGTCGCCACGAGCCGCCTGTCGTGGGTCGTGCTCGGACTCACGCTGTTCATCGGCGGCGCGCTCGTCGCGAGCCAGACCCTCGACTACGTCAGCAACCGCTTCGCGAACTGGCTCGACCCGTTCAGCCCCGATCGGTTCGACCAGGAGTTCGGCGGCAGCTACCAGCTCGTCCAGGGCCTCTTCGGGCTCGCGAACGGCGGCCTCATCGGCACCGGATGGGGACAGGGCCGACCCGACATCACGCCCGTCCCGCAGAGCGACTACATCATCGCGAGCCTCGGCGAGGAGCTCGGGCTCGCGGGCATCTTCGCGATCCTCGCGCTCTACGTGCTGCTCGTGGCGCGCGGGTTCCGCATCGGCTTCGCCGGCCAGGACGACTTCGGCAAGCTGCTCGGCGTCGGGCTCGCGTTCGTCATCGCGCTGCAGGTCTTCATCGTCGTCGGCGGCGTGACCCGCGTCATCCCGCTCACCGGCCTGACCACGCCCTTCCTGGCCGCGGGCGGTTCGTCGCTCGTGGCGAACTGGATCATCGTCGCGCTGCTGCTGAGGTTGTCCGATACGGTCCGCAACCATCCGAGGCTGGTGATCGACGGATGAACCGCGAACTCAAGCGCGTCACGATCGTCGTGCTGCTCATGTTCCTCACCCTGTTCGTCTCGTCGACGATCATCCAGTACGCGCAGGCTGAGACGCTCGCGGCCGACCCCCGGAACTCGCGCACGCTCTACGAGAGCTACTCCGTGGAGCGCGGCCCGATCCTCGTGGGCGGCGATCCGATCGCGTACTCCCAGCCGTCCGACGACGTCTACAAGTTCCAGCGCGTGTACTCGAACGGGCCGCTCTACGCTCCCGTGACCGGGTACATCCCCGTCAACGGCGAGGCGACCGGCCTCGAGCGCTCGCTCAACGACTACCTCAGCGGGCAGAGCTCGAGCCAGTTCTTCGACTCGCTCAACCGCATCATCTCCGGGCAGGACCCGATGGGCGCGTCCGTCGAGGTCGCCATCGACCCGGTGGCGCAGCAGGCCGCGTGGGACGCGCTCGGCGACTACACGGGCGCGGTGATCCTCACCGAGCCGTCCACCGGACGCATCCTCGCCATGGTGACGAAGCCGACCTTCGACCCCAACGCCCTCGCGGTGCACGACAGCGAGCAGGTGCAGGCGACGTACGACGGCCTGCTCGCCGACCCGAGCGACCCCCTGTTCAACCGCGCGACCGGCGGCGACATGAACCCGCCCGGATCGACGTTCAAGCTCGTCGTCACCGCCGCGGCCCTCGAGTCCGGTCGCTACACGCCCGAGTCGACGTTCCCGAACCCGGCGACCCTCACGCTGCCCGGCACCGACGCCGTGGTGCGGAACTCGGGCGGCGGGACCTGCGGCTCCGGCGCCGAGGTCACGCTGGCCGACGCGCTGCGCCTCTCGTGCAACATCCCGATGGCGGAGCTCGGCATGGAGCTCGGCGACGCCGCGATCCGCGACCAGGCCGAGAAGTTCGGCTTCAACTCCGAGTTCGACATCCCGACCCTCACCGAGGTGAGCACCTACCCGCGCGTGCTCGACGAGCCGCAGACCGCGCTGACCGCGTTCGGCCAGGGCGACGTGCGGGCGACGCCGATGCAGATGGCGATGGTCTCGGCGGCGATCGCCAATGGCGGCATCGTGATGAACCCCAACCTCGTCGACGCCATCACGGCCCCCGACTTCACCCCGCTGCAGGAGTTCGAGCCCTCGGAATTCGGCCGTGCGATCAGCGAGGAGACGGCGAACACCATGGTGCAGATGATGGTGAACGGCGTCGAGAACGGGGCCGCGAGTAATGCAAGAATAGACGGCGTCAGCGTGGCCGGTAAGACCGGTACAGCGGAGAACGGAGAGAGTGACCCCTACACTCTCTGGTTCACAGGTTTTGCCCCAGCCGACAACCCTCAGTATGCGATCACGGTACTCGTGGAGGATGGCGGGGGACTTGGTCAGGAGGGGTACGGCAATCTCATCGCCGCACCCGTCGCAAAGCAGGTACTAGAGGCGGTGCTGAACAAATGAGACCGAGCGCAGGGCTCACCTTCGGAGGGCGCTACGAACTGCAGTCCCGGATCGCCATCGGCGGCATGGGCGAGGTGTGGCAGGCCACCGACCTCGTCATCGGGCGTCAGGTCGCGATCAAGATCCTGAAGGACGAGTACCTCGGCGACCCCGGCTTCCTCGAGCGGTTCCGCGCCGAGGCCCGTCACGCCGCGCTCGTCAACCACGAGGGCATCGCCAACGTCTTCGACTACGGCGAGGAGGAGGGCAGCGCCTACCTCGTGATGGAGCTCGTCCCCGGCGAGGCCCTCTCGACGATCCTCGAGCGCGAGCATGTGCTCTCCACCGACAAGGTCCTCGACATCGTCGCGCAGACCGCCGCCGCGCTCCAGGCCGCCCACGCGGCCGGCCTCGTGCACCGCGACATCAAGCCGGGCAACCTGCTCATCACGCCCGACGGGCGCGTGAAGATCACCGACTTCGGCATCGCGCGCATCGCCGACCAGGTGCCGCTCACCGCGACCGGCCAGGTCATGGGCACGGTCCAGTACCTCTCGCCCGAGCAGGCGTCGGGTCACCCCGCGTCGCCCACGACCGACATCTACTCGCTCGGCATCGTCGCCTACGAGGCCCTCGCCGGGCGCCGTCCGTTCACGGGCGAGTCGCAGGTCGCCATCGCGATGGCGCAGATCAACGAGACGCCGCCCGACCTGCCGGTCACGGTGTCCGAGCCGGTGCGCAACCTCGTCTACGCGTGCATCGCGAAGAACCCGGCCGACCGTCCGCAGTCGGCAGCGCACCTCGCACGTGCCGCGCAGGCGCTGCGCCGGGGCGATGTGCAGGGCGCGGCCGCAGCAGTCCCCGCGGTGCTCGGCGCCGCCGGCGCGACGGCGGCGACCATGCTCATGCCCGCCGCCGCCGGTGCCACGGCGGCCACGACCGTGCTGCCCGCGGCGGGCGCGGGTGCGGCCGGCATCAGCGACGAGCAGGTGGTCGAGGAGGAGACTGCGCCCAAGAAGCGCAGCCCCTGGACCTGGCCGCTCATCGTGCTCATCGCGATCCTGGCGATCGTGCTCATCGGCACGCTCATCGCCCTGGCGATGAACCAGGGGAACGACAAGCCTCCGGCGTCGACGACCGGGCGGCCCACGTCGACGAGCGCCCCGCCGACGACGCAGACCCCGCCGCCCACCACCGAGGCGCCGCAGACGATCCAGATCGACCGCAACGCCTACATCGGCATGAACGTCGACGAGGCGGCCGCGCAGATCGAGGGGCTCGGCCTGCCCGTCGTGCGCGAGGCCGGCGCGGCCGCGAGCGAGCCCGGACTCGCCAACACGGTGTCCGAGGTCAACCCGAGCGGCCCGGTGCAGCCCGGCACGACGATCACGCTCACGTACCTCACCGACCCCGTGGCCCCGAGCGCGCCCACGTCGCCGCCCACCACGAACACGAACCCGGTCAAGTCGAACGTCGGCCAGATCACGGTCAACTGGACGGCGCAGAGCTGCCCGGCGGGCCAGACCCTGAGCGGCTACGAGGTCGCGGTGACGGGCGACGCGTCCGTGCCGAACAACCCCGTGTTCGGACCGGGAACGACGAGCGCCCAGGTCAACGTGAACGACACGCCCGGTGGTTCGTTCGACGTCACGTTCCGCTACTTCTGCGGCCAGCTCGACTCGCCCTTCTCGCCTGCCCTGACGGTGGACATCGAGAACTGACCGAGACGATCAGGACGACGAAGGACGGAGCTGCAGGGTGACCGATGAGGGACGAGTGCTCGCGGGGCGGTATCGCGTGGGCGCGCTCATCGGTCGCGGCGGAATGTCCGACGTCCACGTCGGCTCCGACACGCGGCTCGGCCGCAAGGTCGCGATCAAGCTCCTGAAGCCGCAGCTCGCGACCGACCCGGCGTTCCGCATGCGGTTCCGGCAGGAGGCGCAGTCCGCGGCGCGCATGGCGCATCCCACGATCGTCCGCGTCTTCGATGCCGGCGAGGAGACCGTCGTCGACTCCGCCGGGCACGAGGTGCAACTGCCGTTCATCGTGATGGAGTTCGTCGAGGGCCGCCTGCTCAAGGACATCATCCACGACGGCCCGCTCGAGCCGGTCGCCGCCGTGCGCGTGATCGACGGCGTGCTCACCGCATTGGAGTACTCGCACCGGGCCGGCGTCGTGCACCGCGACATCAAACCCGGCAACATCATGATCACCACCACCGGTCAGGTGAAGGTGATGGACTTCGGCATCGCCCGCGCGGTGTCCGACTCGTCGACGACCGTGGCGCAGACCACCGCGATCCTCGGCACCGCGTCGTACTTCTCGCCCGAGCAGGCAAAGGGCGAGACCGTCGACGCGCGCACCGATCTCTACTCGACCGGCGTCGTGCTGTTCGAGATGCTCACCGGCCGGCCGCCGTTCCGCGGCGACACCCCGGTCGCGGTCGCGTACCAGCACGTGAGCGAGCGCCCGGTGAAGCCGAGCATCATCAACCCCAAGGTCTCCCCCGCACTCGACGCCGTGGTGCTGCACGCCCTCACGAAGAACCGCGACGAGCGGTACCAGACCGCTGCCGAGTTCCGGGCCGACGTCGACACCGCGGCATCCGGTCGCGTGCCCGTGCACCGCCAGCCCGATGAGGCCACGCTGCTGTTCGGCGCGCCCACGAGCTCGCTGTCCAGCTCCGAGCTCGCGCTGCGCCAGCTCACGGAGGACGAGACGATGTCGCGCACGCAGCGGCGTCCTCCGGCCATCTGGATCTGGTCGGGCATCATCGGCGTCGTCGTCATCGTCATCGCGGTCATGTACTGGGCGTTCAACCTGCAGCCCACCGACGACCTGCCGTCGAACGCGCGCGAGATCCCGGCGCTGGCCGGCGTCACCTACGAGGACGCGGTCTCGCAGCTCCAGGAGCTCGGGCTGCCCGCCACTCGCATCGACGAGACGAACGACACCGTGGCCGCCGGCGCGGTGATCCGCACCGATCCGCCCGAGGGTGAGATCGTCGACAACGGCACCGCGGTCACCGTGTACGTCTCATCCGGTCGAGAACCCGTGACCGTGCCCGACGTGCGCAACAAGACGCTCGAGCAGGCGAAGGCCGACGTGCAGGCGGCCGGGCTCGTGCCGGGCACCGAGACGCGGGAGAACTCCCCGACCGTGCCCGCCGACACGGTCACGGCGACCACGCCCGAGGCCGGAACCTCGGCCGAGGCCGGGTCGCCGGTCGACTTCCGCATCTCGAGCGGGCTGGTCACGCTGACCGACCTGACCGGCCAGACGCTGGCCGCCGCCTCGTCGTACCTGTCGGCCGAGAACCTGCAGCTGACGCCGGTGCCGAAGCCCGACCCGTCGTGCGACTCGCAGCCCGGATCTCCGGTCACGCAGCAGTCGCTGCCGCCGGGCGACGTTCCGCAGCGTTCCGAGGTCCAGCTGACCTACTGCGCGGGCTGACCCTCAGTCCGCCCGCACCAGCGGATTCAGGTGCAGAGCCCTCTCGCGCGCCTCGGGCAGCCCGGCCACGGCGAGCCAGTTGCCGAGCATCCGGTAGCCGCCCTCGGTGAGTACGGACTCGGGGTGGAACTGCACGCCGAAGATCGGCGCCGATTCGTGGCGCAGCCCCATGATGACGCCGCCCTGGGTGCGACTCGTCACCACGAGCTCCGAGGGCACGGTGCCGTCGACCACGGCGAGCGAGTGGTACCGCGTCGCCGTGAACGGCTGCGGCACGCCGTCGTAGAAGTCGCTGTCGTTGTGCGTGATCCGCGACGTCTTGCCGTGCATGAGCTCCTCGGCGTTCGTGACCGTGGCGCCGAACGCCTCGGCGATCGCCTGGTGCCCGAGGCACACGCCGAGCAGCGGCTGCCCCGACGCGAGCGCCGCCTCGACGACGGGGATCGAGACGCCGGCATCGCCGGGCTTGCCGGGTCCGGGCGAGATGAGCACGGCGTCGTACTCCGCGAGGCGCGCGGGCACGTCGGCGACCTCGATGTCGTCGTTGCGGATCACCTCGGTCTCCGCGCCGAGCTCCTGGAGGTAGCCGTTGAGCGTGTAGACGAAGCTGTCGTAGTTGTCGATGACGAGAACGCGGGTCATGAGTCCACCGTGACTTCGATCGGGTTGATGATGCCGTCCACCCAGGGGAACACCCAGGTGAAGAGGGCGAAGACCACCGCTGCGAGGAGCAGCAGGAGCAGGATGATCCGAACCCAGGCCGGGCCGGGCAGGATCCGCCACAGAGCAGCGTACATGTCAGGCCTCCCAGGTCGCGACGACGTCGGCGATCTCGGCGGGCGGACCGGCCGCCGTCGGCTGCCACGACTCGAGCACGCCGTAGGCGACGATGCGCTCCGCCGTCGAGTACAGCGGGTTGCAGCTCGTCAGCGTGACGAGGCGGTCGGCGGCCTGCAGGTCGGGATGGTGGGGCACGGGCGCCAGCACCTCGACGGTCTCGGGCGTGACGTACTCGAGGTCGCGGAAGCGGTACGTGTACCAGCCGTCGCGCGTCTGGATGTAGATGGCGTCGCCGAGCTGCAGCTGCTCGATCTCGTGCATCCCGCCGCCGTAGGCGCTGCGGTGCGAGGCGATCGCGAAGTTGCCGACCTCGCCCGGCATCTGCGTGCCGGGATAGTGGCCGACTCCGAGCTCGGTGCTGTTCAGCACGTCGAGTCCGGTGCCCTCGGCGATGTTCCGCTGCGAGTCCGCCCCGAAACGCGGCACGTACATGACGGCGATCGCCTCGCCGTTCTCGTGGTCGGCCGTGTCGACGACGGGTTCGCCGTAGTCGGCCGGCGCGGGCACCTCGGCGTCGCCTCGGGCGGCCCGGCCCTCCTCGAGCCACCGGGCGCTGAGATCGGATGCCGCGGTCGACTGCTGCCCCGCCATGATCGCGTCGTTCCACCACAGCTGCCAGCCGAGGAACAACAGCACGAGCACGCCCGCCGTGAGGAGCAGCTCCCCGATCACGCCGACGACGCCGGTGCGGCGATGCGCACGAGCGGGCCCCGGAGCGCCCTGCGCAGCACCGGATTCGGGCTGCGAAACGGACATGGGAGCGATTCTATTCCCGGCTGGGAGCCCCTCGACTGGGAGTACGCATCCGGCTCGGATAGAATCGCCCGCATGGCACGTACGAAATCATCGAAGCCCGCGCGCGCGGAGCAGGCGAGCGGCGAAGAGGCGCCGAACCCGGTCTGGTTCAAGCCCGTGATGTTCGGCTTCATGCTGCTCGGACTCGCCTGGATCATCGTCTTCTACGTGAGCCAGGGCCGGCTGCCCATCGCCGACCTCGGCTCCTGGAACATCCTCATCGGCTTCGGCATCGCCTTCGTCGGCTTCCTCATGACGACGCGCTGGCGCTAGCCGGCTTCCACACGACCCGAGCGGGCGGATGCTGCGGCATCCGCCCCTTTCGTGCGCCCACGGATGCCGCGACGCCCGAGTTCTCCACATGTTGTCCACAGGGTGGATACCCGTGCGGATACCTCGTGTCCCCTGAACTGGCCACAATTACATGCGTGTAACTCTCCCCACCTGTGGACGGGGATGTGGATAACCCTCAGACGATCGGGAAGTAGAAGTACCGCAGGCTCAGCACGAGCAACAGCACGACGAGGCCGACCAGCAATCCGACCTGCAATCCCAGCTGCGAGCGCTTGCGCGTCTCGGTGAAGATGAGCCCCACGAGCGCTCCGCCGATGAGGCCGCCGAGATGCGCCTGCCAGGCGATGTTGAAGCCGGGCACGAATCCGATCACCAGGTTGACGCCGAGCAGGATGAACAACTGCGTGGCATTGCCGCCCAACCGCCGCTGGATCACGAGGAACGCGCCCATCAGGCCGAAGATGGCACCGGATGCCCCGACGACGCCGGTGCGCGGATCGCCCAGCCAGAGCACGCCGACCGAACCCGCCAGCCCCGAGATGAGGTACAGGGTGAGGAATCGCCACCGGCCGAGCAGTCCCTCGAGCAGTTGCCCGAAGATCCACAGCGTGTACATGTTGAGCAGCACGTGGAAGATCAGGCCGGTCGAGTGCACGAACACCGACGTCAGCATGCGCCACGGCTCGAAGTTGCCGGGGATCGAGTAGACGCCGGCGTAGAGCAGGCGGTCGGTGACCGCGAGCCCGGGGACGAGCTGCAGCAGGAAGACCGCCAGCGTGATGCCGATGAGCGCATACGTCACCACGGGTGCGCCGCGCCCGGCAGCCGAGCGGGCGCGCGTGAGCACCGCGGGCTTCGTCCGCGGTGCCGACGCGCGCTGCTCGCGCATGCACTCGGGGCAGATGACGCCGACGGGCGCCTGGGTCTGGCATTCGGGGCAGATCGTGCGCCCGCACCGCTGGCAGAGGATGTAGCTCGGCCGATCGGGATGCCGATAGCAGACCTCGGGCCGATCGGCGGCACCACCGTCACCAGCAGGCACTGTGGTCACCTGGGCGTCAGGCCTCTTCGATCGTGATGCTCTCGATGACGACGTCCTCGAGCGGCTTGTCGCGGCCGTCGGTCGGCACCGAGGCCAGCTTCTCGACAACGGACTGGCTCGCGGCATCCGTGACCTTGCCGAAGATGGTGTGCTTGCCCTGCAGCCAGGTGGTCGGGCCGACGGTGATGAAGAACTGCGAGCCGTTCGTGCCGCCGCCCGTCATGCGGTCGCGGCCGGCGTTGGCCATCGCGAGCACGTAGGGCTCGGTGAAGTCGAGCTCGGGGCTGATCTCGTCGTCGAACTGGTAGCCCGGGCCGCCGACGCCCTGGCCGAGCGGGTCGCCGCCCTGGATCATGAAGCCCGGGATGATGCGGTGGAAGATGACGCCGTCGTACAGCGGGTCGTTCAACTTCGCGCCGGTGCCGGGGTGGGTCCACTCGATCTCGCCGGTCGCGAGGCCGACGAAGTTCTTCACGGTCTTCGGGGCCTGGTGGCCGTAGAGGTCGACCTTGATGGGGCCGTGGTTCGTGTTGATCGTCGCGACTGCGGTGGGATTCGCCATGCGCATTATTCTGTCACGCGCGGATTCGTCAACCGGCATGGATGATTGCGACTCCCACCCCGTTTCCAGCGGTTTCGGTGGCAAGATGGAAGGGTTCGCTGCATATCGATGGAGGTCGAGATGAGCCTGTCACGCAAGCGCCGCAAGGAACTCAAGCGACTGCGCAGCAATGCGGAAGAACTCTGGGGGAACCAGCAGCAGGTGCTCGCGCACGCCAACTCGGTCGCACGGGAGGCCAGCCGCCAGCTCGGCCACGTCACCCGTGAAGAGGTCGTTCCGCGCATGCGCTCGGGCTACGAGAGCTACGTCCGGCCCGGCATGGACTCCGCGCGCGACTACGCCCGCTCCGCGGGCGACGCCGCGCAGCAGGGGCTGGGCAACGCACTCGGTTCGCTGCTCGCGATCGGCGACATCGCCAACGACGCACGCGTGCGCCGCGCCGTCGAGCGCGTCTCGCCGCGCGCGGCCGCGGTGGTCCAGCAGAAGAAGGGCCCGGGCGTCGGCACGTACCTCGCGATCGGGGCCGGCATCGTCGCCGCCGTCGGCGTGGCCTACGCCGTCTGGCAGACGTTCCGTGCCGACGACGAGCTCTGGGTCGCCGACGACGAGCCCGGCTCGTCGGCCGGCGGCACGCCGGCCGCCTGAACCAGGTCTTCCACGACGGGCCCGTCCTGATCCGATCAGGGCGGGCCCTTCGTCGTCCTGGAGAGCGCCGAGCTCAGGGCTGGCACTGATTTCCGAGCCGATTCCGACGAATCTGGGAAATCGCCTTGCGTTCCACTTGAGAATCCCGCTAGTGTCAACTCTCGGTCCTGGCAACACGAAACCGGAGAGGAGTTGATACCCGATGATGCACATCATTTCGTTCACGGAGCCGCACACGGGAGTCCTCCTCACGTACCCGGCCTGCTAGCCCGCACCGACACCCGGCGCTTCGGCGCCTGACCGTCACAGCGTTCACTCGAACGCAGCCCACTCGGGCGTGACCCGCGGCATCCGCCGCAGCATCCGTCGACCCGGTCGCATCGATCACCTCGGCCCTCGGATGCCGCGCCGGACGGCAGCCCGGAGCCGCCAGGCTTCCCGCCTCACCGGCGCGCCCTCGCGCGCCCGGAACGTCCTACTGGCGCGCCCTCGCGCCGATCCGTCCGAGGGCACGCCTCCTGCTGTACGCACCGCCACGGATCGCATCACCCCCGACCGGCGATCGCCCGGTCGGGAACCCACCACCAGAAGGAATGATCGTGAACACGACATCACTCACCGCCGGTTCGGCTCAGCAGAGCCAAGCCACCGCCATCCGTGCCCAGGCACGCCAGCTGCGCGAGCGACTGGCCCGCCGCGCCGGCCTCGCGCTGCTCGCGTGGAGCCGTCGCCAGGAGGAGCGTCGGACCACCGACGCCGTGACCCTGCGCCGCCTGACCGAGCAGGACGCCACCCGCGCGCGCGACGAGCAGTACCGTCGCCTCGCGCTCGGCGGTGCCGGCCTCATCTGATCATGGGCACCGTACACACCGAGCCCCCGCGGAACCATCCGCACCTCGGGACGCCATCCCGCCCGGCGGGGATGCGATCCGCGGGGGTCTCGGCAACGCACGACGGCGACGTCGAGAGGGCATCGGTCTTCAAGGCCGCTGTGCTGTCGTCGTCGCCGTCGTCGCGTTCGCCGAGGCCGAGGCCGGAGCTGGCGCTGCTGGAGCCGGACGCTCAGGTCGCTGCGGGCGGGAATCCGTCCGCCGGCTCCTGGGCGTTCAGCCGCAGCGCGATGTCGAGGAGGCTCACCCGCTTGAGTCCGGCCACCTCGTCGAGCGGGAACCACCGCGCCTCGTCGCTCGATCCGTCGACCTCGTTGCGCAGGTCACCGCCGGTCACCGTCGCCCGGTAGACCACTCGCATGGCGTAGAGGGGCACGACGCCCGAGTGGCGCTTCTCGGTGGGCACGACCATGGTGTCGATGCCGAGCAGCCGGTCGACGGATGCCTCGTAGCCCGTCTCCTCGAAGATCTCGCGCCGCGCAGCAGCGACCGGATGCTCCGAGCCCTCGATTCCACCGCCCGGCAGCGTCCATCCGGACCGGCCGTGCTCGTTCCAGTGCGAGAGCAGGATCTGCCCGTCGCGGATGATCACGCCATACGCTGCGATGCGGATGTCCATCCGGCCACTGTACGACAGGGCGGTCTCACCCCGCCCAGACCACCCACCCCCCGTGCGGCAGGATCGGGATCGCCGCGACGAGGTACTGCTCCACCCCGTCGATATCGGTGAGCACACCGAACGTCGCGTCGCTGAGCCGCAGCACGCCGCGATCATCGGGTCCGCTCAGCGGAAGCCGCGTCTGCGCCCACAGCTCGAGCATGCCCGCCTTGTCGAGGACGATGCACTCGACGCCTGGTCCGGGCGCGCTGTGGAACCCGTCCAGGCCGGCGAAGTTCCCGTCCTCGTCGAGGAAGTCGTCGGTGAAGCTGCGCACGACGCCGTCGCGCAGCACCTCCGCGGCCGGCCCGTCGACCCGGTCGATGATGTCGGGCATGTCGAGCAGGAGTTGATCGCGGGGCGGATTCGGTGCCGTGTTGACCAGGCAGAGCGCATACGACGACGGTTGGTAGAGCGCCGGTGCGGCCGGCGACCAGAACCCGGATTCGACGTCGTCGGGCTGCCCCAGGACGGCGGCGAAGTTGACGGTCCCCGTCCGCACGAGCTGCAGGCCGAACGGGCTCAGGCGACGCTGGATGACCCCGAAGGAGACGCTGCCCTCGGACGTGAGGAGCCGCCCGTTGTCGTGCCGCAGCACGACGCGCCCGTCCCCGTACACGTAGATCCACCCGACGCGCAGCCGGCTCCACGCTGCGACGATGTTCGCGTCGTCGGTGGCGTCCGGCTCAGCCGATTGCTCGGCTGCGGCGGCCGGCGTGACTGGTGGGGCGCCGGATGCCCCGACGATGGCCAGTGATGCCACGAACGTGTAGGCGGCCATCGCGGCCATGGCCGCAATGAGGTATCCCGTGCGCCGTCGGCGTGCGGGACGCGAGCACGTGCGGTCGATCCGCGTCGGTCCCCCTCTTCCGACGCCATCCTCGCACTGTTGCCGTCGATCGGCGAGGGTCGCTCGGGCGGGCGGCGGAGGGGTACGGCGGCTGGGGTCGAACGCCGTTCCCGGAGACGACAGCGGCCCGCCCGACCAGGCAGGCGAGCCGATGAACACTGGGTGGAGCCTAGGAGATTCGAACTCCTGACATCCTGCTTGCAAAGCAGGCGCTCTACCAACTGAGCTAAGGCCCCGAGCGGATGTCGCGGCATCCGCGGGTGTGGAGTTGTGGAGTGGGGATACGAGGACTTGAACCTCGGACCTCTTCGTTATCAGCGAAGCGCTCTAACCGCCTGAGCTATATCCCCGAATTTCGGCCGAAGGAAAGACTACCCGACGGGGCGGGAATCTCCGAATCGAGCCGAGGTCGGCCGGTCCCTGAGCCTGTCGAAGGGTCAGTTGTTCGTGAAGCCCACGAGCAGGCCGCCCGTGATCTTGACACTGAGGTTGTACAGCACCGCCACGATCGCACCGAGTGCCGTGGTCACGACCAGGTTGAGCAGGGCCGCGACGACGGCGAAGCCCATGACGTTGCCGAGCGAGAGCACGGCGGTGAGGTCACCGCTCGATCCGGCGACGTCTTGGACGAGCGAGTTGACCTGCTCGAAGATGCCGGTCGAGCTGAGCACCGTGTGGATCAGGAAGGTGACGACGATGCTGATGACCGCGAAGCACACGGCCACGAGGAAGGACAGCTTCACGGCCGACCAGAAGTCGATGTAGACGAGACGCAGGCGCACCTGCTTGGCCGGGGGCCGGCGGTTCGACTTGCGGGCCAGCTTCTCGGCGACGCTACTCATTGACGGTTACTCCTCTCGCGCGGGCTCGGCCGCTTCGGACTCTGCGGCCTCCTCCACGAGATTCCGTTCGGAATTCCTCGCGATGGCGATGATCCGGTCGTCGTCCGCGAACTTCGCGAACACGACGCCCATCGTGTCCCTGCCCTTGGCGGGAACCTCGGCGACGTCAGAGCGTACCACCTTGCCGCTGGCAAGAACCACAAGGACCTCGTCGCCCCCGGAGGCGATCAGCGCACCGGCGAGGTCGCCGCGATCCTCGCTCAGCTTGGCCACCTTGATGCCGAGTCCGGCGCGCTGCTGCTTGCGGTAGTCCTCGACTCGGGTGCGCTTCGCGTACCCGCCCTCGGTCACGACGAACACGTAGGTGTCGGTCGGGCTGAGCTTCTGGCCGTTGTCGTCGGTGGCCGCGTCGACGGCCTCGAGCTCCGCCTCGTTGCCGTTCGATCCGGGCACGACGGATGCCTCGAGCAGGCTGTCGCCCGACCGGAACGACATGCCCTTCACGCCCGACGTCGACCGGCCCATGGGGCGCAGCGCGTCATCCGTCGCCTCGAATCGGAGGGACATGCCCTTGCGTGACACGAGCAGGATCTCGTCGTGCTCGTCGACGAGCATCGCCGAGACGAGCTCGTCGCCCTCGCGGAGGTTGATCGCGATGATGCCGCGCGAGCGGTTGGTGTCGTAGGCGGTGAGATCGGTCTTCTTCACGAGCCCGTCGCGGGTGGCGAGCACGAGGTACGTGGCCACCTCGTAGTCGCGGATGTCGAGGATCTCGGCGATCTGCTCGTCGGGCTGCATCTCGAGCAGGTTGGCGACATGCTGCCCCTTGGCGTCGCGGCCGCCCTCCTGGATCTCGTACGCCTTGGCGCGGTAGACGCGGCCCATGTTCGTGAAGAAGAGGAGCCAGTGGTGCGTGGTCGTGACGAAGAAGTGCTCGACCACGTCGTCGGCGCGCAGCTGCGCGCCCTTCACGCCCTTGCCGCCGCGGTGCTGCGAGCGGTAGTTGTCGCTGCGGGTGCGCTTCACGTAGCCGCCGCGCGTGACGGTGACGACCATCTCCTCCTCGGGGATCAGGTCTTCCATCGACATGTCGCCGTCGAAGCCCGGGAGGATGTGCGTGCGCCGCTCGTCGCCGTACTTCGCGGTGATCTCCGCGAGCTCGTCGGAGATGATGCTGCGCTGGCGGGTCGGGCTCGCGAGGATCGCGTTGTAGTCGGCGATCTTCGCCTCGAGCTCGGTGGCCTCGTCGATGATCTTCTGGCGCTCCAGGGCCGCGAGGCGACGGAGCTGCAGGTCGAGGATCGCGCGGGCCTGCACCTCGTCGACGTCGAGCAGGTCGATGAGGCCGTCACGGGCCTCCTCGACCGTCGGCGAGCGGCGGATGAGCGCGATGACCTCGTCGAGCGCGTCGAGCGCCTTGAGGTAGCCGCGCAGGATGTGCATCCGCTCCTCGGCCTGGCGGAGGCGGAACTGCGTGCGACGCACGATCACGTCGATCTGGTGGTCGACCCAGTGCGCGATGAAGCCGTCGATCGAGAGGGTGCGCGGCACGCCGTCGACGATCGCGAGCATGTTCGCGCCGAAGTTGTCCTGCAGCTGCGTGTGCTTGTAGAGGTTGTTCAGCACGACCTTGGCGACCGCATCGCGCTTCAGCACGATCACGAGGCGCTGGCCCGTGCGGCCCGACGTCTCGTCGCGGATGTCGGCGATGCCCGCGACCTTGCCGTCCTTCACGAGGTCGGCGATCTTGATCGCGAGGTTGTCGGGGTTGACCTGGTAGGGCAGCTCGGTTACGACGAGGCAGGTGCGGCCCTGGATCTCCTCGACGTTCACGACGGCGCGCATGGTGATCGACCCGCGACCCGTGCGGTAGGCGTCGTTGATGCCCTTGACGCCGAGGATCTGGGCACCCGTCGGGAAGTCGGGGCCCTTGATGCGCTGGATCAGCGCTTCCTGGAGCTCCTCGCGCGAAGCCTCGGGGTGCTCGAGGAACCACTGCGCGCCCGACGCGACCTCGCGGAGGTTGTGCGGCGGGATGTTCGTGGCCATGCCGACCGCGATGCCGACGGACCCGTTGACGAGCAGGTTGGGGAACCGGCTCGGCAGGACGGTCGGCTCCTGCGTGCGGCCGTCGTAGTTGTCCTGGAAGTCGACGGTGTCCTCGTCGATGTCCCGCACCATCTCCATGGCGAGCGGGGCCATCTTCGTCTCGGTGTACCGGTGGGCGGCCGCTCCGTCGTTGCCGGGCGAGCCGAAGTTGCCCTGGCCGAGTGCGAGCGGGTAGCGCAGGCTCCACGGCTGCACGAGGCGCACGAGCGAGTCGTACACCGCGCTGTCGCCGTGCGGGTGGAACTGGCCCATCACGTCGCCGATGATGCGGGTGCACTTCGAGAAGGCGCGATCGGGACGGTAGCCGCCGTCGTACATCGTGTAGATGACCCGGCGGTGCACGGGCTTCAGGCCGTCGCGCACGTCGGGCAGCGCGCGGCCGATGATCACGCTCATCGCGTAGTCGAGGTACGACCGTTGCATCTCGAGCTGCAGGTCGACCTGGTCGATCCTGCCGTGGATGCCGAAGCCCTCGCCGTCGCCGCCGGGGTTGATCACGTCAGATGTCAAGGAAACGCACGTCCTTCGCGTTCTTCTGGATGAAGCTGCGGCGGCTCTCGACGTCGTCGCCCATCAGCGTGGAGAAGATCTCGTCGGCGGCGGCCGCGTCGTCGACCGTGACCTGCAGCAGTGTGCGGGTCTCGGGGTTCATCGTGGTGTCCCACAGCTCCTGGTGGTTCATCTCGCCGAGGCCCTTGTAGCGCTGCACGCCGTTCTCCTTGGCGATGCGCTTGCCCTCCGCCTGGCCGGCCGCGAGCAGCGCGTCGCGCTCGCGGTCGGAGTAGACGTACTCGTGCTCGGCGTTCGTCCACTTCAGTCGGTAGAGCGGCGGCTGCGCGAGGTAGACGTAGCCCATCTCGATGAGCGGCCGCATGTAGCGGAACAGCAGCGTCAGCAACAGGGTCGTGATGTGCTGGCCGTCGACGTCGGCGTCGGCCATGAGCACGATCTTGTGGTACCTGGCCTTCTCGGAGTTGAAGTCCTCGCCGATGCCGGTGCCGAAGGCCGTGATCATCGCCTGGATCTCGGCGTTGCCGAGCGCCCGGTCGAGACGCGCCTTCTCGACGTTGAGGATCTTGCCGCGCAGCGGAAGGATCGCCTGCGTCTCGGGGTTGCGACCGGTCTTGGCCGAGCCGCCGGCCGAGTCGCCCTCGACGAGGAAGATCTCGGAGATCGTCGGGTCCTTGCTCGTGCAGTCGGAGAGCTTGCCCGGCATGCCGCTCGACTCGAGGAAGCCCTTGCGACGGGTGGCCTCACGTGCCTTGCGCGCCGCGATGCGGGCGGTGGCCGCCTGGATCGCCTTGCGGATGATGTCTCGCGCCTGGTTGGGGTTGCGCTCGAACCAGTCGCCGAGCTGGTCGCCCGTGACCTTCTGCACGAACGACTTGGCCTCGGTGTTGCCGAGCTTCGTCTTCGTCTGGCCCTCGAACTGCGGCTCGGCGAGCTTGACCGAGATGACCGCGGTGAGGCCCTCGCGCACGTCGTCCCCCGAGAGGTTGTCGTCCTTCTCCTTGAGGATGCCCTTCTCGCGCGCATAGCGGTTGATGAGCGTGGTCAGCGCCGCGCGGAACCCCTCCTCGTGCGTGCCGCCCTCGTGCGTGTTGATCGTGTTCGCGTAGGTGTGCACGGACTCCGTGTAAGCGGTCGTCCACTGCATCGCGACCTCGAGCGCGATCTTGCGCTCGGTGTCCTCGGACTCGAACGAGATGATCTCGTCGTTCACGACGTCGCCCCGCTTCGAGCGGTTGAGGTACTCGACGTAGTCGACGAGGCCGCGCTCGTAGTAGAAGGTGTCGGAACGCGGCTCCGGGGCATCCGCCTCGGATTCCGCCGTGTCTTCGGGGTCGATCTCGACGTGCCCGACGCGGAGGTCGGTGAGCGTGATGCGCAGGCCCTTGTTGAGGAACGCGTACTGCTGGAAGCGGGTCCGCAGCGTCTCGTAGTCGAACTCGACGGTCTCGAAGATGTCGGGGCTCGGCCAGAACGTGGTGGTCGTCCCGGTCTCCGACTCGGGGATCGACTCGTCCTGCGAGAGGGGCGCGTCGGGCACACCGACCGTGTACGACTGCCGCCACACGTGTCCCTGTCGCTTCACGGCCACGTCGAACCTCGTCGAGAGCGCGTTGACGACGGATGCACCGACGCCGTGCAGGCCGCCGGACACGGCATACCCGCCGCCGCCGAACTTGCCGCCGGCGTGGAGGATCGTATGCACGACCTCGACCGTCGATCGACCCTCGGTCCGGTGGACGTCGACCGGGATGCCTCGGCCGTCGTCGATGACGCGGACGGCGCCGTCCTCGAGGATGGTCACGTCGATGACGGTCGCATAGCCCGCGAGCGCCTCGTCGACCGAGTTGTCGACGATCTCGTAGACGAGGTGGTGGAGACCCCGTGGCCCGGTCGAACCGATATACATACCGGGGCGCTTGCGAACCGCTTCGAGGCCCTCGAGAACCTGGATCGCGTCTGCACCGTATTCAGGCGTCTGCTGGGCCTTCGTCGGTTCCGCTGTCATGGGTGGATCGGGCTCCTGACCGTCGTTCTGGCGACTCTCAATCCTATCAAACGGAGGGTCGCCACCGGCCCGGAAGCGCCGATCTGAGGCGATGACTCAGGGGAAGTGACCGAATTTGCCGACTCAGCCGTAGGTATCGCGTGGACCACGCCCTGGAACCGATCTGGGACCCCTTTTCCAGGTGGGGGCATCCGGCCCTTGGAAGCGGATGGTCTCGACCCCCGCACCGGGGTACCGGTCGAGGATGCGCGTGACGAGATCGGTGCGCATGAGCCGGAGCTGCGTCGCCCACGCCGTCGACTCGCAGCGCACCTGCAGCACGCCGTTGTCGATCGTGATCGCCTCGGAGTGATGCGCGATCTCCTCGCCGACCACCTCGGACCAGGACGCGAGCACCTCGTGCTGGGAGAGCGGTGCGGTCCAGCCGAGCTGCGTGGTGAGCCCGTCGATCGCGTCGGCGAGCGGCTTCGGGTCGCGGCCGGGCGTGAACGGCTCGCTCCCCGTGACCTCCCGGGTGCGACTGCGCGCACGGCCGGGGCGGGACCGGGTGTCGCCGAAGATCTCGCGGAAGTGCTGGTACACACGTGCGGCCTCGGACCGCTGCGGGGCGTCAGGCATCCGTCGTCGCCTCCTCCACGATGTGGCCGGCGTCGATGTGCACGATCCGCGCGGTGAGCGGCTCGGGCACGTCCTCGAGCACGGCCGCGGTCACGAGGACCTGCTCGAATCCGCCGATCGCGGCCGCCAGGCGCTCACGGCGGAGCCGGTCGAGCTCGGCGAACACGTCGTCGAGCACGAGCACCGGGTCGCCGGTCGTCGAGTCCCGGCGCAGCAGCTCGGCGGATGCCAGTCGCAGCGCGAGCGCGAACGACCACGACTCCCCGTGGCTCGCGTACCCCTTCGCGGGCAGGCCGTTGAGGAGCAGCACCACGTCGTCGCGGTGGGGCCCGACCAGCGTGATCCCCCGCTCGAGCTCCTTCGGGCGCAGCACTCGGACCGCTTCGGCGAAGCGGACGGCCGTGGCGGATGCCCCGTCGCCGGCGATGGCGGCGACGAGATCCGCTGCCGCAGCCGATCTCGGCGCGGCATCCGCCGGGATCTCGGCCTCGGGGTCGGCCCCGTCGATCGAGAGGAGCGGACGCAGCTCTGGTGCGTGATCGGCGTCGACGATCGAGTGATAGGCCTCGGCCAGGGGCGCGGCGAGCTCTCGGATGAGGGCGACGCGCTGGTCGATCAGCTCGGAGCCCAGCTGCACGAGCCGCTCGTCCCAGATGTCGAGCGTCGGGAGCTGCGCCGCGGCGAGCCCTCTGGCGCGGGCGCTCTTGAGGAGCGAGTTGCGCTGCTTCAGCACACGCTCGTAGTCGGCCATCACGCCGGCGAGACGCGGGGTGCGCTGCACGAGGAGCTCGTCGAGCATGCGGCGCCGCACCGAGGGTTCGCCACGCACGATCGCCAGGTCTTCGGGGGCGAAGAGCACGCTGTGCGCGTAGCGCGGGAGCTCGCGGGTCTTCACCGGGGAGCGGTTGAGCTGCGCGCGGTTCGAGCCCTGCCGGTTCAGCTGCAGCTCGATGAGGAGCTCCCGGTCGCCGTGTGCGAGGAGGGCGCGCACGATCGCGGCATCCGCGCCGGCCCGGATGAGGGCCTGGTCGCCCGAGACACGATGCGAGCCGAGCGTCGCGAGGTAGCCGATGGACTCGACGAGGTTGGTCTTGCCCTGCCCGTTGCGCCCGACGAACACGGTGGCACCGGGGCCGAGCGTGAGCTCGGCGCGCTCGTAGTTGCGGTAGTCGGTGAGGGAGAGGCGGGCGACGTGCACGCTGGCTCCCTTCGACGGTCGGACGCCTCAACGCTACCCGCGGCGGATGACACCTGCCCCGCTCCCTGAGCCCGTCGAAGGGAGCGGGCGCGGCCCGTTCGCTTCGACGAGCTCGGCGAACGGTTCTACCGCAGCAGCAGGTTCGGCTGCAGCAGGTAGCGGTACGTGTCGGCGCCGGCCTGCTCGCGCGAGGTCTGGCTCGTGATGAGCACGGGGCCGGGCTTGTTGGGGTTCTCGGTCTTGGTGAACGAGATGCGCACGAACTCGGAGTGCACGGCGCCGAGGCCGTCGAGCAGGAACTGCGGCTTGAGCGACACGACGGTGTCGTCTCCGGAGAGGATCGCGTCGATCGTCTCGGAGGCCTGCGCCTGCTCGCTGCCGATCGCCTCGAGGGTGAGGCCGTCGGCGGTGAAGCTGTAGCGCAGCGCGGCTTCGCGCTCGAGCACCAGCGCCACACGACGGGTCGCCTCGATGAGCTCGGCGGTGTTCATGACCGCGTAGTTGTCGACCGTGTCGGGGAAGAGCCGGCGCACGGGCGGGAAGTTGCCCTTGATGAGGAGCGACGTCACGGTCTTGCGGTCGGCGCTGAAGGCGATGAGCTCGCGGTCGTCGCGGCTGGTGATCGCGACCGAGATGGTGCCCGAGTGCCCGAACGTCTTGCCGACCTCCTGGAGCGTGCGGGCCGGCACGAGTGCGGTGAGTGTTTCCTCGGACGCGACTCCGCCGCCGTCCCAGTCGATCTCGCGGATCGCGACGCGGTAGCGGTCGGTCGCGACGAGGCTGAGGTTGTTCTCGCGCACCTCGAGCTGCACGCCCGTGATGACCGGGGTCACATCGTCGCGAGATGCCGCGACGGCGACCTGCGCGACGGCAGTCGCGAACTCCTCGGCGGGGACGACGCCCGACTCGGTGCCCACTTCGGGGATCGACGGGTATTCCTCGACGGGCATCGAGAGCAGCGTGAAGCTGGCGGAGCCGCACGTGACGGAGATGCGGGACTCCTCGGTCGCGACGTGCACGGGGGCGTTCGGCAGGCGGCCGGCGATCTCGGCGAGGAGGCGGCCGGAGACCAGGACGGTGCCCGACTCCTCGACGTCGGCCTGGATCTCGGTCTGCGACGAGACCTCGTAGTCGAAGGAGGAGAGGACGAGGCCGTCGTCGTTCGCCTGGATCAGCACGCCGGAGAGGATCGGCAGCGTCGTGCGCTGCGGGAGGAGCTTGACGGCGAAGGACACGGCCTCACTGAAGACGTCGCGATTGACCTGGAACTTCACGGTTCTCCCGTCCTCGAGGTGCTGGCTGGCTCACCCATGCTATCCGGACTGTTCCGCCCGGTGTCGGGACATTCCGTGTGCGCACGGGCGCGGTCGCGGGGGTGGTGAGCGTGAGGTCGACCACGTGCGCATCGAGTGCGCTCTGATTCGACCCGCGTGGAGGTGAGCGCTCAGGCTCGCTCGCCCCTCCGCGCGACCGAACTGCGGCGACGGACCCCTCCACACCCCGAGACCATCCACAGGGGGATCGGCGTGCGACCGTGAGCACCGCGCCGCCGAGCTCGACCACTCGATGTTGTGGAGCCCTGCTTAATCCATATTTCTCTTAACGGTGTTAACCGCTGTGGAAACTGTGGATGGTGTGCTGCGATCCGCGGAACGACGCCGAAGCAGCGCCATCGGAGCTGTGCACAGCGTGTGCGATTCGATCGGAAACCGAGCGGCCGGGGCGATGCGCGGTGCGGCGTATTGCACAGGTTCCCCCGCCGTCTCAACAGGGATTGCGGGCCGTCCCCTTAACAATCCACAACTTGTCCACAGTTGTGGGAATCTCCCGTTCTGGGGGCACGGAGGGCCTGTGGAAGGTCGCGGAAGCCTCGCGACCGAGTGGCACCGGGAGGTGCAGCGCGGAGGCGTGGCATCCGTGCGATGCCGACGCGAGCACCTCTGCTCGACGCCGGCTCGTGGCATCCGTCAGCGGTAGCGGGCGTTCTGCTTGATGCGCGCGGTCAACTCGGTGACCTGGTTGTAGATCGAGCGGCGCTCCTTCATGAGTTCCGAGATCTTCTTGTTGGCGTACATCACGGTGGTGTGGTCGCGGTTGCCGAACAGCTGCCCGATCTTCGGCAGCGACAGGTTCGTGAGTTCACGGCACAGGTACATCGCGATCTGCCTGGCGATGGCGACGGCCTGCGAACGGCTCGACCCGTAGAGGTCGTCGACCGTCAGCTTGAAGTAGTCGGCCGTGGCCGTGATGATGTCGACCGGCGCAACGACGTTGTCGGTGTCGTCCGTGATGAGGTCCTTCAGCACGGTCTGCACGAGCGGCATGTCGACGGGCGTGCGGTTGAGGCTCGCGAATGCGGTGACACGGATGAGGGTGCCCTCGAGCTCCCGGATGTTCGACGACACCTTCGACGCCATGTACTCGAGGATCTCGTCGGGCACCTGGAGCCGCTCGGACTGCGCCTTCTTGCGGAGGATCGCGATGCGGGTCTCGAGGTCGGGTGCCTGCACGTCGGT
The DNA here is from genome assembly GCF_053618135.1 of Agromyces sp. NPDC055661. Lineage (NCBI taxonomy): Bacteria > Bacillati > Actinomycetota > Actinomycetes > Micrococcales > Microbacteriaceae > Agromyces > Agromyces sp. NPDC055661. The sequence goes on from NZ_JBSHHC010000001.1 coordinate 1,740,261, forward strand.
GATGAGGCCCCACTCGAACCGGCTGCGCATGCGGTCCTCGAACCCCGTGAGGTGCTTCGGCGGCACGTCGCTCGTGATCACGACCTGCTTGTTGTGGTCGTGGAGCGTGTTGAAGGTGTGGAAGAACGCCTCCTGCGTCTCCGCCTTGCCCTGCAGGAACTGGATGTCGTCGATGAGCAGGATGTCGATATTGCGGTAGCGCTGCTGGAAGAGCGAGCCGCGGTTGTTCGCGATCGAGTTGATGAAGTCGTTCGTGAACTCCTCCGACGAGACGTACCGAACGCGGATGCCGGGATAGAGGCTCTGCGCGTAGTGTCCGATCGCGTGCAGGAGATGCGTCTTGCCCAGGCCCGAGTCGCCGTAGATGAAGAGCGGGTTGTACGCCTTCGCCGGCGCCTCGGCCACGGCGACCGCAGCCGCGTGGGCGAAGCGGTTGGACTGTCCGATGACGAAGCTGTCGAACGAGTACTTCGGGTTGAGCCGTGCGTCGCGCGGACGGTCGGGACTCGTGTTCTCGAACACCGACTGCGGGGATGCCGGGAGCTCGACCGGATTCGGGTAGTCGTCGAACGCGGCGGGCTTCGGCTCGGGCGCCCTGGTCTCCTCGAGCTCGGGGTTCACGACCACGTAGAAGGAGGTCACCGACGATGGCGACTCGATGGCGCTCATCGCGGAGAGGAGGGAGACGCGCATCCGCTGGTTGAGCATGCTCGCGGTGAAGTCGTTCGGGACCTCGAGGTAGAAGGTGCCGGCGGCGATGCCCTTGGGCTCGACCAGGTTGAGGAACCCCTGCAGCATCGGGGTGATCGCGTCGTCGTCGTTCAGTCGGTCGAGGACGGTGGCCCATGTATCGGAGATGGGCTGCTCTGTCATCGTTCCCCGCAATCCCTCGGTGCCGTCGTGTGCCGCTCATCGATCCCCCGATCGATGGAACGAGCGGCGCGAGGCGAAGTGTTCAAGGTTATCCACCGGCTGTGTGCAGATTGGGTGCGACGCCCGGGATTCCGCGTGCGAGGCTGGGGATAACTGGTCTCACACGCTAGCGAAACTCGCCCCTCGGAACAAATGCCGGAGGAGGGATTCGACGGCCCGCGCGTGTCGATCCACAGGGTATCCCGAGGTATGCGGGATACTCTTCCGTTCGCACCATTCCGGCTCCGGACTTCGCCTGGTTTGACCACGGGTCCCGGAGGCCGTAGTTTTAATAGGTTGACCCCAGCCCTTTCGGGCACCCAGTTTCCCTCCGGAGCATCGCACTCGCTGCGCGGCGCGGAGATTCCGACAGCCGGAGAAGAAGAATGAGCAAGCGTACGTTCCAGCCGAACAACCGTCGCCGGGCCAAGAAGCACGGCTTCCGCCTTCGCATGCGCACCCGCGCGGGCCGCGCCATCCTGTCGGCACGCCGCGCCAAGGGTCGCACCGAACTCTCCGCGTAAGTCTCTCGGTGCTCGCCAAAGCCAATCGCATCACGAGCGCCGACGACTACCGAGCCGTCGTGCGCCGAGGTGCGAAGGTCGCCGGTGCCCACACCGTGAGCTATCTGCGCTCACGGGAGTCGGGCACCGACGCACGCTTCGGCTTCATCGTCTCCAAGAAGGTCGGCACGGCGGTGCGACGCAACCTCCTGCGCCGCAGGCTCAAGGCCGTCTGCCACGAAGCCCTGGGCGATGGCGTCCGGGGCGTCGACGTGGTGGTCCGAGCACTGCCCGGCGCGGCCGAGGTCCAGTGGCTCGAGCTCCGCGAAGAGGTGCTCGATGCGCTCACCCGCCGCTCGGGGCGCCCCGTCGGTCGGTCGGTCCACGCCGTTGCGAGTGCGTCCGTGTCGGCTTCGGCCGCGAAGGGCGGCTGAGATGCGCGACCTGGCCCTCTTCATCCTGCTGATCCCGCGGAACCTCGGCGTCCTGCTGCTTCGCGGGTACCGCGCCGTCATCTCCCCCCTCTACGGCGACGTCTGCCGGTACTACCCCTCGTGCTCCGCGTACGGACTCGGTTCCGTGCAGCAGCGCGGACTGGTCGTCGGCTCGGCATTGGCCGCGTGGCGCATCGTCCGATGCAACCCGTGGACGGCCGGCGGCTTCGACGAGGTGCGCGCCGCGCGCCATGACCGCTACCGCATCACCCGATTCGGGTGGGTCGTGCCGGCCGGCATGTTCCCGAAGGCCGAAGCGGATGCCGCGGCCGCCAACCTCGCGCACGAGCTCGAGCATCGAGCCACCGATTCCCCCACCGCCGAGCCGGTGCTCGCGAACTCCTCCCCCAACCTGTCCCGGAAGGACTGACTCGCTCCAATGGACTTCATCGGACTGATCCTCTGGCCCATCAAGTGGGCCATCGAGTTGATCCTCGTCGCGTTCCACACCATGTGGGACTTCTTCGGCCTCGACCCCAACGCGGGCGTCACCTGGGTGCTCTCCATCGTGGGCCTCGTCCTCGTGGTTCGTGCCGCGCTCATCCCGATCTTCGTGCGCCAGATCAAGAACCAGCGCCGCATGCTCGAGGTCGCGCCGCAGCTGAAGAAGATCCAGGACAAGTACAAGGGCAAGAAGGACCAGTTCTCGCGCGAGGCGATGTCGCGCGAGACGATGGAGCTCTACAAGAAGACCGGCACCAACCCGCTCTCCTCGTGCCTCCCGCTGCTGCTCCAGATGCCGATCTTCTTCGGCCTCTTCTCGGTGCTCAACGACGCCCAGCACGACAAGCCCGGTGTCGGCCCCATGACGCAGGAGCTCGCGAACTCGTTCGCGAACTCGGAGTTCCTCGGCGCCCCGCTCAAGTCGACCTTCATCGGCGAGTGGAACCTCATGATCGCCGGCCAGCCGTTCAGCGCGTCGACGCTCATCATCGCGCTCACGATGATCGTGCTGATGACGGCGTCGCAGTTCATCACACAGCTGCAGATCGTCTCGAAGAACATGTCGCCCGAGACCAAGGCGAGCCCGATGTTCCGCCAGCAGCGCATCCTGCTGTACCTGCTCCCGCTCGTGTTCGCGGTGTCGGGTGTCGCCTTCCCGCTCGGCGTGATGTTCTACTGGCTCACCTCGAACTTCTGGACCATGGGACAGCAGTTCCTCGTCATCCGGAACATGCCGACGCCCGGGTCCGAAGCGGCCCGCGCCCGCGAGGCTCGCCTGGCGAAGAAGGGCAAGCTCGTCGTCGAGGAGAAGCACGAGAACGACGTCGCGGAGCCGAAGAAGCCGACAACCACGCAGCGTCAGCAGCCCATCAGCAAGGCCCGTGCGAAGAAGCAGGGCGGGAAGTAGACCATGACGAACGTGCAGCACGAGGCCGAGAACCGCTCGATCGCCCAGCTCGAAGAGGAAGGCGACATCGCCGCGGACTACATCGAGGAGCTCCTCGACATCTGCGACCTCGACGGTGACATCGACATCGACGCTCGGAACGGCCGCGCCTACGTCTCCGTGAATGCCGGCGAGACCGCGAACCTTCGCCTGCTCTCGAAGCCCGAGACGGTGAGTGCGCTGCAGGAGCTGACGCGCCTCGCGGTGCAGACGAAGACCGGGGCATTCTCGCGCCTCATCCTCGATATCGGTGGCTCCCGTGACGCGCGTCGCGATGAGCTCGCCGGTCTCGTGTCCCGCGCAGTCGAGCGCATCGAGGGCGGTGCCGCCGAGGCAGCCCTCCCCCCGATGTCGTCGTACGAGCGCAAGCTCGTGCACGACCTCGTGAGTGAGCGCGGCTTCTACTCGGAGTCCCGCGGCGAGGGCGCCGACCGGCACACGGTCATCACGCGTAGTGCCTGATTCCGACGACGACGTTTCACGTGAAACGATGATCGACGGTCTCGAGTCGGAGCCTGCGGCTGCGGCCGAACTGTTCGGTGAGCACCTCGCCAAGGGGCGCCAGTTCACCGAGGCGCTTGCCCGGCACGGCGAGGAGCTCGGGCTCATCGGGCCACTGGAACTTCCCCGCCTGTGGACGCGCCACGTCCTGAACAGCGCGCTCGTTGCGCCCCTGCTGCGTCCGGGCCGAGTCGGCGATGTCGGATCGGGCGCCGGGCTCCCAGGGCTGGTGCTCGGGATCATGCGCCCCGACGTCTCGTTCGTCCTCATCGAGCCGATGGAGCGACGTGTCGCGTGGCTCGAGAGCCAGGCCGCTGAGTTGGAGCTCTCCAACGTCGAGGTCGTTCGAGCCCGCGCCGAAGAGGCGAAGCTCAAGGGTGCACTCGATCAGGTGACCGCTCGAGCCGTGAGCGCGCTGCGAACGCTCATTCCGATCACCGCTCCCCTGCTTCGCCCCGGTGGCGAGCTCGTCCTGATGAAGGGCGCCGGGGTCGACGGAGAGATCGGCGCCGCGGAGAAGGCCATCCGCAAGTACAAGGTGCACGATCCCGAGGTGCTCGTTCTGGGCGAGGGCGTCGTGAGCGAGGTCACGCGGGTGTTCCGGGCCACCGTGGGCTGAGTCCAGTCGGGTCGGTCCTCGTGGTGTGCCGCTCGTTCGGTGCGCTCGCTATGAGCTTCCTCGGCGTCTGCGCCTGGAAGGCACGTCGTGGACGTGCGAGGCGGCCGGACTGCTGAGGATCGGCGTCGCCCGGTTCAACGGCGGGAGTCCGCCGGCCGACTCGTGGGCAGTGCGTCAAAGTTCTGAGCGCGTTTCACGTGAAACATGATGTCCGGACTGGGGCAGTCATTCCACCCACGAGCTGAGCGCACCGTTGTGAAGGCGCCCATCATGAGACCGCTCCACGGATGCAGTGGATTCTGGCCGTCGGGATGTGTGTGCTTGTACGAGGCGTTGTGGTTTGTCGCACTCCCCTGGCTCTTCGCTTGAACCGAGCTGCGTTTCCTCCCCATAGTTCCAGGCAGCGGCCGGCGAGCGGACACGCATTGCGCATCCCCCACCGTTCCATTTCGCGCCCCGCCCACCCCTTCGACCGATCGGCGCGGACGCGCCTGGGCCGTACGCAGACAAGGGTGAGGCCGCACATGGATCTCGTGACCATCGATGTCACGATCGTTGGTCGCCTGGGGTGAGGGCGTTCGCCGAATTCCGCGATGAGCCGACTGTTCCCCTTGTGAGCGACGACGGCGTGAACGACGGCCTCGAGATCAACCCCCACACTCAGTGGCGAGGAAGAGCACCGGTCGCATCCCCGTTCTCCTCGATTCGAGCGTCCGGAGAACGCGCACAGTGCGTGGCAATGAACGACGCTGTGCTCGGTCAGACACCCGGAAATGTTGCTCCGACGCGGACCGAGCCCCTTCTCTGGCGGCGACCGACGACGCTCCGGCGCGCGGATCGCCATGGAGCCCTGACGTGGCACCGACGCTGGTGTTCCGACGTGGACCGCCCCCTGCACTGCAGGGGGCATGGACGAACACGGTGATCCGGCGGCCGACACGGTGCACCGGCATGCACCGAGACATGGTGCGCCGGCATGGACCGGCGCGGTGCTTCGCAATGGAAGGGGGAGGTCGACGTTCGCTGGGCTGGTGGTTCTCGTTTGCGATGGGGACCCCGTCGCGCCCGGAGCGACCGTGGATGTAAATCACTCCCCGGGTCGGTGCCGCGGCTCGACGTGTGGCTCGGACACTTCCTCTCGATCGAGTCGGTCGAAGCGTCGTGTCGTCGATTCGCCTGCGAGTGACGATCGACCCGCCTCCGCGATGTGGGTCGCAACTTCGGTCTACGACGATGCGCACCGCCGGGCATGGCTAGGCGCGAGCGCGGCATGGTCCGCTGAGGAAGGAGCATCGCCACCGGGCGGCCGTTCGTCTGATCACACCGACCGCCGGTTCACGATCCAGTGCCTTGTTGCTTCCCCGACCACCACGATCCCGCAAGAGGATCAGGTCGGAAGGCGGAGGTATCCCGACCGGCAAGCCGCGCCAGCTGCCCGGACGCCCCCGCCTCTCCAACTGATGTTTCACGTGAAACCTCGACCATTGTCGTCGGGCGACGAGGCGGCTTCGCAGCGGCCGCCTCACTCGCAACAACGATCATCAAGTTTCACGTGAAACGGCAGCCTTTGACCTCAACCGTCGACGCGATTCCGCGTTGTCGGCGATGGACACGGCATGGGCGAGGTGGCCGGCTGTGTTGAGGACTGACGCGATGTACGTGGAACCCATCAGTCGATCGTCAAGGCGACAGCCCCGTCGGTGACCGTCGGAATCTTGCCCGACCTGACGCCAACCCGCGAGAAAGAGACAGTCGGTCCGTCAACGCGACCAGGCCGACCGCCAGGTCGCGCCCGTCAGTCTTCCTACAGCCACAACCCCACCACGATGTGCCCGAAGTCGAGTGTTCAAGTCATGTGGAAGGCGAAGAACTCCGCCACGACGTGTCCTCAACAGGGATCAATTCCACGCATCCGGCGGACACTCGAATCCGACCATGGCGTCGGCGCGCGAGGCGGTTAGGCTGGATTCTTGAGCCGATCGCACGACGACCGGCCACCGCGGAACGACGGGGAGCAGCGCGTATGGCACAGGGTGGAGGTCGCGGATGGTTCCACCGGAAGCGACAGCAGCCCGAGCCTGAGGCCGACAACGGCACGACGCACGCCAGTACGCTCCGGCCCGCGACCCCTGACTCCAGCCACGCCCCCGTCGGAGCGTTGGGCGAGGCGTCGAACCTCGGTTCGTCGTGGAATCCGGGCACGCTTCCGACCCAGGCGTCCGTTGCGGTGGCCAACGACAACGCGCAGTGGAGCCCCGAAGTGCGCAGTGCCACACCGGTCCGACCCGAGGCCCCGCCGGTTCCGAAAACAAGCCAATCGCCCGAGGTTGCTCCCGTGGCGACCGCGGGATCGAACCCCCGGCCCGACCAGCGGCCAGCCGCGCAGGAGTGGGCTCCTTCGCAAACCGCGGCGCCGACGCCTGCAGGATCCGCAGCTGTGACTTCTGACGCTTCGGCACAGGAGACGTCGCGGACCGCGTCGGTGACCGGTAGTGGGAGTCTCCCCAAGCCCGACGGCCACTCCTCCCCCACTTCTGCCACGTCTCCGACGACGTCGGCATCGAGTTCGTCTTCCGCGCCCGCCGCAGAGCCAGCGCGCACCCCGCCTTCTCCATCCCCGACGACGAGCATCGACTGGGATGTCGCGACGGCCGCGGCGCTCACGGACGACGAGGGCGCGACCGAGACCACGCTGCCCCACTCGCTTCCGAAGACCTCACCCGATCGCCTCCTCGAGGACCTCATCCGGGAGATCGTCGGCGACGCCGCGGCTGACACGGTCTCGTCACTCCAGACGCCGCGTGCGGGTGCGAGCGAGTCACCCACTGTGTCGAGCGGCGAGCTACCGTCGCAGGAGACGAGGGAACCCGCGATCCGTGCGGAGGAACCTGTCGAGACCGCGTCCCCGTCCGTGTCACCGCAACTCGACCAGGACAGCACCGCCATCCCTGGCGCTTCGAGTGAACCTGGCGCTTCGGGCGAGCACAACCTTGAACCGGGATACTCCGTTCCCGAGTTCGCCACCGAAATGACTTCGACGACTCAGGTTGATGCTCATCAGTGGAGCCCCGCGGTCACCGAATCGGCAGCACGCACCTCGTTCACCCCGGACACCCGGCTCACGCCGCCCTCCGATGAGACACCCGCCGAGGCTCTGACGAGTGAAGCAGCGCCGGCCTCACCACCGGCGTCATCGTCGACGGTCGTGCCCGGTACGCTTGATCCTCGGGAATCGCCCGACGAACCGCCGCTGGACCGGATCCAGACGGACCCGCCGAGCCTCCCCACGATCGACATTCCGGCGTCCGTTTCACGTGAAACCACCGCGCAGGAGCTCGCGACCGGCGTTTCACGTGAAACGTCCACTCAGTACGGAGGAACTCCCCTGGCCGATCAACTCGCCGACGAGACGCGACGGCGCCAGGCGCTCGAGGGGGAGATCCTCCCGCTTCCGGCGCGCACGCGCATCATGACGATCTCGAACCAGAAGGGTGGCGTCGGCAAGACGACGACGACCGTCAACCTCGCCGCTGCGCTGGCGCGCACGGGCGCGCATGTCCTCGTCATCGACCTCGACCCGCAGGGCAACGCGTCCACCGCACTCGGCGTCGACCACCGTTCGGAGCAGCAGAGCGTCTACGAGGTACTCGTCGCCGACCTGCCCCTCTCCGAGGTGGTGCAACCGTCGACGGAGCACGAGCGCCTCGACTGCGTTCCCGCGACCATCCACCTCGCCGGCGCGGAGATCGAACTGGTGTCGCTGGTCGCTCGCGAACAGCGCCTCCGTCGTGCGCTCGACGCTCACCTCGCGGCGATGGATCGCCCGTACGACTACGTGTTCATCGACTGCCCGCCGTCGCTCGGCCTGCTCACGATCAACGCCTTCGTCGCGGCGCGCGAAGTGCTCATCCCCATCCAGTGCGAGTACTACGCGCTCGAGGGCCTCTCCCAGCTGCTCAGCAACATCGAGCTGATCGAGAAGCACCTCAACCCCGACCTCCGACTGTCGACGATCCTCCTCACGATGTACGACTCGCGCACGAACCTCGCGCAGCAGGTCGCGCAAGAAGTGCGGGATCATTTCCCGACGCAGACCCTCGGAACGATCATCCCCCGCTCCGTTCGGGTCTCCGAGGCTCCCAGCTACGGGCAGAGCGTGATCAGCTACGACTTCGCCTCGACCGGCTCGCTCTCCTATCGCGAAGCCGCGGCGGAGATCGCACGACGGGGTCTCGCGACCCAGAACACCCAGTAAGGACACCCGAGATGGCCACTAAACGCACCGGCCTCGGCCGCGGAATCGGCGCCCTGATCCCCACGGCCGACGACGCGAACCGGGCGACTCGTCCGGTCGATGTCTTCTTCCCCGGCGTCGACTCGACGCCCGCAACGGCGATCGCCGCGGTCGAGCAGGCCGCCGCGACCGAGGGCCTGTTGACGGTACCCGGTGCGCGGCTGGCGCGGTTGAGCCCCGACGACATCGTCCCCAACGCGCAGCAGCCGCGCACGGTCTTCGACGCCGAGGACCTCGAGGAGCTCGTCCACAGCGTTCGCGAGTTCGGAGTGCTGCAGCCGATCGTCGTCCGCCCGCACCCCGGTGAGCCCGGCAAGTACGAGCTGGTCATGGGCGAGCGTCGACTGCGCGCGACGAAGGCCGCCGGCCTCGACACCATCCCGGCGGTCGTGAAGGACACCGCCAACGAGGACATGCTCCGCGATGCGCTGCTCGAGAACCTGCACCGCTCGCAGCTCAACCCACTCGAGGAGGCGTCCGCCTACCAGCAGCTCCTCGCCGACTTCGGGATCACCCAGGAGGAGCTCGCCTCCCGCATCGGCCGATCTCGTCCGCAGATCTCGAACACGCTCCGCCTGCTCAAGCTGCCCGAGGCGGTCCAGCTCCGGGTCGCGGCCGGTGTGCTGAGCGCGGGCCACGCCCGGGCGATCCTCGCCGTGAGCGACGACCCCGAGGAGATGCAGCGGTTCGCCGACAAGATCGTGAACGAGGAGCTGTCGGTCCGCGCAGCCGAAGCACTTGCGGCGAGCAGCCCGAAGCCGTCACGCGCGAAGCCGGCGGCCGGCAAGCGACAGGACTTCCTCGACGACTTGGCCACGCGCCTCGGCGACCGGCTGAACACCCGCGTGAAGATCGCACTCGGCGCGCGGAAAGGCCAGATCAGCATTGATTTCGCGACGGTTCAGGATCTCCGCCGCATTCTCAGCGACCTCGGCGAGGAACTCGAAGGCGTGTGAACCTGCGCCGCCCGGAGAATCGCTCCTGGTGAACTGGAACACCCTGTTTCGAGGAGCTCCCGACCAACCTGGCAGAGGGGTCGACGACGAGCCTCACCCGCTCGGCGCCGACCCCGCGGTCAGACGGCGGCGCGTGCCGCAGCGGCCTTGACCAGACCGCTGTAGATCGTCGCGGCATCCGTGCCCGAGGCCTCGATCGCGAGCGGCACCAGCGACGTCTCGGTGAGCCCGGGGATCACGTTCGCCTCGAGGAACCAAGGCGTGCCCTCGGCGTCGACGATGAAGTCGATGCGCGAGAGGTCGCGCAGCCCGAGCGTGCGATGCGCGTGCACCGCGGCATCCGCCACCGAACTGCTGACCGCATCGCTGAGCCGCGACGGCGCGTAGAACGTGGTCTCCCCCGCGTTGTACCGGGCCTGGAATCCATAGACGCCGGTTCTCGGCTCGATCTCGACCGGGGTGAGCGCGCGCGGTCCGTCGCCGGTGTCGACCACGGCGACCGCGATCTCGGTGCCGTGCACGCGGTGCTCGACCACGGCGACGTCGTCGTACGTGAACGCCTCGACCATCGCGCGCGGCAGCTCATTGGGCTCGTCGACGATCGTGACGCCCTGCGCGGACCCACCCGATCCGGGCTTCACGACGAGATCGCCCTCGAGCGACTCGCGCACCACGCGCAGCACGCTCGAGGCGCCGAGTTCACGGAACGCCTCGTTCGACAGCACGATCGAGCGCGGCACGGCCAGGCCCGCATGCGATGCGAGCGAACTGGCGACCGGCTTCGACCACGCACGCCGAGCGGCGGCGCCGGTCGAGCCGACCGTCGGCACGCCGAGCGCGTTGAGGAGGTCGAGCAGTGACCCGTCCTCGCCGCTCGACCCGTGCAGCGCCGGGAACACGACGCCGGGTCGTTCCCTCGCGAGGAAGGGCAGGAGTCCGGCGTCGGGGTCGAGCAGCACGACCCGATGGCCCGCCTCGGCGAGGGCATCGGCGACTCGCCGACCCGAACGCAGCGAGACATCGCGCTCATGCGAGATGCCGCCGGCCAGGACGACCACGTACAGACCACTGGAATCGCTCATGATCCGGGCTTTCTCCAAACTGTGATCCGTGTGGTCACTTGAGGTCGGACGGTGGGGCGGAGTCGTAGTCGGCGCTCGGCGGCAGCTGCAGCGGACCCGTGCCGGCGAACGTGTCGAGCAGGTCGAGCTCGCCGTTCACGACCGTGGCGAGGCGACGGATGCCGACCCGGATGGCGTCGGGCGTGGGATAGCAGAACGACAGGCGCATCGCGTGGCGTCCGCGGCCGTCGGCGAAGAACGCCGTGCCGGGCGTGTACGCGACGAGCTCCTTGACCGCGCGCGGCAGCATCTGCTTGGAGTCGAGCACGTCGGGCATGGTGACCCAGACGTAGAACCCGCCGTTGGGGTTCGTCCACCGCAGTTGCGGAAGATACTCCCCCAGCGCCTCGATCATCGCGTCCTTGCGTTCGCGGTAGACCCCGCGGAACGTGTCGATCTGGGCGCGCCAGTCGGTGCTCGAGAGGTATTCCGAGACGACGAGCTGGCTGAACGAGCTCGGCGAGAGGATCGCGGACTCCGCGGCGAGGATGAGCTTCTCGCGGATGGCGTGCGGTGCGAGCGCCCAGCCGACCCGGAATCCGGGGGCGAGTGTCTTCGAGAAGGAGCCGAGGTAGATGACGTGCTCCTCGTCGAGTGAGCGCAGGGCGTTCGGCGCCGGCTCGTCGAAGTGGAGCAGGCCGTAGGGGTTGTCCTCGAGCACGAGGATCTCGTTCTCGCGGCAGATCTCGAGGATCTCGGGGCGCCGCGCCGCGGCGAGGGTCACGCCGGCCGGGTTGTGGAAGTTCGGGATCGTGTACAGGAACTTGATGCGTCGTCCCTGGCCGCGAAGGTGCGCGATCGTCTGCCGCAGCGCCTCGGGGATGAGTCCGTCGTCGTCCATCGCGACGTGCACGACGCTTGCCTGGTACGACCGGAACACTCCGAGCGCGCCGACGTAACTCGGCGACTCGGCGAGGATCACGTCGCCCGGGTCGATGAAGAGCTTCGCCACGAGGTCGAGGGCCTGCTGCGATCCGGTGGCGGTCACGACGTTGTCGACCGAGCCGCGGATGCCCTCGAGGGCCATCACGTCGAGGATGTGCTCGCGCAACTGCGGGATGCCCTGCCCCGAGCCGTACTGCAGTGCGGTGGGACCCTGCGTGCGCATGACGCGCTCCATCGAGGAGACGATGAGCTCCTGCGGAAGCGCCGAGACGTACGGCATGCCGCCCGCGAGCGAGACCACCTCGGGACGCGACGCGACGGCGAACAGGGCTCGGACCTCGGAGGCGGCGAGGCCCGAGGCTCGCTCGGCGTAGTTCGCGTACCAAGGGTCGAGGTTGTTGCCGGTCCGCTGGGGGACGTCAGAGGTCACGTCGCTTCCGTTTCTGCTCAGGATTTCCATGCTAGTCATCTGGTTCGGGCGGTCCGTTCGCGTGACGTCACGCCCCGGGCATCCGCTCGGCAGACCGCGACCGCGACCGCGACGCACTGGAAAGCGGCGAGCGGGCGGGCAGGCGGTTCGACCCCGCGGATACGCGAAAGACCCGCCCGGCGACTGCCGGACGGGTCTCTGCGTGTGCGAGGCGGCCGACTACGAGATGTAGGCGGCGAGGTCGGCCTCGAGTGCGGGCTTCGGCTTGGCGCCGACGACGGTCTTGACGACCTCGCCCTTCTCGAAGACCTTGAACGCGGGGATCGCGGTGATCTGGTACTTCATCGCGAGGTTCGGGTTCTCGTCGACGTTGAGCTTGACGATGTCGAGCTTCTCGGCGTGCTCAGTCGCGATCTGGTCGAGGATCGGGCTGACCATGCGACACGGGCCGCACCACTCGGCCCAGAAGTCGACGAGGACGGCCTTCTCGTTGTTCAGGACCTCCTGCTCCCAGGTGGCCTCGTTCACGGTACGTGCAGTCATGTGTTTCTCCTTTGGTGAAGCGGATGTCTCGCTCGGCGCGATCGGTGGATCAGCGCGTGCGGGCGAAGTTCTCGACAGCCTCGGCCTCTTCGATCGCCTCGGCCTCGATCTCGGCGATCTCGGGCGACGGCGCTTCGGCCAGGGCGGCCAGGTAGTGCTCGGCGTCGAGTGCGGCGACCGTGCCCGTCCCGGCGGCCGTGACGGCTTGGCGGTAGAACGGGTCGATCACGTCGCCGGCGGCGAAGACGCCGGGAACCGAGGTGCGCGACGAGCGGCCCTCGACGTGGATGGTGCCCTCGCGCGTGAGCTCGAGCTTGCCGTGCACGAGGTGCGTGCGCGGGTCGTTGCCGATCGCGACGAACAGGCCGTCGAGGTCGAGCGCGCGGAGCTCACCGGTCACCGTGTCGCGCAGCGTCACGCCCGAGACCTGCTCGGTGCCGTGGATCTGCGTGACCTCGGCGTTCCAGATGAACTCGATCTTCTCGTTGTCGAAGGCACGCTGCTGCATGATCTTGGACGCCTTGAGCGAATCGCGACGGTGGATGACGTAGACCTTGTCGGCGAATCGCGTGAGGAAGGTGGCCTCCTCCATCGCCGAGTCGCCGCCGCCGACGACCGCGATGGTCTTCTGGCGGAAGAAGAAGCCGTCGCAGGTGGCGCACCACGAGAGGCCATGACCCGAGAGGATCTCCTCCTCGGGCAGGCCGAGCTTGCGGTAGGCGGAGCCGGTCGCGTAGATCAGGGCGGACGCCTCGTGCACCTCGCCGTTGCCGAGCTTCACGCGCTTCACAGGACCTTCGAGCTCGAGCTCCACGACGTCGTCGTACACGACCTCGGTGCCGAACCGCTCGGCCTGCGCCTGGAACTTCGCCATGAGGTCGGGGCCCATGATGCCCTCGGGGAAGCCCGGGTAGTTCTCGACCTCGGTGGTGTTCATCAACTCGCCGCCGATCTCGACCGAGCTGGCGATGAGCAGGGGCTTCAGCTCCGCGCGCGCGGCGTAGATCGCGGCCGTGAACCCGGCCGGGCCAGAGCCGATGATGATGATGTCGCGCAACTTCACTCCTGTGGTCACTGGTGTTTCGGCACCCCCGACGTTCTGGATGGGCACGTCAAGGTGAACACAGTCTAGGCGGCGGGTATTCCGCGGCCGACCGGGCGCTCGCGAGTCGGATGCCTCAGCGTCGCCGCACCCGCGCCACGAGCGGCTCGGCGAATCCACGCAGCTCGGGCGATCGCAGGGCCCAGAGCACCCCGAAGTAGAGCACGGCCATGACGGCCCCGATGATCGCCATGGAGAGGATCGCGCCGACCCGGCTCGTGACGGCGAATCCGCCCTCGGTGGTGCCGCCGAGGACCACGAGGAGGACGACGCCGGCGATGACGGGAAGCACCGCGGCCGCGAGGTCGCGCCCGAGGCTCACGGCGATGCGTCGCCCGTCGAGTCGACCGAGCCGACGGCGGAGCAGGACGAGCGCGAGCACGAGCTGCGCGGTGCTCGCGAGCGTCGTCGAGAGGGCGATGCCGACCGCCGTCCACTCGAGCGGGAGCAGGATGCACGAGAGCGCGGCGGCGGTGAAGACGACCACCTGGAACAGGGTGAAGAAGAAGGGCGTGCGGGTATCGCCCAGTGCATAGAACGTGCGCTGCACGACGAACAGGATGCTGAACCCGACGAGGCCGATCGCGAACGCGATGATAACGTTGCCGAGTGCGGACGCCAGCGCGAGGCCGGGCTGGAACACCGCACCGAACGGGTAGGCGACGACCATGAGCACGACCGCAGCGAGCACGAGGATGACGCTGACACCGCGGACGGCGCTGGAGAGGTCGTCGCGGACCCGGTCGAGGTTCCCGGCGTGCGCGTGCTCGCTCATGCGCGTGAAGTACGCGGTCGCGATCGAGACCGTGATGACCGAGTGCGGCAGCATGAACACGAGCCAGGCGTTGTCGATCGCCGCGACGGATGCCCCCGCGCCCGAGGCCTGCAGCACGACCTGGGTCTGCACGATGCCGGCGAACGTCGTGAGCAGCAGCATCCCGAACGTCCACCCGGCCATGCGCCCGGCTGCCCCGAGGCCGACGCCGCGCCAGCGGAAGTCGGGACGATACCGCAGGCCGATGCGACGCCAGAACCAGAACAGCACGACGGCCTGGACGACGATGCCGAGCGTTGCGGATCCGGCCAGGACCGCGACCATGCCGGGTGTCCAGTCGTCGATCGCGCGCGTGCCGTCGGGGTCGAACCCGAAGAGGACCCCGAAGATCACGAGGCCGATGAGCGCGACGACGTTGTTGAGCACCGGCACCCACGTGAACGGGCCGAAGCTCCGGCGGGCGTTCAGCACCTCGCCGAGCAGCGTGTAGAGCCCGTAGAAGAAGATCTGCGGCAGGCACCACCAGGCGAACGCGACGGCGAGCGGGAGGATCTCGGAGTTCGAGCCCGCGTAGACCCAGGTGAGCACCGGGGCCAGCGCCGTCGCGAGGATCGTGGCGGCGCCGATGACCGTGAGCGCCAGCGTCAGGAGCTTGTTGATGTAGGCGCTGCCGCCGTCGGTGTGCGTGCTGGCACGCACGATCTGCGGCACGAGCACCGCCGAGAGCACGCCGCCGGCGACGATCACGTAGACGGTGTTGGGCAGGCCGTTGGCGACCGCGAATGCGTCGGCGGAGCTCGATCCGACGACGCCGATGGCCGCGGCCAGCACGATGGCCTTCACGAAGCCGAGGACGCGGGAGACGATCGTGCCGGAGGCGAGGAAGGCGCTCGCGCGGCCGATCCGGTCGGTGTCAGCCACGCTCGGGTCCTGTCGGGTCTGCGCTCTCGGTCGCGGTGGTATCGGGAGCGTCCGCGGCCGGTGCGGCCGGGTCGCCTGCCGCTGCGTCGGCTGCAGCGGGCGCAGCGGATGCGTCGTCACCGGCGTCACCGGTCGCATCGCGATCACCAGCGGCATCAGCGACGGTCGCGGCATCAGCGTCGGTCGCGGCATCCGCGTCATTCGGGGCATCCGCATCACCCGCGGCAGCACCCTCGGCGGCCGCGAGCCGCGCCCGACGGCGGCGGCGGATGTTGCGCCAGAGGCCGATGCCGAAGACCAGCACGACGATCACGGCGAGGATGGCAGCGCCGAGGCCCTCCCAGTCGGCCTGCACGTTGGCCGGGATCGTCACGGTGGTGCCGATCGGCACCCCCGCGGTCGAGGTGAGCGACACGGCGAGCGACACCTCGCCGTTGCCGACGCCCGCGGCGACCGGCACGCGCACGGTGGAGCGCGACTGCGGCTCGACGGTGGCCTCGACCTGGTCCTCGACGATGAGGCGCCCGTTGGACGGAGCCACGTCGACGACGACCGTGACGGGATAGGGCAGCGTGTTCTCGATCGTCGTCGGGACGCCCGTCTCGGTGGACACGACGTTGATGGTGCTGCTCGGCACCACCGACACGGATCCGAGCGTGGCGCGCTGCTCGGCGAGCCAGTCGCCGACCTCGGACTCCCAGGCGTCGGGGTCGTCGAGCCAGGCGACGTCGAGGAGCGAGAGGAGCTGGCGACGGGTCGGGCCGGTGATGAGGCTCTCATCCGTCAGCACGGTCGCGAACTCGGCGAGGCGCGCCTCGGTCTCGACCATCCGGCCGATCGCGGAGAGGCGGCCCTCCGACTCGGGCTCGTCGACGAGCGTGCGCGACTCGGGCGGTGCGCCGATCGCGTCGGAGAGGCCCGCGAGCGACGACCATCCGGAGCCGGCGATCTCATCGATGACCGCCGAGACCCGTGCGGACTGCGACGCGTCGCCACGATCGAACGTCGCGAGCACGGTCGTGCGCGCACTGCCGGCGTCGAGCGCGAGCTCGGCGAGCAGGCGCCCGGTCGCCTCGCGCCACTCGGTGTCGGTCGAGGCGTCGGATGCCGCGCGCAGGGGCTCCGTGAGCTCGGCATCGGCGACGAGTGCGGTCGAGCCGTCGACGTTCGCCGACGACGAGGCCGGCCCGTCGACGGGCTCGACGTTGCCGGGCGCGAGGATCGTGGTGGTGAGGCCCGCCGCATCGAGGTAGCCGAGGTCGCCCGCGGCCACCGTGTCGTCGGCGGGCCACGCGAGGTCCGCGCGCGTGTACGGCCAGGCGAGCAGCTCGTCGGTGGTCGGCACCCCGCCGGGCGTCGGCTCGGGCTCGACGGGCTCGTCGGTCGCCGGAGTGCCCACCGCCGAGCCGTCGTCCTCATCGGCCGCCTCGGGCGTCGTGGCGAAGTCCGCGGGATCGAGCACGTCGCCGAACGAGGTCGGCGCGAGGAGGCCGGGCAGGTCGAGCTGGGCCTGAGCCGCGACGTCGGCGTCTGCATACGCGAGCGGGAATACTTCGTTCGGCACGTTGGCGAGACGCTGCAGCCAGGCGGTCGCGGAGGCCGGCGCGCTCGTGCCGAGCACCCGGATCGATGCCACGATGCGAGGGTCGAGCCCGATCGCGACGCGGCGGCCCGCGAGGGCGTCGAGCTGTCGCGTGAGCAGCCCCGTCGGGGAGGTCCAGTTCGCCAGCTGGTCGGCGGGGATGAGCCCGAGCGGGACCGTGCCGGTGGGCGTCGTCAGCGGCGCGGCGAGTGCCACCGCCACCGAGCCCGAGGCCGGGACATCCGCGTTGGCGTAGGCGGCAGTGCCCGCCGCCACGACCGTGTCGCCCACTCGGAGCTCGGCGCCCAGGCCGAGCACGGGCGAGCCGGCGAGCTCGCCGAACGCCTCGCCGGGGACCGTGAACGACACGAGCGTCGCACCGCCGGCGGCCAGGCCGCGCGATTCGGCCTCGCCCAGCGTCACCGCGTCGCCGGCGATGCCGGTGCTGTCCTGGGCGTCGGCGGCGAGCCACTCGTCGAGCTCGGCCTCGTCGTCGATGGCGCCGTCGGCGCGCACGAGGCGCACGGTGCCGGGGGCGAGTGCCTCCCCGGTCGCGTTCTCGATCTCGACCGAGAGGGCGACGGGCTCGCCGGGCGAGATGGTCGTCGAGATCGTCGGCGAGACGCGCACCCGCAGGCCCGCCGTCTCGTCGCCGACGGCCTGCGCCGGGGCGGACGTGGTCAGGCTCGTCGCGGTCGCCGGAGCCGGGTCGCCGAGGCCGAGCATCGCCTGGAGACTCGATGCCGGGTCGACCCCCGCGTTGGCTGCGAGCGGGGTGGCGACGGCGCCCGTGAGGGCGGCGAGGGCGAGGCCCGCGAAGACGAGCCGGGAGCGTCGGGGGGTGCGGCGGGGGGTGGAGTCGGTCGAGTCGGCACGCTGAAGCGCGGGGTTCGACTCGGGCACCATGCAGGCGATTCTACGGGTTGGGGTCCGAGCGCCCGCTCGACGTCCACAGCGCATCCAGACCCCCCGAAGGAGGCCCGCCGCCGCGGGTCGACGGCCGCGTCCCGCTTAACATAGGGGGCATGCAGAGTGTCGCGGCGGCCCTCGACCGGCTGGGCGAGCTGGCCGCTTCGCCGACCGTCGCGAAGCTCGCCGAGGCGTTCGCGGCCGCGGGCCACGAGCTCGCGCTCGTCGGCGGCCCGGTGCGCGACGCGTTCCTCGGCCGCCCCACGAACGACCTCGACTTCACGACCGATGCCACGCCCGACCGCATCCTCGCGATCGTGAAGCCCATCGCCGAGGCGCACTGGGACATCGGCCGCGCGTTCGGCACCATCGGGGCGAAGATCGCCGGCGAGACCGTGGAGATCACCACCTACCGGGCCGACGCCTACGACGGGGCATCCCGCAAGCCCGACGTCGTCTTCGGCTCGAGCCTCGAGGACGACCTCACGCGCCGCGACTTCACCGTGAACGCGCTCGCACTGCGACTCCCCCAGCTCGCGCTCGTCGATCCGTCGGGCGGCGTCGAGGACCTCCTCTCCCGGACGCTGCGCACCCCGGCCGCGCCCGAGCAGTCGTTCGGCGACGACCCGCTCCGGATGCTGCGGGCCGCCCGGTTCTCGGCTCAGCTCGGATTCGAGGTCGAAGCCGGCACGCGCGCAGCCATGGCCGAGCTCGCCCCCGAGATCGACCGGATCTCGGCCGAGCGGGTGCGCGAGGAGCTGTCGAAGCTCCTCCTGACCTCGGCGCCTCGCGGCGGCATCCGCCTGCTCGTCGACTCCGGACTCGCCGATCGGGTGCTGCCCGAGATCCCGGCCCTGCGCCTCGAGGTCGACGAGCACCACCACCACAAGGACGTGTACGAGCACTCGCTCACCGTGCTCGACCAGGCGATCGACTACGAGGTCTCACGGGGCGTTCTCGACTCCCCCGACCTCGTGGTCCGGCTCGCGGCGCTGCTGCACGACATCGGCAAGCCGGCCACCCGCCGACTCGAGCCGGGCGGTGCGGTGTCCTTCCACCACCACGACCTCGTCGGCGCGAAGCTCGCCCGCAAGCGCCTGCGCGCACTGCGCTACGACAACGACACGGTCGCGGCCGTCTCCCGGCTCATCGAGCTGCACCTGCGCTTCTTCGGCTACGCGGATGCCGCGTGGACCGACTCCGCCGTGCGTCGCTACGTGCGCGACGCGGGCGACCAGCTCGAGCGCCTGCACATCCTGACCCGGGCCGACGTCACCACCCGCAACCGCCGCAAGGCCGACCGGCTCGGCTTCGCGTACGACGACCTCGAGGAGCGCATCGCCGTGCTCGCCGGGGAGGAGGAGCTCGCCGCCGTGCGCCCGGAGCTCGACGGGCAGCAGATCATGCAGCTGCTCGACGTGAAGCCCGGTCCGGTGGTCGGCGAGGCGTACCGGTACCTCCTCGAGGTGCGGCTCGACGAGGGGCCCATCGGCGAGGATGCCGCGAAGGAGCGCCTGCTCGAGTGGTGGGCGGCGCGCGAGCGGGCGTGACCGTGCACTGGTGCGCCGAGGGCCGACGATCGACCACGAGGCATCCTCAGCGTCGAATGGCGCGCCGACGCGGCATCCGTTACCATTGACAGGTTGCCCGAGCGCCGCATTCGCGGCCTCCTCGGCGTGACGCATGTACACCCTCCTGTCACAGACCGTCTGTGACCGCCTGAGTCCGAAGGAGGTGGGTCTGTCATGCACCAGTACGAGCTGATGGTCATCCTCGATCCCGAGATCGACGAGCGCACCGTTGCTCCCAGCCTCGACAAGTTCCTCAACGTCATCCGCAACGATGGCGGCACGGTCGACAAGGTCGACATCTGGGGACGCCGTCGCCTGGCCTACGAGATCAAGAAGAAGAGCGAAGGCATCTACGCCGTCGTCGACTTCACCGCCGAGCCTGCGACCACCAAGGAGCTCGACCGCCAGCTGAACCTCAGCGAGGCCGTCATGCGCACCAAGGTGCTCCGCGCCGAGGAGGCCATCGCCCAGGTGGCCGCCGCTGCCAAGGCCCAGGAGGAGCGCGCCGCGAAGAAGGCCGCCGCCGCCGCGAAGGCCCCTGAGGCCAAGCGTCGCGCTGAGGCTCTCGAAGCGAAGGACGCCTAGTCCCCATGGCCGGCGAGACCATCATCACCGTGGTGGGCAACCTCACTGCAGACCCCGAGCTGCGCTACACGCAGAACGGGCTGGCGGTTGCCAACTTCACCATCGCGTCCACGCCCCGCACGTTCGACCGTCAGGCGAACGAGTGGAAGGACGGTGAAGCGCTGTTCCTGCGCGCGAGCTGCTGGCGCGAGTTCGCCGAGCACGTCGCGGGTTCACTCACCAAGGGTTCCCGGGTCATCGCTTCCGGGCGTCTCAAGCAGCGTTCCTACGAGACCAAGGAAGGCGAGAAGCGCACCACCATCGAGCTGGAGGTCGACGAGATCGGCCCCTCGCTCCGGTACGCGACCGCCCAGGTCACCCGTGCGCAGTCCAACCGCGGCGTGGGCGGCGGCTCCTTCGGGAGCGGCCAGTCCGACGACGCATGGGCTCCGAGCGCGCCTGCCGCCCAGTCGGGCGCGGCCGCCGGCGGCGACGTCTGGAACACGCCGGGCACCAACTACGGCGACGAGACCCCCTTCTAACATCCACGCCGGTCCCACGACCGGCGAGCACTCATCAAAGGATCAACAATGGCTGGAAAGAGCAGCGGCGACCGCCGCAAGCCGAGCCGCGGGAAGGGCGCGAAGAACGCCGCCCCGGCGAAGTCCATCAAGGTCGGCGTCATCGACTACAAGGATGTCGCCACCCTGCGCAAGTTCATCTCGGAGCGCGGCAAGATCCGCGCCCGTCGTATCACCGGTGTCTCCGTGCAGGAGCAGCGCCTCATCGCCCGTGCCGTGAAGAACGCGCGCGAGATGGCGCTCCTGCCCTACTCGGGCTCCGGCCGCTAAGGAGCACGACAATGGCAAAGGTTATTCTCACGCACGAGGTCACCGGCCTCGGTGCCGCCGGCGACGTGGTCGAGGTCAAGAACGGCTACGCGCGCAACTACCTGGTCCCCCAGGGCTTCGCGACGCCGTGGACCCGCGGTGGCGAGAAGCAGGTCGAGCAGATCAAGGCCGCCCGCGCGGCTCGCGAGCTCCACTCGCTCGAGGACGCACAGGCCCTCAAGGCCAAGCTCGAGTCGACCAAGGTGAAGCTGGCCGTCAAGGCCGGCCTCGGTGGTCGCCTCTTCGGCTCGGTCAAGACGGCGGATGTCGCGTCGGCCGTCGAGGCCGCCGGCCTCGGCGAGCTCGACAAGCGCAAGATCGAGATCCCGACCCCCATCAAGGCGGTCGGCGAGCACGAGGCGACCGTTCGCCTCCGCGACGAGGTCTCGGCCACGATCACCATCCAGGTGGTCGCCGCGAAGTAGTTCGCGCGCACACGAGAACGGCGGTTCGGGCTCCGGCCCGGGCCGCCGTTCCGTCGTCTCGGCGACGCGCTGCAGCGGGCGTGTTCCATCGGCCCAGCCGTCCCCCTCGCCGGCCGGGATCCCCCCGTTTCGATTGCACAGGTCTACACCGTGGCCGACGCGCCCGCAAGTGGAGGTTGTGGACTTCCTGTGATGGTTGTGCACAGGTGAGCACGCGGCATCCGTGGAATCTCGAAGAAGTTTTCCCCCACAGGTGTGGAAACGCGAAATGCCTGATCGTTCTGAAATTCAACCCGTGTAATTCCCCAGATTTCCACAGTTTTCCACAGGGGATGTACACACCTTCCGCGGCGTTTCGCGCAGTTTGTCCCCAGAGTTATCCACAGGCTGGGTTGTGCTGTGGACGAGGCTTCCATATCGTGAAGCAGCGTCCTTCGATCAGCGGGTGTCCCCCGGTCGGGTTGCCATGTCAGAGGCTCCGGCCACACTGAAGTGCGGGCGCCACCACGCTGCCGGCGAAAGCCGAATCGGAGGTCATGGAGTTGTCGATCGCGCACATCGGACTCGCCGAACCGGCCGACGACGACGCCCGGCGCGGAGAACGCACTCCGCCGCACGACCTGCTCGCCGAGCAGAGCGCGCTCGGGGGCATGATGCTCTCGAAGGACGCCGTGGCCGACGTCATCGAGACCGTGCGCGGCATCGACTTCTACGTGCCGAAGCACGAGGTCGTCTTCAACGCGATCCTCTCGCTCTACTCGCACGGCGAGCCCACCGACGTGATCGCCGTCACCGACGAGCTCACGAAGACCGGCGAGCTGCAGCGCGCCGGCGGTGTCGAGTACCTCCACACGCTCACGAGCCTCGTGCCCACCGCTGCGAATGCGGGGTTCTACGCGTCGATCGTCGCCGAGCGCGCGCTCCTGCGCCGCCTGGTCGAAGCCGGCACGCGAATCGTGCAGATGGGCTACGCCGGCGAGGGCGAGGTCACCGAGCTCGTGAACCACGCCCAGGCCGAGATCTACTCGGTCACAGGCTCGACCGAGAGCGAAGACTACGTCCCGCTCACCGAGGCGGTCACCGCGGCGATCGACGAGATCGAGGCGGCCAAGCACACCGACGGCAAGTTCACGGGGGTGCCCACCGGATTCGCCGACCTCGACGAGCTGACCAACGGCTTCCACCCCGGGCAGATGATCATCGTCGCCGCGCGTCCCGCGATGGGCAAGTCGACGCTCGCGCTCGACTTCGCGCGCGCGGCGGCCATCGGCAGTGACCTCCCCTCGATCTTCTTCTCGCTCGAGATGGGCAAGAGCGAGATCGCCATGCGTCTGCTCTCGGCCGAGGCATCCGTGCCGCTGCAGATGATGCGCAAGGGCACGGTCGACTCGCGCGACTGGACCACGATCGCGGCGACCCGCGGGCGCATCAACGACGCGCCGCTCTACATCGACGACTCGCCCAACATGACGCTCGTCGAGATCCGCGCGAAGTGCCGGCGCCTCAAGCAGCGGGTGGGGCTCAAGATGGTCGTCATCGACTACCTGCAGCTCATGACGAGCGGCAAGCGCGTCGAGAGCCGCCAGCAGGAGGTCTCGGAGTTCTCGCGTGCGCTGAAGCTGCTCGCGAAGGAGCTCCAGGTGCCGGTCATCGCGCTGTCGCAGCTCAACCGTGGACCCGAGCAACGTGCCGACAAGATGCCCGCCCTCTCCGACCTGCGCGAGTCGGGCTCGATCGAGCAGGACGCCGACATGGTGATCCTGCTGCACCGCGAGTCCGCCTACGAGCGCGACAGCCCCCGCGCGGGCGAGGCCGACCTCATCGTCGCCAAGCACCGCAACGGCCCCACGCGCACCATCACGGTCGCCTTCCACGGGCACTTCTCGCGGTTCGCCGACATGGTGCAGGTGTAAGCGGAGGTCTCGCCGTGCTGATCTTCTCGATGAGCGTCGACCTCGTCGACGAGCTTCGCCGCTTCCGCCATCCGATCATCGTCGGGGGCGACACGCCGCTCCTGCCGCCGGAGACAGAGTGAGGCACGTGATGATCGAGGCGGTCGTGTTCGACATGGACGGCGTGATCGTCGACAGCGAGCAGCGCTGGGAGGCCGTCCGCCGACAGCTCGTCCTCGACGCAGGTCGTCCCTACCCCGAGGAGGCGACGCGCCGGATGCAGGGCATGAGCGCTCCCGAGTGGGAGGCGTACCTGCACGAGGAGCTCGGCGTCCCCGGCACGCCGACCGAGATCGGCCGCCGGGTCGTCGCGCAGATCGAGGCGTCGTACCGCGCCGACCTGCCCCTGATCGACGGTGTCGTCGCCACCGTCCGCGCGCTCGCGGAGCGCTATCCGCTCGCGGTGGCCTCGTCGTCGAACCGGGAGCTGATCGAGCTCGCGCTCGACCTCGCCGGACTGGCCGACCTGTTCGGGGCGGTCGTCTCGAGCGAGGAGGTCGATCGCGGCAAGCCGGCTCCCGACGTCTACCTCGAGGCGGCGTCGCGACTCGGCGTCGCGCCCGAGGCCTGCGCCGCCGTGGAGGACTCCTCGAACGGGCTCCGCTCGGCGCACGCCGCGGGCATGCGGGTGGTCGCCGTGCCCAACCGGGCGTACCCGCCCGCCGCCGACGCACTCGCCCTCGCCGACGTCGTGCTCGATTCCATCCGCGAGCTCACGCCCGAGGTCGTGGCGGCCGCGTAGGTCGCTACGCCGTCCACTCGAGCACGAGGTCGATGAACCCCTGAGGCCGCTCCAGCGACGGCAGGTGCGCGACGTCGGGCCAGTCGATGCGTCGTGCGCCCGGGACACCCGCGACCACTCGAGCCGCGGCGTCGTGGGTCGTATCGAGATCGTGACCGCCGACCAGCACCAGCGTGCGCGCTGCGACCTCCGACAGCCGCTCGAGAGCGGGAGGTTCGAGCTGTGCCTCGGCGAGGTCCTCCCGCCACGAGGCCGCGATCTCGAACGCTCGTCGCTGCATCGCGCGTACCGCGTCGACGATGGCCGGATCGACCGCGGCAGGGTCTCGCCGACGCCCGACCACCCACGTCTCCACGTTGGCCTCGACGGCCGAGTCGAGGTCGTCGCGCGCGAGCGCGTCACGCTCGGCGTCGAAGAAGCGCTGCAGGTCCGCCGTCAGCTCGGAGAGCAGGCTGCCGCCGGGCGGGCTGAGGAGCAGCGACTCGACGAGCTCGGGCCGGGTCAATGCCACCTCGACGGCCACGCCGCTCCCGAAGGAGGCGCCGACGAGGTGGCACCTCGGGATGCCGAGGTGGTCGAGTGCCTCGAGCACGTCGTCGACGTGCGACAGCTCGCCGTCGGGCTGGGCCGTCGAGTCCCCGAACCCGCGCAGGTCGAGCCGCACGGCCGGTCGTGACGCGGCGAGTGCCGGCCATTGGGGGTCCCACATCCGGCGGTCGGCGATTCCAGCGTGGATCAGCACGACGGGAAGGCCGGATCCCGAGGCCACGTCATAGGCGATCCCGGTCGGGGTGAAGCCGGTCGAGTGCACGCTCCTCCTCCTCGGAGACGGGGGCGCGGCTCCGCGGTCCGACGCCCGGCGAACTCGTGAGTCTACGCGAGGCGACGCCCGACGCTCTCGAGGGCGCTCGCCACGGTGCCGCGAGCCCCGGCCGGTACGAGCGCACCCGCCCGTACCATCGGCGACATGGGCATGGACGCCATCCTCACGATCGTCGCGCTCGTGCTGAGCGCGGCGAGCGTCGTCATCACCGGGCTGTTCTCGATCCGCACCGCACGGCTCGCCTCCGAGCTCGACGCCGAGCGCGAGGAGCGGATGGAGACCCAGTCGGCCATCAAGGCCGCCGAGCGCGTCTACGAACCGCTCGCCCAGGCCGCGGCCGAGCTTCAGTCGCGCATCGTGAACATCGTCGAGTCGGGCTGGGTGCCGCTCGTGCAGCGCTACAAGAGCCACGGCGACTACGCGGTCACGAGCACGGCCTACCTGTTCGCGAACTACTTCGGCTGGATCGAGGCCCGCCGGCAGGCCGTGCTCTCCTCCAGCGGCGAGGGCGGCCGCGACATCGCCGTGCAGCGACTGATCGACACCGTGCTGCAGACGCTGCGGCGCAGCGAGCACAGCGAGGGGTTCCTCTTCTTCACGACCGAGCAGCGGGCGATCGGGGAGCTCATGCTCACCTGGGAGACGGTGACCGACACGGGCACACGCATCCCGCACGTCCTGGGCTACGCCTCGTTCACGAAGCGCTTCCGCGACGACCCCGACTTCCGCGGCTGGTTCACGCCCGTCGACAGCGGCATGGAGCTCGTCGCCCGCGGCGACCACCGCCGGCTCATCGAGATCCAGCACGCGCTGGTCGCCCTCATCGACGCCCTCGATCCGAAGCGCAAGTACACGGTCGGCTACGACCTCGCGCCGATGGACCTCCAGCCCTCCGAGTGATCAGGACCGCCGCTCGGTGAGCCGCACGTGCACGCTGCAGCACGCGGCATCCGTGCGCAGCACAGCACCGGGGCAGGCCGCGACCGCGATGGGGGCTGGCACCCATGTCGGCGAGCCGCCGAAGCCGTAGGCTCGCCGCAACGGCACGACGGACGGAGGTGCCGACATGGTCGTCGAGCAGGTCGAGCCGACGCGTGGCACGACATCGAAGAAGACGAAGCCGGCGGCGACCGCGTTCGTGCTGGTCGGCGCGGTGTGCGGCGTCGCCTGGGGCGCCGGGTTCCGGGCCTACATGTCGGAGATCGTCGGCGGCGCCTCACGGGTCGACTGGTACGGCACGTTCGTGGCGATCATCGGCGCGGGCGCGATCACCGGCGCGCTGCTGGGCCTCGCCGAGTACTTCCGGCGCACCGGCGGGCGTCGGCACTGGCGCTGGCTCGCCCTCGCACCGCTGACGTTGGCCGTGCTGCCGATGACGATGCCGGGTGCACTCGTCGCGCTCTTCACACAGGGCCTCGGCGGCGGTGCAGTCGCGGTCGCCCTGGCGGCCATCGCCGGCGGGTTCGCGGTGTCGGGCCGGGGCGCCCTCTGGGGTCGCATCACGTGCGGCATCCTCGCGCTCGCGGTGATCGGCGGGATCGTCGCGACCGTCCCGGCCATCGGCGGACTTCGCCTGGCGCTCGACCAGCCCCGCGGCGCGTGGGTCGCGATCCTCGCCGTATCGTGCCTGGTGGTGCTGTGCCTCGCGAGCTCGATCCCGTTCCGTCGGGCAGAGGGCGTCGCCGTGGCATCCGTCGACGCCGGCAGTTCCGCAGCGTGAAAGATCCTGCGAACTTTCGCCCCTGAAACGGGCGAACCATGGCTCGGATGCCGCGTCGGCACGTACTGTGGACGACACGTGCAGCAGTGCCGCCGCATGGGTCTCCCCACGCCCGGCTCCGCTGCACTCCCGTGTGAGAGGAGAGCCCGTGAGGGTCGGCATCGCGAGAGAGCGACGAGCGGGCGAACGCCGGGTCGCCGCCACGCCCGAGACCGTGCGCCAGCTGGTCGGCCTGGGACTGGAGGTGCTCGTCGAGCACGGCGCCGGCGAGGCATCCGGGCACGCCGACTCGGCCTACGAAGAGGCCGGCGCGACCGTCGAGGAGGTGCTCGAGCTCGGCGACCTCGACGTGCTGCTGCACGTGCGCCCGCTCGACCCCGCGACGCCCGCCCGGCTGCGCCGCGGCGCCATCACGATCGGCCTCGCCTCCCCGTCGAGCGAGCTGCCGACGGTGCGCGCGCTCGCCGACGCCGGCGTCACGTCCTTCGCGCTCGAGCTCGTGCCGCGCATCTCCCGGGCGCAGTCGATGGACGCGCTCACGAGCCAGGCGCTCGTCGCCGGCTACCGCTGCGTGCTCGAGGCCGCGATGCGCCTGCCGCGATTCTTCCCCCTGTACATGACGGCCGCGGGCACGATCCCGCCGGCCCGGGTGCTCGTGCTCGGCGCGGGCGTCGCCGGCCTGCAGGCGATCGGCACGGCGAAGCGCCTCGGCGCCCGCGTCTCGGCGAACGACGTGCGCGCGGCATCCGCCGATGAGGTGCAGTCGCTCGGCGGCACGTTCATCAACCTCGACCTCGACGCCGCCGACGCGAGCGGCGGCTACGCGAAGGAGCTCGGCGCCGACCGCGCCGCCCGCCAGCGCCAACTGCTCGCACCGCACATCGCCGAGGCCGACGTGCTCATCACGACCGCCGCGATCCCGGGACGCCCGGCGCCGCTGCTCGTCACGGCCGACATGGTGCGGGCGATGCGCCCCGGCTCGGTGGTCGTCGACCTCGCGGCCGAGTCGGGCGGCAACGTCGAGGGCTCGGTGGCCGGATCGGATGTCGCGGTGCCGACGGCCGACGGCACCGGGACGATCACGGTCGTCGGCATGAAGGATGCCGCGTCGACGATGCCCGCCGACGCCTCCCGCCTCTACGCGAAGAACGTCGCCAACCTGCTCGCGCTCATGACGCACGACGGCTCGGTCGAGCCCGACTTCGGCGACGTGGTGGTGATGGACGCGTGCCTCACCCGAGACGGCGAGGTGCGGCATCCGGCGACCGCTGAGACGCTGGCCGCCGACGCACCGGACGCCGACGCACCGGACGCACAGGAAGGAGCCCGCTGATGGACGGCGTCGCACTGCTCACCATCACCGTGCTCGCGGTGTTCGTGGGCTTCGAGGTGGTCTCGAAGGTCTCGAGCACACTGCATACCCCGCTGATGTCGGGCGCGAACGCGATCCACGGCATCATCCTCGTCGGCGCGATCATCGTCGCCGGCCAAGCAGCCGACGGCTGGACGCTCGCGCTCGCCCTCGTCGCCGTCGTGCTCGCGACCGCCAACCTCGTCGGCGGCTTCGTCGTCACCGACCGCATGCTCGAGATGTTCCGCGGCCGTCCTTCGACGGGCTCAGGGACCAGGCGCTCGCTGAGCTCGTCGAAGCGAGCACGCGGCACCGTTGCACCCGCCTCCACCGACCCGAAGGAGTCCGGTCGATGACGATCCTCTCCCCCACCTGGACCGCCATCCTCTACCTCGTCGCCGCTGTCTGCTTCATCCTCGCCCTGAAGGGGCTGAGCTCGCCGAAGACCGCGCGCCGCGGCAACCTCATCGGCGCGGCCGGTGCGCTCGTGGCCGTGATCACGGTGTTCCTCTCGACGAAGCTCGACAACATCCCATGGATCCTCGCGGCCATCGCCGTGGGCGCGGCGATCGCGGCGCCGGTCGCGCGTCGCGTGCAGATGACGCAGATGCCCCAGCTCGTCGCGCTCTTCAACGGCGTCGGCGGCGGTGCGGCGGCGCTCGTGGCGCTCCTCGAGCTGCCCCACACGGATGACCCGTGGGTGCGCCTCGCGATCGTGTTCACGCTGCTCGTGGGCGCGATCTCCTTCTCGGGGTCGCTCGTCACCTTCGCGAAGCTGCAGGAGCTCATGACCACGCGGCCGGTCGTGTTCGCCGGGCTGCCGGTGCTCATGGGCCTTGCGCTCCTGGCGGCGATCGTGGCATCCGGGTTCATCATCGCCACCGGCGCAGGCTGGCTCGCCGTCGTGCTGCTCGTGCTCGGCCTCGTCACGGGCGTGCTGCTCGTGCTGCCGGTGGGCGGCGCCGACGTGCCGATCGTGATCTCGCTGCTCAACGCCTTCACCGGACTCGCGGTCGCGGCGTCGGGCCTCGTGCTCGGCAACGTGCTGCTCGTCGTGGCGGGCACGCTGGTCGGCGCTTCCGGAACGATCCTGACCCGCGCGATGGCGTCGGCCATGGGCCGCAGCGTCTCCGGCATCCTGTTCGGGGCGTTCCGCGGCGGCTCGACGGCGGGGTCGACCGACGTCTCCGACCGCCCGGTGCGCTCGTCGAGCGCCGAGGACGTCGCGGTGCTGCTCGGCTACGCCCAGCGCGTGATCATCGTGCCGGGCTACGGCCTCGCGGTGGCGCAGGGCCAGCACACGGTGGCCGAGCTGCAGGCCGCGCTCGAGGCGCGCGGCACCGAGGTGGTGTTCGCGATCCACCCGGTGGCCGGCCGCATGCCCGGCCACATGAACGTGCTGCTCGCCGAGGCGAACGTGCCGTACGAGTCGCTGAAGGAGATGAGCGAGGTCAACGGCGAGTTCAAGCAGGCGGATGTCGCGCTCGTCGTCGGGGCGAACGACGTCGTGAACCCCGCGGCGAAGTCCACGCCCGGCTCGCCCATCTACGGCATGCCGATCCTCGAGGTCGAGGACGCGCGCCAGGTGGTGTTCCTCAAGCGGTCCATGCGGCCGGGCTTCGCGGGCATCGAGAACGAACTGCTCTACGAACCGCAGACCACGCTGCTGTTCGGCGACGCGAAGGACTCGCTCGCGAAGGTGCTCACGGCGGTGAAGGCGCTGTAACCGGGCGGGACCGCTACTCGACGACCGGGGCGGCGACCGCGCGGGTCGCGAGCACGTCGAGGTAATGCTGGTTGTACATGACGCCGAGCAGGTTGCCGAACGGGTCGACGACGACCGCGGTCACGAAGCCCGGGCCGCGCTCGATCGGCGGCTGGTACGGCGTCGCCCCGAGCGCGAGCAGGCGCTCATAGGATCCGGTGGGGTCGTCGACGTGCCAGAACACGACCTCGCCACCCGGCTCGGCCGGACCCTGCGGCCGGTATTGCGCGTCGATGAGCCCGAGCTCGTCGCCGGTGTCGCCGACGCGGAACTCGGTGTAGCCCGGGCGACGGTAGTACGGCTCGATGCCGAGTACCTCGGCGTACCAGGCGGCAGCAGCCTCGAGGTCGGCGGCGTAGTAGCTGACGGTGGCGAATCCCCTGAGCATCTGCGGTTCCTCTCGTGTGACCGGATCATCCGGTGTCGCGGTCTTCGTGCTGGTGATCCCAGTTTCGAACACAGAAGTGCTCACCCTCTGACTACTTTTGCGAGGAGAATCGGAACATGCGCGCCGACCGCCTCGTGGCCACCCTGCTCACGCTGCAGGCGCGCGGCCGCGTGACCGCCGCGCAGCTCGCCGAGGAGCTCGAGGTCTCGGTCGCGACGGCCCGCCGCGACCTCGAGGCGCTGTCGGCGGCGGGCATCCCCGTCTACCCGCAGGCCGGCCGCGGCGGAGGTTGGCAGTTGCTCGGCGGCGCCCGCACCGACCTCTCGGGGCTCACGGCGCCCGAGGCGCGTGCACTGTTCCTGCTCGTGGGGCCCGCGGCATCCGTCGACCCCGATGCCAAGGCCGCGCTGCGCAAGCTCGTGCGGGCGCTGCCCGAGAGCTTCCGAACGGATGCCGCGGCCGCCGCCGACGCGGTCGTCATCGACCCGGGCGAGTGGGGGCGCGACGCCGGCGAGCGGCCCGAGCTCCTGCCCGTGCTCGAGGCGGCGGTGGTGCAGCGGCGACGCGTGCGGGTGCGCTACGTCGCGTGGAACCACGATCCCGTCGATCGACTCGTCGACCCGTGGGGGCTCGTGCGCAAGCGCGACCGCTGGTACCTCCTCGGCGCGGTCGACGGAGCCGAGCGCACCTACCGCGTCGATCGGATGCTCGAGGCAACCGTGACCGACGAGCCGGCCGAGCGACCCGACGACCTCGACCTGGCCGAGCTCTGGGAGCGCGTGACGGCGGAGGTCGAGGAGCAGCGGGCGGCCGCGTCGGCGACGGTCATCGTCGACAGCGGGATCGTGCCGCTGCTGCACACGCAGTTCGGCCAGCGCGCGGTGCACGAGGCATCCGTCGACGCGATGCGTTCGCGGGTACGGATCACGGCACCCACCGATCAGCTGCTCGCCCGGGGGCTTGCCGGCTGGGCGGAGTACGTCGAGGTCGAGGAGCCCGCGTCGCTCCGCGCGGAGCTCCTGCGGCTCGGGCGCGCGCTCGTCGATCGCAACGACAGCTGAGCGGCCCCGACGAAGGGGCCGTTCGCGACGGGAATCCGCCCGATTCGGGACGGCCGGGGAGCCCACGTAGGATGGGTCGGTACCCCCCTCCGATGTGAAAGAGGTCGCCGTGGCCACCGCCCGCGATGCCGCCCCGGAGCGCACCCAGTACTGGGTCGTCCCGGTCGTGCGCGGACTCCTCGCACTCGTGCCGGCGGCCGTGATCACGTTCTCGCAGAACCACGCGCCCGAGCTCGGCCTCGTCGTGTTCGGCGCTTGGGCGATCGTGTCCGGACTCGTCGTCGGCGCGCTGTCGCTGCGCCTCGTCGAGGACCGCGGCATCCGCTCGCTGTTCCTCGTGAACGCCGTGGCGACCACCGCGGCCGGCCTGCTCGCCGTCACGATCCCCGGCGGCCTCCCCTACCTGCTCTACCTCGTGAGCGTGTGGGCGGCCGTCACCGGCTTCGTCGAGCTCTACGCGGGGCTGCGCGCCCGCGGCCGCACGTCGGCGGCGCGCGACTGGATCGCCGCCGGCGCGTTCACGGCCGTGGCCGCGGTCGTGTTCCTGCTGCTGCCGCCCGACTCCGTCACGGCGGTCGGCCTGCTCGGCGCGTACTTCGTGATCCTCGGCGTCTACCTCGTCATCGGGGGGTTCTCGTTGAAGTGGGCTGCGGCGCCGGGCGCTGCGGCATCCGGATCGGAGCAGCACTCGTGACCCAGGGTCCCGGCGACTACAAGCCCAGCCGGCGAGACGTGCTGCGCCCCGTCGAGTACGTGGGCGGCTCCGCCATAGCGGCGATCTTCACGGGCGTGATCACGCTCGTGGTCACCCGCGACCTCACGCTGGCGCTCATCGCGACCGGCGGCGTCTTCATCGTCGTGCTCGTCGCGCTCGCGTTGTTCGCGCTGGCCGTCAAGCCCGACGCGTCGGAGTCGGCCGAGCTGCGCGACGACGAGGCGCACCGGCACGAGGGGCGCGACGGGCCTCGCGAGCCGGGCGACGCCGACGGCGGCCCGGGCCTCGACGGGCCGCAGGCTCCGCCGCCCGGGCACTGAGGGGCGCCGCTGCGTCGCTACGGCGCGCACGGATGCCGCGGCCGACCCCCGCGCACCGACCTCGTTCGTGTGCGCAATTCAGGTCGGGAGGTGTGTCGCGCGGTCGGCCTCCGGCGTGTCGCGGCGACGCGCCGAGCGCGTACCTGAATTGCACCCGGGGGCGATGCGCATGCCCGACCCGGCCGAGGGCGGCTGCCACGAGCAGGCCCGTTCCATGACCGGGAGCTCAGCCCGCGCGCGCCGTCCACGCGTCATCCACGCGCGCGCCGCCCGTCGCGTCGACCACCGCGAGGATCGCCGCCGCGACGGCGTCGGCGTGGTCGCGGTGGGAGATGAGCGCCTCATGCGTCGCGTCCGCGACGACGCGACGCGCGGAGTTCGTCGAGAGTCCGGGCAGCTCCTCCTGCAGGGCGGTGAGTGTCTCGGCGCCCATGGGCTGGACGCCGACTCCGAGGACGGCAAGGGGCAGGTCGCCGAGCGGAGCGGCGCGGTGGAGGAACGGTCGAGTGGTCGCCTCCCACTCCCGCATCTCCGCCGCCTCGGTCGCCGAGGTCGAGGGCCGCATGAAGCCCGCGTTCAGTTCCGCGACCTGCCGCTCGGGCAGCCCGTCGGAGACGGCGCCGAACGCATCGACGATGCGGAACAGCCCGAACCGCGCCAGCGCGGCCGACACGGTCAGCGAGACGACCTGAAGTCGATGCGCCTGCGGCACCGGCCAACGCGCCCACTGGTCGGGATGCGACGCGTCGACGAGCACGAGGCCGGCCGTCTCGTGCGGGTAGAGCTCGGCGAATGAGCGCACGACCAAGCCTCCGAAGGAGTGCCCGGCCAGCACGAACGGGCCGTCGATCCCGGCGGTGCGGAGCGCTCCGTGCAGCTCCACGGCCATCGTGGCCCCGTCGCGGGGCGCCGGGCTCGGGTCGCTCCAGCCGAGTCCGGCGCGATCGTACGCGACGACCCGCATGTGGTCGGCCAACGCCAGCTGGACCCAGTGCCAGTTCGGCGAGAACGACCCGAGCCCGGCTTCGAGCACCACCGTCGGCCCTCCCCGGCCCTCGCCATGGACGTCGAGATGCAGGCGGACGCTGCCGAGGTCGACGAGGCGGCCGGGAGGCGGGAATCGACGTGCGTCACGTGTCGCCGCTGCGCGCTGGGCCGCGTACCCGGCCGCGCAGAGGGCGGTGAGGCCGATGGCCGACCATGCCAGCACGCGCCGTCCGGTGCGCCGGGAATGCGACCGTTCGACGGTCACCATCCCCACATCCTCCCGCGGATCATCGCCCGCCGGAAGAGCGGACGCCGGACGCGGCATCCGACGGCACCGGACGTGGTCGCTTCGCGCCAATTCGGCGCCGTCCGCGCCAGGACGGGTGGCGCGGAGCGAGCGGAAGTGGCGCAGAGCGGGCGCCGGAGACGCAGCGTGGCGGGGTGCTCGTCGCCCGCCGATCCCTAGAGCCGGTCGACGAGCCCCGACGCGATGCCCGTGTACGTCGCGGGCGTGAGCGCGAGCAGGCGGCGCCTCGCGTCGTCGCCGATCTCGAGGCCCTCGATGAACGCGGCGAGGTCAGCCGCGCCGACGCGCTTGCCGCGGGTGAGGTCCTTGAGCAGCGCGTACGGATCGGCGATGGTCGATCGGCCGGCGACCACCTCGGCGCGGATGACCGTCTGGATCGCCTCGCCGAGCACCTCCCAGTTCACGTCGAGGTCGGCCAGCAACAGGTTGCGGTCGAGGTCGATCTCGCCGAGGCCTCGCTCGATGTTGTCGAGGGCGAGCATCGAGTGGCCGAAGCCGACGCCGATGTTGCGCTGCGCGCTCGAGTCCGTGAGGTCGCGCTGGAGGCGGCTCGTGACGAGCGTCGCCGCGAGCGAGTCGAGCACGGCGCTCGAGAGCTCGAGGTTGGCCTCGGCGTTCTCGAACCGGATCGGGTTCACCTTGTGCGGCATGGTCGACGAGCCCGTCGCTCCGGCCGCCGGGATCT
Organism: Agromyces sp. NPDC055661; assembly: GCF_053618135.1. Lineage (NCBI taxonomy): Bacteria > Bacillati > Actinomycetota > Actinomycetes > Micrococcales > Microbacteriaceae > Agromyces > Agromyces sp. NPDC055661. The sequence continues at coordinate 1,774,464 of NZ_JBSHHC010000001.1, forward strand.
GCCGGAAGTAGCCGAGCGAGATGTAGGTCCAGATGTCGGTCGCGAGGTTGTGCAGCACCCGGTTCGCATGCGAGACCTTGCCGTAGAGTTCCGCCTGCCAGTCGTGCGACTCGATCTGGGTCGTGAGCGGGTTCCAGGTGAGCCCGAGCGATTCGACGAACTCGCGCGACACGTCGGGCCACGCGACATCCGGCGCCGCGACCACGTGCGCCGAGAACGTGCCGGTCGCGCCCGAGAACTTGCCGAGGTACTCGGTCGCCTCGACCTGGCGGGCGATGCGCTCGAGGCGGTAGGCGAAGACCGCGAGCTCCTTGCCCATGGTGGTGGGCGTCGCGGGCTGCCCGTGCGTGCGCGAGAGCATCGCGGCATCCCGCAGTTCGACCGACAGGGCACTCAGTGCGTCGATGACGCCCCGGTACTTCGGGAGCCAGACGCGCTCGACCGCGTCGCGCACGGTGATCGCGTACGAGAGGTTGTTGATGTCCTCGCTCGTGCAGGCGAAGTGCGTGAGCTCGGCGATGTCGTCGAGGCCGAGCAGCTCGAGCCGGCGGCGAACGTAGTACTCGACGGCCTTCACGTCGTGGCGCGTGGTCGCCTCGAGCGTGGCGAGCTCGTCGATGTCGGCCTGCCCGAACTCCGTCACGATCGAGCGCAGCTGCGCCTGCTGCTCGGCCGACAGCGGCGACGAGCCGAAGAACCTGCGGTCGGTCTGCGCGATGAGCCACTCGACCTCCACCTGCACGCGGGCGCGGTTGAGGCCCGCCTCCGACAGGTACTCGCCGAGCGCTTCGACGGCGGCGCGGTACCGTCCGTCGAGCGGGCTGAGCGGCTGGGGAGGCAGCGGAGTCATCGGTTTCCTTGTCTGAGAGCGGGGGCGAGTTGCCGGAAGAGCGCCGACGTCGACCGCTCTATCATCCCAAGAACCCGATCGAAGGTCGCATCGTCGGAGTAATAGGGGTCGGGCACGTCCTGCAGCGGCGCGAGCTCGGGGTCGAATTCGAGGAGCAGCCGCACCTTGTCGAGGTCGACCGACGAGGGCGCCTGGTTGCGCAGGATGCGGGCCTGCCCGCGGTCGAACGCGACCACGAGGTCGAGCGCCGGGAAGTCCGCCGCGTCGAACTGCCGCGCGCGGTGATGGGTGCCGTCGTAGCCGCGGCGCTCGAGGGCGTCGATGGTGCGCTGGTCGGCCTGCTCGCCGACGTGCCAGTCCCCCGTCGCGGCCGACTCGATGGTGATGCGGTCGCCGAGCCCCGCGCGTTCGGCGAGGGAGCGCAGCACGACCTCGGCCATCGGCGAGCGGCAGATGTTGCCGGTGCACACGAAGGACACTCGGAAGGGCTGCGCGGCGTCCCCCGCGGGCTCCGCTCGCGTCATGCCTCCCATTGTGGACGAGATCAGCAGTGCAGCACAGTGGCAGTTGGGGCCCGCGTCACGCCGGGTCGTCGGTGCGAGAAGGGGGTCGGCATGACGGATGCCCCGGCGCCCGACTTGCACGTCGACGAGGCGCTCGCGGCACGGCTCGTAGCGACCCAGCACCCCGACCTCTCCGGCGAGGTGCGCCTCGTCGCGAACGGCTGGGACAACGCGATGTTCCGCCTCGGCCAACGGCTGGCGGTGCGGATGCCGCGGCGCCGCGAGGCGGTCGGGCTCATGTGGAACGAGCAACGCTGGCTGCCCGGGCTCGCGCCGCTCCTGCCGGTCGCCGTGCCCGCGCCCGTCCGGAACGGACGGCCCGCTCCCGAGCTCGGCTACGACGTGCCGTGGAGCATCGTGCCGTGGTTCGACGGGGCCAGCGGGCTCGCGTTCGACGCCGAGACGCGCGGGGTCGCGGTGAACGGGTTGGCCGCGTTCGTCGCGGAGCTCGGCGCGATCCCGGCGCCGGCGGATGCCCCGGCCAATCCGTATCGCGGCGTCCCGCTCGCGCACCGCGACGTGGACGTGCGGGCCCGGCTGGCCCGGGGACGGATCCCGGATGCCGCAGGACTCGCCCGCGTGTGGGATCGGGCGCTCGCGGCATCCGCCTGGTCGGGCCCGCCCGTGTGGCTGCACGGCGACCTGCACCCGCACAACCTGCTGCTCGCGCCGTCGGCGGCGCTCGTCGCGGTGGTGGACTTCGGCGACATCACGGCGGGCGATCCGGCGACCGACCTCGCGACCGCGTGGCTCACGTTCGACGCCCGCGCTCGACGGGTGTTCCGCGCCGAGCTCGAGGCGCGGCGCGGCGTCGACGAAGCGACGTGGGACCGCGCCCGCGGCTGGGCGTTGGTGATCGCGAGCGCGGTCGTCGACCGGACCGGCCCGTCGGGCGACTTCGGACGGGTGGCGTCGTACGTGCTCGAGCAGGTGCAGCTCGACTGAGCCGGGTCGGTTGCGCTCGCCCGCGGTCGGCTCGTCCTCCACAGGCCGCCGAGCTCTCGAGGTGCGCACGGATGCCGCGCCGACGGCGTGGGGCGGCCTGCGCCACTGGGACGCTGACGCCATGGACGACGACCTGCTCCTCGCCGCGCTCACCGGTCGCGCCGTCACCGCCGATCAGGTCGAGGGCGCGCGCCGGCACCTCCTCATGCTCCGCTCGCTGCTCGACGAGGTGCGGAGCGCCTGGCCGGGCCTGCTCCCCGAGCCGGCGCGCACATGGAGATCCGGCGCGGCCGACGCATACGCGGCACGGCTCGACGAGTTGCGGGTACTCCTCGCGGGAGCGGCGGGCGCGCTCGCCGAGGCCGAAGCCGCGCTCGAGGTGCGCATCCGGCGGCTGGAGCAGCAGCTCGACGCCCAGGCGGAGGCCGCGGCAGGGTTCCGGTGAGCGCGTTCTCGAGTCCGGGCGACGAGGGCGCGGGCGGGCTGGTCGTGTCCGGCGGCGGAACGTTCGCCGTCGCGGTCGACGAGCTCTTCGTCGCGGCCGCTTCCCTGGGCGCGGTGGTCCCGATCGTCGACGGCTGGCTGGCTCGCGCGGGCGTGCTGCGGCGTGGACTCGACCTGCTCGACGTCGACGATCCGATCGCAGTGGTCGATGCCGCTACGCCGGCGTGGCACGCCGGCGTCGGGTGCGTCCGCCTCGAGGAGTCCCGCGACCTGGCGCTGACGATGCACTCGTCGCTGCTCGAGTCGGCGGAACGGTACGGCGTCACCGAACGGCTCGTCGACGGACTCTGGCAGCTCGGCGCGGCGGTGGCGGCGCCCTGGCTCGGGCTTCATGCGCCGGCGCTCCTGCTCGGCGGCGTGCTCGCCGCCGGCGGCCAGTGGGCGGGGTCGGCGATCTGGAGCGCGCTCGGCTGGGGGCCGTCGCCCCTCGCCGCGTGGCTCGACGAGCACCGCGACCTCCTCTCCGATCCCGGGTTCGTGCGACTCGTGCGCCTGGCCGCCGACCACGCCGACGAGGCGTTCTCGGCCGCGTTCCACCTGCCCGTGCCCGGCGGACTCGGGGCGGTGATCGGTGCGCCCGAGAGCGCGTCGATCGTGCTCGCGGCCACCGGCTTGCTCGGCGTCGTGGGCAGCAAGGTGCTCGTCGATGGCCCCGTGCGTGTGACGCGCGTCGAGGCCGGCGCGCGCGGATCCGCTGCCGATCGAGCCGGCGTGGATGGGGCACCCGCTGGGCATCCGGCCCAGGCGGCATCGCACCTCGGCGAGGTCGTGGCTGCGCCCGCCGGCGTGCGCGACCTCGCCGAGCGGGTACCCTCGGGCGACGATGCGCCGCAGATCCGGATCGAGCGATACGGCACCGCGGCCGATCCGCGCTGGATCGTCTACGTCGGCGGCACCGCGGACTTCGGGCTCATCGCCGGCGCCGAGACCGCCGACATGACGAGCAACACGCACGGCGTCGCCGACGACGCGAAGCTCGACCGCCTGCGGTTCACGGGTGCCGACTCGGCGGCGGGCGAGCGTGCGGTGCGCGAAGCGCTCACCGAGGCGGGTGCGCAGCCGGGCGAACCGCTCCTCGCGGTGGGCTACTCCGGTGGCGGCATCATCGCCGCGAAGCTCGCCGCCGATCCCGAGCTCGGAGCGGTCGGCGCGTTGAACCTCGGCGGGCCGGTCGCCTCCGCGCCGACCCGCGAGGGCGTGTGCGTGCTCTCCGTCGAGCACGAGGAGGACCTCGTCCCCGCGACGGGCGGCGCGGGGCATCCGTCACCCGATCGCGTCACGGTGGCCCGCAGCGTGCTCGAGCCCGACCGCGAGTACGCGGCGGCGGTCCCGGCGCACGAGCTCGCCCGCTACCGGCAGACCGCCGCCCTCGTCGACGACTCCGACGAGCCGCGGCTGGTCGAGTGGCGTGCGCTCGTCGACGAGGTCACCGGCGGCGGCACCGGCCTGCGCAGCGACTGGGTCGCGACCCGCGAGGTCAGTCCCGCGACGGGCGCACGATGAGCCCGATCAGCCAGCTGATGAGGCCGAGCACCAGGGCGCCGAGCACGCCCCACCAGAACCCGTCGATGACGAGCCCGAATCCCATCAGGCTGCTGATCCATGCGACGAGGAGCAGCAGCAGGCCGTTCACGATGAAGGAGATGAGGCCCAGCGTGAGCACGTACAGGGGAAATGCGACGATCCTCACGAACGTGCCGACGAAGGCGTTCACGAGGCCGAAGATGAGCGCGATGAGCAGGTACGTGAGCACCGTGGCGAGGGTCGTGTCCTCGTACGGCACCACCCGGATTCCCGTGACGATGAAGGTGGTCAACCAGAGCGCGAAGGCGACGACGATGACCTTGACGATGAACCGCATGGGTCCCACTCTGGCAGACGGCGCCCTGCGATCGAAGGGGTACGGTGGAACGCGTGACCGCAACGGAGCCAACCCCCGCCGGCGTGCGCCTCCGCCCCGAGATCGCCGCCCTCCCCGCGTACCGACAGGGCCGCCCGGCGCCGGCCGACGGCTACAAGCTGTCGAGCAACGAGAACCCGTTCCCGCCGCTGCCCGGCGTCGCCGAGGCCGTGGCCGCCACCGCGAACGAGGTCAACCGCTACCCCGACGCGACCGCGCTCGCCCTGCGCGAGAAGCTCGCCGAGCGGTTCGGCGTCTCGACGGACGAGGTGATCGTGGGCGCCGGATCGGTGTCGCTGCTCGCGCAGTTCATCGCCGCCGCCGCCGGCCCCGGCGACGAGGTCGTGTACGCCTGGCGATCGTTCGAGGCGTACCCCGGGCTCGTCACGGTCTCGGGCGCGACGAGCATACAGGTGTCGAACCGAGGCGACCACGGGCACGACCTCAATGCGATGGCCGACGCCGTCACCGAGCGCACCCGGGTCGCGATCGTCTGCTCCCCCAACAACCCGACGGGCGTCATCGTCACCGCCGACGAGTTCGAGGCCTTCATGGCCCGGGTGCCCGCCGACATGCTCGTGCTGCTCGACGAGGCGTACATCGAGTTCGTGCGCACCGAGCCGACCGGGCCCGGGGCATCCGTCGACGGGAGCACCCTGCTCGGCAGGTACCCCAACCTCGTGATCCTCCGCACCTTCTCGAAGGCGTACGGGCTGGCGGGCCTGCGCGTCGGCTACGCGATCGGCCCCGCGTACATCCTCGACGCCGCACGATCGACCGCGATCCCGCTGAGCGTGACGGCGGCGTCGGCCGCAGCGGCGTTGGCCTCGCTCGAGCCCGAGGCCGAGCGGGAGCTGCTTGCCCGCGTCGAGACGATCGCGGGCCGCCGCGAGGCACTGCGTGCGGCCCTGCTCGAGCAGGGCTGGCCGGTCCCCGAGGCGCACGGCAACTTCGTGTGGCTGCCCACGGGCGACCGCACGGTCGAGGTCGCCGAGCGGCTCTTCGACGCAGGACTCGTCACGCGGGCGTTCCCGCCCGAGGGCATTCGCATCTCGGTCGGCGAGCCCGAGTCTGTCGAAACCCTCCTCCGGATTCTGGGTGAGCTTGTACCGGCCTCACAAGAAGGGCACCCGGCCTAGCGGGTAGCGTGGAACGGTGGCAGCCCGCGAGAGAGCCTTCACCGCGCCGACGGTCCAGCTCCTGACCCCCACCGGAGAACTCCGTCCCACCCCTGAGGCGGAGCCCTACCTGCCCCTCGTCGAGGCGCTTTCCGACGACGTGCTCGAGCGGTTCTACCGTGACATGGTGGTCTCGCGTCGCCTCGACGTCGCGGGTGCGAACCTGCAGCGCCAGGGCCAGCTCGCCCTCTGGGTGCCGAGCCACGGGCAGGAGGCCGCGCAGGTCGGCTCGGCGCACGCGGCCCGCGCGCAGGACCACATCTTCCCCTCGTACCGCGAGCACATCGTCGGCATGATCCGCGGGCTCGATCCCGTGAACATCCTGTCGCTGCTGCGCGGCGCGACCCTCGGCGGCTGGAACCCCGCCGAGAACGGCAACTTCCACCTGTACACGCTCGTGCTCGCGTCGCAGACGCTGCACGCCACCGGTTATGCCATGGGCGTGCAGTTCGACGGGCTCTCCGGCACCGGCGACCCCGAGGCCGACACCGCCGTGCTCGTCTACTACGGCGACGGGTCGACCTCGCAGGGCGACGCCAGCGAGGCGCTCGTGTTCGCATCGAGCTACCAGACGCCGCAGGTGTTCTTCGTGCAGAACAACCAGTGGGCGATCTCGGTGCCCGTCTCGCGCCAGTCGCGCAGCCCGCTCTCGCTGCGCGGCGGCGGCTTCGGCATGCCGGGCGTGCGCATCGACGGCAACGACGTGCTCGTCAGCTACGCGGTCACGCGCCAGTCGCTCGAGGAGGCACGCGCCGGGGAGGGACCGAGCCTGATCGAGGCCGAGACCTATCGCATGGGCGCGCACACCACGGCCGACGACCCGACGAAGTACCGCACCGACGCCGAGGTGGCGTACTGGGCCGAGCGCGACCCGATCACGCGGTACCGCGCGTGGCTCGAGGGCCGCGGGGCATCCGCCGCGTTCTTCGACGAGGTCGACGGCGAGGCGGCGGATGTCGCCGCCGACGTGCGGCGTCGCGCGCTCGACCTGCCCGCGCCCACGCGCGAGAAGATCTTCGCCCACGTCTACAGCGAGCCGCATCCGCTGATGGACGAGGAACTGGCCTGGCTGGAGTCCTACGAGTCGGGCTTCGAAGGAGGCGCGGCATGAGCGCACGCACCGAGGAGGAGCGCGCCGTGGCCGACGCGATCGAGCAGCAGACCGTCGTGGCCCCCGCCGAGCCCGCGCCCCGAACCGACGACGTCGAGACGTCGCAGGACGAACATGCCGAGAGCGGCATGCGCGGCATCCAGACCCTCTCGATGGCCAAGGCCATCACGGCGGGCCTGCGCGAGGCGCTGCGCGGCGATGACAAGGTGCTGCTGATGGGCGAGGACATCGGCCCGCTCGGTGGCGTGTTCCGCGTGACCGAGGGCCTCCAGGCCGAGTTCGGCGACAAGCGGGTGCTCGACACGCCGCTCGCCGAGTCGGGCATCGTCGGCACCGCGATCGGCCTCGCGATGCGCGGGTACCGCCCGGTCTGCGAGATCCAGTTCGACGGGTTCATCTTCCCCGCCTTCGACCAGATCACGACCCAGCTCGCGCGCCAGACCGTGCGCCACGACGGCTCGATCTCGATGCCCGTCGTCATCCGCGTGCCCTACGGCGGCCACATCGGCTCGATCGAGCACCACCAGGAGAGCCCAGAGGCGTACTTCGCGCACACCCCGGGCCTGCGCGTGGTCAGCCCCTCGAGCCCGCACGACGCGTACTGGATGATCCAGGAGGCCATCGCCTCGAACGACCCCGTGCTGTTCTTCGAGCCGAAGAGCCGGTACTGGCCGAAGGGACCGGTCGACCTCGACCACTCGGGCATGCCGCTGCACTCGAGCCGCGTCATCCGCCAGGGCAGCGACATCACCGTCGTCGGTCACGGCGCGATGATCTCGACGCTGCTGCAGGCCGCCGACATCGCCGCCGGCGAGGGCACCAGCATCGAGGTCGTCGACCTGCGCTCGCTCTCCCCCATCGACTACGGCCCGCTGCTCGACTCGGTGCAGCGCACCGGCCGGCTGGTCGTCGCGCAGGAGGCGTACGGCTTCGTGAGCATCGGCTCCGAGATCGCCGCCACGGTCGCCGAGCGGGCGTTCTACTCGCTCGAGGCCCCGGTGCTGCGCGTGTCGGCCTTCGACACGCCGTTCCCGCCCGCCGCGCTCGAGTCCGAGTTCCTGCCGAGCCCCGACCGGGTGCTCGAGGCCGTCGACCGCGCCCTGGCGTACTGACCCGCGGCTCCGGCCGCGACCCGAGAGAGGCGTGAGATGAGCGAGATCCGATTCCCGTTGCCCGATGTCGGTGAGGGACTCACCGAGGCCGAGATCGTGCAGTGGCGCGTCGCGCCCGGCGACCGCATCGTCCTCGACCAGGTCTTCGTCGAGATCGAGACGGCGAAGTCGCTCGTCGAGCTGCCGAGCGCGTTCGAGGGCGTCGTCTCCGAGCTGCTCGTCGACGAGGGCCGCACGGTCGACGTCGGCACCCCGATCCTCGTGATCCAGACCGATGCACCCGACGCGGATGCCGCGGCGCCCGCGCCGGCGGCCGCGGCGCCCACCGCGCCGACGGCGCCGGCCGTGCCCGCTCCCCCGTCGGGCACCGTCGCGTCGCACGCGCCTGCGGCGTCGGAGGGCGGCGGAGCCGTCCTCGTCGGCCACGGCTCGTCGGGCCCCGCGCCGACGCGGCGCAAGCGGCACCCGATCCCCGGTGGCGCCCACGAGCGCCTCGCGGCGCGCACCGAGGCCGAGACCCCCGCGCCCGCTCCCGCCGCTGCCGGCGATGAGGCGGCGACCGCGGCCGCGACCAGTCCCGTGCGCCCCGAGCCGCGCGTGCCCGTGATCGCGAAGCCCCCGATCCGCAAGCTCGCGAAGGACCTCGGCGTCGACCTCTCCCGCGTCGCGCCGACCGGCGCGATGGGCGAGATCACGCGCGACGACGTGATCCGCGATGCGAGCCAGGTCAGCGTGTTCCGCAACATCCAGACGCCCGAGCTCCCCATCGACCGCGAGACCCGCGTGCCGGTGAAGGGCGTGCGCAAGGCCATCGCGAACGCCATGGTGCAGAGCGCATACTCCGCGCCGCATGTGAGCGTCTTCGTCGACGTCGACGCGTCGCGCACGATGGAATACGTCAAGCGCCTCAAGGCCTCTCCCGACTACGCGGGCGTTCGGGTCTCGCCGCTGCTCATCATGGCGAAGGCCATGATCTGGGCCGTGCGCCGCAACCCGACGGTCAACGCTCAGTGGACCGACGACGAGATCATCATCAAGCACTTCGTCAACCTCGGTGTCGCCGCAGCGACCCCGCGCGGCCTGCTCGTGCCGAACGTCAAGGAGGCGCAGGGCATGACGATGGTCGAGCTGGCGACGGCGCTCGAGCAGCTCACGCTGACGGCGCGCGAGGGCAAGACCCAGCCGGCCGAGATGCAGGGCGGCACGATCACGGTGACGAACATCGGCGTCTTCGGGATGGACACGGGCACGCCCATCCTCAATCCCGGCGAGGTCGCCATCGTGGCGCTCGGCACGATCAAGCAGAAGCCGTGGGTCGTCGACGGCGAGGTGCGCCCGCGCTACGTCACCACGATCGGCGCGTCGTTCGACCACCGGGTCGTCGACGGCGACGTCGCGAGCCGGTTCCTCGCCGACGTGGCGTCGATCATCGAGGAGCCGGCGCTCCTCCTGGAGTGAGGCGCCGAGCGCCGCTCGTCAGAGGCGGGCCTGGTAGGTTATCGCGTCGTCGATGCGCTCGGCCTCGACCAGCCCGGCCCGCTCGAGCGCGCGGCGCGCGGGCAGGTTGCCGATCTCGGCCTCGGCACGCACCGCGGCGGCACCCGCCGATCGGGCGAGCTCGAGCACCTCGAGCACGGTGTCGACCGCGAGCCCCTGGCCGCGCACGGCGGGCACGAGCCCGAAGGCGAACTCCACCACGCCGTCGGCGTCGGGCGGCCCGAAGAGGTTGACTCCCCCGATGGCCAGGCCGTCGCGCTCGCGCCGCACGAGGTACGGACCGAAGGGCGCGGGGTCACCGGTCTCGCGCACCGCGCGAACGTACTCGCTGAGGAGTTCGGGCTCGTCGGTGAAGGCGTAGCCGCCCTCCCACCCGTCGTGCGGGTCGACCTCGCCGGACAGCACGCGCTCGGCGTCGGCGACGGTGAACGGGTGCAACGTGAGGGGCGTCGTCGTCAGGTCCACGTGCTTCATGCTCGCATGCCGGTGCGACAGTCGGCGAAACGCTCCACAACCGTGCCGTGAACGATGACGCGGAATGACGCTGCCGGCAGCGGTGTTGTGCCGGGTGTCGCCGGCCACGCGCCCGTCGAAGCCGCGGCGCCAGATGGTTTTGACAATCATTATCAATAACAGTTACCGTCGTACCATGACCTCACGCCAGCCCGCTTCGCGTCGCCGCGCCGTCACCGCCGTCGCGACGGGTGCCGTGCTGGCGGCGGGCGTGCTCGTGCTCGCGTCGTGCGCGAGCCCCGGGGCATCCGGCGCAGCGGGGGAGCGGGGCCCGTCGATCGTCGCCACGACCACGCAGGTCGGCGACTTCACCCGCGAGCTCGTCGGCGACACGGCCGAGGTCACCCAGCTGCTGGCGCCGGCGCAGAGCGCACACAGCTTCGACCCCTCGGCCGCGCAGCTGCTCGCGCTCGCCGACGCCGACGCGCTCGTGGTCAACGGCGCGGGCCTCGAGGGCTGGCTCGACGACGCCGTCAGCGCCTCGGGCTTCGACGGCGTGCTCATCGACGCGAGCACCGGCATCGAGCTCTACGGCACCGACGACCACGACCACGGCGACGACGCGGATGTCGCGGAAGACGACCACGCTGCGTCCAGCGACGACGACGCGCACGACGACGACCACGCGGCATCCGACGACCATGCGGGCCACGACCACGGCGACGGCAACCCGCACATCTGGACCGACCCCGAGCTCGCCGAGCACATGGTGCACACCATCGCGCACGGCCTCGAGACGGTGCCGGGCATCGACGCGGGCGCCGTCTCCGCGAACGAGGACGCCTACCTCGCGAAGCTCGAGGCGCTCGACGACTGGATCGAGGAGAACGTCGACACCGTCCCGGTGGCGCAGCGCCTGCTCGTGACCAACCACGACGCGTTCACCTACTTCATCGACGCCTACGACCTCACCTTCGTGGGCAGCGTCATCCCGAGCTTCGACGACAACGCCGAGCCGAGTGCGGCCGAGATCGACGACCTCGTCGCGAAGATCCGCGCGACGGGCGTGCAGGCCGTGTTCTCCGAGGCGTCGATCTCGCCGAAGGCCGCCGCGACGATCGCATCGGAGGCGGGCGTGACCGTCTACTCGGGCGACGACGCGCTCTACGGCGACTCGCTCGGCGTCGCGGGCTCGCCCGGTGAGACCTACCTCGGCAGCCAGGTCCACAACGCGAGCCTCATCCTCGAGTCGTGGGGCGTCACGCCTTCCCCGCTCCCCGCCCTGCTGCGAGGATGACCGCATGACCGACTCCTCCGTGCTGCGGCTCGAGCATGCCGCCTTCACCCATCCGGGCGGGGGCGGGGTCGCCGACCTCGAGCTCGAGATCGCGTCGGGCGAGGCGGTGGCGCTCATCGGGCCCAACGGGGCGGGCAAGTCGACCCTGTTGAAGGGCGTGCTCGGCCTGGTGCCGCTGACGGCCGGCCGCATGGTCATCGGCTCGAGCCGGTCGGATGCCGCGAGCGAGGCTCAGGGCGATGCGCATGCCCGCAACGGCATGATCGGCTTCCTGCCCCAGTCGGCCGACCTCGACCCCGACTTCCCGATCAGCCTCGAGCAGGTCGTGATGCAGGGCAGGTTCCGCCGCATGGGCCTGCTCCGCTGGCCCCGACGGGCGGATCGCATGGCAGTACGCCAAGCGCTCGAGACCGTCGGCCTCGCCGACCTCGCGAAGCGCCGGTTCGGCGAACTGTCGGGAGGACAGCGCCAGCGCGGCCTCCTGGCCCGGGCGCTCGCCTCCGAACCCGCGCTGCTGCTGCTCGACGAGCCGTTCAACGGCCTCGACCAGCCGAACCGCGATGCGCTCATCGCGACGCTGCACGCGCTGAAGGCGCAGGGCGTCGCCGTGCTCGTCTCGACGCACGACCTCGAGCTCGCGAAGCTCGTGTGCGACGCCGTGGTGCTCGTGAACGGCACGCAACTCGCATTCGGACCCGTCGACGACGTGCTGACCCTGGGCAACGTGCAGGAGTGCTTCGAGGGCGTCGAGGTCGAGATCGACGAGCACACCCTCGTCGTGCCCGGACACGAGGGCCATTGATGCCGCACGCGGAATGCACGGTCGCTGCAGCTGCCGGGGCGGGCGTCCGCCGAGGCCGGGGGAGTGGTCGATGAGCCTGCTCGACGCCCTCTTCGGCGCGTTCGCGGTGCCGTTCATGGCGCGGGCGCTGCTCGTCATGCTGGTGCTCGCCGTCGTCGCGGGCGTGGTCGGCGTGCTCGTCAACCTGCGCGGCCTCGAGTTCATCAGCGACGGACTCACCCACGCGGTCTTCCCCGGCCTCGCCATCGGCCTGGCGGTGGGCGGCACGGCGGGCCTGATCCCGGGCGCCGCGATCGCCGCGCTGGCGGCAGCGCTCGTGCTGACCTGGCTGGATCGGGCCGGCGTCACGTCGGACGCGGCGATCGCGGTGGTGCTCACCGCGACGTTCAGCGTCGGCGTGATCGTGGTGTCGCGCAGCGACGACTACGCGGGCGAGCTCGAGGCGCTCCTCTTCGGCCGCGTGCTCACGATCCCGCCCGACCAGGTGCTGCCGCTCGTCGCGGTCTGCGCGGTCGCGCTCCTCGCAGTGGGCCTCACCCTGAAGCAGCAGCTGTTCCGCGCGTTCGACGCGGGCGGCAGTCGCGCAGCCGGCAACTCCGCGTTCGTGCTCGACCTCGTGCTCAACGGCGCCGTCGCGCTGGTGGTGGTCGCGGCGGCGAGCACGGTCGGCACGCTCCTCGTGCTCGCGCTGCTGATCGTGCCGGGCGCGGTGGCGCGGCTCGCGACGCAGCGGCTGTGGCTGCTGTTCCCGGCGGCGGCGGTGTTCGCGGGCCTCTGCGCGTGGTTCGGACTCGCGGTCGGATTCTGGGGGTCCGTCGGCTGGGGCATCGACCTGCCGGCCGGCAGCACCGTCGTCGTCGTCTTCGTCCTGGGCTACGCCCTCGTGCTGCTCGCCGCCTGGGCGGGCGGGCGGACGCGGACGCTCGCGCCTCGAGCGGACGACGAGCGGCCGCTCGACGATGCGCGCGCCGTCGTCGCGGGGGAGGGGCGCTGATGGGCTACTTCGAGCGCGCCCTCGTCGCGGCGATCGTGATCGGCGCGGGCGCCGGGTTCGTCGGCGCCCTCGTCGTGCTCCGTCGCCGCACGTTCTTCGCGCAGGCCCTGACCCACGGCACGTACCCGGGCGCGGTCGCCGCGGCGGCGCTCGGCGTGAGCGTGCCGCTCGGGGCTGCCGCAGCATCCGTGGTGCTCGTGGCCGTGATGGCGGGCATCGCGCGCGTGCGGCGGCAGGGCGCGCAGGTCGCCGCCGGCATCGTGCTCACCGGCGGGTTCGCGATCGGCGCGATCCTGCAGGCGGTCGTCCCCGGGCTGCCCGTGCGGGCGGAGTCGTTGCTCGTGGGCTCGATCCTCACGGTGACCGACGCCGACATCGTGCTCGCGGCATCCGTGGCCCTCATCGCCGTCGCACTCGTCGCCATGTTCGGCAAGGAGATCGCGTTCTCGACGTTCGACCCGTCGGGCTTCCGCGCCGCCGGCTACCGCGAGTGGCCGATCGAGCTGCTCGTGCTCGCGCTCATCGCCGCGACGGTCGTGAGCGCGCTGCCGGCCGTCGGGGCGATCCTCGCGATCGCGCTCATCGCCGCGCCCGCCGCCGCGGCCCGCATGGTCGTGCCGACGTACCGGGCGATCCTCTGGACGGCGCCGCTCATCGGCGCGGCATCCGGCGTCATCGGGGTGCTCGCGTCGCGGGCGCTCGCCGTCGCGGCGGGCCCGAGCATCGTGCTCGCGGCGACCGCCTTCTTCGCGCTCGCGCTGGGAATCTCAAAGCTGCGCGGGCTACCGTTGAACCGAGTCGCCATCCCCGTGGAGACCGCAGAGGACGCACGCATCGCATGAAACGCAACACCTGGCAACGCGAAGCCGTTCGCGAGGCGCTCGACGAGACCGAGGGCTTCATCAGCGCGCAGGCGCTGCACTCCTCGCTGCACGCGAACGGGTCGCCCATCGGCCTCGCCACGGTCTACCGCGCACTCGGCGACCTCGCCGCCAACGGGGAGGCGGACTCGCTGCAGTCGCCCGAGGGCGAGGCGCTCTACCGCGCGTGCAGCACGACCGGCCACCACCACCACCTGATCTGCCGCAACTGCGGGCTCACGGTCGAGATCGCCGCCGACGAGGTGGAGTCGTGGGCCAAGCGGGTCGCCGCCGAGCACGGGTTCACGGGGGCCGCCCACGTCGTCGACGTGTTCGGCCTCTGCGCGAACTGCACGAAGGCGCTCGGCGCCGACGCGCGCTGAGGAGCGCGTCACCGCGCTTCACCGGCTGTTTCCACCCAGAACGCGTGATGTCGCTCGACCGACATGCGGCGTAGTGTCACCCCTGTAGACGGTGACCGGCCCGGGGGGCTCCGGCACCTCCCGGGGTCGAGAGTCTTCCGAGTTCCGCGTGCACGCGGGACCGGGAGCCGAGCGACCCTGGAGGGGACATGGTCATGCAGGACGAGGCGCTCGAGCCGACCTTCACGCGCGAGGGCGAAGCCACCACCGCGCGCTACACGCGGATCCCGGAGGGCGCGATGCTCCCCGACACCGCCTACCGCATCGTGCGCGACGAGACGATGCTCGACGGCAACGCGCGACTCAACCTCGCGACCTTCGTCGGCACGTGGATGGACGAGCACGCCGACCGTCTCTACAAGGACGCGTTCGACAAGAACATGATCGACAAGGACGAGTACCCGGCGACCGCCGCGATCGAGGAGTACTGCTGGCGCATCCTCGCCGACCTCTGGAACGCGCCCGACCGGAACGACGTCATCGGCACGTCGACGATCGGCTCGTCCGAGGCGTGCATGCTCGGCGGGCTCGCGCTGAAGCGCCGCTGGCAGCACGCCCGCCGGGCGGCGGGGAAGTCCACCGAGACGCCGAACCTCATCATGAGCTCCGCGGTGCAGGTGTGCTGGGAGAAGTTCTGCAACTACTTCGACGTCGAGATGCGGTTCATCGACACCTCCGACGAGCACCCGCTCATGGACGGCACGGGACTCGAGGACGTCGTCGACGAGAACACGATCGGCGTCGTCGTGCTCATGGGCGTCACCTACACGGGCGCGTACGAGCCCGTCACGAAGGTCGCCGCCAAGCTCGACGAGATCCAGGCGAAGACCGGCCTCGACATCCCGATGCACATCGACGGGGCATCCGGCGCCATGGTCGCGCCCTTCCTCCAGCCCGACCTCGAGTGGGACTTCCGCGTGAAGCGCGTGCAGTCCATCAACACGTCGGGCCACAAGTACGGCCTCGTCTACCCCGGCGTGGGCTGGATCGTCTGGCGCAACGTCGCCGCCCTGCCCGACGACCTCGTCTTCAAGGTCAGCTACCTCGGCGGCTCGATGCCGACCTTCGCATTGAACTTCTCCCGTCCCGGCGCACAGGTGCTGCTGCAGTACTACCGCTTCCTGCGCCTCGGCCGCGACGGCTACACGGCCATCCAGCAGGCCTCGCAGGATGTCGCGCGCTATCTCTCCCACGGCGTCGGCGAGCTCGACCCCTTCGAGCTCATCACCGACGGCTCGGACATCCCGGTGTTCGCGTGGCGGCTGAAGCCGGGATACACCGACAAGTGGAACCTCTACCACCTCTCGGAGCGGCTGCGCATCCGCGGCTGGCTCGTACCGGCCTACCCGCTGTCGGGCAAGCAGGCCGACCAGACGGTCATGCGCATCGTCTGCCGCAACGGCCTCAGCCGGGACCTCGCCGAGGACCTCATGCGTGACATCAAGACGGAGACCGCGTACCTCGACGCGCTCCAGGAGCCGATGCCGCACCCGGGCATCGGTCCGACCTTCCACCACTGATCGCGGAGGTTCGATGAGCGATCCGGGCTCGACGGGCGACGGAGGCGCGGTGGGCGAGCGCGATGGCGCCACTGCACCGGATGCCGCGGGCGGCGCCACGCGGCATCCGGTCACGACCGTGCGACGGCTGCGTCGCGAGGCCTGGGGCTTCGCGGTCGGCTCGCTGTGCTTCTTCGTCGGCGCGCTGCCGTGGTACGCGGACTGGGTCGGCGTCGTCGGCGCGAACGTCACGTTCTTCGTCGGCTCGATCTTCTTCACGCTCGCCGCGTTCATCCAGCTCAGCCTGAGCGGGCGCGTCGCGCCGCACGCGAAGATGAACCAGGCCGACCGGGCGGACTGGTGGGCTGCGGCCGTGCAGTTCGCCGGCACCCTCCTGTTCAACATCTCGACGGGCGCCGCGCTCGCCGCGGCCATCGCGCGACCCGACGCGGTGGGCATCGGCTGGCGCCCCGACGCCTGGGGTTCGATCGCGTTCCTCGTCGCGAGCTCGCTCGCCGTCGTCGCCACGAAGGATCGCGGAAAGCTCTGGGATCGGGATGCGCGCACGTGGCACGGCACGTGGCTGAACCTCGCGGGGTCGGTGTTCTTCGGCATCTCGGCGGTCGGCGCCTACGTGATCCCCGACTCGGGCACCCTGCTCAACGAGATCTGGGCGAACGCCGGCACCGCCCTCGGCGCGGTCTGCTTCTTCGTCGCAGCGCTGCTCTCGCGGCGCACGATCCCGAAGGGCTAGTCGGGCTCCTGCCGGAAGTGCTCGGAGACGAGCCGCGCCGGCGCGACCGCCGCCCACGCCTCGGCGACCAGTTCGCCGAGGCGTCGGCGCGAGATCCGGTCGAGGTGCACGAGCACGGCCGCGTAGCCGTCGAAGTGCGGAGTCGTGAAGAACACGGTCGGATCCTCCGCGACGAGCGCGAGCTTCACGGCCTCGTCCTCGGTCTTCGCGCCGAGCACCGGGCCCGGCTGCTCGGCGATCCCGAGCGACTCGAGGTCGGCGCGACGCAGCGGGCGCTCCCACACGAAGCCCTTCGCCTGCACCTTCCACTGCGCATTGCCCCGCGACACGTGCTCGCTCGCCTCGGGCAGGGCGAGTGCCAGCTCGCGCACGTCCTCCCACGTCGCCATGGCGATGAGGCTACGCCGGGGGATGCCCCGCCGCAGCCCCGTGGGACGCGCGCGTATCATGACGACTGTCGTGTCACTCGTTGGGGGATGATCTGATGCGCGCTCGATCGATCCTGATCACGTCCGTCGCCGCGGCGGTGATGCTCACGGGCACTGCCTGCACGGGGTTCGACCAGACGGGCTTCTTCGGCACGACCGACGCGTCGGAGCCGCCTCCGTCCGAGGCGCCCGAGGCATCCGCACCGCCATCGGAACCGACCGACCAGGTCAGTGCGATCCTCGTCCAGCCGATCCAGGATGCGCTCGTGGTGCTCGGCAGCGACGAGATGGAGCACGTCGAGTACGAGCTGCTCGTCGTGAACGTGTTCAGCGATCCGGTGACGTTGACGGGGGTGACGGTCATCGGTCCCGACGGCGAAGAGCTCCAGCAGGTCGAGGGCGACACGCTCGAGGCGGCGACGCAGGAGCTGTTCACCAAGGCGGCCTCGTCAGTCGTCGCACCGTCGGCGGCGGTCTCGGTCGACGTCGACCTGATCCTGCCGCCGGGCGAGGTGCCCGCGCGCGTGACGCACCGGATCGACTACACGCTCCCCGACGACTCGGCCGGTGCCGTGATCGTCGACGACACGGTCGTGCACGGCCCCGAGGTCGCGATCGACCGCGCGGATGCCACGGTGATCAGTCCG
This sequence comes from Agromyces sp. NPDC055661, assembly GCF_053618135.1. Lineage (NCBI taxonomy): Bacteria > Bacillati > Actinomycetota > Actinomycetes > Micrococcales > Microbacteriaceae > Agromyces > Agromyces sp. NPDC055661. Next base: position 1,792,280 of record NZ_JBSHHC010000001.1, read on the forward strand.
CCCGTCGCGGGCGACGACTGGGTGGTCACGACCGCCTGCTGCACGCCCAACGTGCACCGCGACCTGCGCCTCGCGATCGACGGACGCCGCATCGCGACGGCCGAGACGTTCGCCGTCGACTGGGCCCGGATGGTGGACGACCGTCTCTACGAGGGCGACGGCAGCCGGAACGAGCAGTACTACACGTTCGGCGAGGAGCTCTACGCGGTCGCCGACGGAACCGTCGTCGCGATCAACGAGGGCGTCGCCGAGTCCGCCCCGCTGGTCGCCCAGTCGCCCGACGCGAAGACGGGCTTCGGCGGGAACTACGTGATCATCGAGATCGACGACGACGTCTACGCCGCCTACGAGCACGTGCAGGCCGACAGCATCACGGTCGCGGTCGGCGACACCGTCGCGACGGGTGACGTCATCGGCAAGCTCGGGAACACCGGACCCTCCCTCGGGCCGCACCTGCACTTCGGCCTGCTCGACCGTCCCGACCTGTTCGCCGGGCGCAGCCTGCCGTTCGTGATCGACGAGTTCACCATGGTCGGCACGCTGGACTTCGACGCCTCCGAGGGGGACCGCCTCGTGATCACGCCGGCCTCGGGGACCCTGCAGGAGGTGTACCCGCTCCACGGGACGGTGCAGGACTTCGACTGACCTTGCGCGCCCGGCCGCCGGCCCGCGGCATCCGCTCGATTACGGCCGCGACCAGCCCGTCTGTTAGACTCGACGTTTGGCTGGGTACTTCCACTGCCCAGACCGCGACAATCCCGAACCGAGAACGCGAGCGATCGCGGGCTTCGGCATGGGGATCGTCAGCAGACAAGAGACCTTGGGAGGGGCATCCGCCCCTCGGTATTGGAGGAAAGACCAATGGCAGCAGTGTGCCAGGTGACCGGAGCCGTTCCCGGCTTCGGACACAACATCTCGCACTCGCACCGCCGGACGAAGCGCCGCTTCGACCCGAACGTGCAGAAGAAGACCTACTACGTGCCGTCGCTTCGTCGTAACGTCACCCTGAACGTGTCCGCCAAGGGCATCAAGGTGATCGACGCTCGTGGCATCGAGGCCGTCATCAAGGACATCCAGGCTCGTGGGGTGAAGCTCTAATGGCGAAGCAGCAGGACATCCGTCCCATCATCAAGCTCCGTTCGACGGCCGGCACGGGGTACACCTACGTGACCCGCAAGAACCGTCGCAACAACCCCGACCGTCTCGTGCTCAAGAAGTACGACCCCGTGGTGCGCAAGCACGTCGACTTCCGAGAGGAGCGCTAAGACATGGCGAAGAAGAGCAAGATCGCGCGCAACGAGCAGCGCAAGGCCGTCGTGGACCGCTACGCGGCCAAGCGCCTCGAACTGAAGAAGGCGCTCGTCGACCCGAACGGGACCGACGAGACCCGCGAGGCCGCCCGCGTCGGCCTGCAGAAGCTCCCCCGCAACGCATCGCCGGTCCGCGTCCGCTCGCGCGACGCGATCGACGGCCGCCCCCGTGGCGTGCTCACGAAGTTCGGCGTCTCGCGCGTCCGCTTCCGTGACATGGCCCACCGCGGCGAGATGCCCGGCATCACGAAGTCGAGCTGGTAACCATCGCTCGAGCGAAAGGGGCGTCCCGAACGGGGCGCCCCTTTCGTCGTCCCCCGGACGGCCTCGGAAGCATGTCGATGCATCCACTCGGCCGCCGAGCGGACTCGACGGCGCGACACGCCGTGCCCCGATGACGCCGAACGCCCCGGAAATCCGCGTGTTTCCGCGGTTCTCTGCTACTTTGAAGGCGGCCTGATCGGCCACGGGGCGGTCGAACGATCGTTCCCGAGTACTCATCGATAGCTGTACCGAAACAGCGGAAAGTCCGAGGAGGACATTCAATGGCTGACAAGTCGCTGAACAAGACCGAGCTCGTCGCGAAGATCGCTGCGTCGACCGGCCAGAGCCAGGCCACCGTCGACGCCGTGCTCGGCGGTCTCTTCGACACGCTCGCCGAGTCCGTCGGTTCGGGCACCAAGGTCTCCATCCCGGGTTGGCTCGCCGTCGAGCGCACGCACCGTGCCGCGCGCACCGGCCGCAACCCGCAGACGGGTGCGACCATCGACATCCCGGCCGGCTACTCGGTCAAGGTGTCGGCGGGTTCGAAGCTCAAGGCTGCCGCCAAGTAGCATCCGACCTCCGAAGGGGCGTACGGCGTGGCCGTGCGCCCCTTCGCCGTGCCCGGGCTCCTGCCGCGCAGCGGAATCGCGACCGGGATTCCACTGGGGCGACGAAGCGGTCGGAGGCGGGGGAGTGGGGGAGTGGGGCGGATGCCGCGGCGGCCCGCTCCGAGCGAGCGCACGGGTCGCGCCGTCTAGGCTGGTTCGGTGCCCCGCTCCTTCCGCGTGCTCGGCCCTGCCGTGCTCCTCGCCGTCGCGCTCCTCGCGACGTTCGGCGCCCTCGCGTACGGTGGCGGCGCGGCCCCCTTCCCCATCCAGGACCCCGGCCCGATCGCCCGCTGGGGCCTCCCGGTCGCCAAGCTCCTGGTGAACCTCGGCGCGGCCGGCATGATCGGCTCGCTCGTGCTCGCGGTGTGGGCGCTCGCGCCGTCGAAGAAGGAGTTCGACGTCGCGCTCGACATCGCCGCGGCATCCGCTGCCGTGATGACCGTGGCGAGCGCCGCGACGGGCGTGCTCACCTTCCTCGTCGTGACGGGCGAGACGCTCGACCTCGGCGAGGCGTTCGGGCAGAAGCTCGGGCTGTTCGTCACGTCGATCGAGCTCGGCCAGGCGTGGCTGACCACGACGCTCGTGGCGGCCGCCGTGACCGTGCTGTGCTTCGCGGTGCGCAACCACACCGCCCTCGTGTTCGTCGCCGCGCTCGCGGTGTTCTCCCTGGTCCCGATGGCGCAGCAGGGCCACGCGGCGGGCGCCGCCGGGCACAACGCGGCCGTCGCCGACCTCGGCCTGCACCTCGTCTTCGCCGGGGCCTGGCTCGGCGGGCTGCTCACGATCGTGCTGCTGCGCAACCAGCTCGAGGCCGACCGCCTGCCGGTCGTGCTGGCCCGCTACTCGACCGTGGCGCTCATCAGCTTCATCGTCGTCGCGATCTCGGGCTATGCGAGCGCCGCGCTCCGCATCGGCACCTGGGACCAGCTCGCGACCCAATACGGCGTGCTCGTGCTCGCCAAGGTCGCCGCGCTCATCGCGCTCGGGCTCTTCGGCGCGCTCCAGCGCCGCTTCCTCATCAACCGGATCGCGCGCGCCGAGGCATCCGCGACCCGCGACTTCTGGTTCCTCGTGGTCATCGAGCTCGCCTTCATGGGGCTCGCGTCGGGTGTCGCCGCGGCCCTCGCGCGCACGGCGACGCCCGTGACCGAGGAGGTCGGCTCGATCGCGCGCACGCCCGCTCAGATCCTCACGAGCGTGCCGCTGCCGCCGTGGCCGGAGTGGTATCGCTTCTTCACCGAGTGGAACGTCGACCTCATCTGGCTGCTGCTCTGCGGCTTCGGCATCTTCTTCTACCTCGCCGGCGTGTGGCGGCTGCGCCGTCGCGGCGACCACTGGCCGGTGTATCGCACCGTGCTGTGGGTAGCGGGCCTGGTGGTGCTCGCGTACATCACGAACGGCGGCGTGAACGTCTACGAGGAGTACCTCTTCTCGGCGCACATGGGCGCGCACATGGCGCTCACCATGGCGGTGCCGGTGCTGCTCGTGCCTGGCGCGCCGGTCACGCTCGCCGCCCGCTCGATCCACCCCCGCAAGGACGGTTCGCGGGGCGGTCGCGAGTGGATCCTGCTCGGGGTGCACTCCCGCTTCGCGTCGATCATCGCGAACCCGATCGTCGCCGCGGCGCTCTTCGTCGGCTCGCTCTGGGTCTTCTACTACTCGCCGCTCTTCCGCTGGACGATGACCGACCACATCGGCCACGAGTGGATGATCGCCCACTTCCTCATCACGGGCTACCTGTTCGTGCAGTCGCTCATCGGCATCGACCCGGTGCCGTACCGGCTCCCCTACCCGTTCCGCCTCGTGCTGCTGCTCGGCACCATGGCGTTCCACGCGTTCTTCGGCCTCGCGATCATGTCGGGCACCGGCCTGCTCCTGAGCGACTGGTACGGCGCGATGGGCTGGGGCACCGACGCGCTCGCCGACCAGCAGCTCGGCGGCGGCATCGCCTGGTCGGTCGGCGAGATCCCGACGGTCGCGCTCGCGATCACCGTTGCCGTGCAATGGGCGCGCAGCGACGAGAAGGAGTCGCGCCGCCGCGACCGGCACGCCGACCGCACGGGCGACGCCGAGCTCGAGGCGTACAACGCGCGGCTCGCGGCCATCGCCGAGCAGGACGCACAGGGCCCGGCCGGCCGATAGCGGGCGAGCGGATGCCGCGGGGCGGGTCGATCACCGGACGCTACATGAGCTGGATCGCGATGCTCCCGTCGGGCCGGATCGTCGCCGTGAGCGCCAGCATGAACGGCCGGTCCTCCTCGAGCTGGGAGAACTCGCCGTCGAACAGCGACTGCACCTCGACCGAGATGTGCGCCACGCCCTCGGTGGGCGGCATCTCGAAGGCGGTCTCTCCGGCGGTGAGCGTCACCGTCGGATAGGTGATCATGGTCCACACCGGGTCGCTCACGACCTTGTCGTCGATCTCGATCCCGAAGGGGCATCCGGCCGGCTGCAGCACCGCCTGGGCCACGCACTCGTCGAGGTAGCCGTTCACCTGCACCTGCACGCGCTCGACGAACGTGGCGGTGGGCACGGAGTCGACCGTGACCGCGGGTCGGGACGACGGCTCGACCGGCACGTCGGTCGGGACGGCCTCGAGCAGCGTCGACGTGTAGCCGAACTCGTAGACCGCCGGCGCGATGGCGAGGTACGGGGCGGTCTGCGTGAAGGCGGTGAGGTCGGCGCCCGACTTCGTCGCACGGGTGTCGAGCGTCAGCGAGCCCACGGTGAACAGCGGGTTGTGCGCGGCCGTGACGTCGATGACGGCGAGTGGGCTGACCGAGAACTCCCAACGGTTCAGCACGCCGTAGAGCGGAGCGATGGGTCGTACGTCGAACGTGGTCTCGACGATCGACACGTCGAGCCGGTAGCTCGCTGTCACCGAATGCGATCCGTCCGCCAGGGCGACATCGCTGATGATGCGGATGTCCTCCGGTCCGCTCTCGACGACGTCCGAGCGGAACATCGCCGTCGAGACGTTCTCGGGCAGGCCGAGGGCGGCCAGCTCCCCGGCGTCGAGCGCGACGCCCGGGGTCGTGGATGCCGCGGCGATGTCGTCGGCGGCGATCGCCTCGAGGTAGCGCTCGACGAAGCTCGGGGCGCCGTAGATGGTCTGGTTCAGCGAACCCAGGGCGGCGAGGAACGCCCCGACGACGAGCACCGCGAGCATCGCCCAGCCGGCGATCGCGGCGGGCGACACCGGTCCCCGTCGCGCGCCCGAGCTCCCCACCCGCACAGTCTAAGCGGGCGCCGGTCGCTCGCCCGGACATCCACAGGCGTGCGCGAGCACCCACAGGTGTCCGCCGCCTGGGCCGACGAGGGGCGCGCCGCGGTTACAGTGGGAGCGCGCCCGGAGGGGCGCCGCCGCGGGAGGGGCCCGCGGCATCCGCTCGCCGAAGGCCACCAGTGCAGAACCTCACGCTCACCCGCGAACAGGCCGCGGTGTACCAGGCCATCGAGGGCACCCGCGAGCACGTCTTCGTGACCGGGCGCGCAGGCACCGGCAAGTCGACGCTGCTCAACCACCTCAACTGGCACACGCAGAAGCAGATCGTCATCTGCGCGCCCACGGGTGTCGCGGCGCTGAACGTCGGCGGGCAGACGATCCACTCCCTGTTCCGGCTGCCCATCGGCGTCATCGCCGACCGCGACATCGACCAGAACGACGCCGTGCGCAAGCTCCTGAACGCCATGGACACGCTCGTGATCGACGAGGTGTCGATGGTCAACGCCGACCTCATGGACGCGATGGACCGCTCGCTGCGGCAGGCGCGGCAGCGGCCGCACGAGCCCTTCGGCGGCGCGCAGGTCGTGCTGTTCGGCGACCCGTACCAGCTCGCTCCGGTGCCGGGCGACGGCGAGGAGCGGCGCTACTTCGCCGACACCTACGAGTCGATGTGGTTCTTCGACGCGAAGGTGTGGCGTGACGCCGACCTGCGCATCTTCGAGCTCGGCGAGGTGCACCGCCAGCACGACGACGAGTTCAAGTTCATGCTCAACGCCGTGCGGCACGGCCGCGTCACGGCCGAGATCGCCGGTGTGCTCAACGACGTGGGCGCGCGCCGCCCGCTGCCCGAGCACGGCGCGATCACGCTCGCGACCCGCAACGACACGGTGAACCGCATCAACGCGCAGCAGCTGCACCGGCTGCCCGGCCACTCGCAGGCCAACGAGGCCGAGGTGAACGGCGACTTCGGCGGGCGCGCGTTCCCGGCCGACGAGCGGCTCGAGCTCAAGGTCGGCGCGCAGGTCATGTTCCTGCGCAACGACGTGGCCCTGCGCGGCGAGGGCCCGCGCTGGGTCAACGGCACGATCGGCACCGTCACGTCGCTCACGCGCGAGCTGCGCGTCGAGGTCGACGGCGAGGAGCACGAGGTCGAGCCCGCGACGTGGGAGAAGTACCGCTACTCGTGGGATCCGGTGCGGAAGAAGCTCGAGCGCGAGATCGTCGCCGAGTTCACGCAGTTCCCGCTGCGGCTCGCGTGGGCGGTCACGATCCACAAGTCCCAGGGGGCGAGCTACGACACGGCCGTCGTCGACCTCGGGTCGCGGGCCTTCAGCCCCGGGCAGACCTACGTCGCGCTGAGCCGCCTCACCGCACTCGACGGGCTCTACCTCGCCCGGCCGCTGCGGCCGAGCGACATCATGGTCGACCGCGACGTCGAGCGGTTCATGGCCGGGGCCATGCGCGAGATCGACGCGGACGCGGTCGGGCCGACCTCGGAGCCGTAACCTGCGCGTCGGGTTACGGCGGAGAGATGTGCGTCGATCCGCGTGAGATGGGGCGACGCGCCCCCGTCGCGCGCCGCCCCCGGGATGCGTCCGGGGATGTCGTCGCCACGCACCCCCGGACGCGGTCAGTGGTGGTGACCCTCGTCGGTCACCACTGAGCCGTGCTCGCCGTGCGGGACCGCCAGCCGACCCGCCTCGGTCGCCGCGAGGGCGGGGGTCGCGAGTCCCGCGACGAGCAACGCACCCGCGACGAGGCCGACGAGCGGGAGCCGCCCGTCGACGGCCGCGGTCCGTGGCGCGGCGGCATCCGCGCGGCCTTCGCGAACGCGGCGGGCCCGCCTGCGCAGCACGACCGCGCAGTGGCCGGCGACCACGACGATGAACACGGATGCCGCGAGCAGCGGCCCGACCGGCACGTCGTCCGCCGCGGCGAGGCCGCTGCCGACGAGCGCGCCCGCCCCCACGAGGAGGGCCGCGCCCGTGCCGAGCGCGAGGCCCGGCACGAGGGCGCGGCCCGCCCGCAGCGAGAGGACGCCCCAGCCGAGGCCGGCTGCACCGGCCGCGGCCATGACGCCGCCCGCCATCCCCCCGGCACCGGCGGCGAGGGCGAGCAGCACCAGCCCGGCGCCGAGGGCGCAGAGCATCGGCCACGTGCGCGCGAGCGCCGACAGTGCGGTCATGGCCCGGCTCCCTACGCCGTGGCCACGCGTGCGGTCCGCTCGGCCGCCAGCCCCACGCCGAGCAGCACGATGGCGCTCGCGAGGTGCAGGAAGTGGTCGGCGGTGTTGAGGGCGAGGATGTTCGCCGCGGTGCCGGCGAGGAAGAAGCCGACGATGCCGAGCAGCAGGTAGGCCCCGCCGACGACGATGTTCACGGTCTTGGCGGCCGTCGCCGACACGAGTCCGGCGATGAGCAGCGCGGCGCCGATCAGGAGATGGGCGACGTTGTGCAATGGGTTCACCTGGAAGATGCCGAGCAGCAGTCCGCCCTCGGTGGCGATGAACCCGACGCCGCCCGTCACGGCGAAGCCGAGCAACCCGACGAGCACGTAGACCGCGCCGAACACGGTTGCGACGATGCGGTTCGGGGAGTTGCGCATGAGGTGCCTCCTTCGATGGGGCCCGGCGATCGCCGGGTATGCCGGTGGTTCGGCGCACCACGGGGAACGGATTGGTCGTCGGGGGACACGCCTCGGGCGGCATCCGGCCGGGGCATCCGCGGTGGCCCGCCGCGACACCGTCGAAGCTCCTGCGTCATGGGACATCGGCCAACCCGCCTTGGCGGGTTACAATCGCACCGGAACGCACGGCGAGGGGGGCTCGGTGGCAGACCGTCCGGGGAGGTCCCGGCGGCGGGTTGGACCTGTCGCCGCGATGGCGGCGGCCCTGGCGATGGCACTGACCGGATGCTTCGGCACGTCGGTCGATCCCTCGGCGCAGTTCTCGCCCGTCGACGCCCCGCTGTCGAAGGACCTCGCCGAGGGCCTCCAGGGCGTGCTCGACCAGGCGGTCGCGCTCAGCGGCTCGAGCGGCGGCGTCGCCGGGGTGTGGGCGCCGTGGGCGGGCGAGTGGACCGCGGCATCCGGAACCCAGGACTTCGGCGAGAACCCGCCGCGCATGACCAAGGGCACCGGCTTCCGCCTCGCTACCGTGACCACCGAGATCACGTGCACGGTGCTGCTGCGGCTCGTCGACCAGGGCGAGCTCCAGCTCGACGACCCGGTGTCCACGTACGTCGACTGGATCCCGAAGCTCGACGGCATCACGCTCGAGCAGCTGTGCCGGCACACCTCGGGCCTGGCCGACTACTACCCCGTGCTGCGCGCGAGCTTCGACGCCAATCCCGGACGCGTATGGCCCGCGAACGAGCTGCTCGCGAACGGCATGGCGCTGAACCGCATCGGACCGCCCGGCGAGCAGGTGCGCGAGTCGCGCACCGGCATCCTGCTGCTCGCCTTCGCGCTCGAGCGGCGCACGGGCAAGACGTGGGACGAGCTCGCCCAGCAGTACGTCTTCGGGCCGCTGGGCCTCGAGGACACCTCGGTGCCGGCCGCGACGGTGACCGAGCACGCCGGCGTCATGGGCGGCTACTCGTCGATCACCCCCACCGGCTCGGTCGACTGCGCCGTGCTGCTCGACGACACCGAGGCCTCGAGCTCGATGGGCGGCGCTGCTGCCGGCGCGATCTCGACACTCGAAGACGCCCGCGCCCTGAGCGAGGCGTTCGCGACGGGCGCGCTCCTCAGCGAGCGCACCGAGCGGGCGCAGTGGAACACCGTGCCGCTGGGCGGCGACGCACCGGCCTGGCAGTCGGCGGGCGTCGGCGGCCTGCAGTACGGGCCGATGCGCGGCACCGCCGGCGAGACGGCCGGAGCGCTGACGGCCGCGTTCACCGACCCCGCGAGCGGCCTCACGGTCGTGGTCGCGCTCAACAACTCGACGCCCGGCCCCGCGTTCGTGCGTGAGGTGGCGTTCGCCCTCGCGTCGCTCGCGTCGAAGGCGGTGCCCGCCGCCGGCGGCGAGCAGCCCCTCATCGAGCTGCCCTGGTCGGCCGACCAGGCCACGGCGAAGATGCAGGAGCTCGGCGTCTGCCCGAAGGCGTAGCCGCTGCAGGCGGAACGACCCCGACACGGAGGCTCCCATGGGCTCGCTCATCGTCACCGGCCTCACCTCGCTCGACGGGTACATCACCGACGACGAGGGCGACTTCAGCTGGGCCACGCCGGATGCCGCGGTGCACACGTTCGTGAACGGGCTCGAGCGGCGCATCGGCACCCAGCTCATGGGGCGGCGCATGTACGAGGTCATGCGCTTCTGGGAGACGGCCGACGAGCTCCCCGACCTGCCCGAGCCCGAGCGCGAGTACGCCGCCATCTGGAAGGACACGGACAAGGTCGTCTACTCGGGCTCGCTCGCCGAGGTCACGACGGAGCGCACTCGGCTGGAGCGCCGTTTCGACGCCGGCGACGTCCGACGGCTCGTGGCCGAGTCGGGCGACGACGTGTCGATCGCCGGACCGCACCTCGCTGCCCACGCGTTCCACGCGGGCATCGTCGACGAGGTGGGCATGTTCGTCCACCCCGTCATCGTCGGCGGGGGCACGGCCCTGCTCCCCGACGGCGTCCGGCTCGAGCTCGAGCTGCTCGACGAGCATCGGTTCGACTCCGGCGTGATGTACCTGCGCTACGCGGTGCTGCGGGGCTGACCCCGGCCGAGCCGGCCGAGTCGGCCGAGTCGCCCGCGCAGTCGCCGGGCCGCACGTCGCGCGACCGACCGCGTGTCGGGGTACGCGGTGACGCGCCCCGATTCCACGAGCGTGCCGTCGTGCTCGACCTCGACGATGCACGTCAGCGGATGCCGCCCGCCCACGAAGCTCGTCGCCTGCTCACCGAGCCGCCACACCGCGCGGCCGTCGCGGGCCGGATGTCGGGACCGCACGATCGCGCCGCGCCCGCGCCGGCGCAGCGTGATCACCAGGGACGCGCCGCGCGGCGCGCCCCGCAGCGTCACCGACACCAGCAGGCGGCCGCGCCGGAACCGCATCCGGAGCCGCTCCAGCTCGACCTCGAGCGGCGGGGCGGGACGGTCGTGCCGGGCGGCGGCGTCGCGTTGCACTCCGCCCCACGCCGCGACCACGTGCGCGTCGTCGTGTCGCGCGGCGGTCGCGCGCGCCGCCTCCCGCATCCGCGCGCGCTCGTCGGACGGCATCATGACGAGCCGCGCCAGCGCCTCGGCCGCCCCGTCGAGGTCGCCGTCGGGCACGAGCAGGCCGTCGACGCCGTCGGCGATGAGGTCGGCCGGGCCGTAGGGGATGTCGTAGGCGACGGGGAGGCATCCGCGGGCCATCGCCTCGGCGAGGGCGAGCGGCGAGCCCTCGAACGTGCTCGTCACGAGGGTCCACGAGGCGTGGGCGAACGCGTCGGCTGCCCCGGCGCGGTGCCCCGCGAAGGTCACGGCGTCGCCGAGGCCCGCGTCGTCGACGCGGCGGCGGAGGGCCGCGGCATCCGGGCCGTCGCCGTAGACCACGAGGGTCGCCGGCACGCCGCGGTCACGGCAGCGCCGCACCACCTCGATCGCGTGGTCGACGCGCTTGCGCGTGGTCAGGCGGGCGAGCACGACCCCCGCCGCGGGATCGCGTTCGGCGTCGGCGTCGGGCTCGCCCACGACGGGATCGATGCCGTTGGGGACGGCCGCGAGGTTGCCGGGGTCGCCGAGGAGGGTCGCGGCATCCGCTCGCTGTCGCTCGGTCAGGAACACGACGCCGTCGAAGCGCTCGAGGTGGGCGAACACCCGCCGACGCGACGGCCGCAGCACGCCCCAGGGACGCGCGGGCCCGACGAGGTGGGAGTTGTGCACCAGGTGCAGCGACACGACGTTCGGTCGCCGGTACCGCGTCATGAACTCGGCGGCGGTCTTGCTGTCGGTGATGGCGTACGCGCGCTCGTCGCCGACCATGCCGTCGAGCCAGTCGGCGTAGCAGTCCCAGGCGCGGGTCCACTGCCGCACGACCGTGCCCTCGCCGTCGTGGGCGGTGATGAGCCGGGCGGGCCCCTCCGCGCTCGCCGGGAACCGCTCGTCGCGCACGGCGAGGCTGCCGTCGGCGCGGAGGTGCTCGACGAGGAGGCCGCCGTCGGCGCCGCGCGTGGTCACCGAGGATCCGCCCGGGCCGCCGCGAAGGTCCTCCCAGACGTTGCGGAGCCGGATGCCGGGGATGAGCTCCCCCGCGTCGACGAGGCGATCGCGCGCGGCATCGAGATCGGCGCTCGGGTCGAACGTCACCACGTCGACCTCGCGGCCCGCGAGCCGCACGAACGCGCGGGAGCGGTGCAGCAGCGCCGAGGTCATGCCGCCGAAGGGCTCGGGGATGCCCCAGGTCACCGCGAGCTGGCGTCCGTCGGGCAGCGCGGACCCGGCGGCCGTCGCGACGTGCCGCCGCGCTTCCGAGGTGCCGCCCGCCATCCACCCAAGGCTAACGACGCCTGCGGCGTTGCACGGCGAACCGGTCGCCCCCTTGCCGCCCGTGCCATCATGTGGCATGCCCTTCGGACTCCGTCGCGACGTGCTCCGGCCCACGGGCACGCCGCGCGCCGACCGGGTGACCTACGTCGAGCTCTTCTTCGACCTCGTCTACGTCTTCGCCCTCACGCAGCTCTCGTCGTACCTCTACCAGCACCAGGACCCGCTCGGCGCCGTCGAGGGCGCGATCATGGTCGTCGCGCTCTGGTGGTCCTGGGTGGCGACCACGTGGGTGACGAACTGGCTCGATCCGGTGAAGCTGCCGGTGCGTGGCGCGGTCATCGCCCTCGCGTTCGTCGCGCTCGTCATGAGCATCTCGATCTCCGACGCCTTCGGCGAGCGGGCGTGGATGTTCGCGATCGCCTACGTCGTGCTGCAGCTCGGCCGCACCGGGTTCATCGTCTACGCCACCTGGCGGCACGATCGGCACGCGGCGCGGGACTTCTCGCGCGTGCTCGCGTGGACGGCCGCGGGGAGCGTGCTCTGGATCGTGGGCGCGCTGCTCCCACTGCCGGCGCAGCTGCCGTTCTGGGCGATGGCGCTCGGCCTCGAGGTGCTCGGCGCCCTGCTCGGCTTCCCGCTGCCCATGATGGGGCCGATGGACATGGGCCGCTGGGACCTCTCGGGCGCGCACATCGCCGAGCGGTCGTCGCTGTTCGTGCTGATCGCCCTCGGCGAGGGGCTGCTCGTCACCGGCTTCGCGTTCGTGGACCTCGACATCACGCCCGAGACGGCGACCGCCATGGTGCTCGCGTTCGCGTCGGCCGCGGCGATGTGGTGGATCTACTTCGACCACGGCGAGCGCGTCGGGGCCGAGGCCATGGAGGGCTCCGACAGTCCGGGCCGTCTCGCGCGCACGGCGTACACGTTCGTGCACCTGCTCGTGATCGGCGGCATCGTGCTCGCGAGCGTCGGCGACAAGGAACTCCTGGGACACCCCGACGAGCAGAGCGCGTCAGCGGTCGTCACCGTGCTCGGCGGACCCGTCCTGTTCCTCGCCGGCACGCTCGTGTTCCGTCGGCTCCTCGAACGGCGCTGGCCGACGGCGCAGGTCGCCGGCCTGCTGGGGCTCGTGGCGGTCGCGGCGGTGTCGGCGGTGCTCACGCCGCTCGCCGTCGGCGCCGTGTCGACCGCGGTGCTGGCGGTCGTGGCCGCGATGGAGACCGTCGACCGGGTGCGGCGCGGGCGACGCGCGGGGGGCTGAGAGGCGCGCGTCAACCCGTGTCGTCGATCGCACCCCACGTCGCAGGATGGGATCCATGGCCACATCGACGAGCGAGCGGCAGGGACGGCTCCGCCGCTTCAACGAGCGGTTCCTCGTCGAGGAGCGCGTGGTCCCGGCATCCGCTCGCCGTCGCCTGCAGCTCACGGCGGTCGGGCTCATCGTGGTCGGCCTCGTCGGCTTCCTCGTGGTGTTCGACTCCGTGGCCGAGGCCGACGACCTCTCGCGCATCGACGCCCCGGTCGAGGCGTGGCTGCAGACCGCGCGCAGCGACTGGCTGACGGTCGTGATGAGCGTCATCGCGGTCGTCTTCGGGCCGGTGGTCATGCCGATCATCATCGTGATCACCACCGTCGCCTGGGGCGTCCTCGCGAAGCACGCGTGGCGTCCGCTGCTGCTCGCGGGCGGCATGCTGCTGGGGGTGATCGTCGTGCAGGTCATGGCGCCGCTCATCGACCGCGAGCGCCCACCCGCACAGGACATGCTCATGGACGTCGACACGACCGCGTCGTTCCCGTCGGGCCACGTGATGGGCGTCGCCGACTTCCTGCTCATCACGACCTACCTCGTGTTCTCGCGGCACCGGAGCCCCCGCATCGCCGTCTCCGCGTATACCGTCGCCGTCGCGGTGATCGCGCTGACGGCGGCGTGCCGCATCTACCTCGGCTACCACTGGGCGACCGACGCGCTCGCCTCGATCTGCCTGTCGCTCGTCGTGCTCGGGATCGTGATCGCCGTCGACACGTGGCGCACCGTCAGGGTCGGCACGCCCGAGGAGGTGGCGGCGTCGGAGGCCGCGGCCGAGCGCCCGGGCAACGAGGGGTTGGGATGACCGAGCGCGTCACGGGACCGACGGACGACGCGACGAGGCCCGACCCGGCGTCCGGCCTTCCGCCCGAGACCGGCGCACCGGCACCGGTACGCGTGTCCCGGCTCTGGTGGGTGGTCTCGGGAGGCGCGGCCCTCGCGCTGGTGGTGCTGCTGGCCCTCGTCATCGTCTACCGCGAGAGCAACAAGCCGTTCGGGTTCGAGGTCGAGTTCATGAGCGTGCTGGTGGCCGCGCGCAGCGACCTCCTCACGGTGCCGGCGCTCGTGTTCAACGCGCTCGGCGGCGGCCTCATCTCGACCATCGTCGTGCCGGGGGTCATCGTCGCCGGCCTGCTGCTGTGGCGCCGCCCGTGGGGTGCGCTGTACTACGTGGCGGCCGCAATCGCGAGCGCCACGGTCACCCGCGTCATCAAGGTGATCGTCGCGCGGCCGCGGCCCGAGGACATCCTCGTGACGCCCGACTTCGGGTCGTTCCCGTCGGGCCACAGCGCGAACGCGGCGGTCGTGGCGACGGCGCTCGGCATCATCTTCCTGCGCACGTGGGTCTGGGTCGCAGGTGCGGTGTACACCCTGCTGATGATGCTGAGCCGCACCTACCTCGGCGCGCACTGGGTCTCCGACACGATCGGCGGGATGCTCGTGGGAGCCGGCGTGGCCGTCATCGTCTGGGCGCCGTTCGCCGAACGGCTCTATCGCGAGCATCGGATGCCGCATCCGCCGATCTGGGTCAGGACGCCGGACGACGCATCGTCGGCGTGACGGGGGCCCGAGGCATCCGTCACCCCCTCTGGATCGGGCGGCACCGACTCCGCCATGCTGGTGCGATGCAGGATGTTCCGAGCCCCACGGGCACGTCGGGCGGACGCGTCGGGCGCCTCCGCACCGCCGGCGAGTCGAACCGCGTCACGACGTTCGAGCTGTTCTTCGACCTCGTCTACGTCTTCGCGTTCACGCAGGTGAGCCGCCTGATGGCCGACACGCACAGCGCGTTCGGCATCCTGCAGGCGCTCATCGTGCTCGCCCTCATGTGGTGGACCTGGGCGGCCTTCGGCTGGCTCGCGAACCAGGCGCCCGCCGACCAGCCCGGCATGCGCGTCGGCATGACCGCCGCGATGATCGCGGTGTTCATCGCGGCGCTCACCATCCCCGAGGCCTACGAGGACCTGCCGGGCGGGTGGAACGGCCCGCTCGTGCTCGTGCTCGCGTACACGGCCGTGCGCGTCATCCATGCGACCCTGTACCTCGCGGCGGCGGGCGAGGACGCCGGACTCCGGCGCCAGGTGCTGGTCACGCAGGCGGTCGCCATGGTGCCGGCGGTCGCGGCGCTGCTCGTCGGCGTGTGGCTCGGCTCGCCGTGGCAGACCTGGATCTGGCTCGCGGCCTGGCTCTACGACGCCGGCCTCACGTACCTCAGCTCGCGTCGCGTCGGCGGCTGGCGCATCCACTCGACCGCGCACTGGGCGGAACGCTACGGACTCGTGGTCATCCTGGCGCTCGGCGAGTCGATCGTCGCGATCGGCGTGGGCGTCGCGCGCGAGCCGATCGGGCCGGCGATCGCGGTGGGTGCCGCGCTCGCCGTGGTGCTGTCGGTGCTGCTCTGGTGGGCGTACTTCGGCCGACTCGCCGAGGCGGGCGAGCACGCGCTCGAACGACGGTCGGATGCCGCGCGCGTGCAGCTCGCGATCGACGCCTACACCTACGTGCACCTCGTGATCGTCGCGGGGGTGATCCTCGCGGCGCTCGGCGTCGAGGACGCGATGGCGCACGTCGCCGAGGCGGAGCCGTACGGGTGGTTCGGCGCGTCCGCGCTCGCCGCGGGGCTCGCCGCGTTCGTCGCGGCCACGGCCGTGTTCGCCCGGCTCGTCGAGGGGCGGTGGCCGGTCGTGCGGGTCCTCGGGACGCTGCTGTTCGTGGCATCCGTCGCCGTGCTCGCCGTCGTGCCGTCGATGGCGGCGCTCGCGATCGCCGTGGTGCTGGTCGCCGCCGTGGTCGCGGTGGAGGGGGCGATGCGCCCGAGATGACCCGCGACCGAGGGCTCAGCTGGCTGCCGGGGATCGACACGGCCCGCCACTACCGGCGCGCCTGGCTGCTGCGCGACATCCGGGCCGGGGTGGTCGTGACGGCGCTGCTGATCCCCGCGGGGATGGGCTACGCCCAGGTCGCGGGCCTGCCGCCCGAGGCCGGCCTCTACGCGACGAGCGTGCCGCTGCTGGTGTACGCGCTGCTCGGGCCGTCGCGGATCCTCGTGCTCGGGCCCGACTCGGCGCTCGCGCCGATCATCGCGGCCGCGATCCTGCCGCTCGCGCTCGGCGACGACGACCGGGCGATCGCCCTGGCCGGGCTGCTCGCGATCATGGTCGGCGCCGTCCTCGTGGTCGGCGGGCTCCTGCGGCTGGGATTCGTGACCGACCTGCTGTCGAAGCCGATCCGCGTCGGCTACCTCAACGCCGTCGCCCTGCTCGTGATCATCTCGCAGCTGCCGAAGCTGCTCGGCTTCTCGATCGAGTCGGGCTCGCCGTTCGCGCAGGTCGCCCACATCGTCGAGGGGATCCTCGGCGGCGAGGTCGAGCCGCTCGCCGCGGCGTTCGGGATCGGCTCGCTCGCGGTGATCATCGTGCTGACGTGGCTGCGATCGCCCGTGCCGGGCGTGCTCGTCGCCGTCGTCGTGGCGACCCTCGTCACCTGGATGTTCGGGCTCGCCGAGCGGATGCCCATGGTCGGCGCCCTGCCGCAGGGGCTCCCCGCGCCCGCGCTCGGCGGCCTGCAGTGGTCGGATGTCGCGGCGCTCGCGCTGCCCGCGGCCGGCATCGCGCTCGTGGCGTTCACCGACAGCGCGGTGCTCTCGCGCACGCTCGCGGCCCGCCGCGGCGAGTCGGTGGACGGCAGCCGCGAGATGGCCGCGATCGGCGCCGCGAACGTGGCGGGCGGCCTGTTCGGCGGCTTCCCGGTCTCGGCCTCCTCGTCGCGCACGCCCGTCGCCGAGCAGGCCGGCGCCCGGACCCAGCTCACCGGGGTCGTGGGCGCGCTGCTCATCGTCGCGTTCATGCTGCTGGTCCCGGGGCTCACCGCGTTCCTGCCCGAGGCGACGCTCGGGGCCGTCGTGATCGCCGCGGCGTCGCGACTCATCGACTGGCGCGGGTTCGTGCGGCTGGTCCGGATGGACCGGGTGGACGCGTTCCTCTCGCTGGCCGCCTTCGTCGGCGTGCTCGCCGTCGGCGTGCTCGAGGGCATCGCCGTCACGATCGCGCTCAGCCTGCTCGCCTTCGTGAACCAGTCGTGGCGGCCCTACCGCGCAGAGCTCGGCCGGGTGAAGGGGCTCCGTGGCTACCACGACCTGACGCGGTACCCCGAGGGCGAGCGGATCCCGGGCGTCGTCATCGTCCGCTTCGACGCGCCGCTGTTCTTCGCCAACGGCGGGATCTTCGACGACTACGTCCGCTCGCGCGTGCGGGCGGCGGGGACCGGCGTGCACACCGTGATCCTCGCGGCGGAGCCGATCACGGGCATCGACACGACGGCGATCGATGAACTGATCGAACTCGACGAGTACCTCGCCTCGCACGGCATCCGCCTCATCCTCGCCGAGATGAAGGACCCGGTCGTCGACGTGCTGCGCGCCTACGGCGTGACCGACCGGTTCACGCCCGACCGCTTCGCCCCGACGGTCGGCGCGGCCGTCGACGAGATCACGGGGACGCTGCGCGGCGATCTCCGGGGGACGAAGTGGGCCGGTGAGTCCGGTGCGTCCGATCGTGAGGGCGATGCCGGCGACGGCGACGCCGGAGAATCCGGGGATTCGGACGGTCGGACTCGGCCTGACGAACCGGGCCCATCGGGCCGGTAGCGCGCGTATCGTGAGCCCTGGAGGTCGACATGGCTGACAGGAGTTCGAACGCCGGGTGCTTCGCCGGCGGCGGTGCGATCTACGGGCTCGGGATCATCGGCGCGTGGGTGTTCTTCTTCCAGCAGGCCGATCAGTTCTGGGAGTTCATCTGGGCGTTCTTCCAGGGCATCTTCTGGCCGGCGTTCATGGTCTACGAGCTGTTCCACGCCCTCGTGACGTGAGGCGGCCGCTCAGTCCTCGAAGTACAGGTGCGCGTGCAGGCGGCATCCGGGGTTGAACGCGGCGCCGCAGGCCGGGCAGTCGTCGGTGGACCGATAGGCGTCGATCGTGAGCTCGGTGCGGCACACGCCGCAGAGGATCGCGTGCTCGCCCCCCGCGTCGCGCGGCCACCGCCGCGCCGGGTGCGTCTCCGCCTCGGCGTGGCAGGCGTGGCACGGGTAGTACCGGCCGCAGCACGCGAACCTGATCGCGACCACGTCGAGCTCGGTGCGGTAGTGGATGCAGCGGGTCTGGTCGTCGACGGTGGCGCCGTGCACCACGGGGGAGGCGTTCGTCATGAACCGCGGAGGATGGACGTCATCCTCTTGCCGCGAGCGACCTCGTCGACGAGCTTGTCCATGTAGCGGATCTGCTGCATGAGCGGATCCTCGATCTCCTCGACGCGCATGCCGCAGATCACGCCCGTGATCAGCGACGCATTCGGGTTCAGCCCCGGGGCATCCGCGAAGAAGGTCCGCAGGTCGACCCCGTCGTCGATCGCCCGCTCGAGGTCGTCGTCGTCGTAGCCCGTGAGCCAGCGGATGACCTCGTCGACCTCGTCCTGGCTGTGGTTCTTCCGCTCGACCTTCTTCACGTAGAGCGGGTAGATGCTCGCGAAGCTCATGCCGAAGATCCGGTGCTCCATGGTCGTCGGCCTCCTTCGTGTCGTGGCGATGCCCCTTTCCAGCGTACGAGACCGTGGCACGATGCGAGGTGACCGTGCGACGAGGATCACGGTCTCGGACGGAAGGCGAGGTGCCGGCGATGACGACGGAGCGGGACATCATCGGTCAGCGCGACGATCCCGACCTGCCCCGGTACGCGGGGATCGCGACGTTCGCGCTGCTGCCGCGGCTCGAGGAGGTCGACCACGCCGACATCGCGGTCGTCGGGGTCCCGTTCGACTCGGGCACCAGCTTCCGGCCCGGCGCTCGATTCGGGCCCGCCCACATCCGGGAGCACTCCCGCCAGCTGCATCCCTACCACCAGTTCCACGAGGCCCACCCGTTCCGGGAGCAGCAGGTGGCGGATGCCGGAGACATCGGGGTCGGGCCGTATGGGATCGAGCGGGCCGTCGAGACCATTCACGCGAACGCGGAGCGGCTGGTGCGCGGCGGCTCGCGGATCCTGGCGCTCGGCGGCGACCACACCATCGCGTTGCCCCTGCTGCGGGCCGCTGCTGCGACGCATGGGCCCCTGGCGGTCCTGCACTTCGACGCCCACCTCGACACCTGGGACGTGCTGCACGGCGCCTCGATCTGGCACGGATCGCCGTTCCGACGGGCCGCGGAGGAGGGGCTGCTCGATCTCGACCACTGCCAGCACGTGGGCATCCGGGGCGGCGTCTACGGCCCCGACGAGCTCGACGACGACCGCCGCGCCGGGTTCGAGATGATCCGGAGCGAGGAGTTCCAGCACCGGTCGATGGACGGCATCGCGGAGCAGGTCCGGGGACGGCTCGGCTCCGGTCCGGTGTACGTGTCGATCGACATCGACGTGCTCGATCCGTCGCAGGCGCCCGGTACGGGGACTCCCGAGGTCGCCGGGATCACCACCCGCGAGCTCTTCGCCGTGCTCCGCGGGTTGCGCGGTCTCCCCATCGTCGGCGCCGATGTCGTGGAGGTGGCGCCGGCGTACGACCACGCGGGGATCACGGGTCTCGCCGCCGCGCACACGGCGTGGGAGCTCCTGACGCTGATGGGGCTGGGCGGGGCGGACGTCGAACCGTAGGCCCACCCCCGCTTTGGGGTCACGAACGACCCCAGCCGTCCGGATACTGTTGCGACGCTGACGTCGGTCCACCCCTTCATCCGGGCCGGCGGACCCGACCCGAAAGCCCGGTGACCATGACCGATCCTTCTCGCCCGCAGTACGGCGAATACGCTCCAATCGCGCACCCGACCGCTGCGTACTCCACCGCCGTCCTCCCCCCCGAGGTGCACCCTCCGGCCGGTCACTTCCTCCCCGACACGGCGGGCGTCCTGCCGTACGGCACCCCGTCGCCGGAGGCGGCGAAGCCCCGGACGCTCGGCCTCGTCGCGTGCATCGGCGCGATCGTCGTGTTCGTCCTCTCGGTCGCGGCGTCGGTGACGGCTGGAGTGATCGCCGGTGAGGCGGCCGATCCGTCCGCGACGTTCGAGCAGGACATGGCGGCGCCGCTTTCGACCGTCGACGTCCAGCTCGGATCGATCATCCTGCTGCAGCTCACGCTCGGCACCGTGATCGGGGTCTGGGCGCTGGTGCAGGGCATCTTCGCCGTGGTCCTGAAGCGTGGACGCGCCTACGGCGTCGCGGCGATCGCCGTAGCCGTGTGCGCGCCGGTGGTCTCGATGATCGTCTACACCGTGACCTCGAGCGTGATCATCGCCACCCGGATGTGAGCGCCGGGTAGGCGCATCCGTCGGCGCCGTTCGTCGGGATCCCCGAATGCCCCGCGGTCGCACCGTGACGATCGATGATCGCGATCGAACCCGGCCTCGCGCGTCGCCATGCCCCGCTGTGGTGGCGAGACGGACCGGGGCGTAGGCTCCTGCCACACGCCGTCGGGAGATCTTGGTGGGGACCTACTCCGGAGCAGAGCTGCGACAGCCGGCAACGCCGAGCGACCTGCTGCGTGCCGGTCTCGACCGCGATCCGAACGGACTCGCGCTCGTCTCGGCGCGGGCGCGCCTGTCGTGGGAGGCGCTCGAGGACCTCACCGACCGGCTTGCAGCCGGATACCTCCAGCTTGGCCTTGAGCCGGGTGACCGGGTCGCGTCGCTCATGCCCAACCGGTACGAACTCATCGTCCACTACCTCGCCTGCTTCACGGCGGGCCTGGTCGCAACCCCGCTCAACTACCGCTACACGGCTGCTGAGATCGACCACGCGCTCGGTATCAGCGAGGCACGGATGCTGCTCGCCCACGTCGAGCGCGAGGAGGACCTGGCTGCGAGCGATCGGGTGGCGCAACTCCCACTGGGCACGATCGGCTACCGGGAGGCGGAGTATGGCGGGGCCGCGTTCCAGGAGTTGCTGGAGCGCGCTGGGCCGGCCAGGCCGCTGGAGCCTCCGGCGCCCACCGCGCCCGCGGTCATCTTCTTCACGTCGGGCAGCACAGGTCCCCCGAAGGGCGTGACGCACACGCATGCGACGCTCGGCTGGATGTTCGCCACTGCGGCGGCCGCGCTCGAGTTCGGCCCCGGTGACCTCGTGCTGGCCGGATCGTCGCTCTCGCACGTCGGTGCTTTCTACGTGTCGTTCGGGGCGCTGAGTGCCGGTGCGGGCATCGCCGTCGCCCGCACGTTCGACGGAGACGAGCTGCTCGCGCTCCTGCGCGACGATCGCCCCACCGTGCTCTCGATGCTGCCCTCGGCCCTCTTCGCACTGACCCGTGACCACGGCGCCACGCAAGACGACTTCTCGTCCCTCCGCCTGTGCCGGGCGGCCGGGGACAAGGTGTCCGCCCAACTCGAACGCGAGTTCATCGCGCTCAGCGGAACCACGATCGACGAGGCCTACGGGCTGTCGGAGACCGGGCTCGTGAGCGTGAGTCCACCCGCCGAGATCAGGATCGGCTCAGTCGGCCTGGCCGCACCCGGCGTCTCGCTCTCGATCCGCGACGACGTCGGCGCCGAGGTCGAGGCCGGGGGCGAGGGTCGGGCGTGGATCAAGACCAACGGCGCCTGCGTCGGCTACTGGGCTGACGCCGCGGCGACGGATGCCGCGTTCGCCGACGGCTGGCTCGACACGGGCGACGTCCTCCGCGCAGACCCCGACGGTTTCCTCTACTTCACCGGTCGCCGGAAGCAGATCATCGTGCACGACGGATCGAACATCAGCCCGCAGGAGATCGAGGACGTCCTGCTGGAGCACCCGAGCGTCGATAGCGTTGGCGTCATCGGAATCCGTGACGAGGTCCACGGAGAGAACGTGCGCGCGTACATCACGTTGCGAGAGGGCTGCGAGCGGCCGCCCGACGTCGAGCTGATCCGCTTCGCGCGGGCGAAGATCGGCTACAAGGCACCCGAGGAGATCGTCGTGATCGACGAGATGCCCTCCACCGCCACGGGAAAGGTGGACCGCATGGGTCTCAAGCGGATGGCGGAGAGCTCGGTGCACGGCTTCGGCGCGGGCGTGCCTGATCAGAGCCGGACCGGGGACCCGGGATAATGGACGAATGTCCTCGTCCGTGGAACCCCGCTCCAACCCGACTGCCTGGGCCGCGTTCTGGTTCGCACTGGCTGGTCTCGTGCTCATGCCCATTCCGCTGTTCATCGGGCTGATTCTGGGCGGCGGCCTTTCCATCGTCGCCGCGATCCTCGCCGTGATCGCCCTCTTGAAGGGACTCGCGCGCAGCGGCAAGGGCATCGCCCCCGTCGTGTTCGCCGGAATCTTCATCGCGCTCACGTGGGGCGGCATCTCGGCCGGCGGCGGCACCGTCTGGTAGGTCTGCCGATCGAGCAGGGGCCTACCGTCGAAGGCCCGGTCGCAGGTCGGTCGTCGCGGGACCGGATGGGACGGCGGAGGTTCGAGGCCATGTCCAGGCGGAGCGCAGGACGAAGGCCAGGAGCAGCACCTCGATTCCGATGGAGATGCCGTAGAAGGCGGCCCAGTCCCAGGTCGCCCCAGCCGCGTTGAAGATCGAGTAGGGGATGAGGAGCGAGGCGACGACGAGGTTCGTGGCGCGGTTCACCCGGGCGGGCAGCGTCATGGAGAGCATCACCATCAGGGCCGGGATCGACACGGAGACGAGGAAGATCGTCAACAACGTCGAACTGATGTCGAACCTCCAGACGAGGCCGTTGAGGATGCCGTCGACGACGCCGGGCTTGTAGAAGTTGAGGACGTCGACGTAGACGTACAGGAACATGAAGCTGGTCCATGCGGCGGCGAGCTTGGCCCGCACGGGGATCGGCGGGTTGTCGAGCAGGTTCGGGGTTGTCGTTCGGATGGTCATCGGTTCTTCCTTTGAGTGGAGCGGTCCGTCCGCCGGGGTGGCGGCAGGTCTGGGCGTGCATACGCACGGGTGGGTCGTTCTCGTCGGTCGGGTCGTCAGACGGTGATGACGACCTTCCCTCTGGTGTGGCCGGCCGCGACGTGGCGGAGGGCGTCGGCCGCTTCGTCGAGGGCGTAGGTGCGGTCGATGACGGGCCTGACCTGCCCGGTCGCGAGCAGGTCGGCCAGGGTGAGCAGGTCCTGGCGCTTCGCGAACGACGTGAAGGGCTTCAGCCGCTGTCGGGTGAACCCGGACAGCACGCGCGCCTTGACGATCCGGCCGAGGGGGCCGAGCCAACGGCCGCCGTGTCCGTTGTTCGGGATGAGGGTGCCGGTGGGCGTGAGCGCGCGGCGGAGATCCGCCAAGGGCTGGGCTTCCACGTTGTCGAGGATGACGTCGTAGCGCTTCTCGGTGCGGGTGAAGTCGGTCCTCGTGTAGTCCACGACATGGTCGGCACCGAGCGACTTGACCAGGTCGACGTTCCGGGTGCTGCACACACCTGTCACCTCGGCACCGAACGCCTTGGCGAGCTGCACGGCGAAGGAGCCCACGCCGCCCGACGCGCCCGTGATCAGCACCGTCTGGCCCGGTCGAACGTTCGCGACGTCGCGTACTGCCTGCAACGCCGTCATGGCCGACGTCGGCACTGCTGCCGCGTCGCTGACCGACAGGTTGGCAGGCGTGGACACGAGGTGGTCCACCGGGACGCAGGCGTACTCCGCGAGCGTTCCCGTGGTGCACCAGCCGAACACCTCGTCGCCGGGGCGGAGCGCCGTGACATCCGTACCCACCGCTGCCACCACACCGGCGAGGTCCCTGCCCGGGATGCCATGGCGCGGCCGTCGGAGCCCGAAAGCCAGGCGCACCACGTACGGCTGACCGGTCATGACGAAGTAGTCACCGGGATGCACCGAGGCCGCGCCCACCTCGACGAGCACTTCGCCTCGACCGGGTAGCGGCAGCCCGACCTCGGACACCTCGAGCACGGAGGGCGGGCCGTAGCGGTGCTGGACGACGGCCCGCATCGTCGCCGCGCCCGGACTCGTACGCGGCACCCGGGGTGCTCCGGCATCCGATCGCTGTTCGACTCCCACAAGATCCTCCTCACGTCCGGGCTGTGACTCCCGCCGGCTCGTACACCGTACTCGTACACTGTACTATTACTCGTACGCTGTACCATTGTCAAGCAGTTCGAGCGAGAAGGAGACCCGTGTCTGCGAGTGAACGACGTCAGGTCATGCCGGACGCGGGGCTGAGCAAGCAGCGGGTGGTGGACGAGGCGATCCGGCTCGCCGACCGCGAAGGGGTCGACGGGCTCAGCATGCGTCGGCTGGCTGCGACGCTCGGCGCGGGCGCGATGTCGCTCTACCACTACGTGGCGAACAAGGAGGAGTTGCTCGACGCGATGGTCGACATCGTGTTCCAGGAGATCGAGCTCCCGCCCCAGGAGACCGACTGGCAGTCGGCGATCCGCCAGCGGGCGGTCTCCGCCCGCCAGGTGCTCGCGCGCCACCCGTGGGCGGTCGGCCTGATGGAGTCGCGAACCTCGCCGGGGCCCGCGAACCTCCGCCACCACGAAGCGGTCACCGCCTGCCTGCGGAGGGCCGGCTTCTCGGTCGTGATGGCGACGCACGCCAACTGGTTGCTCGACAGCTACGTGTACGGCTTCGCCCTGCAGGAGGCAAGCCTGCCGTTCGACACCGCCGATGAGCTCGCGGGCATGGCCGAGGGCGTTTACCTGCCCCAGCTTCCGCCTGACGAGTTCCCCTACCTCAACGAGTCTGCCGCGGCGCTCGTCGCTGCCGGCTTCGACCCGGCGGAGCAGTTCATCTTCGGCCTCGACCTCGTCCTCGCCGCCCTCGAGCCACTGAGAGCCTCCGCGCAGCCTCGCTGACGTTAAGCCGCTGGGTGACGGGAAGAACCCTGATCGGAGCCGATGACGGGAATCGAACCCGCGCTGTCTGCTTGGGAAGCAGAAGTTATCCAGTAGTGATTCACTCGGCTTCACTCGGGCTCACGAGGCGCGGAATCACGGGGGAGTGTGAGCTCGAGTGAATCACTGTGATGCGGAATTCGTGACCATCAAGTGACCACTAGCTCCGAGAGCGGTGGTCTCGGTTAGCTGAGCGTGCGGAGAACGTCGTCCATGCCGTCGACGAGTCGCCGTGCCGCCTTGAGCAGGTCTGCGGCGCGTGCTTCGGTGAGCAGCAGCGGGGAGTATTGCGTCTCGGTCTTCGAGTCGATCAGCCGCGCGAGATGCTGGGCAAGCCGCTTACCCGGTTCGGTGCGGCGCAGCATCGCAACTGCGTCGCCGTGGTCCTGGCCGGCGGCGCGTTCGCCGAGGACGGCGCCACAGATCGCGTCGCCGGCGGCGATAGCGGCGAGGACCGCCAGTGAGCCGATGGTATTGCCGAGGTCGTCGATGCCGGCGTCGTGGCCGAGATCGACGACGAGGGAGGACACCGGTGAGGGTGAGCTCGCCGTTCGCCAGCCAGCGGGCGCGAAGCTTCGGTTCGTGCCGGAGCGGAAGGCCGAACATCCACGCGATGAGCATCGTCATCACCGCGATGAAGACGGCACTCATCGACCAGCCGATCAAGGAGAGCATGCATCGAGCCGACGTTCTGGCTGCTGGCCTCCTCCCTTTCGGGGTGGCGCCTCTGGATCGCGACCATCGGCTCCATCACGATCGTCGTCGCCTGGATCGTGATCGACGGTCAACTCTGGGACCGGCCCGACGACGACTCTGCGCAGGCTCGGGAACGGTCCCGTCTCCACAACACCTCGACACTGCTGACGCTGACGGTCGGGGTCGTCATCTGCTATCTGGCGCTGTACGTCGTGAACCTGGTCTGGGCGCTGTTCGTCCTGGACCCGGCCGTGATGGGCGGTTCGCTCGGCACGTCCATCGGCTACGACGACCTGTTCGTATTCACCTGGTTCGTCGCGTCCGTCGCTACGCTCGCCGGCGCACTCGGCACGGGCCTGGAGTCGGACGAAGCGATCCGCGCGGCGGCATACTCGAAACGCGAAGAGGAGCGCCGCGCCCGTTTGGCGGACGAGCGGTCCGAGGAGGCCCGCCCTCGGGGCTGAGAGGCGCCCGGACCCGGCTCAGACGCCGGTCTCGGCCGGGAGGCGTCCGGATGCGACGGCTTGGCGCAGCAGCTCGAAGTCGGCCTCGGCGACATCGGCATAGGCGGCCGACCAGGCCGCCGTCGCCTCCGCGAACTCCTCGGATCGGCCGAGGTAGGCCACGATCGCGGCCGAGGCGGGGGACTGCCCGTGCGCCCGAGCCAGAAGGGCGGCGCACAGCGCACCGTACGAGCGGAACTGGTCGGCGTCCAGCGTGGCCGGCTCGATCGACCCTTTCATATCGCGGAACTGCCGCCAGTAGTAGTCCACCCGGTAGCGGTCCGCGGAGTCGCCGGCCCAACCGCGCATCCATCCGACGAAGAGGTCGGGGTTCGCCTGCAGGATCCGCTGGGCTGCGACGACGCGGTGGCCCTCGACGAAGTCCGTCACGCCGGGGCGACCGGGGATGACCGACCGCCGGCCCCCGTAGGTCGTCAAGACAGACGGCGGAGCCTCCTTGACCTGGAGGAACAGCATGTCGCCGGTGGGGCCCTCGACGGCGAGCAGGTAGCAGCGTGTCCCGACGCTGCCGACACCGACGACCCGCAGGGCGAAGTCGACCACGCGGTACTGCTCCAGCAGGAACGCGATGTCCTCGCGCAGGGTCGCGCGGTATTGAGTGAAGAGGTCGGTGACCTCGCCCAAGGTCGCGTGGTCGACGTGGCGCAGCATGGGAGGTTGATCGACGATGCGGATGCCGCCGTCGACCGAGAACGTCGTCAGGCGCTGGAGGACCCGCTCGGACGTGCGAGCGCGGGCCTTCTTCGCCGCCTTGCGGACCGTCCGCTCGCCTTTCTCGCCGAGGTGACGTGCGACCGAGGACGTGTCGACCCGGGCGTAGTAGCGCTCCCGAGTGGAGAGGCGGCAGTAGTTCCGCAACGTCTCGCGGTACGCGTCGGCGGCGGCGAAGGAGGCGTCTCGGCATGCGTCCTCGCTCAAGCCGATGTCGCGCCCGCTGATGTGCACGCTCGCGGTGAGCCGGCGCACGTCCCACTCCCACGGCGCGACGCCGCCCTCGTCGAAATCGTTGAGGTCGAAGACGAGCGCGCGTTCGGGCGAGGCGAAGAAACCGAAGTTCGAGATGTGGGCGTCGCCGCAGGAGACGACCTCGAGGTCGGTGGTGGGTGCACCGCGCAGGTCGGCCGCCATGACCGCCGCCGTGCCCCGGTAGAAGGCGAACGGCGATTGCAGCATCCGTCCCACCCGCACCGGCACGAGATCCTTCAGCCTCGACGCGTGCTGCTCCTCGAGAATGCCCAGGGGATCTCGGTCGACGGGCAGGACCAGCTCGGCCAAGCCTCGCCGCGGCAGACGCTTGCGCACCCGGCGCCCGACTTCGTCCGCGGGTGACCGTCGCTCGCCGTTGCCCATAGGTCAGGCTACCGCGCGACGGCCAGCGAGCGGGGGACGGGCCGCCCCAACGCTCCGTACTCATCGGCCGTGGCCGTGGCCGTCGCGGCCGGAGGCCCGCTCAGAACTCTTGGGTGCCCGGCGGCACGGTCCAGCGCGGTCCGCTCACGAAAGCAAGTTGAATCATTTACCGTGAGTTAACCGTGACGCGAGGAAAACAAATCGAACTCACGAACGTCGATGTGTTGACGAAAATGCGGGTCTGATCAGCCACTATTCACGAAGAGCCGATGACGGGAATCGAACCCGCGCTGTCTGCTTGGGAAGCAGAAGTTCTACCATTGAACTACATCGGCGTGGCGGCATCCGTGGATGCAGCGTTGACCATCGTAGCAACTGCCGGCCCCGTTCTCGCGCCCTCGGCGACCGACGGAACGAGGCGGCTTCGCTCGCTAGGCTGGCGTGCATGCTGCTCTCGGATCGTGACATCAGGGCGGAGCTCGAGCGCGAGCGCATCCGGCTCGAGCCGTACGAGCCCGGGATGATCCAGCCGTCGTCGATCGACGTGCGACTCGACCGGTACTTCCGGCTCTTCGACAACCACAAGTACCCGTTCATCGACCCCGCCGAGGACCAGCCCGAGCTGACCCACCTCATCGAGGTGCGGCCTGAGGAGCCGTTCATCCTGCACCCGGGCGAGTTCGTGCTGGCGTCGACGTTCGAGGCCGTCACGCTGCCCGACGACGTGGCGGCGCGCCTCGAGGGCAAGAGCTCGCTCGGTCGGCTCGGCCTGCTCACGCACTCGACGGCCGGCTTCATCGACCCGGGGTTCACGGGCCACGTCACGCTCGAGCTGAGCAACGTCGCGACGCTGCCGATCAAGCTCTGGCCGGGCATGAAGATCGGGCAGATGTGCTTCTTCCGGCTCTCGTCGCCGGCCGAGAAGCCGTACGGCTCCGCCGACTACTCGAGCCGCTACCAGGGGCAGCGCGGGCCGACGGCGTCGCGGTCGTTCCAGAACTTCCACCGCACCGACGTCGGGGTGACCGAGGCGGGGTCCGCGGGTCGCTGACGGATGCCGCGAACCGTTGACGGCAGGCGCCCACTGTCCCGAGCCGTCTGCGCCCGCGTCTCCGTGAAGGTACGATGACGACGATGCCCGCGTTGTCGTCGCGGGCATGTCGGGAGGGGGAACGGTGCCCGAGGTGATCCTCGCCCACGACTACCTCCTGCAGGTGGGTGGAGCGGAGCGCGTCGTGGCCGAGTGGGCCGCCGGATTCGGCGCACGGCGCGTCGTGACGCTGGCGCACGCCCCCGCATCGACCTTCGACGAGTTCCGCGACCTCGACGTGCGTGCCACCATCCCGGGCGCGTTCGCGAACCAGGTCGAGTGGATGCTTCCGGCTCTGCCGTCGATCGCCGCGCGCACGACCGTCGACGGCGGCGATGTCGCGCTCGTCTCGAGCAGCGGGTGGGCCCACCGGTTCCAGTTCGAGATCCCGCACGTCGTCTACGTGCACAGCCCGGCACGCTGGCTCTACGCCGCCGACGACTACGCGGTGCGGCTCAGTCCGTTGCGCCGTGCCGGCCTCTTCTTGAGCACACCGTTGCTGAGGCACGGCGACCACGATGCCATGCACCGGGCAGGCGCGGTGGTCGCGAACTCGACGGTGACGCAGCAGCGCATACGCAGGTGGTACGGCATCGACTCGATCGTCGTGCATCCGCCGGTCGAGCCCGTGTCGCAGGTCGCCGTAGCGCCTGCGCGGGAGCTCCCCGCGGAGTACGCCGTGGTGGTCGCCCGCAACCGCGGCTACAAGAACGTGCACCTGGCGGTGGAGGCGGCGCGGATCGCCGGCCTGCCCATCGTGATCGCCGGGTCCGGGTCGCACACGCACGACGAGCCCGAGTCGGGCGTCTTCGGCCTGGGCCGCATCAGCGATGCCGAGCTCTGCTGGGCGTACCGGAACGCCGCGGTGGTCATCGGCGCGGGCCGCGAGGACTTCGGCCTGACGGTGATCGAGGCCGCGCTCGAGGGGACCCCGGCCGCCACGATCGCGTCGGGCGGCTACCTCGAGACCGTGAACCCCGGGATCAACGGCTTCCACGCGGCATCCGAGACGCCCGAGGCCCTCGCGGAGGCGATCGTGCTCGCCCGTCGGCTCGACGCCGAGGCGTGTCGCGCTTGGGGCCGCTCCTTCGGACGCGACGATCACGTCGCTCGGCTCACCGACGTGATCGAAGCGGTGGTGCAGCGGGCGTGAGCGAGTCGCGGGTGAGCGTGCCGCTCCCGGTGCGCCTGCGCTTCGGGCACGCCGCCGTGCAGCACCTCGCCGACTCGATCAGGGTCGACCTCCTGCACATCAAGGGGGCCGCCGTCGACCCCTCGCTGCGTCCGCCCGAGATGCACGGCACCGACGTCGACGTCCTCGTGCGGCCAGCCCAATTCGTCGCGCTCGACCACGCGATGCGGGCTCACGGATGGCGCCTGCACACCACGTTCTTCTCGGGGTCGCCGTTCGGCCATGCGCAGACCTACCTGCACGACGTATGGGGGTACATCGACGTCCACCGCTTCTTCCCGGGCGTGCGACTCGCGCCCGACGCCGCGTTCGAGCGGCTGTGGGTCGACCGCAGCTCGGTCGAGATCGCGGGCATCGGGTGCCCCGTGCCGAGCACCGTTGCGCAGTCGCTGCTGCTCATCCTCAACGTGGCCCGCGCGCGCGGCGCGAATCCGAGCGATCTCGACGCCGCCTGGCACCAGGCCAGCCCCGAGCGCCGGCAGGAGATCGAGGCGCTCGTCGACGAGCTCGACGCGCACGTGGGCTTCGCGGCAGCCGTCGGGGACCTCGACGAGTACCGCGGGGAACGCGACTACCGGCTGTGGAAGGCCGTCTCCACGGGCGGCACGCGATCCGAGGAGTGGTGGGGGCGCGTGCGCGCGGCGCCGACGTTGTCCGAAGCGGTGGGCATCGTGGTGCGGGCGCCCCTCGTGAACGTGGAGCACCTCCAGTACCGGCTCGGGCGCCCGCCCACCCGCGGTGAGATCGTCGTGGAGTTCGTCGCCCGGCCGGCGAGGGCGGTCGGTGAGGCGTGGCGGGGCGTGCGACGACGGGGGGCCGCGCGATGACCCGCCTGCGCCCGGCACCAGGCGTCGCCGTAGTCGAGGCGGGCGATGTCGTGTACGCGGCACCGGTGCCCGACGGCCCGATCGTGGTGCTCGACGGGGGCGCCGCCGCCATCTGGGTCGCGGCCCGCGCCGGCGAGCGCGAGTCGATCGCCGAGCGCGTCGCCGAGCTGACCGGCGCACCGCTGCGGACGGTGCAGGCCGAGGTCGAGCGCATCGTCGACGATCTCGTGCGACGCGGGCTGCTCGTCGCCGACGACGCCGACGGCGCGACCTGACGCCGCCGCCGAGAGGCGTCGTCGACCTCGGCCCGGCGCGCGGCGGCTCATGGGCCGGATGCCGCGCCGTCCTCACCCTGCGATACTGGAGCGGATTCCACGAAGGGCACGGCCATGGGTTCGACGAGCTTGCGCGCACAGCTGTGGCGCGATCGGCTCGCCGAGTGGTGGGCCGGACTCTGGCGATGGGTGCTGCTCGCCGGCGCCGCCGCCGCCGCGGCCTACATCATCCTCAATCAAGGCCTCGAGAACGCGACCATGACGGCATTCGCCCTCGCCGGTCTCGTCATCGGCGCGGTGCTCACACCGTCGGTGCCGCTCGCCGTCGCGCTCATGTCGATGCCCGCGCTCTTCATCGTGCAGCGCGTCGGCCTGGGTGCGGGCGACCTCTCGGTGTCGGACTTCGCGCTCGCGGCGGCATTCGGGTGCGCCGTGCTGCTCGGCAAGCGTCCCTACAGCCGGCCGCTCCGGGCGCTGCTCTGGTTCAACCTCTTCTACCAATTCACGACGCTCTTCACGGTCATCGTGAATCCCTATGCGGCCAATACCATCGAGTGGGTGCACGCCTGGGTGCTGGTGTCGGGCGCCCTCATCGTCGGTTGGGCCCTCGGCGCAGCAGGCTACGCGCGCCTGGCGCTATCCCTCCTCGTCGTGGCCGCATGCGCGATCGCCGTCATCACCGTGATCCAGGGCGGACTCCAGTACCTGACGGGGAACTTCAGCCCCGTCTACGTCTCCTGGCCGTTCGGGATGCACAAGAACTTCATCGGCACCGCGCTCGCCTTCGCAGCCATCGTCGTCTATGTGAATCCCGACTGGATGGGCTGGAACCGGGCGCTCGCGCGCTGGGCGCTCGCCCTGCTCGTCGTCGCCATCCTCATGACCCAGTCTCGTCAGGCCCTGATCGGACTGATCCTCGCCGTCGTCGTAGTGGTCATTCGCCGCCGGGTCACGGGCCGCTCCCGGCTCGTGCTGCTCCTGCTGATTCCCGCCGGCTGGCTGATCGTCACCATGGTCGCCGACCAGGTCGCCTCGCAGAACGAGTTCAACTCGGTCTTCCAGCGGCTGAACTGGTTCCGCGAAGTCTTCCACTACTGGCGCGAGTCCCCGATCTTCGGACACGGCCTCCGGTACTGGTACAACGAGACGGCCGTGCCGTTCCAGCCCCCGCAGGCGGAGATGGAGGTCCTGGCGTCGGCCGGGATCATCGGGCTGATCGGCTTCATCGTGATGTGGGTCGGCGTGCTCGTGGTGCTCTGGCGCGTCGATCCGCGCTACGGCACGATCGCGGTCGCCGTCGTGCTGAGCCGAATCGTGCAGGGCCAGTTCGACCTCTTCTGGATCGCGGCCCAGGTCTCGATCCCGTTCGTGATCGCCGGCATCTGTCTCGGCGCGCTGGATCGCGAGGAGCGGGGTACGAAGGGCGAACCGGATGCCGCGCATGCGCGGCACCCCGGGGCATCCCTGCGCCCGCCGTCGCGAGCCGCGACCCCGTGGAAGGAGACCCGCTAGAAGGCGACGAGCAGGCCGGCTTCGACGAGATCGCGGATCGCGGCGCTCACGACCATCGACGGATCGACGCCCTCGGGAGGCTCGGGCAGCTGGCGCACCGCCGCCGCCGTGATCTCGGCCTCGGTCGAGTCGTTCGCGGCCAGCCACACGATCGGGCCGATGCCGTCGAGCACCGTGACCGTACCCGGTACGAGCACGAGCAGCTGGTCGTCGACCATCAGCGCGTCCCGATGGGTCGCTCGGCGGAACGTGCCGGCGGGCCCGTCACCGCGGGGCTGCTCGGCGTCGGGGTACTGCTCGGGGAGCAGGTGCTTGAAGCAGTCGCAGTCCCGCTCGGGCGTGGCCACCTCGGTCAGCCTCGGGTCGCCGTCGTCGGACGGGTTCGCGAGGATCTGCTCGACGAGGCCGGGCAGCGTGTCGGCCTCGGCGTAGACGGCCCGGCGTACGCCACCGGTCGAGATCACGAGCTCGGCGAGGGTGCGGAGCGGGTTCTCGAGCTCGGGGAGGAAGCTTGTCTGGGGGACGAGCTCGGCCAGCACCTCGGTCAGCGGAACGTGCACGAGGATGGGCTCCGCGACGTCCGCCTGGCGGTCGAGGAGGACGATGGCCGCAAGGCGGAGCGGGGCCTCGGCAGCCGGCTTCAGTCCGAGGGCCGTCGCCCCCTCGGTGCGCTTGTGTCCGGGGCGCTCGCCCAGGGACAGTGGCTTGGGATAGGGGACGACCGCGCCGTCGGGTCGCACCGCGAGCGTCTCGTCGGTGACGTAGCCGAACACGGTGCCGAGCGCGCGGGACGCGGTCGTCTTGCCACGACCCGACGGGCCGACGAAGCCGACGACGCGACCATCGTCGAGAGAGGCCGCCGCCGCGTGCAGCATCAATGCCTGGCCACGGAGCTCCGTGATGCCCTGATGGGTGATCTCCGTGGCGATGAGATCGGCGAGGATGTCGGCCGAGGGCGCCACGACGGTCGGCGCGCCGTCCTCGGCGAGCATGCCCGAGACGCCGGCGCTGATCGTGCGGTGCGGTGCGTCGCCGTCGTCGACGATGAGATCGGACCATTGCGCCGCGATCGCCTGCTGCTCGTCGGAGCTGAGGCTGTCGTCGAGCTCGACACGGACCGTCGACGCGAGCGCGCGCACATCAAAGGCTGTTGGCATACCATGGAGCCTACTCACAGACGGTCAGCCGCGCCGCGGCCGGAATGGCCGAACGCACCACGGAGGTGGCATGGAGTTCCGCGACTACCTGCGTGGCCTGCGCCGGCACTGGGTCGCCATCGTCCTGATGACGATGGTCGGCGTCGCCGCCGGCTATGGCTGGACGCTGCTGCAGACCCCGGTGTACACCGCAGGAGCGAGCGGCTACGTCGCGGCGAAGCAGAGCGAGGACGTGAGCCTCTCGACGGTGGGCGACGGGCTCGCACGTTCGCGGGTGCAGTCGTACCTCGACATCGCCGGTTGGCGTTCGGTCGCGGAGAACGCGATCGATGAGCTCGACCTCGATACGACCCCCGAGGCCCTCGTGGGCCGCGTGACCGTCACGAATCCGACCGACACGGTGATCATGAAGATCAGCGCCGAGGCGTCGACGCCCGAGGACGCTCGCAACCTCGCTGAGGCGTGGATCCGGGCGATGATCGTCGAGATCGACCAGATCGAGGGGGACGGGTCCGAGGGATCGGCGGCGGTCACGGTCATCCCCGGCGACTCCGCCTCGCTGCCCACCACCCCCACCTTCCCCGACCTCCAGACCGCCCTCCTCGTGGGCGGCATCCTCGGCTTCGGGTTCGGCGTCGCGTTCGCGCTCATCCGCACCGTGTCCGATCGTCGCATCCGCACCGCGGAGGATGCCGAGTCCCGGACGGGTGTGGCGGTCGTCGGCACGATCCCCGTGGCGCCGGGTCTCGATGCCGCGACCCGTCTCGTCGACCCGTCGGCGCCGAGCGGCGGCAAGGGCGGGACGTTCGCCGTCACCGAAGCGCTGCGCGCCCTGCGAACCAACCTCCAGTTCATGGACGTCGACCACCCGCCGAAGACCATCGTCGTCACGAGCCCGCTCCCGGGCGACGGCAAGTCGACGATCGCGTGCAACCTCGCCCTGACGCTCGCAGCGGCGGGAACCACGGTGGTGCTCGTCGACGGCGACCTCCGCCGGTCGACGGTCGCGAAGACCATGGGCCTCCCCGACGGCGCCGGACTGAGCGACGTGCTCGCCGGGCGCGCGTCCCTCGCCGAGGTGCTGCAGCGCACCCCCAAGTCGAACAATCTCCTGGTGCTCGCGGCCGGCAGCACCCCGCCCAACCCGAGCGAGGTGCTCGGCTCGGAGCGCATGCACACGCTGATCGCCGACCTCACGAAGCACGCGACCGTGATCATCGACGCCCCGCCCCTCCTGCCGGTCACCGACGGCGCGGTGCTCACGCACCAGGCCGACGGTGCGCTCGTGGTGGTCACGCTCGGGAAGACGACCCACGACCTGCTGACCAAGGCGCTCGACACGCTCTACAAGGCGCGCGGCCGGGCGCTGGGCATCGTCCTCAACAAGGCCCCGTTGCGTGGCGTCGACGCGTCGCCGTACTCGTACGAGTATCGCCGCGAGTACACCAAGGGAAGCGACATCGCGGAGGCCGCCGAGACTCCTGTTCCCGCCGGAACGGTCGTGCCCGACAGCGCGAGCGAGCTCGTCGAGGAGGCCACGGCGCAGACCGGTCGTCGCGGTCGTCGCGGCTGAGCCGCACCATCACCCCACGGCGGCGGTGATGCGGTCCAGCTCGTCCATGAGCGGTGCGCTCACGACGGAGTCGACCTTGCGGCAGAACGGCGACCCCGAGGCCAGGATCGCCTCCAGGTGATCCAGCGTGCAGACCGCGGGCTGGTCACGGGCGTCGTCCCACTCGACGTGGGTGACCGGGGCGAGCGCACTCGCCGCTGCTCGCCACGCCAGCGGCGTGACGAGGGCCGACTCGTCGGGGATGACGGAGTGCTCGTAGAGTCGCCGCAGGCGTGATCCGCGGGCCAGGTCGACATCGAGCAGTCGATCGAGCTCGACTCGCCGCAGCGCGATCCACTGGCTGCCCTGGAAGCACGGCTGCTCGGCGGAGAACGGCGAACGCGCTCGTCGGATGCCGTAGAAGACGCCGCGGCCGCGCTCGAGGACCCGCACCGAGAGGACCGGTTCCGTGCGCAGCGTCACCGCATCGCGTACTCGTCGCCACGCGCGCCCCATGCATCCGTCGAGCCGGATGCCGCGGCGCGCCGCCGGCGTCTGGAACCAGCGGTGGCTGTAGCGGGTGAGTGCGTCGTCGCCGTCCCCGAGGCGCCTGCCCCAGTGCGGCGTGTAGCGGAGTGGCGACGCGGTCCCGATCCAGCTGCCGGCCGAGAGGGCCTCCGACTCCCACGCCGAGAGGCGGCGAGCGGGGTAGTCCTGCCCGGACACGACGCAGACGAGGTCAGGATCGACGCGCGTCCGGACGCGGTCGAGCGCGACGAGCGTTGCCTCGACCAACTCCCAGGATCCCCAGTCGGCGGCGAGCCCGTGCTCGAACACCTCGACGCGCGGATCGACCGGCTCGTCGGGGAACGACTCCCGACGTGCGTCGTGCGCGATCAACACGAACGCATCGGGGCTCGACGAGCGGATCGCATCGACGAGGCGCCGCACCTGCGGCCAGTCGGCATGGGTCAGCACGACGTAGGCCACGCGCGGGCGTGACGATCGGGAGGCGTTCATCGGTCGCCGCGCTTCGACGTCAGTCGGCGTGCACGACGGAGCCTGTCGCGCACCGAGCCGGGAACGGACGCGCGCAGGCGGTCGCTCCGCCTCGGAAGGACGGCGCGCGCGAGCTCCAGGGCCTCCCGATACGACGCTGCATCGCGATGCGCGGCCGCGGCCGCGAGGGCCCAGCCGAGCACGTGCCGGTACTCGGTCCGGTAGGCGTCCAGCGGCCGATGCGGAGGCGTGGGCAGCTCCGACGGCTCCCAGAACGAGCGGATGGCGCGAAGCGTCGTCAGTCCGTTGGCCGGAGAGCCCGTGCGGGTGTTCGTGCCGGCGTGGTCGCGGAAGAACGCGAGGCGCTCCGCGATCGTGTGCCACTCGGTGAGACGGGCGACGTTCACGTACATCACCCAGTCCTCGGCCGTCGTCATCCCGTTCGGGAACCCGCCTGCGAGGACGAGCACATCCCGTCGCACCGCCGCGGTGCTCATCGATCCGCGCAGCCGCTCGAGCAGGAGGTCGAAGCTGCGGCCCTCGATGTCGAGGTACGACATGTCGCGCCGCGGCACGGCGTCGGCGGCCGCGGCGAGGCAGTCGTCGAGTGTGCGGCCGGTGATCTCGTCGTCGGGGCCGGACGTCTCGGCGAAGCTCCAGTACCAGGTGCTCAACGCGGCGCGCTCGGGAACGACCTCGACCGCCTGCTCCACGCGCGCGAGGTAGTCGGGATGGAGCAGGTCGTCGTCGTCCAGGAAGCAGACCCAATCGGTCGTCGCCCGCGCCAGCCCCGCGTTGCGGGCGGCCGCGACGCCGGCGTGCACGATGGGGACGAGCTCGACCGGCACGCCGGCGAGGGCCTCGATGGCCGGGTCGTCGAGGCCATCGGGCACCACGATGACCCGGTCGAACGGGCGAATCTGCCGGAGCGCACTGTCGACGGCCTGGAGCACCAACTCGGGACGCCGGTGCGTCGGGATGACGAGCCCGAACGAGCGGCGCCCGGTTGCGCGGTCGGCGTCGTCGAACACCAGCACATCCTAACCGCGGTTCGGGTGCCGTGGCCGCCCAAAGCCGGCGACGAGTGGGCGCCGTCGGGCCTGCCGCGGCGGGATAGAATCGTGCCCCGTCACCGAGGGACGCGGGGGATGATGAGCGGAGCACCGAGCCTGAGCGTGTGCGTCGTCACCTACGAGCGACCGGAGTTCCTGCAGCGATGCCTGCGATCACTGGACGCGGGGCTGCCTGCGGACGCCGAGGTCGTCGTCGTCGACGCATCGTCCGAGGACCGCGGAGACCTAGCCCGCGGCATGCGCTCGTCGGTCGTCTACGTGCACGCGCCGGAGCTCGCCGGGTGGATGACGCGTTCCCGCAACGAGGCGCTGCGCTGGGTGCGCGGCGAGATCGTGAGCTTCCTCGACGACGACGTGGTGCTGCGCCCGGGCTGGATGCTCGGGGTGTCGGCCGCGTTCGCCGATCCGACCGTTATGGCGGTCGCCGGGAGAACCTGCAACGGGGTCGCCGGCGAGGAGGACTACGACCTTCCGATCGGCCGACTGCAGCCCGATGGAACGCTCACCGACGGCTTCGCATCGCTGCCACTCGGAGTCGTCGACGTCGACCACGGGATCGGGGCGAACATGTCGTTCCGACGCTCGATGCTCGCCGAGCTGGGCGGCTTCCGCGATGACTACCCCGGAACCGCGCTCCGCGAGGACACCGACATGTTCCTCCGCATCCGGGCACTCGGCGGCCGGGTCGTGTTCGCTCCGGATGCCGCGGTCGACCACCTACCAGCACCGCATGTTCGCGGGGCCCGGTTCGACACCCGGTACAAGCTCTACGGCCGTCGCAACCACATCGTGCTCCTCGCGCGCTATGGCGGGCTGCGCTCGCGGCGACTGCGCCGCTGGACCGGCGCGCAGGTACGCGATGTTTTCGCGGCCACGGGCGTAGGCGGGAAGCTCCGTCGCGCGGGCGTCACGGTCCTCGGAATCGCATGGGGGTCCGCCGCCGCGCTGCGCTCTGCGCGCTGGCGGCCGCTGCCGGCCCCGAGGGAGGACGCGCTGGGGAAGGAGCTCCGCGCCCGCCTCGGCCGGTCGGCAGGCTAGGCGACGTCCGCCGGTCCGCGGTCAGCGACGGAGCGCCACACCCGGGTGTGGCCCTCGACGGCGCGCTGCCACGTGAACTCCGCCGCACGGGTGCGACCGCGCGCGACTATGGCCGCGGCATCCGCGGGTGAACCGAGCAGGTCCACGACTCCGGTGATGATGCCCGCGCTCGTCGGCGGAACGAGCAGGCCGGCGTCGCCGACCACCTCGGGGAGCGAGGAAGTGTCGGCGGCCACGACCGGCACGCCGGCGGCCATCGCCTCGAGTGCGGGCAGGCCGAACCCTTCGTATGTCGACGGCACCACGACGGCCGCCGCGCTCGCGATGATGGCGGGCACCAACTCGTCAGGCTGCCGGCCGAGCAGCCGCACGCCGTCGAGGCCGGCAAAGAGCCGCGTCCGCTCAGGATGCTCGGGTCCCATCAGGGCGAGGAGGAGCCCGGGGCGGGCGCGGCGGATGGCCGGCCAGGCCTCGGCCAGCGCCGTCAGGTTCTTCCGCCGGGATGCTCCGCCCGTATGCAGAACGAACGGTTCGATAAGCCCCAAGCGCTCGCGGACGGGCCGGGTCAGCGGTGGCGCGCCGAAGAAGCGTTCGTCGACGCCGTTGTGGACGACGACCGGATCACGCACTCCGAGGAACTCAACGACCTCGTTGGCGGTGAACGCCGAGACGCAGATGACCGCATCGGCGCGTCGAGCCTCCTCGGGTGCGGCGGCGATCGGGGCGGACTCGTCGGGGAACCGCCACGCGACCGTGTCGTGGATGGTCACGACGTCGGCACCCCGGCCGGGAGGCAGCACGAGGTCCATCCGGTGCACCAGATCGTCGCGGCCAGGAAAGGCGAGGCCGCCGAGCAGACGACGCTCCCGGGGCGTCGCTCCCGCGAGCCAGCCCATGGGCAGCCGACGGGTGCCCTCGAGCGGCGAGCGCATGGATCGGAAGACCTCACGGCGCACCGTCCACTCGGGGACTGCGGCCGGAGCGCCACGGCTGATCTCCTGCTCGTACCGCTGCGCACCCATCGGGTTGCTCGATGCGGTGGTCGCTAGGATCAGGTGCGGCATCCGGCCTCCTCATGGCACAGGCTAGTCGGTGCGCACCGCACGGATCCGCGCAGGAGGTGGGCATGGCCAGGGTCGCCCTCGTCGCGAGCTCCTTCCTGCCTCGTGTCGGCGGCGTCGAGGAGCACGTCGCGAACGTCGCCGTCGAGTTGCGCGACCGCGGTCACGAGGTCGTGGTCTGGGCGGCCGATCGGGGTGACGTTCCGCTGCGCGATCATCGCGGCATCCGCGTCAGGTACCTGCCCTGCCCGCTCCCGACCCGATCGGTCAGTGGAGTCGCCCGGTTCGGCGCCGCCCTACCGGCGGCTCGCCGGGTCTGGACGCGAGCGCTTCGCGAGGACGCCCCGGAGGTGCTGCACGTGCAGTGCTTCGGGCCGAACGGCGTCTACGCGGAGTGGCTCGCCCGCCGCCGCCGGCTTCCGCTCGTCTACAGCCATCACGGCGAGACGTTCGGCGACGCCGACGGCGCCTTCGACGTCTCGGCGCTGCTGCGCGATCGGCTGGCCCGCACGCTGCGGCGGGCCGACGCGGTGACCTCGGTCTCGGCGTGGGCGGCGGGCGACCTCGAGCGATTCGGGTTCCCGCCCGATCGCGTGCGCGTCGTCTACAACGGCGTGGATCCCGACGAGCCCGTCGGGCCGCCGCCCCCCGGCCTGCCCGAGCGCTACGTGCTCGGCGTGGGACGGCTCGCAGGCAACAAGGGCTTCGACGTGCTCGTCCGAGCGTTCGCGCGCGTCGCCGGCGAGCCGGAGCTCCATGGGGTCGGACTGGTGATCGGCGGTGACGGACCGGAGGCCGGATCGCTCCACCGGCTCGCCGCGGCATCCGGCATCGCCGATCGGGTGGAGATGCCCGGCATGCTCGCCCGTCCGGAGGTCGGCGGGGCGATGCGATCTGCTGCGCTGCTCGTGGTGCCGAGCCGGGTCGAGGCGTTCGGCATCGCCGTGCTCGAGGGATGGCGCGCGGGGATCCCCGTGCTCGCCACCACGCACGGCGGCCCGCCCGAGTTCACGCGTGACGGCGTGGACGCGGTCCTCATCGATCCCGACGACGAGGCGGCGGTCGCCGACGCGTTGCGTCGCGTCCTCGCAGACCCCGCGTTCGCCGGGGCGCTCGGCCGCGCCGGGGGCGCCCGCGTCGGCGACTTCTCCTGGGGGGCCGTGGCCCGCGCATATTCGGCGATCTACGACGACGCGCTCAGCGCACGACGTAGCTGAAGTCGCTGAGGACCGCAGCCCGCTTGTAGCCGTCGTCGGTGGCCATGTCGGGGTACGGGAGGCCGGGCATCACCTCGAAGGACGCGGCGCCCTCCCAGGAGTCCATGACCCCCGAGGCGCAGAGGAACACGTCGACCGAGTAACGTTCCGGGCGCAGCCAGAGTCCGTCGATGTCGAGGGTCACCTCGTGCGGTGCGTCGGGTTCGAGCCAGGTGCCGGTCAGGCGGGAGTCGCACTGGACCACGATCGCGCCGTTCGAATCGGTGACGTGGACCGACACGTAGTAGCGGCGGATCTCCGGAGGACCGGCGGGGATCGAGATGGTGACGCTCTTGCCCTCGGTCACCCCGTAGGTGGGTTGCCCCATGGCGACCGCGGAGGCGCGGAGTTCACCCGAACCCGGTCGCCGCGTCGCCTCCTGCTGCGCCAAGGCGTGCTCGTCGAAGCTCTCGCGATAGTGGTGCATGGTCGTCTCGACATCGCCGTGGTACGCGAGTCGCCCGGCCTGCAGGAACATCGCGGAGGTGCAGAGGTTGAGCACCGTGTGCATCTGGTGGCTGACGAACAGGACGGTGCGGCCTTCGGCCGCCGCGTCGCGCATCTTCGCGATCGACTTGCGCTGGAAGTCCGCGTCGCCGACGGCCAGCACCTCGTCGATCGCGAGGATCTCGGTGTCGAGGTGGGCGGCGACCGCGAAGGCGAGCCGCACGTACATGCCGGACGAGTACCGCTTGACCGGGGTGTCGAGGAACCGTTCAACGCCGGCGAACTCGACGATCTCGTCGAACCGGCGCTTGATCTCGCGGCGTCGCATGCCGAGCAGCGTGCCGTTCAGGTAGACGTTCTCGCGCCCCGTCAACTCGGGGTGGAAGCCCGTGCCCACCTCCAGCAGGCTGCCCACCCGCCCGGCGAGCTCGATGCGGCCCGTGGTCGGCGCCGTGATGCGCGTGAGGAGCTTCAACAGGGTGGACTTGCCGGCGCCGTTCCGGCCGATGATGCCCAACGCCTCGCCGCGCGGTATCTCGAAGTCGAGCGCGTGCAGGGCGTCGAACAGCTCGACCTCCGCGCGACGGAACGGGTGGCGGAGGAGGTCGACCATCGCCTCCGTGGCGCGACTGCTGCGGTGCTGGTGGCTGATGCGGTAGGTCTTCGAGAGGTTCGAGACCGAAATCGCGGTGCCGTTCGCCATGCGATCCCCTCGTTCTCGTTGCGTGCCAAGCTGCTCCGCAGACGGCGACTCATACGCTAACATCCGCGCCATGGCACCCGAATGCGGGGTGACGAGGATATGACTGAGGATTGCTTCTGCTCTAGAGTTGGCCCCTGAAAACCGATACTCTCAGGCCGAGAGTTGCAAACTCACAGCATTCACCCGAATAGCGGTCGCGCTCAGGCGACCGCCTCCAGTCCACAGCCCAGGAGAAGCACGCCATGAGCGACCTCGATCTCGAAGAGAAGAAGCCGGGCGTCAGCCGACGCACGGTCGCCAAGGCGATGGCGTGGTCAGTACCCGCGGTCGCCCTCGCCGTTCCCGCCCCGGCCTACGCCGCGAGCCCCTGTACGCCCGTGCCGTCGTTCGGCGGCCAGAGCTGCAAGTGCCCTGGTGGCTCCACGGGTGTCAAGTTCGGCTACATCCTGCA
The DNA here is from genome assembly GCF_053618135.1 of Agromyces sp. NPDC055661. Taxonomy (NCBI): domain Bacteria; kingdom Bacillati; phylum Actinomycetota; class Actinomycetes; order Micrococcales; family Microbacteriaceae; genus Agromyces; species Agromyces sp. NPDC055661. The sequence continues at coordinate 1,834,474 of NZ_JBSHHC010000001.1, forward strand.
GATCTGCGTCACGGTCGGTGCGCAGTGCGCACTGCCGCCGGGCGGCCTCGTCGCGACGGTCACCGGCATCGTGAACAACTCGAACAAGCCGCTCACCCCGCTCACGCCGGGCGTCAGCTACCCGATCAACGTCCCGGTGACGGTCGCCCCCAACTGCGGCGGCACTGCGATCCTGTTCGACTCGGAGAGTTCGGCGTCGACGCTCATCGTCTCGTACAAGATCGGCAACGATCCGACGGTCCAGACGATCTCGCTCCCGGCTCCGCCCGACTGCGCGACGAACTGCAGCGGCCCTAGCACGCCGCCAGCGAGCTGATCCATTGGAAGTTGCAGAGGGCCCGGTCGGATCGACCGGGCCCTTCGCCTGTCCAGCACCTTCGGTGCCGTGAGTGTGCTGCACACCGATTCCACTGGCTGTCGGCCCGCGTCGGGATGACGATCAGATCAGATCGGCGAACGAGCGCTCGTTGCGCTGGAACACGATCGAGCCGGCGAAGAAGACGCCGAAGCTGATCACGACCGCGCCGACGGCCTGCCAGGCGGGCGGGAACGCGGTGCCGAGCATCGAGAAGCGCCAGAGCTCCATGAGCCACGAGAGCGGGTTCGCGAGGAACAGCGGCTCGAGGCCCGCGGGCACCGCCTCGAGCGAGTAGGCGACCGGAGTGGCGAAGAGCGCGATCTGGATGACCCACGGGAGCACGTAGGCGACGTCGCGGTAGCGCACCATCCACGCTGAGGTCGCGAGCCCGATGCCGAGCCCGAGCAACACGAAGAGCAGCACCCAGACCGGCATCAGGAGGACTCCCCATCCGGGATTCACGCCGAAGACGATGAGCAGCACGATGCCGAGCCCGAGGCCGACGACGAAGTCGAGCAGCGCGGCCATGACGGTCGAGATCGGCACCAGCATCCGCGGGAAGAAGACCTTCGAGACGAGCGCCTGGTTGGCGACGAGCGATGGCGCGGAACGGCTCACGATGCTGCTGAACAGGGTCCACGCGAGCATGCTGATGAACGTGAACAGGAAGTACGGGATTCCCCCGGTGGGCAGCCCCGCCACGCCGCCGAAGATGATCGAGAAGATGCCCGCCGCGGCGAGAGGCTGGATCAGCACCCAGATGACGCCGATCGCGGTCTGGCGGTAACGCAGCACCACGTCGCGCTGGCCGAACCGCAGGGCGACCTCGCGAGCCTCCCAGAGCTCGTGCCAGTGCGGCAGCGCGAAGCGGCCGGGAGGGGTGATCACCGTGGGTCGCATGCCGGTCCGTTTCGAGAGGTGACCCGCCGATCGGAGGGACCCTCGAATGCTACCCGTCGCTCGGCAATAGCATGGCGAGGTGACAGATGTGGTCCACCTCATCACCCCGGGCGACCACTACTCGCCCTTGACCGGGTCGGCGACCTCTACCGTCGTCAATGGACTCGCAGGGGCGGCTGCCCGCACGACGCCGAACATGCCGCAATTCGTCGTCGTCGATGCCGCGACGTATCGCCCCCGCTACGAGACCGCGGACGCTCTCGAGTTCGCGGGGAACGCACCCGTGTCGCGCCGTGAGCGGGTGGCGGACATCGCGCGCGGGGCTTCGGGGCGAGCGCGGCGTGCCGAGGTCGAGTATTTCGGTCCGGCGATCGAGGTCGTCCTGCGGCGGCCGCCGTCGATCGTCATCGCACACAATGCACCGATCGTGCCGTGGCTGCTCCGCGAGTCGCCGCACCGGGTCGTGCTCTATGCGCACAACCGCCTGCTGCGCACGTTCACGAGAGGTGAGGCAGCGCGAGTGCTCGACGGTGCCGCGGCCATCGTCTGCGTGAGCGACTCCCTGGCCGATCGGATGCGCAGCGACCTGCCCAAGCGGGTCCGCGAGCGCGTGCACACGGTGGGCAACGGTGTCGACAGCGAACAGTTCCGACCGGCGCAGGGCGAGGTCTACGTTCCGACTCCGGAACGTCCGTTCCGTGTCATGTTCGTGGGAAGAATGGTCCGCGAGAAGGGCGCCGACGTCCTCGTGAAGGCGGCGAACTCCCTGGCGCGCTCCGACCTCGAGTTCGTCTTCGTCGGCAGTGAGGGATTCGATCGGAACGCGCCGTTGTCCCGCCACGAGCAGGAGCTGCGTCACCTCGTCGCCGAGGGTTCCGCCCGCATCGTCTTCGAGCCGTTCGTCGACCGGCGCGCCCTGCCCGGCCTCATGCGTACGGCAGGCATGCTCGTCGTGCCGTCGCGTTGGCCGGAGCCGAGTGGTCTGACCGTGGGCGAGGGGATGGCGACGGGTCTCCCCGTGGTCGCGAGCAGGATCGGAGGCATTCCCGAGGTGCTCGGCTCGGCCGGACTCTACGTGGAACCCGAGGAATTCGGATCTCTGGCGGCCGCTATAGCCCTCCTCGCCGATGACACTGCGCTCCGCTCCCGCATGGGCGTGGCGGCGAGGGAGCGCGCGGTCCGGCACGACTGGTCGTGGTCATGGTCGAACCTCGCCGAGGTCCTGCGGGACCTCTGACCCGCGTGGGAATGGAGGCGTGCGGGACCCGCACGCTACTCCTGTTCGCCGGATCCTTCGCGCACGGCCAGTGCCGCGTACTCGGAGAGCCTACGTTCGGATCCTCGCCCTCGCAGCCGCCAAAGTCGAAGCGGAGCGCGGAGTGCACGGTGCGCAACGCCGTCAGCTCCGATGCGGAGAGACTCATACAGCCGCCGTTCCCTGAGGGCGGACCGGGCGTCCGTCAGCTTCCGCTTACTCGTGTCGCGCTGGAAGACTCGCCACGCCGAGCGCAACCGACGGCGGTCCTCTGCGGCGTTCTCGTCGGAGTAGTACGTGTTGGCCCAGACGGCGCGCGTCTCACGGACGTTGAGTCCGGTATTCATCGACGCGTTGCGGCCGTGTCGGCGATACCCGACCATGACCAGGTCCAGCGGCACGATAGGCCCGATCCGGGAGAGCCGCACCAGCGCGTCCCAGTCGTCTGCGACTCGATAGGCGGGATCGAAGCCGCGGATGGCTCGCACTGCTGGCATCCGCATGAGGACCCCGCTGGGCGGGTAGACGTGGTTCCCGAGGAAGATCTCAGGAAGCGTGACGTCTGCGGTGGGAGCGACCGCTCGCATCCCTTCCGGCGTCGCCGCTGTGCGATCGCGCATGAACGACGCGAACTCCCCGGGATGCAACGGGTCGCCCTGGCTGTCGATGAAGTCCGCGATCGCGAACGCGGCACTGGCGTCGGGCCTCCGGGCCAGCAGCTCGACGAGTCGGGCCACGAGATCGCGCGCGATCACATCGTCGTGATCGACGAAGAGCACGAACTCGCTGTCGGGACTCGCCAACCCGAGGCCGACGTTTCGCGTGCCGGCGATGCCGAGGGGCTCCTTGACAGCCAACGAGAGTCGTCGATCGTCGAGCATTCGTCGCACGACCTCGAGGCCGTCATCCGACGAGCCATCGTCGATGACGAGCACTTCGAGCGCGGTGTGCGTCTGCGCGAGGATCGCGCGGAGCGTCTCGCGGATGTACGCCCCGCCGTTGTACAGCGGGATGATGACCGAGACCAACGGTGGTCTTGTCGCTTCGCGCTCCATGTCGTTCATCCCTCAACCATCCGGCCGAGCACCTCGCCCATCGCGCGCGCCCGCTGGGCCCAGTCCGGCACCGGCCCATCGGCGCCGGCCGGGAAGGCCGACCGAGCCGGCACCGCCGCCGCGACCGCGGCCGCGAACCCCGCGCCATCCGCGATCGTGACACGCGGATCGACCGCATCGCGGAATCCCGCGACCGGGGTCGAGACCACCGGGCGTCCCACGGCCTGGTACTCGTACAACTTGATCGGGTCGAGGCTGTCGGTGAACGCGTCGACGACGTGCGGCACGACGAGCACGTCGGCGTGCTGGAGGTATCCGATGACCTCATCGCGTCGGCGTGGGCCGAGCAGGCGCGCGCCGGCGTCCTCGAGTCGTCGAACGTCGTCGCCGCCGAGGAGGTTCGGGCCGACGAGCACGAGCGTCCCCGTCGCGCCGAGCGCCCGCGCGGTGGCCTCGCACAGGTCGACGTCGATGCGGTCGGCGTGCACGGTTCCGAGGTAGAGCGCGACGGGTCCCGCCGGGAGGTCGGACGGACGCGGCCGGGGCCGGCGATACGCGTCGACGTCGACCGCGTTCGGGATGAGCACGACGGGCCGCTGCTCGCCCTTGCGCCGGGCCAGCTCGGGTGAGCACACGACGACCTCGCGCGCGAGACGGACGAGCGTCGCCTCGTTCGCGGCCGTCCGCTGCAGCTCGGCCGCCGGCCGGTCGGCCGCGAGCCAGTCGTCGGTGACGTCGTAGAGCGCGGGCCACCCCGACTGCTCGGCCAGCGGCGCCATGCCCGGGTCGTTGATCCAGAGCAACGGATGCCGCATCCCCAGCTTGCGAGCGGCGCGCATGATCGAGCGGGCGAGCCGGTCGTCGGCGCGACGGTCGAGCCGCCGTGGAAGCCATTTCACCGGACGCACCGAGTGCAGCCGCCCGGGCGCCACGCCCGCGACCTCCCGGATGCCCCGCCCGAAGCGCGGCCGCCGGCGCGACCGCAGGTCGTGCGTGGGGTCGGCAGGCGGCTCGACGAACAGCACGCGCAGGTCGGGGTCCGCCTCCAGCAGGCCTGCGACGAGGTGCTGGTTGCGACGCCAAACGTCGTCCCAGCGCTCCAGCGACGCCACCACGAGCTCGGTCACAGCACCTCCCGGTACACGGCCTCGGTCCCATCGGCCTGCGCGCGGGTCGAGAAGGCCTGTTGCTGGCGGACGCGCTCCGCGGCCCCGAGGTCCGCGCGCCCCGGCTCGTCGTCCGCGAGCGCTCGGAGCCGCCGCGCGGCATCGTCCGCGTCGTCGGCCGTGAACAGGGTGCGCTGGTCGAGGCCCTCGAGTAGCTCCACGTGTCCGCCCGCCGCGGCGGCCACCACGGGGAGGCCGCCCGCCATGGCCTCGAGCACGGTGAGCCCGAGGCCCTCGACCGGGCACGGGGCGACGAGCATGCCGGCACGGTCCATCACCGCGGGCAGGTCGGAGCGGAACCCCGAGAAGCGCACGACCGGCTCGAGGCCCAGCTCGCGGGCCAGCGCGTGCACCGCATCCCGTTCCGACCCGTCGCCGGCCACCTCGAGCGTCCAGCCGTCGGCGGCGAGGCCGGAGGCGGCGAAGGCGCGGATGCCGACGTGCGTGTGCTTCTCGGGCTCGAGCCGCTGCGCGATGAGCACCGTCCGGTCACGCGGGCGGCCGTCGCCCAGCGGGCGCGGGTCGACCCCGGTGTGCACCACCGTGCTGGGCCGGTCGACGGATGCCGCGACGGCGGCGCTGATCGAGACCTCGGCGTCGATGCGCCGCCCCACGAGCGCGTCGATCGGCACCGGGCCGAGGCGCCCGCGCGGCTGGGCGAAGTGGCGCGTGGACACCAGCGCCGGGCGCCGACGCCCGGTGAGCGCGATGACGGCGGCGACATCGGCGGCGGTCATGTGCGTGTTCACGACGTCGACCTCGGCGGCGCGCGGACGCACCGCGCGCTCCACGTCGACGGTACGAGCGGCGGGCACGTGCTCGACGCCCGCTGCGTCGAGGTCGGGTCGCATGCGCTCGGCCGCGCCGCCGATGACGGCCACCTCGTGCCCGTCGGCCGCCTGCGCGAGTGCGAGGCGCAGCACGAACTGCTCGACGCCGGCGAACCCGTCGGACCGGACGGCGTGCAGGATCCGCAGCCGGCCGTTCACGCGCGCCGCTCGCGTTCGGCCCGGAGCGACTCCACGAGCTCGAGGTAGCGCCGGGCGATCTCGCGCCAGGAGTACTGTTCCGCGGTGGCCCTGGCGGCCGCACGCAGCGCCGTGAGGTCGCTCCGGTCGAGCTGGTCGAGTCGATCGCCGACGGATGCCGCGTCGCGGTCGACGAGGTGGCCGTTCTCGCCGTCGCGCACGAGGTCGGGAGCGAACCCGACGCGCGTCGCCACGACGGGCAGGCCGCACGCGAGCGCCTCGAGGAGTACGAGCGCGTTCGCCTCGTAGGCGCTCGGCAGCACGAGCGTGTCGGCGGCCCAGAGGAACGGCACCGGGTCGTCGTGCGTGCCGACGAAGCGGACGCGGTCGGCGACGCCGAGCTCGCGCGCCTCCGACTCGGCGTGGCGGATCATGTCGGGGCTGCCGCCGACGACCACGAGTGTCACGCCGACAGCGCGCGGCAGGCCCTCGATCACGAGCGGGAGCCCCTTGCGCTCGTACTCGTGGCCGACGAACACCGCGACCGTGCGCTCGTCGTCGATGCCGAGCGCCGTGCGTGCCTGCGAGCGCTCCGCGGCGTCGGGCGGGCGAAACCGCTCGACGTCGACGCCGTTCGGGATGACGTGGATGGGCGCGCGGACGCGTCCGTAGGTCTCGACGAGGAGCTCCGCCTCCGCGGACGTGAGGGCGACGATCGCGCGGTGCGTGCGACTCCGGTACCGGATGCGGTCGCGGATCGCCGTGAACAGGTGCACGGGGTTGCGCACCATGCGCCAGGCGTAGTTGCCGCGCGCCCGCATCGCCGCCTGCAGGAGTCCGTGGTTGACGTAGACGTCGCCCGCCAGGACGTCGTTGTGGCAGATCGAGACGGCGTCGGGACGCTGCGCGAGGAACCGGCGCGCCCGCCGCGTGCCGATCGTGCTGAACCAGACCACGTTGCGGGCGCCCTCGAGGTGGTTCCCGATCGTCGTGCGCCCGGTCGATCGGCGAGGGCGCTTGCCGGCCTCGTGCAGCGTGAACCGCTCGACGGTCGCCCCTGCGGCCGCGAACTCCCGTTCGAGCGCGTACGCGACGCCGGCCACGCCGCTGCCGGGCCGGATCGTGGGGACGATCTGCACGATGCGGGTCATCCGACCGCCCTGGCCTGTGCGCCGCCGGTCGCGCCGTGCCCGGTCGTGGCCGCACGCTCGGCGAGCAGCTCCTCGGCGAGGGCGAGGTAGCGCTCGGCGGTCGCGCGCCACGAGTGGCCCTCCACGCTCGCACGAGCGCGGAGTCGGAAGCCCGTGAGCTCGTCGTCCTCGAGCCCGGCGAGTTCCTCGAGCCGCTCGCCGACGGCCCTCGCATCGCGGTCGACGAGGTAGCCGTTGTCGCCGTCCACCACGATCTCGGGGGCGTAGCCGACCCGGGTCGTCACGACGGGCAGCCCGCTCGCGAGCGCCTCGAGCACGACGAGCGCGTTCGCCTCGTAGGCGCTGGGCAGCACGAACAGGTCGGATGCCGCGAGGAACGGGGCGAGGTCGTGCCGGGGCCCGAGGAACAGCACGCGATCGCCGACGCCGAGCTCCTGCGCGGACGCGTTGGCCTCGGCGATGATGTCGTCGGAGCCGCCGACGATGAGCAGCAGGACCGACGGCGCGAAGCGCAGTCCCTCGATGGCGTAGCGCAGTCCCTTGCGGTGGAACTCGTGGCCCACGAAGACCGCCACCCGCTCCTCGGTGCCGAGCCCGAGGGTGCTCCGCGCCTCGACGCGCTCGTCGGGCGTCGGCGGTCGGAAGCGGTCGAGGTCGACCCCGTTCGGGATCTCGAGCAGGCGCGGGCGGACGCGCCCGTACGCCTCGCGCAGCTCCGTGACATCCTGCTGCGACAGCACGACGACCGCTCGATGGGTACGCCCGCGGTACCGGGCGCGGTCGCGCAGGTGGATGTAGATGTGGAACGGGTTGCGCACCATGAGCCACGCGGGGTTGCCGCGGGCCCGCATCGACCCGAGGATCACGCCGTGGTTGACGTAGACGTCGCCCGCCATGACGTCGTTGTGGCAGATGGAGACGGCGTCGGGCCGTTCGGCCAGGAAGCGACGTGCGCGTGTCGTGCCGAACGTGCTGAACCAGACCACCCGCCAGCCGCGCGCGAATCGCCGCAGCAGCTTGGCACGCGGCCAGCGCATCGGTCGCCCCTGCCGCGCGTCGTCGAAGGTGTAGCGCTCGACGGTCGCACCGAGCGCGCGGAGCTGCTGCTCGAGGTTCCAGGCGACACCGGCGACCCCAGAGCCGGGGCCGATGAACGGCACGATCTGCACGATGCGGGTCATGCGACGGTTCCGTCCGCCGGCTCGAGGTACCTGGCCTCCACGCGGACGGGCCCGAGGCGGTAGAGCGCTGCGCGCTTGCGAGCGGCGCGTCCACGCTCGCCGGGGAGCGCGACCGACCGGGCCATCGAGCCGATCCACTGCCCCGTGCGCGCGGACTGCCAGCCGAGCGATCCATGGTGCTTGCGGAGGTAGCGCTCGAGCGAGGCATGGAAGTGCGCCTCGCGCCGCGCGGGGTCGCTACTCGTGCCGCCACCGGCGTGCACCGCCCGGGCGGCGGGGACCTCGGCGTGGCGCCATCCGAGGCGGTGGGCGCGGTACGCCCAGTCGGTCTCCTCGGCGTAGAGGAAGAAGCCCTCGTCGAGTCCGCCGACCTGGTCGAGCGCCTCGGCACGCAGGAGGAGCACCGAGCCGATGACGAACGTCGGCCCGCGGCGGAACCGGGCGAGCCCCAGCGCCTCGAGCCAGGTGGCGGTCGGCGACGGGTAGCGCCACTCCACCTGCGCGGGCGCGCCCTGCTCGTCGACCTGGGAGGGGCCGACGCTCGCGAGGTCGGGCCCGGCCAGCAGTGCCGCGTGCAGTACGTCGATGTCGGCGCGGGAGATCACGGCGTCGGGGTTGACGAGCAGCACGTCGTCGCCCGGACGGAGCCGGTCGGCCAACGCGACGTTGACCCCGGCGGCGAAGCCCGCGTTGCGGCCCGGGTCGAGGTAGCGAACCCCGAGCTCGGCGCACAGCGCGGCGATCTCGGGCAGCGACGAGTTGTCGACCACCGTGACGGGCAGGCCGGCGAGCGGCTCGAGCGCCCGCCGGAGGAGCCCGGGGGCGCCGTAGGCCACGACGACGACCTCGAGGCCGCGCTCGGCGTCCGACGGGCCGGCAGAGCCGGCTGGCGCGACGGCCTCGGCGTCGTGCAGCACCGACCGGTACAGGTCCAGGTACGCGCGGCCCACCTCGCTCCAGTCGCAGGATGCCGCGCGCTCGCGTCCGAGCGCCCGCAGCTCGTCGGCGCGCGGGCCCGCCGCCTCCGCGAGCGCTGCGGCGAGGGCGTCGGCGTCGCCCACCGGGACGACGAGGCCCGCCGCGCCGACGACGTCGGGCAGCGCTCCCGCGTCGCTCGAGACGACGGGCACGCCGCACGCCATCGCCTCGATCGCGACGCGCCCGAACTGCTCGGTCCAGGTCGGCGTCGGGAGCGAGGGCACGGCGAGCACGTCGATCGAGCGGTAGAAGCCGGGCACGTCCTCGGGCGCGAGTGCACCCAGCAGTTCGACGCGGTCGCGGAGACCGCGTCGCGTCAGGATCTCGGGCAGGTCGTCGGCCATCGGACCCCCGCCCGCAATGCGCGCGTGCAGCCGTCGATCGCGGGCCATCGCGTCGAACAGCACGCCGAGGCCCTTCTCGGCGACGAGGCGGCCGGCGAAGCCCACGACGATGCGGTCGGCGGCGGCCGGGGCGGCCGACGCGGCATCCGCCGGCTCGGCACTGAAGCGCTCGAGGTCGATGCCGAGCGGGATGACGCGGGCGCGGCCCGCGAACCCCTTCGCCTCGGCGATGCGCGCGGCATCCGTGTTGCAGGCCGAGATGCCCGATGCGGTGCGCAGCGCGTGCCGTTCGAGCCAGCGGAACGGGATCGGGTAGCGCTTCTGCAGGTTCTGTGCCGTGTAGAGCACGACCGGCGCGTGGTTGCGGCGGAGGGCGCGGAGCAGCAGGACCTCCGCGGTCGCGAGCGAGAACGGCTCCTCGTGCACGTCGATGACGTCCCAGTGCTCGCCGAGGCGGCGCCAGAGCGGGCGGGGGTCGTAGAGGAACAGGGCGGGGTGGCGCCCGATCGTGGCCACCCCGTCGACGTGCTCGCCGGGGCGTGGGTGCAGGTCCACCCGGGCGCCGCCCTCGGGCCACGTCCGGGCGCTCAGGAGGGCGACATCGACCCCGAGGCTCGCGAGGGCCCGCTCCCGGCCGCGCCACTCGTCGACGACGGCGCTGTGCGATACCCTCAGCGCGCGCACACCGCCCCCTCCACGTAGACTGCCTCTGACAGTTACAAGATATCCGTGCGTGCACGCGACCACCCATCGTCGGCCGCAACGGATCGAGTGCCCTAGCCGGCCCGAAGCTTGGGGGAAGAACAGTGGTCGACGACGCCTGCACTGTGCTTGCCGTGAGACCCGGTGGAACCGCCGGGCGTCTCGCAGTGCGCCGTCGTGCCCGCGATCGGGCCCGCCGATGAGCCATGAGGCCGGCCCCGGCCGTCGACCCACGGGCGCGGATGCACCGAAGGTGCTGCATCTCGACCACACCACTGTGGCGGGCGGCGCCGAGTTCGCGCTGCTGCGGATGCTGCAGGTCGGCGCTCCGTGGTCGCCGTCGATCATGCTCGCGCCCACCGACGACGAGGGGCTGGGCGTGTACGAGGCGCTGCCGGCCGACGTGCCGTGCCGCGTCGTCGGCGTGCGGCAGCCCGCGGGCGTCAGCTGGGGCGGATTCGGCCTCCAGGTACTAGCCACCGTCCGGCTCGCCATCCAGGCCGTCGCGACGCGCCTGCAGCGCGAGTTCCGCACGGCCGACCTCGTGGACGCCAACACGGCTCGTGCGGCGGCGTACGGCGCGCTCGCGGCGCGCTTCTCTCGAGTTCCCTTCGTCGTGCACGTGCGCGACATGACCGACCGCGACGCGCTGGGGCGCACCGGGCACTTCCTGATGCGGCGCGTCATCCTGCCCCGCGCCGACGGCATCATCAGCGACACGCACCCGCCGCTCGACTCGGCCCGTCCCTACCTCAAGCCCGACGCGCTCATGAGCGTCATCCCGAGCGCGTCCGGCATCCGGCTCCGCGAGGCGCCGCCCGTGCGCACCCAGGGCGGCCTGCGCGTCGGCATGCTCGCCCGGATCGACCCGTGGAAGGGCCAGCGCGTGCTGCTCGACGCCTTCGCCGAGGCGTTCGCCGGCACCGACGCACGGCTCGAGTTCGCCGGTGCGGCGCCCTTCGGCCACGAGGACTTCCTGGCGGAGCTCCAGGATCGCGCGGCCGAGCTCGGCGTCGCCGACCAGGTCGTCTTCCATGGTCACGTCGATGATGTCGACGCGCTCATCGAGGAATGGGACGTCGCCGTGCAGGCCTCGACGCGCCCCGAGCCGCTCGGCCAGAACGTGCTGCAGTACCTCGCTGCGGGCCGCGCCGTCGTGGTCGCCGACGAGGGCGGGCCCACCGAATGGGTGCACGACGGCGTCAACGGGCTGCAGTTCCCCGCACGCGACGTGCAGGGGCTCGCCGCGGTGCTCCGGCGGCTCGACGCCGATCCGGCCCTGCGCCAGCGCCTCGGCGTCGGCGCCGCGTCCACGCCGGGCCTGCTCGACGACGTGGAGGTCGCCGAGGCCCATGCGACGTTCTACAACGAGGTGATCGAGGCCGTGCGTCGTCGTGCGACGCGCGGACGCCGTGCGCACGAGACGATCTACGACGACGTCGTGCGGCGCACCGCCACCGTGAGCAGCGCGTCGGGACCCGCGTGACAGCGCAGGCCGACGGCGACTTCACCGTGCTGGTCGTCTGCACGGGCAACGTGAACCGGTCGGCGCTCGGGCAGGTGCTGCTCGACACCTGGACGGACTGGTACCTGCCCGCCGACGCCGCACGACGGGTCAGCATCACGAGCGCGGGTCTTCGCGCGCCCGAGGGGTCCGCCATGGGCCGGCGCTCTCGCACGATCGCCGAGGCGCTGGGCGCCGACGGATCGGCGCACCGTGCCCGGCAGATCTCCGAGGCGGCCATCCGCAACGCCGACCTGGTCCTGGTCTCGTCCGCCCGGCAGCGCGACGACGTGCTCGGGCTGGTCCCCGGAGCGCTCCGGTCGACGTTCACCATCCGCGAGGCCGGGCGCATCGCGAGCCTGCTCGACACGTCCATCGCCCCGACGACGACGAAGGAGATGCGGGCGCGAGTCGCGAAGCTGGCCGAGAACCGGGCCATGGCACCCGCTACGGGCGACCGCGACGACATCGTCGACCCGCAGGGCAGGGACGACGACGCCTATCGGCTCATGGCGCGCCAGGAGGTCCCCGCGCTCACGGCGATCGCGGGACTGCTGTTCGGGATGCCGAAGGCCGAGGCCGCGGCGTACGAAGAAGCCGTGGAGGCGGCGCGCTTCGGGCTCGAAGGCGAGTCCGATCCGGCAGGCGACGACGAACGGCCTCGAGGACGCCGCCAGGCCTGAGGTGCCGGCTCGGCCGGGCTCGAGCCGAGCTCAGTGCCCGTCGCCCTGCGGCGGCAGCGCAGCGACGAGCGGGTGGTCGAAGGCGTAGGCCCCGACCTTCGCGGCGCCGCCGGGCGAGCCGATCTCATCGAAGAACGCGACGTTGGCCGTGTAGTAGTCGGCCCAGACGTCGGGGAGGTCGTCCTCGTAGTAGATCGCCTCGACGGGGCACACGGGCTCGCAGGCGCCGCAGTCGACGCACTCGTCGGGGTGGATGTAGAGCGAGCGCTCGCCCTCGTAGATGCAGTCGACGGGGCACTCGTCGATGCAGGCCCGGTCCTTGACGTCGACGCAGGGCAGCGCGATGACGTAGGTCACGAGGCGACCAGCGCGCCGGCGCGGGAGATCTCCACCTGCTCATCGCGGGGCACGACCTTCACGCGCTCGCGCTCGACGCCCTCGAACGCGTCGCCGAGTTCGCGCTCGTGCGCGTCCAGCTCGAGCCAGCCGGCCCAGGTCGTGGAGCGGATGCCGCGGGCTTCGAGCAGTTCGAGGATGTCGTCGTCTTCGCTCGCTGAGCTCGCGGTGCCCTGAGCCGGTCGAAGGGCGGTGCCCTGAGCCTGTCGAAGGGTCGAAGCGAGCCTGCGCCGGGTGGCGCTCCCTTCGACGGGCTCATAGAGCAGGTCCGCGAGCAGGTTCGTGATCGTCTCGAGCGCGTCGCCCTTGGTGTGGCCGATGAGGCCAACGGGGCCCCGCTTGATCCAGCCGGTCGCGTAGAGGCCGGGGAGGTGGGCGCCCGCGGCATCCGTCACCCGCCCGCCGTCGTTCGGGATCACGGCGCTGCGCTCGTCGAACGGGACGCCGGCGACCGGCGAGCTCGCGTAGCCGACCGCGCGGTAGACGGCCTGCACGGGCACGTCGACGAACTCGCCCGTGCCCTCGACGCTGCCGTCGCCGACCGGGCGCGTGCGCTCGAACCGGAGCCCCTCGACGCGCTCCTTGCCGAGCACCTCGACCGGGTTGTAGAGGAAGTGCAGGTGCAGGCGACGCGACGCGGTGCGAACGGTGTCCGCCGAAGGGCGCCAGCCGTTCAGCGTGCGGGTCATGACCTTCACCTGGTTGTTCGACGCGTGCAGCTGCTCGGCGTGCGGGTCGCCGGCGGCGCGCTCGAAGTCGTCGTCGTAGACGATCACGTCGACGTCGGGCACCTCGCCGAGCTCGCGCAGCTCGATTGGCGTGAATTTCACGTGGCCCGGGCCGCGGCGGCCGAACACGTGCACGTCGGTCACGGGCGACGCCTCGAGGCCCGCCACGACGTTCGCAGGCACGTCGGTCGTGAGCAGGTCCTTCGGGTGCTTCGCGAGCACGCGGGCGACGTCGAGCGCGACGTTGCCGTTGCCGATCACCGCGATCTGCTCGGCCTCGAGCGGCCACTCGCGCGGCACGTCAGGGTGGCCGTCGTACCAGGCCACGAGGTCGGCGGCGCCGAAGGAGCCGGGCAGGTCGATGCCGGGGATGTCCAGCGGGGCGTCCTTCAGCGCGCCGGTCGCGAAGACGACGGCGTCGTAGCGCTCGCGCAGCTCCTCGACGGTCACGTCGCGGCCGACCTCGACGTTGCCGATCAGCCGGATCGTGCCGGCGTCGAGCATCTCGTGCAGCGAGTTCACGATGCCCTTGATGCGCGGGTGGTCGGGCGCGACGCCGTAGCGGATGAGCCCGTAGGGCGCGGGGAGCGACTCGAACAGGTCGATCGCGACCTCGGCGCCGGCCTCGGTGACCTGGCGGTTGAGGATGTTGCCCGCGTAGATGCCGGCGGGGCCGGCTCCGACGATCGCGACGCGAAGGGAGAGGGTCATCGGGTGGTGGCCTTTCGGTGCGTTTCGTTGGTTGAGCTCGTCGAAACCAGCTTGGGCAGGCCGGCATCGACAGGCTCAGCCAACGGGTGGGGTGCATATGGGCTGAGGGTCACGACATCGCCGACCACGACGACGGCGGGCGAGCGGATGCCGCGACGCGCGGCCTGCAGCGCGATCGTGTCGAGCGTGCCGACGGTGACCCGCTGGCGCGGTCCGTAGCCGTCCTCGATGATCGCGACGGGGCAGTCGCCGCCGCGCGCGCCGCGGGCGAGCGTGATCGCGGAGTTCGCGAGCGTGCCGATGCCCATGAGCAGCACCACGGTGTGGTCGCGGCCGCCGCCGAGGGACTGGATCTGGTCGTGGCCGGTGACGACGGTGAACGTCGTCGCGAGGCCGCGGTGCGTGAGCGGGATGCCCGCGATCGCGGGCACCGAGATGGCGCTCGTGATCCCGGGCACGACCTCGACGTCGATCCCGCGGTCGCGGCAGTACGCGAGCTCCTCGCCGCCGCGTCCGAAGATGAACGGGTCGCCGCCCTTGAGGCGCACGACCTGCTTGCCGTCGAGCGCGAGCGTGACGAGCAGCTCGTTGATGGCGTCCTGCGGCACCGCGTGGTGGCCCGGGAGCTTGCCGACGTCGACGACCTCGGCGCGCAGCTGCACGCCCTCGGCGGCGAGCCCGTCGAGCACGCCGCGGGCGCCCAGCCGGTCCGCGACGATCACGTCGGCGGCCTCGAGCGCGCGGAGTCCGCGGATGGTCAGCAGGCCCGCGTCGCCGGGGCCGGCGCCCACGAGGGTGACGCGACCGGCCGCGGTCATCGGTCCCGCTCCACGAGCAGGCCGCGGCGGCGCAGCATCCGTCGCTCGAGGGGTGCGAAGACCACGAGCTCGATGAGGATGCCGATCGCGAGGATCACGAGGATCGTCGCGAGCACGCCCGCGAGGTCGGCCAGCTCGCGCGTCTGCTGCAGCATCGAGCCGAGGCCGAAGCCGATCGTGCCGCCCATGGCGATGATCTCCGCGGCCATGAGCGAGCGCCACGAGAACGCCCAGCCCTGCTTCAGGCCCGCGACGTAGCCGGGCAGCGCGGCCGGGAGCACGACGAGGGTCGCGAGCCGCCAGCGGCGGGCGCCGAGCACCGTGCCGACCCGGCGCAGCTGCGGCGGCACCTGGTCGACGCCGGCGATGAGGCCGTTCACGATCGAGGGGATCGCGCCCATGAGCACGACGAAGTAGACGGTGGCGTCCGAGAGGCCGAACCAGATGATCGCGGCGGGCACCCACGCGACCGACGGGAGCACCTGCAGGCCCGAGATGATCGGGCCGATGGCGCGGCGCAGCGGACGCACCTCGGCGAGGAGCAGGCCCAGCGGGGTCCCGATCGCGACCGAGATGAGGAAGCCGATGACGCCGCGCTCGAGGCTCGTGGCGACGGCGAGCTGGAGCCGGCCGGACTCCCACGCCTGGGTGATCGCGGCGAGCACGTCGAGCGGGCCGGGGACGATGTCGGGGCGGGGCTGCGCGACGACGATGTAGAGCTGCCACGCGGCGATGAGCACGACCACGAACAGGATGGGCGGCAGCACGCTCGTCGTGAACCGGCGCCAGGCGCTCGCGCGGCGCTCGGGGGTGGTCTGCAGCCGGTCGAGGCCGGCCTCGAGGCTGCGGAGGTCGTCGGCCTCGCGGGTTGAGGAGCCGCGCAGCGGCGTCTCGAAACCCGCCTGCGCGGCATCAGGGGTCTCGAGACGCGTCGTCTCCGGCGTCGCTCCTCGACCAGCGGTTTCCTCGAGCACGGTGTCACGCGGCATTTCGGCGGATCTCCTTCCGCAGCTGGTCGGTGATCTCGATGGAGAGCGCCGCGACCTCGGGCGACTCGATGCGCCGCCCGGCGGTCTCGGCGATGCGCCACTCGCCCGCCACCCGGCCCGGGCGGCTCGACAGGAGCACGACCCGCTGCCCGAGCCGGGCGGCCTCGCGGACGTTGTGCGTGACGAAGACGATGGTGCGGCCGGTCTGGCGCCACACGCGCTCGAGCTCCTCGTGCAGGAGGTCGCGCGCGATGGCGTCGAGGGCGGCGAACGGCTCGTCCATGAGTAGGACGGGCCGGTCCTGGGCGAGGGCCCTGGCGAGGGCGACGCGCTGGCGCATGCCGCCCGACAGCTCGTGCGGACGCTTCTCCGCGGCATCCGCGAGGTTGACGACGTCGAGCAGCTCGAGCGCCTCGCCGCGACGAGCGGCACGCGGCACGCCGCGCAGGCGCAGGGCGAGCTCGACGTTCGCGCGGGCCGTGAGCCAGGGCATGAGCGCCGACTCCTGGAACATCACGGCCGAGCCCTCGGCAGGCGTGTCGATCGAGCCCGTGGTGGGCCGGTCGAGTCCCGCGATGAGGTTCAGCAGCGTCGACTTGCCGCAACCGGATGCCCCGAGCAGGCAGACGAACTCACCCGTCGTGATCGAGAGGTTCACGTCGTCGAGCACGAGCGGCCCGGCGCCGAAGCGCTTGCCGAGGTGCTCGATGCGGATGGCCGTCTGCCCGCTCATGGGTCGACTCCCTTACTCCTCGCCGAGGTCACCCGCGGAGACCGGGTCCTCGCCGGCCTCCTCGAGCAGCCCGTTCAGCAGGCGCAGGTCGAACAGGCCCTCGATGGAGCCGTCCTTCTGCGTGCCGGCCTCGAGGCCGTTCTCGACGAGCGTCGTGAACGTCTCGGCGTGCGGGTCGGCCGAGAACGTGACGTGCTCGAGCGACCGAGTGATGACCTCGTCGGCGAGGGGCTTGCCCGTCTCGGCCTCGAGGGCGGCGTTGATGACGGTCGGCGCCTCGTCGGCGTGCTCGTCGAGCCACGCGATCGACGCGAGGTGGCCCTCGAGGAGCGCCTCGACCGTCTGCGGGTGCTCGGCGAGGAACGTGGCGTTCACGAGCAGCACGGTGGTCGGGAAGTTCCCGTCCTCCCAGAGGTCGGCCTCGTCGACGAGCACCTTCGCGCCCGCGTCGACGATGAGCCGGGAGACCCACGGCTCGGGGAGCCACGCGCCGTCGAGCTGGCCCTGCTGGAACAGGGTCAGGGTCTGCGCGTTCTCGGTCGGCGTGATGTGCACGTCGCCGCCGCCGGAGGTGTCGGTCGTGAACCCCTCGTCGGCGAGCCAGCTGCGCAGCGCCACGTCCTGCGTGTTGCCGAGCTGCGGCGTCGCGAGCGTCGTGCCCGCGAGGTCCTCGGGAGAGTCGATGTCGTCGCGCACGACGAGGGCGGCCCCGCCGGTGGCGGCTCCGGCCACGATGCGCGCCGACTCGCCGGCCGACTGGATGAACGTGTTGATCGACGGGTTCGGCCCGATGTAGGTCGCGTCGATGGCGCCCGCGGTGAGCGCCTCGATCGCGGCCGGGCCGGCGTTGAAGACCTGCGTCGACAGCTTCGTGTCGCCGAGCGCCTCCTCGAAGAGGCCCTCCTGCAGGCCCACGAGCGCGGGCGCGTGCGTGACGTTCGCGAAGTAGCCGAGGCGCAGCTCCTCGGCCGGGGTGCCGGTCTCGGCGGATGCCGCGGCGGTCTCGCCCGAGGCGGACTGCGCGCTGCATCCGGTCAGGACGGCCGAGGCGACGATCGCGCCGGCCATCATCATGCCGCCCACCAGGCCGAGGCGGGATCGGACGCGGGACGTGGCGTTCATGCTGCTGCTCCTTCGGTGGTGGTCGTGCGGATGGGGGTGTCCGCCGCGGGTGCGGCGGGCGGGGTGACGATCGCGGCCGCGAGGGTCGCGCCGTCCTGCGGGTGGATCACGAGGAACGCACCCGCACGTCGGTGGTCGGCGTACGGTTCGACCGGGAGCTCGGCGGCGAGCTTCAGGGCGACCTGGCCGATGTCGTTGGCGTCGAGCCGATCGGCGGGCTCGAGCGCGAGCGTGCCGAGGTCGCGGCGACCGTGCACGGCCGTCACGAGCGCCTGCACGGTCGAGGTCCCGGTCTTCACGAGCACGCGCGCGCCAGGCACGAGGGGCCGGGGGTCGAGTTGGAACACCGACGCGTCGAGCTCGCGGCGCGGCTCGGGCAGTGAACCGGATGCCGCGATCACGGCGCCGCGCGCCGCGTCGATCTCGTCGGCGAGCCGCAGCGACACCGACTGCGGGGCGGACGCGGACGCGAGCTCCACCGGACCGGCGTCGATGCCGACGACCGTCGTCGTCGCGCCGCCGGGGAACACCTGCACGGCGTCGCCGACGCGCACGGTGCCCGAGGCGATGCGTCCGGCGAACGCGCGATAGTCGCGGAACGCCTCGGGGTCGGCGACGTCGGGCGCCAGCGCGCCCTGCGGGCGTACGACGAGCTGCACCGGCATCCGCAGCGCCTCGAGCTCGGTCTCGAGCTCGTCGAGCGACGGCAGTGCCTCGAGGAGCTCGAGCAGTGCGGGACCTGCGTACCAGGGCGTGTTCGCCGAGCGCTCGACGATGTTGTCGCCCGCGAGCGCCGACACCGGGATGACGTGCGCCTCGGGCAGGCCGAGCTCGCGCGTGAGCGCGGTGACCTCGTCGGCGACGCGCGTGAACGCGGACTCGGAGTAGTCGAGCAGGTCGATCTTGTTCACCGCGACGATGACGTGCGGCACGCGCAGGAGCTGCACGACGGCGAGGTGCCGACGGGTCTGCTCGAGCACGCCCTTGCGCGCGTCGACGAGCACCACGACGGCATCGGCCGTGGTGGCGCCGGTGACCATGTTTCGCGTGTACTGCACGTGGCCGGGGCAGTCGGCGAGGATGAACGACCGACGGCCCGTCGCGAAGTAGCGGTAGGCGACGTCGATCGTGATGCCCTGTTCACGCTCGGCGCGCAGGCCGTCGGTGAGCAGCGCGAAGTCGATCGCTCCGGGCTCGCCGCCGAAGCCGCGCTCGGCGGACGTGCGGGCCACCGACTCGAGCTGGTCGGCGAGGATCGCCTTCGAGTCGTGCAGCAGGCGCCCGACGAGGGTCGACTTGCCGTCGTCGACCGAGCCGGCCGTCGCGAAGCGGAAGAGCGCGTCGCCCATCAGAAGTACCCGTCCTTCTTGCGGTCCTCCATGGCGGCCTCCGAGATCCGGTCGTCGGCGCGGGTGGCGCCGCGCTCGGTGAGGGTCGACGTCGCGACCTCGCGCACCACGTCGGCGACGGATGCCGCGTCGGACTCGACCGCGCCGGTGCAGCTCATGTCGCCCACCGTGCGGTAGCGCACGACGCGCCGCTCGATCGCCTCGTCGGCGCGGGCCGGCGACACCTCGGACACGGCCCGCCACATGCCGTCGCGGCGGTAGACCTCGCGCTCGTGCGCGTAGTACAGCGGCGGGAGCTCGATGCCCTCGCGCTCGATGTAGCGCCAGACGTCGAGCTCGGTCCAGTTCGAGATCGGGAACGCGCGCACGTGCTGGCCGACCGTGTGGCGGCCGTTGTAGAGATCCCAGAGCTCGGGGCGCTGGTTGCGCGGGTCCCACTGCCCGAACTCGTCGCGCAGGCTGAGGATGCGCTCCTTCGCGCGGGCCTTGTCCTCATCGCGGCGGGCGCCGCCGAAGACGGCGTCGTGCCGTCCGGCCGCGATCGCGTCGAGCAGCGGCTGGGTCTGGAGCGGGTTGCGCGTGCCGTCGGCGCGCTCCTGGAGCCGGCCGTCGTCGAGGTAGTCCTGCACGGCAGCGACCTCGAGCCGGAGCCCGAGCCGCTCGACCGTGCGGTCGCGGAAGTCGATGACCTCGGGGAAGTTGTGGCCCGTGTCGACGTGCAGCACCGGGAACGGCACCTTCGCCGGCCAGAACGCCTTCGCGGCGAGGTGCAGCACGACCACGGAGTCCTTGCCGCCCGAGAACAGCAGCACCGGGCGCTCGAACTCGGCGACGACCTCGCGGATGATGTGGATCGACTCGGACTCGAGCGCGTCGAGGGTGGAGAGGGCGCGCGCTTCAGGGAGCGTCTCGGTGGTGATCTCGCTCATAGGTGCAACCCGCATTCGGTCTTCGCGAGGCCGGCCCAGCGGCCGGACCTCGGGTCCTCGCCCGCCGCGACGGGCTTCGTGCACGGCTCGCAGCCGATCGAGGGGTAGCCGTGCGACATGAGGAGGTTCACGGGAACCTGGTGCGCGCCGGCGTAGTCGAGCAGCTCGTCGAACGTCCACGCCGCGAGCGGGTTCACCTTCACGAGCCCGTTGCGCTCGTCCCACGACACGAGCGGCGTGCTGGTGCGCGTCGGCGCCTCCTCGCGGCGCACGCCCGTGAACCACACCTCGTAGCCGGCGAGGGCCTGCTGAAGGGGCGCGACCTTGCGGCGCGCGCAGCAGAGGCCGGGATCGCGCGCGAAGAGCTCAGCGCCGAACTCGGCGTCCTGCTGGGCGACGGTGTGCTCGGGCAGCACGTCGACGATCCGGACGTCGAGCGCACGCGCGACCTCGTCGCGCGTCACGTACGTCTCCGTGAAGTGGTAGCCCGTGTCGAGGAACAGCACGTCGATGCCGGGGAGCTGCTCGGCGATCACGTGCGGGAGCACGGCGTCGGCCATCGAGCAGGCGACCGCCGCAGCGTCCGTGCCGAAGTGCTCGGCGACCCACGCGACGACGGCCTGGGCGGATGCCTCGTGGTCGGTGAGGCTGCCGAGCTCGAGGTTGCCCGCCTCGGCCAGCGCGCGCAGCTCGTCGCGCGACCGCAGCGCCGCGGCGCGGGGGGCGAGGGACACGCTCATCGCAGCGCCTCCTCGTCGGCGCGGTGCGCCCACTGGGCGAACGACTCGTCGGCGGCGCCGTCGCGCTCGGCGAGGAACCGCGTGACCACGCGCTCGACGTAGTCGGCGATGCCGTCGGCCGTGACCTTCAGGCCGCGCACGGTGCGGCCGAGGCCGGCCTCGTCGCGGTCGAGCGAGGCGAGCCCGCCGCCGAGGTGCACCTGGTAGCCGGGCACCTGCTCGCCGTCGATCGTGACGAGCTGGCCCTTGAGGCCGATGTCGGCCGTCTGGATGCGTGCGCACGAGTTGGGGCAGCCGTTGACGTGCAGGCTGATCGGGTGCGGCAGGTCGAAGCCCGCGAGGCGCTCCTCGAGCTCGAGCACGGCCGCCGTCGCGTACGCCTTGGTCTCGACGATGGCGAGCTTGCAGAACTCGATGCCCGTGCACGCGATCGTGCCGCGGCGGATGAGGCTCGGCCGCGCCGACAGTCCGAGCTCGTCGAGGCCGGCGATGAGCGACTCGACCCTGTCCTCGGGGATGTCGAGGATGACGACCTTCTGGTGCGGCGTGGTGCGCAGCCGGGTCGATCCGTGCGCCTCGACGAGGTCGGCGAGCTTCGTCAGGGCCGGGCCGGAGACGCGGCCGACGATCGGGGTCGCGCCGACGTAGAAGCGGCCGTCCTTCTGGCGGTGCACGCCGACGTGGTCGCCGGGGGTCGTCGGCGTCGGCGCCGCGGGGCCGTCGGGCAACGGCGAGTCGAGGTACTCGGTCTCGAGCACCTCGCGGAACTTCTCGACGCCCCAGTCGGCGAGCAGGAACTTCAGGCGGGCCTTGTTGCGCAGGCGTCGGTAGCCGTAGTCGCGGAAGATCTGCGCGACGCCGTGCCACGCGTCGGCGACCCGGTCGGGCTCGACGAAGACGCCGAGCCGCTCCGCGAGCCGCGGCGCCGTGGAGAGGCCGCCGCCGACCCAGAGGTCGTAGCCGACGCCGAGCTCGGGGTGCTCCACCGCGACGAACGCGACGTCGTTGATCTCGTGCACGACGTCCTGGCTCGGGTGGCCCGTGAGGGCGGACTTGAACTTGCGGGGCAGGTTCGCGAGCGACTCGTCGCCGATGAAGCGGCTCGTGATCTCGTCGATCTGCGCCGTCGGGTCGATGAGCTCGTCGGCCGCGATGCCGGCGACCGGCGAGCCGAGCACCACGCGCGGCACGTCGCCGCACGCCTCGGTCGTGCCCAGGCCGACCGCCTCGAGCCGGCGCCAGATCTCGGGGACGTCCTCGACGCGGATCCAGTGCAGCTGGATGTTCTGGCGGTCGGTGAGGTCGGCCGTGTCGCGTCCGAACTCGGTCGAGATGTCGCCGATGACGCGCAGCTGCTCGGTCGTGAGCTGCCCGCCGTCGATGCGGACGCGGAGCATGAAGTACTCGTCCTCGAGCTCGTGCGGCTCCAGCGTGGCGGTGCGGCCGCCGTCGATCCCGGGCTTGCGCTGCGTGTAGAGGCCCCAGACCCGGAACCGGCCGTGGAGGTCGGTCGGGTCGATCGAGGCGAACCCGCCCTTCGAGTAGATCTGCTCGATGCGACCGCGCACGCTCAGGCCGTTGTCGACCTGCTTCCACTCCTCGTTGCCGTTGAGCGGCTCGGTGCCGTCGACCTTCCACTGCCCGTGCGGGCGGGAGGCGGGGCGGGCCGGGCGGTCGCCGCGAACCGGCCGATCACCGGCGGTGCGCTCGGGCCGGGCGGGACGCTCGGTGCGGGCCGGGCGCGCGGGCGCGGCATCCGTCGTCGTGGGCGGTGTCGTCACGGGCGTCCTCCTCTCGGCCGGCGCGAATGCGCGGTGGTGTCCGGTCGAACGTAGGCGAGTCGGCGACCCGCGAACAGGTGACGTGTCATGCCCGGTCACGGCCCGTCGCATTGCGTCACATGGCGTCGTTGTTCGACACAGGGGGTTGCGCTCCGCCGCGAGGCGGTAATGGACGATCGCCTCCGTTTCGGGGCGCGTCGGTCAGTCGGTCAGGCGAGGCGGGCGGATGCCGCGGCGTACCGGTCGAGCACGACGTCGACGACCTCCGGCGGGGCCGGCTCGTCGGGCACGAGGAGCGGCTGCGCGGTGACGTCGGCGCCGGCGGCGCGCGCGAGGTCGTCGAAGTACCCGGGCGCGAGCAGGTAGTTCGCGACGACGACGCGGCCGCCTGCCCCGGCCGCCTGGGCCAGGGCCTGCGCTGACGCGACCGCCTCGGGGAGCCGCGGCTCGGCCGCCGAGAGGAACCCGAGCGCGATGTCCCGGCCGGATGCCGCGGCGAGCCGTGCCGCCTGGTCGCGGCAGTCCTCGACCGCGCGCACGTCGCTCGAGCCCGCGACGGCCAGCACGATGCGGTCGTCGTCGCGGAGCCCGGCCTCCTCGAGCCGGCGCAGCAGCACGGTCGCGAGCCGGTCGTCGGGTCCGAGGGCACCCGAGAGCACGACCGGGCGGGTCGACTCGTCGGCGACGGCCTCGGTGAGGTCCACGTACACGTGGTAGCCCGCCGAGAGCAGCAGCGGCACGACGACCGCGGGCTCACCGGCGTCGAGCGACGCGAGGGTCGCGGGAACGTCGGGCTGCTCGACGTCGACGTGTCCGAGGCGCACGCTGGGCGGGGCATCCGGATGCCGCTGCGCCACCGCCTCGGCGACGGCGTCGCGCAGCCCGCGCACGGCGCGCTGCCCCTCGGGCGACGAGGTGCCGTGCGAGATGCCCACGAGGGCGGGGATGCGCTGCGCCATGCGTCCATGCTCGCACCTGCGCGGCGGTGGCTCGACGCCGGGCCGGCGGCTCGACGCGACGCCCGCCGCCTCGGCTAGCGTTGCCGCCATGGCGAACCCTCCCCGCATCCGCGTCGGCATCATCGGCACCGGCTGGATGTCCGACATGATCGTGCCCGACTTCCGTGCCCTCGACGCGTTCGAGCTCGTGGCGGTCGCGGGGCGCAATGCCGAGCGCACGCTCGCGTTCGCGGCGGATCGCGGCATCCCGCACGCCGGATCCGTCGACGACCTGCTCGGCCGCGACGACCTCGACCTGCTCTACATCGCGACGACGCACGACAGCCACTTCGAGCTCGCGCGGCGTGCGCTCGAGCGCGACCTGCCGGTGCTCCTCGAGAAGGCGTTCACGATGGATGCCGCGGAGGCCGAGCAGCTCGTCGCCCTCTCGCGCGAGCGCGGCGTCTTCCTCATGGAGGCGATGTGGATGCGGTTCAACCCGGCGATCCGCCGCGTCGCCGTGCTGCTCGCCGACGGGGCGATCGGAGAGCCGCGCAACCTCGCCGCCACGTTCGGGTTCGTGATCCCCGATCCCACGCACCGGCTCTGGGACGCCGAGCACGGCGGCGGGTCGGCCCTCGACCAGGGTGTGTACCCCCTCGCGCTCGCCGACCTGTTGTTCGGGCCGTACGCGTCGCTCGCGGCGACCGGCTCCCGCCTCGGTCCCGACGGTGAGCCGACCGTCGTGGACAGCGAGCTCGCGGTGCTCCTCGGCTACGACGACGGCCGGCAGGCGACCCTCGCGACCTCGCTCCGCTCGCTGCTGCCGTGCGACGCCTCGATCGGCGGCACCGCCGGTCGCATCCGCATCCTGCCCGCGTTCTGGGCGACCGAGGGCTTCGTGCTCGAGCGGCCCGTGGGCGGCATCGAGCTCGACCGCGAGGAGGTGCTGATCCCGAAGGTCGGCAACGGCTACGTGCCCATGCTCGAGGCGGTCGCCGAGGCGCTCCGCGACGGGCGCATCGAGCACGAGCTCAGCAGTCACGCCGCGACGCTGCGCGTCATGCGCGCGGTCGACGCGGTGCTCGCGGCGGTCTGACGCAGCCCGACGAGACCTGCAGCGCCTACGCGGATGCCGCGGGCACGACGCGCTCGCCGAGACCGGCCGCGTCGACGCCCGCGAGCCCGCCCAGCGCGAACGCCGTGACCGCGTCGAGCGTCGGATCCGCGCCCAGCACCCGCGCGTGGCCGGCGCCCTCGGTCAGCATGAGCCGCGAGCGCTCGCCATGGGCGTCGTGCAGGCGCAGCGACTCCCCGACGGCGACCTCGCGGTCGGCGCGGTCGTGCACGAGCAGCAGCGGGACGCCGTCGGGCAGCGGATGCGACACGGCGTCGACCCGCGCGAACGGCTCCGCGACGTCGGGCAGGACGCGCCGGGAGAACTCCCGGGCGAGCACGTCGGCGCTCGCGCGGCCGATGCCGACGCGCTCCGCGAACGAGTCGACGAGGTAGCGGGCATCGCCCATCCCGGCGATCGCGACGACGCCGCCCGTCGCGGTGCCCTCGCGCACGGCGGTGAGGGTCGCGAGGGCACCGAACGAGTGCCCGATCACGAGGCGGAACATCCCATGGCGGCGCTGCATCGCCTCGATGCCCGCGAGGTAGTCCCGGATGTCGGTGTGCGGCCCGGACGAGGCGCCGTTCGCCGGGGCGTCGAACGAGACGACCCGGAAGCCCTCGGCGCGCAGCTCCCGCACGATCGGCCCGAACTGCGACGCGCGACCGCGCCAGCCGTGCACGACGAGCACCGTCTCGGGCCCGCGGCCCCACGAGTACGTGACGACCTCGCGGCCGCGCACGGTCATGGTGCCGCGCTCGGCGTCCGCATGCACGGCGCGGTCGCTCGGCCGCACGGGGAGCGCGGGCCGCACCTGGCGGAACAGCGGTAGGGCGAGGCGCCCGGCGAGCGACGGGGAGACCCGGTCGGCGGCGCGGAGCGCCGAGACGGCGAGGGTGGTGGCGGGGTTCATGACGGCCTCCGATGGTCGTGGCTCGCGGCATCCGCGGGTCGATCTTCAATCAATACGAACGATCGTACGTACACTATACGTACGATCGTGCGTAAACTACAAGACATGGAACAGGTCGACGGCCGACGACTCCGGGGCGACGCCTCCCGGCGCGTCGTGCTGGAGCGCGCGGCCGACCTCGCGTCGGTCGAGGGGCTCGACGGGCTCTCGATCGGCCGACTCGCGGCGGCCGCCGACGTGAGCAAGAGCGGCGTCGCGACGCTGTTCGGCTCGAAGGAGCGCCTGCAGCTCGCGACCGTCGAGGCGGCGGCGCAGCGGTTCCGCGAGCACGTGCTCGAGCCCGCGCGGGTCGAACCCCGCGGCGTGCGCCGCATCGCGGCCCTGCTCGACGCCTGGATCGCGTACTCGCGCGACCGCGTCTTCCCCGGCGGATGCTTCTTCGCCGCGGCCCTCGTCGACTTCGACGCGAAGCCCGGACCCGTGCGCGACGCCATCGCCGCCGCCTACCGGAGCTGGAACGACTACCTGCGCATCTCGGTCGGGTACGCGATCGAGCAGGGCGAGCTCGATGCCGGCACGGATGCCGCGCTGCTGGCGTTCGAGTTCGTCGCCCTCCTCGACGCGGCGAACGCGCAGTCGGTCATGTCGGGGTCGCCCGCGCCGTATGCGTTGGCCCGCCGGGCGATCGCGCCGCGCCTCCTGGCGGCCGGTGCACCCGACGACGTCGTGCGCCGATTCCTCGACGTCGACGACCTCGCGGCCTGAGCGCGCGCCGGCGGCGCAGCCGCGCAGCCGCGCAGCCGCGCCGCCGCCCGCCCCAGCTAGAAGCTCGTGACGAGGTCGCCCAGCACGTCGCTGACCTTGGTCGGGTCGGTGGCGTCGTAGTAGTGGGCACCTGTGGCGCTCGAGATCGACTGCAGCGTCGCCACGTCCGCGTCGGCGCCGTACGCCAGCGTGAAGATGAGCACCGGCGTGTCGTGGTGCATCGCCTTGAGGTTCTCGATCATCTGGTTGGCGTCGATGGTCGGGCCCATGGTCTCGTTCTTGCCGTCGCTCAGCAGCACGATGGCGTTGATGCGATCGGGCTGGAAGTTTGCCGCCTGCTCGCGCGCGAACGTGTCGACCGCCGCGTAGAGCGGCGTGAACTCGATCGGCTGCAGGCCGCCGAGCGCGCGCAGGAAGTCGGGGCGCGAGTCGCCGATGTCCTGCACGGGGCTCACGTTGCCCGGCGTGATCGGGCCGTCGTCGACCGCTGAGAACGCGGCCAGGCCGAGGTTGTCGCCCGCCGAGAAGTGGCCGAGCGCCTCGGTGATGGCGTCCTTCGCCGCGGCGAGCTTCGTCTCGCCGGTCGCGATCGGCTCGTCCATCGAGCCGGAGACGTCGACGAGGAAGAGCAGCTGCGCGCGCTTGCGGACGTCGGGGAACGCGTCATGCGCCGCGATGACCACGCGCTGGCTGGGGAAGGGGAGCCCGCCGTTCTCGGTCGGGTCGCCGAGCAGGCCGACCGACTGCACGATCGGGCTGAGCCCGCCGTTGAGGTCGCGGTAGCCCGAGTCGCGCACGATCTGCTGGCCCTGGCTGGTGCGGGCGAAGCGGATGAAGTCGGCGCCGGCGGCCTTCTCGGTCTCGTCGACCCACGGGCCCGAGAGCACGGCGCCCGGGTTGTCGGCGATGTAGTAGCCGTCGCTGGGGTAGATCGGCACGAGCGGCTCGGCCGGGGGCGTGCTCTCGATGCGGTTCACGCCGTCGCGGCTCGTGATGCCGCGGTTGTAGTCCCACACCGACTTCTCGTCGACGATGACCGCGGAGAGGAAGTCGGCGACCGAGCCGTTGTCGGCGGCCTGGCGCGCGTGCCAGAGGAAGTGCTCGGGCGTCGCCATGTAGTGGCTCGTGCTCAGCTCGTGCTGGCGCACCTCGTCGGTGATCTTCTCGTCTTCGATCTGGTCGGCGGTGAGGTCGGCGACGGAGCCTGCGGCGGAGCCGTACGACGCCAGCAGCGCCGCCTCGCCGGAGCTCGCGATCAGCGGGCTGGTCTTGCCGAGCTTGAACGAGCCCCACTCGGGGTGACCGAGGTCGGTCCAGAGGTTCTCGTCGTCGGCGGAGGAGAAGATGTCGTCCCACGTGGGGCGCGTCTGGTCCCAGCCGATGGCGGTCGCGAGCGACTTCGGCATGGCGAGCACGATGTCGGAGTACCCGATGCTCTCGGCCGCCTTCGGCACGCTCGCGCCGCCGCCGCCGTAGCGCGCGACCGAGAGCCAGGAGCTCGCGTCGGGGATCCAGACGATGGGCCGCTCGTCTTCGGGAAGGTTCTTGAAGTTCGCCGCGGCGTCCTCGGCCGCGAGGCCCGACTTGTCCTTCGTGACGACGACGTTGACGCAGATGCCGTCGATGTCGCGGGGCTGCGCGTTGTAGCCCTCGGCGAGCTTGGTCACCATCTCGGAGTTCTCGAGCGAGGCGAGCACCTTCACCTGCGTGCACGGCTCGGCGCCCTGGGCGGTGGCCGGCACGTCGTCCTCGAAGACGACGGGCTCGGCGGGCTTCGGCGTCGACGCGGTGGTCTCGGGCTCGCCGTCGCCCTGGTTCATGAGCACGGCGGCGGTGACGCCGCCTCCGACGAGCAGCACGAGGGCGGCCGCGGCCGCGGCCGAGATCCAGACGACGCGCCGACGGCGCCGCCGGCGCTCCTCCCGGAGCTGTCGACGGTCGCTGCTGCGCGATGGCAGGCCCGCGCTCATGGCGTCGCCTCGTACCGCCACGGGCCGGGGTAGGGCAGGCGGTCAGTGTGAGCGGAACGGGCGTCCAATGCGTGGCGCATCGAAGAATCCTTCAGTCCGGGGGTACTGGGATCGTCGTGAGCCTATCTCAGAACCCTGTGGAGAAGCCGAGCGTGTACACAGCAAGCATTCGGGAGGCGTTCAGGTCGTCGCGTCGAGCGGCTCACGTCGTGGCATTCAACATGCCGATGAACACTGCGGTCCACCACGCGACCTGCGAGACGATGGCGCTCGTCATGAACCCGGCGCGGGCGGCCCTGGGCAGCTGGGCG
This sequence comes from Agromyces sp. NPDC055661, assembly GCF_053618135.1. Lineage (NCBI taxonomy): Bacteria > Bacillati > Actinomycetota > Actinomycetes > Micrococcales > Microbacteriaceae > Agromyces > Agromyces sp. NPDC055661. Next base: position 1,863,029 of record NZ_JBSHHC010000001.1, read on the forward strand.
TACCTGGCCGTCGGGGGAACCCGGGCCAGGTCGGCGGTCCAGCGGGTCAGGGCGACCCCGTTGAGCGACAGGACGAGCACCGCGACCATCTTGATGATGGTGAGCGGATTGTCGAGGTGCGGCTCGAGCAGCGCACCCGTCAGGAGCAACCCGAAGAGGCCCACCCAGATCGGCAGGATGAGCGTGCGGTCGGCTTGGCGCAGTTCGCGCACGGAGCTCCAGCCGGTGGCCCAGAGCAGCGCGTGCCAGTCGATCGCGAGCACCGCGCCGAGCCCCACGACGAGGGCGGCGAGGTGCCCGAACAGGGCGATGAGATGCAGCCAGTCGGGCGGCGAGAGCAACTGGCTCACCCAGATGGAGAGCGCCCAGGCGACGGTGACGCCGAGGTACGCGAGCGCCCGCTGCCGCTGCCGGCGGCGCCGCTTCTCGCGGATCGTGATCGTCACGGCCGAGCCCACCCCTCGTCCGTTGCGGCCGAGCGCCGTCACGCTTCGAGCACGAGCGCGAGCGAGGTGTCCCCGCACGGGACGACGGCTTCGCCGCCCGGGAGGCTCGCAGCATCCGTTGCCGTGGCGTCGTCGCGCAGCGGCGTGAGCGCGTCGGCGAGGCCGTCGAGGCGCAGGAGCGCGCCGGTGGCCCGGCGAGCGTCGGTCGACGCGACGATGCGTCCCGAGGCATTGACGAGGGTGCACGGATGCCCCGACTCGCGGATCACCGGCAGCAGCACGCCCTCGAGTCGCGCGACGTAGAGGTCGGTGCCCACGAGGCCCGCCATCTCGCCGGCCACGCGCACGGGCGTGGTGATCGTGACCGTGTAGTCGTCGGTGCAGAGGTAGTCGACGTAGGGACCGGTGAGGTGCCGCGTCCCGGTGCGCGCCGGAACGCGCCACCACTCGAGGGTCGTGTAGTCGCGGAACTGCTCGGAATCGGGATCGCTCACGACCTCCAATCGTCGCAGCTTCGGATCGGGTCCGGCGCCGAACGTGTTCGATCCGCTGAGCCACCAGGCCAGGTGCCAGGGCGCATCGACGAGGAATCCGGGTGCGGCGACGAAGCCCGCGCCCGTGATGAGCGTGCCGTCGCGCTCGAGCTCGGCGCTGACGAGGGCGGCCACGACGGGGTCGAGGGTGGCGGCGGTGGGCTCGGATGCCCCGGTCAGTGCGCCCGCGAACGGGCCCTCGAGCTCGCGCTGGAGCACGTCCCGCCAGCCGTCGATCATGGCGAAGACGGGGTCGATCGTGGAGGCGATGCGCCGCGCGATGTGCTCGGCGGCGACGTCGACGGTGACGGTCATGGCCTCCCTCCTTCCGGTGTTGCACCCCCGGAAGCCTCGACGGCGTCCGGCGTCGGCGCCTGCTCGAGGCGCACCTTCTCGTCGATGAGCCACTCCACGGCCGACGCGATGTGGTCGGTGGTCGCGCGCCGTGCACGTTCGGGCTGCACGTCGCGGATCGCCTGGATGACCTCGAGTCGAGCGGTGCGACTGCGATCACGTGAATACTGCTCCCTCAGGCACAGCCAGAGCAAGGGCCCGGCCTCGGCCTGGAGGCGCAGCTCCTCGTGCACGAGCCGCGGCGACTGGCTCACGGCGGCCACCTCGAGCTGGAAGCGGCCGACCGCGCGGCGGGCTCCGCCGGGGGTCGTGAGGTCGGCGCGTGCGTCCACCTCGACGAGGCTGGCGAGGTCGTCCTCGCTCGCACGATCGGCGGCGATCTCTGCGGCCATGCCCGCGATCGCGGCGTAGTGCAGGGAGAGGTCGCGGAGCTCGATGCGGCTGAGGGCGCGCACGCGGTCGTCGACCATGCGGGCGGCCGCGTCGCGGTCGTGCGTGACGAAGCTGCCGCCGTCGCGGCCCCGCCGGGTCTGCACGAGGCCCTTCTCGCGCAGGGCGACGAGCGCCTCGCGCGCCGTCACGACGGCGACGCCGAGGCTGCGCGCGAGGTCGGACTCGCTGGGCAGGCGCTCGCCGTCGCGGAGCACGCCGGCGACGATCGCGTCGGTCAGTCGCTGCTCGACGAGTTCGGCGCGACCGGCCCCGTCGAGCGGGGAGAAGACGACCGCGCGCGTGGCATCCGTGCGTCCCGTCGCCTGCGGCATCCGTTCCTCCCGTACCCGGCGTCTGGAAATCCGTGACAAGACCGTAACACGCAGGACTGGACGTAGACATCTGGATCCATATGATTTAGACGAACGCACATCGAAGGGGAGAGCGTCATGACCGACCAGCAGCCGGCCATCCGGCTCAGCGGACTCACCAAGGAGTTCGGCGCCGTCACCGCCGTCGACCACGTCGACCTCGAGATCGCGGCGGGCGAGTTCTTCTCCATGCTCGGGCCGTCGGGCTCGGGCAAGACCACCGTGCTGCGGCTCATCGCGGGGTTCGAGCAGCCCACGGCCGGCACGATCGAGCTCTTCGGCACCGACGTGACCAAGCGCGCCCCGTTCGACCGCGACGTGAACACGGTGTTCCAGGACTACGCGCTGTTCCCGCACATGAACGTGCTCGACAACGTCGCCTACGGCCTGCGCGTGCGCGGCATCGGCCGCAAGGAGCGCACCGAACGCGCCCGCCGGGCGCTCGCCTCCGTTCGCCTCGAGCAGATGGCGGATCGCAAGCCGTCGCAGCTCTCGGGCGGCCAGCGCCAGCGCGTCGCGCTCGCCCGCGCCACCGTGGTCGAGCCGAAGGTGCTGCTGCTCGACGAGCCGCTCGGCGCCCTCGACCTCAAGCTCCGCGAGCAGATGCAGGTCGAGCTCAAGCAGATCCAGCGCGACCTCGGCATCACCTTCATCTTCGTGACCCACGACCAGGAGGAGGCGCTCACGCTCTCCGATCGGATCGCGGTGTTCAACGCAGGCGGGATCGAGCAGCTCGGCACGCCGACCGAGCTCTACGAGCAGCCGACCTCCCGCTTCGTGGCCGACTTCGTCGGCACCTCCAACCTCTTCGACGACGAGCGCTCGCGCACGATCCTCGGTCGCGACGGCCACCACTCGGTCCGCCCCGAGAAGATGTCCGTCACCCGCGACGGCCTCCAGGGCGAGGGCGTGGTGAACGTCGCGGGCACCGTCGTCGAGGCCATCTACCTCGGCAGCGGCGTGCGCCTCGTCGTCGACCTCGACGACGGCACGCGCGTCAGCGTGCTCGAACAGAACGACCGCGATCGCGTCCACGACGACGAGCGCGGCGACCGGGTGGTCGTCTCATGGCACGACGACGACGTCGTGCCCCTGGGACCGGGCGTGCTCCCCGGGATCTCCGGCTGAGGCATCCGCCCACCGGACCAGCCCACCGCACCTGCAACTGCACATCACTGCACCACCTGCACTGCACAGAACAAGGAGAGAACCATGATGCGAATGCGCACCGCCGCTCGCGGCGCGACCGTGGGGCTCGCGATCGCCTCGGTCGCACTGCTCACCGCCTGTGGCACGTCCCAGGCCGGCGGCTCCGGAGGCGGCGAGGCCGCCGAGGAGCTCGGCGAGATGGAGGGCCAGGTCTCGATCCTCGCCTGGCCCGGCTATGTCGAGGACGGCTCCAACGACCCCGAGGTCGACTGGGTGACGCCGTTCGAGGAGGACACGGGCTGCGAGGTCACGACCAAGACGTTCGGCACCTCCGACGAGGCCGTCAACCTCATGAAGACCGGCGAGTACGACGTGGTGTCGGCCTCGGGCGACGCGACCCTGCGGCTCATCGCCGCCGGCGACGTGGCTCCCGTCAACACCGACCTCATCCCGAACTACGCGAACGTCTACGACTTCCTCAAGGAGAAGGAGTGGAACTCGGTCGACGGCGTGCCCTACGGCGTACCGCACGGCTACGGCGCGAACCTCCTCATGTACAACACGACGGTCTTCCCCGAGGCGCCCACCTCGTGGGACGTGGTGTTCGACAAGGCCGGCGACTACAGCGGCAAGGTCACCGCGTACGACTCGCCCATCTACATCGCGGATGCCGCGGTGTACCTGATGGCGCACCAGCCCGAGCTCGGCATCGAGAACCCCTACGCGCTCGACGAGGAGCAGTTCCAGGCCTCCGTCGACCTCCTGAAGGCCCAGCGCGCGCACGTCGGCGAGTACTGGTCGGACTACCTCAAGGAGATCCAGGCGTTCACGACCGGCGACTCGGTGGTCGGCACGACCTGGCAGGTCATCCAGAACGCCCTCGCGGGCGAGGGTGCGACGACCGACGTCGTCCTGCCCGAGGAGGGTGCGACCGGCTGGTCGGACACGTGGATGATCTCGTCGCAGGCGAAGAACCCGAACTGCGCGTACGCGTGGCTCGACTACATCGCGAGCCCCGAGGCGAACGCCACGGCGACCGCGTACTTCGGCGAGGCGCCCTCGAGCGACGAGGCCTGCGAGTTCCGCGACGACTGCGAGGCGTACCACGCCGGTGACGCCGACTACGCGTCGCAGATCTGGTACTGGACCACCCCGATCGAGGACTGCGTCGACGGTCGCACCGATGTGAAGTGCGTCGACTACGCGGCCTGGACCGAGGCCTGGTCGGAGATCAAGGGCTGACGCCCGCATGACCGGGGCGGCCCGGACCCGAACGGGCCGCCCCCACCCCCGATCCACGACGGAAGACCGTCCGACAGGAACGCTGCATGACGACGAACGCCCCGACGAGGCAACCGATCCGATCCCCCCGCGACACGGTCGCGCGGAAGGGGTCGGCCTTCCTCGCGACCCATCCCAGGGCGCGACTGGCCTTCCTGCTCACCGCGCCGCTGTTCTGGCTCGTCGTCGTCTACATCGTGGCGCTCGCGCTGCTGCTCGTCACCGCGTTCTGGTCGGTCGACAGCTTCACCGGCGAGATCACGACCGAGTTCACGCTCGACAACATCATCGAGGTCGTCACCGGCTCGCTCTACCAGGTCGTGACGCTGCGCACGCTGGGCGTCGCCCTGCTCGTCACCCTCATCGACGTGCTGCTCGCACTGCCCATCGCGTTCTTCATGGCGAAGGTCGCGTCGCCGCGGATGCAGCGCGTGCTCGTCATCATGGTGCTGACCCCGCTCTGGGCGTCGTACCTCGTGAAGGCGTACGCGTGGCGGTCGGTGCTGTCGCAGGACGGCATCCTCGAATGGCTCCTCGCGCCGTTCGGCGGACACACACCCGGGTACGGGCTCCCGGCGACCATCATCACGCTCTCGTACCTCTGGCTGCCGTACGTGATCCTGCCGATCTACGCGGGACTCGAGCGCGTGCCCGACTCGCTGCTCGAGGCATCCGGCGACCTGGGCGGCAAGACCTGGCCCACCCTGCGGCTCGTCGTGCTGCCGCTGATCTTCCCGGCGATCATCGCGGGCACGATCTTCAGCTTCTCGCTCTCGCTCGGCGACTACATCACGGTGAACATCGTGGGCGGCGCGAGCCAGATGCTCGGAAACCTCGTCTACACGAACGTCGGCGCGGCGAACAACCTGCCCCTCGCATCGGCGATCGCGCTCATCCCGATCGTGATCATCTTCGGCTACCTCTTCCTCGTGCGCCGCACCGGCGCCCTCGACAACCTCTAGGGGCGACGGATGCGACTCTCACGACTCTCCCGCACGGTGCTCGGCATCGTCACGGCGTTGATCCTCGTCGTGGTCTACGTGCCGCTCCTCGTCGTGCTCGTGAACTCCTTCTCGACCTCGACGTCGCTGACCTGGCCGCCGCCCGGCTTCACGCTCGAGTGGTGGGGCCGCGCGTTCCAGAGCGCGGGCGCGATCGAGGCCGTGTCGACCAGCGTGCAGATCGCCGCGATCGCGACGCTGATCTCGCTGATCCTCGGCACGCTCATCTCGCTCGCCCTGCAGCGGTTCTCGTTCTTCGGCCGCGACGCCATCAGCCTGCTGGTGATCCTGCCGATCGCGCTGCCCGGCATCATCACCGGTATCGCGTTGAACAACTTCTTCCGCACGATCATGGGCGTGCCGCTGTCGATCTGGACGGTCGTCATCGCGCACGCGACGTTCTGCATCGTCACCGTGTTCAACAACGTGATCGCGCGCCTGCGCCGTCAGGGCACGAACCTCGAGGAGGCGTCGAGCGACCTCGGCGCCGGCGTCTGGACGACGTTCCGGCTCGTGACGTTCCCGCAGCTGCGCTCGGCGCTCCTCGCGGGCGGCCTGCTCGCCTTCGCGCTGTCGTTCGACGAGATCATCGTGACGACGTTCACCGCCGGGTCGGGCGTGACGACGCTGCCGATCTTCATCCTGAACAACATGTTCCGGCCGAACCAGGCGCCGATCGTCTCGGTGATCGCGGTCGTGCTCGTCGTCGTGTCGATCGTGCCGATCTACATCGCGCAGCGGCTGTCGGGGTCGGAGCAGCAGCGGCGCTGAGCTGCGCAGATGTGCACGGATGCCGCGTCGCCGCGCACATCCGCGCGATTCACCGACCCTTCACCGGCGGGACCCTTCCACCGCTCGACGTCGGTCCCCTAGTCTGACCACGTCTCGGGGGGCATGTCGGCACCCCCGCGCGATGAAGCTGGGGAGCTCCGATGATCCGGTCCGTCCGCCCTGTCACCGCCATGGTCGTCGCAGCGTCGCTGCTCGCCGTCGGACTGGCCGCCGCTCCGGCGGCCGCCGCCGAGGCCGCGGTCCCGGCCGACGTGTTCATCAGCGAATACGTCGAGGGCTCGTCGACGAACAAGGCCCTCGAGATCTACAACCCCACGGATGCCCCGATCGACCTCAGCGCCTACACGCTGCGGGTGTACTTCAACGGCGCCACGACCGCGAACGTCAACCAGGTGCTCGACGGCACGGTCGGCGCGGGCGACACGTTCGTCTTCGCCGACAACCTGCTCGCGGCGTTCGCCGACCAGACGACCGGGGCCGGTCTGTGGAACGGCGATGACGCGATCGCCCTCTGGAAGGGCACGACCGTCGTCGACTCGCTCGGGCAGGTCGGCTTCGACCCGGGCACCGAGTGGGGAACCGGCCTGACCTCCACCATGGACAACACGCTGCGTCGTGCGGCGTCGGTGTGCACGGGCGACACGAACCCGAACGACGCGTTCGACCCCGCCGTGGAGTGGGTCGGGTTCGCGTCGAACACCTTCGACGGGCTCGGCTCCCACACCTGCGGCGAAGCGGGCCCGCAGCCGACGGTGATCAACGAGTTCTCGGCCTCGACGGCCGGCACCGACGTCGAGTACGTGGAGCTGCTCGCCGAGCCCGGCACCGACCTGAGCGGCGTCCGCGTGCTCGAGATCGAGGGCGATGCCGGCACCTCCCTCGGCGTGGTCGACGAGGTCGTCTCGTTCGGCGCTCCCGACGACGAGGGGCGCTCGCTCGCCTGGCTCCCCGCCGACGCCCTCGAGAACGGCACCATGTCGCTGCTGCTCGTCACCGGCTTCGCCGGCGCCCTGGGCGATGACCTCGATGCGAACGACGACGGCGTGATCGACGCGATCGACGGCCTCGACATCGTCGACGCGATCGCCGTCCACGACGGCGGGGGGAGCGACCGCGCCTACGGCGGCACGGTGCTCACCGCCTCGTACGACGGCGGCGCCTTCGCGGTCGGCGCGGCCTCGCGCATCCCCGACGGCGCGGACACCGACTCGGCGGCCGACTGGGTGCGCAACGACTTCGACAAGGCCGGCATCCCCGGCAACACCGGCACGCTCGTCAACGGCGAGGCGGCCAACACTCCCGGGGTCCGCAACTCGCTCACGGTCGTGATCGTGCCGCTCCCCCCGGCCGACTGCGACGCACCCGTGGTGACGATCGGCTCCGTGCAGGGCGCCGGCGCCGCGTCGCCGGTCGTCGGTGCATCCGTCGAGATCGAGGGCGTCGTGACCGGCGACTTCCAGGTCGGCGGCTTCGACGGCTACTACCTGCAGGATGCCGGTGACGCGAACGCCGCGACCTCCGACGGTGTCTTCGTGTACGCGCCGACCGGCCTCGACGTCGCCGCCGGCGACGTGGTGCACATCGCCGGCACCGTCAGTGAGTTCTTCGGCATGACGGAGGTCACGGCGACCGCCAACTCGGTCTGCGACCGGGGGGCTCCGCTTCCCGCGCCCGCCGCGATCACCCTGCCGGTGGCCTCGCCCGACGCCTACGAGCCGCTCGAGGGCATGCGCGTCACCCTGCCGCAGTCGCTCTCGATCCTCGAGTTCTTCGAGTACGGCCGGTTCGGCACGATCACGCTCGGCAGCGAGCGCCACATGACGCCCACCGCGGTCGTCGAGCCGGGGCAGCCGGCTACGGCCCTGGCGGCGGCGAACGCGCTCGACTCGATCACGCTCGACGACGGCCGCAGCGAGGAGAACCCCGACCCGGCGATCCACCCGAACGGCGACACCTTCACGCTCGCGAACTCGTTCCGCGGCGGCGACCTCGTCGCGAACGCGACCGGCGTGCTCGACTACCGCTTCGACACCTGGGCCGTGCAGCCCACGCAGGGCGCCGACCACCAGGCCGTGAACCCGCGCGCCGCGAACCCGGTGCCCGAGGTCGGCGGCACGACGAAGGTCGCGAGCTTCAACGTGCTGAACTACTTCACGACGCTCGGCTCGCGCGGCGCGAACGACGCCGCCGAGTTCGCCCGCCAGGAGGCGAAGATCGTCTCGGCGCTCGCCGCGATCGACGCCGACATCGTCGGCCTCATCGAGATCGAGAACAACGGCGACGTCGCGGTCGGCACCCTGGTGGACGCGCTCAACGACGAGGTCGGAGAGGGCACCTACGACTTCATCTCGACGGACGTGCTGGGCACCGACGCCATCACGACGGCGCTCATCTACAAGCCGAGCGAGGTGGCGCCCACCGGCACCCACGCCGTGCTCGACTCGTCGGTCGATCCCGACTTCGACACCGACTTCAACCGCCCGGCGCTGGCGCAGACCTTCACCGACCTGCAGGCCGGCGGCGAGGTCACGGTCGTCGTGAACCACCTGAAGTCGAAGGGCTCCGACTGCGACGACGTCGGCGACCCCGACCTCGGCGATGGCGCAGGCAACTGCAACGTCACCCGCACCAAGGCGGCGAAGGCGCTCTCGAAGTGGCTGGCCGGGGACCCGACGGGCCAGGGAGCCGGCAACGAGCTCATCATGGGCGACCTGAACTCCTACGACAAGGAGGATCCGATCGACGCGTTCCGCGCGGCCGGGTACACCGACCTCGTGCACGAGTTCCAGGGCGAGGAGGCGTACTCCTACGTGTTCGACGGCCAGCTCGGATACCTCGACTACGCGCTCGGCGGCACGAGCATCGTCGACCGGGTCACCGGAGCCGAGCCGTGGCACATCAACTCCGACGAGCCGAGCCTGATCGACTACGACATGACGTTCAAGAAGCCGGCGCAGGACGCGCTCTTCGCGCCCGACGAGTGGCGCTCGAGCGATCACGACCCCGTGGTCGTGGGACTCGACCTCGACGTCGTCGCGCCCGAGCTCGCCGTCACCGCCTCCACCGATGTCGTCTTCCCGCCGAACGCCAAGTGGCGCTCGATCACCTTCGACGTCGCGGCGACCGACAACGTCGACGCCGACGTCACGGTGGAGATCGTGGGCGTTCAGGCCACCGGCCACAAGGCGGAGATCCGCAGGGTCTCCGACACCGAGGTCGAAGTGCTCGCTCGCCAGGGCGCGACCTACGCGGTAACGTTCCAAGCGACCGACGACTCGGGCAACGCCACGACCCAGACGGTCACCATCCGCGTGGCGCCGTGAGGTGACGGGGCATGGACAGCTTCGCGAGTGAGTTCCGGGCGACGCTGCCGGCGTGGCTGGTCGAGGAGCTGCCGACCCTCGCCGCGGACGGTCCGCTCGCGACCGAAGCCGAGCGCATGGCCCTCGCCAACCGCCTCGCCGACCAGAACTGGCGGGCCGGCAACGGCGGGCCGTTCGCCGCGGTCGTCGTCGACGCGGCATCCGGCGAGCTCGTGTCGGTGGGCGTCAACATCGTGCTCGCCTCCGGCCTCAGCTCGCTGCACGCCGAGGTCATGGCGCTGAGCCTCGCGCAGCAGCGCCTCGGGCGTTGGGACCTCGGTGCCGACGGGGCCGACCTCGAGCTGGTGGTCAACTGGCGCCCGTGCGTCATGTGCTACGGCGCGACCATGTGGTCGGGCGTCCGTTCGCTGTCCATCGCCGGCGAGGGGTCGGAGGTCGACGAGCTCACCGGGTTCGACGAGGGGCCGATGCACGACGACTGGATCGGGGAGTTCGAGCGTCGCGGCATCCGCGTCTCGATCGGGGTCGGGCACGACGACGCGATCGAGGTGTTCCGTGCGTTCGGCGCGTCGGACGCCGTCGTCTACAACGCGCGCGGAGCCGGTGGGGTCTAGCGGCGGCTGCGGCATTCACGTCGGCGCAAGTGCGGATCGGGGTTCGGGCGGGGATCGCAGGGATCGCATGCCGATCGACAACGAGGTCTACGACCGGCTCGGCGCGGGCTGGTGGGACGAGGACAACCCGCTGAACATGCTGCACGGCAGCTGCACGCCGGGGCGCATGGCGTACTTCCGCGACGTGCTCGGGCGACGCGGGTCGGCCGGCGGCCGCGCGCTCGACATCGGATGCGGCGCGGGCTTCATCACCGAGGAGCTCGCCGGCCTCGGCTTCACCGCGACGGGCATCGATCCGTCGTCCGTCGCCATCGAGGCGGCCCGCGCGCACGCGACGCAGGGCGGGCTGGCGATCGAGTACGTGGTGGGCGTCGGCGAGCAGCTGCCGTTCCCGGATGCCGCGTTCGACCTCGTCACCTGCTGCGACGTGCTCGAGCACGTGCGCGACCTCGATCGCGTGGTCGCCGAGACGGCTCGCGTGCTGCGGCCGGGCGGGCTGTACCTCTTCGACACGATCAACCGCACGCGCCGGAGCCGGCTGCTCGCGATCCGGGCGATGCAGGAGTGGCGGCTCACGCGCATCGTGGACACGTCGATCCACGAGTGGTCGATGTTCATCACGCCGGAGGAGCTCGAGGCGACGCTCGACCGGCACGGGCTGGAGCTCGGGGAGTTGGCCGGGCTGGCGCCGCGCGCGTCATGGCCGACGATCGTCGGGGCGCTGCGCGCGACGCGACGAGGCCGGATCGGCTACGGCGAGCTCAGCCGCCGCCTCGACTTCGGTCGTGTCGAGTCGCTCGCCCTGTCGTACATGGGCTTCGCGGTGCGTCGCGGGTGACACGACGGAGCCGGGAGCGCGCGTGGCGTGCTCCCGGCTCCGTGCGGCGGCGTCAGGCCTCGGGGTGCGGCTGTCCGTGGTGACGGTGACCGCGTCCCTTGCTCTTCCGGTCCTCGTGCACGTGCACGTGGACGTGGACGTCCTGATGGGGGTGTCCGGCGAAGCCGGGACGCGGGCCGAAGCCCGGGCGCGGGCCGAAACCCTCACGGCCGAAGCCGTGCGGGCCGAAGCCGTGAGCGGCCTCGGGGTCGAACCCGTGGGGGGCGCCGAACCGACGGCCGAAGCCGTGGCGGTGGCCCCATCCGTGCCGGCGTCCGCCGCGCTTGCCGCGCGGCATCGGCTGCGACTCGTCCCAGCCGAGCTCGCGGGCCACGGCCTCGAGGGTCCGCAGCGTGGTCGCGAAGTCCTCGGCGGGCACCGCGCCGGCGATGCGCGCGCGGAGCGTGGCGACCTGCTCGTCGAGGCGCGCGAGCGCCTCACGACCCGACTCGGTGAGCACGGGCGGGACGCCCTCGACCCAGCCGCGCTCCACCAGGTGGTGCAGGGCGTGGGGCTTGGCGCGGAGCCGCTCGGCGAGCCGCTCGTCCGTCGCCGAACCGGCGAGCAGGTTGAGCAGCCGCCAGTCGCGGCGCGTGATGCCGTCGGCGGCGAAGAGCGTCTCCATCTCCTCGGAGAGGCGACGGTCGACGACCTTCAGCCAGAAGCCGAAGGGGCGGTCGGTGCCCGCGGATGCCGCGGTGGGCTCCTCGTCGGAGCGGTCGGGCTGATCGGGGGTGATCTGATCGGTGGTCATGGTGTTCCTTCCTCGGTGCGCCGTGTGGGCGCCCGGCGCGCGATGCGCGTCCATTCGATATTGCATGTCATGTGACATGTATATGTAGGATGACATGTATGAGCGCAGGTCGTCAAGGCGGACTCGGCGGATCCTCAGGTTCGGGCGGCTCGGGTGGGTCGAGGGGCGGCCGATCGGGCGGGAGCGGCCGCTCGGGCGCTGGGCGCTCCGGCGGACCTGGCGGCTCCGGAGGGTCTGGCGCGGGCGGCGCCGGCACAGGCGGCTCGGGCGCCGACGATGCGTCGTCCGACCCGATCGCGGCGATCGAGGCGGCGCTCGGCGCGTTCCGCGGGCGCGGACCCGGCGGCCCGTGGGGGCCCGGACCCTTCGGGCCAGGCCCCGGCGGGCCCGGTGGGCCCGGGGGCCCTGGCGGCCCGGGCTTCGGCCCCGGCCCGTTCGGACGCGGTCCCGGCGGCTGGGGCGGCAGGCCCGGCGGCCATGAGGACCACGACGGCCAGTTCGGTTCGCACGCGCACCACGACCACGGCGGTCCGGTTCGGCACGGGGGGCCTGGAGGCCGCGGCGGACACGCGGCGATGCGCCTCCTCATGGTGCTCTCGCACCGAGGACCGAGTTCGGTGGGCGACGTCGCCGCCGCCATCGGCGTCGACCAGCCTCGTGCGAGCCGGCTCGTGCAGGCCGCGGTGGACGCCGGTTACGTGCGGCGCGAGGTCGACCCGAACGACGCGCGCCGCAGCATCCTGGTGATCACCGATGGCGGACGCACCGCGCTCTCCTCGGTGCTCGACCACCGTCGGGCGTCGATCGAGCGCGCCCTCGCCGACTTCTCCGACGAGGACCGCACCGAGTTCGCCCGCCTCCTCACGCGCTTCGCGGAGGCGTGGGGCCGCACGCACGGCTGACCGCCGCGGCATCCGTCACCCGGGATTCAGGCGATCGCGCAGGATTCAGGCCGCTTCCGCGCGTTCCAGCCTGAATCGCGCCCGATCGCCTGAATCCCGAGCGAGCGGGCGGATGCCGCGGGCGGATGCCGCGGGCGGATGCCGCGCGCCGATGCCGCGCGCCGAGTCGGGCACGCCTGCCCGTCAGCGCAGCGACAGCTCGACGGGCACCGGCTGTGGCTCGAACCCGGCGGCGCGTACTGCGGCCGCATCGTGCCGCAGGCACGCGACCGCGCGGCGCGGGTCGTCGCCGGCGACGTCGGGGATCGTGAGCCCGGGATCGACGGTCGCGCAGGCGTCGAACGCGAAGGCGCACCGGTCGCGGAAGGGGCATCCGGCGCCGAGGCGCGCGAGGTCGGGCGGCGAGCCCGGGATGCCCGACAGCTCGCGCCGCGGTCCACGCAGCGGCGGGAACGAGTGCAGCAGCGCCGACGAGTACGGATGCCGCGGGCGGTGGTAGATGTCGAGCGCGGGCGCGTCCTCGACGATCTCGCCGGCGTACATGATCGCGATGCGGTCGGCGATCTCGATGAGCAGCGACACGTCGTGCGTGATGAAGACGACCGAGAATCCGAGGCGGTCGCGCAGGTCCGCGATCTGCTCGACGATCTGCCGCTGCATCACCACGTCGAGGGCGGTCGTCGGCTCGTCCATGATGAGCACCTGCGGGTCGAGCGCGAGCGCCATCGCGATCATGACCCGCTGGCGCATGCCGCCCGACAGCTGGTGCGGGTACGACCGCAGCCGGTCGGGCGAGATGCCGACGAGCTCGAGCAGCTCGGCCGAGCGCTCGAGCGCCTCCTGCTGCGACACCTCGGGGCGGTGGGCGCGGATGCCGTCGGCGATCTGCCGCCCGATGCGGAAGACGGGGTTGAGCGAGTTCATCGCGCCCTGGAACACGATCGCGAGGTCCTGCCAGCGCGACGCCCGCAGTTGCGTGTCGTTGAGGCGCAGGATGTCGGTGGTCGTGCCGTCGCGGTCGGTGAAGCGCACCTCGCCGCCGGTGATGAGCCCCGGCGGCGGCAGCAGCCGCGTCGCCGCGTACGCGAGCGTGGACTTGCCGCAGCCCGACTCGCCCGCGAGCCCGAGCACCTCGCCGCGTCCGAGCGTGAGCGACACGTCGCGCAGCACGTGCACCGGGTCGGCGTCGTAGCCGTAGTCGACCGAGAGGTTGCGGATCTCGAGCACCGGGTCCTTCACCGGCACGAGGGCGCTGCCGTGTCCGGCGGGGGTGGTGAGCGTCATGCGCGGTCCTCCTTCGCGAGCGGTGCCGACGTCGAGCGAGCGACGGATGCCGCCGTGCCGGCCCCGGCCCCAGGTGCCCGGTGCACGACCGGCGTGAATCCGATCCGGGGCCGGATGCCGCGCTTGCGCAGCGTGCGGGCGTGCAGGCCCGTGGAGCGCAGGCGCGGGTTGACGAACTCGTCGATGCCGAAGTTGATGAGCGTGAGCGCCATGCCGAGCAGGGCGATGCAGAGACCGGCGGGGATGAACCACCACCAGGCGCCGCGCTGCAGCGCGAGCTGGCTCTGCGCCCAGAACAGGATCGTGCCCCAGTTCCAGTCGCCGCCCGATCCGATGCCGATGAACGCGAGCGTGATGAGCGACAGCACCGCGAACGTGACCGTGCCGACGAAGCCCGACGCGATGATCGCCGTGAGGTTCGGCAGGATCTCGGCCATGACGATGCGCCACGTGCGCTCGCCGTTGGCCCTGGCCGCCTCGACGAAGTCCCGCTTGCGCAGCGACAGCGTCTGCGCGCGCAGTACGCGGGCGCCCCACGCCCAGCCGGTCACCGCGATGACCACGGCCACCGTGAGCCCGCCGGCGCTCGGCAGCTGCCCGGCGATGATGATGATGAGCGGCAGCTGGGGGATCACGAGGAAGATGTTCGACAGCGCCGACAGCGATTCGTCGCCCACGCCGCCGATGAAGCCGGCGGTCACGCCGACCACGACGCCGATGAACGTCGCGAGGATGCCGGCGACGAAGCCCACCACCATGACGCCGCGGGTGCCGACGATGAGCTGCGAGAGCACGTCCTGCCCGAGGTGGGTCGTTCCCATCCAGTGCTCCCACGACGGGGGCTGCAGGATGTCGTCGCTCTGCGCGCCCGGGTCGTAGGGCGCGATCCACGGGCCGACGATCGCGATGAGCGTGAAGAACCCGAGGATCACGAGGCCCGCGACGGCCTTCGAGTTGCGCAGGAACACGAACCGGCCGGGGCGACGCCGGCGGCGGGGCACCGACGGCATGACACCGGTCACCGGTGCACCGGACGGACCGGTGACCTGGTCCTCCTCGATGAGCGTGATGTCGACGGTCATGTCAGCCCTCCTGACGGGTGCGGGGGTCGAGCGCCGCGTAGACGAAGTCGGCGAGGATGTTCGCCACGAGCACCGCGATCGTGATGACGAGGAAGCAGCCCTGCATGAGCGGGTAGTCCTTGGCGTTCACGGCGTTGAAGAGCATGAAGCCGATGCCCTGGTAGCTGAAGACCATCTCCATGATGAGCGTGCCGCCGACGATGAACCCGAGCGACAGCGCGAAGCTCGACACCTGCGGCAGCACCGCGTTGCGCGCCGCGTAGCCCGTGCGCACGGCCCGCTCCGAGAGTCCCTTCGCCTGGGCGACCGTCACGTAGTCCTCCGACGAGACCGTCACGACCATGTTCCGCATGCCGAGGATCCAGCCTGCGATCGACGAGATCACGATCGTGAGCGCGGGCAGCGTGCCGTAGTAGATGACCGAGCCGACGAACTCCCACGACCAGCCGGGCACGAGCGAGCGGTCGTAGCTGCCGCTCGCGGGGAACCAGCCGAGCGTGACCGAGAACACGAAGATCGCGATGAGCGCGAGCCAGAAGTACGGCACGGCCGAGAAGAACGTCGAGATCGGTAGCAGCGAGTCGGCCCACGTGCCGCGGCGCCAGCCGATGCCGGTGCCGATGAGCGTGCCGACGACGAAGCTGATGATCGTCGCGACGCCCACGAGGCCGACGGTCCACGGCAGCGCCTGGTTGATGAGGTCGCTCACGGGGGTCGGGAAGTACGCGAACGAGACGCCGAGGTCGCCGCTCAGCAGGGTCCTCCAGTAGTCGAGGTACTGCTGCCAGAGCGGCACCTGCTGGTCGAGGCCGAAGAGCGCGTAGAGCGAGTCCATCGCGTCGGTCGAGATGCGGCCCTGGTTCTTCGCGATGAGTGCTTTGACCGGATCGCCGGGCATGAGCCGCGGGATGAAGAAGTTGATCGTGACGGCGGCCCAGAGGGTGATCACGTAGAAGGCGAGGCGACGGCCGATGAACCTCATGCGACGGGCTCCTCGACGGTCGGGCGCTCCCCGAAGGCCTCGAGCACCGAGCCGAGCTCGGGTCGTCCGTCGCGGTCGGAGTAGCCCCAGCAGGCGGCCTGCCGGCCCTCGCCGACCTCGGCGAGCGGGGGGACCTCGGCGCGGCACAGGTCGGTGGCGAACGGGCAGCGCGGGTTGAAGCGGCATCCGCTCGGTGGACGCACCAGGCTCGGCGCCTCGCCGCGGGCGCCGTGGGCGCGCGCCTCGAGGTCGTCGGGGTCGGGTGCCGAGCGCACGAGCAGCTGGGTGTACGGATGCTTCGGGTCCTGCGTGACCGACTCGCTGTCGCCGGTCTCCACGACGCGTCCGGCATACATCACCATCGTGCGGTCCGCGAAGTACCGCGCCGACGCGATGTCGTGCGTGATGTAGAGGATCGCGATGCGCAGCCGGTCGCGGAGGTCCTTGAGGAGGTTGAGGATGCCGAGGCGGATCGACACGTCGAGCATCGAGATCGGCTCGTCGGCGAGGAGCACCTCGGGATTCGCCGCGAGGGCGCGGGCGATCGCGACGCGTTGCCGCTGGCCGCCCGAGAGCTCGTGGGGGTACTTGTCGACGTACCGCTCGGTCGGCCGCAGCTGCACCCGGTCGAGGAGCTCGTCGAGCGCGGCCTCGAGCTCGTGGCCGCGGAGGCGTCCTCGGTGGATGCGCAGGCTGCGGGTGAGCGTGTAGCGCACGGTGTGCACGGGGTTCAGCGACCCGAACGGGTCCTGGAAGATCATCTGGACGCGGCCGACGTAGCGGCGGAACGCGCGGCGGCCCTTGGCGGCGGCATCCGAGCCGTGCAGCAGGATCGTGCCCGACGTCGCGGGCATGAGCTGGGCGAGGAGGCGGGCGATGGTCGACTTGCCCGAGCCCGACTCGCCCACGAGGGCGACGACGCGGCCGCGGTGGAGCTCGAGATCGACGTCGTCGACGGCGTGCACCACGTCCTTCGAGCGCATGCCGCGGACCGGGAAGTGCTTGCTCAGGCGCACGGCCTGCAGCACCGGGGATTCGGGTTCGTGGGCTTCGTTGCTCATCTCACTCACCAGGGGTTCGGGTCGGATCCGGGTGCGGTGCGGCGGATCGGGGAGGCATCCGCCGCACCGCACACCGCTACTTCGTGGGCTCGAGCTTCGAGAGGATGAGCGCCGCCTGCGGACCCGTGGGCTGCGGGTTCGCGTAGGGGTCGTCCTCCGAGGGGAAGCCCGTGTAGTTCACCGTGGAGTACTGTGCCACGGCGGGGCGCGACCAGATCACCAGGCCGGGCGCGTCGTTCACGAACGCGTCCTGGATCACCTGCATCGCCTCGGCGCGGGTCGCGTCATCCGATGCGCCCTTGAAGGCCGCGAGCGCCTGGGTGACCGCGTCGTTCCGGTAGCGGCCGAAGTTCCAGTTCGCGGTCTCGCCGAGCGGCACGTACGACGCGCCGTCCATGATGTTCGAGTAGAGGTTCCACGGCGTCGAGCCGCCGTCGGTCCAGTGCAGCGTCGCCTGGAAGTTGCCGAACGGGATGATGTCGTTGAACCACGTGTCCTGCACGGCCGGCTCGACGGTCGCGGTGGCGCCGAGCTCCTCGGCACCCGCCTTGATGATGTCGAGCGCCGACAGGTAGTCGCTCCAGCCCGCGGGGTTCGTGAGCGTGAAGGTCACGGCGGTGCCGTCGGGGTCGACAAGCTTGTCGGACGAGTCCCAGGTGTAGCCGGCGTCGGTGAGGAGCTGCTTCGCCCCGTCGACGTCGACCTCGAGCTCGGCCCCGTCGAACTCGGGCGCGATGTACGCGTCGCCCGACGGCTGCGGCAGGCCCGTGACGCTCGAGATCTGCGGCCACACGCCGTAGCCGGCCTTCTCGGAGATCTCGGCGCGGTCGACGACGAGGTTCAGCGCCTTGCGGAACGCGGGGTCGTCGAACGGCTTCGTCTCGTTGTTGAGGTAGAGCACGTCGACGCCGAAGCCGCCGCCCGCCACCTGGTGGAAGTGCTCGGGATCCTTGGCGATGAACGTGTTCTCGTAGTCGGGGATGAACGTCCAGCCCCACTGCGCCTCGCCGGTGGTGAGCGCCGTGGTCAGGCCGTTGTTGTCGTTGAACGTGTCGTAGCGCAGGGTGCCGACCTTCGGCTGGCCGCCCCAGTAGTCGGGGTTCGGCTTCATCGTGACCGACTGCGGGGTGAACTGGTCGAGCAGGTACGGCCCGGTGCCGATCATCTCGTCGTCGGTGAACTGCACCGGGTCGACGTCGGCCCAGATGTGCTCGGGCACGATGAGCAGCTTGTAGAGCTTGTCGCGGTTCACGTACTGCGAGGTCGTGAAGTCGACCGTGACCTGGTTGCCGTCGACCGAGATGTCGCCGTACTGGTCGGGGAAGTCGATGTTCAGCTCGGGGGTGTCCTTGCGCAGCTGGATCGAGAACGCGATGTCGTCGGCGGTGAAGTCCTCGCCGTCCGACCACTGCACGCCGTCGCGCGCGGTGATGACCGCCTGCGTCGAGTCGTCGTTCCACTCGACCGACTCGGCGAGCCACGGGGTGGGGTCGTCGGTGGGGTGCAGCTCGTTGACCTGCATGAGCGACTCGTAGACGACGTACGCGTAGCCGAGCGAGAGCGAGGCCGAGCCGGTGGCGAGCGGGTTCTGGTTCGGCGCCTGCGGTCCGTTCGGCATGCCGATCGTCAGCACCTTGTTGCTCGCGTCACCGCCCCCGCCGCCCCCGGCACTGCACCCGGTGAACGCCAGGCCGGCGGCGACCACGAGGGCGCCGGCGGCGAGGATGCTCTTTCGCATTTCCATGCCTCCTTGCATTTCTGTGTGAGTTGGTGCGTTGGTGTTGCGTGGTGCTCAGCCGCGGATCGGGACGCCGATCTCGAGGCGGAGGTCTCGTGAGGACCGGCCGACGTGCGCGCGGTAGGCGCCGGGCCGGAGGGTGAAGCGCGCGGCATCCGTCGACCAGGTCTCGAACGCGCGGCGGTCGATGGGCAGGTCCACGGTGGCGGTGCCGCCCGCGGCCACGTCGACGACCGCGAAGCCGGCGAGCCAGCGCAACGGGCGGTCGGGGTCGGATGCCGCGTCGGCCGGGTCGGGGGCGAGGTAGAGCTGCACGACCTCGCGTCCGTCGCGGGCGCTCGTGTTGGCGATCGTGGCGCGCACGACGGCGGCGACCTCGGCTTCGGCGGATGCCGCGTCGACGAGCTCGACCGACCGGTACTCCCACTCGGCGTACCCGAGTCCGAACCCGAACTCGCGGGCGGGGGTGCGGCCCAGCCGGTCCCAGCCGCGGTGGCCCACGTCGAGGCGCTCGGTGTACTCGATCACGCCGTCGACGGGGATGCCGTGCGGCACGGGCACGTCCGCCTCACGGGCGGGGAGGGTCCACGGCAGGCGGCCGCTCGGCTCGATCGCGCCCGTGAGCACGGCGGCGAGCGACGTGCCGGCCTCCTGTCCGGGCAGCCACCACCAGAGCACCGCGGGCACCTCGGCGAGCCACGGCAGGATCACCGGGGCGCCCGCGTTCACGACCACGACCGTGCGCGGGTTGGCCGCGGCGACGCGGCGCACGAGCTCGTTCTGCCGCGCGGGCAGCGCGAGGTCGGGGCGGTCCCAGCCCTCGGACTCGGTCTCGGGGTTGGTGCCCACGACGACGACCGCGACGTCGGATGCCACGGCGGCCGCCACGGCCGCGTCGAGCTCCTCGTCGATGGTGAGCCCCGGGGCACGGTAGCGGAAGTGCACGCGCACGAAGCGTCCGTACGACTCCCCGTCGATGACCTGCGCGTCGACCTCCACGCGGGCGAGCCGCGGGGCGTCGACCTCGACCACGGCCTCGACGCTGGGCGGGTTCGCGTAGCTGGAGTTCAGCACGACCTCGACGCCGACGGGCTCGTCGGACGAGCCCTGCAGGACGCCGTCGACCGCGACGCGGTGCGCGCCGACCGGCGCGAGCTCGATCACGTGCCGGCCCGCCGCGCGCAGTTCGACGTCGGTGGTGAGCCGGGCGGATGCCACGGCGCCGTCGTGCACGGGGAACCAGAGGCTCGCGGCATCCGGCACCTGCAGCGACTCGCGCACGACACCGTCGGCGTCGAACAGGTCGATGCGGATGCCCGGCTCGCCGTCGGGCGTCGTCAGGAGCTCGCCCGGGGTCAGCGGGGCGCCGACCGTCGCCGCGCCGCCGCGATGCAGGGCGACCTCGGCGAGGGGGAACGCGGCACGAAGGGCGTCGATCGGCGCGCTCACGTGCGGCGGCGTCACGAACGCGCTGCCGCCGCCCTGGGTGAACGGCTCCACCGCGTTGTGGCCGATGAGCGCGATGCGGCGGGGGCCGTCGGCACCGGCCTCGATCGGGAGCAGGCCGCCCTCGTTGCGCAGCACGACGGTGGAGCGCGCCGCGGCCTCGGTGAGGAGCGCGACGACCTCGTCGGACGCGGGGTCCTCGGTCGCACCGCTCGCGTCGTAGGGCAGGACCTCGCCGGCCAGGCCGCTGAGCGCGCCGACCCGCTCGGCGAGGCGCAGGATGCGGGCGACCTTGTCGTCGATCGCCGACTCGGGCACGCGTCCGTCGCGGACCGCGTCGAGGAGCCCCTCGGCCCAGGGGCCACCGGGCCCGGGCATCACGAGGTCGAGGCCGCCGAGCGCGGGCTCGACCGCGGTCTTCGTGGCGAGCCAGTCGCTCACCACGACGCCGTCGAAGCCCCACTCGCCCTTGAGGATCCCGTTCAGCAGCGGACCGTGCGCGGTCGCGGTGGCGTCGACGCCGTCGCGGGTGAGGCCGTTGTAGGCGGCCATGATCGTCCAGACGCCCGCGTCGACCACGGCCTCGAACGGTGCGAGGTAGACCTCGCGCAGCGTGCGCTCGTCGATGCGCGACAGGTATTCGGTGCGGTCGGTCTCGGTCTCGTTGCCGACGAAGTGCTTCACGCACGCGGCGACGCCC
Source organism: Agromyces sp. NPDC055661 (assembly GCF_053618135.1). Classification (NCBI taxonomy): domain Bacteria; kingdom Bacillati; phylum Actinomycetota; class Actinomycetes; order Micrococcales; family Microbacteriaceae; genus Agromyces; species Agromyces sp. NPDC055661. The sequence continues at coordinate 1,884,151 of NZ_JBSHHC010000001.1, forward strand.
TGCTCCTGGATGGCGCCGACGAACGCGACGGCGAGGCGCGCGGTGAGCAGCGGGTCCTCGGCGAGGCACTCGAAGTGACGGCCGCCCACGGGGCTGCGCTGCAGGTTCACGACGGGCGCGAGGATCACGTCGACCGCCTTGCGCCGCGCCTCGGCCGCCATGAGCGCGCCGAGGCGGGCCTGCAGGTCGACGTCCCACGTCGCGGCGGTGGCCGACGGCGCCGGCAGCTGGGCTGAGGCCAGTCCGTCGTCGCCGGTGCCGCGAACGCCGATCGGGCCGTCGGACACCGTCATCGTGCGCAGGCCGATCGCGGGGATCTCGCGCAGCGTCCAGGTCGCGGCGCCGGTGAGCAGGGCGACCTTCTCGTCGAGGGGGAGCGAGGCGGCGACGGCCGCGGCGTCGAAGCCCGGGCCCCGCGCGATCGTCTCGGTGCCGGAGAGGGATCCGCTCTCGTCGAGGGCGCCGGTGGCGGTCGTTGGGGTCACGCCTATACTCCATTCACAGCTCGTCGTTGAGTGACGAACGACATGCTGGCACACTTACTGACTTGTAAGTAAGTTTGGCAGAGTCACAGTTCGGTAACGGCGTGCCCGGGCCCGTTCCGGGGCCGCGTCACGAGTGCTGCACTCGACTCGCGAGCCTCGTCGGCGCCTCCGGCAGTGCAGCGGATGCCGCGGCGGCGAGCCGCACAGGAAGGGAACACCGTGGTGGAGACAGCGCGAGACGACACGCGCAGCCGGCCCGCCGCCGAGCGCGTGCAGCGCCCGCAGGCGCGCACGACCGAGCGCCGCGAGGCGGTGCTGAAGGCGGCGATGAACGTCTTCGGCGCCCGTGGGTACAACAAGGGCGCGCTCGTCGAGGTGGCCGAGCAGGCGGGCATGACCCATGCCGGAGTGCTGCACCACTTCGGCAGCAAGGAGGGCCTGCTCGTCGCGATGCTGAAGTACCGCGACGGCGAGGAGGTCGCGGGCGTGCCCGCGCGGGCGCAGACCGAGGGCCCCGCGTTCCTGCAGCACCTCGTCGACACCGTCGAGGAGAACACGCACCGGCGCGGCGTCGTGCAGGCGTACTCCGTGCTCTCGGGCGAGTCGGTCACCGACGGGCATCCGGCGCACGACTACTTCCAGGGGCGCTTCCACGTGCTCCGGGCGAAGATCGCGGGCGTGCTGGGCGAGGTGTCGGGCAACACCGACCAACAGGAGCTCGAGGACGCGGCATCCGCCCTCATCGCGATCATGGACGGCCTGCAGGTGCAATGGCTGCTCGAGCCCGAGGCCATCGACATGCCCCGTATCCTCAGCCGCACGATCGACGAGCTCGTCGACCGCCTCAAGCACGGCTGAGGCGCGCGGCTCGTGCTCGATTCAGGCGTTCGGCGCCGTTTCAGGCGGGAATCCGCGATACCCGCCTGAAAACGCGTCGATCGCCTGAATCCCACTGGAGGTGCCGATGGCGTGCGGATGCCGCGGGCTGACGCCTTGGCGGCTCGGGCCCGCGCCCACGGCGCTGACCGCGGTTACGCCGCCGGCGCCTCCGACCGCGCGGGCACGCGCACGAACAGCATCATCACGAAGCCGGCCGCGAGCACGATGATGATGCCGAGGATGCCCCAGTAGGTCGCTCCCGCGATGCCGATGAACAGCGACCAGAGCAGCGGCGAGAGGAAGCTCGCCGCGCGCCCCGTCGTGGCGTAGAGCCCGAAGATCTCGCTCTCGCGGCCGGCCGGCGTGACGCGCGCGAGGAACGACCGGGATGCCGCCTGCGCAGGTCCGACGAAGAGCGTGAGCACGAGCCCGAAGACCCAGAACACGAGCTTGCCCGCGTCGTGCAGGAAGAACACGAGCAGCCCGGAGACCACGAGTCCGCCCAGGGCGACGAGGATGACGGCCCGCGCGCCGAACCGGTCGTCGAACCGGCCCGCGACGATCGTCGACAGGCCCGCGAGCAGGTTCGCGGCGACGCCGAACAACAGCACCTCGTTCGACGTGAAGTGGAACGCGACGGCCGCGATGACCGCGCCGAACGCGAACACGCCCGCGAGCCCGTCGCGGAACACGGCGCTCGCGAGCAGGAACCAGAACGTGGGCCGCGACTCGCGCCAGAGCGCCTTGATGTCGCGGACGAGCACGACGTAGCCGCGGAAGAACCCGACCTTCTCGCGGTGCGCGGCGGGCGGCGCCTCGGGCACGTACGCGAAGATCGGCCAGGCGAACAGGATCGCCCAGACGGCGCAGCCGACGGCGATGACGCGGTACGCGAGGCCGTTGTCGGTCGGCATGCCCCACCAGTCGAAGGTCGTCGCGACGACCACGAGCACGAGCGCGATGATCCCGCCGATGTAGCCGAGGCCCCAGCCGAGGCCCGACACCTTGCCGACCGTCTTCGGCGTCGACACCTGCACGAGCATCGCGTTGTAGTTCACGCCCGCGATCTCGCTGAACACCGTGCCGGCCGCGATGAGCGCGATGCCCAGCACGAAGTACGCGGGGCTCGCCTGCACGAAGAACAGCGCGAACATCGTGACGATGAGCGCGATGGTCGCGCCGCCGAGCCAGACCTTGCGGCGGCCCGAGACGTCCGCGCGCTGGCCGAGCACGGGAGCGAGCAGCGCGATGAGGATGCCGGCGATCGTGATGGCCCAGCCGAGCCCGCTCGCGAGATCGGCGAGGCCCTGCTCGTGCGCCGGGTCGTCCTCGCCGAGGCCGGCCACCGACGGGTTCAGGAACGCGTCGCTCGTCAGGTACAGCGCTGTGAACACGAACGTGAGGATCACCGAGTTGAACGGCTGCGTCGCCCAGTCCCACAGCGCCCACGACCAGACCTGCTTCGCCGGGATCCGGTGATCGCCCTGGAGCTCGAGTCCGGTCACGGGTTCGAGGTGCTCGGTCGCGCCGGCGGACTCGGAGTGCTGGGTCATGTGGGAGAGCCTCGTTCGTTCGGGTGAACGGCGGATGTCGCGCAGCTGAGCGCCGCCGCATCGGCCGGGGATCGTCGCTGATCCTGCTGCACTGTAACGCCGCCGATCCTCCGCGCGCGAGAGGGCGCGTCCGCGGACGCGCCCTCTCGCGGCTAGAACCCGACCTCGCCCACGAGCTCGCCGAACAGCTCCTCGGCGTCGCACTCGAGCCGCTGCCGGGTGAACCAGTCGCACACGTTGACGCAGTCGCGGTGCAGCAGGTCGAAGCCCTGCGGGTTCGACACGAGGTCGACCACCTGGGGCAGGTCGATCGCCACGACCCGTCCGTGGTGCACGAGCAGGTTGTACGGCGAGAGGTCGCCGTGCGCGAGGCCCGCCCGGGCGAGCAGCCGCATGAAGTCCGCCACCTGCTGGAACAGGTCGCGGAGGGTCGCGGCATCCGCACGCTGCTGGGCGAGGCGCGGTGCCGCGACCTGGCCGTCGCCGATGAACTCCATGAGCACCTCGGTCTCGTGCACCTGCACCGGGTACGGCACGGATGCCCCGAGCTCGGTGAGCCGGGTCAGCGCGTCGAACTCGGCGTAGGCCCACTGCACGCGCGCCACGGCGCGACCGAACGACGTGCCCTTGGCCACGGCGCGGACATCGCGGGTGCGGCGCAGGCCGCGACCCTCGGTGTAGATGGTCGAGCGATGGAAGTCCGAGTGCTCGCTCGTGCGGTAGCGCTTGGCGGCGAGCAGCACCCGGTTGCCCGGCACGTCGGCCGGGGCATCCGGGATCGCCCGCTCGATGAGGTGGAGGTTCGCCTCCTTGCCGGTCTTCACGACGCCGAGCTCGGTGTCGATGGCCGCGGCGGAGGTGACGAGCCAGTCGGGGCGCGGCTCGGGGCCGCGCTCTGATGGGATGGTCGCCGGCCACGTGGACCAGCGCTGGCCCTCGCCGGGCTCGGCGGCCTGGAATGCGAGGGCGGTGGGCGCGCCGGACGGCGCGGCGGAATCGTCGAGCGACGAGAGGAAGTTCACGGTGGTGTCTCCGAGATCATGGAGGCCACCGGACGCGGCGCTGTGCGCTACGGGCGGGCGGCCTCGCAGGGGAGGGTGTCTGCGATGAGGCGCGCGACAAAGACGGTGGTCATCGTTCTCTCCTTCCGCTCTCGGGCACGGATGCCGCGTGGCGCGGTCCGGAGGCGAGCATACGCGCTGTGCGCCGCCGTGTCCACGGTCGATTCGGGGCCCGGTCGCCGAGCGGATGCCGCGTCCGTGCGCGCGAGTAGGGTGCTGCCATGCGCGCGGACGCGACCGTGGTGCTCGTCGAGGGCGAGAGCGACCGGCGCGCGCTCGCGGCGCTCGCGCGTCGCCTCGGACACGATCTCGCGGCATCGGGCGCCGACGTCGTGCCCATGGGCGGCATCACCAACCTGCGGCACCACCTCGCCGAGCTCGACGCGCGGGAGGCGCCGCCGCGGGTGCTCGGCCTGTTCGACGTCGGCGAGCAGGGGCACGTCGCGCGCATGCTCACGGCGGCCGGGCGCGGACCGGCCGACTCGGTCGACGACCTCGAGGCGCTCGGCTTCTTCGCCTGCACGCTCGACCTCGAGGACGAGCTCATCCGCGCCGCGGGCGCCGACGTGATCGAGGGCGTGCTCGCCGGGCATCGCGACCTCTCGCGATTCCGCACGTTCCAGCGCCAGCCCTCCCAGCGCGACCGGCCGATCGACGCGCAGCTGCGCCGCTTCGCGGGCACGGCGGCCGGGCGCAAGACCTGGTTCGCCGCCGACGTCGTCGAGGTGCTGCCGATCGAGCGGATGCCGCAGCCGATGCTGCGCCTGCTCGACGCCGTCGTGGGCTGAGGCCAGCCTCCGCCCGCCGACGACGCCCGACCGCGCGCGTCAGCGGGCGTGGTCGGCGAGGATCTGGTCGACGTCGATCTGCGAGAGCAGGTGCTGCCAGTCGAGCCGGCGGGCCACGTCGGCGACGTCGGGGTCGGCGAACGCCTGGCCGTTGCGGTGCACGACGACGCCCGTGGGGACCAGCTCGTTCAGCTTCGCGAGGATGGCGTCGTCGACCGCCTCGGTGTCGAAGTCGGCGCCGACCGTCGCGTAGTAGTCCGCCGAGAGGGTGTACGAGACCTGTCCGACCTCGATCGGTTCCGCCATGCCTGGCTCCCTTCGCCGGTGCTCCGTGATCCGGTTCCCCATTCTGCCAGCGCCCGGTGGAACGCGGTCATGGAATCCGCCGCGCGTCGGGTCTACCCGCGCCGGGCGGACTGTGGTTGTGTTCACTCATGAGTGGACAGGGCGCACCTGGGGCGCCGTTCAACTTCCGTCTCGCGTTCCTCCTCGCGATGGCGATGTTCGTGCTCGTGGTCGATACGTCGCTCATGAACGTGTCGATCTCCGCGGTCGTGCGCGATCTCGACACCACGGTGAGCGGCGTGCAGGGCGCGATCGCGCTCGAGGCGCTCGTCTCGGCCGCGTTCATCCTCATCGGCGGCAAGACCGGCGACCTCATCGGCCGCAAGCTCGCCTACATCCTCGGCCTGCTCGGGTACGCCGTCGGGGCGATCGCCATGACGCTCGCGCAGAACCTCGGTGCCGTCATCCTCTTCTGGGCCGTGATCGGCGGCATCGGGGCATCCCTGCTGCTGCCCGCCATGCAGTCGCTCATCCACGGCAACTTCGAGGGAGATCACCAGAAGCGCGTGTACGCCCTCGTCGGGGCGTCCGCCGCGATCGCCGCGGCCGTCGGACCGCTCCTCGGCGGCTTCATCACCACGTTCCTCTCCTGGCGGGTCGGGTTCCTGCTCGAGGCCGTGATCATCGCCGTGGTGCTCGCCGGCATCGGCCTGGTGAAGGACGTGCCGTACCACGGCGACCGCTCGATCGACCTCGTCGGCGCCGCGCTCTCGATCATCGGCATGGGCGGCGTGGTCACCGGCATCCTCGTCTGGCAGGAGGGCGGCGGCTACGTCGGCGTGATCATCGGCCTTGGCGTCATGGCCCTCGGCGCGCTCGTGTGGTGGCTGCGGCGGCGGAAGTCCCGCGGCAAGCCGACGCTGCTGGATCCCGACCTCTTCAAGTCCAAGATGTTCCGCACCGGGGCATCCGGGCAGCTGCTGCAGCAGGTCGCGCTGGGCGGCACCATGATCGTGCTGCCGATCTACCTGCAGATGGTGTTCGAGTACAACGCGCTGCAGGCCGGACTCTCGATCGCGCCGCTGTCGATCAGCATGTTCGTCATCGCGCTGCTCGCTGGCCGCGGGCTCAAGCGACGTCCGGCGAGCGTCATCCTCTGGGGCTTCGTGCTCGTCGTCGCGGGGCTCGCGATCCTCGTGCCCATCGTGCCCATCGCCGACTCGGGCTGGTGGCTCACGATCCCGCTCATCATCTCGGGCTGCGGCCTCGGCCTGCTCGTGTCCCAGCTCAACAACTACACGCTGTCGCCGATCTCCGACGAGCGGGTGAGCGAGGCGGCGGGCGTGAACTCGGCCGCCGGCTCCTTCGGCCTCTCGTTCGGGCTCGCGTTCGCCGGCGCGATCATGCTCGCGACGCTCGCCTTCACGTTCACCGCGATGGCCGACTCGAGCACGGTGCTCTCGTCGGAGCAGCAACAGCAGGTCTCGACGGTGCTCGAGGAGGACGCGGAGATCATGTCGAACACGGGCCTCGAGGAGCTGCTGGCCGACGAGACGCCCGAGGTGCAGGCCGAGGTGCTGGCCATCAACACGGACTCGCGGAACATCGCGCTGCAGGTCGCGCTCCTCGTGCCGATCCTGGCCGGCGTGCTCGGCATCCTGAACGGGTTCCGGATGCGTCGACTGCCCGATCCCAAGGCGTCGGGCGCGAGCGAGGGGATGATGCTCGGCTAGGTTCCGGGCAGCGATTCATCGGCGGAGGCCGCGTGCGCCGCTGCGCCCGCGCCCCCGCACACCGATCGGCCCCCGCGCGCCGAGCCGGAGCCGTGACGTGCGAGGGCCGATGGGTGGCCGACCGCCTGCTGCCTAGGGCAGCGTCCAGGTTGCCGGGGGCTTCACCTGGTCGTACAACCAGGTCTGGAAGAAGGCGTCGAGGTCCTTGCCCGAGACCTCCTCGAACACGGCCTGGAAGTCCTCGGCCGTGCCCGCCGAGTCGTTGTACCGCTCCAGCCAGAGCCGCGTCCCGGCGAAGAACTTCTCGTCGCCGACCTCCAGGCGCAGGGCGTGGAGCGTGCCCGCTCCGCGGTCGTAGACCTGACCGGCGAAGAGCCCGAGGGGCTGCGGATCGCCGATCTGGAGCTGCCAGTAGGAGGCGGGCCGGTTCGCGTTGTACCAGTTGTTGTACGCCGTCTGCGCGGTGCGGATGCCGCGCTCCTCGTTCCACAGCCATGTGGCGTAGGTCGCCCAGCCCTCGTTGAGCCAGATGTCCTGCCAGCGCTCGGGGCTCACCGCGTCGCCGAACCACTGGTGCGCGAGCTCGTGCGCGACCGTGCCCTCGCTCGCCGACGACGAGTACACCGGGCGGGTCTGGGTCTCGAGCGCGTAGCCGACGGTGTCGTTGTCGACGATGGACCCGAACGAGTTGAACGGGTACTTCCCGAACTTGCTCTCGAAGAAGTCGATCATGGCCACCTGGCGGGCCAGGCTCGCGTTGGTGGTGTTGAGCCGCGCGGCCGTGAGCTTCGTGTCCACCGCGTCGATGATCGGCACGCCGCTCGTCGAGGTGTAGGTGTCGCGGAGGTCGAAGTCGCCGACCGACGCCGTCGTGAGGTAGCTCGCCTGCTGGTCGGGCGCGTCCCAGAACCAGGTCGTCCAGCCGTTCGCCGTCTCCTCGGGCTTCGGCTGGACGCCGTTGGCGACCGCGACCTTGCCCTCGGGCACCGTGATCGCGAAGCTGTACGAGGCCTTGTCGGTCTGGTGGTCGCTCACCGGGTACCACGTCATCGAGCCATCGGGCTCGCTCACGACCATCGCGCCGTCGCGCGTCGTGACCCAGCCGTAGAGGGCCTCTTCGATGTCCTCCGGGCGAGTGGTGGTGCCGCCGTACTCGACGACGACCTGCACGTGCTGGCCCGCCTTGATCTTCGGGCGGGGCTGCACGGTGAGCTCCCAGACGCGGGCGCCGTCGTCCTGCACCTGCCAGTAGGCGGCACCGTCGACCTCGGCTCCGGCTGCCGGCACCGCCACCTCGCTGGCGCGCTTGCCGTTGACGGTGAGGGCCGTCACGTCCATGTCGCGCAGGTCGAGGTTGAACCGGTCGAGGTCCTGGGTGGCGACGAGGTCGATCGTCGCAACGCCCGCGAGCTGCCCTTCGAGCGGCGCCGGTGCCGCAGCCGGGAGCGTGTACTTCAGCGCGAGGTCGTAGTGCTGCACGTCGTACCCGCCGTTGCCCGCGTACGGGAAGTAGGGGTCGCCGGCGCCGGTGGCGCCCGCCGTGTAGCGGGGTCCGGGCCCCTTCGGCGCGGCGGCCGCGCCCGTCACGCCGATCCCGGCGACCACCACCAGCGCGACGGTCGCACCGCCGAGCATTCGTCTCCGCATCCTGTCCACCTGTCCTCCTTCACCGTTCCGTATGACGCACACTTGGGCGAAACCATAGCGGTGTGTGACATGGCGCCGATAGACCCTGAGCGGGGCGCAATTGGGGTCGGATGCCGCGGCGCGTCGCCGCACGACCGCGCCGCGGCATCCGATCGCCGACCGGGACGGCTAGTACTCGACCGCGTCGCGCGAGAGCGGGCACGTCATGCAGTGGCCGCCGCCGCGACCGCGGCCGAGCTCCGCGCCGACGATGGTGATCACCTCGACGCCGGCCTTCCGCAGCAGCGTGTTCGTGTGCGTGTTGCGGTCGTACGTGAAGACGACGCCGGGCTCGACGGCGACGGCGTTGTTGCCGCTGTCCCACTGCTGGCGCTCGCCCGCGTACCACCCGCCGCCGGGCTCGACCGTCCGAAGCCGGGGCAGTCCCAGCGCGTCGGCGACGACCTCGACGAACGGCCGGCGCTCCTCGGTGACCTCCAGCCCGCCGTCGTCGGCCGGCCGCAGCGAGAACGCGTGGATGCCGTCGACGATGTCGGGGTAGTACGTCACGAGGTCGCGATCCGCGAACGTGAACACCGTGTCGAGGTGCATGGCCGCACGCAGCTTCGGCATGCCGGCGACCACGACCCGGGTCGCCGCGCCCGCCTCGAACAGCTTCGCGGCGACCTGCGTGATCGCCTGCCGGGACGTGCGCTCGCTCATGCCGATGAGCACGGCGCCGTTGCCGACCGGCATGACGTCGCCGCCTTCGAGCGTGGCCTGGCCCCAGTCCTCCTCGGGGTCGCCCCACCAGACGGTGTTGCCCGTGTACCCGGGGTGGAACTCGTAGATCGCCTTCATGAGCAGGGTCTCGCCGTGCCGGGCTGGCCAGTAGAGGGGGTTCAGGGTGAGGCCCCCGTAGATCCAGCACGTGGTGTCGCGCGTGTAGATCGTGTTCGGCAGCGGCGCCATGAGGTACTCGTCGACGCCGGAGGACTCCCGGGCGAGTGCGAGGGCGTCCGACCGGAAGTCGTCGGGCAGCTCGCGGGTGGAGAGCCCGCCGATGAGCAGTTCGGCGAGCAGCGCGTCGTCGAGGGAGTCGAGGTAGGCGCGCGTGTCGCCGACGAGGCCGTACCCGACGTCGTTGGCGGTGATCTTGCGGTCGAGCAGCCACTCCCGCGCGCCCGGCACGCCCAGCGTCTCGGCGAGCAGGTCGTGGAGCTCGACCACCTCGACCCCGCGCTCCTGCAGCTTCAGCACGAAGTCGTGGTGGTCGCGCTTCGCGTTGTGCACCCAGAGCACGTCGTCGAACAGCAGGGCGTCGTTGTTGCTCGGCGTGAGCCGTTCGTGCCCCAGTCCGGGCCGGCACACGAGCACCCGGTTGAGCTTCCCGACCTCGGAGTGGACCCCGAACGTGGTGGACATGGACGCTCCCTTCCGTCGTGCGCGCGGCATCCGCTCGCACGTGATCAGACCTGCACGACCCCCGTCGCGAGCAGCACGACGCCGACGACCGCGAAGGCCAGGACGACGATGAAGTTCACCAGGCCCGGCCGGGTGAAGACGCGTGCCCCCTGCTGCCGGCGGGCCAGGATGTAGAGCACCGTCGCCGGCGCGAGGAGGATGCAGGCGAGGAAGAGGAACACGTACCCGGCCGCCCACATCAGGAAGAGCGTGTAGATCGTCGAGATCGACGCGATGACGAGCTCGCGCGTGCGCCGTGCCGGTTGGACGTCGCCGTAGCCGTCGCGGCGCAGGGCGATCTTGACGGCGTAGGCGCTGGCGAGCGCGTACGGCGCCAGGGCGAGTGCGGCGGTGAGGTCGAGCGTGAAGTCGAGGGCGTTCCGCACGAACTGCACCGCGAAGAGGATGGCCGTCACGAAGATCGATGTCCAGAGCACCGCGTGCTCGGGCACCTCTCGCCCGTTGAGCACGGCGAAGTGCCGCGGCAGGTCGTTGTCGCGCGCGGCGGCGTACACGACGTCGGCGGCCAGGAGCTGCCAGGCGAGGTACGCCCCGAGCACCGAGATGATGAGCCCGACGCGGATGAACGCTCCGCCCCACGGACCGACGGCGGCCTCGAGGACGCCGCCGACCGACGGCTGCGGCAGAGCGGCGAGCTCCGCCTTCGGGAGGAAGAACGCCGGCCAGGTGTCGCCCTGCCCGAGCAGCGGCTCGAGGTCGGGGAACAGCTGGCTCAGCGTCGTCATGATGAGGACCCAGTAGAAGGCGTTGCCCGCGCACGCCGACGCCCAGAAGCCGATGGCCGACAGGAAGCCGGGGTAGAGGCCGAACCCCTCGCGCGCGTAGACGTACACGCCGTTGTCGAGCTTCGGCTTGCGCACCGCGAGGGTCTGGAACACGAGCGCCAGCGTCAGCATGCCGAGCCCCGCGATCGCCCACGCGATCAGCGCGCCGGAGACTCCGGTCTGGCTCGCGAAGCGCGCGGGGAGCTGGAACACCCCGGCGCCGACCATCGAGCCGACGACCATCGCCGTCAGGGCCGGGAGGCTCAGCTTCGACGTCGTCGTCGACGTCTCGGCAGCGGTCGTCATCGGTCGTCCCTCCCCAGTGCTCGATCCCCCAGGTGCGAACGGTGCAGGGCGGGCGCGCGGCCCGATCCGTGTCTAGCGCAGGGCGGATGCCGCCGCAAGGAAGTTCCTTCCGACGGAGTCCCGCCGACCGGTATATTCGCGCTGTGACCCTACTCACCCGCCCTGTCCGCACCCTCGCGATCACCATCGCGACCGCGTGCGCGATCACCCTCCTCGTTCCCGCCCCGGCCGGCGCCGACGACGGCCTCGGCTCCCAGGAGGCGCCGTCCGTGCAGGTCGATGCGGCCGCCGCCTACGACGTGCAGCGCGTCGCCGGCGACGATCGATTCGCCACCGCCGCCGCGATCAGCCGCCAGATCATCCCCGACGGCGAACGGGCCCCGGTCGTCTATCTCGTCAATGCCCACAACTTCCCCGACGCCATGGCTGCGGGGCCTGCGGCCATCCGGCAGGGCGGGGTGATCCTCTCGATCCCCCAGGACTGGATCACGAACCCCGTCGGCCTCGAGCTCCTCCGCCTCGATCCCGAGCGCATCGTCATCGTCGGCGGCACGGCCGTCATCGACCCGCTCGTGGAACACATCCTCGAGCACAGCATGGACTTGGACGCGAAGATCGAGCGGATCGGCGGAGCTGACCGCTACGAGACCGCTGAACTGATCGCCCGCGACGCCGCCGAGAACGGCACCTCCGGCCGATACGCGTTCGTGGCCACCGGCACGAACTTCCCCGACGCCCTCGCGGCCGCACCGGCCGCAGGGAAGCTGGACGCCCCGGTCCTGCTCGTTCCGGGCGGGCCGGTCTCGGCGGGGACGCGCAAGGCCATCGTGGACCTCGGGATCGACCACATCGTCATCGTCGGCGGCGAGGCCTCCGTCGGCCGCGACACCGCCGACAGCCTCGCGGCCGTTCCCGGTGTCGTCGACGTCAGCCGGGTCGCCGGCGCCGACCGGTACCTCACCGCCGCCCAGATCAGCGCGCAGTTCATCGGCTCGAGCGAGAACGCGCTCGTCGCCACCGGCGAGGGTTTCGTGGATGCGCTCGCCGGAGCTCCGCTCGCCGGGGCGCTGGGCGCGCCGCTGCTCCTGGCCCGGCCCGGGTGCATGCCCGCCGTCACGATGGACCGGATCGCCGACTCCGGCGCCTCCTCGATCCGGCTCCTCGGCGGACCGGCCACCCTGTCGCCCGCCGTCGAGAACCTGCAGCCCCTCTGCTGAGGCTGGATCCGGATCCGCCGAGTGCGGATCCGGATCCCCTCCGGGCGCGGCCGTGCGACCCCGCGCTCGGTGGAAGACTGGGAACCCGCCGTGAGTTGAGTCGAGTCGGCTCAACTTCGGTGGATCCGACTTGACATGCTCCTCGCGCCGTTGAGACACTTGAGCCGTCGGGACTCAAGTTCCGGCGCCATTGACTTCGGTCGCGGGCCAGGACGGCCGGGCCGACCGCCGATCGAGTGCGCGCGGCATCCGCTCGCGCAGGCTCCTCGGCAGAAGGAGAAACACACATGTCACGAGCAGTAGGAATCGACCTCGGCACCACGAACTCCGTCGTGAGCGTGCTCGAGGGCGGCGAGCCCACGGTCATCGCGAACGCCGAGGGCTTCCGCACGACCCCGTCGGTCGTCGCGTTCACGAAGGACGGCGAGGTGCTGGTCGGCGAGACCGCCAAGCGCCAGGCCGTCACCAACGTCGACCGCACCATCGCGTCGGTGAAGCGCCACATGGGCACCGACTGGTCGAAGGAGATCGACGGCAAGACGTACACGCCGCAGGAGATCTCGGCGCGCATCCTGCAGAAGCTGAAGCGCGACGCCGAGCAGTACCTCGGCGACACGGTCACCGACGCCGTCGTCACCGTGCCCGCGTACTTCAACGACGCCGAGCGCCAGGCCACCAAGGAGGCGGGCGAGATCGCCGGCCTCAACGTGCTCCGCATCATCAACGAGCCAACCGCCGCGGCCCTCGCGTACGGCCTCGACAAGGGCAAGGAGGACGAGCTCATCCTCGTCTTCGACCTCGGTGGCGGCACGTTCGACGTGTCCCTCCTCGAGGTGGGCAAGGACGACGACTTCTCGACCATCCAGGTCCGTGCGACCGCCGGTGACAACCGCCTCGGCGGCGACGACTGGGACCAGCGGATCGTCGAGTGGCTGATCAAGCGCTTCAAGGACACGACCGGCGTCGACGTCTCGAAGGACCGCATCGCGCTGCAGCGCCTCAAGGAGGCCGCCGAGCAGGCGAAGAAGGAGCTCTCGAGCTCCATGTCCACGAACATCCAGCTGCCCTACCTCTCGCTCACCGAGAACGGGCCGGCCAACCTCGACGAGACGCTCACGCGCGCGCAGTTCGAGAACATGACGAGCGACCTGCTCGACCGCACCAAGAAGCCCTTCGAGGACGTCATCCGCGAGGCCGGCATCAAGGTGTCCGACATCGCGCACGTCGTGCTCGTCGGCGGCTCGACCCGCATGCCCTCCGTCTCCGAGCTCGTGAAGCAGGAGACCGGCAAGGAGCCCAACAAGGGCGTGAACCCCGACGAGGTCGTCGCCGTGGGCGCGGCCCTCCAGGCGGGCGTCCTCAAGGGCGAGCGCAAGGACGTGCTGCTGATCGACGTGACCCCCCTCAGCCTCGGCATCGAGACCAAGGGCGGCATCATGACGAAGCTCATCGAGCGCAACACGGCGATCCCGACCAAGCGCAGCGAGACCTTCACGACCGCCGACGACAACCAGCCGTCGGTCGCGATCCAGGTCTTCCAGGGCGAGCGCGAGTTCACGCGCGACAACAAGCCGCTCGGCACCTTCGAGCTCACCGGCATCGCCCCGGCACCCCGCGGCATCCCGCAGATCGAGGTCACCTTCGACATCGACGCGAACGGCATCGTGCACGTGTCCGCCAAGGACAAGGGCACCGGCAAGGAGCAGTCGATGACGATCACGGGCGGCTCGAGCCTCCCCAAGGAAGACATCGAGCGCATGGTGCGCGACGCCGAGGAGCACGCGGCCGACGACAAGAAGCGCCGCGAGTCGGCCGAGACGCGCAACCAGGCCGAGCAGCTCGTCTACCAGATCGAGAAGCTCATCAAGGACAACGACGACAAGCTCCCCGAGGACGTGAAGTCCGAGGTGCAGGGCGACGTCGACGCGCTGAAGTCGGCGCTCGCCGGCGACGACGACGCGGCCGTGAAGTCGGCGTTCGACAAGCTCTCGCAGTCGCAGGGCAAGCTCGGCGAGGCGATCTACGCCTCCTCGCAGCAGCAGCCCGCGGGCGCCAACCCGGGCAACCCCGGCGAGGACGCCTCGGCCAGCGGCACCGACGGCGGCAGCTCCTCCGACGAGGACGTCGTCGACGCCGAGGTCATCGACGACGAGGACGAGAAGAAGTAGCCATGACGGACGAGAACCAGGACCACGACGAGCCGATCATCCGCGACAAGCGGCGGATCGACCCCGAGACGGGTGCGGTTCGGCATCCCGAGGGCGAGGTCGAGGGTGAGGTCGAGGCGACGGATGCCGCGTCGGCCGAGCCCGACGACGAGGACGTGCTCACGGTCGACGACATCCTGAACGCGGCGCAGGCCGAGGTGCAGGAGCCGAGCGACGAGCACCTCGCCGACCTCAAGCGCGTCACCGCCGAGTACGCGAACTACCGCAAGCGCACCGAGGCGAACCGCGAGGTCGAGCGGGAGCGCGCGGTCGGCGCGGCCGTGGCCGTGCTGCTGCCCGTGCTCGACGACCTCGACCGTGCCGAGAAGCACGGCGACCTCGAGGGCGACGCACCCTTCGCAACCATCGCGGCGAAGCTCCGCGCGGCGGTCGAGAAGCTCGGGCTGACCCCGTTCGGCGAGGTCGGCGAGCCGTTCGACCCGACGCGGCACGAGGCGATCTTCCAGCAGCCGTCCGACGAGGTCGACACCGACACGGTCGGCGACGTCGTCGAGACGGGATACCTGCTCGGCGGCACGCTGCTGCGGGCGGCGAAGGTCGTCGTCAAGACGCCGCAGGAATGATCCGGGTCGTCGAGTAGCGCCGCCGAAGGCGACGCGTATCGAGACGCACACGGGTCTCGATACGCGTCCGGCTCCGCCGGGCGCTCCTCGACCACCGGTTCATCAGACAGACTCAGAAGAGGAGGTGCCGATGGCCAGCCAGGATTGGTTCGACAAGGACTTCTACCAGGTGCTCGGCGTCTCCAAGGACGCGAGCGACAGCGACATCAAGAAGGCGTACCGCAAGCTCGCGCGCAAGTACCACCCCGACCAGAACCCGGGCGACGCCGCGGCCGAGGCGCGGTTCAAGGAGATCAGCGAGGCGCACTCCGTGCTCGCCGATCCCGAGGAGCGCAAGGAGTACGACGCGATCCGGGCCATGGGCACGGGCGCGCGATTCACGGCTCCGGGCGCCGGCGGTGCGGGCGGCTTCGAGGACGTGTTCGGCGGCATGTTCGGCGGCCCGGGGGGCGCCGGCGGCGGCACGCGCTACACGTTCCAGCAGGGCGGCGACTACGACGACCTGCTCGGGGGCCTGTTCGGCGGCGGCCGCTTCGGCACGCCGAGCGGCGGCTACCGCGGCTTCGGCGGGCCCACGAAGGGCCGCGACGTCACCGCGTCGACCACGCTCGAGTTCATCACCGCCACCAAAGGCGACCAGATCACGCTGCAGACCGCCGAGGGCAAGCCGATCACCGTGCGCATCCCCGCGGGCGTGGCCGACGGCCAGAAGATCAAGCTGCCCGGCAAGGGCCATCCGTCGCCCGACGGCGGCGAGTCCGGCGACCTCATCCTCACCGTGCACGTGCGCAAGCACCCGGTGTTCGAGCGCGACGGCCTCAACCTGCGCGTGACCGTCCCGGTCACGTTCGCCGAGGCCACGCTCGGCGCCACGATCCAGGTGCCGACGCTCGGCGGCGATCCCGTGAAGCTGCGCGTTGCGCCCGGCACCCCGAGCGGCCGCGTGCTGCGCGTGAAGGGTCGCGGCGTCGAGACGAAGAAGGGCACGGGCGACCTGCTCGCCGTCGTGCAGGTGGCCGTGCCGTCGCACCTCTCGAAGGACGCCTCCGAGAAGCTCGAGGAGTTCGCGGCGCTGCTGCCCGACGAGGACCCGCGTGAGGAGCTGCTCGCGAAGGCGAGGAGCCAGCGATGAACGAGTCGAGCCCGCTGTTCGTGATCTCGGTGGCGGCCGACCTCGCTGGGATGCACCCGCAGACGCTGCGGCAGTACGACCGCATGGGGCTCGTCTCGCCGACCCGCACGGCGGGCAAGTCGCGGCGGTACTCGATGCGCGACGTCATGCAGCTGCGCGAGATCGCGCAGCTCTCGAGCGAGGGCGTGAGCCTCGAGGGCATCCGCCGCGTGCTCGGCCTCGAGGACGAGGTGCAGGGTTTGCGCGCCCGCGTGCGCGAGCTCGAGGCCGCGCTCGCGGACGAGATGCTCAACCGGCCCGGCCGCCGGGTCTTCGCCGCCGGATCCGCGGGCGACATCGTGTCGCTCCGCACCGGCACGCGCGTGCGGCGCGAGAACGCCCTCGTCGTCTGGCGACCGCTCGACCGCGAGTGATCCTCGACGTCGGCTGATTCCTTGCGCCCCCGCCCCTCGTGCGGGAGGCTCGCTCCGGGGGACCTCCCCGGGGGAAGGAGCACACATGGAACAGCGCGAACCGTCCGAGGCCGTCACGGCGGCGAACCAGGCGGCGCTGTCGGCGTTGCCGTTCGACGACGACGCCGACTTCGCGGCGGCCGATCGGGGCTTCGTCGGCACGCTCGACGATCCGGCCGTGCGCGACGAGGGCGGCACGGTCGTGTGGGATGCCTCGTCGTTCGACTTCGTCGACGGGGACGCGCCGACGTCGGTGCATCCGAGCCTGTGGCGCCAGTCCAAGCTCGTCGCGAAGCACGGCCTCTACGAGGTCGTTCCCGGCCTCTACCAGGTCCGTGGGCTCGACCTGTCGGTCACGTCCTTCATCGAGGGCGACACGGGCGTGATCGTCGTCGATCCGCTCATCTCGAAGGAGACCGGAGCCGCGGCGCTGGCCCTGTACCGCCGGCACCGTGGCGATCGCCCCATCGTCGCGGTGATCCACACGCACAGCCACATCGACCACTTCGGCGGCGTGCTCGGCATGGTGACGCAGGAGCAGGTCGACGCCGGAGACGTGCAGGTCATCGCGCCCGAGGGCTTCGTCGAGCACGCCGTCGCCGAGAACGTGTACGCCGGCGTCGCGATGGGCCGCCGTGCCGGGTACATGTACGGCGCGCGCCTCGACCGCGGACCCAAGGGCCAGGTCGGCGCCGGCCTCGGCCAGACCACCTCGACCGGCCAGCCCGGGATGATCGTGCCGACGCTCGACATCCGCGAGACCGGCGAGACGCACGTGATCGACGGCGTGGAGATCGAGTTCCAGATGGCGCCCGGTACCGAGGCGCCGTCGGAGATGCACTTCTACCTTCCGGGCTTCAAGGCGCTGTGCATGGCCGAGAACGCCACGCACACGCTGCACAACCTGCTCACGCTGCGGGGAGCGCTCGTGCGCGATCCCCACGTCTGGTCGCAGTACCTCACGGAGGCGATCGAGCGCTACGGCGACCGCGCCGAGGTCGTGTTCGCCTCCCACCACTGGCCCACCTGGGGCAACGATGAGCTCGTGCGGTTCCTGTCGACGCAGCGCGACCTCTACGCCTACCTGCACGATCAGACGCTACGCATGCTCAACCAGGGCCTCACCGGCGCCGAGATCGGCGAGGCGTTCGAGCTCCCGCCCGCACTCGAGAACGCCTGGAACGCCCGCGGCTACTACGGCTCGGTCAACCACGACGTGAAGGCGATCTACCAGCGGTACATGGGCTGGTTCGACGGCAACCCCGCGCGTCTCTGGCCGCACCCGCCGCAGGCGCTCGCGGAACGGTACGTGGACGCCATCGGCGGCATCGATCGCGTCGTCGAGCTCGCGCAGGCGGCGTTCGACGCGGCCGACTATCGATGGGCGGCGACCCTGCTCGACCACGCGGTGTTCGCGGATGCCTCGCACGAGGGCGCGCGGGCCCTCTACGCGGACACGCTCGAGCAGCTCGGCTACGGGGCGGAGAACGGCACCTGGCGGAACTTCTTCCTCTCCGGTGCGACCGAGCTCCGAGCGGGCAACTTCGGTACCCCCACCTCGACCGCCCCACCGGCGATCCTCGCGCAGCTCACCCCGGAGCAGCTGTTCGACGCCGTCGCGATCCGCGTCGACGGTCCGCGGGCGTGGGACCTGGACCTGGCGCTCGACCTCACCCTCACCGACCTGGGCCGCAGCTTCCACCTCACGCTGCGCAACGGCGTGCTGGTCTACGTCGAGCGCGAACCGGCGCCGGATGCCGCACTGCACCTGACTCTCGACAAGCCGCGACTCCTCCGGCTCGCCGGCGGCGACCTGTCACCCGAGGGCATCGAGGTGGACGGCGACCTCGACATCCTGCGCCGGCTCATCGACGTGCTCGACCAGGGCGATCCGTCGTTCGACATCGTGGTGCCCTAGCGCGCCGAGCCGTGTCATGTCACGGCGCTCGGGTCAGCTCCAGGCCGACTCGGGCGCCGTGATCACCTTCACGGGCGCCGTCGACCAGTGCGAGCCGTACCCGTAGTGGCTCCCCGCCCACGGCGAAGCCCAGATCGCCTGCGCCGTGGCGTTCGCGTCGTTCCCCGCTTCGAGCGACGCCTCGATCGCGTCGTAGAACGAGTAGCGACGCAGGCTGTCGGCGGCGTACTCGGCCGCGATCGAGAGGGTCGCGTAGCTGCCGAGGCCCGATCCGCCGCCAGATCCGTTGCCGTTGTTGAGGGGGTTGTTGCGGTTCCACCAGTTGTCGGGACCGTTCTCCTGCCGCATCCAGCGCAGCATCACGTCGATGTTCGCCTGCGTGATCGGGAAGTCGCCGTAGATGAGCACGAGCTCGGCCCAGTCGTGGTTCGTGCCCGACTCGACGAGCGTCTCGGGGCCGGTCGTCGTGACGTAGGACTCGTGCGACACGTCGGGGGCGGCGACGTCGCCGGCCACCCTCACGGTCTGCGTCGCGCCCGAGAACGCCTCCCCCGCGCCGGGAGCCTCCGACGCGGCGGGCGCCGGGGGCGTCAGCGCGTAGGTCAGCCCGAGCGAGAGCACGGCGATCGCGGCCGCGAGCGGCGCGAGGCGTCGTCCGATCCGGGCACGGTGCTCGAGGCTCGCGGCGTGGATCCTCGCCGCGCGCCGCTCCCCCTGAACCGGTCGCCCTGCTGCTGGCATGCGGGCACGAGGGTAGCAAACCGAACCGGGAGCCGCACTCGGGTCGACCGCCACGCGTAGCCTTTCACCATGGTCCTGGACTTCGCCCTGCTGCGTCGCCACCCCGACGTCGAGGGGCATGGGCTCGAGGCGTCGGATGCCGCGGACCGCCTGATCCTCGACGAGTCGGCGCCGCTCCTGGCAGGTGCCGGCGACGGCGGCGTCGTGGTGCTCGACGACGCCTACGGGGCCCTCGCGCTGGGCGCCGCGGCGGCGGGAGCCCGAGGCATCCGCGTGCATCAGGACCTCGTCACGGGCGAGCGGGCGCTCGCCGCCAATGCCGACCGCGCGGGGCTCGCCGACCGGGTGCGGTCGCTCCCGCTCGGCGCCGACCTGCTCCGCGACGCGCGCCTCGTGCTCCTGCGCCTGCCGCGGTCGCTCGACCGGCTCGACGAGCTGGCCGGGCTCGTGGCCGGCTCCGCGGCATCCGACGTGGTCGTCGTCGCCGGCGGGCGCATCAAGCACATGTCGCTCGCGATGAACGACGTGCTCGGCGCCTGGTTCGAGCGGGTCGACGTGTCGCACGCGCGGCAGAAGTCCCGCGTGCTCACGGCGCGCGGCCCGCGGGCCCAGCGGCAGCCGTCGGCGCCGGGCTGGCCGCGCGGCGAGCGGCACGACGACGTCGGCGTCACGGTCGTCGCGCACGGCGGCGTGTTCGCCGGCACGGGCATCGACATCGGTACGCGCTTCCTGCTCGAGCACCTCGACGGCGCGGTGCCGGATGCCGCGTCCGCCGTCGACCTCGCGTGCGGCTCGGGCGTGGTGGCCGCGTGGCTCGCCCGCAGGCGCCCCGGACTCCGCGTCACGGCGACCGACCGCTCGGCGGCGGCCGCGGCATCCGCTCGCGAGACCGCGGAGGTGAACGGCGTCGCCGATCGGGTGACCGTCACGCACGCCGACGCGCTCGAGCTCCTGCCCGACGCGAGCGAGGCGCTCGTGGTGCTCAACCCGCCGTTCCACTCGGATGCCGCGCTGCACACCGGCATCGCGGCGCACCTGTTCGACGACGCGGCCCGCGTGCTCGCGCCGGGCGGGGAACTGTGGTGCGTGTGGAACTCGCACCTGCGCTACCGGCCGCTCCTGGAGCGCGCGGTGGGGTCGACCCGCCAGGTCGCGCGCAACCCGAAGTTCACGGTCACGGCCTCCCGGCGGCCGGGATGACCACCGACGAGCGCCCCCGCGCCGGCGACGATGCGCACCTCGCGCGACCCGCGTCCGCGGCAGCCCCGTTCGACCCGACCTCGGCGCACGAGCAGCGGCTCACCCCGGTCGAGCGGGCGATCGATCGCGCGGCGCACCGCCTGCTCGCCGACGCGTCCGACCGCGGCATCCGCGCGGGGCTCATCGAGTTCCTGGTGTTCGGGGCCAAGCAGGCGTGGGCCTGCGTGTTCGGTGCGGCGCTGCTGGCCGTGATCGTCGCGGCCCGGCTCTGGTACCCCGACGACGCGGCCCTCGCGCCGAACGACGCGCTCACGATCGCGGCCGTGCTCATCCAGGTCGTGATGGTCGCGACGCGGCTCGAGACGGGTCGGGAGCTCTGGGTCGTCGTGCTGTTCCACCTCACGGGCACGGTCATGGAGATCTTCAAGACGGACGTCGGGTCGTGGGCCTACGACGACGGCGGCGTGCTGCGCATCGCGGGCGTCCCGCTGTTCTCGGGGTTCATGTACGCCGCCGTCGGCTCCTACCTCGTGCGCGTGCACCGGCTCTTCGACCTCGGGTTCACCAGGTATCCGCGGCGCTGGCTCACCGTCATCGTCGCGGCCGGGATCTACGCGAACTTCTTCACGCATCACTTCATCGTCGACCTCCGCTGGGTGCTCCTCGCCGCGGTCGCGCTGCTCTGGTGGCCGACGGTCATGCACTTCCGCGTGTGGCGGCGCACCTACCGGATGCCGCTCCTGCTCGCCTTCGCGCTGGTCGCGCTCTTCATCTGGATCGCCGAGAACATCGCCACCTGGGCGGGCGCGTGGTTCTACCCCGACCAGGCCGACGGATGGCAGCCGGTGTCGGTGTCGAAGCTGGTCTCGTGGTTCCTGCTCATGATCATCTCGGTGGTGCTCGTCACGTTCGTGTACCCGCCGCGGACGCCGGCGGCGGCATCCGATCGGGCCGTCGCAGCCGGGTTCCGTCGGGCGGGCGCTCGTGGAAGGCTGGACGGGTGACGCCCACGCTCGAACAGCTCGACGCCGACACGACCACGCAGGACGTGTCGGAGCAGCCGTGGCGCACGATCGTCTGGGACGATCCGGTCAACCTCATGACGTACGTGACGTACGTCTTCCGCACGTACTTCGGGTACCCGCGCGAGGTCGCCGAGCGGCTGATGCTGCAGGTGCACCACGAGGGACGCGCCGTCGTGGCATCCGGCAATCGCGAGGCCATGGAGCGGCACGTGCAGGCGATGCACGGCTACGGCCTGCAGGCCACGGTGTCGAGGGCCGAGACGTGATCGTCGCCGGGCGCAGCGGCGGCGAAGGCGTGCGCATCGTGCTCGAGGTCGAGGAGGCGATGCTCCTCTCCGAGCTCGCCGACCAGGTCGACTCGGTGCTCCTGCTCGGCGAGGCCGACGATCCGGCGCTCGGGCGGCTGCTGCCGAACGCCTACCCCGAGGACCCGCCGGCGTCGCAGGAGTTCGGCCGGTACACGCGCGAGAGCCTCGTCGACGGCAAGCGCCAGGCGGCGCAGCGCGTGCGGGACGCGACCGCGGTCGCCGACGGCGACGAGGGCGTCGTGCAGATCGAGCTCGACCAGTCGGAGGCGTGGGGCTGGCTCACGTTCCTCACCGACCTGCGGCTCATCCTCGCCGAGCGCGTGGGCATCGTCGAGGAGGACGACGACGAGGCCGACGAGACGCGCGACGACTACCTGCGCGCGGCCTACGAGTGGGCGGGCTTCGTGCAGGGCTCGATGCTCGAGGTGCTCGACCCGACCGACTCCTGAGCTCCGCCCACGTTCGAACCGAGCGGATGCCGCGCGCCGGGCATTCCGGACGATCGCCGCAACCGATGCGTGACACCGAGCGATCCGGCTGGCATCCTGATCCCCACAGCGGCCGCCTGGGGCCGCGGGAGGGAAGCCCCGATGACCGCTCAGACCAGCACCGCTCCCGCGCGCAGCACGCAGCCGTCCACCTCGATCCGCCGCGTGCTGCGGCATCCGGCCGAGAACGCGGAGTCGCTCGAGTCCGTCGCCCTGCTCGCCGGCGCCGTCGCGTTCCTGGTCGGCCTGGCCGTGGCCTGGATCTTCTTCTGGGGCCGGAACGTCCCGATCGCCGGACCCGCTTCGCTCGGGCAGTTCGTCGCGATCGGCGGCGCGGTGGTGGCCATCGTGGCGTTCGTGCTCGGCCGGGTGGTGCTCCGCAGGCCGGCACCGTCGCTGCACGACCGCGTGGACGACGGGCTCGAGGTGCAGGGCGCCCGCCTGCACTGGTTCGACATCGTGGCGCTCGCGCTGGCGCACGCCGTGATCGTGCTCCTCGGCTGGATCGGCCTCGCCGACCTGCTCGAGCGCAGCTTCATCGGCGCGGTCGTCTTCACGTTCCCGGCGGCCGTGCTCTCGGGCGTCGCGTTCGCCGTGACCGCCTACGCGGTGTTCCTCTCGTCGGCGCGGCTCACCCCGATGCTGCTGTCGCTCGTGCTGGCGGTGTTCCTCGTCGTCGGCGCGCTCGCCAGCATGCTGAGCTCGAGCGACCCCCAGTGGTGGCAGAAGAACCTGTCGGCGCTGGGCATCACCAACGACGTGTCGTCGCTCGCGTTCAACCTCACGCTCATCATCGCGGGCGCGATCGTCACGATCATCGCCCGCTACGGCACGGCGAGCCTGCCGACGTCGACGCCGCTCGACCTCCGGCACCGCAACCTGGTGCGCGTGAGCCTCGCCCTCATCGGCGTGCTCCTCGCCTGCGTCGGCATCTTCCCGGTGAGCGAGTTCTTCGTCCTGCACAACACCGTGGCCACGGGGATGGCCGTCGTCTACGCGGTCGTCGTGTTCGCGCTGCCGCGCTGGGTGCCTTCGATGCCGAAGGTGTTCGTGATCCTCGGCTACGTGTACGTCGCCGTGACCGTGCTGCTCGGCATCTTCTTCGCGGTCGGCTACTACAACCTCACGGCCGTCGAGCTCGTGGCCGGCGTGCTGATCTTCAGCTGGATCATCCTGTTCCTCCGCAACGCCGGCGTGATCCGCCCGGAGGCGCCCGCGGCCGGCGCACGCCCGGCCGGAGACCCCGACCCCGACGCCGTCGGCGACCCCGCGGGAGCGCCCGTGCTCACCTGAGCAGGAACCTGTTGACGTGCGCGCTCGGCGGGGTGGATGATGCGCGTATCGGGACCGCGTTCACCTGGGGATGCGCCGATCGAGAGGGGAAGCAATGTCGGACTCTGAAACCACGGGATGGGTCGGATGGGGATGGTTCGCGGCCATCGTCATCATCATCGCCGGCGTGATCGACGCCCTGTACGGACTCGTCGCCATCCTCATGCCCGGGAGCGCATACTTCGTGCTGGGCGAGGGCGGCCTCCTCCTGTTCGATGTGGCGGGGTGGGGGTGGTGGCATCTCGTGTTCGGCGTGGTGCTCATCCTCGTCGGCCTCGCGCTGATCGCCGGCGCCACCTGGGCGCGAGTGGTCGCGATCATCCTCGTCGCGTTCAACGGCGTCTCACAGCTCGCCCTGCTGCCGGTGCAGCCGTGGTGGTCGCTCATCGTGCTCACGCTGGACATCCTCGTGCTCTACGCGCTCACCGTCCACGGCAAGGAGCTGAAGGCCGCGAGCTGAGTTCGCCCGATACACGAAGGGGCGGGTGCCGAAGCACCCGCCCCTTCGTCGTTCGTCGATCAGGCGCCGTGGCTGAGCGCCCGGGCCTTGAGCTGGTCGTACTCGGCCGGGGAGATGGTGCCGGCGTCGAGCAGTGCCTTCGCCTTGGCGATCTCGTCGGACGGGCTCGCCGCTCCGGCGGTCGCGCGGATGTAGTCGTCCGTCGCGGCCTGCACCTGCCGGGCCTCCTTCTGCGCGCGCTCCGCCATGCCGCTGCCGCGGGCGATGAGGTACACCAGCGCGGTGAGGAACGGCACGAAGATCAGGAAGATGATCCAGACGGCCTTCCACCAGCCGTTGAGCTTGTGGTCGCGGAAGAGGTCGGTGATGATCGCGATGACCGCCCAGAGGTAGGCGAAGAACGCGAAGAACCACAGGGTCCACCAGAGGATGTCGCCCAGGCTGTTCCAGAAACTCATTGGAGCCCTTTCAGAGTGTCGGATGCCGCCGCTGGGGGCGGCGACGGGTCGCGCCCGTCATCCGGGGTGCGCCGGTCCGGACTGGAGCCTGCGATCCCCCTGATCTCGGTGTCTCCCGTGGGCACCATATCGCGAGGGATGCCGCGGGGGTAGCGGGAATTCGCGTCGTGTCAGCCGAATCGACGGGGATCGCAGGCCGTATCGTGGGCCCCGTGAGCGGCGAGTTCCTCGATTGGTCCACCCTCAGCGCCTGGGACGTCACGTTCGCCCTGCTCTCCGTCGTCGCGGGCTGGATCCTCTCGCGCCTCGTGCGCAGGGGGGTGCTCGCCCTGATGGGCCGGCTCGAGGGGATCTCTCCCGAGACCGGCCGGCGGATCGCGAGCATCTCGGGCATCGTCGTGCTGCTCTTCGGCATCGGCGTCGCGCTGAGCTTCCTCGGCGCTCCGCTCGAGCCGTTGCTCGCGATCGTCATCATCGTGGCGATCGTGGCCCTGCTCGTGCTGCGCGGCATCGCCGACAACTTCTCGGCGGGCATCGTGCTGCAGACCCGCAAGCCCGTACAGCCCGGCGACCAGGTGGAGACGCCCGACTACGAGGGGACCGTCGAGGAGCTCACGAGCCGATCGGTCATCGTGCGGTCGTTCGACGGACGCGCGGTGCACGTCCCCAATGCGGCGTTCCTGAACACCCCGTTCGTGAACGGATCCGCGTTCGGGGCGAACCGCACCGAGCTCGAGGTGCGGACGCCGCTGGGCGGACTCGGCGTCGAGGCGATGCTGGCCGAGTTGCAGCGCGTCGCGGCATCCGTCGACGGCGTGCTGGCCGAGCCGGCCGCGCCGGCACCGTGGGCCCGCGCCATCACGATCGGCGGCGACCGCGTGACGGCGCGCGTGCAGGTGTGGCACGAGCCAGGGCGCAGTCAGGCGATCGGGGGCGCGGTCGTGGTCGCGCTCGCCGCGGCGCTCGCGGACCGCGGTCCCGGCGTGCTCGTCACGAGCGAGCTGCCGAGCACGATGGCGCGCACCGAGGAGCGCTGACCCCCCGAGCGGGCTCTGTCGCCCCCCGCCCAGGGTGCAATAGCGTGTGCATGAGCGGCACCGCTCCCGGCCCGCTCAACGGCGAAGGGGATGCACGCCATGTCAGAGCACGGGACACCGTCGGCCATCGCGACCTCGACGAGCACGGCGGACAGCCCGCCGCGCGCGATGCTCGTGCTCATCGCGCTCGTGCTGGGCGCGGCCATCGCGAACCTCAACCTCGCGGTCGCGAACGTGGCGCTGCCCACGATCGGCGCGGCGTTCGACGCCTCGCAGACGCAGCTGAACCTCACCGCGGTGGGCTACAGCCTCGGCCTCGCGGCATCCGTGCTCTACCTCGGCGCCCTCGGCGACCGGTACGGCCGCAAGCTCATGCTCCTGCTCGGATCGCTGGCCTCGATCCCGTTCAGCCTCCTGGCGGCCTTCGCGCCGACGATCGAGGTGCTCGTCGTCGCCCGCATCCTCGGGGGCATCGCGGGCGGCATGTGCTTCCCGACGACCCTCGCGCTCATCGCGGCGCTCTGGGGCGGCGCGAAGCGGACGCGCGCGATCGCGCTGTGGTCGGCCATCGGGGCGGCGATCGCCGCCCTCGGCCCCCTCCTGTCGGGCTGGCTCCTGGGGCAGTTCGACTGGGGCTCGGTGTTCCTCGTCACGGTGCCGCTCGCCGTGGTCGCCTTCATCATGGCGCTGATCTTCGTGCCCGCCCACATCAACGAGTCGACCGAGAAGGTCGACAACCTCGGCGGCATCATCTCGATCGTGTTCGTCGGCTCGCTGATCCTCGCCATCAACTTCGCCGCGGTCCCCGACTCCACGACGCTCGTGCTGATCCTGTCGGCGATCACGCTCGTGGGCGTCATCGGGTTCGTCCTCCGCCAGCGCCGTGCGCCGAACCCGCTGTACGACCTGCACGTCGCGGCGAGACCGCCGTTCTGGGTCGCGGCCGTGGCCGGCATCATCGTGTTCGGCTCGCTGATGGGCGCGATGTTCGTGGGGCAGCAGTTCCTGCAGAACGTGCTCGGGTACACCACCATCGAGGCGGGCGCGGCGATCCTCCCGACGGCCATCCTGATGGTGCTGATCGCCCCGATCTCCGCCCGGCTGGTCGACCGCATCGGCTCGCGCATGACGCTCCTGTCGGGCTACGTGTTCGTCTTCCTCGGCTTCCTCACGATGCTCGTGCTCTGGCGGGAGGGATCCGGGTACTTCGAGGTGGGCCTGGCCTACGCATTCGTCGGCGCGGGTGTCGGCTTCGCCCAGACGCCCGCCGCGCACTCGCTGACCGGGTCGGTACCGCCGACGCGCGTCGGCATGGCGTCGGCCACCGCCGACCTGCAGCGCGACCTGGGCGGTGCCCTCATGCAGTCGATCTTCGGCGCCCTGCTGACGGCCGGCTACGCCGCCGCGTTCTCGAAGCAGATCGCGTCGTCCTCCGAGGCGTCCTCGATCTCGACGGCGACCGAGGCGCAGCTCACGAAGTCGTTCGACAGCGCCGCCGCGATGGCGAAGCAGTATCCGCAGTACGCCGACCAGATCACGGCGGCTGCGAAGGAGTCGTTCCTCGCGGGCGACCACTGGGCGTACACCGCCGGACTCGTCGCCGTCGTGATCGGGGGGATCCTGGTGTTCTTCTTCTTCCCGCGCAAGCAGCGCGAGGTCGAGCTGGTCGCGCAGTACCACGCGGAGGATGCCGCCGCCCTGGCCGGCTCGGCGAAGGACACGGAGGGCCGCTGACGCGATGCAGAAGCCCCTGGCGGGACTGCGCCGCCGCAACCTGGTTCGCGAACTCACCGCCGGCGTCACGCTCCTCGCCATCGCCATCCCCCTGAATATCGGCTACGCCCAGATCGCCGGCCTGCCCGCCACGGCCGGTCTCTACGCGCTGATCGTGCCGACGATCGTCTACGCGCTCGTCGTGTCGAGCCGACAGCTCGTCGCGTCACCGGATGCCGCGGCCGCCGCGCTCGTCGCCTCCTCGATCGGCGGGCTGGCCACCGCCGGCAGTGCCGACTACGCGACGCTCGCGATGGCCCAGGCGATCATCTGCGGCATCCTGTTCCTGGTGCTCGCGGTGCTGAAGCTCGGTTTCCTCGCCAACTTCCTCTCGAAGCCGATCCTCGTGGGCTTCGTCGGCGGCCTCGCGCTCGACATCCTGGTGAGCCAGATCGCGAAGATGCTCGGCGTGCAGATCGACTCGGGCGGCGAGTTCGTCGACAAGGTCGCAGGACTCGTGACCGGCCTCGGCACGACCAACCTCGTGTCGCTCGCGATCTCCGTCGTCTCGGTCGCGATCCTGCTGCTCGGCCGCCGCTTCCTGCCGGTCGTGCCGTGGGCGCTCGTGGTGCTCGTGCTCGCGACGGTCGTCGTGGTCATCGCAGACCTCGACGACCAGGCCGGCGTCGACGTGCTCGGCGCGGTGCCTGCCGGTCCGCCCGCGATCACGTGGCCGGTCATCGACTGGTCGATGTGGCTCGTGCTCATCCCGTCGGCGATCGCGCTGACACTCGTGACGACCGCCGAGGGGCTCCTCGTCTCCCGGTCCTACGGCGAGAAGCGCGGCTACGCCACGAACCCGAACCGCGACCTGTTCGCGTTCGGCGTCGGCAACATCGCCGCCGGAGCGAGCGCCAGCTTCGCGGTCGGCTCGTCGACGTCGCGCACCGCCGCCATGGACCAGGCCGGCTCCCGCACACAGCTGCCCTCGCTCGTGCTCGCGGGCGGGACGCTGCTGCTGCTCCTCTTCGGCACGGCGCTCCTCGCCGACATCCCGTCGCCGGCGATCGGCGCGATCGTCGGGGTCGCGATCCTGCCGCTGCTCGGCCTCCGCGACTTCGCACAGCTCTGGCGGCAGGACCGCTTCGAGTTCGTGGTCGGCGCCGCCTGCTTCCTCGTCACGCTGTTCATCGGGGCGATCCCCGGCATCCTCGTCTCGTTCGTGCTCGCGCTCATCAACCTCGCGAAGCGCGCCGCGAACCCCGCGATCGACGTGCTCGAGGCCGGCGGCGAGCCAACGGACTCGCTGCTCGACGAGGCGCCGACGGGTGCGGTGACGGCCCCGGGCGTCATCGTGATCCGCCTCGCGGCGCCGCTGTTCTTCGCCAACGGCACGGTGTTCGACGACGCCGTGAAGCGCGCCGTGACCGCAGCCGAGGGCGCCGGCAACGGGCCGGTGCGACACCTCGTCGTCGACATGGAGGCCGTGACCGACGTGGACGTCACGGGCGCCGAAAGCTTCGACGCGCTGCTCGCCTGGCTCGAGCAGCACGGCG
Organism: Agromyces sp. NPDC055661; assembly: GCF_053618135.1. NCBI lineage: Bacteria > Bacillati > Actinomycetota > Actinomycetes > Micrococcales > Microbacteriaceae > Agromyces > Agromyces sp. NPDC055661. The sequence goes on from NZ_JBSHHC010000001.1 coordinate 1,912,944, forward strand.
TCGCGCTCGCGTTCAGCCGGGTGCGCCCCGACGCACGCCGCCGGCTCGTCGAGCTCGGCCTGCTCGGAGACCGCCCGGTGTACGACACGAACCGTGCGGCGATCCAGGCTCTCGGCGCGCCGACGCCCTGAGCGGGATTCCCGCCCGCCCGTGGCATCCGACCGCTAGTGTGCAATCAGCACGCTGAGCAGGCGTCGACGAGGGGGACTCTTGGGATCCGTCATCGGAGATATCCTGCCGCTGGCGGTCGGGATCGCGATCAGTCCGATCCCGATCATCGCGGCGATCCTCATGCTGCTCTCGCCGAAGGCGAAGGGCACCAGCGTCGGTTTCCTGCTGGGCTGGGTCATCGGCATCGTCGTGGCCGTCGTCGTGTTCACGCTGCTGGCGTCGGTCCTGCCCGAGCAGGACCCCGACGCCGCGAAGCCCGTTTCCGGCGTCATCAAGATCGTCCTCGGCGTGCTGCTCCTGCTGCTCGCGATCCGGCAGTGGCGCAGCCGACCGAAGCCCGGCGAGGAGCCGCCACTGCCGAAGTGGATGTCGGCGATCGACGACATGAACGCCGGTCGCGGGTTCGGCCTCGGCTTCCTCCTCTCGGCGGTCAACCCGAAGAACCTCATCATGGCGGCCGGGGCGGGCATCACCATCGGCACGGGTGGGCTCACGGTCGGCGAGGACGTCATCGCCATCCTGGTGTTCACCCTCATCGCCGCGAGCTCGGTCGCGGTGCCCGTGATCGCCTACCTCGTGGCATCCGCCCGGATGGCCGGGCCGCTCGAGTCGCTCAGGACATGGCTGGTGCACAACAACGCGACGGTCATGGCCGTGCTGCTCCTCGTGATCGGCGTGGTCGTCATCGGCAAGGGGATCGGGAGCTTCTGACATGACCAGGCCGGCGACGACGGATGCCCCCACGGGGGCGGGCGCCGGCCGGGCCGGGTTGGCGCACGGCACCCGCGTGCTGCTGACGTTCGCCGCCGCGGTCGTCGCCTTCGCGGGCATCTGGCTGGGACGCGAGATCCTCGCGCCCGTCGCCGTCGCGGCGGTCGTCGTGATCATCGCGCACCCCGTGCGGTTCCCACTCGAGCGTCGCGGCTGGCCGAAGTGGGCCGCGACGACGATCGTCATCGTGGTCGCTTACCTCATCCTCGCGATCCTCGCGGGGCTGCTCGTCTTCGCCTCGGCGCAGTTCGTCGCGATGCTGCCCAATTACGCCGATGAGCTGCAGGCGACCGCGGCGTCGATCGCCGACACGCTCTCGTCGCTCGGACTCTCCGACGAGGCCGCCGACGCGACGTCGTCGATCCTCGATCCCGGCACGCTCGTGGGGATCGCGGCATCCGTCGCCGATGCCGTGCTCGGGTTCGCGACCGCGTTCTTCTTCGTGCTCGCCTACGTCATCTTCATGGCCGCGGATGCCGCGCGGTTCGGCCGCCTGAACACCGTGTTCGGCAGCACTCGCGCCGACGGCATCGGCACCCGGTACTTCAGCGGCGTGCGCCGCTACTACGTCGTGAACGCGACGTTCGGCGCGATCGTGGCCGTGCTCGACGGCCTGCTGCTCTGGGCGCTCGGCATCCCGATCCCGATCGTGTGGGCGATCCTCGCGTTCGTCACGAACTTCGTCCCGAACATCGGCTTCGTGCTCGGGCTCATCCCCCCGGCGGTGCTCGCCCTCGTCGTCGGCGGCTGGCCGCTCGCGCTCGCCGTCGTGCTGGCCTACTGCGTCATCAACGTGACGCTGCAGGTGCTCATCCAGCCGAAGTTCGTGAGCGACGCCGTCGACCTCAGCCTCACCCTCTCGTTCTTCTCGGTCGTCTTCTGGGCCTTCGTCATCGGGCCCATCGGGGCGATCCTGTCCATCCCGCTCACCCTGCTCGTGCGAGCGCTGCTCGTGGAGCCCGACGATCATGCCGAAACGCTCCGACGCCTGTCGGGGAACCCGGCCCAGGAGGGGAGTCACCATGTGGTGGAACCGTCGCAAGCAGGCTGAGGCCGAGCCGCCCGAGCCGGCCGCACCCGACGCGGCACCGGCCGACAACACACCGGTGTCGGCGCATCGCACCGCCTTCATCATGCTCGGACTCGCCGGGGCGGTCGTCGTCTCCTTCGGCATCGCCGCGATCGCCGAGATCTTCGTGTGGTCGTTCTTCGCGCTCGTGCTCACGATCTGCGTCTACCCGCTCCGGTCGCGGCTCGAGCGGCACGGCGTGAAGCGAGGCGTCGCGACGGTCGCGGTGATCCTCGCCGTCGTGCTGCTCCTCGGCGTGTTCGTGTTCGCGTTCTTCTTCTCGTTCGCCCAGTTCCTCGCCCTGCTCCCGCAGTACACCGACGAGTTCCAGACCTGGGCGTCGAACGTCGGAGCCTGGCTGTCGGGCCTGGGCCTCGGCCAGCAGCAGATCGACGAGATCTCCACATGGTTCGACCCCGGCAAGGTCCTCGACGTCATCGGGAGCCTTGTGGGCAGCGCCGCCGGGTTCGTGACCGCAGGGGTGATCCTGCTGACGATGCTCATGCTCATGGCGATGGACTCGTCTCCCGTGCGCACGCTCGTGCGCGAGCTCTACCCGCGGCGCCCCCTGCTCGCCACGGCGGCCTTCGCGTACACGATCGGGGTGCGCCGCTACATGGTCGTGACGACGTTCCTCGGCATCGCCCAGGGCGTGATCAACTGGATCGCCCTGGTGCTGCTCGGCGTGCCGGGCGCCGCCCTGTGGGGCGTGCTCGCGTTCCTCTGCAGCTTCATCCCGAACGTCGGCTACTTCATCGCCATCATCCCGCCGATCGTGTTCGGCGCGCTCGTCGGGGGCTGGCCGCTCGTCCTCGCGGTCATCGTGGTCTACGGCATCATCAACGCGGTGGTGCAGTCGCTCGTGCAGCCTCGCGTCGTCGGCAACGCCGTGGCGCTGAGCCAGTCGATCACCTTCTTCTCGGTCCTGTTCTGGGCGGTGGTGCTCGGGCCGATGGGTGCCATCCTCGCCATCCCCCTGACGCTGCTGGTGCGGATGCTGCTCGTCGACTCGAACCCGAACATGACGTGGACGCGCGCCGCGCTCGGCGACTTCGACGAGGCGAAGAAGGTCATGGAGGCCGAGGACGCGGCCGCGAAGGCCGAGCGCAAGCTCAGGCGGCACCCCGCGGCATCCGGTGGCAGCGCCGCAGCCGACCCCGGAGCTGCTGCGGCCGCAACGGATGCCGCGCCGAGCTGACCCGCGACGGGTGCCGCGCCGGGCGGCGACCCGTCGACTCAGTCGGCCGGGATCATGCCCTTGCGGTCGGGCAGCCGCCGCGTGAACGGCAGCGCGAGGAGCGCGGCCGCGGCGCACGCGAGCATGCCCAGCTTGACGCCCATGAGCTGGGCCGCCGAGTAGTTCGCCACGAGGTCGTCGACCTGGTCGGCCGGGATGCCGGCGTCGAGCAGCCCCTGCTCGGCCTGCGCCGGCGGGATGTACTCGATGCCCGAGGAGACCTGCACGGTCACCTGCTCGGCGACGGCCGACTCGATGTCGGGGTCGTCGGCGATGAGGCCGAGCACGGATGCCGCGAGTGCGCCGATCATCAGGGAGCCGATCAGCGCCGTGCCGAGCGACGAGCCGAGGTTCTGCGCCGTGTACTGCAGGCCGCCGGCCTCGCTGCGGGCATCGGACGGAACGGACGACTGCACGACGTTGCCGAGCTGCGAGGCGAGCAGGCCGGTGCCGAGGCCGACGAGGGCCATGCCGATGGCGAACGGCGTCGTCGCCAGCTGGGGTTCGATCGTCGAGATGATGACGAGGCAGGCGACGGCGATGGTGAGCAACCCGACGCGCACCAGGGCTCGTGCGCCGAAGCGGCCGCCGAGCCGCGCGCCGATCGCAGCGGCGGCGAGCATGGCGATCGACGTCGGGAGGAGGCGGAGGCCGGTCTGGAACGCGTCCATGCCCTGCGTGATCTGCAGGTAGAGCGGCACCGCGAAGAAGATGCCGAGCAGCACGAGGTTCTGGGCGAGCAGGCTGGCGAGCCCCGACCGGAGTGCGGGGATCCGGAGGTTGGTCACGTCGAGGAGCGGAACGTGACCACGCGCGGCCACCCGTCGCTCCCAGGCGAGGAACGCCCAGAGCACGAGCAGTCCGGCTCCGATGACGAACGGCGTGAGTGCGAAGCCGAACGGCGTGATCGGCGACTGCACGGGCTGGATCCAGCCCCACGTACCGCTCTGCAGCACGCCGACCACGACGAGCGCGAGGCCGAGCGCCGACAGGATGGCCCCGACGACGTCGAGGCGGAACTTCTCGCGCACGTGGTCGTCGGTGATCCACGAGCTCACCGCGAGCACGAAGATGACGAACACGACCTCGCCGGCGAAGACCCACCGCCAGGAGTACTCGGTCGTGAGCCAGCCGCCGAGCAGGGGACCGACGGCGATGCCGGCGCCCGCCACGCCGCCGATGATCCCGTAGGCGCGGGCGCGGGCGGCGCCGCCGTAGCTGCCGGCCACCAGTGCCGCGAGCGCGGGGAGCACGAGTGCGGCGCCCGCGCCCTCGATGAACGACCAGCCGAGGATCAGCACGCCGACCGTCGGCGCGAACGCGGTCATCAGCGACCCGATCGCATAGATCACGAGCCCGATGCGGAAGATCCGCAGGCGGCCGAACAGGTCGCCGATCTTGCCGCCCGTCAGCATGAGCGCCGCCATGACGAGCGCGTAGAGCGTGATCGCGAGCTGGATCATCGACACCGTCGTGTCGAACTCCTCGACGAGCTGGCTGATCGACACGCTCATGACCGAGCTGTCGAGCACCATGATGAACTGCGCGATCGCGAGCGGGATCACGGCGCGCGACGCGGTGGAGGGCGCGGCATCCGCCGGCGCCATCGGGGGCGTCGGCCCCGTCACGAGGTGGTCGCCTCGAGTCGGCCCTCTGCGATCGCGGCGAGGAGTGCGGTGTGGTCGGCCTCGGTACGATCGGCGTAGGCCGACGAGAATTCGCGGATCGCCGCGGCGAGCTCCTTGCCGTTGCCGACGTAGCCCGAGATGGTCGCCGCATCGCCGCCCCGGGCGTGCGCCCGGGCGAGCACGATGCCGCAGTACTGGGCGTAGAACCGCATCGTCTCGGGCTCCATGCGCTCGGGCTCGACTGAGCCCTTCCAGTCACGGAACTGGCGTACGTAGAAGTCTCGCATGTGGCCGTCGAGTCCCTCGCCGTGGGTCCAGCCGAGCAGGATGTCGCTGAGCGCCTGCATCACCTTCTGGCCCTGCACCACGCGTTCACCCTGGTGCGCGTAGGCACTGAGCGCCTCGGGCGGCTCGAGCACCGACCGCTGCGCCTCCTTCGCTTGCAGCACGAGGACGTCGCGCTTGGTATCGCCCTGGAGGAGCACGACCCAGGCTCGGGTGCCGACGCTGCCGACGCCGACGACCTTCATGGCGGCGTCCACCATGCGATAGCGATCGAGCAGCCGACGCCGCTCCGGTGCGAGCGATGCCCGGTAGCCCTGCAGGACCTCGTGCAGTCGCGCCTCCGCGGCCTCCATGGTCAGCCCACCGAGCTCCACGAGCTCGGAGAGCGGCGTGAGCAGGGGCGGGTCGGACCGGAACCGGAGCGTGCCGTCCTCGTCGGGCTGGGCGAGCTTCTCCGCCGCTTGGCGGCTGTCGCGCCGATAGGTCTTGGTCACGGTCGCCCGCGTGCGCTCCGAGACCTCCTCGGGAAGCTCGTCGCTGATGTCGGCCAGCACCGCGTCGACGTCGAGGCGGGCCGTGTACAGCTCGACGGCCGGCGTCCGCACGGCGGCCGCCGTCGCGGCGGCGTAGGCGCGGACCACGCGCTTCACGATCGTCGCCCGAGTGGCGTCGTCGAACCCGCGCGCCCTGGCGGCGATCTCGAAGCTCGCCGCCATGCGCTTCACGTCCCATTCGAACGGACCCGTCGCCGTCTCGTCGAAGTCGTTGAGGTCGACGATCAGTGCACGCTCGGGCGAGGCGTAGAAGCCGACGTTCGACAGGTGGGCGTCGCCGCAGAGCTGGGTGATGATGCCGGAGTCGGGGACCTCTCGCAGGTCGTCGGCCATGAGCGCGGCGGCGCCGCGGTAGAACGCGAACGAGGACCCCGCCATCCGGCCGTGGCGCAGGGCGATCAGCCCCGGAACTCGGGAGACCTCCTGCTGCTCGAGCACGACGACCGGATCCCGGTCGGCGGGCGCGAGTGCCGCGTGCTCGCCGAGTGGCAGCGCGGACCGAAGCGACCGGCCGAGCTCCTCCCGTCCCTTGCGCGGCAGCAGACGCGCGTCGGTGGGTCGATCGAATGCGAGGGTCATGATTTTCCTTCCCTTCGGGCGAGGATGCTCAGGCGATCATCGCCGACGCTCCATCGGGCGCCGCGGCGCCGGAGGCGGGTGGTGCAGCAAGCTCGACCGAGACCAGCGCGTCGATGAAACGGATGAAGACGGTGATCCAGCTGAAGATGATCGTGAACGCGATGAGCTCGAACGCCGTCAGGTTGTAGTAGGCGACGGGCGTGAACAGCAGGAACGCGCCGATCAGCATCGCGAAGGTCGCGTAGCAGATGACGAAGAAGCGGCGCGGCAGGCCCTTCAGGATGTACGGGGACCCGAGCACCATGACCGCGAACGCCGCGGCCATGCCCGAGGCGCAGCCGTTGTGCACGGCCATGTTCACGTCGACGGGGAAGAGCCCGACGCCGGCGAGCATGACGCCGAGGATGACGAACGTCACCGACATGAAGCGCGGCGCCCAGCGGTGCTCGAGGACGCCGCGCTCGACGAGCGCCGTGAGGTCGCGGTGCAGGTAGAGCGTGAAGGTCGTGACGAAGAAGCCCGCGACGATGAGGGTGGCGTTGAACATCCACGCCGAGAAGTCGCCGGCCGTGCCGAGCTGGCTGAAGTGGTACTCCCACCAGTACTCGTCCTCGACCGCGGCGATCGACGCCAGTGTCGAGAGCGCCATGAACGAGACGAGCAGGGTCGCCATCTTGCGCGTCGTGATGTCCGACACCGACAGGTAGATGAGGTAGCCGCTCGCCCCGGTCGCAGCGATGACGGCGATGGTGCCGATGATGACGTCGACCTCGAGTCCGTCGAAGCTGCGCTGCAGCACCACGAACACCGACGCCGTGAAGATCGCCGCGAGGGCCGCGTGCACGAGCGCGACCGTGGTCGCGTCGAGCACGAACTTCCACGGGCGGATGCGCAGGCGCCACTCCTGTCCCGGCCGGTGCCGCGATCGCCAGTAGCCGAGGTACGCCGCGACGATGCCCGCGGCGAGCGCGGAGATCGCGGCGACCGCGCCGACCGACAGGCCGCCGCCCCACAGCGGGACCATCCGGCCGATGAACAGGGTGAAGGCGACGATGCCGCACACCACGGCCGCCGCCGTTCCGGCGTAGACCGCCTCCGACTCGACCCTGAGCCTCGCCGAGCGGATGCCGCCGCCGCCGGATCCCGCATCCACCCTCACGCCCACTGGAACCCCCGTTCCGTTGCGCCACCGCGATCGACCACTGATCGTGTCTGCATGATATGCCGGGGACGGGCCCGGGGATAGACCCCGGGAAGCGGGGGCGCATCCGCTCTTCCGCCCGACGTCCCGCGGGCGTACGCTGCCCTCAGGTGAGAGGGGGAACATGCCTGAATTCGAGTACGGACCCGTCGAGATCCTGGTCGTCGGGTTCCCTGGTGAGCGGCCCGATGCCGCGACCTTCGAGGCGATCGGAGACCTCGTCGAGGCCGGAGACATCCGGCTGCTCGACGCGGTGGTCGTTTCGCGCTCCGAGAACGGAGATCTCGACATCGTCGAGATCGAAGACCTGGGCGATGAGATCGACGTGACCGAGATCGAGCTCGAGGCCAACGGCCTCGTCGGCGAGGAGGACGTGAACGACCTCGGCGGGGCGATCCCGCCGGGAACCTCCGGCGCGATGCTCGCCATCGAGCTCGTCTGGGCGAAGCGGCTCGCGTCGCGGTTCGCCGAGTCCGGCGGCGTGCTCCTGCAGTCGGAGCGCATCCCGGCGCCGGTCGTCAACGCCATCATGGCCGAGGCCGAAGAGGCCGAGGCCGCCGCTACGGAGTGAGGGGAAGCACATGCTGAGGAGGATGGGACGCCCTGGTCTCGTCGGGATGGCCGCCCGCACCGCCGTCGTCGCGGGCACCGCGACCGCGGTGTCGGGCAGCGTGCAGCGACACCAGCAGGAGAAGGCGCAGAACCAGTACGAGCAGCAGCAGTACGAGGCCATGCAGCAGCAGGAGGCGATGAACGCCGCCGCGCAGCAGGCCGTCGCCCAGCAGCAGGCTGCGGCCGCGCAAGCGCCGCCGGCGGCGCCCGCCGGCGGCACCGATGTCGTCGCCGAGCTGCAGAAGCTCGCCGCGTTGAAGGAGCAGGGCATCCTCTCCGACGACGAGTTCGCCGCGGCGAAGGCGAAGCTGCTCGGCTGAGCAACGACCCGGCGGCCGGGCCCTCACTCGTGAGACGTGGGACCCGGCCGCCGTTTCGTCGTGTCCGGCGGAAGGCTGCGGAACGCGCGCTCGCGGCATCCGGCCTGAGCCTTGCCTGCGAACGGCCGCGCACCCCTTGCCGCGGCATCAGCCCGCCCCCCTACGATGAGGCATGGCCGTAGCGCTGAGGGGACTCTCGACCGTCGTACCGCCGACCGTGCTGATCCAGGAGGAGGTGCGGGACGTCTTCGGGACGCAGCCGGGCCTGAACCGCCTCGCGCAGCGCATCGTCTCGACGAGCTTCAACGTCTCGGGCATCGAGACGCGGCACACCGTGCTCGAGGAACTGAGTCGCGACGCGCATCCCGACGAACCGGTGTTCTTCGACATCGACAGCGGCGAGCTGCTGTTGCCGGGCACCAAGGCGCGCAACGAGCTCTACGCCGAGTTCGCCACGAAGCTCTACGTCGAGGCGGGCCGCGCGGCCATCGCCGCGACGCCGGGCATCGAGGCATCCGATGTCACGCACATCATCACGGTGTCGTGCACGGGCTTCTACGCTCCGGGCCCCGACTTCGTGATCGCGCGCGAGCTCGAACTCGACGCCGGCGTCGAGCGCTACCACCTCGGGTTCATGGGCTGCTACGCCTCGGTGCCCGCCCTGCGCATCGCCAAGCAGCTGTGCGAGGCGGATGCCGCGGCCGTCGTGCTGGTCGTCTCGGTCGAGCTCTGCACGCTGCACCTGCGCTCCTCGAACGACCCCGACACGATCGTGGCCTCGTCGCTCTTCGCCGACGGCGCGGGCGCGGGGATCGTCACGGCCCGCCCCCTCGAGGACGGGGAGCGGGCCTTCGACCTCGATCGCTTCGCCACGCGCATCACGCCCGTCGGCGAGGGCGACATGGCGTGGAAGATCGGCGACCACGGCTTCGAGATGGTGCTGTCGAACGCGATCCCCGCGATCATCGACGACCACATCACAGGCGCGCTCGAGCCGCTGTTCGACCACGATCCGGCGCTCGCCGAGGCGCTGGCGACGGATGCCTCGAGCGACGCGATCGAGCACTGGGCCATCCATCCCGGCGGTCGCAGCATCCTCGACAAGGTCGAATCGCGGCTGGTGCTCACCGAGGCGCAGCTCGTGCCCGCGCGCGAGACGCTGCGCGACTACGGCAACATGTCGAGCGCGACGGTGCTGTTCGTGCTGCGCAACATCCTCGACTCGGATGCCGCCGCCGACGGCGACCGCGTGGCGGCCATGGCCTTCGGGCCGGGCCTGACGGTCGAGTCGGCCCTGCTCACCGTGCGCGCCTGAGCGATGGCCGCGCCCCGGTTCGTCGATCGCGGGTTCCTCGCGCGCCGCGACGAGGACGCGAGCGAGCTGATGGACGACCCCGGCGCCGACCTCGACGCGCTCGAGCGCACCTACGTCAGGTTCGCGCAGGTGAACGCGGTGGTGTCGAACGTGGGGGCGGTCTACCGCCGCTGGGTGCGCCCGGCCCTGTCGCCGACCGCGACGCGGCGCGTACTCGACGTCGGCACGGGCGGCGCCGACCTGCCGCGCGCGCTCCTCCACCGCGCGCACGCCGACGGGCTGCGGCTCGAGGTGACCGCGATCGACCCCGATCCGCGCGCACTGGACTGGGCACTGAGCCAGCCGCCGCAGGCGGGCCTGGTGCTGCGGCGCGTCTCGAGCACCGAGCTCGCGCTCGCCGGTGAGCGCTTCGACGTGGTGCTGTCGAACCACGTGCTGCACCACCTCGACGGTGCCGCGCTCGGTGCGCTGCTCGCCGACTCCGAGCGGCTCGCCCGCGACGGCGGCGTCGCGGTGCACGCCGACATCGAGCGGTCGCGGCTCGGCTACGCCGGCTTCGCGCTCGGCACGCTGCCGTTCCAGCCGAACCTGCTGAAGGGCTCGTACATCCGTCCCGACGGGCTCACCTCGATCCGGCGCAGCCACACCGCGCGCGAGCTCGCGGGCGTGCTGCCGCCGGGCTGGAGCGTGCGGCGTGGGTTCCCGTCGCGGCTCGAGGTCGTGTGGGGCGCGGATGCCTGAGCGCGAGCGCCTGCCCCACGAGCCGCGCCACGACGTGGTGATCATCGGCGGCGGGCCGGTCGGCCTCCTGCTCGCGTGCCTGCTCGCGCGTCGTCACCTCGACGTGGTGGTGCTGGAGCGCCGGACCGCCCGCGGGGGGCGATCCCGGGCGATCGGCATCCACCCCCCGGGCCTTCGTGCGCTGGCACGGGCCGGCGTTGGCGACGAGGTACGGGCCCGGGCCGTGCGGATCCACTCGGGGCGCGTCACCTGCGAGGGACGCACGCTCGGCTCGATGTCCTTCGCGAAGGCCGGCACCGTGCTGTCGCTGCCCCAGCTCGAGACCGAGGACCTGCTGGAGGCGCGGCTCGAGCAGCTGCGCCCAGGGAGCCTGCGCCGCGGCGTCGAGGTGGGAACGGTGCACGACCGCGGCACGCACGTCGTGGTGGAGGGCGTGGAGCGCGCCGACGAGGACGACGCCGCCGGTGGGAGCGGAGGCGGTGGTGCCGCCGGGCGCCGTGGGCCCGTCAGCGTGACGGCGTGGTACGCGGTCGCGGCCGACGGGGTGCGCAGCGGCATCCGCGATGCCCTCGGGATCGCGTGGCGCGAGCGGCGGGGTCGCGCCCACTACGTGATGGGCGACACGCGCGACGACACCGGCGAGCCCGAGACGGCCCTGCTGCACTTCGAGCCGGCGGGTGTCGTCGAGTCGTTCCCGATGCCGGGTGGCCTGCGTCGCTGGGTCGCGTGGGTGCGGCGTCCGCCGGCCGAGCCGACCGCCGGGCAGCTCGCCACGATCGTGCAGTCGCGGAGCGGCGGGACGTTCGACGTGGCGGCGGCCGGCGAGCCCAGCGCCTTCGAGGCGCGCCAGCACCTGGCGTCGCGGATGTCGCAGGGCCGCGTCGCGCTCGTCGGCGACGCCGCGCACGAAGTGAGCCCCATCGGCGGACAGGGCATGAACCTGGGCTGGCTCGACGCCGTGCGGCTGGATCACGACCTCGCCGCGGCGCTCGCCGTGGGGGCGCCGTTCGAGGCGTTCGACGCCTACGACCGGGTGCGGCGGTCGGCCGCGTCACGCGCGCTGCGGCAGGCGGCGTTCAACATGCGGATGGGCGCGCCGGCGGCGGGACTGCGCCTGCGCACCCGCAACGCGGCGGTGCGCGTGCTCGGCATCCCGCCGTTCCGGGCGCTGCTCGCCCGGGCGTTCACGATGCGCTGGCTCTGACCGGCTCCTCAGAGCACGATGCGCGTGAGCAGGAACACCGGGATCAGCCGGTCGGTCTTCTCCTGGTACCCGTCGTACGACGGCCACGTCTCGTTCGCACGGCGCCACCAGCGCTCGCGCTCCTCGCCCTCGAGCTCGCGGGCGGTGTAGTCGTGCTTCTCGGCGTTGTCCTGCAGTTCGACGTGCGGATGCCTCCGCAGGTTCGACACCCACTTCGGATCGTGGTGCGACCCGCCCTGCGAGCCGACGACGGCGTACTCGCCGTCGTGCTCGACGCGCATGAGGGCCGTTTTGCGGAGCTTGCCCGACTTCGAGCCGACCGTCGTGAGCACGATGATCGGGCGTCCGCGCAGCGTGTTCGCCTCGGCGCCGTCGCTCGCCTCGAACGCCTCGGCCTGCTTCCTCGCCCAGCCCGACGTGCTGGGTGCGTACTCCCCTTCGAGCGGCATGCGTCCTCCCGGTTCCCTCGCCCTCCTCCGACCGTAACCCCGACGCGGCGGAACGCATTCCGGGTTGCGCCGATCGGTTGGCGGTGGTGTCGCCGTCGCGGTGGCGGGCGGCGGAGGATGCGGTCTAGCGTGAACGATGGGGCGAGTTCCACGCGACCGAATCGGAAGACCCGCCTTCGGGTCAAAGTTGAGCGTAGTAGACTCAAGTTTGTGGAAGGAGGCCGCACGTGGCCAACATGCAGGGCGCGCCGAGCTCGCAGGAGGAGCAGCAGTCGGCGCTCGAACAGTACGGCGTGAACCTCACCGACCTCGCCAAGCAGGGCAAGCTCGACCCCGTGATCGGCCGCGACAGCGAGATCCGGCGCGTCAGCCAAGTGCTCACCCGGCGCACGAAGAACAACCCGGTGCTCATCGGCGAGCCCGGCGTCGGCAAGACCGCGGTCGTCGAGGGGCTGGCGCAGCGCATCGTCGAGGGCGATGTCGCCGAGTCGTTGAAGGACAAGCAGCTCGTGGCGCTCGACATCTCCGCGCTCGTCGCCGGGGCGATGTATCGCGGCCAGTTCGAGGAGCGGCTGAAGGCCGTGCTCAAGGAGATCGACGAGTCCGAGGGTCGCGTCATCACGTTCGTCGACGAGCTGCACCTGCTCATGGGCGCCGGCGGCGGCGAGGGGTCCGTCGCGGCATCCAACATGCTGAAGCCCATGCTCGCGCGCGGCGAGCTGCACCTCATCGGCGCGACTACGCTCGACGAGTACCGCGAGTACATCGAGAAGGATGCCGCGCTCGAGCGCCGCTTCCAGCAGGTGTACGTCGGGGAGCCGTCGGTCGAAGACACCGTCGCGATCCTCCGCGGGCTCAAGGGACGGTACGAGGCGCACCACGGCGTCACGATCACGGATGCCGCGCTCGTCGCCGCGGCATCCCTCTCGAACCGCTACATCACGGCCCGCCAGCTGCCCGACAAGGCCATCGACCTCATCGACGAGGCGATGTCGCGGCTGAAGATGGAGATCGACTCGTCGCCCGTCGAGATCGACCAGCTCAAGCGCGAGGTCGACCGCATGAAGCTCGAGGAGCTCGCCCTCAAGAAGGAGAAGGACGACGCCTCGAAGGAGCGACTCGCGAAGCTGCGCGAGACCCTCGTCGACAAGGAGCGGCACCTCGCAGAGCTCGAGGAGCGCTGGGCGCGCGAGCGGCAGGGCCTCAACCGCGTCGGCGAGCTGAAGAAGAAGCTCGACGAGGCGGTCACGCAGCGCGACCTCGCGCTCCGCGAAGGCAACTACCCGAAGGCGTCGAAGCTCGAGTACGAGACGATCGCGAACCTGCAGCGCGACCTCGATGCGGCCGAGCAGGCGGATGCCTCCGGCAACGCCGGCGGTGAGCCCCGCATGGTGAACGAGCAGGTGACCGAGGAGGACATCGCCGCGGTCATCTCGGCGTGGACGGGCATCCCGGTCGGCAGGCTCATGCAGGGCGAGACCGAGAAGCTGCTCCACCTCGAGTCCGAGCTCGGCAAGCGCCTCATCGGGCAGAAGCCCGCGGTGGCGGCGGTCGCCGACGCCGTGCGCCGCTCGCGTGCGGGCCTCAGCGACCCGAACCGTCCGACCGGCTCGTTCCTGTTCCTCGGCCCGACCGGCGTCGGCAAGACCGAGCTGGCGAAGGCGCTCGCGGAGTTCCTCTTCGACGACGAGCACGCCATGGTGCGCATCGACATGTCGGAGTACGGCGAGAAGTTCTCGGTCTCGAGGCTCGTGGGGGCGCCTCCCGGGTACGTCGGCTACGAGCAGGGCGGCCAGCTCACCGAGGCCGTGCGGCGGCGCCCGTACTCGGTGATCCTCCTCGACGAGGTCGAGAAGGCGCACCCCGAGGTGTTCGACGTGCTGCTGCAGGTGCTCGACGACGGCCGCCTCACCGACGGCCAGGGCCGCACGGTCGACTTCCGCAACGTGATCCTCATCCTCACCTCGAACCTCGGCTCGCAGTACCTCATCGATCCGGGGCTCTCGTGGAGTGACAAGGAGCAGGCGGTGCTGCAGACCGTGCGGCAGGCCTTCAAGCCCGAGTTCGTGAACCGCCTCGACGACATCGTCGTGTTCTCGGCGCTCAGCGAGCAGGAGCTCGCCGAGATCGTGAACCTCTACATCGACCGGCTCTCGGCGCGCCTGCACGAGCGCCGGCTCGAGCTCGGCGTCACGCCCGACGCCCGGGCCTGGCTGGCCGAGCGCGGGTACGACCCGCTCTACGGCGCGCGCCCGCTGCGACGGCTCATGCAGAAGGAGATCGACGACCGGCTCGCCCGCTCGCTGCTCGCCGGGGAGATCCGCGACGGCGACTCGGTGCTCGTGGCCCTCGCGCCCGACGGCCAGACGCTCACCGTCTCGCGGGCCGAGGCGCCCGTGGCGGCGGGCGGGCCCGACGACGACATCGTCGACGCGGAGATCGTCGAGTAGGCGGGCGTCAGTTCGGCGGCTGCGGCGCCGGGGTCGCCTCGGCGGGTTCGATCACGCCGTTCGCGCTCGGCGGGATGCGACGCTCGAGCGCCATCGCCAGCACGCCGATGACCAGGCAGCCCACGACCATGAGCGCGATGTAGGCGACGTCGAGGTCCTGGTCGAGCAGGACGCCGGCCGCGATCGGTCCGGTGATGGCGCCGGCCTGGAACGCCGCCGCGTTGATGGCGTTGTAGCGACCGCGGTTGTGGTCGGAGGCGAGGTCGTTGTAGACGGCCGGCACCGTCGGCTGCAGCAGCGTCTCGCCGAACGCGAAGACGCCCATGAATGCGAGCACGCCGATCGCCGCGGCCACCGTGTCGGGCAGCAGTCCGGCGCCGCCGAGGACGAGCCAGGACAGCGCCCACACGCCCGCCATGACGAGCATCACACGCGTGCGGCGCCGGCCGCTGATGCGCTTCAGCACCGTGAACTGCAGCAGCACGATGACCGCGGTGTTGACCGCGAACGCGAGGCCGACGGTGCGCGTCGACACCTCGGCGACCTGTCGCGCGTAGGCGGGAAAGCCCGCCTCCATCTGCCCGTAGCCGATGAACATCGCGATGAACGTGAGCAGGCTGAGCCACAGGATCGCCGGCTGCCGGATGATCTCGCGGTAGCCGCCGGCCGCCGGCGCGTCGTCGGACGGAGTGTGCTGCGTGCGGACGTGACGGAGCGGCCCGAGCAGCAGCGCCATCGGAATGAGGCTCGTGGCCGCGTCGACGAGGAAGATCACGGTGAACGTGTCGGGCGAGCTCACATCGACGTAGAACCCGCCGATGATGCCGCCCACGCCGATGCCGAGGTTCACGAGCGCGAAGTTGACGCCGAAGTACTGCTGCCGCAGGTCGCCGTCGACGACCGACGCGATGAGCGCGTTGAAGCCGGGCCAGGAGACGCCGAAGTTCACGCCGATGAGCACGAGGGCCACCGCCGCGACCGCGGGGTGGGTCGCGAACGCGAGCAGCGTGCACCCGGCGATCATGGCGGTGAGGCCGGCGAGCAGCACGGCTCGGGCGCCGAACCGGTCGATGAGGGAGCCCCCGGGACCGGTCACGATGAGTCCCGTGATGGCGATCAGGCTCATCAGCGCGCCGGCGAGGTCGAGCTCGAACCCGCGCACCTCGTGCAGGTAGATGATCGTGAACGGCAGCGTGAGCCCGCGCCCGAGGGTCTGGATCGCGACGGTCGACAGGAGCCAGCGGCCCTCGGTGGGGAGTGCGCTCCAGAACGTCCTGATGCCGATCACTGCAACATCCTGACGGATGCCGCCGACATCGCGCACCCGGCCTCCACAAGCAGCTCGCCCGACGGCCCGTCCGCGCCTAGGCTCGGAGCATGCCGGAGGTGCTCGGGCGCGCGACGGGGGATGCGCGGCTCGTCGAGACCGACGCGGGCGCCGTGCGCGGCGTCCGCCGGGGCGGGGTGCGCAGCTGGCGGGGCATCCCCTACGGTGGCTCGACCGGCGGCGAGCGTCGCTTCCGTTCACCCAGCCCGGCACAGGGCTGGGACGGCGTGCGGGATGCCGCCGAGTTCGGCCCCGTGGCGCCGCAGAACCGTCGCGGCCAGTTCATCGGCGCGCATCCGGGCCTGCCGCGCAGCGAGGACTGCCTGAGCGTCAACGTGCTCGCGCCCGACGAGCCCGTCGAGGGCCGCCCGGTCATGGTCTTCATCCACGGCGGCGCGTACAGCGTGGGCTCGTCGGGCGAGTACCCGCGACAGGGCGAGCTCCTCGTGCGGCGGCACGGCGTCGTCTACGTGAGCCTCAACTACCGGCTCGGTGCGCTGGGGTGGCTCGACTTCCGCGGGTACTCGTCGGCGCGGCATCCGCTCGAGTGCAATCTCGGGCTGCGCGACCAGGTGCTCGCGCTCGACTGGGTGCGGCGCAACATCGCCGCATTCGGCGGCGACCCCGGCAACGTCACGCTCTTCGGCGAGTCGTCGGGCGCGAACTCGGTCACGACGCTGATGGCGGTGCCCGCGGCCGAGGGCCTCTTCGCCCGGGCCATCGCGCAGAGCGCGCCCGCCAACGCGGTGTACACGGCGGCCACCGCGGCGTGCTTCGCCGACGAGTACGTGCGGATGCTCGGGCTGATGGTCGGCGACGACGCGGTCGCGGACTCGCCCGAGCGCGCGTCGCACCTGCTCCGCACGGCCGACGCGACGGTGCTCGCCGAGGCCACGACGGCGCTCTCCGTGGCCACGCCCGACGAGCGGCCGGGCACCATCAGCCTCGCGCCCGTCATCGACGGCGAGTTCCTCCCCGAGCGCCCGCTCGACGCGTTCCGCGACGGCAGCGCCCACCCGATCCCGCTGATCATCGGCACGAACGACCGCGAGGGGTCGCTGTTCCAGGGCCGCATCGGCATCCTGCCCACGACGAAGCCGCGTATCCGGGCGGTGTTCGCCAACACGCGCAAGAAGGCACGGAAGGCGATCAAGCGCCAGTACCCCGGGCTGCCCGACCCGCGGCCGGCGGCGGACTTCGGCGGCGACTTCACGTTCTGGTTCCCGAGCGTGAAGGTGGGCGAGCGGCACTCCCGCCACGCGCCGGTGTACTTCTACCGCTTCGACGCGGCGCCGCGCATCGCCCGGCTCATCGGCCTCGACGCGACGCACGGTCTCGACCTCTTCGCGCTGTTCGAGAAGTTCGACACCTGGACGGGCGCCGGGCTCACGCTGCTCGGCGGCCGCCGCATGTACCGCGAGGTCGGGCGGCGGATGCAGCGGCACTGGACGGCGTTCGCGGCATCCGGCGCACCCGAGCCCACGTGGCCGCGGTACGACGAGGCCGCCCGCCGCACGCTCGTGCTCGATCGCGTCGACCGGGTCGAGTCGGATCCGCGGCGCGAGAAGCGTCTCGCATGGCAGGCGTTCGTGCCGCACGTGTGAACGCGGACGCGCCGCTCAGCCGATGAACTCGAGGACGTCGGCGCAGGACCGAACATGAGAAGCCCTCATTCCGGGGAGGCGCGTAGGCTCGGACCATGCTCGCCACCCTCATCCACGCGCCCCGCGACATCCGCGTCGAGACGGTGCCCGACCCCGTGCTCTCGACCGGCGGCGACGCCATCGTGAAGGTCGTCGCCTCGTGCGTCTGCGGCTCCGACCTGTGGCCCTACCGGGGTGTCACGCCCACGCGTGAGCCGCACCGCATCGGCCACGAGTTCGTCGGCGTGGTCGAGGCCGTCGGCGACCGGGTCGAGCGCATCCGGGTCGGCGACTTCGTGATCGCGCCGTTCTACGTGTGCGACAACACGTGCATCAACTGCCGCAACGGCGTCTCGACGTCGTGCCTGCACGGCGGATGGTGGGGGAGCGACGACCGCCTCGGCGGCTTCGCCGACGGCGGCCAGGGCGAGCGGATCCGCGTGCCGCTCGCCGACGGCACGCTGGTGCCGGTGCGCGAGGAGATCACCGACGAGCAGGTGCCCGGCCTCCTCACGCTCTCCGACGTCATGGGCACCGGCCACCACGCGGCGGTCTCGGCAGGGGTCGGCCCGGGCGACTCGGTCGCGGTGGTGGGCGACGGTGCGGTCGGGCTCTGCGCGATCATCGCTGCGCGCCGGCTCGGGGCGACGACGATCATCGCGATGTCGCGGCATCCCGACCGCCAGGCGCTCGCCCGCGAGTTCGGGGCGACCCACATCGTGGCCGAGCGCGGCGACGTGGGCATCACGGCGGTGCAGGAGCTCACGCACGGCATCGGCGCCGACCGGGTGCTCGAGTGCGTGGGCACCAAGGAGTCGATGGACCAGGCGATCCGGTCGACGCGGCCGGGCGGCATGATCGGCTACGTCGGTGCACCGAACGGCGGGCCCGAGCTGCCGGTGCGGCCGCTGTTCAACCGCAACGTCGGCGTCAACGGCGGCGTCGCGCCGGTGCGCGGGTACATCGAGGAGCTGCTGCCCGACGTGCTGTCGGGCGCCATCCGGCCGGGCAAGGTGTTCGACCTCGAGCTCCCGCTGCGCGACGCCGCGGAGGCGTACGCGGCGATGGACGAGCGCCGCGCGATCAAGGTGCTGCTGCGGCCGTGAGCGAGCTCCGGGATCGACTGGTGGCCGAGGACGCCGAGCTGCGGTTCGCGACCTTCACGCTCGACGACGCGTGGGAGCTGGGCGCGCGCCTCCGCGCCGTCGCCGCGGAGCGCGGGCTCCCGGTCGCGATCGCGATCTGGTTCGGGCCGCAGCGCGTGTTCCATGCGGCGCTGCCCGGCGCGAGCGCCGACAACGACGGGTGGCTCGACCGCAAGCACCGGGTCGTGGAGCGGTTCGGCCAGGCGTCGCTGCTCGTCGGCGAGTCGTTCCGCGCGAACGGCGAGGACTTCGACACGCACGCCCGCCTCGACCCGCGGGAGTACGCCGCCCACGGCGGTGTCGTGCCGATCCGCCTCGAGGGCGCCGTCGTCATCGGCGCGGTCGGCGTCTCGGGCCTGCCGCAGCAGGACGACCACGACCTCGTCGTGGAGCACCTGCGCGCGTACCTGGCGGAGCAGCACGCGGGCTGAGCGGCCTCAGGTGCCCGTCGGCGACGTCGGCATGGAGTCGATCAGCTCGGTCATCCCGTCGACGACGCCGACCGTGGCCCAGGTCATGACCGCGATGAACGTGACGGCCATGATCGCGACGGCGACCGCGACGGGTGCCCGGCCCCGTCCGGCCTGGCGACGCACGGCCGCCGATCGCCCGATCACGTAGACCAGCATCGAGAGCAGCGCCCAGGCCCAGTGGAAGCGCGACGCGTAGCCGAGCCGGCCGAGCTCGGCGTAGTCGAGGTACGCGAGCCAGACGGCGAGCCCGTACGCCACCCAGCTCAGCGCAGTGAGCGCGAGGTACCACGGGTCGAGCATCATCGCGAGCGAGGCGAGCGGATTCGTCGCCGACTCGGCCACGTATCGGCCGACGTCCCACCCGAAGAGCGGCAGCAGGGCGATGGAAGGCACGATCAGGGCGAGCCAGATCCACTTCGTGTACACGGGCGTGCCAGCGGGAACGGGGGTGGCAGGCCGGCCCTGATCGGCGTACCGGTCCCGCCAGGCCGTGCGATCCGCCGTCCACTCGGAGCCGTTCCACCATCGGAGCGACGAGGCATCGGCGGGGTCGGGGTACCAGCCTGCCGGCGCCTGCAGGGCGACGTCGTTCGTCATCGAGCCTCCGGGTCGGGTCGTTCGGGTCGGCTCATGCTAGCGACGCAGACGGTCACGGCGGTGCAACGAAACGAGCGGATGCCGCACCGGGGGGAGTGGGGCATCCGCTCGGGCTCACTCGACGCGACCCCAGGTCACCGACCTGCTGCGGACATCGGGTGTGCACGACTCCGGAACTCCCGGCCGACGCGCCGGCGAGCACCGGCCGTCACCGTCGTGTCGTCGAGCACGTCCGGAGTTGCGCACGACCTTGCGCCGATTCCGGCGCCGGCGGTGCAACGAAACGAGCGGATGCCGCACCGGGGGGAGTGCGGCATCCGCTCGGGTTCACTCGACGCGACCGGGCGCCGTGGGCGTGGGCTACTCGCCCGCGACGACCAGCTCGTCGAGCGGCTTGCGCAGGCGCGGCGCGACCTCGCGCTCGCGGAGGGGCTCGGGCAGCGCGTCGAGGTCGCCGAGCACGCCGATCGCGGTGATCGAGACGACCTCGAGGTGCTCGCCGAGGCCGAACGCCTGGGCGATGCGGGCGCCGTCGAAGCCACCCATCTGGTGAGTGTGCAGGCCCTCGTGCTGCGCCTGCACGGTGAGGTGGGCGACGGCCTGGCCGAGGTCGTAGCGCGCCCACGGACGCGGCTTGCCCTCGGCGTCGGCGGTCTCGGCGATGTTCACGATCAGCACCGCGGCGGAGTCGGCCCAGGCCTGGTTGAAGCCCATGAGTGCGTCGTGCACGGTGGTGAACGCGTCGCTGCCGCGGCGGGCGACGATGAAGCGCCACGGCTGGGTGTTGTTCGCCGACGGCGCCCAACGGGCGGCCTCGAGGATGGTGCGGAGCACGTCGGTCGAGACCACGGCGGTCGGGTCGTAGGCGCGCGGGCTCCAGCGCTCGACGAGCGGGTGGATGAGCGGCGCGGTGGTGTCGGCCTTGCGGGAGGTGAGGTCGGTGACGAGGGTCATGAGCGATCAGCTTTCGTGCGATGGAGCGGTTGCCGGGGCGCCGTCGACCCAGTCCATTCCAACGCATGGAAGCTGGAGATATTCCGGATGCCGCAATGCGACGTCATCCCACGGGACCTTCGTCACGGCCGCGCTTGTCGTCCGGACTTACCGTCGAGGAATCGGACGCATCAGTCGAGGAGGATGACCATGAACGTGCTGGTCGCCTACGCGAGCAAGTACGGCGCGACGGAGGGCATCGCGCAGCGAATCGGCGAAGTCCTGCAACGGCGGGGCTACGAGGTGGACGTCACTCGGTGTGGCGACGTGCACGAACTGTCGGACTACGACGCGTTCGTCATCGGATCGGCTGCGTACATGTTCCACTGGCGCAAGGAGGCCCGGAAGCTCGTCACGCGCAACGAGGAGCTCCTCGCGTCACGGCCGGTGTGGCTCTTCAGCAGCGGACCGGTCGGCACCGAGATGGTCGGCGAGAAGGGCCATGATGTGCTGGAGGGCGCGCGCCCGAAGGAGTTCGCCGACTTCGCGCGACCGATCTCACCGCGGGGGGAACAGGTCTTCTTCGGCGCGTTCCAACTCGACCACCTCCGAGGGGTCGACCGCATGGCGAAGTGGGCGCCGGCATCTGCCATGCCGGTCGGCGACTTCCGAGACTGGAACGCGATCGAAGCCTGGGCCGACGGGGTCGCCGACGAGCTCGCCACCACGGCCGCGACGGCGTGACCCAGCCGGCGCGGCATCCGAACCGCCCGTGACGCGCCGGATCAGGCCGCGGCGTGCAGCTCGTCGCGGATGCCCGCCACGAAGTCGTCGATGTCTGCCTCGCTGGTGTCGAACGAGCACATCCAGCGCACCTCGTTGCGCGAGGCGTCCCAGTCGTAGAACTTGAAGCCGCGGTCGCGCAGCCGGTCGGCGACGCCCGCCGGAAGGGTTGCGAACACGCCGTTCGACTGGGTCTCCTGCGTGAAGCCGAGGCCGGGCAGGTCGCCCGACGCGATGCCGGCGTCGAGCGCGTCGCGCAGGCGTCGGGCCATCGCGTTCGCGTGCGACGCGCTGCGGATCCACAGGTCGCCCTCGAGCAGCGCGACGAGCTGGGCCGAGACGAACCGCATCTTCGAGGCGAGCTGCATGTTGAGCTTGCGCAGGTACTTCAGGCCCTCGGATGCCTCGGGGTTCAGCACCACGATGGCCTCGGCGCCGAGCGCGCCGTTCTTGGTGCCGCCGAAGCTCAGCACGTCGACGCCGGCGTCGCGCGTGAACGCGCGCAGGGGCAGTCCGAGCGAGGCGGCCGCGTTCGACAGTCGGGCGCCGTCGAGGTGCAGGCGCATCCCGCGCTCGTGCACGTGATCGGCGATCGCACGGATCTCCTCGGCGGTGTACGCGGTGCCGAGCTCGGAGGTCTGCGTGATCGACACGACGAGCGGCTGGGCGCGGTGCTCGTCGCCCCAGCCCCACGCCTCGCGGTCGATGAGCTCGGGCGTGAGCCTGCCGTCGGGCGTCGGCACGGTGAGGAGCTTCATGCCGCCGACCCGCTCGGGGGCGCCGCCCTCGTCGGAGTTGATGTGCGCCGTCGACGCCGAGACGACCGCGCCCCAGCGCGGCAGCATCGACTGCAGGCCCGTGACGTTGGCGCCAGTGCCGTTGAACACCGGGAAGACCTCGACGCCCTCGCCGAAGTGCCCGGCGAACACCTCCTGGAGGCGCTCGGTGTACCGGTCCTCGCCGTAGGCGATCTGATGTCCGCCGTTCGCGGCCGCGATCGCGTCGAGCACTTCGGGGTGCACACCGGAGTAGTTGTCGGAGGCGAAGCCGCGGAAGCCGGGGTCGTGGAGCTGGTCGGTCACCGGACCATCCTGCCATCCGGCACCTCGACCGCCGAACCGAGCGGATGCCGCGACGGCGCGAATCGGCCGGTGAAGGGGTGGCGGACGCCGCGGGCGTCCGCCCCCCCCCCCCCCCAGACGTGATGTCTGCCGAACGCACGCCCCCGCAACAGTGTCATATAAAAAAAAACCAGCCCCCCACAAACAAAAAAAAAGCGGAATGCGGGATGTGGGT
>NZ_JBSHHC010000001.1:1935736-2478763 GCF_053618135.1 Agromyces sp. NPDC055661
GCGCCCCCGCCCCCCCCCCGGCGGGGGTCCGGGCGGCGGGGGGGGGGGGGGGGGTGGGGGGGGGGGGGGGGCGGGGGGCCCCCCCCCCCCCGCCGCACCTGACGTGAGGTCTGCCGATCGCACGCCCCGGAATGCCACCGGCACCTGCACGGCCCCCGGTGCGGCCCACCGAGCCGCCGACCCGAACGGCGGCACGGGAGTCGTCGTGGGACGGGAGGAGACCCGGCGCCGGTAGGGCGGCGCCGGGCCCTCATCCGATCAACGGTGGAGCGAGAACCGCCTCGTGAGGAGCAGTCCCGCGCCGGCGATGAGCACCAGCACGGCGAAGCCCGCGAGGTCGACGTTCGCACCCGTGGAGGCGAGCGTCACGGCGGCCGGGATCACCCTCGTCCCGTGCGTCGACGCCACCGTCGAGGCGTCCGAGCCGCCCGAGCCGCCCGGACCGGACGGGTTGGAGGGATCGGTCGGATCCGTCGGGTCCACCGGGTCGACGGGGTCGACCGGTTCGACCGGGCCGACGGGCGGGTCGACCACGGTCGTCGCGCCGTCCGTCGTGCTGTCGCCGATGACCGAGATCGCGTTGCCGCCGATCGTGATGGGCAGGGACAGGTCCGGGATGAGCTGTGTTCCCCCGAGCAGCCCGTCGGATCCGTCCGTCCTGGCGGAACCGCCCCCGGTTCCCGTCGTGACCACCGTCGCCGCATCGCGCGACGTGGAGTCGCCGATGACGGAGATGGCGTTGCCCGCGACCGTGACCGGGAGGTCGAGGTCCGCGAGCAACTGGGTGCCGCCGAGGATCGAGTCCTCACCGGACGTCCAGGCGTCGCCACCGGCGCCGGGGCCGGTGCCGCCGGTGGCGACCCAGGTCTCGGCGTCATTCGACGTGGAGTCGCCGATCACCGAGATGGCGTTGCCGGCGACCGTGACCGGGAGGTCCAGGTCCGCGAGCAGCTGGGTGCCGCCGAGGATCGAGTCCTCGCCGCTCGTCGTCGCCGACCAGCCGTCGGATGCCGGAGTCGCCGCCGCCTGCTCCGAGGTCACTACCGCGGTCGAGGCGTCGCTCGACGTGCTGTCGCCGATCACGGAGATCGCGTTGCCCGCGATCGTCACCGGCGCCGAGACGTCGATCAGGGCCTGCGTGCCCGAGCCGATGCCGTCGTCACCCGAGGTGACGGCGACGGGGTCGGATCCGCCGTCGGTGGCGACGAGGGTCGCGGCATCCGACGAGTGCGAGTCGCCGATGACCGAGATCGCATTGCCGCTCACGGTGACCGGGGCCTCGATCGAGATGCCGAGCTGGGTTCCGGAGAGGATGCCGTCGTCGCCGCCCGTTTCGGACGCGTGCGCCACGCCGGCTCCGAGGAGCGTGAGCCCCCCGGCGAAGAGGGTCGCGTACAGCGCCCTCAATGCCAATCGCTTCATTGTTCAGTCCTCCTGACTGGATTCGGAATGTCGCTCCCGGGCAGGGAGCGATGTCGTTTCCACCTGCCCGACGGCAGGCGGAGCGGACCCCGATCAGTCAGGGGTGGTGTCGGTGTCGTACACCGGCGACGACGGGAGCTCGTCGTCGACCGAGTTCAGCACCAGCGACGCGAGCGCGTCGACGCCGAACGCGGCGAAGGCCGCGTCGGAGGTTCCGGATGCCCCGCCGGCAGCGCCGCCGGCGCCGGCCGCGCCCGAGCCCGCGCCGCTGCCGGCGGGCGCGGCAGGCGTCGCGGGGAGGTCACCGCCGCCGGGCGGCAGGCCGCTGCCCCCGGGCAGGCTCGCGCCGAGCGCGGCCGCGTCGGTCTCGAATGCCGAGGAGGATCGCGTTGCCCGCACCGGGAATCCGGAGCCCGGAGGTGCGCTCGCAGCCGCAGCCGCAGCGGACCCATCGGGAAGCCCGGGAACGCCGGGAATGTCGGTTCCAGGGCGGGCGGGATCACCGGGGAACAGCGGGATCGCGGGAACCCCCGGCAGGATGCCCGTGCCGTCGATGGGCAGCCCGCCCGTCGAGCCGACCACGGCGCCGAGCGTCCCGTCGACGAGTCCGGCGACGGGAGCGACCACGTCGCCGATCGCGTCGTCGCCGACCAGGCTGCCGACGACCGGCACGGAGCCGACCACGCCGTCGAGCAGCCCCGTGACGGGCGCCGTGACGGTGCCGACGGTGCCGCCGCCCGCCACGTCGGAGAGCGTGCCGGTGAGACCGTTGATGACGGTGCCGACTGCCGTGTTCGCGCCCGAGACCGCGGAGTTCGCGGCATCCGTCGCCGTCTCGACGACCGCGGGAGTCGCCTGCGCGACGGGTGCGGGAGCCTGCTCGACGACGGGCTGAAGCACCGGGGCCGCGACCGTGTCGACGACCCCGCCGAGCGCGTCGCCGGCCGAGCCGGTGACGTCGGTCACGCCACCCACGACCGAGCCCACGGCCCCGAGGAGCCCGTTCGGCTCCTGCTCGTCGGCCGAGGCGCTCGTCGAGGACGCGAAGAGGCTGAGCGCGAGCCAGAGTCCGGCGACGGTGACCGCGAGGAGGGCGTAGCGGACCCACGGCATCCGCCGCGCGGCATCCGCTGTCGTCATGGCCTCCCCCTCGCCTGTTCCCGACCGTACTTGTCCGGGCATGGACAGGTCCAGCCATTCCGGCGGAAGGATTCCTCGTGTTTCGTTCGCGGAATGCCGAGCGCCGACCCGCGAGGCGAGCCGCGCCCGACTAACCGCGCAGCGCCTCCGAGAACGGCACCCGGGCGCCGGTTCGCAGCAGCGAGTAGCGGTAGATGCGCTCGCCGACGAGCACCGCGACGACGGTCGTGGCGATGAGGATCACGAGCGACAGCAGCGGCTCCCACCACGCCGCCTGGCCGAGGAAGATCCGCACGGGCATCGCCACCGGGGCCGAGAACGGCACGTAGCTCATGATCGTGAGCACCGTCTCGTTGTCGTTGAAGAACACCACGAGGAAGTACGGGATCATCACGAGCATCGTCACCGGCGTGGTCACCGACCCGATGTCCTCGGCGCGCGAGACGGTCGCGGCGGTCGCGGCGAAGAGGGCCGCGAGCATCACGAAGCCGACGACGAAGAACACGACGAACCAGACGACGGATGCCCCGAGCCCGCCGAGCAGCACCCGCTGGCCGGTCACCGCGAGGCCGACGATCGCAAGCGCCCCGATCGCGATGATCTGCCCGAACGCCATGACGCTGTTGCCGAGCACCTTGCCGGTCAGCAGCGCGCGGGCCGACACGGTCGACAGCAGGATCTCGATGATGCGGGTCTGCTTCTCCTCGACGACCGACTGCGCGATCGTCTGCCCGAACGTGAGCGCCGAGAAGAAGAACACGATGCCGAAGCCGAAGGCGACGAGGTAGGCGAGGAGCGGATCCGCCGGGGCCGGGTCGAGCACCACCATCGGCGGGATGACGGCGAGGGTGCGGGCCACGTCGTCGGGGACCTGGTCGAGGCCGATGACGGTGACGTCGAGGCCGGCCGCCGCGGCATCCGTCGACGACGCCCCCGAGGTCGCCTCGAGGCCGGATGCCGCGACGAGCTCGGTCGGCGCCACGATGGCCGAGACCTCGTCGTCGCGGAGCATGGCCTCGGCCGCGTCGAGGTCGTCGGCCGGCACCGCCTCGAGCGCACGTGCGTCGGCGACCGCACCGGATGCCGCGCCGACGACGGCGACCTTCGTGGGCTCGCTGTTCGACGCGAACACCGACCCCAGGATCACCGACGCGAGCACGGCGGCCATGAGCACGATCGTCGAGATGACGAACGCCTTGCTGCGCAGCCGCGACGAGACCTCGCGCGCGGCGATGAGCCAGGCGGCCTCGGTGAAGCGCGGCTCGTGGCGCTCGGCCGCGGCATCCGTGGATCGACGCGGCGCCGTCGTCGTGAGGTTCCGGCTCATCGCACGACCTCCTTGAAGATCTGGGCGAGCGTGGTCTGCTCGCGACCGAAGCTCACGACGTCGCCGCGCGAGACGGCCTCGGCGAGCACCGCATGGCGGGCCGACTCGGTCGACGCCTCGAAGAGCGCCCAGCCGCCGTCGAAGCTCACGACCTCGACGCCGGGGATGCCCCGCACCCAGCCGGCGTCGCCCGTCGTGAGGAGCTCCCAGCGCTCGGAGCCGTGCTCGGCCCTGAGCTCCTCGCGCGAGCCGGCGGCCCGGATGCGCCCGTCGGCGATGATCACGAGGTCGTCGCAGAGGCGCTCGACCACGTCGAGCTGGTGCGACGAGAAGAGCACGGGCGCGCCCTGCGCGGCGGCATCCGCCAGGACCGACTGCACGGTCTCGACGGCCATCGGGTCGAGGCCCGAGAACGGCTCGTCGAGCACGAGCACCTCTGGGCGGTGCACGAGGGCCGCGGCGATCTGCGCGCGTTGCTGGTTGCCGAGCGAGAGGGACTCGACCGTGTCGTCGAGCCGCTCGCCGAGCCCGAGTCGCTCGAGCAGCTCGGTCGCGTTGCGCCGCGCGGCGGCCGGCGTCCAGCCGTGCAGTCGCGCGAGGTAGACCGTCTGCTCGAGCACGCGCATCTTCGGGTAGAGGCCGCGCTCCTCGGGCATGTACCCGAAGCGACGGCGGTCGGCCGCGGTGACGGCCGCGCCGTCGACCGTCACCGTGCCCGAGTCGGCGGCGAGCACGCCGAGCACGATCCGCATGGCGGTGGTCTTGCCGGCGCCGTTGCCGCCGACGAATCCGGTGAGGCGGCCGTCGCCGACGGCGAAGGTCACGCCGTCGAGCGCGAGACGGTCGCCGTAGCGCTTGGTGAGGTCGTGGAGTTCGAGCATGGCCTCACGCTACGGATGCCGCGACGGCGCGGCATCCGTCGGCCGGATGGTTCGGGGGCTCCACCGCGCGGGGGAGGCGCCGCGATCGGGGCAAGGGGTTTCCGATGTCGGCGGCGCTGGTTACCCTCGCATGGTGACCGAGGGAACGGACGTGCCCGAGGCGGGGGCGACAGCAGCGACGGATGCGGCGGCGGAACCGGAGGCCGGAACGGCGACCCGGCGAGCGGCGGGCCCGCAGCCGCCGCCGAACGGCATGCGCACCTTCCTGCAGGTGCTCGTCAACACCGCGATCGCGAACGTCACCACCAGCTTCCTCTGGTTCGCGCTGACGTTCTGGGTCTACCTCGAGACGCGGTCGGTGCTCGCCACCGGCATCATCGGCGGTGCGTACATGCTGCTCATCGCGTTCTTCGCGATGCTGTTCGGCACGATCGTCGACCGGCACCGCAAGCTCCAGGTCATGGTCTTCTCGAGCCTCGTCACGCTCGGGTCGTTCGTCATCGCGGGCGTGCTCTACCTGCTCCAGCCCGAGTCGGCGCTGCTCGACCTCGGCGGGCCGTGGTTCTGGGCCTTCTCGGGCATCATCCTGTTCGGCTCGGTGGTCGAGCACATGCGCAACATCGCGCTCTCGACGACCGTCACGCTGCTCGTTCCCGAGGAGCGGCACGCCAACGCCAACGGCCTGGTCGGCACCGTGCAGGGCGTCGCGTTCATCGTGACGAGCGTGTTCAGCGGCCTCGCGATCGGGCTCCTCGGCATGGGGTGGACGTTGCTGATCGCGATCGCCCTCACGCTCGTGGCCCTCGTGCACCTGCTCTTCCTGAAGGTGCCCGAGGCGCGGCCCGAGCCGGCCGAGGGCGAGCGCGCGCCGGCGATCGACTTCCGCGGGAGCGTCGCGGCGGTGCGCCGGGCGCCCGGCCTCTTCGCGCTCATCCTCTTCTCGACGTTGAACAACCTCATCGGCGGCGTCTACATGGCGCTCATGGATCCCTACGGCCTCACGATCTTCACGGTCGAGGTCTGGGGGATCGTCCTCGGCGTGACCGCGACCGGCTTCATCATCGGCGGGCTCGTGATCGCGAAGTTCGGACTGGGCAGGAATCCGATCCGCACGATGCTCCTCGTCGTGATCGGCATGGGGGTGCTCGGCGCGCTCTTCACGATCCGCGAGTGGTGGCTGCTCTACGCGCTCGGCATCTGGGCCTACATGTCGATCATCCCCGTGGTGGAGGCGTCCGAGCAGACCGTGATCCAGAAGGTCGTGCCGTTCCAGCGCCAGGGCCGGGTCTTCGGGTTCGCCGCGGCCGTCGAGTCGGCGGCGGCGCCCGTCACGGCGTTCCTCATCGCGCCGATCGCGCAGTTCTGGATCATCCCGTACATGGAGTCCGAGCAAGGGCTGGCGACCTGGGGCTGGCTGCTCGGCGACGGCGACGCCCGCGGGATCGCGCTCGTGTTCCTGTTCTCGGGCCTC
Organism: Agromyces sp. NPDC055661; assembly: GCF_053618135.1. NCBI lineage: Bacteria > Bacillati > Actinomycetota > Actinomycetes > Micrococcales > Microbacteriaceae > Agromyces > Agromyces sp. NPDC055661. The sequence continues at coordinate 1,941,978 of NZ_JBSHHC010000001.1, forward strand.
GTCATGGTCGTGCTGGCGCTGCTCGCCTTCACGACCAAGTCGTATCGGATCCTGTCGGCGGAGTACGCGGGCACCACCGGGTCGGTGCCCGCCCCCGAGGCCGGCGCCGAGGAGCAGGCGGCCGCCGACCCACGGCGCTGAGCCGCTCTCTCGTGCTCGCCCGCCGTGTTGCGGGCGCATGAAATTGTGCAACATTCCTAGCGCCGAGCTCGGGGTCGCCTGTAAACATGTGACATGTCACCGCTTACTACGGTTCCACCGCCCCCCGCGCGTCGCCGCGGGGCCGCCGGCCTCGTCGCCGGACTCACCGCCGCGCTCGTCGGCGGCCTCCTGTTCCCGGCCAGCGCCGCCGTCGCCGACGAGGCGCCGGCGCTCAGCATCGTCGACGGCGTCACCGCGCCCGTCTTCGACTACTCCCAGGCGATCCGCGAGCGGGTGTTCATCCCGGTCGCGGGCGTCGACCAGGATCGCGACGGTGTCGACGACGTCACCGCGATCGAGATCATGCGCCCGGCCGAGAGCGACGCCGGCCTCAAGGTGCCCGCGATCATCGACACGAGCCCGTACTACACGACCCTCGGGCGCGGCAACGAGTCGCAGCTCATCCAGGACATCGACGGCGACGGCCTCAACGACAAGTGGCCGCTGTTCTACGACAACTACTTCGTCCCGCGCGGGTACGCGATGATCCTCGCCCAGATGGACGGCACCGCGAACTCCACCGGCTGCCCGATGCACGGTGGACCCGGCGACATCCAGAGCATGAAGGTCGTCATCGACTGGCTGAACGGCCGCGTCGCCGGCCACTACGCCGACGGCACCGCCGCCGTCGCGGGCTGGCACAACGGCAAGGCCGCGATGATGGGCAAGTCGTACGACGGCACCCTCGCCAACGGCGTCGCGGCGACGGGCGTCGAGGGCCTCAGCACGATCGTGCCGATCTCGGCGATCTCGGACTGGTACGGCTACTCGCGCACCGGCGGCATCCGGCACAACACCAACTACCCGTCGAGCCTGTCGAACACCGTCACCAACCCGGCCCGACGCGCCCTGTGCGCGCCCGTTCGCGCCACCCTGGACGCGATCGACGGCGACGAGACCGGTGACATCAACCAGTTCTGGTCGGAGCGCGACTACCGCCTCACGATCGACGACGTGAAGGCCTCCGTGTTCCTCGTGCACGGCCTCAACGACGACAACGTGCGCATGGGTCAGGTCGGCGAGTACTGGAAGGCCCTCGGCGAGCGCGACGTGCCGCGCAAGATCTGGCTCGCGAAGGTCGGCCACACCGACCCGTTCGAGTTCGACCGCGCGGAGTGGGTCGACACCATCCACCGCTGGTACGACTACTGGCTGCAGGGCATCGACAACGGCATCATGGACGAGCCGATGGCCAAGGTCGAGACCGACCCGGGCGTCTTCGAGGACGTCGCAAGCTGGCCGGTGCCCGGCACGTCCGACGTCGACGTGCTGCTCGCGGGCACGACGGCCGGCGCCGCGGGCGACCTGCTCCTCCAGCCGGGCGACGGCGTCGCCTCGGCGACCTTCACCGGCCCGTCGGGCTCGATCACGGAGGCGACCGCGATGAACAGCCCGGAGGGCTCGCAGGCGAACCGCCTCGTGTTCCTCTCCGAGCCGCTCACCGCACCGCTGCGCATCTCGGGCACCACGCGCGTCGAGCTGACCGCCTCCCTCGGACAGTCGCAGGCGAACCTCAGCACGGTGCTCGTGGACTACGGTCCTTCGACCCGCACGTCGCGCACGGGCGAGGGCGTCATCAACACGACCACCCGCACCTGCTGGGGCGCGGAGAGCGTGAACGACAACGCGTGCTACCTCGAGGTCGCGCTCCGTTCGCAGACGACCGACGTCTGGCGGGCCTCGCGTGGCGCGCTCGACTCGTCGAACCGCTTCTCCCTCGCCGACGGCACGGCCGTGCCGGTGACTCCGGGCGAGGCGAACGCGTTCGACTTCCCGCTCGAGCCGTACGACACCACCTTCGCCGCCGGTCACCGCATCGGCATCGTCGTCACGACGAACCTCTCGGGCTACAACACCGGCGGCACGGCCAACGCGAACGTCACGGTCGACACGACCCTGAGCCGCGTGGTGCTGCCGGTCGTCGGCGGTCCCGCCGCGGCGGCCGCGTCGGGCGCGTTCGGCGTGGTCGACCCGGTGTCGCTCGCGTTCGACCTCGGCGGGCACGGCTCGGCGATCGCGCCGCAGTCGGTCGCGTACGGCGCGGCGCCGACGGCGCCCACCGCTCCGAGCGAGCACGGCTGGGTGTTCCAGGGCTGGTACGCGGATGCCGCGCTCACGACGCCGTACGACTTCGGCACGGTGCTCGTGGACGACGCGACCGCCTACGCCAAGTGGGCGGACGTGGCATCCGTCGCGACCTCGCTCACGGTCACGCCGAGCGCGACGACCGTGGACAAGGGCGGATCGGTCGACCTCACCGTCGCTGCGTTCGGTGCCGACGGCGCCGCCCTGGGCGACGTCACCGACCTCGTCACGGTGACGAGCTCGCGCGCGACCGACGTGGTCGACGGGGCATCCGTCACGCTCCCGGCCTACGCCGGCGAGCACGTGCTGACGGCGAAGCTCGGCGCGGCGACCGGGACCACGACGATCACGGTGCGCCCCGGTGCGCCGGTGGCCGTCGTGGCGCCGACGATCGTCGGCACGCCCGTTCCCGGCGTCACGCTCGTCGCCGACCCCGGCGTCTGGGATGTCGACGGCGTCCGGTTCACCTACCAGTGGACGGCCGACGGCTGGGTCGTCCCGTTTGCGAAGGACGGAACGCTGAAGGTGAACCCGTCGATCTCGGGCAAGGAGCTCGTGCTCACGGTCACCGCGCGCGCGATCGGCCTGCCGGCCGGCTCGGCGTCGACGGACGGCGTGACGGTGCTGCCCAACCCTCGCGGCTTCCAGCCGTGATCATCCCGGAGGCCGGGGAGTGGATCGCTCCCCGGCCTCCGGCCTGCCCGGCTCTGCGGTGGCGGGCCGCACGACGCCGTGCTCGTACGCGTAGACGACCGCGTGCACGCGGTCGCGGAGGCCGAGCTTCTGCAGCACCTTCGAGACGTGCGTCTTCACGGTCGCCTCGCCGACCCACAGCCGGGACGCGATCTCGGCGTTCGAGCGTCCTTCGGCGAGGAGCTCGAGCACCTCGCGCTCCCGCTCGGTGAGCGATGCCAGCTCCTGCGGCACGGGCGGGGCGACGGCGGATGCCGCGGCTGGCCGCGGCGCGGACGACGCCGGGCTCGCGGCATCCGTCGGCTGCGGCTGCGGCTGCGGCGCCCGGCCGGCGTCGGCGCCCGCCCGGTGGCGCGCGGCGGCCGCCTCGATGACCTTGCGCGTGACGTCGGGGGAGAGCAGCGCGTCGCCGCGCGCGACGACCTGCACGGCGTCGATGAGCTGCTCGGGGCTGGAGTTCTTGAGCAGGAAGCCGCTCGCACCGGCGTCGAGCGCCTGGAACAGGTAGTCCTCGCGGTTGAACGTCGTGAGCACGAGCACCGCGGGGCGGTCGCCGTGCTCGGCGACGATGCTGCGCGTCGCGGTGAGCCCGTCGACGCCGGGCATCTGCACGTCCATGCAGACCACGTCGGGGTCGAGCTCGGCGACGGCCGTGATCGCGGCCGCGCCGTCGGCGGCTTCGCCGACGACCTCGATGCCGGGCTCCGAGTCGAGGATGGTGCGGAAGCCGCCGCGCACGAGCGCCTGGTCGTCGACCACGAGCACGCGGATCGTCACGAGATCGCCCCGGCGCGACGCAGCGGCAGGGTCGCGCGCACGAGGTAGCCGCCGCGGTGGCGCGCACCGAGCTCGAGCTCGCCGCCGACCGCGGAGACCCGCTCGCGCATGCCGGCGTGCCCCAGCCCGCCGGGTCGGGTCGCGGCCGACCGCGCCGTGCCGGTGTCGCTGACCTCGAGCTCGAGCTCCTCGTCGGCCCAGCGCACGCGCACGTCGGCCGTCGCGCCGGCGCCGGCGTGCTTGCGCACGTTCGTGAGCGCTTCCTGCACGAGCCGGTACGCCGTGATGCCGACGAGGCCGCTCGTCTCGCGGGGCGTCCCGATCACGCCGAGCGTCGTGGGCACGCCGCTCGCCGACGACTCGGCGACGAGGTCGGGGAGGTCGTCGAGTCCGTGCGGGGCCGCCTCGGCCGGGGCATCCGTGCCGCCGTCAGCGACGTCGCCGTCGCCCTGGCGCAGGGTGCCGAGCAGGCCGTGCAGCTCGGCGACCGCCTCGCGCGCGCTGTGCTCGATCGCCGTGAGGGAGGCCGTGGCCGCCTCGGGGTCGCGTGCGAGCACCCGCCGGGCCGCACCCGCCTGCACGCCGATCACCGACACGTGGTGGGCGACCACGTCGTGCAGTTCGCGGGCGATGCGCAGCCGCTCGATCGCGACGGCCTGCTCGCGCGTGCGCTCGCGCTCGGCGGCGAGCTCCTCGGTGCGCTGCTCGAGCGCGACCCGCTCGCGCGCCGACCGGTAGGCGTTGTCGCCGAAGTACCAGGCACCGCCGAAGTAGAGGAGGTTCGTGACCACGTTGATGAGCGCGTACGCCACGTAGGGCGAGACGAGGCCGCCCTCGCGGGACATCTCGGGCAGGTGATCGGGGGCGTTGGCCGCCACGACGAGCCCCCAGATGAGCCATACGAACATTCCGAGCACGATGCCGGCGCGCACGAGCAGCGCGACGCGGCGGTTGCGCCCCCACGCGCCGAGCGTGTAGATCGCGATGAACAGGGTGATGTTCGAGAACAGCAGTTCGCCGATCTCGGCCATCGCGCCGACGAAGAACGCGACCGAGGCCGTGATCGCGACGATCTCGGGGGCGACGCGGCGCCACGCGAGCGGCAGCGACATCGTCGCGGCCCAGATCGCCGAGTGCCAGTACGGCGCCCCGTCGGCGACGCCGGCGGCGCGGTACAGCGCGGTGCTCCCGAGCGTGCCGCCGAAGAGCACGAGCGCGAGCAGCACGTCGTTGCGCCGCTGCGCCGGTGTGGGTCCCGGCCGCCGCCACTCGGCGCCGTCGACGACCTCGACTGCGTCGTCGGGCGAGGCTGCGGATGCTGCGGCGGTCACCCGTTCACGCTAGCCGCGGCGGCGGGGCGAGGCATCCGTCACGCGACGGATGTCTCGCGCCTCACGGTCGATCGCGTCCCTGCCGTCACCGCACCGCGTACTGCATCGTGACCAGGCCGCCCGGGTAGGTGACGACGTCGTCGAGCCGGAGCCGGCGCTCGCCGAGGCCTCCGGGCGTGAAGGAGCGGCCGGACCCGATGACCGCGGGCACCACGCGGAGCCGCAGCTCGTCGACGAGGCCCGCCGCGAACAGCGCGTCGGTCAGGGTCAGGCTGCCCCAGACGATGATCGATCCCGCGCGGTCCTTCAGCGCCGCCACCGCCTCGGCCGCATCCCCGCGCAGCACCTCGATGGCGCCGTCGCCCCAGGGCGCCGAGTCGAGCGTGTTCGACACGACGTACTTCGGTAGCCGGCCGATCGGCTCGGCCACGGGCTCGACGACCGGATCCGCCTTCGGCCAGTAGTCCGCGAACATCCCGTAGGTGCGCCGGCCGAGCAGGATCGCGTCGACCCGTTCCAGCAGCTCGACCTGTCCGGGCTCGTTCGGCGTGAGGTCGTCCCCCATCGCGCCGAAGAACGAGATCCCGCCGTCGGCATCCTCGGCGTAGCCGTCGACGGTCACGACCTGCTCGACGATGAGGTGACCCATCAGCGCGCCTTGGCGGTGAGCTGCTCGGCCAGGAGGTCGAACGCGGAGTCCCACCCGTCGTAGACGTTTTCGTCGCCGGGCTCGGCGGCGATGCCCTTCAGGTGGAAGAGCATCTCGGTGCGGTCGCCCTCGAGCTCGCGCAGGTCGACGGTGATGAGCGGTGCCGTGTCGTCGGGGTCGCCGGGCGAACCCCACGTGAAGACGAGCCGCTTCGGCGGGTCGACCTCGCGGTACACCCCGACCGTCGGGTACTCTTCCCCGTCGGCGGGGTTCACCATCGTGTAGGCGTACCGTCCGCCGGGGCGGACGTCGATCGCGACGCTCCCCTCCTTGATCTCGATGCCGCGTGGGTGCCACCACTCCGCGGCATCCGCCGACTCGGTCCAGGCGCGCCAGACCAGCTCGCGGGGTGCGTCGAAGATGCGGGTGATGGTGAACTGCGCCTCCTGCGTGCGCTCGGTCGTCTCGGTCATGAGGTCTCCCCTTTCATGCGGCGGAGCTGCTGGTCGAGCAGGTCGAATCGCTCGTTCCACTCGCCGCGGTGTCGTTCGACCCACTCGGATGCCTCGTCGAGCGGCTCGGTGCGCAGGGTGCAGGTGCGCCACTGCGCGTGCGCGGTGCGCTCGATGAGCCCGGCCCGCTCGAGCACGTTGAGGTGCTGCGAGATCGCCGGCCGGCTCATCGCGAACGGCTCGGCCAGTTCCCCGACGGTCGTCGGCCCGACGCGCAGGCGCGAGAGGATCGCACGTCGCGTCGGATCGGCGAGCGCCTGGAACACGAGGCTGAGCTCGTCGTCCGCGGCTGCCATGTAAGCAACTCCTTATGTAATGATTTCCTTAACCATAGGTCGACACGGATGCCGCGTCAACCCCATTTCCTGATCCCGCGCCGCCGGTTCCTTCGGGACCCCGCGTCACCCCGGAGCACGAATGCAGGAACTTCCGGCCGACACGCCGTGTGGACGGGCGCGACTCATCGGCGGGTCGTCGATTCTTCCTGCATTCGGATGCCGCCGGCTCGAGGCATCCGCGATGATCGGGTCATGACCCAGCCCGTGCGCAACCTGCAGGCCGCCCTCGACTCGTTCTCGGAGCCGTGGTCGCCCCGGCGCCTCGTGAGCGTCAATGACTACGACGTCAAGGTGTTCAAGGCGCAGGGCGAGTTCACCTGGCACTCGCACCCCGACACCGACGAGTTGTTCCTCGTGGTCTCCGGGCGGCTCGTCATCCAGCAGCGGAACGCCGACGGCGGCGATGTCGAGCTCGGCCCGGGCGACGTCTACGTGGTGCCCCGCGGCGTGGAGCACTGCCCGCGCGCCGACGGCGAGGTGTCGGCGTTGCTCATCGAGCCGCAGGGCACCGTGAACACGGGCGACACCCCGAGCGCCCGCACCGCGACGTTGCGCGAACTCGACGACTGAGGATCCGGACCGTCTCGCGAGTGGGCGATGCCGGCGGTCCGACGAGCGACGACATCACCAGGATCGCCCACTCGCGGAATGGCGTGGGCGCAGACGCGACGCGCGTGGCGCCCGCGGCATCCGACCGCTACGCTCCATGCGCATGACCGCGCCGTCGACCGACGCCCACGCCCCGAACCCCGCCGACGAACCGGGCGTGGGCGCCGACCCGTGTCGGCCGCCGAACCTGCCGCTGCGGCAGCGGCCGTTCGACTGGTTCTTCATCGTCGTGTTCACCCTGTTCACGGTGACGAGCATGATCAGCGACATGCTGCCGACGCTCGGCGTGGACTTCTCCCAGCCGTCGCCGAACTTCCTCGTGAACTCGAACTGGTGGTACGCGCACGACACCGATCCGCTGTTCATGGATCCGCCCGTGTGGATGCGCATCGTCACCGGGCTGTCGGCGTTCGTGTACCCGGTGTTCTACGTGCTGCTCGTGATCTCGCTGTTCCGCGGCTGGAACTGGATCCAGCTGCCGAGCGTCATCTACGCCACGATGATCGCGACGATCACGGGCGTCATCGTGTTCGGCGTCGAGTTCTTCGGCGAGCCCGAGTGGATCACGCCGAACCCGGTGAAGTTCCTCGCGTTCAACCTGCCGTACGTGCTCATCCCGATCCTGCTGCTCGTGCGCATGCGCACGCCGCTGCCGTTCGCACGGCGGTTCTGACGCGAGCGGCCCGCCCCGGAAACGGGAGCGGGCCGCTCGTCGCGGGCGGGGCGTCAGCTCATCGCCTTCGCCTTCAGCGCCTGGAACTCGGTCTGGTCGATCGTGCCGGCGTCGAGCAGCGCCTTCGCCTTCGCGATCTCGTCGGTGGGGCTCGCGCCCGCGCCCGCGACCGAGCGGATGTAGTCGTCCTGGGCCGTCCGGATCTGGGCCGCCTCACGCCCGGAGCGCTCGGCCATGCCGCGACCGCGCGCGATGAGGTAGACCAGCGCCGTGATGAACGGGAAGAAGATCATGAAGATGATCCACACGGCCTTCCACCACCCGTTCAGGGTGTGATCGCGGAACAGGTCGGCGATGATGTAGAAGAGCACCATGAGGTAGGCGACGAACACCCACACCCACAGGAACCACCAGAACAGGTTCCAGAAGTTGTCCACGCTGCAGACCTCCGTCTCGTCGGTCCCGGCTCCGTCGGGCGGCGCACTGGCGGAGGCGGGACCTCGACCGGGCGACCCCCTCCTTCCCAGGGTGAGGGGCAGGCTAGCACCGCCGTGAGCGCTGCGGAAGAGCCATCGATGCGAGTTCACCGAGGCGTCCACCGGCGTGCCCTGCGCGGGGCTAGCCTGCTGCCATGACCGACGAGACGCCGGCGATCGACCCCGACGTGCCGCCCACGGGCGACGGGTGCGTCGGGTGCCTCGCGGGCGACACGTGGTGGCTGCACCTGCGCCGCTGCGCCCAGTGCGGCCACGTCGGATGCTGCGACAGCTCGCCCGAGCAGCACGCCTCTCGGCACGCGCGCGAGCAGGGGCATCCGATCGCGCAGTCGTTCGAGCCGGGCGAGGACTGGTTCTGGGACTACGCCTCGTCGCAGGAGGTGCCCGGCCCGGTGCTGGCGTCACCGACCAGTCGACCGGTCGAGCAGGGCTCGCCCGCGCCGCGCGACCGCGTGCCGCCCGACTGGAAGACCCACCTGCACGACGTGCAGGTGCTGCCGCCGCACCGGCGACGACACGCGCATCCGTAGTCGGCGGACGCCGGTTCCCGCAGAATGGGCTCACGGCCGTCGCCGGCCGCCGACGCGAGGAGCATCCGCATGAGCATCGACAGCGCCGTCGACGCGGGGGCCGTCGACCCCGAGGCCGTCCGCGACGCCCTGCGACGGATGCTGCGCGCCGACCAGGTGCTGACGGATGCCGCGTCCCTCGACGCCTACGCGCACGACGACGCCGAGTGGGCGCCGTTCGAGCCGCCCGTCGCCGTGGTCCTCGCCGAGCGCGAGGAGGACGTCTCGACCGTCGTGCGGCTCGCCGCGGCATCCGGCCTGCGGATCGTGCCGCGCGGCGCGGGCACCGGGCTCTCGGGCGGAGCCAACGCGATGGCGCGCTCGATCGTGCTGTCGCTCGAGCGGATGACCCGCATCGTCGAGGTGAACGCCGCCGAGCGGTACGCCGTGGTCGAGGCCGGGGTGATCAACGACACGCTCCGCGACGCGGTCGCGGAGCACGGGCTCTGGTACCCGCCCGACCCGGCGAGCTACCGCATCTCGACGATCGGCGGCAACGTCGCGACGAACGCGGGCGGCATCTGCTGCGTGAAGTACGGCGTGACCCGCGACTACGTGCTCGGCCTGCGCGTCGTGCTCGCCGACGGCGACGTCGTGTCGCTCGGCCGGCGCACCGCGAAGGGCGTGACCGGCTACGACCTCACCGCGCTCATGGTCGGGTCGGAGGGCACCCTCGGCATCGTGACGGAGGTCACGCTGCGGCTGCTGCCCCTCGGCGGACGGGAGGACCGCGCGATCGTCGGCTCGTTCGGCTCGCTGACGGCGGCCGGCGTCGCCGTGGCCGAGATCACCGCGGCCGGCATCGTGCCGTCGGCGCTCGAGATCATCGACCGCACCTGCATCGAGGCGGTCGACGCGTGGCAGGGCCTCGGCCTCCCGCACGGGGCCGACACCATGCTGCTCGCCCGCGTCGACGAGGTCGGTGCGGCGGGCGACGAGCTCGCGGCATCCGTCGCCCGCATCATGGCGGATGCCGGGGCGATGTCGGTCGAGCAGGCCGCGGATGCCGCGGAGGCCGACCGGCTCTTCCTCGCCCGGCGCCTCGCGTACCCGGCCCTCGAGCGGCTGGGGCCCGTGCTCACCGAGGACATCTGCGTGCCGCGCGGCCGCGTACCCGAGATGCTCGCCCGCATCCAGGCGACCGCCGCCGCGAACGACGTTGTGATCGCCAACATCGCGCACGCCGGCGACGGCAACCTGCACCCGCTGATCATCGCGCCCGAGGGCGACGACGACGCCAAGGCGCGGGCGAAGCGCGCGTTCGACCGCATCGTCGACGACTGCCGCGAGCTCGGCGGCACGGTCACGGGCGAGCACGGCGTCGGCCTGCTGAAGCTGCCCGGCGCGCGCGCCGAGCTCGGCGATCGCGTCATCGGGCTGCACGTCGCGATCAAGCAGGCACTCGATCCGAACGGGATCCTCAACCCGGGCAAGGCCTACCCGGCGTAGCCTCGGGGTCGGAGGGGAGCGCGATGGTCGGGGCGCCGGACGAGCCGGAGGGGGCGGCTGCCGAGCCATCGCCGCCGTCGCCGCACTCGACGCCTTCGCGCGAGTCGTGGGTCACCGCGCGCTGGCGTGCGATCCGCAGCGTGTTCCGGCGCGAGACCCTCGGCAAGGACGCCGTGGCCGGCACGATCCTCGGCGTCGAGAGCGTGCCCGACGGGCTCGCGATCGGACTGCTCGCCGGCGTCAACCCGGTGGCGGGCCTGTACGCGTTCCTGTTCGGGATGGCCGGGGCGGCGCTGTTCACGAGCAGCACGTTCATGGCCGTGAACGCGACGAGCGCGATGGCGCTCATCGTCGCCGACAGCGACGTCGCGGCGTCGCCCGACCCCGACCGCGCGCTGTACACGCTCGCGATGCTCACCGGGTTCATCATGGTCGTCGCGGGCCTGGTCGGCGGCGGCCGGCTGCTGCGCTTCGTCCCCACGGCCGTGATGGTCGGCTTCGTGACCGCGGTGGGCATCAACATCGTGTTCGGACAGTTGGCGAACCTCACCGGCTACACCGGGCGCGGGGCGAACCGCCTCGTTCGGGCGTTCGACACGCTCCTGCACCTGGGGCAGTTCCACGTGCCCACGCTCGTCGTCGGGCTCGTCACGATCGCCCTCATCGTCACGCTCACGCGCACCCCGCTCCGTGCGCTGGGACTCGTCGTCGCGATCATCCTCGGATCGGGGCTGGCCGCGCTCTTCACCTCCGCGTTCGACTGGGAGGTGCTCACCGTCGGCGACATCGCCGACGTGCCGAACGGCCTGCCCGCGCCCGTGCTGCCGAGCCTCGCCGACGTGCCCGACCTGCTGCTGCCCGCGTTCTCGCTCGCCTTCGTCGGCCTCGTGCAGGGCGCGGGCGTCGCGGGCGGCGTGCCGAACGCCGACGGCAAGCCGGCCGACGCCTCGCGCAACTTCATCGGCCAGGGCGCGGGCAGCATCGTGGCCGGCGTGTTCCGGGGCATGCCCGTCGGCGGGTCGATGTCGGCCTCGGGGCTCCTCGTCGCCGCCGGCGCACGGACTCGGCTCGCGCTCTTCATCGCGTCGACCGTCATGGCGATCGTCATCCTGGTGGCGTCGGGCGTGGTCGCCCTCGTCGCGATGCCCGCGCTCGCCGGCCTCCTCATCGTGGTCGGGATCCAGGCGATCAAGCCGCTGCGCATCCAGTCGGTCGTGAAGACGGGCGCGCTGCAGACGACCATCATGGCGGTCACGTTCGGCCTGACGCTGGTGGTGCCGCTGCAGTTCGCGGTGCTCATCGGCGTGGGCCTCGCGATCATCCTCTTCGTCGCGCAGCAGTCGAACCGGCTGCGGGTCCGGCAGCTCGAGTTCCACGGCGAGGGGCGCATGCGCGAGACCGACCCGGTGGCCGTCGTCCCACCGCACGATGTCGTGGTGCTGCAGCCGTACGGCAACCTCGCCTACGCGACGGCGCCGGTCTTCGACGAGCAGCTGCCGAAGGTCGACGACGCGTCCCGCGGCTCCGTGGTCATCTTCCGGCTCCGCGGGATCGACGAGCTCGGGCTCTCGCTGGTCGCAGTGCTCGGACGCTACCTCGACGACCTCGAGCAGCGCGGCTCGACGCTGTGGCTCGTGGTGGCGGGCGACCGGATCCGGAACCAGCTCGCCGCCGGCGGTCTGCTCGATCGCCTCGGTCCCGATCGCGTCTACACGAGCTCGGAGTGGATCGGCGAGGCGGTGCACCTCGCGCACGCCGACGCCGAGGCGTGGGTGCGCGAGCACGGGTGACGGGTGGCCGTCAGGCCGCGCGTCCTCGCGAGGTTCCGAGCACTCGCGCGAACAGCGCCTGGACCGGTCCGGCCAGCAGCATGATGAAGAGGGCCCAGTAGCCGATCGCGGGGACGGCCACCGCGACCACCAGGGCGATCGTGAACAGCACGGCCGTCGAGACATCCGCAGCGATGCCCGCCGTGATGTTGGAGGCCGGAATGCGATGCAGGGTCGGGTGCCGCCGCAGGTAGAGCCGGATCGCCAGCGAGGTGAGGCAGGTGGCGATCATGCTGCCGATGTAGGCCGTCTTCGCGAGGGGGTCCTCACCGGGCATCTGTCCCGAGATGGCGGTCGCGACGGGGAGCCACACGATCGTGAGCAGCCACGCCATGAGCGTCCACAGGAGGCCCTGCGTCGCATGGTCGACCCGCACGAAGAGGCGATGGTGGATCATCCAGAACATCGCGATGATGACGAAGCTGATGACGAAGCTGATGAGCTGCCCGTCGTGCCCTGCGAACCACTGCGCCGTGTCCTCGTCGGCGGCCGCCACCTCGCTGACGCTCTCCATGAGCGGGAGGATGAGCAGCGTCATCGCGATCGCGACGACCGCGTCGACGAACGCGACGACGCGCGCCACCTCGTAGGGCGCGCGCATCTCGTGGGCCGCGTGATCGCTTCCGGTCACGCCCTCATGCTAGGACAGCCCCGTCATCGGCCGGGGGAGGCGGCCGGCTGCAGGAACCCGAGCAGCTCGGTGTTGAACCGCCCGGGCTGCTCGATGTTCGCGGCGTGTCCGTCGCGCTCGATCACGGTCGACGACGCGCGGGGGTTCAGGGCTGCGGAGGCCGCGGCGTGCTCGGACGGCCAGAACTCGCTCTCGGCGCCGGCGATGAAGAACACGGGCACGTCCGCCTCCGCGACCGTGGTGCGCCAGTCGCGCTTGGCGTGGTCGTCGAGCAGCTCGAGCTCGGCGGCCGTGAACGTGGGTTTGCCGCCCTTCGGCAGGTCCATCGCCTTCAGCACGCGGGCGATGCGCACGAGCCCCTTCGACTTCGCCGGGTGCCGGCCGGGGTCGGGGATGCCGTTCGAGAACAGGGTGTCGACGTTCGAGGCGTCGTAGTCGTAGAACCCGAACGGCCAGTCGGCCGTGTTGAGCATCTTCGGCGTCTGGTCGACGATGACGATGTCCCGGATGCCGCCGGTGCCGAACTGTCGCACGCACGACCAGATCGCGTTGCCGCCCATCGACTGCCCGACGAGTGTGACGTCGTCGAGCTCGAGCTCACGCAGGAGGTCGTGGATGTCGGCGCCGTGCCGGTCCATGGTGTGGTCGTCTGGGCCGATCTCGGAGGCGCCGTGACCGCGCCGGTCGAACGCGATCACGCGGAGGCCGGCCCGGGCGAGCGGCTTCACCTGGTAGGACCAGGTCGTCGCTGCCGCCTTGAACCCGGCGATGAGCACCACCGGACGGGCCGCCGGGTCGCCCGCCTCGACGTAGTTCAGCCGGGTGCCGTCGGAGCTCGTGATGGTCGGCATCGTCGCCTCGTTCCTCGGGTGGGCGACCGGAGTGATCCGGGCTGCCCCCAGTCTGGGTCCGCTCGAGCGGGCCGGGCAAGCCCTCAGCGGATCGGGTCGGCCTCGAGGTCGCGCACCGTGTAGAACTCCTGGTCCCAGAGCGCGTAGACCAGCCAGGTCGGCAGCAGGTACGACTCCTGGAGGAAGTTCGCCTGCGACGCGTGGATGCTCCAGCCCTCGTGCTTCTTCTGGACCTCTGCGGGCATCGCGTACTCGGGCTTCGGCTGGTTCGCCACCACGAACGCTCCGGTCTCGCCGCCGAAGATCGACAGCGCCGTCGAGGGGCTGATCGTGTACACGAGGTGCTTCGGGCCGCGATAGTCGCCGTCGGATGCCGCGAGCTCGGCGATCGCCCGCTCGGTGACCTCGCCCATCCGCATGTGGTCCTTGTGGCCGGTCGCCCCCGACTCGGGCCAGAACCCGACGACGACGTCGGGACGGACCCGCTTCATCTCCGCGACGACCCGCTCGACGAGCTCGTCCTCGTCGACCTCGGGCACGCCGCCGTCGGGGTAGTCCCACACCACGTGCCGATCGACGCCGAGGTTCCAGCTGTTCTTCAGCGCCTCGGCCTTGCGGATCTCGCCGAGGTCGGACTGGCGACCGACCGGCGGCGACTGCTCGCCGGCCTCGCCCTGCGTCGCGGTGATCATCGCGGTGTAGGCGCCGTCGTCGCGCTTGGCGCGCCAGAACAGGCCGTTGACCGTCTGCTCGTCGTCGGGGTGGGCGAACACGCCGAGCACCCGCGTGCCGCCGAGCTCGCCGACCACGGAGTCGACGCCCCGCGCGGTGGGCTCGTAGAACAGGTGTCGGCCGGCCCAGTACACGCCGCCGACGAGGGCGAGCAGGACGGCAACGGTGACGAGGAGCGCGACGGTGCGCTTGCGCATGGGCGGGGCTTTCGGGTTCGGGTCGGGGTCGCGGCGCGCCGGAAGGGTCGGAATGCGCCGCGGGTGGGGGCGACGAGCATGCTAACCCGGCGCGACGCGAACGCCGAATCACGCTCGGCTTCGCGTCGTCTGCCTGCGCGCGGCCGGCTCGGGTCAGGCCTTCTTCTCGCTCCGGCGGCGATCGATGAGGAACTTCGCCGCGAGCCACCCGAGCAGCGCGGTCGTGAGCCAGACCACCACGGCGGCGAGGATCCACGCCGCGACGCCGTCGAAGCTCAGGCCGTCGGACAGGAGCGTCGCGAGCCACAGCGCGAGGAACGTCGACGCCAGCCCGGCGATGCCGGCGACGGTGGGCGCCGACCGGTGGAAGATGCGCTCGATGAGCCACTCGATCAGGGCCTGCGCGGCGGCGAACACGAGGATCGCGACGATGAAGCCCGCTGCGTGCACGTGGAAGCCGGGGATGAGGAGGGCCGCGAGCAGCAGTCCGAGCGCGGCCGAGCCGAGGAAGACGGCAATGCGGATGAGGAAGCGCACCATGTCCGGAGGGTATCGAACGCGGCATCCGACCCCTTGGCGTGGCGCGCCGCCGCGGTGGAAGATGAACGGATGACGCCACGACGGGGAGCGGCATGACCCAGGCGGCCGGGACGAACCGGGCCGCCCGCCGTGTCCAGGGCGTGTACTACACGCTGATGCTCGGCAACACCCTTGCGGCCTCGTTCATCTGGGGCATCAACACGCTGTTCCTGCTCGACGCCGGACTGTCGAACCTCGAGGCGTTCGCCGCCAACGCGTTCTTCAGCGCGGGCATGTTCCTCTTCGAGATCCCGACCGGCGTGGTGGCCGACACGGTCGGGCGGCGTGCGTCGTACCTGCTCGGCACGCTGACCCTCGCGGTGACGACGGTGCTGTACTGGCTGCTCTGGGTCTGGCAGTCGCCGTTCTGGGCGTGGGCGATCGTGTCGGTGCTGCTCGGCCTCGGGTTCACGTTCTTCTCCGGCGCGGTCGACGCGTGGCTCGTCGACGCGCTGCATGCGACCGACTACCGCGGCAGCCTCGAGACGGTGTTCGGGCGTGCCATCGTCGTCGGCAACGTCGCGATGCTCGGCGGTTCGGTGCTCGGCGGCATCGTGGCGCAGCTCACCAACCTCGGCGTCCCCTTCCTGCTGCGAGCCGGCATCCTCGTCGTCATGCTCGTCGTGGCTGCGTTGCTCATGCACGACCTCGGGTTCACACCCGAGCGCGGCGCGGGGCCGATCAAGGCCACGAGGAACGTGTTCCGCGCCTCGGTGAAGTACGGCCTCGGCAACCCGCCCGTGCGCTGGCTCATGCTCGCGACGCCGTTCACGGCCGGCGTCGGCATCTACGCGTTCTACGCGCTGCAGCCGTACCTGCTCGAGCTGTGGGGCGACGAGAGCGCGTACACGATCGCCGGCCTCGCCGCCGCGCTCCTCTCGGGTGCCGGCATCGTCGGCGGCCTCCTCGCGCCGCGCGTCCGCCGGCTGTTCCGGAAGCGGACGTCGACGATCCTGCTCGCGACGCTCTCGAGCACCGCGGTGCTGATCGCGCTGGCGTTCACGACGAACTTCTGGGTCGCGGTCGTGCTCATCGCCCTCTGGGGCGTCGCCTCGTCGATCGACGATCCCGTGCACCGCGCCTACCTCAACGACATGATCCCGTCGAAGCAGCGTGCGACGGTGCTCTCGTTCGACTCGCTCCTCGGCAGCGCGGGCGGCGTGGTGTTCCAGCCGATCCTCGGGCGCTCGGCCGACCTCGGCGGCTACGGTGCGTCGATGCTCTGGAGCGGCGTCATCACCGTGTTCGCCGCGCCCTTCGTGCTGCTGAGCCGTCGCCAGCACGCCCCGGCCGACACGGCACGAGACGTGACGCCGGATGCCGCGTCGGGCGACGAGCCGACGGCGGATGCCTCGGCGCCGCCGGCCGTGTGACGATCCGGTCTCGAATCGCCGTACCTCTTTCGGGGGTCAGTGGTCGCGGCTAGCATGTCCGGACACGGGCGCCGCCGCCGGCGCCTCGATGGAGGACGACGGCTGGGGGTGCGGGATGCGCAAGGCGTGGCTCGCGAGCCTCGGGGTCGCCGCGGCCGTCGGAGCCGCCCTGTTCGTCGGCGCCGCTGCGGCCACCACGGGCGCACCCGTCTTCTACGACGCGCGCTACCCGGCGCCCGCCTCGACCGACGCCGGCGAGTACGACGTGTCGGCGGGCGCCGACCCGGGCTCGCCGACGAACGGCGCCCTCGACGAGGCGGAGGCCGGTGGTGCGCCGGTCCCCTCGACCGGCCCGACCCCGCCCGACCGCGCACCGGCCACGGCGCCTGCTGCACCGGCCCCGTCTCCCACTCCCGCGCCGGTGCCGTCGCCGACGCCTGGCGCCGACGACCCCGGCCGGGGCAACGGGGTGCCCGACGTCGCCGTACCGCCGACGCAGGCCGAGCGCGAGTCCTGGCTCGCGTTCCAGCAGGTGCTGCGCGAGTGCATGGCCGCCGCCGGCGAGGAGTACCTCTACTGGGAGTGGTGGAACCCGGGGCCCGACACGTCGAACCGGTTCCCGGCGATGCCGCCCGACCTCTCGCACGGTCAGGTCGGCCGGTGGCAGGCGGCGCTGGAGCGCTGCAGCGACCAGAGCTCGCTGCGCTCGGGCACCGAGTCACCGCCCGCCGACGGCATCGGGATCACGCCGGAGTCCTGAACCCGGGCTGCTCGCCCGGCCCGAGCCTCAGCCGCCCAGCGTGATGACGGCCCCGTTGAGCTCGCTCGCCGAGCCGTTCCACAGCTCGACGACGGATGCCGCGAGCTCGTCCTCGAGCCCCGAGAGCGAGCGCACGCGGTAGATGACCGCGGCCCCGCCGCCGGGCTCCACCGGCTGTCGCGCTCCGGCGGAATCGACCGGCCGAGGGGCGAAGCCCTTCGCGAGCGAGCGCATCCACGATTCGCTGGCGGCCTTGACGGCCGCGTAGTTCGCGTTGCCGGTGGTCGGGTTCTCGACCGTCGTCGAGGAGACGATCGCGATCCTGCCGGCGGTCGAGGTGATCATGTCCTGCCAGAACGCGCGGCTCACGTAGCGGAGCGCCGTGAACGACCGTTCGAGGACGCGATAGTCCTCCTCGGTCTGGCCCATGATGCCGCCGCCGCCGCGCCAGCCGCCGACGAGGTGGATCACGCCGTCGATGTCGCCGGTGCGCG
Source organism: Agromyces sp. NPDC055661 (assembly GCF_053618135.1). Taxonomy (NCBI): domain Bacteria; kingdom Bacillati; phylum Actinomycetota; class Actinomycetes; order Micrococcales; family Microbacteriaceae; genus Agromyces; species Agromyces sp. NPDC055661. The sequence continues at coordinate 1,959,807 of NZ_JBSHHC010000001.1, forward strand.
CACGCACCCGCATCGACAGCTCGAGCACGTCGTCGCCGTCGGTCAGGTCGGCGTGCTCGCCGAGCACGCCGGGGAGCTCCTGCTCGAGCGCCCGGATGCGCTCCTCGTCGCTGCCGACGGCGACCACGCGGGCGCCCGCGTCGAGCAGGGCCCGCGCGACGGCCCGGCCGGACGTGCTCGTCGCCCCCGCGATGAGCACGGTCCGGCCGGCGACCGCCACGTCAGGCCTCCGAGGCGCCGGTGATGCCGACCGTCGACTCGATGACCGGCTTCATCTTCTTGTCGAGCGCCTCGTAGAACATCGAGAGCGGGAACTCGTCGTCCATCACGAGGTCGGTGTAGCCCTTGGGGGCGCCGGCGAGCACGTCGCGCGGCAGTCCCTCGGCCCACACCGACGCCGGGTTCGGCGTGAGCACGCCGCGCACCAGCTCGTAGGCGGCGAGCCAGTGCGCCGTCTTCGGACGGTCGATCGACTTCCAGTAGAGCTCGTCGATGGCGTCGCCGAGCTCCACGACCGCGTCGGGCACGGCCGACCAGTCGAAGCTCAGCGAGACGTCGGTCCACTCGAGCACGTGCTTCTGGTGGAGCCAGGCGAACAGGAGCTGGCCGCCCAGCCCGTCGTAGTTGCGCACGCGCGAGCCGGTGATCGCGAACCGGAAGATCCGGTCGAAGATCACGGCGTACTGCACGAGCTTGGCGTGCTCGAGCAGCTGCTGCTCGACGTCGGAGAGCGGGGCCGCCGCGGCATCCGTGGTGCGTGCCTGCAGCTGCCGCTCGATCTTCACCGACTCGCGGAACGCGGTGAGGTCGCAGCGCAGCTCCTCGAGCGAGTACAGGAAGAACGGCATGCGCTGCTTGATCATGAAGGGGTCGAACGGCAGGTCGCCGCGCATGTGCGTGCGGTCGTGGATGATGTCCCACATCACGAACGTGCGCTCGGCGAGCTCCTGGTCGTCGAGCAGCGACGCGGCGTCGGCGGGCAGCTCGAGCTTCGTGATCTCGGCGGCGGCGCGCACCACCCGACGGTACCGGGCGGCCTCGCGATCCTGGAAGATCGCACCCCAGGTGAACGGGGGGATCTCGCGCATGGCCACGGTCTCGGGGAAGAGCACCGCCGAGTTCGTGTCGTAGCCGGGCGTGAAGTCCACCAGCCTGAGCGAGACGAACAGCTTGTTCGAGTAGTCGCCCGCCTCGAGGGCGGCGATGAACTCGGGCCAGACCGTCTCGACGACGAGCGCCTCGACGTGCCGGTCGGCCGAGCCGTTCTGCGTGTACATGGGGAAGACCACGAGGTGGCGGATGCCGTCGATGCGGTGCCGCTGCGGCTGGAACTCGAGGAGCGAGTCGAGGAAGTCGGGCACGCCGAAGCCCTCGCCCTGCCAGCGCCGGAAGTCCGCGACGGATGCAGCGAGGTACGCGCGCTCGTGCGGGAACCGCGGCGCGAGCGCCTCGATCGACTCCACGATGGCGTCGACGAGCACGGATGCCTCGCCGACCGCATCGGTCCCTGAGCCCGTCGAAGGGGTCCCTGAGCCCGTCGAAGGGGTCCCTGAGCCCGTCGAAGCGGGCACCGACCCGTCCTTCACCTGCAGGGCCTGCAGCTTCGTGGCCGACTCCTTGAGCCGGAGCCACGCCGGATCGGACTCGACGCCGTGCGCGAGCGCGATGTCGGCGGCGGTGACCTCGTCCTCGAGGACCTCGGGTTCGCCGATGATGGCGTCGATCGTGATGTTCGACATGTGAACCTCCGTTCCCCGTGGGTGCGTGGATGCGGTCGCGAGTGCGATCCCGTTGCGGCCGGATCGGCCGCACTTCCAAGGCTAGACGCAGGCTTCCCGCGATGTGTTGCGGTCGGCTGCGACTTTCTTGCGTGCACGCGCGATCCCGCGACGGACTCCGCCACCTCGTGCACGCCTGCGCCGCGCGGCCCCGAACCACGGCGTCCCCCTCCGTTCGGAGCCTACGCCTGCGGCCAGCACTGAGAAAAGCTCAGGATTATCGGACGCGGTTCGGGGTGGCATCCCGGATCCGGCCTCTTCGCGGCATCCGTACCTTCACGACTACCCCACACCCCGTGGAGCCCCAACCAGGAAGGAACGGAACCATGGATGCAAGGAGGGCGGCGCCGGTCATCGCGATCGCGTCGCTGATGGTTCTGATGAGCGGCTGCGCCGGCGTGGCCGCACAGGGCGGACAGGTCCGCGACGACCTGCGCCCGGCGGCGAACGCCGCAAGCGTCATCGGCCTCGCCGAGGGCGCAGTCATCGTGCGCGACGACCTCTCGCCCACGCAGGTGCACGACCGCGTCACCGAGCGCATGGCCGAGCTGGCCGCCCAGGAGCCCCGTGGGTTCAGCGCGGACGTCCTCCGCGAGCTGCACGCGCAGGGCACGGCCCCCCAGTCCGCCCGCAGCGTCAGCGCCGACGCTCGGCGCGAGCTGCACTCGCAGCCCGTCGCGGTCGAGCAGACGGCGTTCAGCGCCGACGCCATGCGCGAGCTGAAGGGCAGCACCGAGGTGCAGCGCAGCGCGCCGGTCGCCGTGCACGACGACCTGTCCCCCAGCCGTGGCGGTGACACCGCTCCGAGCAGCGACACCGTCGACGACGACCTGTCGCCGATCGGAGGCTCGTTCTGAACCGCGCTTCCGAGCGATCCCTGCACGGGCGCGGCGAGTCGGTGACGACCGCCGCGCCCGTTCGAGATGCCTGCGGTCACGGCCGGTAGGGTGCCGCACATGGGTCGCATGAGCGGGGCTTCGGCGCCGGATGCCGCTGCCACCGCCGAGGACGTGCAGGCGGCGCTCGCCGAGCTCGCCTCCCCAGAGCGGGCCGCCGGCTCGGCTCGGTTCTTCAAGACCGGACCCGGGGAGTACGGCGAGGGCGACGAGTTCATCGGCGTGACCGTGCCCGCCACGCGCACCGTGGTCGCGCGCTTCGCCGCCCTCCCGCAGCCGGAGGTGGAACGGCTCCTCGCGAGCGGCGTGCACGAGCACCGGCTCGCGGGCCTGCTCATCATGGTGCGCCGGTTCCAGGTCGCCGGCCGTGCCCGCACCCGCGACGACGCCGTGCGGCGCGACCTGCACGTCGCGTACCTCGACGCGGTGCGGTCCGGTCACGTCGACAACTGGGACCTCGTGGACTGCTCGGCCGAGTGGCTGGTCGGGGAGGTGCTGGTGGACGCCGGGCGCGGTGACGACCCGCTGCTCGACGGGCTCGCGGCATCCGCTTCGCTCTGGGAACGCCGGGTCGCCGTGCTCGCGACGTTCGCGTTCATCAAGGCCGGCGACGCGGCCCCGACGCTGCGGCTCGCGGCCCGGCTCCTCGACGACCGCGAGGACCTCATGCACAAGGCGGTCGGCTGGATGCTGCGGGAGGTCGGCAAGCGCGTCGGCCGGGCCGAGCTCACCGCCTTCCTCGACGAGTACGCCCCGCGGATGCCCCGGACGATGCTGTCGTACGCGACCGAGCACCTGTCCCCCGAGGAGCGGCTGGCCTATCGCGCCATGCGGCGTGTCCGATGACGTCGGATTACGGTTGCGTCACCCGATGACGACTCGCCCGTTGTGGGTCGTTGACAGCCGTTCGGCACGCTGCCAGTATGCGGAACGGCCATTCGTCCACCAAGATCGCGAGGAACGCTCACATGACTGATTCAGTACCTCCCCCGGCATCGCAGCCCGAGCCCACTCCGGCCGCGACGCCGGCGCCGGCTCCGGCCCCTCCTGCTCCTGCTCCTGCTCCCGCTGCCGCCGCGGCTCCCGCGCCGGCGACCGGTGAGAAGTGGAACGTCCTGTCGATCGTCGCCTTCGTGATCGTCTTCCTCGGCTTCAGCCTGATCTCGATCATCCTGGGCTTCATCGGCCTCAACCAGATCAAGAAGACCGGCGAGCGCGGCCGAGGCCTGGCCATCTGGGCGATCGTCCTCGGCTTCGTGTCGATCATCATCGGCATCATCTTCTGGATCATCTTCGCCACGGCGCTCATGGCGAACTCGACGGTCACCGTCAACTAGCCGATTCGCGTACGACGCGGGAGTCCCCGTCGCCGGCCCGTGCGGGTCGGAGGCGGGGGCTCCGTCGTGTCGGGGCCGCATCGGTACCCTGATCTGGGTCGTTGACACCCCTACGGCGCTGCTGCCACGATGCAGGCAGCGACCGTCATCCATCACGTAGTGGAGGGCCAGATGTCCGACTCCGATCTGCCGGCCGAGTACGACCTGCCGCCGGCACCCGCCTCGACCGGGAAATGGAACGTGCTCTCGATCGTCGCGTTCGTGATCTCGCTCCTCGGCTTCAACATCATCGCGGTCATCCTCGGCTTCATCGCGCTCAACCAGGTGGGCAAGAGCGGCGATCGCGGCAAGGGCTTCGCCAACGCGGCGATCATCATCGGCCTGGTGACGATCATCCTCGGCATCATCTGGGGCTTCTTCGGGCTCGCCGGACTCATGGCCGGCGCCTAGCGCGACACCGCCCGCGACGACCGAGACCCCGCCCGGCGCGATCGCGCGGACGGGGCCTCGAATGCGGTGATACGAGTCAGCCGACGGGAGTGCCCGCGCCGACGGGTTCGGCCGCGGCCGACGAGTCGGCCGTCTCGGCCGTCCCGGTCGCACGCTCGTCCGTCGTCGCGGCCTTCACGGCCCGTCCCGCGGGCAGCAGCGTGGCGACGAGCGCGGATGCCACGAGCACGGCCGCTCCCACCAGCACGGCCGGCTGGGCGCCCTCCGCGTAGTCGGCCGGCGTGAGCTGGCCGCCCGCGCCCGTGAAGACGGCGGTGGACACGGCGATGCCGAGCGCGACGCCGACCTCGCGCAGCATCGAGTTGGTGCCGCTCGCCTTGGCGTGGTCGTCGGGCACCATGGTGGCCAGCACGGCGGTCGACGAGGGCGCGAACACGAGCCCCATGCCGACGCCGGCGATCACGAACGGCGCGATGTAGGCGGGGTACTCGACCGACGCGTCGAGCAGGCCCGACAGCCAGAACAGGGCGCCGCCGAGCAGCAGCAGGCCCGACACGATGAGTGCGCGCGTGCCCACCCGCGGGGCGATGAAGCCCGCGAGCGGCGCGACCACCATCGGCGCGAGGGTCCACGGCGAGGTCTGCAGCGCGGCCTCGAGCGGCGTCGCGCCCTGCACCACCTGCAGGAACTGGATCAGGATGAAGATCGACCCGAACGCGCCGAAGCTGAACCCGAACCCGGCGACGTTCGCCACCGAGAAGCTGCGATCGCGGAAGAGTCGCAGAGGCAGGAGCGGCGCCGAGGCCCGAGACTCCCAGACGACGAACGCGGCGAGCAGCACGGCGCCCGCGATGAGGCTGCCGAGCACCTCCATGCTGTCCCAGCCGGCCTCGTTGCCCCGGACGATGCCGTAGACCAAGGCGAGCAGGCCGGCGCCCGAGAGCACGAGCCCCAGCACGTCGGCCCGAAGGCGTGCGCCGAAGCTGTTCGGCAGGGCGAGCAGGGCGAGCGCGACCGAGACGACGCCGACGGGCACGTTGATCCAGAAGATCGCCTGCCAGGCCCAGCCCTCGAGCACCGCGCCGCCGATGAGCGGACCGGTCGCGACGCCGAGTCCGGCGACGCCGCCCCAGATGCCGATCGCGAGCGGGCGCTTGGCGACCGGCACGTTCCCGGCGAGGAGCGTGAGCGAGAGCGGCATGATCGCCGCGGCGCCGAAGCCCTGCAGTGCGCGGGCGGCGATGAGCTGGCCCGGGTCGGCGGCGAGGGCGGCGAACGCCGAGCTCAGCGTGAATACGACGATGCCGATGAGGAACAGCGTGCGGCGCCCGTAGCGGTCGCCGAGCGCCACCGCCATGAGGATCGAGCTCGCGAACGCGAGCGTGTAGGCGTTCATGAACCACTGCAGTTCCTCGACGGATGCCCCGAACTCCGCGTGCAGCACGGGCAGCGCGTTCGTCATCACGAGGTTGTCGAGGGTGGCCATGAACATCGGCAGCGCGGTCGCGACGAGCACGAGCCAGAGCGGGCTCGGCCGGCGGCCGGCGGTGGACCGCGAACGCGGCCCGGGTGCGGCATCGAGGACGGTGGACACGTCGGCTCCTTGAAGTTGTTATCGGATGATTACTTGGGACTGTAGTAATCGACTGATAACATGTCAAGCATGACGATCGAAGACGTCGCGCCGGCCGCTCGCATGAAGGCCGCCGACCGCCGCGAGCTGATCCTCGAGGCGGCCACGGCCGTGTTCGGCGCCAAGACCTACGTGGGCACCACCACCGACGAGGTCGCGCGCGCCGCGGGCGTGAGCCAGCCCTACGTCGTGCGGCTGTTCGGCACCAAGGAGAAGCTGTTCATCGCGGTCATCGAGCGGGCATACTCACGTCTCATCGACGAGTTCCGCGCGGCGCTCCCGGGCGACGCCGACGGCCGGGCCGAGCGCATGGGCTCCGCCTACACGGGCCTGCTGGCCGAGCGCGGCATGCTGCCCGTGATCGCGAACTCCACCGCACTGGGCGGCGAGCCCGAGATCGGGCGGGTCGCCCGCGCCGGCTTCAGCGATATCTGGCGCTTCCTCCGCGACGAGGCGGGCTTCTCGGCCGACGAGACGCGCGAGTTCATGGCGACCGGCATGCTCATCAACGCCATCGTGGGCCTGCGGCTCACCGGCGACTACGGCAACGAGATCTCGGCCACCGAGGTGCTCGAGGCGTGCTTCCCCGATGCGGTCGGCAAGGTGCGCGCGTTCCTGCCCGAGGTCGGCGAGCCCTGGTGACGCGTTCCGCTGGTTGAGGAGCGCCCGGCGGAGCCGGACGCGTCTCGAAACCGCATCCCGTGCGCGGGTTTCGAGACGCCTGCTGCGCGGGCTCCTCAACCCACGGTGTCGCGACCCCGCAGCAGCGAGATCCCGTAGGCCGTGATCCACGCGAACCCGAGCGCGACGCCCACGAACAGCCGCACGCTCGTCGCCGGCCCGAACGGCAGGCAGAGCAGCAGGCACGCCACGCCGATCACGCGCGACCAGGCGGCCGCCGCGCGGTGCCCCTCCCACGCGAGTCGTCGGGCGACCACCCAGGTCACGGCGACGAGCGCGAGGAAGGCGAGCGGTGCGGCGAACGCGTGCACGGTGCCGTGGAACGTCCACTCGGTCGGGTAGCCGTCGGGCGTGCCGACCGGGAACCCGAGCGCTGGATCGGCGGTGAAGGCGCCGCCGAGCACGAGTCCGACGCCGTAGAGCGCGAACAGCACGGGCGCCCAGGTCCGGCCGGGTCCGTCGCCGAGGCTCTGCCGGGTGCCGACGGCGAACGCGAGCATGAGTGCGCCCGCGACGATGAAGTTCGCGATCTGGATCCAGCCGAGGTCGCCGAGCGAGAGCAGGCTGAGCGGATGCCGCGTCAGGTCGAAGCCCTCGCGCGTGAGCACCTGCACCAGGCCCACGGCGACAAAGAGCGGCCCCGCGATGACGCCAGCCGTGACGAGGGCGCGGGTCGTGCGATCGCCGGCGTGCGCCGAGCGTCGGCTCGCCGAGGTCGGTGCGACTCGAGTGGTCGCGGTGTCGGTGCGGATGTCCATGGCGTCGTTCCTTCCGGTCCTGACCCGGTCGGTCGATCGGGTCGTTCACCATGGCGTCGCGTCGCGGCATCCGTTCTCGACATCGAGTCGGAACTTTTCTCGGACGCATGTCGAGAACGGCGACGAGCCGCCGACGCTATCGTGAGGGCGAGCCGACGGAGCACGCCGCACCGAGGAGGGATCCCATGCGTTACATGTGCCTGATGAAGTCCAGTGAGTCGAACGGCGAGACGCCGCCGGCCGTCTACGAGGCGATGGCGGAGTACGACCGCTGGGGCCGCGCGAACGGGGTGCTGATCGACAGCCAGGGACTGCTGCCGAGCGACGCCGGGGCGATCGTCTCGCTCGTCGACGGGAACATCAAGGCCGTCGACGGGCCGTTCACCGAGGCGAAGGAGCTCGTGGGCGGCTATGCCGTCATCGAGGTGCGCTCGTACGACGAGGCGCTCGAGCTCGGCCGGCGGCTGATGCAGATCCACAAGGACAACTGGCCCGGCTTCGAGGGCAGCGTCGAGATCCGGCAGATCGCCGAGTTCTGACGCTTGCACCCGCGCGGCGCGCGTGGTCTCATGCTCGCGTGGGCGACGAGACGACGCGCGCCGCGATCGAGGCCGTCTGGCGGCTCGAGTCGACGCGGCTCATCGCCGCGCTCGTGCGCATCGTGCGCGACGTCGGCCTCGCCGAGGACGTCGCGCAGGACGCGATCGTCGCCGCCCTCGCGCAGTGGCCGGCGTCCGGCATCCCCGACAACCCGGGAGCGTGGCTCATGACCACGGCGAAGCGTCGCGCGGTCGACGCGTTCCGCGCCCGCGCCAAGCACGACGCGGCCGCTGCGGCGCTCGCGCGCGAGCTCTCGGAGGCGATCGACGAGGACCCCGGCGCCGGCATCGACCACGTCGAGGACGACGTGCTGCGCCTCATGTTCATCTGCTGCCACCCGGCGCTCACGCCGGAGTCGCAGACGACGTTGACGCTGAAGCTCGTCGCAGGACTCACGACGCGCGAGATCGCACGCGCCTACCTCGCGCCCGAGGCGACCATCGCGCAGCGCGTCTCGCGGGCGAAGCGCACCCTCGCCGACGCCGGCGCGGCGATCGAGGAGCCGAGCGGGCCCGAGCGCGTCGCACGTCTCGAGACCGTGCTCGGCGTCGTCTACCTCCTCTTCAACGAGGGCTACTCGGCCACCGAGGGCGACGACTGGATGCGGCCGGCGCTCTGCGACGAGGCCGTCCGGCTCGGCCGCATCCTCACGGCGCTCGTGCCCGACGACCCCGAGGTGCACGGGCTGGCGGCGCTCATGGAGCTGCAGTCCTCACGCCTCGCCGCGCGCGCCGGCCCCGACGGCGAGCCGATCCTGCTCGACGCCCAGGACCGCAGGCGGTGGGATGCCGCGCGCATCCGCCGGGGGCTCGACGCCCTCGCCCGTGCCGACGCACTCGTGGCGGAGGTCGGCCCCGGCGCCGAGGCCGGCCCGTATGCACTCCAGGCGGCGATCGCCGCGGAGCATGCGCGCGCGGCATCCGTCGACGACACCGACTGGGACCGGGTCGCCGAGCTCTACGAACGACTCGGGCGCCGCACCGGATCGCCCGTGGCGGAGCTCAACCGGGCCGTCGCGCTCGGACGGGCGCAGGGCCCTGCCGCCGGGCTCGCACTGCTCGACCAGCTCGACGACGTGCCCGCGCTGCGCGGCTACCACCTCGTGCCGAGCGTGCGCGGCGACCTCTACGAACGCCAGGGACGCCGTGCCGAGGCGGCCGCCGAGTTCGAGCGTGCGGCGGCGATGACCGCGAACGAGCGCGAGCGGCAGCTGCTGCTGCGCCGGGCGGATGCCGCGCGGAACGCGGATCCCTAGAGCAGCTTCTGCTTGTGCATCGACGCGGTCTCGTAGCCGAGCTCGTCGTAGAGCCGGATCGCCGGCGTGTTGTAGGCGAACACGTTGAGCCGCATCGACGCGGCGCCCTGCGAGCGGGCGACGTCCTCGGCGAGCAGCATCGTCGCGCGCCCGATCCCGCGCCCGCGGAACGACTCGTGCACGGCGACGTCCCACACCCACCAGCTCGACGCGTCGCCCGACGGCCCGATCCACAGCCACCCGGCGTCCTCGCCGTCGGCCTCGACCGTGAAGAGGAAGTGCCCGGCGACGAGCCGTCCGCCGGGGAAGAACTGCTCCTCCGAGAGCTTCCGCGCTGCGGCCGCCTGCTCGGCCGTGTCGCCCGCGCGCATGCGCGCCGCCTCGTAGGCGGCCATCGCGATCGGGAGCCACTCCGCGGTCGCGTCGTCGGACTTCGGCACGAGGCGGATGTCGGGAGTCGTCATCCGCCCATGCTCGCACGTGCCGAGGGACCAATCGTTGAACCGATCGGTTCAGTGTTGTACGCTGCAGGCATGGCAGCCGGACCGCAGACGGTGGACGAGTACCTCGCGACCTTCCCCGACGACGTGCGCGACGTGCTCGAACGCGTGCGCGCGGCGATCCACGCGGCCGTGCCCGACGGCGAGGAGAAGATGCGCTACGGCATCGCCGCGGTCATGCTCGGCGGACGCTACGCCATCCACTTCGCGGGGTGGAAGCACCACGTCGGCCTCTATCCCGTGCCCCGGTTCGACGGCGGGCTCGAGGCCGAGATCGCACCGTTCCGCGCCAAGACCGACTCCGTGAACTTCCCCTACGCGAAGCCCGTGCCCTACGACCTCATCACGCGGGTGTCGGCCGAGATCGTGCGGCAGCGCCGTGAGGCCGGGGCATCCGCCGACTGACGACGGCGCGGAACTCGTCGACATCCGCGTGCGCGAAGATGGAGCGATGACGAGAACGGTGCAGGGCGCGAAGGTGCTCATCACGGGTGCGGCCGGCGGCATGGGGCGCATGTACGCCGAGCGCGCCGTGGCCGAGCACGCGGCATCCGTCACCCTCTGGGACCGCGACGCGGCCGCGCTCGCCAGGGCCGCCGACGAGCTCGGCGCGATCTCGCGCGGACGCACCGCGGTGCGATCGTACGTCGTCGACGTCGGCGACCTCGGCGCGATCGCCAAGACCGCCCAGCGCGTGCGCCGCGAGGTCGGCAACCCCGACGTGCTCATCAACAACGCCGGCATCGTGCGCGGCAACCGGTACTTCTGGGAGACCGACAACGGGGAGGACACCCGTCCGACCATGCAGGTCAACGCGCTCGCGCCCATGTACATCACGCGCGAGTTCATCCCGGGCATGATCGCGAACGCCTATCGTCCCTCGCGCATCGTCAACATCGCGTCGGCGGCCGGCACGCTCGCCAACCCGCGCATGGCCGTGTACGCCGCGTCGAAGGCCGCGCTCATCGGCTGGAGCGACTCGCTGCGGCTCGAGCTCGAGCAGGCCGACCACGGGAACGTCAAGGTCACCACCGTGACGCCGAGCTACATCTCCACGGGCATGTTCGCGGGAGCGAAGGGGCCGCTGCTCGCCCCGGTCCTCGAGCCCGAGATCGTGGTCGACCGGGTCTGGCGGGCGATGCTCGCCGGGGCGCCGCTCGTCGAACTGCCCTGGAGCGTCGGGCTCTCGCGCGCGCTGCGTGGCATCCTGCCCACGCGGGTCTTCGATCGGCTCGTCGGGGACGGGTTCGGCGTCTACCGCTCGATGGAGCGGTTCACCGGGCGCTGACCGTCCGAGGAACGGACGCGCACCGGGACCGGACGCGAGCGCAGCCGCGCGGCGGCGAGCAGGACCGGCACGACGACGCCGACAGCGCAGATGACGGTCAGGACTTCCGTGGTCATGCCGAGACCGTACGCGCGCAAGCTGGACGCCAGCCGCGAATCGCCGGGGCGACGACCGAGGGGCGACGGATGCCGCGACTCGCGTCAGTCGTCGTCTCCTCCGCCGTCCTTGCCGCCGTTCCCGTTGCCGTTGTTGCCGTTGTTGTTGCCCGGACCCTTGTTCGGGTTGTCCTCGCCGGGATCGGGGTTGTCGTCGCCGTTCTGCGTGGGTTCGGTCGTCGGCTCGGGCGCCGGCGCCGGCGCGGCGGGCGCATCGGCCGCCTCGAGGTCGGCACGCACGACGTCCATGGCCGACCGGATCTCGGCCTCGCGTGCGGCGTCGATCGCGCCGTTGTCGGCGGCCGTCGCGACGTCGCGCTCGAGGAGGGCGAGCTCGGCCAGGGCGCCGGCGTAGTCGCCGGCAGCCGCGCGCTCGGAGATCTGCACGACGGAGTCGTGCATGGCGGCCGCCGTGTTCTCGCTCGACGCGGCGCACGCGGACAGGCCGAGGACGAGCCCCGCCGCGAGCACCGTCGCGGAGAGGGCCGTTCGGGACTTCGCGAATCGCATCATCCGCCTCCGGTCACGGCCTCGTCGAGCTGTTCGAGGTGCACCCCGAGCTCGCCGGGAACAGCGGGCAGCGGCGCGGGCTCGGGCGCCGTCGTGGGGGCGCTGAGCGCGCCGATCACGATCCACGCGGCGACGCCGAGGACCACGAGCAGGAGCCCGATCGCGATGAGCGGGCGCACCCAGCGACGCTCGCCGTCGCGGTCGGCGCGAGCCTGTGCGCGCACCTCCGACCGCGTGGGCGTGGCATCGGGCCGGGCCGCGGCAGGCGTGGCGAAGAACGAGCGGTCGGCCGCGGGGAGCACGCGCGTCGCGGCGGTGCCGTCCTCCTCGTCGACCGAAGGCGGAGCCGTGGCGGCGGGGGTGACTGCGACCGTGTCGGGTGCCGCGGCATCCGTGAACGCGATCGTCGGCGCCGTGACGCCCGGGTCGGGGGATGCCGCGGTGTCGAGCTGCGTGGCGGCGACCGCGACCTCGAGTGCGGTCGGCCGATCGGCGGGCTCGCGCGCGGTCATCGTGCGCAGCAGGGTGACCCAGTCGGGGCCGAGCGACTCGGGGATGTCGGGGTCGCGTGCGAGCCGCGCGCTCGCGGCCTCGACGGCGGGGCCCGGGAACGCGGTCTCGCCCGTGCGCGCCTCGAGCAGGAGGAGGCCGAGCGAGTAGACGTCGGCGGCGGGCGTCGGCGGGCGTCCGTTCACCTGCTCGGGGCTGAGGTAGCCGGGTGTGCCGACGAGCATGCCCGTGCGGGTCAGGCGCGCGTCGTCGATGAGCCGGGCGATGCCGAAATCGGCGAGCTTGGCGTTCCAGGTGCGCGTCGGCAGGTGCGCGGACTCGAGCAGCACGTTCGCGGGCTTCACGTCGCGGTGCACGATGCCGCGATCGTGGATCACGTGCAGGCCCTCGGCGAGGTCGGCGAGCATGCCGGCGGCATCCGCTGCGTTCAGCGGGCCGAGCTTCAGGGTCTCGCGCAGGTCGCGGCCCTCGACGAGCTCCATCACGAGGAACTCGCGGCCGGTGGCCTCATCTCGCGCCGCGTCGTAGAGCCGCACGAGCGCACGGTGCGAGAGGCTCGCGAGCAGCGCGGTCTCGCTGCGACGGCGCTCGGTGTCGTCGATCCCCTCGGCGGCCTCGGCGAAGACCTTCACCGCCACCGGGCGTCCCAGCGAGAGGTCGACGCCGCGGTAGACGGCCGCCATGCCGCCGCGGCCGATGAGGCCGTCGAGCCGGTAGCGGTCGACGAGCGTCGTGCCGGCGAAGGAGTCGCCCTTCACGCTGCTGGGGGTCGTCGTCACGCTTCCGAGGGTAACGGCCGCGGCTGGGAGCCGCCCAGCCGCGGCCGGGGATTGGCACGCGGCATCCGTTCTGGTACGCGGGCGCCGGGCCCGGATGCCGCGGGTGCGGCGTGCGGGTCAGCCGAAGATCATCGGCAGGTCGTCGTCGGCGCGCGAGAGGGCGAGATCGACGAGTACGGGGACGTGGTCGGAGGGCGCGGTGCCCTTGCGCTCGTTGCGGTGGATCGAGGCATCCGTCACCGCCTCGGCGAACGCCGACGAGCCGAGGATGAAGTCGATGCGCATGCCCTCGTTGCGGGGGAAGCGCAGCTGCTTGTAGTCCCAGTACGTGAAGAGGCCCTCGGGCACGCGCGATCGCACGACGTCGCTGACCCCGGCGTTCTCGAGGGTGAAGAACGCCTCGCGCTCGGGCGGCGAGACGTGCGTGGTCTGGCCGACGATGACCGTGGGGTCGCCGTTGTCGACGTCGAACGGCGCGATGTTGAAGTCGCCGACGAGTGCGAACGGCACCTCGGGGAACGAGGTGGTCTGCTCACGCGTGTACTCGGTGAGGGCGGCGAGCCAGTCGAGCTTGTACGCGTAGTGCGGGTCGCCGAGCGAGCGGCCGTTCGGGACGTAGAGGCTCCACACCCGGACGCCGTCGACCGTGGCGCCGATCGCGCGCGCCTCCTGCGGCTGGTCGGGACCCTCGACGCCCTTCGCGAAGCCCGGCATGCCGGGGAACGCCGTCTCGACGGACTCGATGGGCTTGCGGCTCGCGATGGCGACGCCGTTCCACTGGTCGAAGCCGTGCAGGGCGAGCTCGTAGCCCGCGTCCTCGAACTTCTCGGCCGGGAACTGCTCGGGCTTGCACTTGATCTCCTGCATGGCCAGGACGTCGACGTCTTCGCGCACCATCCAGTCGACGACGCGGTCGACGCGGGTGCGGATCGAGTTGACGTTCCAGGTGGCGAGGCGCATGCAGCAAGCCTATGCGGCGGCACCGACGCCGAACGGCGGCGCGGACGTCACGCCTCGACGTCGCCGTCGGCGTCCTCGGCGAGGGTGCGCCGGGCCCCGTCGTCCTCGCCGCGCACCGGCCGCAGCCGAGGCAGCACCACCCAGAAGCCGATGATGATGACCGCTCCCAGCGAGAAGGCGACGATGCCGGCCGCGCGCGAGACGGCGAAGTCGAAGACGAGGGTCGTGACGCCCAACACGAGCAGCGCGACGACGGCGAGGTGGGCGATCAGCAGCCGGTTGCCCATCCGGACGATGCGGCCCTTGACCCGGCGCCCGAAGAGCGTGCGATGCAGGGTCACCGGTGCGAGGCCGATGACGGTCGCGAGGCCCGCCAGCGCCACGAGCGTCAGGTAGAGCGCGAGCTGGTAGGTGTCGAGCTCCGTGAACCGCTGCTGGAAGGCCACCGCGAGGAGGAAACCGCCGATGAGCTGCGTACCCGTCAGCGCGACGCGCAGCTCCTGCAGGATGTCGGTCCAGTGGCGGTCGCTGCGTTCGTTGGGCGTCTCGTCCCGCCCGTCGGAGGGGATGGCGTCGTCGTCGAGGGAGCCGGCGTGCCGCGCGTTCATGACCGATCGTAGGCACGGGGAGGGCCCCGCGCTCAACCCCTTGCGCCGCTCGGGCCCGGCATCACGGCGAGGCCGGGACCACGCCCGAGGCCGTGAGGGCGAAGCCGCCGATGAACACCCCGACGATGAGCAGGATGCCGAGGAGCGGGATCCAGAACGCGATCCGCCGCAGGACGAGCAGGATGATCGCGGCGATGAGGGCGAGCAGTCCGACGAGCAGCGGGCCGATCATCGCCACCATCATGCCGGTGGCCATGCGGTCGTAGTCGCACACCGAGCTCGCTCCGCAGGAGTCGCCGGCGAACGCGAGGAAGAAGGAGAGGAACGACGCGAGGAGCGCTGCGCCGATCATCAGCACGAGGAGCACGATCGTGGTCACGAGGTCCCACATGATGATCGGTCGCTTCGCGGGTGCCGCGGGCTGGTACGGCGACGCCGGCACGGACTCGGACTGGACCGGCGGCGGCTGGACCGGCTCCGGCTGGATCGGAGGCGGCTGGACCGGCTTCGGCTGGACGGCATCGCTCATGACGGCCTCCCCTCTCGCCCCAGGACGGGCGCCCCACCAGCCGAATTCTGGCAGCGGCGCGCCCGATGCTGCAAGGATCGGGGCAGGAGCGAGGGAGGCGGTCACCCGTGGCATACAGCATCGAAGGCGTCGAGGGGCTGCCCGAGATCCGGCAGGGCGACGACCTCGCCCAGCTCATCGCCTCCGCCACCGAGCTCGAGGACGGCGACATCCTCGTCGTGACCTCGAAGGTCGTGTCCAAGTCCGAGGGCCGCATCGTGCAGGCCGACGACCGCGAGGCCGCGATCACCGCCGAGACCGTGCGAGTCGTCGCCACGCGCGAGTACGAGGGCGGCGTCACCCGCATCGTCGAGAACCGGCAGGGCATCATCGGGGCCGCCGCCGGCGTCGACGCGTCGAACGCCCCGCACGGCACCGTGCTCCTGCTGCCGCTCGACCCCGACGCGTCGGCGCGCGCGCTCGCCACCGGGCTGCGCGCCCTCACGGGACGGCACGTGGGCGTCATCCTCTCCGACACGCTCGGTCGACCCTGGCGCGAGGGACAGACCGATATCGCCATCGGCGCCGCGGGCGTGCACGTCTTCGACGACCTGCGCGGGTCGGCGGATGCCTCGGGCAAGCCGCTCGCGGTCACGATGCCGTGCGTGGCCGACCAGGTCGCCGGCGCGGCCGAGCTCGTGAAGGGCAAGTCGTCGGGCGTCCCGGTCGCCGTGGTGCGAGGACTCGGCCGCTACGTGGGCGACCTCGACCTCCCGGGCGCGCGCAGCATCCTCCGCCCGGCCGAGCGCGACCTGTTCCGGGTGGGCGCCGACGAGGCGTACAACGAGGGCTACCGCGACGGGTTCGACGAGTCGCAGGCCGAGGAGGGCGCGGACTCCGCGGGTTAGCGCGGGCGGCCGGGTTTCGAGACGGCGCTTCGCGCCTCCTCAACCCACGGGTGTGCTCGGGTTCGCAATTCAGGTGCGCCCGCGGCGCGTCGGCCCGACACGCCGGGAACCGGCCCGGCGACACACCTCCGCACCTGAATTGCGCACGGGGAACGGGCAGGATGGAGGGGTGTCAGCGCACATCGGCTACGCCGCCATGCTCGAGCGGTTCCCGCCCGCCGAGGCGGTGGCGCTCGCCGCGCTCGCCGAGTCGCACGGCTTCCGCGGGGTCATGGCGACCGACCACTTCCAGCCGTGGGTCCCGGCGCAGGGCGAGTCGTCGTTCGTGTGGGCCGTGCTCGCGGCCATCGGCGAGCGCACCGCGGGCGACCTCGGCCCGGGTGTGACGACGCCCACGTTCCGCATGCATCCGGCGGTCGTCGCGCAGGCGAGCGCGACGCTCGGCGCGCTCTACCCCGGCCGGCACTGGCTCGGCATCGGCTCGGGCGAGGCGCTCAACGAGCACATCGTCGGGAAGTACTGGCCCGAGGCGCCCGAGCGCATCAACCGCATGTTCGAGGCGGTCGACGTGATCCGCAAGCTGTTCGCGGGGTCGCTCGCCGGCCGCGACGTGCGCCACTCGGGCCCGCACTTCCGCCTCGAGTCGACGCGGCTCTGGACGATGCCGCCCACCGCCCCCGAGATCCTCGTCGCGGCATCCGGCCCCGTGACCGCGCGCCGGGCGGGCCGCAGCGTCGACGGGTTCATCACGCTCGGCGGACCCACCGACCGGCTCGCGCCGCTGCTGCAGCGCTTCGCCGAGGGCGCCCGCGAGGTCGGGCGGGACGCACGCGCCATGCCGAAGGTCGTGCAGCTGCACCTGTCGTGGGCGCCGACCGACGAGGAGGCCATGCGCAACGCGCTCGTCGAGTGGCCGAACGGCGGCATGCGGTTCCCGCGCAGCGACATCCGCTCGCCGTACGAGTTCGACCAGCTCGCCCGCACCGTGCGCCCCGAGGACTTCGCCGGCCGCATGGTCGTCTCGGCCGACCTCGAGGTGCACCGCGCCGACATCCAGCGCCACCTCGACCTCGGCTTCACGCGCATCTACCTGCACAACGTCGGTCGCAACCAGGCGGAGTTCCTCGAGGCCTTCGGCCGCGACGTGCTGCCGGGGCTGCGGGCATGAGCGCTGCACCGGATGCCGCGGCAGGAACGCGCTGGACCGTCGTGATCCCCGTGAAGGCGCCCGCCGCGGGCAAGACCCGGCTGTCGCCGGCGGTGGCGGATGCCGCGCGCGCCGAGCTGGCGCGGGCGTTCGCGCTCGACACCATCGCGGCCGCCCGCGCGGCGGCATCCGTCGACCGGGTCATCGTGGTCGGCGACGACCCCGACCTCGCGGACGGCGCGGAGTTCCTCGCTGAGCCGGGCGCCGACGGCGACGCGACGGCCCAGCGGGGGCTGCTTCCGGCGATCCGACACGGCATCGCGCACGCGCGCTCGGCGTCGCCCGTGGCGGTCGCGGTGCTGCTCGGCGACCTGCCCGGCCTGCGCCCGGAGGAGCTCGACCGGGCGCTCGACGCGGCGTCGCGGCATCCGCTCGCCTTCGTTCGCGACGCCGACGGCACCGGCACGACGCTCGCGACTGCGGTCGCCGAGATCGCCTTCGACCCGCGCTTCGGGCCCGGATCCGCCGAGCGGCACGCTGCCGCCGGGTTCGTCGAGCTCGCGGCATCCGACGCACCGGGACTCACTCGCGACGTCGACACGGTCGACGGCCTCGAAACCGTGCTGCACCATGGAGTCGGCGACCACACCGCAGAAGCGGTGGCGCGCCTCGCCGATCGGAAGGGAACCACATGACGCTCACTCTCGGATACAAGGCCTCGGCCGAGCAGTTCGACCCCCGCGAGCTCGTCGAGATCGCGGTCGCGGCCGAGGGGCACGGCATGGAGTCGGTGTGGACGAGCGACCACTTCCAGCCGTGGCGGCACACGGGCGGGCACGCGCCGTTCTCGCTGACCTGGATGGCCGCGGTCGGCGAGCGCACGTCGACCGTGCGGATCGGCACGAGCGTGATGACGCCGACGTTCCGCTACAACCCGGCCGTGCTGGCGCAGGCGTTCGCGTCGCTCGGCGTGCTCTACCCGGGCAGGATCATCGCGGGCTTCGGCACGGGCGAGGCGCTCAACGAGATCGCGACGGGCTTCCGCGGCGCCGACGAGCAGGACTGGCCCGAATTCCGCGAGCGGTTCGCCCGCCTGCGCGAAGCCGTGCGGCTCATGCGCGCGCTGTGGAAGGACGAGCGCGTGAACTTCGAGGGCGAGTACTACTCGACCCACGACGCGTCGATCTACGACCGGCCGGATGTCCCGGTGCCCGTCTACATCGCGGCCGGCGGGCCGACCGTGGCGAAGTACGCCGGGCGTGCGGGCGACGGCTTCATCTGCACGTCGGGCAAGGGCGCCGAGCTCTACGTCGACCAGCTCATCCCCGCGGTCAAGGAGGGCGCCGCCCTTCGACAGGCTCAGGGGGATGGTGCGGGGTACGACGCGATCGACCGCATGATCGAGATCAAGCTCTCGTACGAGGAGACCGAGGAGGCCGCCCTCGAGAACACCCGGTTCTGGTCGCCGCTCTCGCTCTCCAAGCAGCAGAAGCACGACATCACCGACCCGGTCGAGATGGAGCGCGCCGCCGACGCGCTGCCGATCGAGGAGATCGCCGGGCGCTGGATCGTCGGGTCCGACCCCGACGCGGTGGTCGAGCAGATCGGCCAGTACATCGACTGGGGCTTCGACCACCTCGTGTTCCACGCCCCGGGGCACCACCAGCGTCGGTTCCTCGAGCTGTTCGAGCGCGACCTGGCGCCGCGGCTGCGCGCGCGGTAGGGGCCAGAGGCCTCCCGACCACACCCACTCACCCCGAATCGCGCCGGGACACGACGTCCGGCGCGATTCGGGGTGACTCGGGCGTGCATCCACCACGGGGGCGGGGGTGTCCCGGCCCCCGCCCCGGTCTCGGGCGGCGTCAGCCGGCCGGCTTCACCACCAGCCCGGTGCCGCCGCCGCGCCGGACGGGTTCGGCTACAGCCGTCATGAGCCCGCCCTGATCGACCTCGATGGCCGCCGCCGCGCCGATCTCCGCCGCCAACGGACTCGGGTTCGTGCCCTGCACCGGGACGAGCACCTGGCCGTACGATGCGAGGTCGGCGGCGTAGGCCGCGATGAAGGCCGGTTCCGCCGGGGTGGTCGCGGCGTTCCGCTGCGAGGCCCGCGGCGCCGCCACCGCCTCGGGCAGGGTCATGCCGAGATCGAGGCGGTTCAGCAGGATCTGCACGACGGTCGTGATGATCGTCGCGCCGCCCGGCGAGCCGAGCACGTACCGCACCTCGCCGTCGTCGAGCACGATCGTCGGCGACATCGACGAGCGCGGGCGCTTGCCGGGCTCGGGCGTGTTCGGGTCGCCCACGAAGGCGGGCGTGAAGTTGAAGTCGGTCATCTCGTTGTTGAGCAGGAAGCCGCGCCCGGGAACGGTGATGCCCGATCCGCCGGTCTGCTCGATGGTGAGGGTGTAGGCCACCGCGTTGCCCCAGCGGTCCACGACCGAGAGGTGCGTGGTCGAGACGCCCTGACCGTCGGACGCTGCGGCGGCGGCCGCCTCGCAGCCGGTGGCCGCGAGGTCGCCCGGTGCGACGGGCTTCGGGCGCGCCTGCGCCGGGTCGATCAGGCAGGCGCGGGAGTCGGCGAACTCCTGGCTGAGCAGCGTCTCGGTGGGCACGTCGCCGAACGCGGGGTCGCCGACGTAGCGATTGCGGTCGGCGAAGGCATGGGCGGTGGCCTCGAAGTAGAGGTGGAGCGCCTGCGCCTGGTCGTCGG
The DNA here is from genome assembly GCF_053618135.1 of Agromyces sp. NPDC055661. Lineage (NCBI taxonomy): Bacteria > Bacillati > Actinomycetota > Actinomycetes > Micrococcales > Microbacteriaceae > Agromyces > Agromyces sp. NPDC055661. The sequence continues at coordinate 1,979,778 of NZ_JBSHHC010000001.1, forward strand.
CCGAGAGGTCGAAGTCCTCGAGGATGTTCAAGGACTCTCCCACCGTGGTGCCGCCCGACGACGACGGCGCCATGCCGTAGACGTCGAGGCCGTGGTACTCCACATGGGTGGGTGCCTGCTCGAGCACCTCGTAGGCGGCGATGTCCTCCGCCGTCATCACGCCCGGAGGCGGGTTGATCGTCGCGTCGGATGCGAGCGGTGGCTGTTGCGCGACGTCTGCGATCTCCTCGGCGAGCGGGCCGTCATAGAACACGTCGGTGCCGCGCTGCGCGATGAGCTTCAGCGTCTGCGCCAGGTCGTGGTTCTTGAACGTGGAACCGACCTTCGGCGCATCGCCGCCCGGGAGGAAGAGTGCGGCCGTGTCGGGGAACTGCGAGAACCGGGCGGCGTTGTCGAGGGTCTGCTGCCGGAACGTCTGGTCGACCGTGAAGCCGCGGTTCGCCAGCACGATCGCGGGCTGCAGTGCCTCGCGCAGGGAGTCGGTGCCGAAGCGGTCGAGCGCGGTCTCCCAGGTCGCGAGCGTGCCGGGCACGCCGACCGAGAGGCCGGAGGTGACGGCCCTGGCGAATGCGTAGGGCTGGCCGGTGGATGGGTCGATGAACGCGTTCGCTTCCATGTCGGCGGGCGCCGTCTCGCGTCCGTCGATCGTGGTCACCTCGCCCGACGCCGCGTCGAAGTACACGAAGTACCCGCCGCCGCCGATGCCCGAGCTGTAGGGCTCGGTGACGCCGAGCGCGGCCGCCGTCGCGACCGCGGCATCCGCGGCGTTGCCGCCGGCGCGCAGCACCTGCAGGCCGATGTTGCTGGCCTCGGCGTCGACCGACGAGACCGCGCCGCCATAGCCGGTCGAGGTCGACGGCGCCGCGGGCGCGGGCCGCCCGGTCGAGACCGTGCCCGGTGGAGCGGCGGCCGGCGCGGTCGGCGGTGCGGCGGACGCCGGCGCGCCTGCGGCGAGGATGCCGAGCGAGGTGGCCGCCGCGAGGGCGATGCCCGCGTGGCGAAGTGAACGGCGACGATCGACGGTGACCATGAGCGTACCCCCCGAACTGGTGACACACGACAGTGCCCCTCACCGTAGACCCCGCGCACGTCGTGAGGCAATGGGTTGCCCCGGATGCGTCGTCGACTCGGGCGCGATCGTCGATCCTGAGCGTTCGCCGCCGACCGGGTGCGGATGCCGCGGGAAGGCGTAGCCTGAGGGCATGCGCCCCCGCGACACCGGGGCGTCCCGCAGGTTCGCCCGCTGGATCCCAGCCATCGCCGCGCCGATCGTGGTCGGCGCCGCCGTCGTGCTCGTGCCGTTGCAGGCGAACGCCGCCGTCGATCTCCCCGACCTGACGCCGAAGGAGCTGCTCGAGCTCGCCTCGTCGAGCGACGTCGAGGCGATGTCGGGCACGGTCGAGCAGACGTCCGAGCTGGGGCTCCCCGATCTCTCGGGCCTGACCGGCGGCATGGGCGGTTCCGCCTCGGCCACGCCCGGTGCCGAGGGCTCGGCCGGCGGCGAGGGCGGCGACGCGGCATCCGGTGCCGGCATCGACGAGCTGCTCTCGCTCATCACGGGGGACCACACCGCCAAGGTCTACGTCGACGGATCGCACGCGCGCCTGCAGGTGCTCGACCGCCTCGGCGAGCGCGACGTCTACGTCGCGAAGGGCGAGGGCGTGTGGCTCTGGGACTCGCGCGAGCAGTCGGCCACGCACGTGACGGTCGACCAGGCGGCGCTCGACGCGCTGAAGACCGAGGCCGCGTCGCACGCCGACGAGGCGCGCGCGAAGCTCGAGGCGGAGGTCGGCACGTTGCCGACGCCCGAGGAAGTGCTCGACCAGGCCCTCGCGAGGCTCGACGAGACGACCGACGTCTCGGTCGGCACCGACGGCCGCGTGGCCGGACGCGACGTGTACGAACTGGTGCTCGTTCCGCGCGACGACCCCACGCTCGTCGGCGAGGTGTCGGTCGCGATCGACGCCGACACGGGCGTCGCGCTCGCGGCATCCGTCACCGCAGCGGGCGCCGAGAAGCCCGCCTTCAGCGTGGCCTTCACCGACGTGTCGTTCGCGGCGCCCGATGCCTCGGTGTTCGCATTCACCCCGCCCGACGGTGCGACGGTGACCGAGCACGAGGTGCCGGTGCCGACCGTCGCCGAGGTCGAGCAGTGGAAGGCCGACGCCGAGTCGGGCCCCGGTGCCGAGGCCGAGGGGATGCCGCGGCCGGTCGTGCACGGCTCGGGCTGGTCGACGGTCGTCGAGCTGCCCGCCGGCGCTGCGGGTGCGGCGATGCTCGAGGGCGGCGCGTCCGGTGATGCCGGCGATTCCGGCACCGGAGCAGCAGAGGGCTTCGCCGACGCCTCGACGCTGCTCGACTCGATCACCCAGCGCGTCGAGGGCGGACGCATCATCTCGACGTCGCTCGCGACCGTGCTGATCACCGACGACGGCCGCGTCTTCGCCGGAGCCGTGACCCCCGAGCACCTGCTCGCCGTCGCCTCGAGCGCAGGCTGACGGGCCGACGCGTGGCCGCGCCGACGTCCGAGCTCGCCATCGAGACGCACGGCCTCACCAAGCGCTTCCGCTCGCAGGTGGCCGTCGACGGCATCGACCTGGCGGTGCCGCGCGGCTCGGTGTTCGGCTTCCTGGGGCCGAACGGCTCGGGCAAGACCACCACGATCCGGATGCTGCTCGGCCTCGTCGCGGCGAACGCCGGCGACGCGCGCGTGCTGGGCGCCGCCATGCCCCGCCACGTCGACTCGGTGCTGCCGCGGGTCGGTGCGCTGGTCGAGGGACCGGCGTTCTCGCCGTACCTGTCGGGCGCGGCGAACCTGCGGCGGTTCGACGCGGCCGACCGGCACGCACCGCGGCGCAGCCGCGACCAGCGCGTGGCCGAGGCGCTCGACCGCGTCGGCCTCTCGCACGCCGCGCGCAAGCGGGTGCACGCGTACTCGCTCGGGATGAAGCAGCGCCTCGGCATCGCGAACGCGCTGCTCATGCGGCGCGAGCTGCTCGTGCTCGACGAGCCGACGAACGGACTCGACCCGCAGGGCACGCGCGAGGTGCGCGCGCTCATCCGCTCGTTCGCCGACGACGGCACGACGGTGTTCGTGTCGAGCCACCTCCTCGCCGAGGTCGAGCAGGTCTGCACGCACGTCGGCGTGATGAGCGCGGGCCGGCTCGTCGCGCAGGGCACGCTCGACGACTTCCGCGACGAGGGCGAGGCCCGGGTGCGGGTGCGCACGCCCGACGTGGCGGCGGCCCGCGAGGTCCTGGCCCGGGCGTTGGGCGAGGGGGCGGTCGACGTCTCGGCCGACGCCGAGGTCGGTTCTGGAGCCCCCGCCGAAAGCGATCCCGACGGCGCCGTGACCGCGCGGCTCGGCGGCACTGCGCCCGAGGCGGTCGTCGCCGCGCTCGTGCGCGCCGGCGTGCGGGTGCGCGGCTTCGAGACCGTGCACGCGAGCCTCGAGCAGCGGTTCGTGGAGCTCACGGGGGAGGGGTTCGACGTTGTCCAGTGAGGCGGAGGCGGGGGCCGGCGCATCCGCCGAGCGGGTCGAGGAGCGCGTCGCCGCGGCATCCGCTCGACCGGCTCTGGACACCGCGGTCGACGACGCCGTGCCCGCCCGACCCTCGGGCGGCGGCACGTTCTGGCTGCTCGGCTCCGAGCTGCTCACGCTCTTCCGTCGGCTGCGAACCTGGGCGATGCTCGCGGCGCTCGCGGCCATCCCGGTGCTCATCGGCGTGGCGCTCATCATCGCCGGCCCGGCGCCGAACGGTCGCGGCCCGGCGTTCCTCAGCGAGATCACGAACAACGGGCTGTTCGTCGGCATGACCTCGCTCATCGTGGCGATCCCCCTGTTCCTGCCGCTCACGATCGGCGTCGTCTCGGGCGACACGATCGCCGGCGAGGCGAGCCACGGCACCCTGCGGTACCTGCTCATCGCGCCGGCCGGACGCGTGCGGCTGCTGCTCGTGAAGTACCTCGCCGCCGCCGCGTTCTGCGCGGCCGCGACGCTGACCGTGGTCGTGGTCGGGACGCTCGTCGGCTGGCTGCTGTTCCCGATCGGGCCCGTGACGCTGCTCTCGGGCGCGACGGTGACCGTCGGCGAGTCCCTGGTGCGCTTCCTCGCGATCGCCGCCTACGTCACGGTCTCGCTGCTCGGCATGTCCGCGATCGGGCTCTTCCTCTCCTCGCTCACGACCGTGCCCGTCGGCGCCATGGCGGCCACGGCGATCCTCGCGGTGGTGTCGCAGATCCTCGACGTGCTGCCGCAGCTGGAGTGGCTGCATCCGTGGCTGTTCACGCACTACTGGCTGGGCTTCGCCGACCTGCTCCGCGAGCCCATGGTGTGGGATTCGTTCGTCGACAACGCCCTGCTCCAGGCGGGCTACCTCGTCGTGTTCGGGGCGCTCGCCGTCGGGCGGTTCCTCACGAAGGACGTGCTGTCGTAGCCTCCCGGCGCTCGCCGAAGCTCGGCGGCAGCTTGCAGTAGTCGTAGAAGTACCGCATCGGCCGGGACTCGTCGGTGTCGTCGACGATGACGTTCGCGCCCGAGTGCGGAAGTTCCTCGCCGACGAGCGTCCAGACCGAGAAGTGCCAGATGCCGCGCACCGAGTCGTTGAGCAGCCGCATGCCGTCGACGACGAGCACGGTGTCGGCGCCCTCGGCGCCCTCGAGCGTGCCCGCCCGGAACGGCTCGATCGTCTCGCGCCGCAGCGTCGGCTCATCGACCTCGCCCAGCGACCGGCGCACCACGACCTGCCCGCGGGCCGACAGCACGCCGGCCAGGTCGTCGGCGAAGCGTGCCGCCGGCCCCGTCGTCGCTCCCTCGACCGCGACGAGCCGTCGGCCCGCCCACGAGTTGTGGAGGAACTCGTCGGCGATCCAGTCGAGCAGCAGCTGCCGGTCGGTCACCTCGTTCATGGCGTCGGTGTCCATGCGGTCAAGGCTACGCCCGAGCGGATGCCCCGTGCCGGTCGGGTGCGACGGACGCACGCTCGGCGACCTCCGAGTACGCGATGAGCGGGCGGCCGGTCGCCGGGTGCTCGAGCACGGTCGCCTCCACGCCCCAGACCTCGCGGATGAGGGCGGGCGTGAGCACCGCGCCCGGGGCGCCCGCCGCGCGCACGCGCCCCTCGGCCAGCACGACGACGTGGTCGGCGTAGCCCGCCGCGAGCGAGAGGTCGTGCAGGGCCGCGAGCACCGTGAGCCCGTCGCGTGCCAGCGAGCGCAGCAGCCCGAGCGTGGTGAGCTGCGCGTGCACGTCGAGGTGGTTCGTCGGCTCGTCGAGCAGCAGCAGCTCGGGTTCCTGCGCGATTGCGCGGGCCAGGTTCACGCGCTGCCGCTCGCCGCCTGAGAGCGTGGCGTAGTCGCGGTCGGCCAGTCCCACGAGTCCGAGGTCGTCGAGGGTCCGGCGCACGACGAGCCGGTCCCGGTCGTCAGGGCCGGCGAACGCGCCGAGGTAGGGGGTGCGGCCGAGCGCGACGACCTCCGCGACCCGGAGGCCCGGGGCATCCTGCACCTCCTGCTCGGCGAGGGCGACCAGCCGGGCACGGTCGCGACGCCGCAGCGCGGCGAGGTCGCGGTCGCCGAGGCGCGCTGCGCCGGCATCCGCGTGGTCGACGCCGGCGATGAGGTGCAGGAGCGTGCTCTTGCCTGCCCCGTTGGGGCCGAGCAGCGCGCCGACCGACCCGCCCGGCACGGTGCAGTCGACGTCGTCGATGATGAGCCGGCGTCCGCGCGTGAAGCGCACGCGGTCGGCGTGCAGCTCGCGGTGGTCCGCCGGATCGGTCATGCCGGCCTCCGGTCGCGACGGATCCTGCGGGGCATCATGCCAGCCTCCGGTTGCGGAGCATGAGCACGGCGAAGACCGGCCCGCCGATGAGGGCGGTGAGGATGCCGACCGGCAGCTCGCGCGGATCGAAGAGCGTGCGCGCCCCCGTGTCGGCCCAGACGAGGAAGATCGCGCCGGCGAGCGCCGAGAGCGGGAGCAGCGCGCGATGCCGCGAGCCCACGAGGAACCGCACGGCGTGCGGGAGGATCAGCCCGACGAAGCCGATCGCCCCGCTCACCGCGACGAGCGCTCCCGTGAGCAGTGCGGTGCCGCCGAGCAGCAGGGCCCGGCTGCGGCCGACGTGCACGCCGAGGGCGGCCGCCGCCGTATCGCCGAACGCGAACGCGTCGAGCGTGCGGGCACTCGCGATGAGCGGGAGGCCGACGAGGAGCATCGCGCCGCCGGCGATCGCCACCGAGGTCCAGTCGGTGCCGGCGAGCGAGCCGAGCAGCCAATTGAGGATCTCGCGGTAGCTGTCGCCCGTTGCGCTCCAGAAGATGACCAGGCTCGTGACGGCGCCGAAGACGGCCGACACGGCGAGGCCCGCGAGCACGGTGCGCGTCGGGGTCAGGGAGCCGCCGCTGCCGGCCCGGCCGCCCGCTCCTGCGCCCCAGCCCGCTCCCGCCAGCGCGAGGGTCGCGACGAGCGCGACGAGGGCGCCCCCGAAGGCCGCGAGCGGCAGGACGAGCCCGATGCCGAGCACGATGACGAGCACCGCGCCCACCGACGCGCCCGACGAGAGGCCGAGCAGGTACGGGTCGGCGAGCGGGTTGCGCGTCAGGGCCTGCATGACCGCGCCGCAGAGGGCGAGGCCCGCGCCGACCGCCGCGGCCGTGAGCACCCGCGGCATCCGCAGCTGCCACACGATGCCGTCGCGCAGCGGCGACAGCGTCGGCTCGCCGATGCCGAGGTGCGCGAACACGCTCGCCCAGACGTCGGCGGGGCTGAGCCCGGCCGGCCCGATGGTGACGGCGACGACGACGGATGCCGCGAGCAGCACGCCGAGCGCCGCCGCCCACGCGCCCGTGCGGAGTCCGGTGCGGGTGCGGCGCGCGCCGCCCTCGCCTCCCGGACGATGGAACGAGGCCGAGGGCCGGGCGGGCCATGCGGCCGACCCGGATTCCGTGGGGGGAGCGGTCTCCGGGACGCGGAGCGCGTCCGCGGCCCGACCCTCGGCGGTCCGTGGCATCAGTAGCCCAGCTCTCCGAGCTGCTCGACGAGCGACGCGACCGCGCCGACGTTGCGCACGCCGGCCTCGGTCGACGGGAAGTCCACGACGAGGTACTTCCGCTGCTGCACGGCGGGCAGCGCGGCCGTGGCCGCGTTCGCCTCGAGCTTCGCGATCTTCGACGCGGCAGTGTTCCAGGGGGCGTCCACGAGCACGATCACGTCGGGGTTCGCGGCGACGATCGCCTCCCAGCCCATCGACGTCCAGGAGTCGTGCACCTCGGCGGCCACGTTGGTGAGGCCCGCGGCATCCATGATCATCTGCGGCGCGCCGATGCCCGCGCCGACGTACGGGATGTCGTCGCCCGAGCTGTACCAGAGCGCACGGAGGCCGTCGTCGCTCGGCGTGATCGCCGCGAGCGCGGCGCGCTGCTGCGCGATGAGGTCGGCCGCTGCGGTCGCGACGCCGAAGATCGAGCCCGCCTCCTCGAAGTCCGCGAAGACCTCGTCGAACGTGAGCGGATCGGGCATGTATCCCGCCTCCTTGCACGCCGAGGGTGCGACGTAGGTCGCGACGCCGAGCTGGTCGAGCGTGGCGCGGTCGCCCGCGCCCTCGGCCGAGAGGTTCGACTCCCAGCCCGCGAAGACCAGGTCGGGCTCGGCGGCGAGCGTCACCTCCTGCGACGGCACCTTGTCGGAGAGCACCTCGAGGCCGGATGCCGCGGCGGCGTACTCGTCGGGCACGGGCCCGTCGCTGAACGCGGTGCCGACGATGCGGTCCTGCAGGCCGAGGGCGAGCAGCAGCTCGAGCGTCGACGACTTGATCGCGACGATGCGCTCGGGCTCGTGGTCGAACGTCACGACCGTGCCGCAGTTGTCGAGCGTCATCGGGTACGCGTCGATGTCGGGTGCTTCGTAGGTGTTCGACGGACCGTACGTGCAGCCGGTGAGGGCGAGCGCGGCCACCGCGACGGCGGCGACGGCGCCGACACGGGCTCGACGGTCGAGGCGGCGAGTGGTGTGGGAACGGCGTGCGGGCATGGACTCTCCGGGACGGCAGGCAAGCGTGATTCCGACGAGGTCGGCGACTCGCGGCCCAATCCCGGGCTGCACGCATCGGTCAGATCCAGACCGAGGGGTCGTCGCCATCCTAGTGCGGCGGATGGCGGGCGGCATCGCCCGTCGACCCTAAGCTTCGCGGATCCGCGCGGCCAGGTCGAATGCGGCGCCGGCGAGGGCGGCCGAGGTGTCGAGGTCGCGCATCCAGAGGGGCACGGATGCCGCGACGAGCCCGGTGCCGGCGAGCGCGTCGACCGCGGCGGCATCCGACTCGTCGACGAGCCAGCCGTCGAGCAGGCCGCCCTCACTGCGCGCGCCGTAGTGGCGGCCGACCGCCTCGGCCGTGGTGGCGACGCCGATCGCGGGCAGGCAGGCGTCGGCCATGCCGCGCACGACCTTGCCGCCGATGATCGGCGAGACGCCGACGACGGGCGCGTGCGTCTCGGCGATGGCCTCGCGGATGCCCGGGATCGAGACGATCGTGCCGATCGACACGACCGGGTTCGACGGCGCGACGAGCACGACGTCGGCACCGAGGATCGCCTCGACCACGCCATGGGCCGGCCGCGCGACGTCGAGGTTCCGCTGGCGGAACGCGATGGCGGGCAGGCTCGCGCGGTACCGCGTCCACCACTCCTGGAAGTGCAGCTCGCGCTCGCCGTCGATCTCGTCGGGGTCGGCCACGAGCACGTGCGTGTCGACCTCGGCGTCGGTCGCCGGCAGCAGGTGCACGCCCAGCGGCCAGCGCAGCTGCAGGCGCTCGGTCACCTCGGACACCGTGCGTCCCTCGCGCAGCCACGCGGTGCGGGCCAGGTGCGTGCCGAGGTCGAGGTCGCCGAGCGTGAACCACGGCCAGCCGACACCCCACTCACGCAGCTCGGCGGCGACGCGCTCGGTCTCCCCCGCGCGGCCCCAGCCGCGCTCGGCGTCGTTGACGCCCGCGAGCGCGTAGAGCAGCGAGTCGAAGTCGGGCATGAGCCGAACGCCGGCGAGCCACAGGTCGTCGCCGGTGTTCACGACGACGTCGACGGCGGCGTCGCTCCCGCCGCTCGCGTCGGGCCACCGGCGTCGGACCTCCTCGCGCACGCCGCGCACGTAGCGCGCGCCTCCGACCCCGCCCGCGAGCACCGTGATCCGCACGGATCCAGCCTAGGTGGGCCGACCACTGGAAATCCCGAGCCGACGGGTACACGATGGACGGACAGATCCGCACCGGCGCGGGAGGCCCCATGAACTCTGCATCGTCCCCGACCCACCGGACCATCGCCCTCGTGGGCGGGGCAGGCTCGGGAAAGACCACACTGGCGGAAGCCCTGCTGTTCCGGGCGGGCGCCATCGGCAGAGCAGGCTCGGTGGAGCAGGGGAACACCGTCTGCGACCACGAGCCCGAGGAGATCGCGCGAGGCACGACCCTCGGGCTCTCGCTTGCGCACTTCGACTGGACCGGCCCAGACGGCACCTCGCACGCGGTCACGCTCGCCGACACCCCGGGGCATCCCGACTTCGTCGGCGGCGTCGACACGGCGCTCGCGGTGGCGGATGTCGCGCTCATCGTCGTGAGCGCGGTCGACGGCGTCACGGCGGGCACGAGGTTCGCCTGGTCGGCGGCCGAGGCCGCGGGCGTGCCGCGCATCGTGGTCGTGACGCAGGAGGACAAGGCGCGGGCGGACTTCCGCCGCGTGCTCGGCGAGCTGCACGCGGCGTTCGGCGACCGGCTCTGGGCGCTCGAGCTGCCGCTCGGCGAGGAGCAGGCGTTCCGCGCGATCGCCGACGTGCTGAGCGAGCACGCCCTCGTCTACGACGACTCGGGCCGCCATCACGACGAGCCGATGCCGCCCGAGGCGGAGGCCGAGGAGCACCGGATGCACCTCGAGGTGACCGAGGAGATCGTCTCGCACGACGACGAGCAGCTCGAGGCGTACCTCGACGGCAAGGAGCCACCGGTCGAGGACCTCGAGCGGACGCTCGCCACGGAGGTCGCGAGCGGCGAGGCGGTGCCCGTGGTCGTGGCATCCGGCGTCACCGGCACCGGCGTCGACCGGCTCGCCGACCTGCTCTGCGCGCTCTCGCCGTCGGCGCTCGACCACGACGGCCGCATCATGATCGGCGGCTCGACGGCCGGCGACGACGCCGCCGCGGACGCGGGCACCGAGCACCGGGTGGCGACGAGCGCGGGCGGCGAGACGCTCGTGCACGTGTTCCGCACGGTCGCCGACCCGTTCGTCGGGCAGATCTCGATGCTCAAGGTCCTGTCGGGCGTGCTGCGCACGGGCGACAAGCTCCACAACGCCACGACCGGCGCCGACGAGCGCATCCACGGGCTGTTCCGGCTGCGGGGCGCCGAGCACCTGCCCGTCGGCGAGCTCCGCGCCGGCGAAGTCGGTGCGGTCGCCAAGCTCACGGGCTCGCCGTCGGGCTCGCTGCTCTGGGCGCGCTCGAGCGGCACCGCGCGTCCGGCGAAGCTGCCGCTGCGTGCCCCGGTGTTCGCGGTGAGCCTCACGCCCAACTCGCAGTCCGACGACGAGAAGCTGTCGACGGCGCTCGGCCGGCTGCTCGCCGAGGACCCGACCCTCGTGGTCGACCGCGCCGGCGGCCAGACGATCCTGCGCGGGCTCGGCGACACGCACGTCGCGGTCGCGGTCGAGCGCCTGGCCCGCATCTTCGGCGTGAACGTCACCACCGGCCCCGCTCCGGTCGCCTATCGCGAGACGATCGCCGGATCGGCGGACGCCGAGGGCAAGCTCAAGAAGCAGTCGGGCGGGCACGGCCAGTTCGCGGTCGTCCAGCTCCGGGTCTCCCCGCTGCCTCCGGGCGACGGCTTCGAGTTCGTCGACAAGGTCGTCGGCGGCTCGGTGCCCCGCGCGTACATCCCGGCGGTGGAGAAGGGCGCCCGCGACGCCCTCGCGCAGGGCGGGCCGCAGGGGCATCCGGTCGTCGACGTCAGGGTCGAGCTCTACGACGGCAAGTCGCACTCGGTCGACTCGTCGGAGATGGCGTTCCGCACCGCTGCCGCGATGGGCGTGAAGGCGGCGCTCGCCGAAGCGGGCACGGTCGTGCTCGAGCCGGTGTCGCTCGTGACGGTCACGGTGCCGTCCGACCTGCAGGGCACGGTGCTCACCGACCTCTCCGGACGGCGCGGCCGCGTCAGCGCGACCGAGTCCGCCGAGGACGGACGCGCCCGCGTCGTGGCCACCGTGCCCGAGGCCGAGCTCGCCCGCTACGTGCTCGACCTTCGCTCGATGACGGGCGGCCAGGCCGAGCTCACCATCACCCCCGACCGCTACGCGAAGGCGCCGAGCACCGCGAAGGCCTGACGAGCGCGAGCGGATGCCCCGGCGGCGCGCCAGCGCGTCGAGGGGATGCCGCGACCCCACGGCGCCGCACCGCGCGCACGTCGATCCGGATTCAGGCAGGAGTCGCCCATTCAGGCAGGAATCCGATATCCGGGCCTGAACAGCGGCCGATCGCCTGACGGGCGGCTGCTGCGAGCGAGCGGATGCCGCGCCCGGATGCCGCGCCCGGACACACGACAGCGGGGCGGCGCATCGCGCGCCGCCCCGCTGCCGTCGTGTCAGAGCGCCGAGCAGTCGCCGCTCTTGGCGCCCTTCACGGAGTTCGCCGCGCCGAAGTCCGACAGCGCCGCACTGTTGCCCGTGCAGACGAGGTCGCCCGTCACGGAGTTGCCGACGAACACCGGACCGTACGCGCCCGCGAGCCGCGTGAAGCGCTCGTTCGCGCTCACCTGCGTGTTGCCCGTGAACGTGACGTCACCGGTGAACGACGCGCCGGCGATCGTGACGTCGGTCGTCGTGCCCGTCACCTTCGTCGCGCCGTGGACGGTCGTGCCGAAGAGCTGCACCGCCTTGGCGGCCGAGGCCGTGAGTCCGCCGTTGATCGTCGAGTCCGTGACGACGACGGTGCCGCCGTTTCGGACCGTGATCCCACCGCGCACCGTCGCGTCCGCGACGCAGGTGACGCCGCTCGTGACGGTGATCTTGTTCTGGGCGCCGGTGAGCGTCGTGTCGCACTCGGGCATGCCGCCCGGGAGCACCGTGGTGCGGTAGCTCTCGGACTCGCCGATGTTGCCGGCGGGGTCGATCGCCCGGTGGTCGACGACGTGCGTCCCGAATCCGGGGATGAACCCGCCCGCGGGGTGCTCGTCGGGCAGCGTCTGCTCGAACGCGGCCTTGGAGAGCCCACCCGTGCCGAGGTTGCCGTAGGTGAGCGCCTTCACGACGGTGCCCGAGTGACGGAACTCGAACGGGCTCTCGGGCATCGGCTGCTCGGGGAACCCGAAGTAGTTGAACCAGCCGTCGTCGTCGAGGCGGAGCTGGCCCACCACGGCGCGCTCGCCCTCGTATCCGGTCGTGTCGTCCTGCGGCTCGAGCCACATGTCCCACCCGTTGAAGTACACGAGGTGCTCGAGGTCGCCACCCGTGAGCTTCACGAGCGGCTCGCTCAGCGTGCGGGGCGCGGTCGGCAGCACGTTGTCGACGGTCCACGTCTGCGAGTCCGACACCGACGGGTCGGCCGGGTCGGTCGCGGTCGCGACCACCTCGTGCGTGCCGGCCGTGAGGCCGAGCGCGCCGAGGTCGAGCGTGCGCTTGTTGCCGGGGTTCGGCACGACCGTCCCGTCGACGCTCCACGCGACGTCGATCACGCGGTCGGCCGGGTGGTTCGTCTCGACGAAGAGCACCTCGTCGCCGGCGACCGGCTGGACGTCGATCGTCGCGTTGGTGATCTCGGCCTGCGGCGCCGATGCCTGGGCACCGTCGGGACCGACCGTCCACTCGCGCGTCTGCACGAAGCGCGGACCGTTGAAGCCCGAGTTCGAGGCGGTGTTGTTCGTCGACGGGTTGCGCACCCAGTCGATGCCGTCGGGGCCGACGGGATCGCGCACCTCGAGGTGCACGATCGTGCCCGCGGGCAGGTCGAGCGGCTCGAGGTCGAGGTAGGGGTTGCCGTTCGTCGCGAGCGCCTCACCGGATGCCCCACCCGCGCGCCAGGTGTACTGGAGCTCGTGGAACCGGGGGTGACCCGACTCCGCCCAGAGCACGCTGTCGCCGGGCACGGTGCCCGTGGCGTTCGTGTCGACGTTCATCTGGCCGGCGTTCCGCATGCCCGTGATGCGCGCGACCATGTTCTCTCGGCCGATCTGGTCGAGGTCGAAGCCGATCCAGCGCATCATCGAGTGCTCGCTCGGACGACGCTGGCCGCACGGGTACGTGCCGCCGCCCTCGTGCAGGCCGATGGTGCCGCCCGAGATCGACTCCTCGCCGATCCAGCGGAACCACTTGTGCTGGTCGGCGATCATCTGGTCGGTCGACGTGTAGGTCGTGTGGTGGAAGCTGCTCGGCTCACCACCGGTGTAGCAGGGACGCACGACGTCGCGCGACGAGTACGGGTACTCGTCGGCGAGGGTGCCGAGCGAGTGGCCCAGCTCGTGCAGCGAGATCAGCGGCCCCTGCGGCGAGCCGCCGGAGGTCGTGGCCTGCGTGCCGCCGATGCCGCCGTACGTGAACGTGTTGAAGATCGCGAGCGTCTGCAGGTTCTGCGACGTGCGCGGGATGCCCAGCACCGGGGCGACGTACGTGTCGAGGATGCGGTTGAGCGCCTGGTTGCCCGTCTCGCACGGGTTCACGCCTGCGGGGTAGTACGGCGCGGCGGCCTGGCAGTTCACCGGTGCGCCGCCGTAGACGGTGCCGCGGGAGAGCGGGTCCGCACAGCCGTTCTGGTAGATCATCCGCAGCGCGGTGTTCTTCTCGTTGATCGGGCCCTCGCGCACGCCGGTGTCGCGGATCGTCCCGTCGGCGTCCCGGATGCGGCCGTCGGGGTCGCAGCGCACGCCGTAGTCGATCGACGCCAGCTCGACGGCGTAGACGTTGATGTAGTCGCGGTACGTGCGGAACGGCTCCGTGGCCCACAGCACCGAGAGGTTCCGGTCGAGGTCGGCCCGGAAGATCGACTGCTGGTCGGCCTGGTAGCCGTCGCCCAGCACGATGAGGTTGAGTCGGTCCGTCGCCGGCCCGGTCACCTGGATCGGGACCACGTTCGGCGCGGGCAGCGGCGTCACCTCCTCCGCGTTCGCGGGTGAGGCGATGATCACCCCCGCGATGAGGGTCGCGGCGGCGGCGAACACCGCGGCGACCATGGTTGTCCTGCGTCTCATAGCACCCTTCTCCCGGGCGCCTCGGGCGGCGCCGCTCCGGCACCGCCACAAGCCTCGACGGTGCGACTGGGGGTCGACCGACCGGTCGACCCTTGGTTACATGCCTAGTGATATTTCACGCATTACTCAAGGTTGTGCAACGAAATCGGCGCAGAAACGCGCGGCTCTCGAGCATCCGACGGCGTGTCGGGCGATGGTCGAGCGAACATGCCGTGCTCGGCATGCAACGCGCAGCGACCAGAGCCGAGCCCTGTGAACCGTCGTGGGCGCGGGCCCGCCGACCTGCGTCAGTACCCGCCGGCGACGAGGTGCTGCGCCGCGTGCGCGAGCGCGTCGGCGACGGATGCCGCATCCTCGCGCACGACGCCGACGGTGACCCGCACGAACTCGCGCTCGCTCGCCCGCCGCGTCGTCCCCGCGACCGACGACCCGTTCGCCGCCGCGAGGAACGGCGTCCCTCCGGCCACGCGGATCTCCGCCGCCGCCAGCTGCACGAGCGTCGACCGCTCGCTCAGGACCGGCATCCACAGGTTGATCCCGTCGGCGTGCGCGACCGGCACGCCTCGGGCGCGGAGCGCGTCGCCGAGCGCCCGCTGCCGCGTGTAGTACTGGCGCCGCGCCTCGGCGACGGCGTCGATCGAGGCGCCGTCGGTGAGCAGGTCGAGCAGGATCGTCTGCAGCATGCGCGACGTCCAGCCGGGCCCGAGCATGCGGCGCGCCATGATCCGCTCGACGAGGGAGCGCGGCCCGCCGAGCGCGGCGATGCGCAGGTCGGGGCCGTGCGACTTCGAGAAGCTGCGCACGTGGATGACGCGGTCGGGCAGCCAGGTGCCGAGCGTCACGTCGCCCTCGGTCGAGATGAGGCCCGAGTGGTCGTCCTCGATGACCACGAGGTCCTCGGCGTCGTCGCTCGAGCGGATGACCCGGGCGAGCTCCTCGGCGCGCTCGATCGTCATCGAGGCGCCGGTCGGGTTCTGCGCGCGCGGCTGCAGCAGGAGCGCGGCCGGGCGGCGGGCGAGCGCGGCAGCGAGCGCTTCGGGCAGCATCCCGTGCTCGTCGAGCCGCACGGGCACGGCCTCGGCGCCGAACGCGTCGAGCAGGTCGAGGAACGGCGGGAACCCCGGGTGCTCGACCACCACGCGGTCGCCGAACCGCACCACCTGGTCGAGCGTGCGCGAGATCGCGTCGAGCGCGCCGTCGACCACGACGATCGCCTCGGCTCGCGACGGCCACGACGTCGCGAGCACGCTCGCGAGCCCCGGGATCACGGGCTCGTCCTGGTAGCTGCCGGTCTCGGCGCGCACGGAGACGCGCGAGAGCGCCGGCCCCAGCGCGGGCAGCAGCAGCGGGTCGGGGGTGCCGCGCGAGAGGTCGAGGCGCACCGGGTCGTCGGGCGCCGCCATGCCGCGCATGCGCGGGGCGAGCCGAGCGGATGCCGCGCCGCGCACGAAGCTCCCGGCCCGGCCGCGCGACTCGATGAGCCCCGCGCGCGACAGCGCCTGCCAGGCCTGGCTCACGGTCGCGGGGCTCACGCCGAGCGTGACCGCGAGCTCGCGGACGGTCGGCAGGCGGTCTCCTGCGTCGAGCTCGCCGGCGTTCACGAGCCGGGCGATGACCCCGGCGATGCCGCGGGGAGTCGTGTCGGGGAAGTCCGCGAGCGCGACGAGCGCCGGGGCATCCACTCGCATCTCGGTCATCTGAGCACCACAGGAATACCTGACACGACCATTGCCTCCTCACGGAGCAAGGGACATCATGATTAACCACAACGTCACAATGTGAAACATAAGAGAAATGTTCACGCCGAACAATAACAGAACGGGTCGCACGGTCCGTTCGGCAGTCCCTCGCATCACCACCCCTCGGCGTCGACGCATCGCCCGGTGACCCCTGCGCACGAGTCCCATGCCAGGAGCACCGAGCGGACGGCAACGGCGCCGACCGACTCAGGAGGCAACATGACGATCGTCCGAGCGGCCATCACGCAGACGACCTGGACGGGCGACAAGGAGTCCATGCTCGACAAGCACGAGCAGTTCGCGCGCCAGGCGAAGGAGCAGGGGGCCCAGGTCATCTGCTTCCAGGAGCTCTTCTACGGCCCCTACTTCGGCATCACCGAGGACGTGAAGTACTACGACTACGCCGAGCCCGCCGACGGGCCCATCGTGCAGCGCTTCGCCGCGCTCGCGAAGGAGCTCGGCATGGTCATGGTGCTGCCGATCTACGAGGAGGAGCAGCCCGGCGTCTACTACAACACCGCGGTCGTGGTCGACGCCGACGGCACGATCCTCGGGTCGTACCGCAAGCACCACATCCCGAACCTCGACAAGTTCTGGGAGAAGTTCTACTTCCGCCCCGGCAACCTCGGGTACCCGGTCTTCAACACGGCCGTCGGCCCGATCGGCGTCTACATCTGCTACGACCGGCACTTCCCCGAGGGCTGGCGCGAGCTCGGCCTCAACGGCGCGCAGATCGTGTTCAACCCGAACGCGACGAAGCCCGGCCTCTCGAACCGGCTGTGGGAGATCGAGCAGCCGGCGGCCGCCGCGGCGAACGGCTACTTCATCGGCGCGGCCAACCGCGTCGGCCTCGAGGACAACGAGTACGGCGACCTCGCCGTGAACTTCTACGGCAAGAGCCAGTTCGTGAACCCGCAGGGCAACATCGTGGGCGACTACGGCTCGGAGACCGACGAGGAGGTCGTGGTGCGCGACCTCGACATGGACATGATCCGCGACGTGCGCAACGCGTGGCAGTTCTATCGCGATCGCCGTCCCGACTCGTACACCTCCATCCCCAAGCCGTAGCCCGTCGACAAGCTCAGGGAGCGAACAACGATGACCACCACCCTCATCACCGGCGGAACGGTCGTGAGCGCCACGGGGCGCGCCGCCGCCGACGTCCTCGTCGACGGCGAGACGATCCGGGCCGTGCTCGAGCCCGGCAGCACCCTGCTGGGCACGGATGTCGCGGCCTCCGTCGACCGCGTCATCGACGCGACGGGCAAGTACGTCATCCCCGGCGGCATCGACGCGCACACGCACATGCAGCTGCCGTTCGGCGGCACCGAGGCATCCGACACCTTCGAGAGCGGGACCCGGGCCGCGGCCCACGGCGGCACCACGTCGATCATCGACTTCGCGGTGCAGACCTACGGCCAGCGCATCGAGGACGGCCTCGCCGCGTGGCACGAGAAGGCCGCGGGCAACTGCGCGATCGACTACGGGTTCCACCAGATCGTCGGCGACGTGAACGAGGCGTCGCTCGAGGCCATGCGCCGGCTGCCCGACGAGGGCGTGTCGAGCTTCAAGCTCTTCATGGCCTACCCGGGCGTCTTCTACTCGGACGACGCGCAGGTCCTGAAGGCCATGCAGGTCTCGCGCGACACGGGCATGCTCACGATGATGCATGCCGAGAACGGCCCGGCGATCGACGTGCTCGCGGCTCAGCTCGTCGAGCAGGGCAAGACCGACCCGTACTACCACGGCATCGCCCGCGCCTGGGAGATGGAGGAGGAGGCCACCCACCGCGCCATCATGCTCGCGAAGCTCACGGGCGCCCCGCTCTACGTGGTGCACGTGTCGGCGAAGCAGGCCGTCGAGCAGCTCGCCTGGGCGCGCGACAAGGGCCAGAACGTCTACGGCGAGACCTGCCCGCAGTACCTCTACCTCTCGCTCGAGGAGCAGCTCGGCGCCGAGAGCGAGCAGTGGGGGCACTTCGAGGGTGCGAAGTGGGTGTGCTCCACGCCGCTGCGCTCGCGCGAGGAGCGCCACCAGGACGCGATGTGGCAGGCGCTGCGCACGAACGACCTGCAGATGGTCTCCACCGACCACTGCCCGTTCTGCATGAAGGACCAGAAGGAGCTCGGGGTCGGCGACTTCCGCAAGATCCCGAACGGCATCGGCTCGATCGAGCACCGGATGGACCTCATGTACCAGGGCGTCGTCACCGGCGAGATCACGCTCGAGCGCTGGGTGGAGCTCACGAGCACCACGCCCGCGCGGATGTTCGGCCTGTACGGCACCAAGGGCGTCATCCAGCCCGGTGCCGACGCCGACATCGTGGTCTACGACCCCAACGGGCACACCTCGATCGGCCTCGAGAAGACGCACCACATGAACATGGACTACTCGGCCTGGGAGGGCTACGAGATCGACGGCCACGTCGACACCGTGCTCTCCCGCGGCAGGGTCGTCGTCGACGGCGACGAGTATCTCGGCGCCAAGGGCGACGGGAAGTACCTGAAGCGCGGCCTCAGCCAGTACCTGATCTGACAGCGGGTCTCGAGACGCGTCGACTGCGTCGGCGCACCTCGACCACCGGAAGGGAACACCATGGAATTCGGAGCGGTCCTCCAGACCAACCCGCCGGCGTCGCGCACGATCCAGCTCGCGAAGCTCGCGGAGGTCCACGGCTTCTCGCACGTGTGGACGTTCGACTCGCACCTGCTCTGGCAGGAGCCCTACGTCATCTACAGCCAGATCCTCGCGCAGACGCAGCGCATCAAGGTCGGCCCGTTCGTGACCAACCCGGCGACGCGCGACTGGACGGTCACGGCGTCGGTGTTCGCGACCCTGAACGAGATGTTCGGCAACCGCACGGTGTGCGGCATCGGCCGCGGCGACTCGGCCGTGCGGGTCACGAACGGCCGGCCCACGACGATGGCGGAGCTGCGCGAGTCGATCCACGTCATCCGCGAGCTCGGCAACTCGCGCTCGGTGGAGTACAAGGGCTCGACGATCCAGTTCCCGTGGAGCCGGGGCTCCGAGCTCGAGGTGTGGGTCGCGGCCTACGGCCCGATGGCGCTGAAGCTCGCCGGCGAGGTGGGTGACGGGTTCATCCTGCAGCTCGCCGACGTCGACATCGCCGCCTGGATGATCAAGCACGTGCGGGATGCCGCGGAGGCCGCCGGCCGCGACCCGATGTCGGTGAAGTTCTGCGTGGCCGCGCCGTTCTACATCGGCGACGACTGGGCGCACATGCGCGACCAGTGCCGCTGGTTCGGCGGCATGGTCGGCAACCACGTGGCCGACATCGTCGCGAAGTACGGCATGCACGGCACGGTGCCCGACGCGCTCACCGAGTACATCAAGGGTCGCGAGGGCTACGACTACAACGAGCACGGCCGGGCCGGCAACCTGCACACCGAGTTCGTGCCCGACGAGATCATCGACCGGTTCTGCCTCCTCGGCACCGCCGACCAGCACCTCGACAAGCTCAAGCAGCTCGCGGAGCTCGGCGTCGACCAGTTCGCCGGGTACCTCCAGCACGACAACAAGGAGGAGACGCTGCGCGTGTACGGCGAGACGGTGATCCCCGCCATGACCGAGCACATCACGGCGAAGGCATGACGACGACGACCCCGGCCACCAGGCGCGCACGCCGATGGCGCGCCGTCCTCTGGGGCGCGCTCGGCATCCTCGCGCTCGCCGCGCTCTGGGAGCTGTACAAGCTCGTCGGGCCGGCCGACGGCTGGCTGGTCGGCGCGCAGGAGGGCGTGACCGGCAGCGGAATCCGACTGCTGCCCCGCACGAGCGACCAGGCCATGCCGCACACCTGGGACATGCTGGCGCGCGCGGTCGAACCCGTGACGCGCGCGTCGGGCGCGCTGCCGCTCGGGGTCGTCGTGCTCCTCGCGGCGCTCGTCAGCCTGGGCGTCGCGGCGCTCGGCTGGCTCGTCGGGGTCGTGGTCGGCTTCGCGCTGGCGCTGCTCATGCTCGGGTTCCGCATCGCGGAGCGGGCGGTGCTGCCGTTCGTCATCCTCAGCCAGACGGTGCCGCTCATCGCGCTCGCGCCGCTCATCCGCAACTGGGGTTCCCGCCTGTCGTTCGGCGACTTCTCGTGGCAGAGCTGGATGTCGGTCGTCATCATCGCGAGCTACCTCGCCTTCTTCCCGGTCGCCGTCGGTGCGCTGCGCGGCCTGCAGAGTCCGGATGCCGCGCACCTCGACCTCATGCGCAGCTACGCGGCGGGCTGGTGGACCACGCTGTTCCGCCTCCGCCTGCCGGCGAGCGTGCCCTTCCTCATCCCCGCCCTGCGGCTCGCCGCCGCCAACGCCGTGGTCGGCACGGTCGTCGCCGAGATCTCGGTCGGGTTCTCGGGCGGAATCGGCCGGCTCATCCTCGAGACCGCCGTCGCCGCGTCGAGCGACCCCGCCAAGCCGTGGGCGCCGATCCTCGGCGCCGTGCTGCTCGGCCTCGTGGCCGCCGGCTTCGTCGCCCTCCTCGCCGCCTTCCTCACCCCGTTCCGCCGACAGGAGACCGTCGCATGAGCTCGCCCGCGCCCCAGCCGTCCACCGGCCCGACGCCCGCCGCCGCCCCGACGACGCCGGCCGACGCGGCCGAGGCCGTCGTCGTCCGCGGCGTCGAGCGCATCTTCGTCGGCGCGAAGGGCGCAACGGTGACGGCGCTCACGGGCATCGACCTCACGGTGCACGACGGCGAGTTCGTGTCGCTCATCGGACCCTCTGGCTGCGGCAAGTCGACCCTGCTCCGGCTCATCGCCGACCTCGACGAGCCGACCGAGGGCGACATCCGCGTCTTCGGCAGGACGGCTCGGCAGGCCCGCGTCGACCAGGCGTACGGCATCGCGTTCCAGCAGGCGGGCCTCCTGCCGTGGCGCTCGGTCGCGGCGAACATCGAACTGCCGCTGCAGCTGCACGGAGTCTCCTCGGCCGACCGCAGGGCCCGCGTCGCGGAGCTCGTCGAGCTCGTGGGCCTGACCGACTTCGCGCGGCACTACCCCGACCAGCTCTCGGGCGGCATGCAGCAGCGCGTCGCGATCGCCCGGTCGCTCGCCGAGCGACCCCGACTGCTCCTCATGGACGAGCCGTTCGGCGCGCTCGACGAGATGACCCGCGAGCGCATGCAGACCGAGCTCCTCCGCATCCGCGCCGAGACCGGTGCGGCCGTCGTGTTCGTGACGCACTCGATCCCCGAGGCGGTGTACCTCTCGGACCGCGTGGTCGTCATGTCGCCACGGCCCGGCCGCATCACCGACGAGATCGACGTGCGGCTCGGCGAGGCGGCCGAGCGCGGCGAGGACCTGCGCGAGGACGCGGCGTTCTTCGCCGGCGTGACCGCCGTGCGCGAGGCGCTCCACGGTCCCCAGGCGGCCGCGGCGGCCGGAGCCGCGCGAGGGGTGGACGTGCGATGACCGGGCTGCCCGACGCCGCCATCGCGACGCAGCTCACGCCGCCCTCGTCGGCTGCGGCGAAGCGCCGTCGCGGCCGGGACGGGCCGTGGCGACGGTTCGCCCGCCTGGTGCTGCCGCCGGTCGCGCTGTTCATCGTGCTGGTGCTGCTCGTCGAGCTCGTCGTGGTCTCGCTCGGGATCCCGCCGTTCGTGCTCGCCAGCCCGTCGGCGATCTGGGCGCAGCTCGTGCAGTACGCGCCGCAGGTGCTGCAGGCGACGCTCGCCACCGGGCTCAACGCGCTCATCGGGCTCGTCATCGGCGCGGTCATCGGCGTCGTGCTCGCGATCGTCGCCTCGCTCATCCGCGCGATCGACGGCATGCTCGCGCCCGTCGTCGCGGCCGTCGCGGTCGTGCCGATCGTGGCCGTCGCCCCGGTGCTGTACACGATGTTCGGGTCGACGTCCGAGGTCTCGCGCATCATCATCGCGTCCATCGCCGCGTTCGTGCCGGTCTTCCTCAACACCCTGCGCGGGCTCCGGCAGGTGCGGCCGGTGCACCGCGACCTCATGCGCTCCTACTCCGCGAGCAACTGGCAGGAGACCCGGTCGGTGACCATTCCGTCCGCCCTTCCGCACTTCTTCACGGGCCTGCGGATCGCCTCGTCGCTCGCGGTGATCTCGGCCCTCGTCGCCGAGTACTTCGGCGGTCCGCGCCAGGGCCTCGGCTCGGCGATCACGACCGCCGCGGCATCCAGCGCCTATGCACGCGCCTGGGCGTTCGTCATCGGCGCGATCCTGCTCGGCCTGGTCTTCTTCGCCCTCACCAGCCTGATCGAGAGGCTCGCCTCCCGACACCGATGACCCCGACCCCGCCGGGCGACGACGCCCGGCCCACGCCACCGGCACCCCTGCCGGTCGGATCCGCACCACAGCACCACCACCAAGAGAGGAACGCAGATGAAGCGCAACAGGATCGTCGCGGGCGCGGCAGCAGCCGCCGCGACGGCGCTCGTGCTCGCCGGATGCTCCAGCGGGGGCACCGACGACGGCGGGGCCACCGATGGCGGGAACGGCGACCTCACGCCGGTCACCCTCCAGCTCCAGTGGCTGACGCAGGCCCAGTTCGGCGGGTACTACCTCGCGAAGGCCAACGGGTACTGGGAGGACCTCGGCCTCGACGTCGAGATCATCCCCGGCGCGGTCGACATCGTGCCGCAGGACGTGCTGGCCGCCGGCGACGTCGACTTCGCCATCGCGTGGGTGCCGAAGGCGCTCGCGTCGATCGAGGCGGGGGCGAACATCACGGACATCGCCCAGATCTTCGAACGCAGCGCCACGCTGCAGGTCTCCTGGGCCGACAGCGGCATCAAGGGCCCCGAGGACCTCTCGGGCAAGCAGGTCGGCAGCTGGGGCTTCGGCAACGAGTGGGAGCTCTTCGCGGGCCTCACCGAGGCCGACGCGTCGGGCTACACGATCGTGCAGCAGAACTTCGACATGAACGCACTGCTGAACCACGAGATCGACGCCGCCCAGGCCATGACCTACAACGAGTACGCGCAGCTGCTCGAGGCGACGAACCCCGAGACCGGCGAGCTCTACCAGCCCGAGGACTTCTCGGTCATCGACTGGAACAAGGTCGGCACGGCGATGCTCCAGGACGCCATCTGGGCGAACACCGAGCGACTCCAGAACGACCCGGAGTACCAGGACACCGCGGTGAAGCTCATCCAGGGCGCGATCCTCGGCTGGATCGACCAGCGCGACGACCCGCAGGCCGCCGCCGACGCGGTGACCGAGGCCGGATCGACGCTCGGCACGAGCCACCAGCTCTGGATGGCCAACGAGATCAACAAGCTGATCTGGCCGTCCACGTCGGGCATCGGCCACATCAACGAGGACCAGTGGAACGCGACCGTCGAGATGGCCCTCGCCACCAAGAACCAGGACGGCGCCCAGGTCATCACGACCGACCCGCCGGACACGGCGTTCACGAACGAGTACGTCGACCAGGCGCTGAAGAACCTCGAGGCCGACGGGGTCGACATCCGCGGGGAGGACTACAAGGCGATCGAGGTCGGCCTGAAGGAGGGCGGCAACTAGATCCACCGGTGATCGAGGAGCGCCGCCGTCAGGCGACGCGGATCGAGATCCACCAGGGTCTCGATACGCGTCGGGCTCCGCCCGGCGCTCCTCGACCAGCGGCTTCGCAACACCACCGAACGAAAGGCACCGAAGCCATGACCGAGAACCTCGCCGAGGACCTCGACGAGCTCGCCCGCGCCCTCGACCGCGACCACGTGTTCCACTCGTGGTCCGCGCAGTCCCAGCTCTCGTCGCTCGTGGTCGCGAGCGGGCGCGGATGCCGCGTCTGGGACCACGCCGGACGCGAGTACCTCGACTTCTCCAGCCAGCTCGTGAACGTCAACATCGGCCACCAGCATCCGGCGGTCGTGCAGGCGATCACGGAGCAGGCGGAGCTCCTCACCACCATCGCGCCGTCGACCGTGAACCTCGCCCGCGGCGAGGCGGCCAAGCGCATCATCGGGCACGCGCCGTCGGGCTTCCACAAGGTGTTCTTCACGAACGGCGGCGCCGACGCGAACGAGAACGCGATCCGGATGGCTCGACTCCACACCGGCCGTGACAAGATCCTCTCGACCTACCGCTCGTACCACGGCAACACCGGCGCCGCGATCGTCTCGACGGGCGACTGGCGCCGCATCCCCAACGAGTTCGCCCGCGGCCACGTGCACTTCTTCGGGCCGTACCTCTACCGCTCCGAGTTCTGGGCGACGACGCCCGAGGAGGAGTCGGAGCGCGCGCTGCACCACCTGCGCCGCGTGATCGAGGCCGAGGGGCCGTCGTCGATCGCGGCAATCCTCCTCGAGACCATCCCGGGTACGGCCGGCATCATGCTGCCCCCGCCGGGCTACCTCGCGGGCGTGCGGGAGCTCGCCGACCGCCACGGCATCCTGCTCATCCTCGACGAGGTCATGTGCGGGTTCGGGCGCAGCGGCCGGTGGTTTGCATTCGACGGCTACGACGTGCGACCCGACCTCATCACCTTCGCGAAGGGCGTGAACTCGGGCTACGTGCCGGTCGGCGGCGTGATCATCTCCGACCCGATCGCGGCGACGTTCGTCGATCGCGTCTTCCCGGGCGGGCTCACGTACTCGGGGCATCCGCTCGCGATGGCCTCGATCGTCGCCGCGCTCGACGCCATGGAGTCCGAGGGGATCGTCGAGAACGCGCGCGCCATCGGCGAGACCGAGATCGGCCCGGCGCTCGCCGAGCTCGCCGAGCGCCACGAGGTCATCGGCGAGGTCCGCGGCGAGGGCGTGTTCTGGGCCGTCGAGCTCGTGGCCGACCGCGAGACCCGCGAGCCGCTGCCGGCGGCCGCGATGGGCCGCATCAAGTCCGGACTGGTGGCGCGCGGGCTGCTGCCGTTCATCCAGGACAACCGCATCCACGTGGTGCCGCCGTGCGTCGTCACGGTCGAGGACGTCGCCCAGGCGATGCCGATCTACGATGAAGTACTGAGCACCGCACTCGAAGGAGAGGGCTGACTCATGAGCCAGACACTGACCGAGAACCAGGCGTCGGCCGCCACCACGACGACCGTCGAGCACTGGATCGACGGGGCATCCGTCGCCGGGGCATCCGACCGCAGCGGACCCGTCTACAACCCCGCCCGCGGCGTCGAGACGAAACGCGTGCGCTTCGCCTCCACCGAGGACGTCGACCTCGCGGTGCAGGCCGCGGCGCGCGCGTTTCCCGTCTGGCGCGACACGTCGATCGCCAAGCGCCAGCAGGTGATGTTCAAGTTCCGCGAGCTCCTGAACGCGCGCTCGGGCGAGCTCGCCGACATCCTCACGAGCGAGCACGGCAAGGTGACGTCGGATGCCGCGGGCGAGATCGCCCGCGGACTCGAGGTCGTCGAGCTCGCCTGCGCGATGCCCGGCTACACGAAGGGCGAGTACTCCGAGAACGTCTCGACGGGGATCGACGTCTACACGACGCGCCAGCCCGTCGGCGTGGTCGGCATCATCAGCCCGTTCAACTTCCCGGCCATGGTGCCGCTGTGGTTCTTCCCGCTCGCGATCGCGACCGGCAACACCGTGGTGCTGAAGCCGTCGGAGAAGGACCCGAGCGCATCGGTGTGGCTGGCGAAGCTGATGCAGGAGGCCGGGCTGCCCGACGGCGTGCTCAACGTCGTCCACGGCGACAAGGTCGCGGTCGACGCGCTGCTGCACCACCCCACGGTGCGCTCGATCTCGTTCGTCGGCTCGACGCCCATCGCGCAGTACATCTACTCGACGGCCACCTCCAACGGCAAGCGCGTGCAGGCCCTCGGCGGCGCGAAGAACCACATGCTCGTGCTGCCCGACGCCGACCTCGACCTCGCCGCCGACGCCGCCGTGAACGCGGGCTTCGGCTCGGCCGGCGAGCGCTGCATGGCGATCTCGGCCGTGGTCGCGGTCGACTCCGTCGCCGACGAGCTGGTCGACAAGATCGCCGAGCGGATGGCGCGCCTCACCACCGGCGACGGCACCCGCGGCTGCGACATGGGCCCGCTCATCACGCGCGAGCACCGCGACAAGGTCGCCGGGTACCTCGACGTCGCGGCATCCGACGGCGCCACCGTGGTGGTCGACGGACGCGACCCCGAGGTCGACGGCGAGCCCGACGGCTTCTGGCTCGGGCCGACCCTCGTCGACAAGGTGCCCACGTCGTCGGCGGTGTACCGCGACGAGATCTTCGGGCCCGTGCTGTCGATCGTGCGCGTCGACGGATACGAAGACGGCCTCGACCTCATCAACTCGAGCCGCTACGGCAACGGCACCGCGATCTTCACGAACGACGGCGGCGCCGCACGGCGCTTCCAGCGCGAGGTGACGGTCGGCATGGTCGGCATCAACGTGCCGATCCCGGTGCCCGTGGCCTATCACTCGTTCGGCGGCTGGAAGGACTCGCTGTTCGGCGACGCCAAGGCCTACGGCCCACGCGGCTTCGACTTCTTCACGCAGGAGAAGGCGATCACGTCGCGCTGGCTCGACCCGAGCCACGGCGGCCTGAACCTCGGGTTCCCGCAGCACGACTGATCCACCGCGACGCGGCCGGCTCCCATGCGGGGTCGGCCGCGTTCGCGTGCGGTCAGTCCGCGCGACGCGGACGCGAGGCCCGGGCGGCGAACGCGGCGATCGCCGCCTGCGCGTCGGGAGTCGCGAACGCCGCCCCGATCGTGCCGGCCTCGTCGTCGAGCGCCTCCTGGAACGTGCGGGTGAGCCCCGATCGCACGAGGCGCTTGGCCTGGCCGAACGCGCCGGTCGCGCCGCGCAGCCACGCCTCGGCGATGCCGCGCGCGCGGTCGGCGACGGCGTCGGGTGCGACGACCTCGGTCACGAGCCCCCAGTCCAGCGCCTCGGCCGCGTCGAGGGTGCGCGACGTGAGCGTGAGCTCGAGCGCGCGCCGTGTGCCGACGGCCTCGGGCAGCAGCGTGCTGACGCCGCAGTCGGGCGTGAGGCCGACGTCCGAGTAGCGACTGGCGAAGGTCGCGCGATCGGATGCCACGACGAGGTCGGCCACGAGCATGAACCCGAGCCCGCCGCCCGCGACGGGTCCCTGCACGGCCGCGACGATCGGCTTCGTGCTCTCGCGGAGGGTGCGGTGGCCGTCGTGGATGCGGTCGGCGAGCGCCCGGATCGTCGCGCTCGCGTCCGACTGGTCCCCGGCGAGCTGCGCCATCGCGAGCACGTCACCGCCGGCGCAGAACGCGCGTCCCACCGCGTCGAAGAGCACCGCGCCGATGTCGTCGCGGTCGGCGACCTCGTGCGCGATCCACTGCCAGCGCTCGATCGCGGCGGGGTCGACGGCGTTGAGGCGCTCGGGGCGGTTGAGCGTGATGCGGGCGAGCCCGTCGGACACGTGGAACAGGATCGGGTCGGGCTCGGCTGCGCTGCTCATGTCCGAGGAGTCTAGCCACGGTGGGGGATCGCGGACCCGGCCGCGGCCGGCCGTCGCGGCTCGCTCAGTTCCCCCAGTTGGGGGAGGGTGCACGGAGGTCCGTCACCGCGTCGTCGTCGGTGAAGCCTGTGACGAGGATCCCGAAGCTCGGCGAGTCGCCGTACTCGCCCCCGCCAGGCGGAAGCGGGACCAGGCCGACCCGCGTGAACGCTCTCGGACGACCATCCGCGTCGGTCCATTCCGCGACCGGCTCGTCGAGGAGGGCCACGCTCGTGAACGGATCGCCCACGTGGACGCCCGCCGGCGACCCGACGCCGGCCGGGGTGCCCACGGGGAGGCCGTTCGCATCGGGCCCGGTCACGTTCACCCAGTAGTCGACGGAGTACGGTGCCGTGGCCGCCGGTTCGTCGGGATCCGTGATGCGGAGGCCGCCCCATTCGTGGACGGTGCCGGGCGCGGACTCGCCACCGCCGGGGTGCGGGCTGCTGACCGGAGCGCCGAGGTACTCGGACAGACCCGCGACCACGTCTGCGGCCGGCGTGAAGTAGTCGAAGCTCGCGAGCGTCGCGTCCCTCTCGTCCAGCACCTCGATCGCCTCCGCGGAGACCGTGATCGCGGCGGCCACCGGCTCGGGCGTCGGGGTCGGCGTCGGCTCGGCGGCGATCGTCGGCGAGGGTGTCGGAGTGGGCGAGCCGCCCGCCGATGCTCCGGGAACGCAGGCAGAGAGGGTCAGGGTCGCCGCGACGGCGGCCAGCGCGAACAGCGCGCTTCGCAGGGTCATGGGCAGAGCGTAGCGGCGGGCCGTCGATGGGGCGATCGGGGGCGGCCCTGATGCGCAGCGAGTCAGGCGTCCGCGATGCTGCCGCCACCTCGCGACGGATGCCCATAGGCCTGCTCGAGCCGGGCGGCCCGCGCCACGAGCACGTCGAGCACCGTGCGCACGGCGAGTCGCTCCGCGACATCCGGCCGCACCAGGGCGACGATCTGGCGCGCCGACGCGACGCCCCGGATCGGCTTCAGCACCATGCCGGGCGCGACCGGCCCCGACGTGAAGCGCGGCACGAACGCGATGCCGAGGCCGGCCACGATGAAGGCCTCCATGATGCGCATGTCGCTGAAGCGCTGGCTCACGTGCACCCGCTTGCCGCCCTCCTGCTCGATGGCGTGCAGGATTCGCTCGAAGGGGAAGCCGGGCGGCACGCCCAGCCAGGTCTCGTCCACCAGGTCGGCGGGCGTCACGTACGCCCGGTCGGCGAGGCGGTGATCGGCCGGCAGTCCGATGTCGAGCGGCTCGGTGAGCAGCGGCACGGCCCGGAGACCTCGACCGCCCCAGGGCAGGACGCCGGGCATGGTGTGGGCCAGCACGATGTCGTAGTCGGCGGTGAGGTCGGGGAACTCGGCGAGCTCGGGGTCGAGGTCGGTGCAGCGAACGACGAGGCCGGCGACCTGCCCGAGGTCCTTGAGCACGCTCGGCAGGAGGGTCGCGCCGACGGTGGGGAAGGTGAGGAGCGTCACCTCGCCGCTCGGGTGGTTGCGGAACTCGTCCCAGAGGGACGAGGCGCGCTCGAGCGCGATCGCGACGTCGGTGGCGCTGCGGGCCAGCGCGTGCCCGGCGCTGGTGAGCACGAGCCCCCGCCCGCTGCGTTCCGTCAGCGGCATCCCGGCCTCGCGCTCGAGCACCTTGAGCTGCTGGGACACGGCCGACGGCGTGCGGCCGGTGGCCTCGGCGACGGCCGTGACGCTGCCCCGTTCGGCGAGTTCCCTGAGCAGGTCGAGGCGGCGAACGTCCATGTAGACAGGCTACATCGTCATTGAAGTATTGTGCGCTTGTGCTGCAAGGTTTCGAGCGTCAGAA
Organism: Agromyces sp. NPDC055661; assembly: GCF_053618135.1. Lineage (NCBI taxonomy): Bacteria > Bacillati > Actinomycetota > Actinomycetes > Micrococcales > Microbacteriaceae > Agromyces > Agromyces sp. NPDC055661. The sequence goes on from NZ_JBSHHC010000001.1 coordinate 2,008,943, forward strand.
TTGAGGAGTCGAACACGTGCAACGGCGCATCCGTCGCTCGACGAAGCCACCTTCTCTTGAAAGGAACCATCGTGTTCACGCTCCTCGCCCTCCTCGGGATCGTCTCCGTCGCCGGCATCGTCGGCTCGATCGTCACCTCGGCCCGCGACGGCTACCGTCGCCAGCCCAAGGCGACCATCGCGCGCACCGCCTAGGTCGCGCGACACCCGGGCTCGCGCCCGGGAGCAGGGCCGCTGCGCGGGGGAGGGACACCCCGCGGGGCGGCCCTTCGTCGTCCCCACTGGCGGTCGACGCACTCATTCCGGCGGCCGGCACGGCCCGCGCGCGAAGGGATGCCGCGGGATCGGAGGGTGCCGACGGGGCATCGAAACCTTCCTCACAGGCGGCGGAGTCGTAGAGTATTCGGGTGACCCTCGCCTCCCAGGACGCCAGTACCGACGCCCGCCGCCAGCTCATCGAGTTCATCTCGGCCGACGCGGTGTTCCACGGCGACTTCACCCTGACCAGCGGCAAGAAGGCGTCGTACTACGTCGACCTCCGCAAGGCGAGCCTCGACCACCGCGTGGCCCCGCTGATCGGGCAGGTCATGCTCGACCTCATCGCCGACGTGCCCGACGTGGCCGCCGTCGGAGGGATGACCATGGGCGCCGACCCGATCGCGACCGCCGTGCTGCACCAGGGCGCGGCCCGCGGACTCGCGTACGACGCGTTCGTCGTGCGCAAGGAGCCGAAGGACCACGGCCGCGGCAAGCAGGTCGAGGGTCCCGACGTCGCGGGCAAGCGCGTCATCGTGCTCGAGGACACGTCGACCACGGGCGGCTCGCCGCTCAAGGCGATCGAGGCCCTGCGCGCTGCCGGGGCCGAGGTCGTCGCAGTGGCCGTGGTGGTCGACCGCGCCACGGGAGCCCGCGAGGTGATCGAGGGCGCGGGCGTCCCCTACCTGGCCGCGATCGGCCTCGAAGACCTGGGATTGGCCTGATGGAACGCGACGGACGCAACTCCGACGACGCCGCCGACTGGCTGCTCGCCCAACTCGCGGCAGGCCCGGCGGCGCGTGACGAGCCGCCCGTCGCTCCGCCGCCCGCGGCCGCCGTGCCGGCCGCGCCCGAGCCCGTGATCCCGCCGCGCTCCATCGAGCCGGGCCCCCGCCGCGAGGAAGTGCTCGACTGGTTCTCGGTCGCCGAGCCGCCCTCGGCGACGGATGCCGCGACGCGCGTGCTGCCCGTCATCGGCAACCCGCCCGCGGCGCCGTCGGTCCCCGCCGCCGTCGAGCCGCCCGCGGCACCGCTGCCCCCCGCTGCCTTCCCGCCGGCCGCTGCCCCGCTGCCGCCCGCCGCTGCCCCGCTGCCGCCCGCCACTGCCCCGCTGTCGCCGGTCGCGCCTGCGCAGGTCGCCGAGCCGTCGACGGGGCTTCCCGCGTGGAGCCCGCCGTTCACGGTCGGCCGCCCCGACGCGAACGCTCCGCTCATCCCCGAGTCGTCGGCTGTCCCGACGCCGGCGGCCGCAGACCCTGCGGATCCGCCGCCCGGCCCCGTGACGCCGACGGGCCCGTTCGCCCTCACCTGGGGGAACGGCGACCTCGACTCCGAGGCCGCCATCCGCGCCGCCTTCCGCAGCCTCTCCGAGCCCTCGCCGAACGCACCCGGCCCGGCGGTGTCCGAGCCGTCGACGCCGGTGTCCGAGGCGCCCGCGCCGCAGCCGCCTGCGGCTCAGCCGACCGCTCCCGGGCCGGCCGCGTTCGAGGCGCCGACGTTCGAGGTGCCGACGTTCGAGGTGCCGATCGTCGAGTCGGCTGCGTTCGAGGCGCCGACGTTCGAGTCGGCGGCCCCCGAGCCCGCCGGATCCGAGTCCGCCGACTCCGAGTCGCCGTTCGCCGGATACCCGTCGCCGCCCGTGGCGCGGCAGTCGTTCACACCCGCCCCGGGCCTGACGCCGACGGCCGAGGAGCCGCCCGCACCGCCGGTCGTGCCGCCGCGGCATCCGATCGCACCGTCGACGGCGCCCGCCGGCTGGGACGAGCTCGCCGCCCGCCCGGCACCGCAGCCCGAGCCCGAGTCCGAGCCGTTCGCGCCCGCCGCGTCGTTCGCGGCGCAGCCCGAGCCCGCGCCGTTCGCGCCACCGGCACCGACGAGCGGGCGCTTCGGCGCGTTCGCGACCGACACGTTCGGGGCCGAGGCCGCCGACCCGTTCCGCGCGCTCATCGAGGCATCGACGCCCCGTGATCCCGAGGCCCCGTCGGCGTCGCCCGTCGCCTCCCCCGAGCCGGCACCGGCGGCGTTCACGCCGTCGATCCCGAGCGAGAACACGACGCCGCGCGGCTTCCCCTTCATCGAGGTGCGCGGCGAGGCCGACGAGCCCGTCGTCGAGTCCGTGGCCCAGCCGGTGGCGATGCAGGCCGAGTCGGCCGCGAACCGCCGCGCGCCGTTGCCCGCATTCGCGGCCGCGGCCGGCGACCGTACCGGCGGCGAGCCCGATCCCGGCGAGCCCGTCGACGACCTGCTCGCGGCGCTCGGCTCCGGCACGGCACGTCCGAAGCGCGACGACTCCTCCGGCCCGGCCGGCGGTGCCGACGACAGTGGTTCCGGAACGCCACCCGAGCGCGGCGGTCCGCCCACCGGCGGCGGCTTCGACGCCCTCGGATTCTCGTTCGGCGACGACGAGGAGGACGAGGAGCCGGTCGACGAGGACGACGAGCGCCCCGCCCGACCGAGCATCCGCGAGCGCCTCTTCGGTCGGGGACGGAACGCGGACGCCCACGACGACGCTGCCGACGAGGCGGCCCACGACGACGACCTGACCGGGGCCTTCGCGCCGCCGTCACCGGCCGCGGCTGCGCCGCCCGTCGCCCCGGCCGTGCCCCCGGTCGCTTCGCCGCCGGCGCCCACTCCGGCCCCGGCCGCTCCTGCTGCAGCCGAGCCGCCGCGGCCCGAGTCGCCGATCGCGAGGGAGATCGCGGAGACCGGCTACTTCTGGAACCTCACGCCCGACCCCTCGGCAGGCGACCCGAACGCCGACGGGCCCGCGGTGGCCGACCGTTCGAGCGCGTTCGAGGACGAATGGGCCGCGTCCGCGTCCGCGCAGCCGCACGACGCCGAGCCGTGGGCCGCCGAGCCCGTGCAGCCCGAGCCGATCGTGCCCGAGCCGATCGTGCCCGAGCCCGAGCCCTTCCTGCGCGCCCCCCAGCTCTTCCCCGAGGAGCCGGAGCCGATCGCGACCGAGCCCGTCGTTCCCGAGCCGATCGCGCCCGAGCCGATCGCGCCCGAGCCCGAGCGTCCGACGTTCACCGCATCGCTCTTCGTGACCCCGCCGGCACCGCAGCCCGAGGCCGAGCCCGAGCTGGACGCCGAGCCGAGCTGGTCGTTCGGCGACGACGTGCCCGACGAGTCGGCCGGCCACCGCGAGGACGCGCCGACGGCGATGTTCCCGTCGGCACCGGCCGCGGGTCCGAACGCGACGGGCGGTCACGACGACGACCCGCTCGCCGCGCTCTTCGGTGCGCGTCCCACCCCGGAGGATCCGCAGCCCATCGAGGATCCGTGGAACACGGGCTCCCCGTTCGGCGCGTCCGCCGGCACGTCCGCGCCCGCCGACCGGTTCGCCGCCGACGCGGGCCCGTTCGCCGCCTACGCGGCATCCGGAGCGGCACCGTCGCAGGCGCCTGCGCCGGTCGTGACCCCGCGCCCGGCCTCCGCGCCGCGCACCGGCGGCGGCTCGGGCGGCGGCTCCGGCACCGGCACGGGATCCGGCGGTTCGGGGTCCGGTGGCGGCAACCGCACCGTGCGCATCCTCGCGTGGGTCGCCGGCGGCCTCGTCGCGGCGCTCGTGCTCGTCGGCCTGTTCTTCCTCGGCACGCAGCTCTCGGGCGGCAGCGGCGAAGCATCCGCCCCCTCGGAGACGCCGACCCCGACGGAGACGCCCGTCGCGGCGCCCACGGCACCGCAGCCCGCGGGCGTGCACCCCTGGAACACGCTGTTCGGCGGCGAGTGCCTCGACCCGTTCGAGTCGGCCTGGGCCGAGGAGTTCACGGTCGTCGACTGCGCCGCCCCGCACGCGGCCCAGCTCGTGTACCGCGGTCAGCTGCAGGGCGACGAGGCGGCACCCTTCCCGGGTGAGGCCGAGATCGCCTCGCAGATGAACCCCCTCTGCACGGCGCCGGGCGTCATCGACGTCGCGGCGGTCGCGGGCGTCGAGGACCTGCAGGTGCAGGCCGCGTTCCCGGTGACCGAGGAGCAGTGGACCTCGGGCGAGCGTTCGTACTACTGCTTCGCGAACCGCGCGGGCGGGGAGCCGCTCACCGCGAGCATCGCCGGACCCGGACCCGCGGCGTAGCGTGGCGGCATCCGCTCGGGTGGTCGTCGTCGGCTCGCTCAACGTCGACTCGACGAGCTACGTCGAGGCGTTCCCCCAGCCCGGCGAGACGATCCGCTCGCACGGGTTCCAGGTCGCGCTCGGTGGCAAGGGATCGAACCAGGCGGTCGCCGCGCACGTGGTCGGGGCCTCCGTCGACCTCGTCGCGCGCATCGGTGCCGACGCCGCGGGCGACTTCGCCGTCGCGACGCTCGAGCGGTTCGGCCTGCCCACCGGCGCCATCGGTCGAGCGGCGGATGCCCCGACCGGCGTCGCCCAGATCACGGTCGCCGATTCCGGCGAGAACACCATCGTCATCACGAGCGGCGCCAACGTCGCCGTGACCCCCGACGTCGTCGACGCCGAGCGGGATCGGATCGCCGCGGCCGCGCTCGTGCTGACGCAGGGCGAGCTCGCCGTGGCGACGATCGACCGGGTCGCCGAGGTCGCCGGCGCGGCGGGCGTGCGCTTCGTGCTCAACCTCGCGCCGCCGGCGCCCGTCGCCGCCGCCACGCTCGCGGTCGCCGATCCGCTCGTGCTCAACGAGCACGAGGCGCGCGCGGTCGGCATCGGCACGGCCGCCGCGGACGGCACGGATGCCGCGAACGCCTCGCTCGACGCCTGGCGCGCCGCCGCGGCATCCGCCGTGGGACGCGTCGCGCGCTCGATCGTCGTGACACTGGGCTCGGCCGGTGCCGTCGCGGCCTCCGCCGACGACTCGTGGACCGCCCCCGCTCCGCACGTCGACGCCGTCGACACGACCGGCGCGGGCGACGGGTTCACGGGCGCCCTGGGGGCGTTCCTCGCTGAGGGCCGGTCGCTCGAGGAGGCGCTGCGGATCGCGGTCGCGGCAGGCGCCCTCGCGGTGCAGGCCCGCGGCACCGTCGACTCGTACGCCTCGCGGGGCGCCGTGCTGCGCGCCGCCGGGCTCGCCGACGACGGCAGCGACGGCGGGTCGACCGCATGACGATCCCCGTCATCATCGACTGCGATCCCGGGCACGACGACGTCTTCGGAATCTGGCTGGCCGCGGGGCATCCGTCGCTCGAGCTGCTCGCGATCACGACGGTCGGCGGCAACGTGCCGCTCGAGCACACGAGCCGCAACGCGCGCATCGCGCTGACGGTGGCGGGTGTGACCGACGTGCCCGTCGCCGCCGGCGCGGCCGGACCGATCGCCCGGCGGCTCGAGACGGCGGAGTGGATCCACGGCGAGAACGGGCTCGGCGGGCCCGAGCTGCCCGAGCCCGCGATCGACCTCCATCCCCGCGGCGCGGTCGGGCTCATGGCCGACGTGCTGCTCGCCGCCGACGAGCCCGTCGCGATCGTGGCGACCGGTCCGATCACGAACGTCGGGATCCTGCTGCGCGACCGACCGGAGCTCGCCGGCCGGATCCGCGAGATCGTCTGGATGGGCGGCTCGACGGGACGCGGCAATGTCACGCCGTACGCGGAGTTCAACGCGTGGGTGGACCCCGAGGCCCTCGCGATCGTCGTCGCGAGCGGCGTGCGCTTCACCATGGTCGGCCTCAACGTCACGCACTCGGCACTCGTCACGGCGGCGGTGCGCGAGCGGCTCGCGGCGGTCGGCACGGCCACGGCGGCGTTCGGCGACGAGCTGCTCGAGTTCTTCTGCCGCACGAACGCCGAGGTGTTCGGCATGCCCGACGGGCCGCTGCACGACCCGGTCGCCGTCGCCGTGCTCGTCGACCCCGAGGTGGTGACGAGCGTGCACACCCGGCTCGACGTCGAGCTCGCCGGCACGGAGACGGCCGGCGCCACGAGCGTCGACCTCGACGGGATGCTGCGGCGCGAGCCGAACGCGTGGGTCGCGACCGGTCTCGACGTCGACCGGTTCTGGGACCTGCTCGACGAGGCGATCGGCCGCCTCGCCTGACGGCGATCGGCCGCCTCGCCCAGCGGAGCGTCGTCCGCGCCATCCGTCGCCCGCGCCTATCGGAGCGACGGCCGCGATTCAGGCGATCGGCCGCGCCTCAGGCCGATCCCACGGATCCGCGCCTGAATCGCGACCGATCGCCTGAACCCGCGCTCATCCACAGGGGTGCTCGCGGCGCCGAGCCCCACCCGCCGAGCCGCTAGGGTGTGCTCGGAGGTGCGTGTGGACTGGACGTTCTGGGTCGGTGCGGGTGTGCTGGTGGCGCTGTGGCTGCTGTTCCAGTGGCTGTTCTCCGAGCGGCGCTTCGCGCGCAAGGTGCGCAAGCTCGACCGCGAGCAGGCCGAGGCCATCATGGCGGCCGAGGAGTACCGCCGCGAGCTCAAGTTCTGGTTCCGCTGAGCGCGCTCGAGCCCTAGAGCTCGGTCTCGGCCGGCTCGGTCACGAGCTCGTGCACGCCCGCGAGGATCTCCTCGGGCCGGAACGGGTAGCGCTCGATCTCGGCCTGGTCGCTGATGCCGGTGAGCACGAGCACGGTGTGCAGGCCGGCCTCGATGCCCGCCACGATGTCGGTGTCCATGCGGTCGCCGATCATCGCGGTGTTCTCGGAGTGCGCGCCGATCTTGTTGAGCGCCGACCGGAACATCATCGGGTTCGGCTTTCCGACGACGTACGGCTCCTTGCCGGTCGCCTTGGTGATGAGCGCGGCGATCGCCCCGGTCGCGGGCAGCGGGCCCTCGGCAGACGGCCCCGTGGCGTCGGGGTTCGTGACGATGAAGCGCGATCCGTTCCCGATGAGGCGGATGGCCTTCGTGATCGCCTCGAACGAGTAGTTGCGCGTCTCGCCGACGACCACGAAGTCGGGGTTCGTCTCGGTCATCACGAAGCCCGCCTCGTGCAGCGCCGTGAGGATGCCGGCCTCGCCGATGACGAACGCGGTGCCGCCGGGCAGCTGCTGCTTGAGGAAGTCGGCCGTCGCGAGCGCCGAGGTCCAGATGCGGTCCTCGGGCACGTTGAGCCCGCTCGCGCGGAGCCGCGCCGAGAGGTCGCGGGCCGTGAAGATCGAGTTGTTCGTGAGCACGAGGTAGGGCGTGCCCGAGTCCTCCCACTGCTGCAGGAGCTCGGCCGCACCGGGCAGGGCGTGGTTCTCGTGCACGAGCACGCCGTCCATGTCGGTCAGCCAGGCCTCGACCTCTTCACGTCGTCCCATGCGTCAAGCCTAGGGCGCGCACATCACAGCACGATGAACGGCGGATGCCGCGGGCGCTTCGCCGCTCGCACGGCCACGTCGACCCCGGGACGTGCGGCTCAGTGCAGCAGCGACTCCCAGTCCTCGGGAACCCGTCCCTCGGGCCCGGGCGCGGGCTGCTCCTCGGGACGCGACAGCGGCGGGCTCAAGGGCACGCGCGGCGCCGAAGACTCCGTGACGTAGTTCCAGAACCAGTGCTCGCCGGGCTCGAACGAGGTGGCCACCGGATGCCCCGTCTGCTCCGAGTGACGTCGTGCGTGCTGCGCGGGGGAGGCGTCGCAGCATCCGACGTGCCCGCACTCGACGCAGCGGCGCAGGTGGAACCACCAGCCGCCGCCCTCGTCGCAGTCGCCGCAGCCGGTGCCCGACGGCGGCGGAGCGAGGTCGCTCATGCGAAGACCTCGGCCGCGGCGAGCGCCCGGTGCACGGAGGCCACGGCGCTCGACCCCTCGCCGACCGCGGCGGCGACCCGCTTCATCGAGCCGCGCCGCACGTCGCCGGCCGCGAACACCCGCGGCACCGAGGTCTCGAACGGCAGCGGCATGCGTCCGAGGTCGCGCCATGCGTCGTCGAGGGCGATGACGTCGGCACCGGTGTGCACGAATCCGGCCTCGTCGCGCTCGACGTCGGCGAGCCATTCGGTTGCGGGCTCGGCGCCGATGAAGCAGAACAGGCCTCGGCAGTCCACGGTGTCCTCGAGCGCGCCGCTCAGCGTCACGCGCTCGAGGTTCTCGTCGCCGTGCAGGCCGACCACCTGCGTGCTCGTGTGCACGTCGATGCGGGCGTCGTCGACGATGCGGTCGACGAGGTAGCTCGACATCTGGCCGCCGAGCTCGCTCGCGCGCACGACGAGGCGCACGTGGCATCCGTTCGCGGCGAGCGCGAGCGCCGCCTGACCGGCCGAGTTCGCGCCGCCGACCACCACGACCTCGGAGCCCGCCACCTGGCGGAGCTCCATCGTGGAGGCCGCGTAGTGGATGCCGGCGCCCTCGAACTCCTTCCAGCGGTCGAGTCCGAGCGAGCGGTAGGCGACCCCGGTGGTCACGATGACCGCGCGCGCGTTCACGACCGCGCCGTCGGTGAGCGTGAGACGCAGTGCGCCGGTGTCGGACTCGAGTCGCACCGCTTCGCACGGGGCGACGACGCGGACCCCGAACTTGATCGCCTGCAGGGAGGCCTGTGCCGTGAGGTCGTCGCCGGACACGCCGAACGGGAAGCCGAGGTAGTTCTCGATGCGCGAGGTGGCCGACGACTGCCCGCCGGGTGCGACGGCGTCGAGCAGCACGGTGTCGAGGCCCTCGGATGCCCCGTAGATCGCCGCGGCAAGGCCGGCGGGCCCGGCGCCGACGACCGCGAGGTCGACGGTGGCGTCGTCCTCGGCGGCGTACGCGAGGCCGAGCAGCTCGGCGAGCTGGCCGGGGGTCGCGTGCGGGAGGTTCTCCCCCTGCACGATCGCGACCGGGAGGTCGTCGCGGGTGAAGCCGTGGCCGGCGAACGCCGCGGCCCGCTCGGGATCGTCGGCGTCGACCCATGTGTGCACGAGATCGAGGCGCTCGGCGTACCGCCGCAGCGCGACCGCCTCGCGCGACCGCTCGGATCCGATGATCTTCAGCGTCCACGCCGCAGGCCCGCGGCGCAGCTCCTCGCGGCGCGCCCAGAGCGTGCGGAGCATGAGGTCGCACAGTTCGTCGTCCTCGGCCATCATGCGCTGGAGGGCGTCGTGGTCGACCCGGAGCATCCGCCCGGGCTCGGCGACCCGGGCGGTGAGGAAGGCGCGCTGCCCGTTGAGCAGCCCGAGCTCGCCCACGAAGGTGCGCGGGCCGAGGTTCGCGATCAGGGTCTCGTCGATCCACTTCAGGGGATCGCGCACGACGTCGACGGAGCCGGACTCGACGAGGATGAGGTCGTACCAGCGGTCGCCGGACTTGAAGAGGACATCGCCCGCTTCGGCGCGGATGGACACGCCGTAGCGCAGCATCCGCTCCCACTGCGCGTCGGTGAGTTCAGGGGTCATCTTGGGTGCCTTGTGTCCCATCACACCATCGTGCACGACGGAGGCGCGGAAGGGGAGGGCGTTCGTCAGGGGCGGACAACGGGCTCGATCGAGGCGCTGACCGGTGCCGTCCGTTCAGGCGGTGACCCAGATGGCCGCGGCCGCGTCGCGGGCGATGGCGCGCGTGGACCCGGCGACGGCGACGGCGACGGATGCCGCGTCGGCCGCGTCGACGGCGAGCTCGCTGCCCGGGCCGACGCCGGCCTCCTCGAGCTCGCGCAGCACGGCGGGGTCGCGATCGCTGATCCGGATGACGCGTCCGGTGTGCCCGACGGGCGCCTCGTCGAGCCGCACCGCGGGCTCCGTGACCAGCGTGCCGTCGGCGGCCGGGATCGCGTCCCCGTGCGGGTCGCGCACCGGTCGCCCGAGTCGGGCGTCGATCGCCTCGAGCAGCCGGTCGGAGATCGCGTGCTCGAGCACTTCGGCCTCGTCGTGCACTTCGTCCCAGCCGTACCCCATCTCCTGCACGAGCCAGGTCTCGATGAGGCGGTGGCGTCGGACGACCGCGAGCGCACGTGCCAGCCCGGCATCCGTCAGCCGCACCGCGCCGTAGGGCACGTGCGAGACGAGCCCGGCCGCGGCCATCTTCTTCACCATCTCGGTGACCGACGACGGCGCGACCCCGAGCCGGTCGGCGAGCACCTTCGGCGTGATGGGGTCGGGCTGCCACTCGGTGTGGGCGTACACCGTCTTGAGGTAGTCCTCGATCGCGGGGCTCGTGGCTGGCATCGGCCTCAGGATAGCGGTGCCCGGACCCGTGAATCGTGTCACTCGTCCGACTGGGACTTGACCGTCCCTCGTGAGGGGGATAGTTTCGATCCCGCACGGAAAGCGCTATCCCACACCGGGTCACCAGCCCAGAGAAGGATTCGACGATGAATCTCGGACACCATCCGTTCCGCGCAGCGCTGGCGGTCGCCGCCGCCGGCTGCCTGATCGCCGGCGTCGCGCAGCCCGCGACCGCCGCACCTCCCGACTCCGTGCCCACGGGCGTCCCGCAGCTCGAGGCCCTCGACCGAGGTCTCGTCGCGGTGTCGACCGCCCAGGGCGTGTTCCTCAGCTGGCGCCTCCTCGCCTCCGAGGCGACCGGAGCCACCGACACCGGCCTGGCCGGTCCCGACTTCGCCGTCTACCGCGACGGCGTGAAGCTCGCGACCGTCACCGACAGCACGAACTACGCGGATGCCGCAGGCACCGCGAGCGCGCAGTACACCGTCGCCCCCGTGGTGAACGGCATCGAGCTCGCAGCATCCGACCCCGTGACCGCCTGGGCGCAGGGCTACCACGACCTTCCCCTGCAGAAGCCCGCCGACGGCGTCACCCCGAAGGGCGAGGCGTACACGTACTCGGCCAACGACGTGTCGGTCGGCGACGTCGACGGCGACGGGCAGTACGAGTTCGTCGTGAAATGGGACCCATCGAACTCGAAGGACGTCTCCCAGCGCGGCTACACCGGCCCCGTCTACCTCGACACGTACGAGCTCGACGGCACGCTGCTCAACCGCCTCGACCTCGGCGTGAACATCCGCGCCGGCGCCCACTACACGCAGTTCCTCGTGTACGACTTCGACGGCGACGGCCGCTCGGAGACCATGCTGAAGACCGCGCCGGGCACGAAGTCGATCCGCTACGCGGCCGACGGCTCGGTCGCGGGCGAGGCCTTCGTCACGATGCCCGAGGAGGACGTCGAGGCGGGCTACGAGCACACCGACGACTACCGGTTGAGCGCCGCCGGCTACCAGGACCACCTCGTCGAGATGTTCCAGGGCTGGAGCGAGCGCCCCGAGGTCGTGTCCGGCCAGTGGCCGGCGACGCTCGAGCAGGCGTGGGGCGTGCCCGTGACGCACGAGTACCCGCTGTCGCGCGAGAGCGCCGAGGAGCTGGCCGACTACTTCATCGACGTCTACGCGCCGAGCCGCAGCGCCAACAACCGCCTGCGCGAGTTCGAGGGGTTCATCGTCGACGGGCCCGAGTACCTCACGGTGTTCGACAGCGCGACGGGCGAAGAGCTGCAGACGATCCCCTACAAGCCCGGCCGCGGCGACGACGGCCTGCTCTGGGGCGACTACGCGATGACCCGCATCGAGCCCGGCAACCGCGTCGACCGGTTCCTCTCGGGCGTGGGCTACTTCGACGGGCAGCACCCGACCGCCGTGTTCGCGCGCGGCTACTACACGCGCACGACGGTCACGACCTACGACTGGGACGGGAAGCACCTGAAGGAGCACTGGTACGTCGACAGCGGCCACGTGCCCATGACGAACCCGTTCAACGACTCGCCCCACGGACGTGACGGCACGAACCCCGAGTACGCGACGATCACCACGCAGGGCGACCACTCGCTGAGCCTGGCCGACGTCGACGGCGACGGGAAGCACGAGCTCGTCTACGGCTCGGCCACGATCGACGACGACGGCAGCCTGCTGTACAGCTCGTTCGGCGTGCTTCCCGCGGGCAGTGCGGCGCCCGGCCAGAACGCCCGCCTCGGGCACGGCGACGCCATGCACGTCGCGGACATCGACCCGGCGCGTCCGGGCCTCGAGGTCTGGACGGTGCACGAGGGTGCGACCTCCGCGCCGTACGGCTCCGCGATGCGGGATGCCGCGACGGGCGAGGTGCTCTTCGGCGAGTACTCCGGTCGCGACACCGGCCGCGGCATGATCGGCGACATCCTGCCCGAGGTGCCCGGCATCGAGAACTGGGGCATGCGCCTGCGCGCGGCCGACGGCACCGTGATCCCGGGCGGTTCGCCGGGTACGAACATGTCGATCCGCTGGTCGCCCGACCTCACCACGCAGGTCGTGAACGGCAGCGGCAACCAGACGACGACCATCGACGACTGGAAGCGCGGTCGCGTGCTCACCGCCACGAACACGCGCACGAACAACGGCACGAAGGGCAACCCGTCGCTCGTCGCCGACGTGTTCGGCGACTGGCGCGAGGAACTGCTCGTGCGCACGGCGGACTCGAGCGCGCTGCGGATCTTCACGCCGACCGAGATCACGACGCACAAGCTGACGACGCTCATGCACGACGTGCAGTACCGCGCGGAGACCGCGCGCCAGCAGACCACCTACAACCAGCCGGCGTACACCTCGTACTACTTCGCGAGCGACCTCGACTGGTCGAAGGTGCCGGTGCTCACCACGCCGGCCACGCCGGGCGAGCCGACGTTCAAGGATCGCCCCGGCACGGCCCACGACGAGGTGCAGGTGCCGAAGAACATCGCCGGCATCACGTACTACGTGAACGGCGAGGAGGTCACGTCGGCGAACGGCAAGGTCCGCGTCACCGGCGAGGCCACCGTGGTGGCCGTCCCCGCCGCCTGGTACTCCATCGCCGAGGGTTCGACCTCGCAGTGGAGCGCCGACTTCGACGACTGACGTCGTCGGAGCATCCGAGTGACGGATGCGCCGGTTCCCCCTCCGGCCGCATCCGTCACCCGGCTCGAGACGACCGCCCCGGGTTCCGCAATTCCGTGCCGGCACCCGGGGCGGTCCCCCATGTCGCGGCGGTTGTGGGCCGTTGCCGCGACGACCGCGGCGCGCTAGGCGCCGGTGAACACCAGCCAGAGCAGCACGGCGTTGAGCGTGATGAGGAACACGGATGCCGCGATGCCGGCCGCCGTCGTCGCCCAGTGGTTGCGCCACCTGCCGAGCACGCCCGCCTTCGCGGTGAGCACGACGAGCGGCACGAGCGCGAACGGGATGCCGAACGACAGCACGACCTGGCTGAGCACGAGGGAGAGCGTCGGGTCGAACCCGAGCCAGAGGATCGCGAGCGCCGGCACGAGCGTGACGAGCCGGCGGAGGATGAGCGGCACGCGCACGCGGAGCAGCCCGTACATGATCTCGGCGCCCGCGTAGGCGCCCACCGAGGTCGACGCCAGGCCCGAGGCGAGGAGGCCGACCGCGAACAGCGTCGCGATGACCGGGCCGAGCGCGACGCCGAGGGCGTCGTACGCGCCCTCGAGCGTGTCGGTCCCCTCGACACCCGAGAGGTTCACGGCGGCGAGCAGGAGGATGCAGAGGTTCACGGTCCCCGCGATCGCCATCGCGATGGACACGTCCCAGCGCGTCGCCCGGAGGAGCCGGTTCGTCGGCACGGCGGTCGCGGTGCCGGGCAGGAGCTCGGGCGAGGCATCCGTGCCTCGGCGGATGCCGAAGCCGTGCCACGGACCGTCGACGCGTGCGCCGGCCTGCTCGCCGCGGTGGGTGGCGAAGCGGTCCCGGCTGAGCGCCGAGTGCGCGTAGATGGCGTGCGGCATGATCGTCGCGCCGAGGATCGAGGCGGCGAGCAGCACCGACGTGGCGCCGTCGAACCGCGGCACGAGGCCCGAGAGGATGCCGGCCGGGCTCGGCGGGGCGATGAACACGCCGACCGTGAACCCGATCGCGATGATCACGAGCAGGCCAATGATCACGAACTCGAAGGTGCGCGGGCCGCGCCGCGACTGCAGCACGAGCAGCACGATCGAGACTCCGCCCGTGATGAGCCCGCCCCAGATGAGCGGGACGCCGAACAGCAGGTTGAGCGCGACCGCGCCGCCGATGACCTCGGCGAGGTCGGTGGCCATGGCGACCAGCTCGGCCTGGAGCCAGTACGCCCGTCGTCCCCACGGATTGCGGATACGGCCACCGAGCACCTCGGGGAGGCTGCGTCCGGTGACGATGCCGAGCTTCGCCGAGAGGTACTGGATCAGCCACGCCATGACGTTGCCGAGCACCACGACCCACACGAGCAGGTAGCCGTACTGGGCGCCCGCCGTCATGTTGCTCGCGACGTTGCCGGGATCGAGGTAGGCCACGCCCGCCACGAGCGCGGGGCCGATCAGCCACGCGAGGCGCGGGATCGTAGGTCGTGCGGGGGTGCGGAGCTCGCGCGGCGCGGTGGCCTCGTCGGCGCGGGCGGCGGAATCGCTGCGCGGCTCGGCGTCGAGCCCGGCGGGGTTCGGGTCGCTCTCGATCGGGGGCCGCGTCGCTGCGGCATCCGTGGATTTCGGCATACCGAAAGATTACCCGGATTTCGGTACACCGAAACCCTGCCGCCGCGTGTCGCTTCCGCCTCGCGATGTCACCCGGACGCGGGTAACCGGCTGAGGTGGTTGAGGAGTAGGTTCCGATGCATCGGGCGATCTCCCGGGGGCCGCGCGTCCCTGCCGACCAGGAACGGGCCGATGATCGCTCGTGGCTCCACAGAGAGGTGAGAACCATGAAGCGAGCTGTGATCGGATGCATCGTCGCACTCGGCCTCGTCGTCGGCGGAGGCGCCGGCGCCGCCTTCGCGGGCGAGACCAATGGCAAGGGCGATCCCGTGCCGGGTGCCGAGAAGGCGAACTCGGCCTGCGCCTTCTCGGGCAGGGACCTGCCCGACTCCATCGAAGGCAACCCGCCCGGCTTCGACGACGACGCCGTCACGGGCGGACACGTGCAGAGCTACGGCATGTACGTGCGCGCCGGGCTCAAGGGCGAGGTCCCGAGCCCGGGTGACGCCTGCCGCGGTGGCGTGCCGTTCCCCGGATAGACGCGATCCGTCCGATCCACCAGACGGCCCCGGCATCGCGCCGGGGCCGTCGCCCGGTCGGCGCAGGTAGCGTTGCAGCGTGACCCACGAGACCGACGCGCCCGCGGCCGACACCGACGCGCCCGCGGCGGGCGCCGACGCGCCCGCGGCCGGCGCCGACGAGGCGCACGACGACCCCACCGTGCCGCAGGGCGTCGGACCGTGGCCGGGGGGTCGCGACGCGTGGCCCGACGACCCGCGGTTCGATCCCGAGCTGCTCGAGCACGGCGACCGGCGCAACGTCGTGGACCGCTACCGCTACTGGCGCCTCGAGGCGATCGTCGCCGACCTCGATACGCGGCGGCATCCGTTCCACGTCGCGATCGAGAACTGGCAGCACGACCTGAACATCGGCTCGATCGTGCGCACCGCCAACGCGTTCGCCGCCGAGACCGTGCACATCATCGGCCGCCGCCGCTGGAACAAGCGCGGCGCCATGGTCACCGACCGCTACCAGCACCTGGCGTACCACCCCGATGTCGCCGACTTCGTCGTGTGGGCCCGCGAGCAGGAGCTGCCGATCATCGCGGTCGACAACGTCGAGGGCTCGGTGCCGGTCGACGACATCGAGCTGCCCGAGCGCTGCGTGCTGCTCTTCGGCCAGGAGGGCCCCGGGCTCAGCGCCGAGGCGCTCGCCGCCGCCGACCTCGTCGTCGAGATCACGCAGTACGGCTCGACCCGTTCGATCAACGCGAGCGCGGCCGCGGCGATCGTCATGCACGAGTGGGTGCGCCGGCACGCCGGCCGGTGAGCTCGCCGTCGGCTGATGCGACCTCGGTGTCGACGGATGCCGCGACCGCCGCGGCATCCGCCCGCGCCCGCCGCCGCGCAGACCGGATCACGAGCAGCCCCGCGGCCGCGATCACGACGACGACGATCGCCGTGCCGCCGAACAGCACGAGCGGCCCGCCCGACTCGTAGGCGATGCCCGAGAGGGCGGCCGCGATCGTGGCCATGAGCAGCCCGAAGGCGCGCATGAGCCCCTGCGAGGCGCCGGCACGGGCGGCCGGCACGGCCTGTGCCATCGCGGCCGCGGCGCCGATGAACGCGAGCGCCTGACCGCTCGACTCGACGAAGCCGACGCCGGTGGCCACCCACGGATTGCCGATGACGCCGTACAGCGCGACGATCGGCACGAGCACGACGGCTCCGCGCACGTACGCCGAGACGCCGCCGCGACGGTCGGCGAGCCGACCCGCCCAGCCCGCCACGAGGGCGAACGGCACGGCGAAGAGCGTGTAGCTCAGCGCCGTGAGCCACTCGCTCGCGCCGATGTCGGCCATGAACCGCGGCCAGATGCCGTCGTACGCGCCGGTCGGCACCATGACCGCGCCGTAGAGCAGCAGCACGCCGACCACCATCGGCGACCGCAGCAGATCGAAGCTCACCCGAGGCGGTCGTGCTGCAGGGTCCACGGATGCCGCGGCGGAACCGCCCCCGGCTGCACGCGCCTCGGCGGCTCCCGCCGCCTGGCCCGCCGCCGCGGCATCCGGGTCGGTGCGCTCGCGGAACGCGAGCAGGACCGGGGCGACGCCGATCAGCACCACCGCGCCCGACCACGCGAGGATCGCCGCGGGCGACGCGAACGCGATCGCGAGGCCCGACGCGAGCGGGCCGAGCGCGATGCCGGCCAGCTCGGCGGCGCCGAGGCGCCCGAGCGCCTCGCCGGCGCGCGCGGGATCGGCGCGCACGAGCAGCGCGCTCGCCGCGGCCATGAAGACGCCGAGGCCGAGGCCGCCGAGCGCACGACCGGCGATGAGGTGCCAGCTCTCGGTCGCCATGGCCGAACCGAGGAGTGCGGCGGTCATGAGCACGACCCCGGCGACGCCCATGGTGCGGGCGCGACCGCGGTCGGCGAACGGCGCGACGAGGAGCTCGGCGGCGAGGGACGCCGCGAAGCCGGCCGCGGCGACGAAGCCGATGTCGGCGGTCGAGATGTCGAGCTGCGACTGGAGCGTGGGCAGCAGGGGGAAGATGACCATGGCGCCCGACGACATGAGCACGGTGGCGGCCACGACGCCGGCCGTGAGACGGCGGCGGTGACGATCGATCGCGTCGAGCGCTGGACCCCTTCTTGTCCACATGGATAACACGCTAGCAGTCATTGTCCGCATGGACAAGAGGGGTAGCATGGAGGCATGGCGAATCGGCTCGATCCGGCGCAACGGCGGGAGCAGATCCTGGCCGCGACGCTCCGCCTGGTGGCGCGTGACGGCTTCGCACGCGTCACGCTGCGCGACGTCGCCGCGGAGGTCGGCGTGGTGCACGGCCTCATCCGGCACTACTTCGCCACTCGTGAGCAGCTGGTTGCGGCGGCCTTCGACGCCGCGGTCCTCGCCGAGCTCGAGGGCGACGAGGAGGTCGCCGAGCGCGTCGAGCCCGTGGAGGCGCTGGCCGACTGGCTCACCTCGACGCCCCGCGAGCACTACTTCGTCTGGATCGACGCGTGGAGCGAGGCCCCCCGCAACCCCGAACTGCACGCTTCGCTCACGCGCCACCACCGCGATTGCGAGCGACGGCTCGCGCGCATCATCGAGCGGCTCGACGAGGCGGGGCTGGGCCGCAGCGAGGATCCGGCCGGCGACGCGCGCATGCTCACCGCCCTCGTCGACGGGATGGCCGTGCAGCACCACGCCATCGGCCTGGTCACGCGCGCCGAGGCCGACCACGTCGTCTACACCGCGGCCGAGGGGCGGCTCGGGCTCGCCCAGGGCACGCTCGAGCGGTCGCGCCCCACGGCCGTGCGCGGCCAGTGGGCCGCGAGCGACAGCGCCTGAGCCGGCGCCCGGCCCCCCTCCGCACTGCCGCGACCCCGCTGCCGTTGCCCGCGACCGGCGGCCGGCGCCCGAGACCCCGCCGCGTGTCGGATGCCGCGGCGCCCCGCCGCGCACGAGACTTGAGCCGATGCCCGTCGTCGACAACGCGATCTACCGGGGCGGCCGCCGGGTCGCCACGCCGGCGTCCCTCGAGGAGACCTTCGAGACCCGCGAGGCGCACGGCGGATTCGCCTGGATCGGCCTCTACCGACCGACCGACGCGGAGATCGACGCGCTCGCGAGCGAGTTCGGGCTCCACCCCCTCTCGGTCGAGGACGCGAAGAAGGGCCACCAGCGCGCGAAGCTCGAGCGCTACGGCGACACCCTCTTCGTCGTGCTCCGTCCGGCGCGCTACCTCGACGACGTCGAGCAGGTCGAGTTCGGCGAGTTGCACGTGTTCATCGGACCCGACTTCGCCATCACGATCCGCCATGCCGAGTCCCCCGACCTCGCGCGCGTGCGTCGCCGGCTCGAGGGCAACCCCGAGCTGCTCGCGAAGGGGCCCGAGTCCGTGCTCTACGCCGTGCTCGACGAGGTCGTCGACGAGTACGTGCCGGTCGACCTGGGGCTCGAGAACGACATCGACGAGATCGAGGAGCAGCTCTTCTCGGGCGACCCCGAGGTGACCCGGCGCATCTACGACCTCGCGAGCGAGGTCATGGAGTTCCAGCGCGCGACGCGCCCGCTCGTCGGCATGTTCGACGCGCTCGAGCGCGGCTTCGAGAAGTACGGCGTCGAGCTCGAGCTGCAGCGGTACCTCCGCGACGTGAAGGACCACGTCATCCGCATCGTCGAGCACGGCGACGGGTTCCGCCAGCTCCTCCAGAACGCGTTGCAGGTGCACTCCACGCTCGTCGCGCAGCGGCAGAACGAGGAGATCCGGGTGCTCTCCGAGACCGCGCTGGCGCAGAGCGAGCAGACGAAGAAGATCTCGAGCTGGGCGGCCATCATCTTCGCGCCCAGCCTCATCGCCGCGGTCTACGGCATGAACTTCGTCTACATGCCCGAGCTCGACTGGCCCTGGGGCTACCCGTTCGCGGTCGCGCTCATGCTCGGCTTCGCCGCCGGCCTGTACGCCGTCTTCAAGCGCCGCGGCTGGCTCTGAGCGAAGTCCCGAGCGGATGCCGCGAGGCGCCGCCGCGGCATCCGGTCGCCCTTCTTCCTCCTCCAATGTCGCGAGTGGGCGATCTTGGCGGCATCCGCCCGGATTCGCAGCAAGGATCGCCCACTCGTGGAGGAGAAGTCGGGGCCAGCGTGCGCAATTCAGGTCTGCGTGCGGCGTGCCGGCGCGACACGCCGCACCAACCGCGAGCGACACGCCTCCGCACCTGAATTGCGCACGCGCGGCGAGTAGCGTTGGGGCATGACCGAGATCACCGACGATCTGCCCGCCCGCCTCCTGCACGAGGAGCACGCCGGATGGAAGGCCATCCTCGAGGGGCATGGCGGCGAGCACTACCAGCGCGCGATGACGCGCGACGGCCTCATGGTCGTGGAGGGCGCGGTGCTCGGTCGCGACGAGGTGCGCGCGGCGTTCCGCAGCGCCCCGCCGTGGGACTCGTACGAGCTGCATGAGCCCGCCGTCATCCGCCTCGGCGAGCACGCCGGAGTGCTCGTGTACCGGGCGGTCGCGCGCCGCGGCGAGGAGACGGCCGACCTCCGCATGTCGACGACCTACCTCTACGACGACGGCGCCTGGCGCGTGGCGGCGCACCAGCAGACGCCCGCCTGAGCACGACCCGCGAGCGGCGTCAGCCGATCAGGCTCGGCTGCAGGTCGCGCAGCGTGCGGTAGTGGGTCATCCGCGTCACGCCGAGCGCCGCGAACACGAGCCCGCCCGCGAGCCACGCGAGCAGCACGAGCGCATCGGCACCCGCCCGTGAGAGGTCGCCGCCGTACATGAACTGCCGCATCGCGTCGACGACGTAGCCCATGGGCAGCACGTGGTGCAGGGCTGCGAGCGGCGCCGGCAGGGTCTGCCACGGGAACGTGCCGCCCGCAGTCACGAGTTGCAGCACCATGAGCACGAGCCCGAGGAACTGCCCGACCGATCCGAGCCAGACGTTGAGCGCGAGGATGATCGCCGCGTACGTCGCCGAGGCGACCACCATGACGCCGAGCGTCCCGAACGGGTTCGCCATGTGGAACCCCAGCGTCACCGCGAGCACGACGAACAGCCCGATCATCTGCACGGCCCCGAGGATCCCGGGTGTCAGCCACCCGGCGAGCGTCACGCGGATCGGCGAGTGCAGCGCCGTGACCGCGCGTCGCGAGATCGGCTTCACGAT
Source organism: Agromyces sp. NPDC055661 (assembly GCF_053618135.1). Taxonomy (NCBI): domain Bacteria; kingdom Bacillati; phylum Actinomycetota; class Actinomycetes; order Micrococcales; family Microbacteriaceae; genus Agromyces; species Agromyces sp. NPDC055661. The sequence goes on from NZ_JBSHHC010000001.1 coordinate 2,029,151, forward strand.
GAGGAACAGCGCGTAGATGCCGATCCAGCCCGCGAGCGCGGCGAAGAACGGCGCGAGTCCGGCGCCGTAGCTGCCCGCCTGGGTCACCGCGCTCGTCTCGAGGTCGATCGGGTCGGCGATCGTCGACGCCTGCGCGTCGCGCGTGGCCTGGTCGGAGTCGGGGATCGCGTCGACGCCGTCGGCGAGCCCGTCCCGCAGCGTGCCCGCGCCGTCGCTCAGCTCACCGAGCCCGTCGCCGAGCGTGCCGATCCCGTCGCGCAGCGCGCTCGAGCCAGACGCCACCTCGGCCGCGCCGTCGGCGGCGGTGCGCGCCCCGGCCGCGAGCGACGCGGACCCGTCGGCGACCTGTGCGCTGCCAGCGGCGAGCTGGTCGATCTGCCCGACGACCTCCTGCACGCGGTCGTTGCCGGCGGCGAGGTCGTCGCCGAGGGGGTCGAGCCGCGCGAGCGCGTCGTCGATCGTGGCCTGGTCGACGCCCGCCGCGGCGAGCCGCGCAGCCACGTCGTCGCGCACCTGCGGGAGCGCAGCGGTGGCCTGGTCGACAGCCGCGCCCACCCGATCGGCGGATGCCGCGAGCTGCGCGTTCCCGTCGGCGACCTGCTGCGCGCCCGCTGCCAGCTGTGCCGAGCCGTCCGCGAGCTGGGCGGTGCCGTCGGCGAGCTGCGCGCTCCCGTCGGCGAGGCGGGATGCCCCGTCGGAGAGCCGACCCGAGCCGTCAAGCGCCTGCGCCGCACCGTCGGCGAGTCGCGCGGCGCCGTCGGCGGCGTCGGACAGGTTCGTGCGGATGGTCGCGATCGAGTCGAGCAGCGTGGATGCGGCCTCGCGCCCGACCTGCTCGGCGACCGCCGCGCGGATCTGTTCGACCGCCTGCTTCCCGATCGTGCCGGCGAGGTAACTGTTGGCGTCGTTCGTCGACAGCACGATCTCGGCCTGCCGCGGGGCATCCGTGCCGACCGAGGCGAGCGCATCGGAGAAGTCGGCGGGGATGGTGATGGCGAAGTCGTAGTCGGACTCGTCGAGCCCGGTCGCCGCCTGCTCGGCTGAGACGCGGTGCCAGTCGAAGGCGCCGTCGGCGAGCAGCTCGTCGGCGACCTCGTCGCCGACGTTGCGCGCGGGTGCATCGTCGGCCGGCGTGCCCTCGTCCTCGACGACGAGCGCGACGGGCACCTCGGGGAACTTCGCGTACGGATCCTGGTTCGCCCAGAGGTACAGGCCGCCGTAGAGCACCGGCACGGCGACGAGTGCGAGCAGCGCGAGGACCGACATGCGCGTCGACGTGAGCCGCCGGAGCTCGGCGGCGATCATCTGGGGGACCTTCACGCGAGTCCCCCTTCGGCGAGGGCCGCGTGCTCCGCGAGCTCGTCGACCTCGTCGGCCTGCATGCGCTCGATCATCGCGGCGGCGCCGATGGCGGCGGCCGACGCGTCGCCTGCTATGACGAGCACCGCGAACCCGCGATCGGCGAGGCGCTTGGCGAGGTCCCACCACTCGAGCGGGTCGCCGCCGTGGCGGTCGGGGGAGACGAGCACGAGTCCCTCGACGTCGTCGCGGAGGATCGCGAGCTCGGTGAGCAGGCGCAGCCGCACGACCGGCTCGACGTTCGCGATCGGGATCCGCGCGACGTCGCGCAGGCCGAGGTCGTCGAGCCAGCGGGCGACCGATACGGGGTTCGAGGGGACGCCCGCGAACATGAGCTCCTCGGCGGCGACGCCGGCCACGGTCACGTTCGGCGCGGGATCGGAGACGTCGGGCGCGTCGACGAGGGCGACCGTGCGACGGATCGCGGCGGCATCCGCTCGCCCGTCGATGGTCACGGTGCCCGTGTCGGGTCGCATGCGGCCCGAGGCGAGGAGGCCCAGGACGGTGGGGCGCTGCTCGGTCTCGGCGCGGGCCAGCGTCGCCCGTCCCGACTCGAAGCCGACCGTCGTCGGCGGCAGCGCTTCGCTGCGGCGTCCCTTGCCGACGCCGCGCAGCTCGATCCTCATGCCGTGGGCTCCCCTGACGCGATCGGCGGTGCCGCGAGCGCGGGCGCGGTGTCGATGAGGTCGGCGCTGTCCTGCCACGAGAGCCCCGCCGTGCCGAGCACGGCGAGCATCACGAGGCGCCGTCCCTCGAGGTCGGCGATGCCCGTCACGGCCGCCTCGAGCAGCACGGCGATGGCGGCCGACTCGATGAGGCGGGCGAGCACGTCGGCGCGGATGTCGGGGCGCACGGTGCCCTCGGCGACGCCGCGCTCGACGAGCGCGCGCAGCCGCTCGCGCACGGGTGCCAGCGCTTCGGCGGCGTGCGTGGCGTACGGCTCGCGCACGGCCATGCCGGCGAGGAGGCGCACGTGCTCGACGGCGCCCCAGAGCCGCGCGCCGAGCAGCGCGATGGCGGTGGGGGCGTGCGGGGCGTCGGTCTCGGCGGCGATCGCGTTCAGGCGCGCGGCGCCCACGTCGATGACGGCGACCACGAGCTCGTCGCGGTTCGCGAAGTGCCCGTAGAAGGCGCGACGGGTGAGGCCGGCCGCACTCGTGATGCGCTCGAGCGGGGCATCGGATGCCTCGCCGAGGGCGTCGGCGGCGGCGGCCAGGAGGGCTTCGCGGTTGGCCGTGGCGTCTCGACGAGGGCGACGGCCCGCGTCGATGTCGGACGGCATGGGACTATGCTATGAAGTTGCACATCAGTGTGCAAGTTATCTCGGCAAGCTCACAGGCGCGCGAGCCCCGTGCCGATGATCACCACGCCGATCAGCAGCAGGATGAGCGCGCCGATCGTGCCGCTGTTCCGGCCGAGCCACTCGCGAGCACTCAGCAGCCGGGGTTCCATGCGGCGGTGGTCCACCAACGTGGCGATGATCGGCACCGCCACCGTCGACGCGGAGATCACGGTGTAGATCCCGATGACGATCAGCGACTGCGACGTCGTCACCCCGTCTCCTCGCAGGGCGAGCCCGGCGGCGATCGCGAGCAGCAGGGCCTTCGGACGCACGTTCAGCAGCAACGCGAGTCCGAAGGACGACCACGGGCCGAGCTTGGCCACGCCGTCGAGCCACTTCGGGATGGCGGTGGAGGGGTTCCGCCGGGCCCGCACCCAGGCGACGACGGCGATCACGACGAGCGCCAGTCCGACCAGGATCTCAGCCGTGCCGACGGCGGTATCCGGGCGGCGCTCCGATCGCGACGTCGGGATCGCCTGCGCGAAGAGCGTGCAGAGCGTGACCACGAGGGCGAGTCCGAGCACGAACCCGATGAGGAAGGGCAGCGCCGACCGCGACCGGTTCGGCGAGAGCAGGATCAGGATGGTCGCCATGATCGGCACCGAGCTGATCGCGACCGCGATCGAGATCGGCAGGACGTGCCCGATCGCCTCCAGCATTCGTGCCCCCGCGTGTCCGCGATCCGCCTACTGCAGCGCCGACGTGAGTCGCGCGACGCCGTCGAGGAACGTCGCCGTCGCCGGCTCGCGCTCCCACTCCTCGAGCGTGAGCTCGCGGCCCAGGGTCCGGTATTCGGCCTCGACCTGGCGCATGTCGGCCACGAACGAGCGCCCGCGCACGAGCAGCGAGATCTCGAAGTTGAGGTTGAACGAGCGGATGTCCATGTTGCTCGAGCCGATCACCGCGACGTCGTCGTCGATCGAGAGGTGCTTGGCGTGCAAGATGTACGGCCCCGGGTAGAGGAAGATCCGGACGCCCGCTCGCAGCAGCGCCCCGTAGTAGGAGCGCTGCGCGTGCCACACCGAGCCCTGGTCGCCGATCTCCGAGACGAACAGCTGCACCTCGAGCCCGCGCAGCCGGGCCGAGGTGATCGCGTACATCATGGCCTCGTCGGGCACGAAGTACGGGCTGGTGATGATCACCTGCTCCTGCGCAGCGTTGACCAGGCCGAGGAACAGGCGCAGGTTGTTCTCCAGCTCGTAGGCGGGGCCGCTCGGCACGACCTGGCAGACGAGCGCGTCGGGCGACGGATCGTCGGGCACGTCGGCCGCGGGCACGTGTTCCACGGCGAGGAGGTTCTCGTCGGTCTCGGCGTACCAGTCCGACAGGAAGACCGCGTTGATCGCGGTCACGGAGCTGCCCGTGACGCGGGTCACGAGCTCCTGCCACTTGAGTCCGCGCTTCTGGTTCTTCGGGGAGTCGTAGCTGCGGTCGATGAGGTTCTGCGAACCGGTGTAGGCGATGCGGCCGTCGACCACGACGAGCTTGCGGTGGTTGCGCAGGTCGGGCCGCTGGTAGTGGCCCTTGAACGGCTGCACCGGCAGCAGGTACCGCCAGATCACGCCGATCCGGTCGAGCTCGGCCACGGTCTCCTTGTGGATCGGGACCTTCGCCGAGGCGATGTGGTCCATCAGGAGCCGCACGGTCACGCCGCGCTGCACCGCCCGCTCCATCGCGGCGAAGAACCCGCGCGTGGTGTCGTCGAACGCGACGATGAAGAACTCGACGTGCACGAACCGCTCGGCGAGGTCGAGGTCGGCGGCCATCCGGTCGATCGACGCCTGGTAGTCGCCGATGAGCTCGGCGCGATTGCCGCCGGTGGCCGGCAGCGCCCCGAGTCGGCGGTTCTGCTCCGTGATCGTGCGGAACCAGGAGGGCCATGACGCGGGGTCGGTATCGAGGTCGACGCCCTCCGCACGCTGCTCGATGATCGCGTTGATCTCCTTCTGCCGTTCCATCCGCTTCTTCGGCAGCTTCACGTTGCCGATGATGAGGAACAGGATGATGCCGACGAACGGGATGAGGAAGATCGCGAGCAGCCACGCCATCGCCGCGGTGGGCTTGCGATCACGCGGGATGATGATGAGCGCGGCGATCCGGATGGCGAGGTCGGCGAGGATGATGATGCCGCCGATGAGGTTCGCCAGCTCGGCGCTCAACGCCCGGCTCCCGTCACGAAGGGTCCACCAGCGGTCATCGCGTCCTCCCCAGTACGGTCGCGGAGCAGTTGACTGAGTATGGCACGGGGCCTCCGCGCCGGGGAGGCCCGCGTCCGCGGGTTGAGGAGGCCCGCAGGGCCGTCTCGAAACCCCCCGCGAAGACGGTTCCGAGATGCTCGCTGCGCGGCTCCTCGACCAGCGGAACAGATCACTCGTACCGGAGCGCGTCGATCGGGTTCAGCCGTGCCGCGCGAGCGGCGGGCAGCGAGCCGGCGACGAACGCGATGCCCATGACGAGGAGCACGATCGTCAGGATCGACACCGGGTCGAACGCGATGAGCGTGAGTCCGGGCAGGTCGGCGAGCAGGGTGGACGACAGCGCGCCGCCCACGACGGTGCCCGCGAGCATCCCGACGCCGATGCCGACGAGGCTGCCGAGCAGGCCGATGTACGTCGCCTCCGAGCTGAACAGCCCGAACACCCGTCCGCTGCCCATGCCCATCGCCTTCATGAGGCCGATCTCGCGCGTGCGCTCCTGCACCGACATGAAGAGCGTGTTCACGATGCCGAAGCTCGCGGCGAGCAGCGCGATGATCGCGAACGCGTTCAGCACGAGCACGATGCCGTCGATGACGGTCTTGAACGCGCCGAGCGTGTCGTCGACGGTCGTCGCCTGGAACCCGGCATCCGCGAGGTCGGCGCGGAGCGCCTCGACCTGCTCGGGCGTCGACGCGGGGTCGAACCGCACGGTGGCCGAGCCGTACGACTCCGCCTGCCCGGCCGGCGCACCGGTCTCCTGGGCGGCGTAGAGGGCGTCGGTCAGCGCCGTGTTGGGCGAGGCGCTGCCGCCCGCACCGCCGAGTCCCGCCTCCGAGACCCCCACGATCGTCGCCGTCACGGTCTGCTCGGCGCCGTCGCCGTCGGTCAGTCCGAAGAGGACCTCCTGCCCGATCGCGGCCGCGTCGTCGTCGAACCCGAGCGGCTCGACGTAGTCCACCGGCACGACCACCTGCAGGGCGTCGGATGCCGCGTCGGGCTGCTCCCCGGCCGCGAGCTGCACCTCCATGCCCGGGATGAAGGAGCCCACGTCGATCCGGTACGCCGTGCCGTCGCCGTGCCGGACGTAGTCCACGTCGATCGCCTTCACGGGCTCGACCGAGACCACGCCGTCGGTCGCGGCGAGCTCCTCGAGGTCGGACGCGGTGATCGGATCGATGGACTGGCCCGACGGCGGGCCCGGAGCCGTGCGCTGCTGCGCCACCTGGTCGGCGACGTACTCCTGCGGGCCGTCGCCGGCGTCCTCGTCGGGCGCGTGCGTCACGGTCATGACGTCGCCCGCGCCGATCTCGGCGACCGTCTGGTCGATGTACCGGTTGATGCCCGTGCCGAGCCCGGTCGTGATGGTGAGGGTGAACGCGCCGATGAAGATGGCGAGGATCGTCAGGATCGTGCGGGTCTTCGAGCGGAAGGTGTTGGAGATCGCGGTCGCGATCACGTCGGTCGTCTTCATGCGGCGAACACCTCCTCAGCGTCGACGGATGCCTCGACGAGGAGGCCGTCGCGCATGTGGATCCGGCGGTCGCAGCGTGCGGCGAGCTCCTCGTCATGCGTGACGATGATGAGCGTGATGCCCTGCTCGCGATTGAGGTCGAACAGGATGTCCTCGACGACCGCGCCGGTCGCCGAGTCGAGGTTGCCCGTCGGCTCGTCGGCGAAGATCACCTGCGGGGAGTTCACGAGCGCCCGGGCGATGACGACGCGCTGCTTCTGCCCGCCCGAGAGGTCGGAGGCGCGGTTGCGGGCCTTGTCCTCGAGCTCGAGCTGTGCCAGGGCGGCGAGACCCCGGCGGCGGCGCTCGGCACGGCCGACGCCGGCGATCTTGAGCGGCAGGATGACGTTCTCGAGCACGCTCGCGTTCGACGTGAGGAAGAACTGCTGGAACACGAAGCCGAACGTGCGGTTGCGGGCGCGATTGAGCTCGCGGCCGCGGAGCGTCCCCGCATCACGCCCGGCGAGGCGGACCGTACCCGTCGTCGGCTGATCGAGCAGTGCGAGCAGGTGCATGAGCGTCGACTTGCCGGACCCCGACTTGCCGACGATCGCGAGGGACTCGCCCTCGCGCACCTCGAAGCTCACCCCCTTGAGCGCGTCGAAGCGCGTCGCGCCTCGCCCGTACGTCTTGTGCAGGTCGTCGACCTGCAGGATGGGGGTCGCCATGTCGAGTCCTCTCGGGTTCGGCGCGCGCGTCGCGCACCGTCATCGAGTCTCGTCGGCGCCGACGCGCGACGCGTCCACCCGGAGAGGTAACTCCGAGTACCGCCGTCGCAGTACGCGGAGTGACGGTCAGTCGGTGCCGAGGTCGAACGCCGCGGCCTCGTTCGCGGCATCCGTCGCGGCCTCGAGTTCGGTCTCGGCCTCGCCCGCGGCGATCTGCGCGGCCTGGCCCGAGGCGATCTCGCCCACCAGCTGCGCGGTCGCGCCGCCGACGATCCCGAGCTGCGCGTACTGCTCGAGGCGTGCGCGCGAGTCGGCGATGTCGAGGTTGCGCATGGTGAGCTGGCCGATCCGGTCCTCGGGGCCGAAGGCCTGGTCGCCGACGCGCTCCATGGAGAGCTTGTCGGGGTGGTAGCTCAGCGCCGGACCCTCGGTGTTCAGGATCGTGTAGTCGTCGCCGCGACGCAGGCGCAGCGTGACCTCGCCGGTCACGGCCGAGCCCACCCAGCGCTGGATCGACTCGCGCAGCATGAGCGACTGCGGGTCGAGCCACCGGCCCTCGTACATCAGGCGGCCGAGGCGGCGGCCCTCCTGGTGGTAGTTCGCGATCGTGTCCTCGTTGTGGATCGCGTTGAGCAGCCGCTCGTACGTGATGTGCAGCAGCGCCATGCCCGGCGCCTCGTAGATGCCACGCGACTTCGCCTCGATGATGCGGTTCTCGATCTGGTCGCTCATGCCGAGGCCGTGACGGCCGCCGATGCGGTTCGCCTCGAGTACGAGCTCCACCGGATCGTCGAACTCGACGCCGTTGAGCGCGACCGGGCGGCCCTGCTCGTAGCGCACGGTGACGTCCTCGGCGTCGACCACGAGCGCGTCGTCCCAGAAGCGCACGCCCATGATCGGCTCGACGATGGTGATGCCGGCGTCGAGGTCCTCGAGCTTCTTCGCCTCGTGCGTCGCGCCCCAGATGTTCGCGTCGGTGGAGTACGCCTTCTCGCCGGAGGCGCGGTAGGGCAGGTCGCGCTGCTGCATCCACTCGCTCATCTCGGCACGGCCGCCGAGCTCGGTGACGAACGTCTGGTCGAGCCACGGCTTGTAGATGCGCAGTCGCGGGTTGGCCATGAGGCCGTAGCGGTAGAACCGCTCGATGTCGTTGCCCTTGTAGGTCGAGCCGTCGCCCCAGATGTCGACGCCGTCCTCCATCATGGCGCGCACGAGCAGCGTGCCGGTGACCGCACGGCCGAGGGGCGTGGTGTTGAAGTACGTCTTGCCGCCCGAGCGGATGTGGAACGCGCCGCACTGCAGCGCGACCAGGCCCTCCTCGACGAGCGCGGTCTTCACGTCGACCAGGCGGCTGATCTCCGCCCCGTACTCGAGCGCACGACCGGGCACGGCCTCGACGTCGGGCTCGTCGGGCTGGCCGAGGTCGGCCGTGTAGGTGCAGGGGACCGCACCCTTCTCGCGCATCCAGGCGACCGCCACGGAGGTGTCGAGACCTCCCGAGAACGCGATGCCGACACGCTCGCCGACGGGGAGGCTCGTGAGGACTTTGGACATGGCCTCCAGCCTACTTGTGCGGTTCGGCACACGACGACGCGGGCCGGTGTCAATGGCCCCCGCCCGGGGGTCGGTATCGCCTAGACTCGCGCCACCGGTCGCGCGGCTCCAAAGATGCCGTCGCGCGTCGCATCCACTGGACGAGCCGGGCCGTCGCCCAACAGGGCGGCGGCGCTTTTCGCATTGAACGGAGAACTGGATGAAGAACCGCAAGGTGATCGGCGCGGCATGTGCCGCCGCCCTCGCCGTCGGGCTCATCGGCACCGCGGCCGTCCCGGCCGCCGCAGCCGGACCCGACACCACCTACCTCGTGCTCGCGCCGCAGGGCAAGAGCACGGCCAAGGCCGCGGCGCGCGTCGCCGCGGCGGGCGGCACCGTCGTCGCCGCCTACGACCAGATCGGCGTGCTCGTGGCGCGTTCGACCAACGCGTCGTTCCAGACCGCGGTCGCGGGTGCCGGCGTCGACGCCGTCGCCTCGACGAACGGGCTCGGCACGACGCTGATCGACGACGACATCGTCGAGGCGTCCGGCACCGCCGCCGTCGACGCGTCGGGCGATCCGACCGCCGAGCCGCTGTGGGGCTCGCAGTGGGACATGGCGCAGATCGACGTGCCGGCCGCGCACGCGATCACGACGGGTGACCCCTCGGTCGTCGTCGGCGTGCTCGACTCGGGCATCGACGCCACCCACCCCGACCTCGCGACCCAGGTCGCGAAGGACCAGAGCGCCTCGTGCATCGGCGGCATCGTCGACACGAGCCAGGCCGCGTGGAGCCCGACGACCTCGTCGCACGGCACCCACGTCGCGGGCACCATCGCCGCCGCGATCAACGGCATCGGCATCGCCGGTGTCGCGCCCGGCGTGAAGGTGGCGTCGGTGAAGGTCGTCAACGACGACGGCTTCATCTACCCCGAGGCCGCGATCTGCGGATACCTCTGGGCCGCCGACCACGGCATGCCGATCACGAACAACAGCTACTTCATCGACCCGTGGGAGTTCAACTGCGTGAACGACCCGCGCCAGCGTCCGGTGTGGCAGGCCGTGCAGCGCGCGCTGCGCTACTCGTCGGCGCAGGGCACCCTGACGGTCGCCTCGGCGGGCAACAGCAACGTCGACCTGCAGCACAAGTTCACCGACTCGAGCAGCCCGAACGACGGCAGCTACCCCGTCGAGGACCGCACCATCAACGGCGCGTGCCGCGACCTCCCGGCCGAGGCGCCCGGCGTCGTGACCGTGTCGGCCGTCGGCCCGAACGAGCAGAAGAGCTACTACTCGTCGTACGGCCAGGGCGTCGTCGACGTGACGGCTCCCGGCGGTGACACGCGCTTCCGCACCGGCGGCGCGTCGTCCACCATCACCGACGCCGTGCTCTCGACGATCCCCGGCGGCGGCTACGGCTGGTCGCAGGGCACCTCGATGGCCGGACCGCACGCGGCCGGCGTCGCGGCGCTCGCGCTGTCGGCGCACCCGGGCATGAACCCCGGTCAGCTGGCCTCGTTCCTCGAGCGCACGGCGACGCCGATCGCCTGCCCGCCCGGTGTGTTCGAGCCCCGTCCCGGCTACCCCGCCACGTGCACGGGCGGCCAGCGCAACGGGTTCTACGGCGCGGGCAACGTCAACGCGCTCAACGCGGTGCAGTGATCCGCTGAGCCGCAACGCGAGGGGCCGGGCCGGATGGCCCGGCCCCTCGTCCATGCCGTCGCGGTCACGCCCCGTGTCAAGGTCCCGGGTCGCGGAACACCCCCGCGATACACTCGAGTGTGACCCCAGACGAATCAGCACCCGAGGGCGAGGCGTCGCTCGCCGACGAGCCCGAGGTGCGGCAGGCGCTCGCCGAGGCCGATCGTGCATCCGTCGCGTCCGTCGTGGCGGGGCATCCGTCGTCACCGCTCGCATGGGCCGAACTGGCCGACCTGGCCGACTCCGAGGGCCACTCCATCGAGGCGTTCGCCTACGCGGCCGTCGCCGTCGACCTCGCGCGCGAGCAGCTCGCGGCATCCGGCTGGCAGCCCGGGAACCCCGTGCCGTGGCGCACCGAGCCGAACCGCGCCTACCTCCGTGCGCTCGACGCGCAGCGCCGGGCCGCGCTCGCGCTCGGGCTCGACGGCCACGCCGGGCGCCTCGCCGACGAGCTCGCCGCGGCCGACGCCGAGGCGCCGGCGCGCATCGCGTCGGAGTTCACGCCCACCCAGCTCATGCCGATCGTGGCATCCGCGGCTGTCATCACGCCCGCGACCGAGTTCGAAGCACGCACCGGCGAGCCGCTCGCCGAACCCACCGCCGCCGTCGACGCGGCAGGAGAGGACTGACATGCCCGCAGCCGTACTCATCGGAGCGCAATGGGGCGACGAGGGCAAGGGCAAGGCGACCGACCTGCTGGGTTCCCGGCTCGACTACGTCGTGAAGTTCAACGGCGGCAACAACGCCGGGCACACCGTGGTCGTGGGCGAGGAGAAGTACGCACTCCACCTGCTGCCGTCGGGCATCCTGACCCCGGGCGTCACGCCGGTCATCGCCAACGGCGTGGTCGTCGACATCGAGGTGCTCTTCGAGGAGCTCGAGGGGCTCGCGAGCCGCGGCGTGGATGTCTCGAAGCTGCGCATCTCGGCGAACGCGCACCTCATCACGCAGTACCACCGCACGCTCGACAAGGTCACCGAGCGATTCCTCGGCAAGCGCCAGATCGGCACCACGGGTCGCGGCATCGGCCCGGCGTACGCCGACAAGATCAACCGCGTCGGCCTGCGCCTGCAGGACCTGTTCGACGAGAACATCCTGCGGCAGAAGGTCGAGGGCGCGCTCGACCAGAAGAACCACCTGCTCGTGAAGGTCTACAACCGCCGCGCGATCGGCGTCGACGAGGTCGTCGACGAGCTGCTCGGCTACGTCGACCGCCTGCGGCCCATGGTCACCGACACGTCGCTGCTGCTGCACCAGGCGCTCGAGCGCGGTGAGACCGTGCTCTTCGAGGGCGGCCAGGCCACGATGCTCGACGTCGACCACGGCACCTACCCGTTCGTCACGTCGTCGAACGCGACGAGCGGCGGGGCCGTCACCGGCTCCGGCATCGCGCCGAACCGCATCGACCGCGTGATCGCCGTCGTGAAGGCGTACACGACGCGCGTCGGCGCCGGCCCGTTCCCCACCGAGCTGTTCGACGAGTGGGGCGAGTTCCTCAGCGAGCGCGGCTTCGAGTTCGGCACCACCACCGGGCGCCGCCGGCGCACGGGCTGGTACGACGCGCCCATCGCCCGGTACGCGTCGCGCATCAACGGCGTCACCGACTTCGTGCTCACGAAGCTCGACGTGCTCACGGGCCTCGAGAAGATCCCCGTTGCGGTCGCCTACGAGGTCGACGGGCAGCGCGTCGACGAGGTGCCGGTGTCGCAGTCGGACTTCCACCACGCCGTTCCGGTCTACGAGGAGTTCCCGGGCTGGCAGGAGGACATCTCGGGCGCCCGCGAGTTCTCGGAGCTCCCCGCGAACGCGCAGGCGTACGTGCGCGAGCTCGAGGCGATGAGCGGGTCGCGCATCTCGGCGATCGGCGTCGGCCCCGGTCGCGAGGAGATCGTCCAGCTGCACGACCTGCTCGACTAGCCTTCGACCCACGCCTTCAGGCGGGTGAGCTGCACGCCGTCCTCGCGGGCGATCGCGCCGCGGATCATGGGCGCGAGGAGCGAGACGAGGCCGCGGGTGCCCACGGCGGCGTCGAGCCGAACGCGGCTGCCCGCGGCATCCGTTGCGCCCGGCTCGATCGAGTACGCGTAGTCGGCGGTCACGCCGCCCACGGCACTGCGCATGGTGAGCGCGCGACCGGGCTCGATCGCCGTGATCGTCGACGTGCACTCCTTGCCGCGCGCGACGAAGTGCAGCACGGTGCCGACCGCGAGCGGGCCGTCGGCGCGCATCGAGTCGACGCCGGGCATCCAGTTGGCCGCGCCCGACCAGTCGGTGAGCCGCGTCCAGACCGCGTCGGCCGGAGCCGCGATCGACTGCTCGTCGGTGAATGCGGTCTTCATGGGTGCTGCCGTCGTCGCCGTCATGCGGCGAGGCTAGACCGCCGCACGCGGCATCCGATTGGATGGATTTCACGGAGGTGGCGCGTGGAGGTCGCTGGTCGCCCGGCGCGGGGCCCGCTCGCGGAGGCGGTGCGCGAGCTCTGGTTCCTGCGCGGGCCGGCGCCGACCCGCTACGAGCGCATCTTCCCGATGACCGACGTGCACCTCGTCGTGAACCTCTCGCCCCGGCCCTACCGGGTGCTCGAGTCGGCGGATGCCCCGTGGCGCACGCTCGGGCCGGCGTTCTGCTCGGGCATGCGCTCCCGGTTCGTCGTGAGCGACGCGCCCGACGCCATCGTGAACGCGGGAGCGGTCGTGCGCGCCGACGGGCTCCGCGTGCTCGGGCTCGACCCCGAACGGCTCGCCGGCGCGGTGACCTCGCAGCCGTGGCTCGACGGGCCGGCGGCGCTCGGTCCGGATGCCGCGGCCGACGACGTGCTCGACGCGATCGAGGCGCTGCTGAGCGACCGCCTTGCCGTGGGTCGCGCGGCCGACCCGGTCGTGCGCGACGCGATCGGGCGGCTCGAGGCGGACCCCGCGCACCCGATCGGCGCGCTCGCCGCGGAGCACGGCCTGCGGCATCCGGCATTCGTCGCCAGGTTCCGCCGGGCGACCGGCTCGACGCCGAAGCGCTACGCCGAGCTCGTGCGGTTCCACCGGCTCATCGACGCGACGCCCGTGGCCGGCGCCGCGCCGTGGAGCTCGCTCGCCGCCGACGGCGGCTACTACGACCAGTCGCACGTGATCCGCGACTTCAGGCGGTTCACCGGGTACACGCCGGCCGACTACCACCGGCGGGTCAGTGCCGCCGGTCCCGACGCCGTGCGGTTCGTGCCCGATCCCGATGCGGCGTTCCGCTGAGCCGCACATGACGAGGCGGATGCCGCGACCGCGCGGCATCCGCCCTCGAAGACCTGGAGGTCGGCTCGGCTCAGGGCTCGGTGCCGATGGCCTTGTCGATGTTGTCGCGGACGGAGTCGACCTTGTCGTCGTGCTCGTCGGGCGTGACCTTCTTCGCGGCGTCGGAGACGGCGTCGAGGACCTTGTCGCTGATGTCCTCGGCCTGCTGGCTGTTCAGCGCCTCGTTGATGGTGTCCTTGTTCTCCTCCACGAAGTCCTGGGCCTTCTTGGTCAGGTCGTCCAGCGCTCCCATGTGCCCCACCTTTCATCGTCGGACGGTGCTCTGGCCATCGTAGGGTCCGGCCCTGGGAACCGGAACCCTCGGCGCCTCCGGCGGCGCCCCCGGTCGTTCCCGTCGTGTGCGCAATTCAGGTGCGCGCTCGGCGTGTCACCCGGACGCGCCGAGGATCGCGCCCACGACACGCCTCCGCACCTGAATCGCGCACGGGGTCGAGTCGATCGCGCGGGCGTCTCCGGGCGGTCGGGCCCCTCGGCGCGACATGCCAGACTCGACGGGTGACCGCCTCCCGCCCCGCCGACCGGCCGCTCGTCGGCCGGTTCATCAGCCTCACGCCGTTCTCCGACGCCGACCTCTCCGAGCTCGAGCGCGCGCTGCGCCGACCCGAGGTGTTCGCGGGCGGCTACGGCGGCGGACCCGCGGGCCTGCCGGGCGACGCCGACGCGTTCGCGTCGTTCGCGAGCGGGTACTACGCGGGCGGCCCGGCGGCGATGCCGTTCACCGTGCGCCTCGAGGGCGGCCCCGATCACGGCGCGATCGTGGGTGCGACGAAGCTCGGCGACCTCGACCTCGGCAGCGAGTCGGCGCACATCGGCTGGACCGCCTACGACCCGCGCGTCTGGGGCACGGCCGTGAACCCCGAGGCGAAGCTGCTGCTGCTCGGGCTCGCGTTCGACCATGGGTTCGGCCGCGTGAAGCTGCAGGCCGACGCGCTGAACGACCGGTCGCGGGCGGCGATCCTCAAGCTCGGCGCGCGGTTCGAGGGCATCGCGCGGCGGCACAAGCCGCGCGCCGACGGGTCGTGGCGCGACTCCGCCGTGTACTCCGTGATCGTCGACGACTGGCCCGCGGTGCGGGCGGGGCTCGAAAAGCGGCTCGCGGCCTGGGGCGACGAGCCGGTCCGTCTCGCCGCCTGAGTCAGCGGCGACGGCGCGGCGCGAGCGCGCGGCATCCGTCGACTGCGGGCCCGGCGCTCACCCCTCGCGGCGGTGGTGCCCCGCCGGCTCGGGCGCGTGCAGGCGGGTGAGGAACCGGTCGGTGCCGCGAGGGATGCCGCGGCGGTCGCCGCGCGAGACGAGCACGGTCACGAGCACCGCGATCGGCACCGTCCAGGCCGCCGGCTGCTCGAGGAACGGGCGCAGGGCGGGCAGCCACGACGAGACGGCCGCGCCGCCGAGGATCGCGACGCCGGAGAGCACGGCGCCCGTGAGCATCCCGGCGATGGCGCCGCGCGCCGTGAGCCCGCGCCACCAGATGCCGAGGAGGAGCACCGGGCACAGCGTCGATGCGGTGAACGCGAAGACGAGGCCCACGCTGCCGGCGAGCCCCGACGACTGCGTCGCGAGCGCGACGACGAGCGGCACGAACGACGAGAGCACGGCGGCGATGCGGAAGCCGCGCACGCTGCCGCCGAGCAGGTCCTGGCTGATCACGCCCGCAAGCGACACGACGAGGCCCGACGACGTCGAGAGGAACGCCGCGAACGCGCCCGCGATGACGAAGGCGGTGAGCACGTCGCCGAGGGGCCCGGGGATGAGCCGCTCGGGCAGCAGAAGGATGAGCGCGTCGGCGTCGCCCGAGGCCGCGAGGTCGGGGGCGAACGCCCGCCCCAGGAACCCGAACGCGGTGGGGAAGAGGTAGAACACCGAGAGCAGCACGAGCACGATGACGGTCGTGCGGCGGGCGGCGACCCCGTCGGGGTTCGTGTAGAAGCGCACGAGCACGTGGGGGAGCCCGAGCGTGCCGAGGAGCAGCGCGACCATGAGCGACACCGTGCGGTACACCTCGAGGTCGCCGGGTCCGGCGCTCGGCGGGAAGGCCTCGACGGGCGGCAGCGCGGGCTGCACGTCGCCGACGAGGAGCAGCAGCGCGCACACCGGGACCGCGAGCGCCGTCAGCTTCAGCCAGAACTGGAACGCCTGCACGAACGTGATCGAGCGCATGCCGCCCGCCGCGACGACCACGGCCACGATGACCGCGACGGCGAGCGAGCCCACCCAGGCGGGCAGGCCCGTCGTGATCCGCACCGTGAGGGCCGCGCCCTGCAGCTGCGGCACGATGTAGAACCAGCCGATCACGATGACGAGCGTGCTCGTGACCCGCCGCGCCCACACCGACTCGAGCCGCGCCTCGGTGAAGTCGGGGATCGTGTACGCGCCCGATCGCCGCAGCGGGGCCGCCACGAACAGCAGCAGCATGAGGTACCCCGCCGTGTAGCCGATCGGGAACCAGAGCGCCGACGACCCCGTGAGCAGGATGAGTCCGGCGATGCCGAGGAACGACGCCGCCGAGAGGTACTCGCCGCCGATCGCCGACGCGTTCCACCACGGACGCACGGTGCGGCTCGCCACGTAGAAGTCGCTCGTCGTGCGCGAGACCCGCAGCCCGTAGAACCCGATCAGCGCCGACGCGATCGCCACGGCCGCGATCGCGATGTAGCCGATCGCGGCGTTCACTCGTCCTCCGTGAGTGATCGGTACCGCGCCTCGTTGCGCGAGGCCGCGCGAACATACAGCGCACCGACCGTGATGGCGAGCGGATAGACGCCCGCGCCGAGCAGCAGCCACGACAGCGGCACGCCGACCACGAACGTCTCGTCGAGCTGCGGCACCAGGGCGATGGCGAGCACGAACAGCGCGGTGGCGACCGCGAAGCCCACGGCGAACACGATCCCGAGGCGCAGCTGCGATCGAATCAGCGAGCGCACGTAGACGCCCGCGATGTCGCTCGTCGGCGCCTCGGCGCCGTGGTGCGGCACGGGTCGGGCGGATGCCGCGGCGGAGCCCGCATGCGGTGCGGTCACGCGGACGCGGGGTGGTGGTTGGTCGTCGCTCATGACCGCGGCCGGATCGTCGCCGACTCGAGCCGCTCGCGCAGCGCGGGCAGCAGGCGCCGGCTCACGGGCAGCTCCGCCGCGCCGACGGTGACGCTCGGATGGTCGCCGCCGAGCCGGATGCGCGCGAGGTGCGGGATCGCGACGAGGTACGAACGGTGGATCCGCACGAACGCGTCCGACCACTGCCGTTCGAGGTCGGACATCGGCACGCGCACGAGGTAGCTCGCCTCCTCGGTGTGCAGCCGCGCGTAGTCGCCCTGCGCCTGCACGTACCGCACCTCGTCGCGGCGGATCATGCGGGTGGTGCCGCCGAGCGTGACGGCGATCATCTCGGGCTGCGCGGATGCCGCGGCATCCGTCGCCGGCGTCGCCTGCGCCTTCATCGCCTCGACGATGCGGGTCACCGAGCGCTGCAGCCGCTCGGTGCGCACGGGCTTCAGCAGGTAGTCGACCGCGGCGAGGTCGAACGCCTCGAGCGCGCCCTCCTCGTCGGCGGTCACGAACACGAGCGCGGGCCGGCGCTCGAAGCGCTGCATGGCCCGGGCGAGGTCGAAGCCGTTGAGCCCGGGCATGTGGATGTCGAGGAACGCGGCGTCGACCGGCTCGCGCGTCAGCAGCCGGATCGCCTCGGCGCCCGACGCGGCCTGGTGGATGATCCCGATGCGCGGGTCCTGCCCGAGCAGGAACGCCAGCTCGTCGATCGCGGGCTGCTCGTCGTCGGCGATGAGCACGGAGATCACGGTTCCAGTCTCCCATCGGGCTTCCGGGTCGCTGGGCCCGTCGAGGCGGATGCCCCTTCGACGGGCTCAGGGAGCGAAGTGGTACCGCCCGCTGAGCTCCCTCCGCCCGCTGAGCTCGTCGAAGCGGGCTCGGGGCCCGAGGTCGCGACGCGGCCGGGCTGCGACTTCGGCACGCGCATCCGCACGAGCGTGCCTGCGCCGACGTTGGTCTCGACCACGAGCCCGTGCTCGTCGCCGTACACCTGCCGGAGCCGTGCGTCGACGTTGCGCAGGCCCACGTGCTCGCCCGGGGCGCCGCCCGCGAGCGCGCGCTCGAGCACTTCGGGGTCGATGCCGACGCCGTCGTCCTCGACGCTGATCTCGGCGAACGCGCCCTGGTCGGACGCCTCGATCGTGATGCGGCCGCCGCCCTCCTTGCCCTCGAGGCCGTGCCGCACGGCGTTCTCGACGAGCGGCTGGATCGAGAGGAACGGCACCACGGTCGAGAGCACCTCGGGCGCGATCTGCAGCGTCACCTTGAGGCGGTCGCCGAACCGGGCGCGCTCGAGCTTCAGGTAGCTGTCGATGGAGCGCAGCTCTTCGGCGACGGTGGTGAAGTCGCCGTGCCGCCGGAACGAGTACCGCGTGAAGTCCGCGAACTCGAGCACGAGCTCGCGCGCCTTCGCGGGGTCGGTGTTGATGAACGACGCGATCGCGTTGAGCGAGTTGTAGATGAAGTGCGGGCTGATCTGCGCCCGCAGCGCCCGCACCTCGGCCTCGGCGAGGGCCGCGCGCGACGCGTCGAGCTCGCCGAGCTCGACCTGGGCCGCGACCCAGTCCGCCACCTCGCCCGTGGCACGCACGAGCCCGGCCCGGACGCGGGGCGCGAAGGCGACGAGCGCCCCGGCGGGCACGCCGCTCGCGAGGATCGGGGCCGCGACGGCATCCGTCTCGCGTTCGCCGAGCCGGATGCGGCGCTGCACCTGGGGACGACCCGACGACCGCGCCTCGGCGGCGAGCCGGCCCGCTACCGTGCGCACGGCGTCGTCGCCCTCGACGGTCACGTCGCCGGCCGGACCCACGAGCGCGAGCGTCTCGCAGCCCAGCAACGCCCGCAGGTAGCGCCCGGCGCGCACGGCGTCGCCCTCGGCGATGCCCCCGCGGAGGTGCTTCGCCGCCCGGCTCGCGAGGTGCAGCGTCTGGTACGTCGCCTGCTCGACGTCGGTGCCGAGGTCCTTCGACGCGACCACGATGCGCCGGAGGAGGATGACCACGCCGACCGCGAGTGCCCCGGCGACGACGCCGGCGGCAGCGGCGAGCAGCATCGACTCGGGCATGCAGGCCAGCGTAGCCGTCGTTCGTCGTCGCCGATCCGCCGTTCGTCGCACCGTGGACGCCGCTCGGCGACGACGAGCGGCGACCGCCCCAAGCGCTCCGAGGCGAGCGCAAGCATGGTCGCACTGCCGGGTCCTCAGGGAGGAACTCGACGCAGCGGCGCGGCCGTCGGCCCCGCCGATCCCCCCTCGAAGGAGAGACGCCATGGGCAACGACGCCCCGAGCGCAACGAGCACGACCCTCGCAGAGGTCGACTACGGCGCGGTCCAAGCATCACCCGAGTTCCAACGGCTCCGGCGTACGCATCGGAGCTTCGTCTTCCCGGTCCTGGGCGCGTGCCTCGCCTGGTACTTCGCCTACGTGCTCCTCGCGAGCTACGCGCACGACTTCATGTCGACGCGGGTGTTCGGCAGTGTGAACATCGCGATGGTCCTCGGCCTCGCCCAGGTCGTCACGACCTTCGCCGTGACCATGTGGTACGTGCACTACGCCAACAAGCGCCTCGACCCGCTCGCGGAGGAGATCCGCGACGAGATCGAGACCGGCGTCTTCGAGAACGAGGAGGCCCGCTGATGCTGCACCTCGAAGCGGCGAGCACCTCGCCCGGCGAGCCCTGGCTCAACATCGCCATCTTCGGCGCGTTCGTCGCCGTCACGATGGTCATCGTGTTCCGCGCCAGCCGGAACAACAAGACCGCGGCCGACTACTACGCGGCCGGGCGCTCGTTCACGGGCGGCCAGAACGGCTCGGCCATCGCGGGCGACTACCTGTCGGCGGCCTCGTTCCTCGGCATCGTCGGCGCCATCGCGATGACGGGCTACGACGGGTTCCTCTACTCGATCGGCTTCCTCGTCGCGTGGCTCGTGGCCCTGCTCCTCGTCGCGGAGCTGCTCCGCAACACCGGCAAGTTCACGATGGCGGACGTGCTGTCGTTCCGCCTCAAGCAGCGCCCGGTGCGCATCGCCGCGGCGACCACGACGCTCGTCGTCTGCTTCTTCTACCTCCTCGCCCAGATGGCGGGCGCCGGCGGCCTCGTGTCGCTGCTGCTCGGCATCGGGGACCAGGTCGGCCAGGCCGTCGTCATCACGGTGGTCGGCGCGCTGATGATCCTCTACGTGCTCATCGGCGGCATGAAGGGCACCACCTGGGTGCAGATCATCAAGGCCGTGCTGCTCATCGTGGGCGCCGGCGTGATGACCGTGTGGGTGCTCGCGCTCAACGGGTTCGACTTCTCGGCGCTGCTCGACAAGGCGGTCGCCGTGGCCGAGAACCCCGCGATCCTCGACCCCGGCCTGAAGTACGGCGTGTCGGATGTCACGAAGGTCGACTTCCTCTCCCTGGGCCTCGCCCTCGTGCTCGGCACGGCCGCCCTCCCGCACGTGCTCATGCGGTTCTACACGGTGCCCACGGCGAAGGAGGCGCGCAAGTCGGTCGTCTGGGCGATCTGGCTCATCGGCATCTTCTACGTGTTCACGCTCGTGCTGGGCTACGGCGCTGCGGCCCTCGTCGGCCCGGCGGTCATCGCGGCGGCGCCCGGCGGACCGAACTCGGCGGCCCCGCTGCTCGCGTTCTCGCTCGGCGGACCGCTGCTGCTCGGCCTCATCTCGGCGATCGCGTTCGCGACGATCCTCGCGGTCGTCGCCGGCCTCACGATCACCGCGGCCGCCTCGTTCGCGCACGACATCTACGCGTCGGTCGTGAAGAAGGGCAAGCCCGAGCCGGGCGCCGAGGTCAAGGTCGCGCGCCGCACCGTGGTCATCATCGGCATCGTCGCGATCATCGGCGGCATCGGGGCGAACGGACAGAACGTCGCGTTCCTCGTCGCGCTCGCGTTCGCCGTCGCGGCATCCGCCAACCTGCCGACCATCGTGTACTCGCTGTTCTGGAAGCGCTTCACCACGAAGGGCGCCCTGTGGAGCATGTACGGCGGGCTCATCTCGGCGATCGTGCTCATCGTCTTCTCGCCGGTCGTCTCGGGCTCCGAGACGTCGATGCTGAAGACCGAGGCCATCGACTTCGCCTGGTTCCCGCTGTCGAACCCGGGCATCGTCTCGATCCCGCTGGCCTTCCTCCTCGGCTGGATCGTGAGCGTGCTCGACAAGACGGTCGAGGACCCGAAGAAGCAGTCCGAGATGGAGGTGCGCTCGCTCACCGGCATCGGCGCCGAGAAGGCGGTGAGCCACTAGGGGTTCCGGCGGTGGTCGGGGGACCGGCCGCCGGGCAGCCATCGACGCGGCGGGAATGCCTGCCCATGCCGTGTGGATAGCAGTGCAGGGGGCGGATGCCGGGAGCATCCGCCCCCTTCACCATGCGCCGAGGCGTGGGTAGGTTGAGCCCATGAGCGCAGCACCCTCACCGCACCTCGACCTCGTCCAGCGCTTCATCCGGGCGATCGAGTCCGGAACGCACGGAGACGCCCTCCTCGAGTTCCTCCACCCCGAGGTCGAGCAGGTCGACTATCCGAGCCTCATGAACCCGCAGGGTGGCCGCCGCGGCCTGGCGGCGATCCTCGCCGCGAGCACGGCGGGCGCGGGCATGATCGACGAGCAGCGCTACGACGTGCGGCGGGTCGTCGCGTCGGGCGACGACCTCGTCGTACAGGTCGACTGGCACGGCCGGGTGGCGCAGCCCATCGGCACGGTGCCCGTCGGCACGCTCCTGCATTCGAACAGCGTGATCAGCTTCGGCATCGACGGCGATCGGATCCGGCGCGTGGAGGCGTACGACTGCTACGACCCGCTGCCGAGCGACTGAGGGGTCACGTTTGCTACTCGCGGATGCGGCGTCGTCGCCGCGCGATCCCCCACGCGAGCAGGGCCACGCCCACGAGCACGAGGATGGGCCCCACGATCGCCCAGAGAGCCACTCCGCTCATGACGGAGCCCGGCAGCACGCCGAACCCCTGCAGCGCCCAGACCCCGCCGACCACGATCATCAGGGCGCCGAGGCCGATCAGGAACCCGTTCATCCGTACCTGCTTTCCTTCACTCGATGGTGCGTCTCGATACGCGTCACGCTTCGCGCGGCGCTCCTCGACAGCGAGGGTCTACATGTTGATCATGTGCCCCGTGAGCCCGTGGAACGCCTCCTGCAGCGCCTCCGACAGCGTCGGGTGGGTGTGCACGTTGCGCGCGAGCTCGAGCGCCCCCAGGTCCCACTTCTGGGCCAGGGTGAGCTCGGGCAGCAGCTCCGAGACATCCGGGCCGATGAGGTGGCCGCCGAGCAGCTCGAGGTACTGCTTGTCTGCCACGAGCTTCACGAAGCCCACCGGGTCGCCGAGGCCGTTCGCCTTGCCGTTCGCGGTGAACGGGAACTTCGCGACGACCACGTCGTAGCCCTCGTCTCGGGCCTGCTGCTCGGTGAGCCCGAAGCTGGCGACCTGCGGCGAGCAGAACGTCGCCCGCGGCATCATCCGGTAGTCGCCGAGCTCGAGGGTCTCGGCGTCGCCGATGGTCTCGGCGGCGACGACGGCCTGCGCCTCCGCGACGTGGGCGAGCATGAGCTTGGCCGTGACGTCGCCGATCGCGTAGATGTGCGGCACGTTCGTGCGCATCCGCTCGTCGATGGCGATCGCGCCCCGCTCGGTGAGCTGCACGCCGGCGTTCTCGAGCCCGTAGCCCTCGACGTTCGGCGCGAAGCCGACGGAGATGAGCGCCTTGTCGACCTCGAGCGAGCCGGGCTGCCCGTCGGCGCCGGTGTACGACACGGTGACGGATGCCCCGTTGTCGACGACCGTCTCGACCTTCGTCGAGGCGAGGATCGGGATGCCGAGGTTGCGGTACTGCCGCGTGATCTCCTTCGAGACCTCCACGTCCTCGTTGGGGAGTGCGCGGTCGAGGAACTCGATGACCGTGACCTCGACGCCGTAGTTGCGCAGCACGTACGCGAACTCCATGCCGATGGCGCCGGCGCCGACGATCGCGATCGAGCGCGGAAGTTCGCGCGTGAGGATCTGCGTCTCGTACGTGACGACGTTCTGCGACAGCTGCACGCCCGGCAGGAGCCGCACCTGCGAGCCCGTCGCGATGATCGCGTTGCGGAACGTGATCGTCTCGACCGTGCCGTCGGCCTTGCGCACGTCGAGCGTGTTCGCGTCGCGGAAGCTGCCGCGGCCGTCGAACTCCGTGATCCCGTTCTTCTTCATGAGGAAGTGCACGCCCTTGACGTGCTTCTCGGACACCTGGCGGCTGCGGTCGAACGCGACGCCGAAGTCGAACTGCACGTCGCCCGAGATGCCGAACGTCGTGGCTTGGTCGTGGAAGATGTGCGCGAGCTCGGCGTTGCGCAGGAGGGCCTTCGACGGGATGCAGCCCACGTTGAGGCAGACACCGCCCCAGTACCGCTCCTCGACGACGGCCACCTTCAGGCCGAGCTGGGCAGCGCGGATCGCGGCCACGTAGCCGCCCGGACCCGCGCCGAGGACGACGACATCGAACTGTTCGGTCATGCGGGCCAGCCTAGGACCGTGGGCGCCGCCCCGTCATGTGCTGCTCAGGAGGTCGTCAGCTGCTCGTCAGGATGACGAGGCGCTGCGTCGCCCGGGTCATCGCGACGTAGCGGTCGACGGCGCCCTCGATGCCGGTGCCGAATCCGTCGGGATCGATGAGCACGACGAGGTCGAACTCGAGCCCCTTCGCCAGCTCGGGCGTCAGCGATCGCACGCGCGGTGTCGTCGGGAATCCGCCGCCTTCGATCGCCCGCGTGCTGATGACGCAGGCGACCCCCTCCGCGTGCTCGGCGAGCCAGTCGTCGAGGATCGCGCCGAGCTCCGACACGTCCCCGTGCGCGACGGGCACGCCGGTGCTCCGGATCGAGGTGGGCACGTTCGCGTCGGGGAGCACGGCCCGGATCACCGGTTCGGCCTCCGCCATGACCTCGGTCGGCGTGCGGTAGTTGATGCTCAGCGTCGCGAGGTCGATGCGGTCGAGCCCGATCCGCTCGAGCCGCTCCCGCCACGACTCGGTGAACCCGTGCCGGGCCTGGGCGCGGTCGCCGACGATGGTGAAGCTGCGCGACGGGGAGCGCGCGAGCAGCATCTGCCACTCGGCATCCGTCATCTCCTGGGCCTCGTCGACGATGAGGTGCGCGAACGGACCGGCGAGGTAGTCGGGATCGGCGGCCGGCAGCGCGGCCTCGTCGACGAGCGTGTTGCGCACGTCCTGCCCGCGCAGCATCGACATGACGGCCATCTCCGAGGCGTCGGCCGCGATGAGGTGCTCGAGCACCATCTCGCGCTGCTCGCGTTCGTCGGCGAGTGCCGCTTCCCGCAGACGTCGGCGGCGGGATGCCTCGGGGTCCCCGATCCGGCGTCGGGCGGCGTCGAGGAACGGCAGGTCCGACACCGTCCACGTCCGCGCGTCCACGCGCAGCAACCCCTCGACGTCGTCGGGAGCGAGCCATGGCGCGCATCGGCGGAGGTACGCGGGCACCGACCAGAGGTCGGCGACGACGCCCGCCGGGTCGAGCACCGGCCAGGCCCGCCGGAACGTGCCCGTCAGCTCCTCGCTCTGCGCCAGCGACTGGCGCAGCAGGTGCGGTGACACGTCGTCGTGCTTGTCGCAGAGGATCCGCAGCAGGTCCTCCCAGACCTCGTCGCGCGCCTCGTTGTGCGGCGTGCCGGGCTCGGGGGCGTCGAACGCCTCCGCCCAGTCGTCGGGGTCGACCTCCACGTCGACCCACGGCGTGTCGATCGTGAGCTCGCCCGTCGGCGGCCGTTCGTAGTGCGCGACCGCCGCCTCGACCGCCTGCACGAGGCGGGCCGAGGACTTCAGGGTGGCTGCGCGGACATCGGCTTCGGGCAGCGCACGCGCTCCCTCCGGCACGAGGTCGCGCAGCGTGCACGTCTGCACGCCCTCCTCCCCGAGCCCCGGGAGCACGTCGGCCACGTAGTCGAGGTAGGGCTGGTGGGGGCCCACGACGAGCACGCCGCCGCGGCGGTGGCCGAGGCGCGGATCGGCGTAGAGCAGGTAGGCGGCGCGGTGCAGCGCGACGACCGTCTTGCCCGTGCCGGGCCCACCGTCGACGACGAGCGCCCCTCGGGAGCCGGCGCGGATGATCGCGTCCTGGTCGGCCTGGATGGTGGCGAGCACGTCGCGCATGCGGTCGGACCGGCTGCTGCCGAGGCTCGCGATGAACGCGGACTGGTCGTCGAGGGCGGCGTTGTGCGCGAGCCCCTCGGCCGTGAACACCTCGTCCCAGTAGTCGCTGATCCGGCCGTGGGTCCACCGGTATCGCCGCCGGCTCTCGAGTCCCATCGGGTCGCCGTGCGTGGCCCCGAAGAACGGCTCGGCGGCGGGGGAGCGCCAGTCGACGAGCAGGCGCCGGCCCGTGTCGTCGGCGAGGCCGATGCGCCCGATGTAGACGGGCTCGGCGTCGTCGGCGTGCACGATCCGCCCGAGGCAGAGATCGAGCCCGAAGCGGCGGAGGAGCCGCAGGCGTCCCGTGAGCCGGTGCACTTCGAGGTCGCGGTCGAGTGCCGCCTGTCCCTCGCCGTCGCCGTCGCCGTCGCGCCGCACCGCGTCGAGGTGATCGGAGACGTCGGCGACCGATCGCTCGAGTCGCTCCGCGATCGCGGCGAAGTGCGCCTCGTCGGCGGCGACCAGTGCGGGGTCGGCCTTCCGGGCGAGGCGTTCGGGCAGGTCGAACACGCTGGTGGTCAGGGGATTCACGACGTCGGCTCCGATCCGGGGGTTCGGCAGACCGACCATCATGCCTCACCATCCGGGCCTTGCGGCAAGGCCCCGTCCCGGCCTTAAACTGGGAGTGGCAGAACGTCAGCCGATGCGGTCGGTCACCACCGAGACGGTGAAGTCGCCGGCGTTCTGCGCGATGTCGTCGCCGTCGTCGTTGATCCCGAGCTCGAGGCGGCCGTCGGTCGGGCACTCCACCCGCGATGCGGTGCCGACCACGAACGGCGTCTCGCCGTCGAGCCTCCCGATGAGCGACGCGTGATTCGCGTCCTCCAGGCCCGCCACGTTCCATGCCGGGTCGTAGTCGGCGGTTCCGTCGGGGCCGGAGGTCCGATCCTCGGTCGGACCGTGCTGGACCGCGCCGCTGGCCGTGAACCACAGCGTGTCCCCGGCGGTGCACGTGACCGGGGTGCCGCTCCACGTCGACGTCGACGGGACGACGGTCGTGAGCGCCGCGGTGACGCTGTCGACCGGGGAGTGCGTCACGGTGGCCAGGAAGGCGCCGGTGTTGGCCTCGACGAAGGCGTCGTTGACGCCGAGGCTGAGCACGCCGTCGCTCGGGCACACGCCGTGGAACTCGCTGCCCACGAAGAAGGACGGCTGCACGTCGGCGACGCGACCGACGAGCCCGACCGTGTTCTCGTCGGGGAGGCCGGGCAGGTTCCACTGGTGGTTGCCCACGCCGGTGAGGCCGCTCGGCCCGACCGCCGACTCCGGCGTCCCGTCGTGGTTGACTCTGCCGTCGGCGACGATGTCGAGGCGATCGCCCGCCGCGCAGGTGAACTGGGTCGGCGTCCACTGCGCGTTCCCCGGCACGGAGACCTGCGCGGTGACCGGCGGGAGCGGCGGCTCGGGGGTCGGCGTCGGGCCGTCGGTCTGGACGGTGTCGTCGCCCGTGCTCTTGGAGGCCGTGCCGCCGGTCGAGCCCCGGAATGCGGCGAAGCCCCAGATGATGAAGCCGATGAGCGCCACCACCGCCGCGCCGGCGCCGACCGCGATCGCGATCCGCCTCCGACGGCGCTGCACGGCCGCCTCGTCCTCCGACCCGCCGTCGGCCGAGCTGTCGTCCGGACCGCCGTCGTCGGGCGGGGTCTGCGGCGGCACGATCGATTCCGAGCGGTCGGCATCGGATGCCTCGGGTGGCCGTGCTGCCTCGGGTGCGGGTTCCTCCGGTCCGGATGCCTCGGGTGCCGGCCCCTCGGGTGCGGGAATCTCCTGTGGGGCCCCCGCGGCCTCGGCCACTTCGGGCTCGACCACCTCAGCCCCCGGCTCCACGACCTCCGCCGGAGGCGCCTCGCCCGCCGGCGCGGACAGCGGCACCGGGATCGCCGTCGGCGCGCTCACGATGTCGAAGAGCCGGGTGTCGTCCCCGCGGAGGTACAGCACGGGCGTCAACCACTCGAGCGTGCCCCGGCCCATGCCGAGGATCCCGATCCGGCCGCTGCGGACGGCCTCGTCGACCTTCCGCCCGCGGGCCAGCGCGGTGTAGAAGCCGCGAGCGAAGCTGATCGCCGCGCCGTCGGAGATCGCGAACTGCATGGCGGCCACGGCGTTGATGCCGCTCCGCACGAGCGCGGCCGCCGTGCCCGAGAAGAGGTCGTCCTCGCTCACCGCACCCGAGTCGCACGAGTTGAGCACGACGAGGCGCGGCGTCGGCTCCGCCTCGCGCAGGAGGTCGGCGAGGCTGCTCGCGCTCACGAAGTCGGCCCGGCCGTCCTCCGTGGTCAGGGCGAGCTGGCCCTCCTCCGTCGTGACGTCGAAGCCCCCGTGCCCGACGAAGTGCAGGACGTGCCACGGTTCGCTGAGGAGCATGGCGTGCAGGCCGTTCCAGGTCACGTCCTCGAGCCAGACGAGCTCGACGAGTCCGGCCTGGATCTGCGGGCGCAGCGCATCCTCGAGTCGGCTGCGTTCCGCCGCGGCGTCGAGCCGCTGCAGGTCGCGCGGCGCCGAGACGATGCCGAGGAGCCGGAGCGGCGGGTCGATGGCGAGCGGTTCGGCGGTGAAGTTCGCGGGAACCGTCCGCACGAGCGGCTCCTGCCGGCTGAGGTACGCGCCGGCCTCGGCGTCGTACAGCGATTCCCACGGGAGAGCCGCGAGCTCGGGGGTGAGGCGGAGGACGAGCTTGAGTCCGGTGCCGCGCTCCTGCGCCAGTGCCGAGCTGGTGCGGTACGCGCCGCCGATCGCCCCGGTGAAGACCGCCTCGAAGAGGCGGACGCCGACCTGCTGCACCGTCGTCTCGGTCGTCGAGATGACCCGTCGAGCCGAGACCGCCGACGAGAGCACCGTCGCCTCGAACAGCGGTCGCTGCTGCAGCAGTCCGTCGACGTCGAGGTGGAACTCGGCCGTCGGCTCGCCCCGCCGACCGACCTGAGGACGCGTGCGGAGAATGTGCCGTCGGCGTTCGCCGGCACGATCTCGAGTTCGAAGATGGCGTCCATGGCGGGTTCCCGTCGCCGGCGCGACCGTGCCGACGCCAGTACGGTACTGCGATCGGGTGCCCGCCCGCGTCAGGGATAGCACTGCAATCCGCCCGAGGTCGGCGGCGGAACGCCGCGGCATCCGTCGCACGCGGCTGCCGTTCTTCGGCGGATTCCGGACAAGCACCCCCGGATCGGTGACGGCGGCACCGCGGTCGGACGTAGCCTCGATCGGTGAGCGAACGCACCACCACCGCAGCAGCCCCACCGGCGGCATCCGTGAGCCGACCGGGGGCCGCCTCGGCGTGGCTGCAGTTCCTCGCGATGGGCGTGACGTGGGGTGCGAGCTTCCTGTTCATGAAGGTCGCGCTCGAGGGCGTCTCGTTCGGGCAGGTCGCCTGGTCGCGCACCGTGCTGGGTGCGATCGCGCTCGGCCTCATCGTGCTCGTCACCCGGCCGCGCGTGCCCGCCGCCGACGAGACGCCGGGCCCGGTGCTGCCGCGCGAGCCCGTCGTGTGGGCGCACTTCCTCGTCGTCTCGGCGACGACCTGCGTCATCCCGTACCTGTGCTTCGCGTGGGCCGAGCAGTACGTGTCGTCGAGCCTCGCGTCGATCTACAACGCGACCACGCCGATCATGACCGCGCTCATGGCCACGCTGGTCTTCCGCGTCGAGCGCCTGTCGGGCAGCCGCTGGTTCGGCGTCGGGCTCGGGATCATCGGCGTGCTCGTCGTGATCGGGCCGTGGCAGCTCGTCGGCTTCACCGGCAGCCTGGCCGGACAGCTCGCGTGCCTCGTCGCGACGCTCTGCTACGGGTTCACGTTCGGGTACCAGCGCCGGTTCCTGAGCCAGCGGCCGATCGCGCCGGCGACGTTCGCGTTCCTCTCGATCGGCGTCTCGGCGGTCGTCATGCTCGTGCTCACGCCGTGGCTCGCGCTCGAGCCGGTCGAGCTCGACTGGGCGATCGTCGGATCCCTCCTCGCGCTCGGCGTGCTCGGCACCGGCCTCGCCTACATCTGGAACATCAACGTGCTGCGCGCCTGGGGTCCCACCAACGTCTCGACGGTGACGTACGTCACGCCCGTCGTGGGCGTCGCGCTCGGCATCCTGCTGCTCGGCGAGCAGCTCTCGTGGCACGAGCCCGTCGGGGGCGCCCTGGTGCTCGTGGGCATCCTGTTCGCGCAGGGGCGCCTGCGGCTCGGTCGGCGTCGCGCCGCGGCATCCGCTGCGCCTGCGGCCTGAACCGAGCGGATGCCGCGCCGGCGCGCCCGGCCGACCCACCCACCCGCCTCCACTGCGCCACTTCGCCGCCGCCTGCGCCACTTCGACTGGCGCAGAGCGCGCGCAAGTGGCGCAATGCCGAGCAGGGTCGGGGGATCTCGATACGCGTCGCGCTTCGCGCGGCGCTCCTCGATCACCGCGGGGTCTTGACATCGGCCCGCGCGGATGGTTGGTTAGTTACACAAGTAATGAACCAACCAAGGTTCAGCACCACGCCAAGCACCAGATGGGCCGGAATGGACGAATCGCGACCGATCTTCATCCAGATCGCCGAGCAGGTCGAGAACGACATCATCGACGGGGCGCTGCCCGAGGGCAGCCAGATCCCCTCGACGAACGAGTTCGCGGCCTTCCTCCGGGTCAACCCGGCCACCGCATTGAAAGGGGTGAATCGCCTTGTCGACGACGGAATCGTGGAGAAGCGACGGGGGATCGGCATGTTCGTGACCGCCGGCGCCCGCGAGCGGCTGATCGAGCGTCGCCGGGCCGAATTCGCCGCCCAGTACATCCGACCCCTCATCGTCGAGGCCGAGAAGCTCGGCATCGACATCGACGAACTCGCGGGACTCCTCCGCGCGGAAAGGATCCAGTCATGACCCGCACCGTGGTCCGCGCCAGCGGACTCACCAAGCGCTACGGCTCGTTCACGGCGCTCGACGGCGTCGACCTCTCGATCGAGGAGCACCGCATCTACGGCCTGCTCGGCCGCAACGGTGCGGGCAAGACCACGATCATGCAGCTGCTCACCGGGCAGATCTTCGCGAACGGCGGCGAGCTGGAGGTCTTCGGCCGCACGCCCGCCGAGCACTCCGACGTGCTGCGCCGGATGTGCTTCATCGCCGAGTCGCAGCGGTACCCGGAGGACTTCACACCGGCGCATGTGTTCAAGTCCGCGCCCTGGTTCTTCGAGAACTGGGACGCCGAGTACGCCGAGCGCCTCGTGTCCGACTTCCGGCTCCCGGTGAAGCGCCGGGTGAAGAAGCTCTCGCGCGGCCAGCTCTCGGCCGTCGGCGTGATCGTCGGGCTCGCGTCTCGGGCGCCGCTCACGTTCTTCGACGAGCCGTACCTCGGCCTCGACGCGGTGGCTCGCCACATCTTCTACGACCGCCTCCTCGAGGACTACGCGGAGCACCCGCGTACGGTCGTGCTGTCGACGCACCTGATCGACGAGGTCGCGAACCTCCTCGAGCACGTGATCCTCATCGACCAGGGGCGCATCCTGCTCGACCGCGACGCCGACGAGGTGCGCGGCTCCGCCACCACGATCGCCGGCGCACGGCGCGTCGTCGACGACTTCGTCGCCGACCGCCCGGTGATCGGCCGCGAGTCGCTCGGCGGCCTCGCGTCGGTGACCATCGACGGCCGCCTCGACCAGGCGGAGCGCATCCGTGCTGCCGAGCTCGGCCTCGAGCTCGCGCCCGTCTCGCTCCAGCAGCTCATCGTCCACCTCACCGGCACCGACCTCGCCGGCACGACCGAACAGGAGGCCGCAGCATGACCGCCGTCGCGACCGCGCCCGTGACCGAGACCGCGTCACGCTTCCGCCCGCACGAGATCTGGCGCATCGTGCGCCTGCACACGGTGAACCCGTCGATCTTCTTCGGCGTCCCGTGGATCATCCTCGGCGGTGCGTGGGCGGTGACCATGGTCATCGCGCTCATCCTCCGCAGTGCCGGCATCTCCGACGCCGAGGACGGCTTCCGCTACTCCTGGGCCGTGCTCTCGCCGCAGTGGTACCTGATCGTCGTCGGCGTGCAGGCCCTGGCGTACACCTTCCCGTTCGCGCTCGGCTTCGGCGCCACCCGCCGCGACTTCTGGCTCGGCACCGCGGCGATGTTCCTGTTCGTCTCGATCGAGATGGCGGCGGCGATCGCGACGCTCGTGCAGCTCGAGATCCTGACCGACGGATGGTGGGTCGGCGCGGGCATGTTCGACGCGCTCTGGTACGGCATCGACGGCTGGCTGGTCGACTTCTACACGACCTTCGCCCTGCAGCTGCTGGTGCTCTTCATCGGCGCGAGCATCACCACGGTGTTCATGCGCTGGCGCATGAAGGGCATGATGATCCTGCTCTTCGGAGCCGTCGCAGTCGTGCTCGCCCTGATCGCGGGCCTCACCTTCACCGAGTCGTGGCCGGCGGTGTTCGACTGGTTCGGCAGCATCGGCCTCGTGGGCGTCTTCACCGTGCTGCTCGGCCTGGCGGCGGTCTGCGCCGTCGCGGGCTACCTCGTGATCCGGCGGGCCACGCCGCGCTGACCGGCGGCGTACAAGGTCGCGGCGCGGCATCCGGGTGGGGGCTCGGATGCCGCGCCGCACCTCATTCCGAAGGATGACGGATGCCGCGCGACATCAGCCTCCGGCCCGACGCGGCGGGCGGCACCGGCCCGGCAGGCTCGATGGCATGAGTTCCTACGTGATCGAGGCAGCAGGCCTCAGCAGGTCGTTCGGGTCGACGCGCGCACTCGCGGGCGTCGACCTTTCGGTGCGCACGGGCGAGTCGCTCGCCATCATGGGCGCGTCGGGTTCGGGCAAGACGACGCTCCTGCACTGCCTCGCGGGGATCACCCGTCCGGATGCCGGGACCGTCGGCTTCCGGTCCGGCACCGGGCGGGTGGAGGTCACGGGACTCGGCGAGCGCGAGCGTTCCCGGCTGCGACGGGAGGCGTTCGGGTTCGTCTTCCAGCAGGGGCTCCTCATCCCGGAGCTCACCGCGGTCGAGAACGTCGCGCTCGCACTCATGCTCAACGGGATGCCGCGCGCCCGGGCCGAGGAGTACGGACGGGGCTGGCTCGACGCCCTCGGCCTCGCCGGTATGGAGGACCGTCGCATCGGCCAGCTCTCGGGCGGGCAGGCGCAGCGCGTCGCCATCGCCCGGGCGCAGGTGACGGGTGCCGCCGTCGTGTTCGCCGACGAGCCGACGGGCGCGCTCGACTCGGCCACCTCGGCCGACGTGATGCAGGCGCTGCTCGACTCGACGACCAGCCAGGGGCGCACGCTCGTGCTCGTGACGCACGACGCCGAGGTGGCGGCGCGCTGCTCGCGGATCGTCGACATGCGCGACGGCCGGATCGTCGGAGAGCGGGTGCCCGCGTGATCGCCCGCATCGCGCTGCTGCTGGCGCGTCCGGGATCGGCGGGCGCCGCGGCATCCGTGCTGCCCGTCACCGCCTTCGGCATCGTGACCGCACTGCTGCTCATGGTGCTCGGGGGAGCGCAGACCTTCTGGACCTGGCAGGACGACGGCGGGGTGCTCTACCAGGCGCTCGCCGTGATCGCCCTCGCACTGCTCGTGGTGCCGCTCGTGTCGCTCGGGGGAGCGGCCGCGCGACTCAGCGCCCGCCGTCGCGACGACCGGCTCGCGACGCTCCGGCTGCTCGGGGCGACGCCGGCGACCGTGTCGGCGCTCGCCGTGCTGGAGTCCGTGGTGCTCGCGCTCGTGGGCGCCGTGCTCGGCGTCGCGGTGTACCTCGCGGGCGTGCCGCTGCTCGGGCTCATCCACTTCCGCGGCGAGCCGCTCGGGGCATCCGGGGTGCTGCTGCCGTGGTGGGCGCTCGTGGCCGTGCCGTTCGTGATCGGTGCGCTCGCCGCGGTGAGCGCCGTGCTCGGGCTGCGGCAGGTCGTCATCTCGCCGCTCGGGGTGCGCACCCGGCAGGAGGCGCCGCGCATGCACTGGCTGCGCCTCGTGGTGGGGCTCGGCGTCGTCGCGCTCGCGTTCGGCCTGATGGCGGTGCTGCAGGTGGCGCCGTCCGTGCTCGTCATCCTCGGGATGCTCGCGTTGGCGTTCGGCGGATCGATCGCCGTGCTCAACCTCATGGGACCGTGGGTCATCCGGCTCGTCGCGAAGGGACAGGCGCGGCGTGCGAAGACGCCCGCACGGCTCCTCGCGGCCCGCTCGGTGCTCGAGTCCCCGAAGGCCGCGTGGCGGCAGGTCGGCGGCGTCGCGATGACGAGCTTCATGGCCGTCTTCGCAGGGACCGGGGTCGCCGTGCTCGAGGTCTTGGGCACGTCGCCCGACGCGGAGTCGGACCTGCTGCTCGCCGACATCCGCACCGGCATCCTCATCACCGTGGTGGGCTCGTTCCTCATGGTCGCCTGCTCGGTGGGCGTCAACCAGGCGGCCGGCATCCTCGACCGCGGCGACCTCTACCGCAGCCTCGGCATGCTCGGCATGCCGACGGGCACCATGGATGCCGCGCGCCGCCGTGCGGTGATGTCGCCGCTGCGCATCACCGCGATCGGCTCAGCCGTGACGGCCGCGATCGTGATGCTGCCGCTCACCGGGGTGTCGCTCATCGTCGCGCCCGCGTCGCTGGTCGTGATCGCGGCGGTGCTCGCGGCCGGGATCGGCATCGTGTGGCTCGGGCTCGTCGCAACGCGTCCGGTGCTCGATCGGGCCGCCGCCGCGGGTCGAGCCGGTTTCGAGACGGCGTTCCGCGCCTCCTCAACCCGCGGGCAGCGCGGGTAGGGTCGAAGCATGACTGACGGGTCCATCGACGAACGGGATGCGGCGATGAGCGAGCTGCTCGGCATCCGCTCGAGCATCGACAACATCGACGCGGCCCTCATCCACCTGCTCGCCGAGCGGTTCAAGTTCACCCAGCAGGTCGGCCGGCTGAAGGCCGACCACGGACTCCCGCCGAGCGACCCCGAGCGCGAGAAGCGGCAGATCGCCCGCCTCCGGGCCCTCGCCGTCGACGCGCACCTCGACCCGGCGTTCGCCGAGAAGTGGTTCAACTTCGTGGTCGCCGAGGTCATCCAGCACCACGAGGAGCTCGCCGGCAACGGCGCCTCCGGCGACGGCCTGTGAGCCGGTACCCGCTCCCCCTGCCCCAGCAGACCGGCCGGCGGTACCTGGTCACGGGCGCGAACCGGGGGCTCGGATTCTTCACCGCCGCGCGGCTCGCGGCCGCCGGCGCGCACGTCGTGCTCGGTGGACGCAGCAGCGAGCGACTGGATGCCGCGTCGGCGGCGATCCTCGGTGCCCGGCCCGCGGCATCCGTCGAGACCCTCGTCATCGATACGTCGTCGCTCGCCTCGGTCGACGGCGGCGCCGACCGGCTGCTCGCGGAGGGACCGCTCGACGGCGTCATCGCGAACGCCGGCATGGTGCACACGCCGCAGGAACGGCAGGTGTCGGTCGACGGCGACGAGCTGGTGCTCGCGACGAACGTGCTCGGCCACTTCGCGCTGCTCGGTCGACTGCTCCCGCACCTCGCGACGGATGCCCGCGTCGTCTGGCTCGGCTCGCTGTCGACGATGCTCTCGACGTTCCGGGTCGACGACCTGCAGCTCGAACGCGGCTACGACAGCTGGCGCGCCTACGCCCAGTCGAAGATCGCGGCGCAGTCGGTGGGGTTCGAGCTCGACCGGCGGATCCGCGCGGCGGGCCTGCCGGTCGCGAGCGTGGTGGCGCACCCGGGCTACTCCGTCTCGGGCCGCACGCCGACGGTGCCGGGCGTCAACGAGCCGACCCGCGGCACCCGCTTCGCCGATTCACTGCAGTCGCCCTGGGCGCAGGGCAAGCACCGCGGGGCCGAGGTGCCGCTGCACGCGTTGACCGCCGCCGACGTCGAGGGCGGGCAGTTCTGGGGACCGAAGTACCTCACCCATGGGATCCCCGCCCAGCAGCGGCCGACGCGGGTGTCCTCCGACCCGGCGATCGGCGCGAGGGTGTGGGCGTTCGCGGAGCAGGCGACGGGTCGCCCGTTCCCGGTGCAGACGGGTGCCGCGTCATGACGCTCGAGCCCCAGAAGCGCCGTCGCCTCTCGCCGCGCAGGCGGCTCGTGCTCGCGCGCGTCGTCGTGGTGGTCGGCGCCGGCCTCGGGCTCTTCGCGCTGCTCACCGCGCGGTGGGGACTGCTCTTCGCGGCCATCGTCGTCATCGGGCTCGGCGCCGCGATGGGGCCGGCCCGCATCCGCGACTGACCACCCGCACGACGGCCGGCCGACGACCGCCCGTCGGCCTGCACCGCCGCGACTCGTTCACCTGCGCGCAACCCCCGCTTCGAGTGTCGTTGGCGACCGCTGCCTAGCGTCGAGGAAAGGTATCGCGGGCGGTCGCACCGCGTGGCGGAGCGGCCCCGATGTCGGGTCGTCGTGAGGAGGGCCCTGCATGTCCAGGCACAGCACCATCGTGGACCTGTTCGACGTCATCGACGACGCCGACGAGCACGACATCGACCTGCTCGTCGATGCGCTCGGTCTCGGCGCCGGTCGCTAGGCGCCCGGGAGTGCACACCGTCCAGCGCGTCGGCGCCCTCGACATCATCGTGAAGCCCTCGCCCGTCGCCATGGTCTGGAACGAGCCCGGCCGGCCGCACGACGCCATCGCGGCGCCCGGCGTGCGACTCTCGCCCGGCGAGGCGCTCGTCGAGGTGGAGCTCGCCACGGTCTGCGAGTCCGACGTGCGCATGGTGCGCGGCGAGCGGCCGGTCACGACCCCGCTCGTGCTCGGCCACGAGCAGGTCGGCCGCGTGGTCGCGATCGGCGAGGGGGCCATGCGCTCCGACGGCGTCCCGCTCGAGCTCGGCGACCGGGTCGTGTGGTCGGTCACCGTCAGCTGCGGCGAGTGCGACCGCTGCCTGCGCGGACTCCCGCAGCGGTGCCGCTCCCTCGCGAAGTACGGCCACGAGCGCGTGCATCGGGGCTGGGAGCTCTCGGGGGGATTCGCCACGCACGTCCAGCTCCGCGCCGGCACCGAGGTCGTGCGCGTCAGCGAGGAGGTGCCGAGCCGGGTGCTGGCGCCGGCCTCGTGCGCGACGGCGACGGCCCTCGCCGCGCTCGACGCGGCATCCGCTCGGGTGGATCTCGATGGCGCGGGGGTGCTCGTGACCGGCGCCGGCCTCGTCGGCATCACGGCGGCGGCGATGGCGCTCGAGGCGGGCGCGCAAGTGGTCGTGTCCGACCCGGATGCCGCCCGGCGGGCGTTCGCGCGGGGGTTCGGCGCGCTGACGGCGGACCCGGCCGCACGTCCGCCGTCGCCGGAACGGCTGGCCACCGCGCTCGCGACCCTCGCGGCGCGCGGCGTCCCCGAGGTGCTCGTCGCCGTCGAGACGACCGGCGTCCCGCAGTCCGTGCACACCGCGGTCGGCGCGCTCGGCGTCGGCGGCGTGGCCGTGCTCGTCGGCAACGTCCCGCCCGGGTCCGAGGTCTGCCTCGACCCCGCGTCGCTCACGCGCCGGCTCGTGACGATCTCGGCGGTGCACGACTACACGGGCGCGCAGCTGCGACGGGCGGTCGCGTTCCTCGAGCGCGCGTGGCGGAACGTGCCCTTCGACGAGCTCGTGGGTGCGACGCATCCGCTCGCCGAGGTCGACGACGCCATCGCGGAGGCGGCGACCGGGGAGTTCGTGCGCGTCGGCGTGGCGCCCGGCCGGCGCCCGATCTGAGCCGGTCCACCGGGCCGGAGTCCGGAGGCTGGAGGCCGGAGCCGTGTCCGGCGTGACGCAGCGGCCCGAGCACGGCAGCATGGGGGGATGATCTCGAGGGAGCTGGCGCGCGAGCTGCGCGACGCGGGGCTCGTCTGGCATCCCGAGTCGGGCGACCGGTTCCAGCTCGACCTGCCCGAGCACGTCGAACCCGAGGTCGAGGCCGACATCTTCACGGTGAGCGACATGACGATCGAGGCGCGCCGCTATCCGACGGGCACGATCCTCGCGTTCAACGGCACCACCGAGTGGGCGCTCGACTCGGTCGCGCTCGTCGACGCCGTGTGGCTTCCGCGCGAGGACCAGCTTCGCGAGCTCCTGCGCGCCACGTTCCGCTCGCTCACCCGGCTCGACGACACGTTCGCGGTCGACGTCGAGCTCGGCGGCGAGCCCCGCCGCTTCGAGCATCCAGAGGTCGCCGAGGCCTACGGCATGGCGCTGCTCGAGCTCATCGGCAGGTCGCGATGACGGATGCCGCGGGTCCGCCGGGTCCGGCACCGGATGCCGCGGGCCCACCGGGTCCGGCACCGGATGCCGCGCCGGCCCTCGCTCGCGCCCGCGAGCTGCTGGTCGAAGCCGCGGCGACACTGCGCGACGGCGGAGCCCGCCGCGAGACGCTCGCCGAGCTCGCACCCGCCCGCCGCGTCCTGGGGATCTCACGCTCCGCCCGCATGACGCCGATCGGTCCCGTGTGGCGGCTCGGCGTGCTCCTCCTCGACGAGTCCGGTCGCGCGTACGCCACCGGACACGTGGTGCGCGCAGAGCGAGCCGCCCGCAAGAGCATCACCGCGGAGGCGGTCGCGCAGCAGCGGGCGTGGCGCTCCGCGGCGGTGAAGGGCGGGATACCCGAGGGCGAGACCGTGGACTTCGATGCGCCGGCCGTGGACCTCGACGAGCTCGGCCGGGTCGGGGCATCCGGCCCGCTCGTGCTGCTCGACGACGTCGTGCGCGTGCGCTGGAGCCCGGCGCAGCCCGATGCGCTCACGCCCCTCGACGCCTACCTGCGCGACCGTGTCGACCTGCTCGTGCACCCGCCCGAGGGGACGTGAGATGGGCTGGTACCGATCGCCCGGGTTCCGGGGGCTGGCGATCGCGGCGAGCGACGGCATCATCGGCACCGCCGGTGTGCTGCAGGGCTTCGCCGGCGCCGGCGCCTCGAGCTCGACGCTGCTCGTCGCCTCGATCTCGGCCCTCGTCGCCGGATCCGCCGCGGGTTTCGGGTCGAAGTACGCCGAGCTCGCGGCCGATCGCGACGCCGAGCGGGCGGTGATCGCCGACGAGGAGCGCGACCTGCACGAGGACTCCTCCGACGAGCTCGTCGAGCTCACCGCGCACTTCGAGGAGCGCGGTGTCGAGCGGGACCTCGCCCGGGCGACCGCGGAGCAGATGTTCGCGCACGACGCGCTCGCCGCCCAGCTCGAGACCGAGCACGGCATCACCGCGCGGACGGGAGCGGCCGGCCCCTACCTTGGCGCGCTCGCGACCGCGCTCGCGTTCGCCGTCGGCTCGGCGCTGCCGCTCGCCATCCTGCTCGCCTACCCAGCGGCCTGGGAGACCTGGGCCGTCTTCATCGCCGTGCTGATCTCGTTGGCGATCACGAGCGTGCTGATCGCGATCTCGGCCCGGACGTCGGTGCCCCGAGCGCTGGCGCGCACCCTCACGCTGGGCGCGGCGACCATGGCCCTCAGCTACCTCGCGGGCGTGCTCGTCTTCTGAGTCACCGGGCCGTCGCCGCCCTCCGGCGCGCTCCCGGTGCGCCGGATCACGGCGACGATCGGCACCAGCAGCACGGCCCCGACGAGATACGCCACCAGGTCCATCGGGTCGAACGAGCTGCCGAACACGAGGCGGGCGAGCGGCACGACGTCGACGATCGCGGCAGGGATCCCGGTGAGCTGCAGCAGCTCGATCACCGTCGCGAAGGCGACGGCGATCAGGGCGACCGCCGGCCCGGTGAGCGACGGACGGATCAGCAGCACCAGCAGGCCCGCGAACATGACGTAGAGCACGCTGCCGAGCAGGTCGATCACGAGCGACCGGTCGAGCAGTTGCAGCCCCAGTCCGAGTGCGAGGCAGGCGACGGCACCGATGACGGCGCGCACCCGCACGACGCGCGTCGACGCGATCGCGGACGCGGGCGCCGCCGGGCGGGACGGACTCACCGGTCGTCGCCGTCGGTGCGCGACGGGCGCACCTCGGACTCCTGGATCGACTCGATGACCGAGGCCTGGAGGCCCTTCTGGCCGGTGTGCAGCTCCTGGTAGGTCTCGCCGGCGCCCATGAGCGGCGAGAACGCCTCGCGAAGTCGGCGGCCCTTGGGTGCACGCACCGCACGCACGATCGTGCCGACGATGAGCGCCAGCACGAAGGCACCGGCGAGCCAGAGGACGAACGACTCCATCAGCGGCTCGCCTCGTCGCGCGGACTGCCCGGCTCGAAGCCGTACGCCGTGATCACGGGAAGC
This sequence comes from Agromyces sp. NPDC055661, assembly GCF_053618135.1. NCBI lineage: Bacteria > Bacillati > Actinomycetota > Actinomycetes > Micrococcales > Microbacteriaceae > Agromyces > Agromyces sp. NPDC055661. The sequence continues at coordinate 2,068,145 of NZ_JBSHHC010000001.1, forward strand.
TTGCCGGCGAGCAGGCCGTCGAGCACGAAGCGCTCGTGGTGCACGACGTTCGCCGGCAGGTCGTCGAGATCGAACCAGCGGACCTCCTCGGCCTTCGGCTCCAGCAGGCGCGGCTCACCCGTCCAGGTGCGGCAGGCGAAGAAGAAGTCGACGCGCTGGTCGATGGCGGCCGGCGATCCGGTGCGGTGCATGGTGGTGAGCGGCGTGAGCGCTCGGGGCTCGATGGCGACGCCGATCTCCTCGGCAGCCTCCCGGATGAGCCCGTCGAGCACCGACTCGCCCGCCTCGACGTGGCCGGCCGCCGAGGCGCCCCACCAGCCGTCGTAGTACCCGGTGCCGGCCCGGAGCTGCAGCAGCACGCGTCCGCCGTCGAGCAGGAACACGTAGGCCGCCGGGATGACGGTGAAGCGGCCGTGCTCCGCGGCGTAGCCCGCCGTGTAGTGCTGTCGCTCGTCGCTCATCGCCGGATCCGCGCGTCCCGTCAGTGCCGCCGGGTCAGTACCCGACGACCGGGCCGAACGCGTCGGCGAGCGGGGCGCGGTTGACGCGGCGCAGCTCCTCGACCGGCACGGTGAACAGGCCCTGCACCTCGAGCGCGCCCGACGCGGCATCCGTCACGCCGATGCGACGCACCGGGTAGCCCCGACCCTCGCACAGCCCGCGGAACCGCACGTCGTCCTCGCGGGGCACCGTCACGATCACGCGACCGGTCGACTCGGAGAAGAGCGCCGTCGCGGCGTCGATGCCGGCGTCCTGCAGCACCTCGTCGAGGACGACGCGCGCGCCGACGCCGAAGCGGCCGACCGCCTCGGACAGGGCGACCGCGAGGCCGCCGTCGCTGAGGTCGTGCGCCGAATCGACCAGGCCCTCGAGCGCGGCCGCGTTGAGCAGTTCGGCCAGGTCCTTCTCGCGACCGAGGTCGACGGCCGGCGGGCGACCGCCGAGGTGGTCGTGCACGACGCCCGCCCAGGCGGAGCCGTCGAGCTCGACCGACGTGTCTCCGAGCAGGTAGACGTTGTGGCCGTCGTCCTGCCAGCCCGAGGGGATGCGGCGGGCGACGTCGTCGATCACGCCGAGCACGGCGATCACGGGGGTCGGGTGGATCGGCACGTCGCCGGTCTGGTTGTAGAACGAGACGTTACCGCCCGTCACGGGGATGCCGAGCTCGAGGCATCCGTCGCTGAGGCCCTCGACGGTCTCGGAGAACTGCCACATGACCTCGGGGTTCTCGGGGGAGCCGAAGTTCAGGCAGTCGCTGACGCCCATGGGCTTCGCGCCGGTGACGGCGACGTTGCGGTACGCCTCGGCGAGGGCGAGCTTCGCGCCCTGGCGCGGGTCGAGCTGCGAGTAGCGGCCGTTCGCGTCGGTGGCGACCGAGACGCCCAGGCCCGACTCCTCGTCGACGCGCACCATGCCGGCGTCGTCGGGGTGGCTGAGCGCGGTGTTGCCGAGCACGTACTTGTCGTACTGGTTCGTGACCCACGCGGCATCCGCCTGGTTCGCCGAGCCGACGAGCTGCAGGAACTGCTCGCGCAGCGCCTCGGGGGTCGAGGGGCGCTCGAGGTCGGATGCCCCGTCGGCCTGCAGCGCGTCGAGGTACGACGGGTAGGCGACCGGGCGCTCGTACACGGGGCCGTCGACCGCGACCGTGCGCGGGTCGACGTTCACGATCTCCTCGCCGCGCCACGTGATCGAGAGGCGGCCGGTCTCGGTGACCTCGCCGAGCACGCTCGACTCGACGTCCCACTTCTCGACGACCTCGAGGAAGCCCGCGAGCTTCTCGGGCTTCACGATCGCCATCATGCGCTCCTGGCTCTCGCTCATGAGGATCTCCTCGGGCGTGAGCGTCGGGTCGCGCAGCAGCACCTCGTCGAGCACGATCGACATGCCGCCGTCGCCGTTGCTTGCGAGTTCGGACGTCGCGCAGGAGATGCCGGCCGCGCCGAGGTCCTGGATGCCCTCGACCAGGTCCTGCTGGAACAGCTCGAGGCAGCACTCGATGAGCACCTTCTCGGCGAACGGGTCGCCGACCTGCACCGCAGGGCGCTTGGTGGGGCCGCCCTCGGCGAACGTGTCGGACGCGAGGATCGACGCGCCGCCGATGCCGTCGCCGCCCGTGCGCGCGCCGAAGAGCACGACCTTGTTGCCGGCGCCCTTCGCGTTGGCGAGGTGGAGGTCTTCATGCCGGAGCACGCCGACCGCGAGCGCGTTCACGAGGGGGTTGGCCTGGTAGGTCGGGTCGAACCACGTCTCGCCGCCGATGTTCGGCAGGCCGAGGCAGTTGCCGTAGAAGCTGATGCCCGCGACGACGCCGTGCACCACGCGCGCCGTGTCGGGGTGGTCGATGGCGCCGAAGCGCAGCGCGTCCATGACGGCGACCGGACGCGCGCCCATCGAGATGATGTCGCGCACGATGCCGCCGACGCCCGTCGCGGCGCCCTGGAACGGCTCGATGTACGACGGGTGGTTGTGCGACTCGATCTTGAAGGTGACGGCCCAACCCTCGCCGATGTCGAGCACGCCGGCGTTCTCGCCCATGCCCACCATCAGGTGCTGCTTCATCTCGGGCGTGACCTTCCTGCCGAACTGGCGCAGGTAGATCTTCGACGACTTGTAGGAGCAGTGCTCGCTCCACATGACCGAGTACATCGCGAGCTCGGCGCTGGTGGGGCGGCGTCCGAGGATGTTGCGGATGCGCTCGTACTCGTCGGGCTTCAGGCCCAGCGCCGCGTACGGCTGCTCCTTCTCGGGCGTGACGGCGGCGACCTCGACGGTGTCGAGCACCGGCGCGGGGGTCCCTGAGCCCGTCGAAGGGGAGCCCGTCGAAGGGGTCGGGGCAGCGGTCGTGGCGGCGGTTTCGGTGGTCACGGGTGGCGAGCTCCAGGGAACAGCGGCGAGCGGATGCCGCGGGCGGATGCCGGACCCGACGAGTCTACCCGGCGTGCTCACGTGAGCAGGCCGAGCGGACCGAGCGCGCCCGGCCACCCGCCCCCACCGGCTGCCGCGACCGCGCCCGGTCCGCTCCGCCACCCGGAGCCGCGGCACGGTCTGCGTTTCTCAGGAGATCTGCGCGGCTCGGCGGCCGAGGTCGGGCGAATCTCCTGAGAAGCGTGCGGTTGCGACCCCGTGGTCCTGAGAAAAGCGTTCGTGCGGCGGGTTACTCCTCGCGGGAGAAGGCGGAGGCGCGCTCCACCTGGTCGCGCGTCAGCGCGACGCCCGTGTAGCGCTCGAACTGCCGCGCGGCCTGCAGCGCGATGACCTCCGCGCCCGTGATCACGGGCTTCCCGGCCGCGCGGGCGGCGAGGATGAGCGGGGTCTCGGCGGGGAACGCGACCACGTCGAAGACGGTGTTCGCGCGCTCGATGAACCCGGGCGTGAAGGCGAGTGCCGCGGCGTCCGCCCCGTGCATGCCGAGGGGAGTGACGTTCACGATGACGTCGAAGTCGGGCTCGGGATCGTCGGCGACCCAGTGGTAGCGGTACTTCTCGGCCAGCGCGCCGCCCGCGTCGGCGTTGCGCGCCACGATGCTGAGGTCGGTGAAACCCGCGCCACGGAACGCCGCCACGACGGCCTTCGCCATGCCACCCGAGCCGCGCACCAGCACCCGCTGCGCCGGATCCAGCTCGTGCTCGGCGATGAGCTGCGCGATCGCCTCGTAGTCGGTGTTCGAGGCCGACAGCACGCCGCCGTCGTTCACGATCGTGTTCACCGACTCGATCGCCGCGGCCGAGGGCTCGACGATGTCGACGAGCGGGATGACCGCCTCCTTGAACGGCATCGACACGGAGCATCCGCGGATGCCGAGCGCCCGGATGCCGCGGACGGCCCCCTCGATGTCGTCGGTCGTGAACGCCTTGTAGATGAAGTTCAGGCCGAGCTCGTCGTAGAGGACGTTGTGGAAGCGCGTGCCGAGGTTCGACGGGCGGCCGGCGAGCGAGATGCACACCGACATGTCCTTGTTGAGGATGGGCATGCCGTCCATTCTCCCGCCCCGCGAGGACCGCCGCGACGGCTGAACGGGTCGGGGCAGGCAGCAACGCCTACGCCTCGCGGCCTCCGGGCGGGCCGATGACGAGCAGCGCGGAGAACACGACGGCGATGCCGATGACCGCCACGACGGTGAGCAGTACCGGGCGGGCCAGGAACCAGCGCAGCATCCGGTTCACCCAGGAGCCGTCGGCCGGGTGCTCGCCTGCCTCGCGGCGCCACTCGCCCTCGAGGCGGCCGCGGCGCATGAGCCAGACCTCGAACGGGATCGTCGCGTAGGGCACGATCGCGGTGAGCACCGCGAACGCGATGAGGCCGAGGTGCCAGCGCAGGTTCACGCCGACGAGCACCGCGGCGAACGCGTACGCGAGGAACACGAAGCCGTGGATCGAGCCGCCGACGAGCACGGCGGCGTCGACGCCGGCGGCGTACTTCAGGATCATGGCGACGATGAGGATCGTCCAGGTGACGGCTTCGGCGAAGGCGAGGGCGCGGAAGAGGCGCTTGGGTGACACAGGAGCTCCAGGGTTCGGGGTCCTTCCATCGTGCCAAGGCCGGCCGCACGCGGCATCCGTCGAAGGATGGAACCGGTCCGTCGGATTCGGCGAGCGCTCCGGTCCCCTGCGGCGTTACGATGTCCGCGAATCGGGGAGGCCGACATGACGAGCAGCGACGAGCAGCACGCGGCGCGCGTCCCCGACGAGGAGCGCACGGCCCGGCACGCTGCGCAGGCGGCGTCCGAGACCGTGGTGAAGCACGCCACCCTCATGCTGCGGGCGTATCGATCGGAGTCCGCCATCTACGGCGTGGTGCTCGTGAGCTCGCTGATCGCGATCGGCTGGCGCGAGGACACCGACCTCCAGGTGCTGGTCTTCACGCTGGGTGCGGTCGTCGTGTTCTGGCTCGCCCATGTCTACGCGGGAACGATCGCGCGCGAAGAGTCGGAGGGGCCGCGGCTGCGCGGCATCCTGCTCGCCGCGCGCTCCTCGGCCGCGCACACGGCGGGGATGCTGCTGGCGATGGTGCTGCCCACGATCTTCCTCGGCCTCGCCGCCCTGAACCTGCTCGACGAGTACCTCGCGTACTACCTCGCCCTCTGGGTGGGGGTCGCCGTGCTCGCCGTGATCGGCTGGTTCGCCGCCCGGCGCCGCGGTGGGCACTGGGGCTGGTGGCTCCTGAGCGCCGTGGTGACGGCCACCCTCGGGCTGATCGTGATCTGGCTCGGCTCGCTCGTGCACTGAGCGATCAGCCGGCCTGCACGCGGACGAAAGGAGCGGTGATGACGCACGATCCCGACGTGGACGCCTGGTTCGACCGCTACGACAACCCGCAGCGCGAACTCGTGCTCGCCGTGCGCGAGGCGATCCTCGATGCCGACGACCGCGTGAACGAGGTCATCAAGTGGCAGGCGCCGACCTTCACCTACAAGGGCAACATCGCGTCGTTCTACCCGAAGACGCGGACCCACGCGAGCCTGATGTTCCATCGGGGCGCGGCGCTCCCCGATCCCGACGGGCTGCTCGAGGGTGAAGGCGAGGTGTCCCGCATCGCGCGCTTCCTCGACGCCGACGACCTCGCGGCGAAGCGGGATGCGCTGCAGGAGCTGATCCGGGCCTGGATCGCGCAGCAGGACGGCGGCTGACCGCCGCTGTCAGCGCCCGCGCTGCTCGTCGAGCCCGATCAGGAACCCCGCATTGCCGCGCAGCGCCGCCTCGTAGCGGAGCACGTCGGGCGTGCGGATCTCCTCGGCCACGAGCGCGAGCAGCTCGCCGACGGCGCCATCGCTGCGCCCGGCCGCGTGCAGCGCGAGCGCGTGGAACGCCCGCACCGACGGCGACTCGGGCCACCCCGCCAGCGCGCGGTCGAGCGCCGTCACCGACTCCTCATGTCGCCCGAGGAGGCGCAGGGTGCTGCCGTACTGCAGGAGGCACCTGCGCAGCGCGTCCCCCGACAGGCCGGCGGCCATCGCCGCCTCGTAGTAGCCGAGCGCTTCCTGCTCCTGTCCGTCCGTGTCGTACGAGCCGCCGACCTCGTAGAGCACCTCGGGCTGGTTCGGATGCTCCGCGAGCAGCGCGAGGAACGCGTCGATGGTCGGCTGCATGTGCTCGCGGTCGCGCTTGCCGAAGAGGTCGGCGATCGTGTCGGCGAGCTCGGGCGTGAGCGGCTCGGGGGCGGATGCATCGGCGGAGGTCATCCCCTCATCCTGCCGCGGCCCGTGGTCGGCTGCGCCGAACTCATCGCCGGAATCCCGCTGATGCGGAGGAATCCCGCTCGGTGGGGATTCCAACGCGCGAACGGGATTCCCCCGCGCGGCTCGGCCGATCACGATCCGTCGTCGTCGAGGTCACCGCCCGGGAACTGCGGGATCCGGCCGTCGCCGGGGCGTACGCCGTCGGGGAAGCCCGGACCGTTCACGCTCATGCCGGGCCCGCCGAGCCGGTTGAAGAACGCCGTGGCGTTCCCGGCGACGAACCCGCTGGCGAACGACAGCGCGGCGATGAGCACGGCCGACACAGCCAGCACCCAGGCGCGGCGGTACCACGGGGTCTTCTCCGCGGGGGGCACGGGCGCGGCGCCGGGCGATGAGGCGACGGATGCCGCGGCGTACGGCTGGGGGGCCGCGGCGTACGACTGCGGCGTCGCGCCGGCAGGTCCGGTCGGGTACTGGGGTGCGGTGGCGGTCATGAGGTCCTCCGGCGAGGCGGGGCGGATCCCCGCGGCTCCCCGAAGCATCCGGCCCGTCGCTATGGGCCGCCCATCAACCGGCAATGGAGGAGCCACGAATGCAGATCGCGGCGAGGCATCCGTCGCCGAACTTGCAACTTTCGGCATTGCGTGGACGAACGGCGCAGGATCGTTCCACAATACGGACGCCTGTCCATTGAGAAGCGGAGAAGTCCCTCCGTAGGCTCCTCGCAAGCCCTCGGGAAAGGCCCTTCCGGCCCGGTTCGAGGGCTCATGTCGCGATCGCGGCATGCCGTACGGAAGGGGAGTCACCGATGACCATCAGCACGAGATCACCGAACCGCCGCCGTCGCACCGCTGCCGCACTCGCGGCCGGTGCCGCCTTCGCCATCGCGGCGCCGTTCGCCGCGACGGCACCCGCGGTGGCCGACGCGAACTTCCCCTCGACCGAGGGCACCACCAGCACCGCCAGCATCCTCACCTACGCCGACGTGGTCGCCCAGCTCGACAAGCTCGAGCGCACCTCGCGGTTCGGCCTCGACGTGTTCACGCTCGCTGAGGCGGGCACCGCGGTGTCGACGTCGGAGCAGGGCCGCGACCTCTACGTCGCCACCGTCGGCGACGGCCCCGAGGCCGTCTGGCTCCAGGGCCGCATCCACGGCAACGAGCCCTACGGCGCCGAGTCGCTGCTCGCGGTGCTGAAGGACCTCGGCACGAACGGGTCGCCCGACTGGCAACTGCTCCGCGACACGTACACGTTCCACGTCATCCCGATGTACAACCCCGACGGGTCCGAGCTCAACATCCGGCACACGATCCTGCAGGACGGCTCGCAGAAGCGGATCGACCTCAACCGCGACTGGGGCGTCGGCAAGTTCGAGGCGGTCGAGTCCGAGGCGTTCTACGAGTACTGGACCATGGTCGACCCGGCGTTCGCGGTCGACATCCACCACCAGGGCCTCAAGCGCGAGTACGGCACGGGCGACGACGTCACGCTGTCGCTCGGCATCTCGCTGGCTCCGGGCGGACCGACCCTCCCGGGCGTCCAGGGCGGCGCGTACGACGTGCTCACCCGCCAGATGCACGTGCACGTCTACGACGAGCTCGCCAAGGCCGGGTACGTCAACATGGACCGCTACCAGGTCGGCGGCAGCCTCGAGATCGACATCAGGGGCGGCGTCGTCTCGGCGATGATGCTCGGTCTCGACCACAACGGGCTCAACCCCGAGGGCCACAGCAACCCGGCGATCTTCTTCGAGACGAGCGGCAACACGTCCGACGGCAGCCTCGGCCAGAAGGCGCGCGGCAAGTCGATCAAGCAGAACGTCCTCGCCCTGCGCGAGCTGCTGACCGGCATGGCGACCGGCGAGGTCCAGCAGGAGGACCCCGCGCGCTGGGAGGAGATCCCGCACGCTCCGGTGACCGGCTACCAGACCGACGACGGCATCATCCCGGCCTCGTTCTGACGCGCGGAGCCTGACGCGCTGCACGCGAACGGCGGCAGGTCCACACGAGGACCTGCCGCCGTTCGACGCGTTCGCGGAGTTACGCCTCGACGAGCGCGCGCTGCACGACCGAGGTGAAGAACCCGAGTCCGTCGACGCCGGACCGCATCGCGGCGGGGGTGTCGGGACCGAAGCCCGGCTCCACCGCGTGCTCGGGGTGCGGCATGAGGCCGACCACGTTGCCGCGGGCGTTCGTGATGCCGGCGATGTCGCGCAGCGAGCCGTTGGGGTTCACGTCGACGTAGCGGAACACCACTCGGCCCTCGCCCTCGAGGCGGTCGAGCGTCTCGGCGTCGGCGATGAAGCCGCCCTCGCCGTTCTTCAGCGGGATCGTGATCTCCTGGCCGGCCTCGAAGCCGCTCGTCCAGTCGGTCGATGCGTTCTCGACGCGCAGCACCTGGTCGCGGCAGATGAACGAACCGTGGTCGTTGCGGATGAGGCCGCCCTCGAGCAGGTGCGCCTCGGTGAGCATCTGGAAGCCGTTGCAGATGCCGAGCACGGGCAGGCCCCTGTTCGCGGCATCCACGACCTCGGTCATGATCGGGCTGAGCGAGGCGATGGCGCCGCAGCGGAGGTAGTCGCCGTAGCTGAAGCCGCCGGGCAGGATCAGCGCGTCGACGCCCTCGAGGTCGTGCGAGCCGTGCCAGAGGGCCACGGGCTCTGCGCCGGCGAGCCGCACGGCGCGCTGGGCGTCGCGGTCGTCGAGCGAGCCGGGGAAGGTGATGACGCCGATGCGCATGGGGGCCGGCCTCAGTGGGTCTCGCCCGCGGGCGCGACGTAGCCGGTGTCGGCATGCTCGGATGCCGCGTGCGCGGCCTCCTCGGCGAGCTCGGCGTTCGACTGCTCGTAGTGGATGCCGACGACGTCCTCGATGACCGAGTTCGAGAGGATCTCCTCGGCGATGTGCTGGACCTGCGCCTTGAGCGCGTCGTCGACGGGCCCGTCGACGGTCAATTCGAAGCGCTTGCCGATGCGCACGCCGGTGAATCCGGTGCGGCCCGTGCGGGCGAGGGCGCCGGCGACGGCCTTCCCCTGGGGATCGAGCAGCTCGGCCTTGGGCATCACGTCGACGACGATGGTGGGCACCGCGGTTCTCCGTCCGGTGTCGAGGGTGTGGATGCCTCGATTCTATCGGGCGTCGGGCGACGTGCCGTCCGGCTGCACGCCGGCACCCTCGGGCTCGGCCTCATCCGCATGGCGTGCTGCATGCCGGCCGTGGGCGCCGCTGAGGCTCATGCCGAGGATCGTGGCGGTGAGCTCGTGCGTGTCGACCGCCGGGCCCGCCCTCCATCCGCCGGCGGCGAGCTGCTGGAAGCCGATGACCGCCGCGACGACGGCGGCGCCGCGACGGCGCGCCTCGTCGTCGTCGACGCCGGCGTCGTGCAGCAGTGCGGCGACGTAGGCGACGCGCCGCTCGGTGACGCGGGCGACGACGGCGTCTACCGACTCGGCCGCCGCGTCGAGGTAGAGCGTGCGCTCGCCGCCGCGTTCGCCCATGCGGTCGACGATGACGTCGTAGAGGGCGGCGAGCCGCTCCTCGGGCGTGCCCGCGCGTTCAACGAGGTCGATGACGAAATCCGTCTCGCTGCGCTCCCACCGCCCCATGACCGCGTTCACGAGAGCGGCTCGATCGGCGAAGTGCCAGTAGAACGAGCCCTTGGTGGCGCCGAGGTCGCGCGCCACGGCCTCGACCCGCACTGCGGCCAGGCCGCCGTCGTTGAAGCGACGGTACGCCGCGTCCACCCAGTCGTCGGCGGAGAAGCTTGCCATGACTGTACGGTACCGTATAGTCTGCCATACGCCCCCGTATGGAGGAACGATGTCCACTCCCGTCTTCTGGTCGATGGCGTTCGACGAGATCGCCGATCCCGACTACGCCGACGTCGCGGTCGGCGTGCTGCCCGCGCACGCGACGGCCGACCCGGCGGCGTGGGCGCGCAGCCTGTTCTCGCTGCGCTCGCTGCCGACGTGGCTCGTCCTGCTCGTGCGCCTGCGCCAGCTGCTCGGCCCGCTCGTGGGCGTGCCGAGGGCGCCGCGCGACCGCTTCGCCGTGCGCTGCGTCTCGGGCGACGAGGTCCTGATCGCCGTCGACCAGCGGCTGCTCGACGTGCGGGTCGGCGTGGGCGTCGACGAACGGCACGGCATCGTGCGCGTGGTCACGGCCGTGCGGCTCAAGGGCCGGCTCGGCCAGGCGTGGTTCCTGCCGGTGCGGGTCGTGCACCCGCACCTCGTGCAGGCGATGATCGCGCGTTCGCGGCGCCGGCTGTCGGGGGTCACCGCGTGAGTCGGCCCGGTCGGCGCCACGCGCTCGACCGGGCCGGCGACACTCGGCTCAGCGCTTGAAGATGCCCCGCAGCACGAGCACGACGCCCGCGACGATCGCGGCGCCCACGGCGATCACGGCCACCGGGTTCTCGCGGTAGCGCGCCTGCACGTAGGTGACGCCGTCGTCGGCGGCGGTCTTCGCGTTCGCGTAGGCCTCCTTGGCCTGGGCGGTGACGGCCTCGGCGGCATCGGATGCCGCGGCCTTCACGTCGTCGATCACGTCGCCGACGACCTCGGCCACGTGGTCCTTGGCGTCCGCCGCCCCGTCGGCGAGGTCGTCGGCGGCGCCGCGGACGGCGTCGCTCCCGTCGCGCACGGCGTCACCCGCGTCGTCGAGCAGCTCGTCGCCGGCATCGCCGACGGCATCCGTCACCTTGTTCGCGGCCTCGCGTGCAGCCTGGGTCGCGTCGGCGATCTTGCGGTCCGTGTCGGACATGGTTCCACCCTCCTCGTCGTTGCGATCCGGTCATGGTACGCGCGCTGGTCGAGAGCTGCCCGAAGCGGCCGCAGGGCTTGCCAACGCGCCGACGGGGCTGCTAGGTCGGGGTCGGGGTATCCGCGCCCTCATGGTGTGGCGGGCCCCGATGCGGCTGCCGCGGGCGCCGACGAGGATGCGCGCATGAATCCCGTCGCACAGGTGCTCGCCGCCCTCGAGGCGCTGACGCTCATCGCCGTCGGCATGCTCGAATCGTTCTTCTTCCGCAGCCCCGAGCTGTACCCGATCTTCCTCATCGATCCCGACGAGTACGACGCCGTCGCGCTCTGGACCCGCAACGTGGGCGTCTACAACATGCTCATGGGCCTGGCCGTCGTGGTCGGCCTCGTGCTCGTGCACCGGGCGCAGGTCGCCGCGGGCCGCGCGATCATCCTCACGATCTCCGGCATGCACGTCGTACTCGGCATCTCGCTGGTGGTCACCGCACCCGAGCTCTGGCTCTCGGCGGTGTTCGAGTTCGGCCTCGCACTCGCAGTGATCCTCGCGATCGTCCTCGGCGACCGCCGCGCGACCGCACGCACGCCGTCGGACGCCATGACGGCGGCCTGAGGCATCCGCCCCCTGCGCCCGCCCTGCGTCGGGCCGCCCGCTACGCCGGCCCTACGCCAACCCGGCCCGCTCGAGGAGCACGCTCTTCAGCTGGTCTCGCGTGGCCGCGAGCCCGCGGTGCACCTCCTCGAAGCTCGTCGACAGCGGCGAGAGGCCGAGGCGCAGGCCGCCGGGGTCGCGGTAGTCGGGGATCACGTCCTGCTGCCAGAGCCGCGCGGTGACCTCGCGCATCGCCGGATGCTCGAGTGTCACGTGCCCGCCGCGCTCCTCGGACTCGGTCGGCGAGGCGAGCGTGACGCCGAGCGGAGCGAGCCACTCGTCGGCGACCGTGATCGCGTACGACGTGAGCGCGACCGACTTCGCCCGGATCGCGGCGATGCCCGCCTCCTCGATCATGGCGAGCGTCTCCTCCATCGCGAGCATGCCCACGATAGGCGGCGTGCCGCTGATGAAGCGACGGATGCCGCGGGCCGGCCGGTACTCGGGACCCATCGCGAACACGTCGGCGGTGCCCATCCACCCCTGGATGGGCTGGGCGAGCACGTCCTGCAGGTCGTCGCGCACGTAGGCGAACGCGGGGGAGCCCGGACCGCCGTTGAGGTACTTGTACGTGCAGCCGACGGCGAGGTCGAAGCCCCAGTGGTCGGCCCGCACCGGTACCGACCCGGCCGAGTGGCAGAGGTCCCACAGGACGAGGGCGCCCGCGTCGTGCGCGATCCGCGTGAGCTCCTCGGCGTCGGCGAGGTAGGCCGACCGGTAGGCGACGTGCGAGAGCACGACGAGCGCCGTGTCAGGGCCGACGACCTCGGCGAGGTGCTCGGGCGTCACGCCCGACGACGTGTCGACCTCGATCCAGCGCAGGCGCAGGCCGCGCTCGCGCGCGATGCCGTCGAGCACGTAGCGGTCGGTGGGGAAGTTGTCGCTGTCGACGACGATCTCGCGTCGGCCGGGGTCGCGTGCGAGCTGCGCGTCGACGGCCGCGCGCGCGAGCTTGTAGAGCAGCACCGTCGTGGAGTCGCCGATGACGGTCTGCCCGGCCTTCGCCTCGATCACGGCGCGGCCGATGCGGTCGCCGATCTCGAACGGGAGCTGCATCCACGCCTCGTCCCACCCGCGGATGAGCCGCCCGCCCCAGTCCTCCCGCAGGAACCGGTCCATCCGGTCGATCGCCGCGATCGGGGGCCGCCCGAGCGAGTTGCCGTCGAAGTAGACGAGGTCGCCCTCGGCGCCCACGAAGCGCTTGCGGTAGTGCGCGAGGCCGTCGGCGCGGTCCATGCGCCGGGCGTACGCGAGGTGCGGATCGAGGGTCACAGGGCCTCCAGGTCTTCCGTGGGCACGAGGCACGCGGTCGCGAGCCACGCGGGCACGTCGTCGAGGGTGTCGGGTACGGGGCCGGGCACGAAGGTCGCGATGCCCTCGGCGCGGGCCGGGCGAGGCCACGGATCGGTGATCGCGGCGAGCAGCGCGGGGGCGTCGAGGCCCGCGCCGGCCATGAGTGCGAGCTCGTCGGCGTTCACGCCCAGCGGCTGGTCGCCGTTGCCGAGGTCGGTGCCGTAGAGCACGCGGCCGCCCGCGTCGAGGAACCGCCGCAGGTTGTCGGCGGCGCGCTCGGAGTCGGGCGTGACGGTGCCGTAGCCGGTGACGAAGAGCGTCGAGATCCAGCGCTGGCCGATCGCGACGGCGCGCTCGACGAGGGCGTCGTCGACGTGCTCGGTGAACGGCGTGTGGGCGAGCGCGTCGACCCCCGCCTCCACGGCCAGCCGCGTCATCCCGTCGCCCTCGACGTGCGCGACCACGGGCAGGCCCCGGTCATGCGCGGCCCGCACGATCGCGGCGAGCGTCGTCGGGTCGAACACGGGCCCGACGTCGGCGTTGAGCGCGACCTTGATCACGGATGCCCCGAACGCCTGCTGTTCGTTGACCGCCGTCTCGGCGGCACTCGGCAGCGCCGATCGTCCATCGCCGCGGTCGGCCTCGACCTCGTGTGCGCAGCCGGGCGCCGCCCACGGACGACCGATCGGGTAGCCGCCGGGCGCCGTCAGGAACGTGCCGGCGAAGTCGGCGCGCGGCAGTCCGTCGCGGTGGCGGCGGGCCGCCACGAGATCGAGCGGCGCGCCCAGGTCGAGGATGCCGGCGATCGCGGTGTCGGCGAGCGCGTCGGCGCCGACGAGCATGAGGTGCACGTGGTGATCCACGAGCGGCGGCAGCATGGTGCCCGTCTCACCGGCGTGGTCGCCGTTGAGCGAACGGCGCACGGGCACGGCCAGCGGGCCGAGGTCGAGCGCGACGACGGGGGCGACGAACGGATCCGCGGGGGCGTCGGTCATCTTGCTCAGCCCGGGATCTCGGTGCGCACGGCGTAGAGCTCGGGGAAGAAGGTGAGCTCGAGCGCGCGCCTGAGGAACGGGGCGCCGCTCGACCCGCCCGTGCCGGTCTTCGAGCCGATGATGCGCTCGACGGTCTTCAGGTGGCGGAAGCGCCAGAGCTGGAAGTTGTCTTCGAGGTCGACGAGCTCCTCGCACGTCTCGTACGCCGCCCAGTGCTCGTCGGGGCTCGCGTAGATCTGCGCGAACACGGGCACGAGGTCGGGGTGGAACGTCCACGCGAGGGTGACGTCGCGCTCGAGCACGTCGGCGGGGATCGGGTAGCCCGCCCGGGCGAGCAGTCGCAGGAACTCGTCGTAGAGGCTGGGCGATTCGAGGGCGCGGCGGAGGATCGCGGTCGCCGCGGCATCCGACTCGAAGACCTGCATCATCTTCGCGTTCTTGTTGCCGAGCACGAACTCGACGGCGCGGTACTGGTAGGACTGGAAGCCGCTCGCATTGCCGAGCACGCCGCGGAACTGCCCGTACTCGGTGGGCGTGAGGGTCGCGAGCACCGACCACTGCTCGGTGAGCGTCTTCTGGATGTGCTTGACGCGCGCGATGCACTTCAGCGCCGGTGCGAGCTCGTCGACGCGCAGCAGCTCGCACGCCGTCTCGAGCTCGTGCAGCACCAGCTTCAGCCACAGCTCCGTGGTCTGGTGCTGGATGATGAACAGCAGCTCGTCGTGGTGCTCGGGCTGCGAGATCGGCCGTTGCGCGGCGAGGAGGGTCGACAGGTCGAGGTAGCCGCCGTAGCTCATGCGGTCGCTGAAATCGGTGACGACGGATGCCTCGATGCGGCGCGTGTTGGCCGCGACGGGCTGCTCGTCTTCGAGGGGTTCGGGCACGCCATCAGCCTAGCCCGCGACGCTTCGTGCGGATCGGGCGCGGCGGGCGCCCCCACCCGGTCAGACCGGCCTGCTGCCCGCCGCGCCGCCTCCCTCTCCCCCAAGAGGGCCGTCCGCCACCGCTCCGATCGAAGCGGAGGCGACTCTCCGAATGATACCGGACAACCGGGCGTACAGTGAACTCGTGAACCCCACTGCGTCGCCACGTCGCGATGCACGACGCAACCACGAGCGGCTCCTCGCCGAGGCGAGGGTGCTCTTCGGGGAGCGCGGCATCGACGCCCCGTTGGACGAGCTCGCCACCCGGGCGGGCGTCGGCGCGGGCACGGTGTACCGCCACTTCCCGACGCGCGACGCGCTCATCCGCGAGCTCTACGACACCGCCGTCGGCGACCTGCACGACTTCGCGCCCGAGATCATCGGCGCCGAGACGGGATGGCGCGCGATCGAGCTCTGGCTCGAGCGGCTGGGGGCCTGGGTCGCCGAGTCGCCGTACCTGCCCGCGGTGATGCGGCGGGTCGCCGAGCTCGATCCCGACTACAAGCCCGGCGCCGAGTTCGCCGACACGATGGACGGCATCGTGGCGCGGGCGAAGGCCGAGGGAGCGCTGCGCGACGACGTCACGGCCGTGGACCTCGGCGTGCTCGTCGACATGCTCGGCTCGATCGGGCAGTACGGCGGCGCCTACCTGCCGTACTGGCGGCGCCAGCTCACGGTCGTGCTCGACGGCCTGCGCGCCCGACCCGACCTCACGCCGCTGCCCGGCGCCGGGCAGTCGTTCGACGCCTTCCACGACATGTCGCACGCGAAGGGGCCGAAGTCGGCGTAAGCGTCTCGATACGCGTCGTATTCGGCGGCGCTACTCGATGACCGGGCGGCGCTCGGCGCGTACCTCGACGAGGTTCTCCCACGGGTCGTCGAACGCGAGCGTGCGGCCGTCGTCGCGCGTCGCGACGTCGTAGTGCGACATCCGCTCGCCGAGCTCGCCGAGGTCGTCGGCCGTCGGCACGACGATCTCGACCTTGCCGAGGCCGAGCGCGAGGCCGCGTCGGCCGGCGCCCGCGCTGTTCCACGTGTTCATCGCCATGTGGTGGTGGTAGCCCCCCGCCGAGACGAACAGCGCGCCGGGCCAGCCGTCGGCGGTCGTCTCGAAGCCGAGGCGGTGCACGTAGAACTCCCGCGCACTGTCGATGTCGCCGACGGAGAGGTGCACGTGGCCCACCACGGCGTCGCCGAGCCCGAGTCCGGATGCCGCGGCATCCGCCCCGGCCTGGCCGAGGTGCTCGCGCAGGTACGTGTTCGGGTCGAGGAAGATCGTGGCCATCTCGATCCGGCCGTGCGTCCAGCTCCAGGTGGAGCGGTCGCGGTCGAAGTAGAGCTCGACGCCGTTGCCCTCGGGATCGGTGAAGTAGAACGCCTCGCTCACGAGGTGGTCGGCGCTGCCGGTGAAGGTGCCCGGGTACTTCGACGCGACGGCGTAGATCGCGGTCGCGAGCGCCTCGCGCGAGTCGAACAGGATCGCGGTGTGGAAGAGCCCGGCGCTGCGCGGCGACGCGTGCTTCAGCTCGGGGGCGTGCTCGAGGATCACGATCGGCGTGGCGCCGCGTCCGAGCACGGCGACGGGGCCGTCGTGGCTCAGCAGCTGCAGGGTGACGCCGTCGCGGTAGTAGCGGATCATGGCGTCGAGGTCGGCGACCCGCAGCGTCACCGCGCCCATGCCGGTGTCGGCGGCGAGGAGCCCGCCCGACGGGAGGTCATTGGTTGTAGTCACAACTAATGATAACCCGACGTTCGCGGAACGTATTCCGTGCGGCCGCGATCTGGGCCTTGAGGACGCGTTCGGCGGTCCTTAGGTTGGGGTCATCGAGTTCCCGGGGGCGACTCGGGCGATCGGCGAGGGCGGCGACCGGATCGCGAAGGCGATCGCGTCGTAGCCCTGGTTTCGCCGTCGCGCGAGGTCGAGGACGAGCCGCGCTCGTCACCGCCTTCGGTGTCTCGCGCCGACACGCCCGTGATCCTCAGGCTCTCGCGGCGTGTCGCCCCGAAACACCGAATCGGGCAGCAGCGCACGTCGTTGCAGGAGACCCCGAGTGGGTCTCCGACGCGTCAGATCCCCAGCGTCAGTCGGTCGAGCAGCGCCCGGTAGCGCTCGGCGGTCTGCTCGACGATCTCGTGCGGCAGCGTCGGCGGGGCCTCGAACGCCGCCTGGTCCCAGTTCGCGGCGAGCCAGTCGCGCACGATCTGCTTGTCGAAGCTCGCCATGCGCGACTCGGGCGTCGTGCCCGTGCGGTACGCGTCGGCATCCCAGTAGCGGCTCGAGTCGCTCGTGAGCACCTCGTCGGCGAGCGTCACGATGCCCGTGTCGCGGTCGGCGCCGAACTCGAACTTCGTGTCGGCGAGGATGAGGCCGCGACGCTCGGCGATGACCGACGCGTGCGCGAACGTCTCGAGCGAGATCGCGCGGAGCTGCTCGGCGACCGTCTCGCCGACGAGCTCGACGGTGCGCTCGTAGGTGATGTTCTCGTCGTGCTCCCCCATCGGCGCCTTCCACGCGGGCGTGTAGATCGGCTCGGGGAACCGGTCGCCGTTCTGCAGGCCCTGGGGCAGCGGCACGCCGCCGATGGCGCCGGTGGCCTGGTACTCCTTCCAACCGCCGCCCGTGAGGTAGCCGCGCACGACGCACTCGATGGGGAACATGTCGAGCGTGCGGGCCAGGGTGGCGCGGTCGGCGACCTCGGCGGGGATGGCCGGCAGGTGCAGGCGGTCGTCCTCGGCGTAGGCGAGGTGGTTGGGCACGTCGGGCAGCTGGTCGAACCACCAGCGCGTGAGGGCCGTGAGTATCGCGCCCTTGCCGGGGATCGCGGGCTCGAGCGCGCGGTCGTATGCGCTCACGCGATCGCTCGCGACCACGAGCACGATGCGCGAGAGCTGGAGCGGGTCGCCCGTCCAGGTGTCGTCGTCTACGAGCGCCGAGCTCGGCACGTACAGGTCGCGCACCTTGCCCGAGTAGACGTGGGTCCAGCCGGGCAGGTCAGCCGTTCCGCTCATGTGTCCGTGCTCCTCACTCCGCGACGATGCGCGGCGGTCACTCCGCGACGCGCGCGGCGATGTCGGTGCGGTACTGGCCGCCCTCGAGGCGCAGGCGGCCGAGCGCGTCGTAGGCGCGGCTGCGGGCCTCGGCGAAGTCCGAGCCCACCGCGACGACGTTGAGCACGCGGCCGCCGGTGGCGATGAGCGGGGGCTCGCCGCCTTCGGTCGCGGCGGCGCCGATGGCCGTTGCGGCGTGCGCCACGTGAACGCCGGGCACGGATGCCGCGTCGTCGAGCCCCTCGATCGCGCGACCGGTCACGGGGGCCTCGGGATACCCCTCGCTCGCGAGCACGACCGTCACCGCGGCATCCGCCCGGAACTCGGGACGCGGCAGCGCACCCAACCCGGCCGTGGCGGCGGCGAACAGGAGGCCCGACAGCGGCGTCGCGAGGCGCGGCAGGACGGCCTGCGTCTCGGGGTCGCCGAACCGGGCGTTGAACTCGATGACGCGGATGCCCTTCGGCGTGAGGATGAGGCCGGCGTAGAGCAGCCCGATGAACGGGGTCTGCTCCTCGGCGAGCTGCCGCACGGTCGGCAGGGCGATGGTCTCGATGACCTCGTCGACGAAGGCCTGCTCGCTGCCGAAGTCGTCGGCGAGCCAGGGCAGCGGCGAGTACGCGCCCATGCCGCCGGTGTTCGGGCCGGAGTCTCCGTCGTGCAGGCGCTTGTAGTCCTGGGCGGGCGAGAGCGGCAGCACGTTGGTGCCGTCGGAGAGCAGGAAGAGCGAGACCTCCTGGCCGTCGAGGAACTCCTCGACGAGCACGGGGCCCTGCTGCAGGTAGTGGGTGGCGTGCGCGAGCGCGGCGTCGCGATCGGTCGTCACGAGCACGCCCTTGCCGGCGGCGAGGCCGTCGGCCTTCACGACGTAGGGGTCGCCGAACTCGTCGAGCGTCGCCTCGACCTCGGCGAGGGTCTCGGCGAGGGTGGCCCGGCCGGTCGGCACGCCGGCGGCCTCCATGATGCGCTTGGCGAACGTCTTCGATCCCTCGAGCGCCGCAGCTGCCTTGCCCGGACCGAACACGGCGATGCCGCGGGTGCGCAGGGCGTCGGCGACGCCGGCGACGAGCGGCGCCTCGGGGCCGATGACGACGAGCTCGATGTCGTTGTCGATCGCGTAGTCGGCGACCACGACGGGGTCGGTCGGGTCGAGGGCGATCGTGGTCACGCTGCCGCGGGCCGCAGAGGTGGCGGATGCCGCGATTCCGGCGTTGCCGGGAGCTGCGATGATCTCGTGTCCGGCCTCCTCGTCGAGGAGCGCGAGGATGATGGCGTGCTCGCGCGCGCCCGAGCCGAGGACGAGGATTCTCACCGGTTCAGGCTACCGGATCGGGGTGTGCGCGCCCGGGCCGGGACCCTGTGTGACGGCCTCCCGCACACCTCGGCGTCACCGGCGTGCGGGAGGATGGAGGCATGGCACGCGCACGCATCGACGACGAGCTCGGACGCGCGGCGTTCGCCACCGTGCGAGCGATCGCGGCGGAGCACGCCGCGGCCGGCGATCGGCTCGGGCTCGTGGCATCCGTCGACCGCACGACCCTCGCGCTCGCGGTGCGCTACTCGCTGCAGCTGCTCGCCGAGCAGGCGCCGGGCGGTACGGTCGAGGTGCGAGTGCCGCCCTACGCCGCGGTGCAGTGCATCGAGGGTCCGAGGCACACGCGCGGCACGCCGCCGAACGTCATCGAGACGGATGCCGCGACCTGGATCGCGCTCGCCGCGGGCGACCTGTCGTGGCGGGACGCCCGCGACGCCGGGCGGGTGCACGCGTCAGGGCAGCGGGCCGACCTCGCGGACGTCCTGCCGGTCATCCCGGGCTGACGGGTCGACGGCAGGGTTTGCGGCACGGCCTCCGACGGCGCCCGGCGATGGCACACCGCGCCGGATGGGACAATGGACGAGTGAGCAACACCGATGACTTCCCCCGCCCCGAGGGCGACGGCGGCGAGCCGCTCGAGACCGACGTGACGGACGACGTCGTCACGGTGCGCCGCGCGCCGCGCTACGGCCGCTTCATCACGCTCGGCGCGCTCGTCGGCGCGGTCGTCGCGCTGATCCTCACGTTCGCGTTCTCGGGCGAGCCCGCGCAGCCCGATCTCCAGCCCGGCTTCGACAAGGGCCAGGTCTTCGGCTTCCTGCTGCTGCTCTGCGGCGTGATCGGCGCCGCGCTCGGCGCGGTGGTCGCGCTCATCATCGACCGCGCCTCGGCCAAGCGCGCGCGGGCCGTCGACGTCGTGCACGAGTCGACGCACCGCATCGACGACTAGCGGGCCGCGGTCAGCGAGCCGCGCTGAGCCGCATCTCGGCGCCGCTCAGCTGAGCTGGGTCTTCTCGACCCACTCGAGGTACTCCTCGGTGACGGTGCCGGTGACGTAGTCGCCGGTGAAGCACGACAGGTCGAGCCGGTCGATCGACGTGCCCTGCGTGATCGCCGCCTGGAGGTCCTCGACCTCCTGGTAGATCATGTGGTCGGCGCCGAGCTCGCCGGCGATCTCGGGGATCTTGCGGCCGTGCGCGATGAGCTCCTGACGGCTCGGCATGTTGATGCCGTAGACGTGCGGGAACCGCACCGGGGGAGCGGCCGACGTGAAGGTGACCTTGTTGGCGCCGGCGGCGCGCGCCATCTCGACGATCTGCTGCGACGTGGTGCCGCGCACGATCGAGTCGTCGACGATGAGCACGTTCTTGCCCTTGAACTCGGTGCCCATGGCGTTGAGCTTCTGGCGCACCGAGCGCTTGCGCTGCGCCTGCCCGGGCATGATGAAGGTGCGGCCGACGTAGCGGTTCTTGTAGAAGCCCTCGCGGTACTCGATGCCGAGCTTCTGCGCCACCTGCATGGCCGCGGGGCGCGACGAGTCGGGGATGGGCATGACGACGTCGACGTCGCCCTTGTCCATGTGGGTGGCGATGGTGTCGGCGAGCCGGTCGCCCATGCGCAGGCGCGCCTCGTAGACCGAGATGCCGTTCATCACCGAGTCGGGACGGGCGAGGTAGACGTACTCGAACGAGCACGGCACGAGCCGCGGGTCGCGGGCGCACTGCCGCGAGATCATCTCGCCGTCGAGGGTGATGAAGATCGCCTCGCCGGGCTCGACGTCGCGCACGACCTCGTAGTCGCCGTTCTCGAGCACGAGCGACTCGGATGCCACGATCCACTCGGTCCTGCCTGCCTCGGTGGTGCGCTTGCCGAGGATGAGCGGGCGGATGCCGAACGGGTCGCGGAACGCGAGCAGTCCGTGGCCGGCGATCATCGCGATGACCGCGTACGAGCCCTCGACGCGCTCGTGCACCTGCGACACCGCGCGGAACACCTGGTCGGGGTCGAGCTCGAGGCCCTTGATCTGCGACTGCAGCTCGGTGGCGAGCACGTTCAGCAGCATCTCGGTGTCGCTCGTGGAGTTCACGTGCCGGCGGTCGATGGAGAACAGGTCGCTCGAGAGCTCGCGCGTGTTCGTGAGGTTGCCGTTGTGCACGAGGATGATGCCGTATGGCGCGTTCACGTAGAACGGCTGCGCCTCCTCCTCGCGCTCGGCGGCGCCCTTCGTGGTGTAGCGCACGTGGCCCAGGCCGATGTTGCCGAGCAGCGAGCGCATGTCGCGCGTGCGGAACGCCTCGCGCACCTGCCCGCGCGCCTTCGTCATGTGGAAGACGGGGCCGTCGGCGGTCGCGATGCCGGTGGAGTCCTGGCCACGGTGCTGCAGCAGGAGGAGGCTGTCGTAGATCTGCTGGTTGACGGGCTCGGTGGAGACGATGCCGACGATGCCGCACATGCGAGCGATGGCTCCTCGGGGGTGGGGGTGAAGCGTCCGAGCTGGACGTTCCATCCTCCCACACGCGCGCGTGTGAGCCGGCTGAACGGATGCCGCTGCTCACGTGAGCAGCGGCATGCAGCGCCGCGCGGCATCCGACAGCGATGCCTACCGTGCGTGCAGCTCGACGAAGGTGCGCAGCATCCGGCTCGGATGCTCGACCGGCCCCAGCTTCGACCTGGCGATGGTGGCGTCGACCTCGTCGTCGGCGAAGTAGCCGTAGCCGCCGTAGGCGTGGATGCGCAGGATGATCCCCTCGAGGTCGAGCTCGGGGTGGAACTGCG
Organism: Agromyces sp. NPDC055661; assembly: GCF_053618135.1. Taxonomy (NCBI): domain Bacteria; kingdom Bacillati; phylum Actinomycetota; class Actinomycetes; order Micrococcales; family Microbacteriaceae; genus Agromyces; species Agromyces sp. NPDC055661. The sequence goes on from NZ_JBSHHC010000001.1 coordinate 2,090,080, forward strand.
TGGCGTAGACGTTCCGCCCGACTCGGAACATCTGCACGGGGCAGGTCGGCGACGAGGCGAGCAGCGCCGCCGAGGACGGTAGGTCCTTCATGGCCTCCTTGTGCCCGACGAACGCGTTGAACAGGCGCGGCATCCCGGCCAGCACCGGGTCGGATGCGCCTGCGTCGGTCAGCGTCACCGGCACGACGCCGATCGGCTCGGTGAACGTGCGGTCGACCGACCCACCCTGGTGCAGGCCGAGCGGGCCGACGCCGTAGCAGGCGCCGAGGAACGGGAAGTCCCGGGCCACCACGTCGTCGAGCAGGGCGGCGAACTCCGCCTCGACGCGGTGCTGCACCGCCGACTTCTGCTCGGGCGGGTCGGAGGCGTTGAACGGACCGCCACCCACGAATATCCCCGACAGCGCGTCGAGGTCGAAGTGCGGCATCGGCTCCGCCTCGAGCCGCACCCGGATGAGGTCGCGCTCGTCGAGCCCGGAGTAGCGCAGGAAGAGCGCGTACTCCGCGTCGGCGGGCAGGTCCTCCGCGCGCGTGGCGAGGAGGACGAATGGCTTCACGGGACCACGATATTCTCGCGGCCCCGCCGCTGTCAGCACCCGGCGGTCAGTACTCCGACGGCCGCGCGAGCACCGCCATGGTGCACCGCGAGACGCACACGAGGCGCCCCTGCTCGTCGGTGATGCGGATGTCCCACACCTGCGTCGTTCGTCCGCGCGAGATCGGCCGCGCCTCGCCGAGGACCCAGCCCTCGGCGATCGGCCGCACGTGGTTGGCGTTGATCTCCATGCCCACGCAGTAGAACGCCTCGGGGTCGACCGTGAACGTCGAGCCCCAGCTCGCGAGCGTCTCGGCGAAGGCGACGGATGCCCCGCCGTGCAGCACCCCGCCCGGCTGGCGCGTGCGCCCGTCGACCGGCATCCGGCCCTTCAGCGAGTCCTCGGTCAGCTCGGTCAGCTCGATGCCGAGGGTGTCGAGGAGGGTGCCCTCGCGGCGGGAGGTCGCCCAGGCGAGTGAGGGCTCGCCGAACCAGATGCTCATGCGGTCGAGTCTTGCAGACGCGCCGGCTACGCGAGCTCGGCGATGATCGGGTGGATCGCGTCGTCGAACGCCGAGGCATCCGATCGCAGCGTGTCGGTGACCGCCACGGTCATGGCGCCGATCCACCACACGCCCTGCGCGGCGAGCGGCACGACCTCGACGTTGAGCTCGAACGAGTGCGCCCGGCGGCCCACCTCGCGCTCGTGCTCGGCGATGGTGCCGGCGTAGGCGCGGTAGGAGTCGCCGCGGCGCGACGCCGACGCCGTCCGGTAGTTCTGGTGCGCCCAGTCCGCCCACGCACGCGCAGCCTCGGCGTGCGGCACGATCGAGGCGGCGAGGATCTCCGCCTCGGAGACCGGGAGGGCGACCTCGGTGCCGTACGCGTCGACGAGCTCCAGCGGCACGGGCGACGGATGCACCTCGGGCTCGACCGTCATGGCCCACCACGCGCGCCACTGGCGCTCGAGCAGGTCGTGCTCGTCCATCTCGAGTCGTGCGCCGACCGGGCCGACGTCACGCAGCCGGGGGAGCTCGACGGGCGAGGCGATGCCGAGCACCTCGCGCAGGTACAGGGCGAGCAGGACCGAGCGAGACGCGTTCTCGCGAATCACCCACGATGGCGTGCCCCCCGCGCTCATGGGGGCATTGTACGCCGGGCACCTCCGGCTGGCGGGTAGCCTTGACGGGTGACCGACGCGAATTCCTCCTATGCCGCCGCCGGTGTCGACACCCGGGCCGGCGACCTGGCCGTCGAACTCATGAAGGAGGCCGTCGCCGCGACCCACGGGCCCGGCGTCCTCGGCGGCGTCGGCGGCTTCGCCGGCCTCTTCGACCTCTCCTTCGCCAAGGACTACGCGCGGCCGCTGCTCGCCACGTCGACCGACGGCGTCGGCACGAAGATCGCGATCGCCCAGGCCCTCGACCGCCACGACACGATCGGCCAGGACCTCGTCGGGATGGTCGTCGACGACATCGTCGTCGTGGGCGCGAAGCCCCTCTTCATGACCGACTACATCGCCTGCGGCAAGGTGGTTCCCGAGCGCATCGCGGCGATCGTCACGGGCATCGCGCGCGCCTGCGGCGAGACCGGCACCGCGCTCGTCGGCGGCGAGACCGCGGAGCATCCCGGCCTCATGGGCGTCGACGACTACGACGTGGCCGGCGCCGCGGTGGGCGTCGTCGAGGCCGACCGCCTGCTCGGCGCCGAGCGCGTTCGCGACCGCGACGTCGTCATCGCGATCGCGTCGAGCGGCCTGCACTCCAACGGCTTCTCGCTGGTGCGGCACATCCTCGCGAACGCGGGCCTGAGCTACACGGATGCCGCGCCAGACCTCGGCACCACGTGGGGCGAGGCGCTGCTCGAGCCCACGCGTCTGTACACCGCCCCGCTCGTGCAGCTCCTCGAGGACGAGCGGCTCGGGGCATCCGTGCACTCGCTCTCGCACGTGACGGGCGGCGGCATCGCGGCGAACCTCGCGCGCGTGCTGCCGCGCGGCTCCTGGGTCGAGCTCGACCGGTCGACGTGGTCGCCCGCCCCCGTCTTCCGGGTGCTCAACGGCCTCGCAGGCACCACGCTCGAGTCGACCGAGGGCACCTGGAACCTCGGCATCGGCTTCTTCGCAGTCGTGGCGGCGGATGCCGCGTCCGACGTCGTGGCCGCCCTCGGCGCGCTCGGCCTGCCCGCGTGGCCTGCCGGCACGGTCACGATCGGCGCTCGCGACCTCGACGGGTTCGAGCAGGGCGCCAAGGGCGTCGACGGCGGCGCCGTGCGCCTCGTGGGCGCCTACGCGGACTGACCCGATGCGTGCGGCGGTCTCGATCGGCATCACCGGGCGCACGGATGCCGCGACGGTCCGCACGCTCGCGGCGCTCGTCGAGCGGCTGGGCTTCCACGCGCTGTGGATCAACGACATCCCCGGCGGCGACTCGCTCGCGGGGCTCCGCGTCGCGGCGGAGGCGACCACCGCGCTCGGGCTCGCGACCGGCGTGATCCCGCTCGACCGCCGTCCGGTCGCAACGCTCGACCTCGCGGGGCTTCCCGCCGAGCGCACGGTCCTCGGCATCGGCTCTGGCGGGGCGCGGCATCCGCTCGGGCTCGTGCGCGACGGCGTCGCCGCGCTGCGGCAGGCGACGGATGCCGCGGTCGTCGTCGGCGCGCTCGCACCCCGCATGCGGCGGCTCGCCGCCGAGCGGGCCGACGGCGTGCTCCTCAACTGGCTCACGCCGTCGGTTGCGGCCGAGGCGACCGCGGAGCTGCGTCGCGACGCGGGCGACCGCGCGGCGCGCAGCATCCTGTACGTGCGCACCATCGCCGACGACACGGCCCGGCCGGCGCTCGAGGCGGAGGCCCGGCGCTACGAGACGGTGCCCTCGTATGCAGCGAACTTCGAGCGCGCCGGGATCCGCGCGATCGACGCGACGATCGACGACGCGTCCGCGCTCGCGGCGTTCGACGTCGTCGACGAGATCGTGCTGCGCGCGATCACGCCCGACGGCACGCTCGCCGAGCTCGAGCGGTTCGCCGAGACGACGGCACGCTGGCGCGACGAATCTGCGTGACGACACCGCGTGTGCAGCTCGCCACGTCACGTGCGTAGGCAACCCGCGGGAACGCCTCAGGAGACGAGTCGCCGGCTCAGCGGCGGCAGGTGTTCCGCGGGGATGCTGCGACGTCGATCGCGCTCAGGCGCGTTGCTCGTCGCCCGTGACGTAGGTGTCGTCGTCGTCGGAATACTCCGACCACTTCGACATCTCGTCATCGTGCTCGTCATGTTGCGAACTGGTGAGCTCGCGCTCAAGCGCCGAATAGTCGGTGTTCGGGCTGAAGTACTTCAGCTCCCGAGCGACCTTGGTGTGCTTGGCTTTCTGACGGCCGCGCCCCATGCGTGACCCCCTTACGACGTCTGGCCGGGTGGGATGGTCGTCACCCGGCGCTCTCTGATAGATGAAATTCGTCCGACCGCCAGTTTAGCACCGCGGATCGGGCTCGGCCTGCGCCGTGCACAACCTTCCGAGCACCCTCGGACGGGGCGGAACGACGTGCGCGAGCACACAGGATCACGTGCTGAGATGGTCTCCGTGATGTCGGACCCGGAACGCGTGAAGGTCGTGGTGATCGGCGCCGGGCAGGCGGGCCTCTCCGTCGCCTACTACCTGCGTCGGTTCGAGCTCGTCGCCGACGAGGACTTCGTCATGCTCGACCGCGCGCCCGGGCCCGGCGGGGCGTGGCAGCACCGGTGGTCGTCCCTCCGCCTGGGCACCGCGCACCGCGTGAACGACCTGCCCGGCATGGCCGAACTCGGCCTGAGCTTCGACACGGCCGACCGCACGCTGCCCGCCAAGGACGTCGTCGCCGACTACTACGGGCGGTTCGAGCAGCACTTCGACCTGCGCGTGCGGCGCCCGATGAACGTGCGCTCGGTGGTGAACGAGGGCGCCGACCTGCTCGTGACCTCCGAGGACCTCGCGCCCCAGCCGGTCGAGGAGCTGAAGTCGCGGGGCTTCTTCGGCCGCCGTCGCCGCACGTCCGAGGAGTCCGGGGTCCCGCAGCATGGGATCGCGACCCAGTTCCTCGTGAACGCGACGGGCACCTGGGGCTCGCCCTTCGTGCCGTACTACCCCGGCATGTCCGACTTCGCCGGCCGGCACCTGCACACCTCCGACTTCGTCGACGCCGAGGACTTCCGCGCCCAGCACGTCGTCGTGGTCGGCGGCGGAACGTCGGCCATCGGCTTCATGCTCGAGCTCGAGGGCGTGGCGGCCGGGCTGACCTGGGTGTCGCGGCGACCGATCGACTGGCTCGACCGCCAGGAGCTCGACCTCGAGGGCGCGTCGGCCGCGGTCGCGCTGCAGGACGAGGCCGCGCGCTCCGGGCGCGCGCTGCCCTCGGTCGTGAGCGGCACGGGCGTGCCGAAGAGCCGCCGCATCGCGGCGGGCATCGACCGTGGCCTGCTCGTCGCCCGCCCGATGTTCCACCGCATCGAGCCCGACCGAGTCGTCTGGGACGGCGACGCGGGCGGTATGGCGCGCGCCGACGCGATCATCTGGGCGACGGGCTTCCGTCCCGAGCTGCGCCACCTCTCGGCGCTGCGGTTGCGCGAGCGCGCCGGCGGCGTCACCGTGGGGCAGGGCGCGTCGTGGAACGACCCGCGCATCTTCCTCGCGGGGTACGGGCCGCAGGCGTCGACGATCGGCGCGAACCGCGCGGGCCGCATGATCGCGCGCCAGATCATGGCGATGCTGTAGTCACCGCCCGGTCGAGGCGCGCGCCGCGGCCGCGCGACGCGCTACTCGACCACCGGACGGGTCAACGCCTCGTACGACGAGCGCACGACCCGCTCGAGCGCGTCGAGGTCGACCTGCTCGAGGTCCTTCACGTAGAGGCATCCGACGCCCGTGGTGTGCGGGCCCAAGTGCTCGAGCTCGTCGGCATGCGCGGCGACGCCGTCGTTGAGGTAGATCGTCGTCGCAAGCTTGCGAGGTGCGAACCCGGCGCCGGGAGCATCGCCCTGGCGACCGCTCTCGTAGTGGTAGTGGTACGTGCCGAACCCCACGATCCCCGAGTAGGCGATGCGGGCGGGCTGGCCCGTGGCGCGCGTCATGAGCTCGAGGAGCGTGTCGGCGTCGCGACGCCGCACCGGATTCTCGACGGAGTCGATGAGCTTGCGGACCTCGGGGTCGACGTCGGCCATGCCGCGGAGTCTACCGGCGCGGCTGGGCGGCCGGCTTCTCGGTCGCCGCCCGCCTCGGGATCGGCCGCACCGGCTCGCCGCGACGGTCCTGGCCGGGCAGCGGTCGCGAGCGGCGACCGTAGATCAGGTCCGACGAGTCGAGCAGCCACGGCACCAGCGCGACCGTCACGCCGTGCACGAGCAGCAGCTTCTGGCGGATGCGACGGGCCTTGTGATTGTGCAGGATGTTCTCCCACCAGTGGCCCACGATGTACTGCGGCATGTAGACCGTGATGACCTCGGAGCCGTGCTCCTCGCGACGGTTCTTGATGTACTGGATGAGCGGGTAGCTGAGGTCGCGGTACGGCGACGACAGGATCCGCAGCTTCACGTGGATGTTCTGCTTGACCCAGTCCTTCTTCAGGCGCTTGGTCGCGTCGTCGTCGATGGAGACGTGCACGGCCTCGAGGGAGTCGTGCCGCGCCGCGATCGCGTAGTCGAGCGCCTTCAGCGTCGGCTTCTGCATGCGGCCGACCAGCACGATCGCGTGGTCGCCGGTGGCGCCGAACGTCGTCGTGGGGTCGACCTCGATCTCCCGCTCCACGTCGCGGTAGTAGCGGTGCACGCCCATCATGAGGAAGAACAGGATCGGCATCATCACGAACACGATCCACGCGCCGTGGGTGAACTTGGTGACCGTGACGACGATGAGGACGACCGCGGTCATCGCCGCGCCGATCGCGTTGATGACGAGCGCGCGCATGATCGCGCCCTGCGAGAGCGGCTGGGCGCCGTCGCCGTGCGCAGGCGCCTTCTTCGACGGGCCCTTGGCCGGATGCCGCCGCCGCGACAGCTCGCGCAGCCAGTGCCGCACCATCCCCGTCTGGCCGATCGTGAACGACACGAACACGCCGATGATGTAGAGCTGGATCAGCACCGTGAGGTTCGCCTGGAAGATCACGAGGATCGCGATGGCCACGAGCGCGAGGATGATCACGCCGTTCGAGTAGATGAGGCGGTCGCCGCGCGTCGAGAGCGACTTCGGCGCGTAGCCGTCGCGCGCGAGCACCGATCCGAGCAGCGGGAATCCGTTGAACGCGGTGTTCGCCGCGAGCAGCAGCACGAGGGCCGTCGCCGCCTGGATGACGTAGAACGGGAACGAGTCGCCGCCGAACGTCGCCGCGGCGACCTGCGCCATCAGGCTCGGCTGCGGCTGGGTGGCGCACTCGGTCCAGCCGATGAGATGGCATGGATCCTCGGCGTAGTGCACGTTCGAGATGAGCGCCATCGCGGTGAGGCCCGCGAAGAGGATGATCGCGATGCCGCCCATCGCGACGAGGGTCGCCTGCGCGTTGCGGACCTTGGGGAGGCGGAACGCGGGCACGCCGTTCGAGATCGCCTCGACGCCGGTGAGCGCGGAGCATCCGCTCGCGAAGGACCGCAGCAGCAGCAGGATGACCGCCGCCTGCGTGAGGGACTCGGCCTGGACGCCGTAGGCGGCGGACTCCGCCACGGGCGGGTCGCCGAGCGCGGTGCGCGTGAGGCCCACCACGATCATGATGAAGACGCTGCCGATGAACAGGTACGTCGGGATCGCGAACGCCTTCGACGACTCGCTCACGCCCCGCAGGTTCACGGCGGCGAGGATGATGACGAACACGATCGCGAGCTCGACGCGGAACGGGTTCAGCTCGGGGATCGCCGAGATGATGTTGTCGACGCCCGACGCGACCGACACGACGACCGTCATGACGTAGTCGACGAGCAGGGCGGATGCCACGACGAGGCCGGCCTTCTCGCCGAGGTTGCGGTGCGCCACCTCGTAGTCGCCGCCGCCCGACGGGTACGCCCGGATGAGCTGCCGGTAGCTCGCCACGACCGTGATGAGCAGCACCACGACCGCGAGGGCGACCCACGGCGTGAACGACAGGAACGCGAGCCCGCCCACGAGCAGGATCATGACGAGCTCCTGCGGCGCGTACGCCACGGAGGAGAGCGGGTCGCTCGCGAAGATCGGGAGTGCCAGCGACTTCGGGAGCAGCTGGCCCTCGAGCCGCTCGGTGGGCAGCGGTTCGCCGATGATCCAGTGCTTCGCCGACTTGAGTTCGGCGGGCGCGGCCGTGGTTCCGGCCGGCTTGGGTTCAGCGGGTGTGCCCGCCTCGTTCGTCACGGCGGACGACACTACACCTGCGCAGGCGCAAGTCAAGTCGGTGGACCGGGGGACGCGTCGCTACATCGTTTCAGCGCGTGATCAGGTACATGCCCGCCGCCGCCGCGAGCCCCAGCACGAGGGTCACGACCACGTTGAGGATCGCCGCGCGCCAGCGGCCGCCGTCGAGCAGCTCGACCGTCTCGACCGTCCACGTGCTGAACGTCGTGAGGCCGCCGCAGAAGCCCGTGACGAGGATCAGGCGCAGGTCGCCGTCGAGCGCCGCGCGCTCGGCGAGCCCGATGAGGGCGCCGGCGACGCCCGAGCCGACCACGTTGACGACGAGGATGCCGCCGGGCAGGTGTCCGGGGCGTACCGGGAGCGCCCGCGACAGCGCGTACCGCAGCAGGGCGCCCCCGGCCCCCGCGAGGAGCACGGCGACCACGACCACCGGGGTCAGGCCGCCGGTCACAGGGTCTCTCCGGCATCCGTGATCTCGGTGGGCATCGGACGGTGGGCGATGAGCGAGCCGATGCGCAGGCCCGCGGCCGCGAGCGCCAGTCCGCCCACGACCGAGATGAGGAGGTAGAGCGCCGCGAGCCACGCCTCGCCCGCTCCGGTCAGCACGATGAGCGAGGCCATGACTGCCGAGAGCGTCGTGAACGAGCCGATGACGCCCGATCCGAGGCCGGCCTTGATCCACGTCGGCATCGTCGGCCGCGTCCATAGCCCGCCCACGAGCCAGCCGAGCACGAACGCGCCGACGAGGTTCACGAGGAGGGTCTCGATCGGGAAGTCGCCGTCGCCGTGCGGGAACGCCAGGTCGCATGCGAGCCGCAGGCCGGTGCCGATGAGGCCGCCGACGGCGACGGCGAGGTAGGCGAGCACCCCTGCAGGCTACGCCCGGGCGGGGGCGAGCTCGACGACCCAGTCGTTCAGGCGATGCACGTTGCCGGGCGTGAGCTCGAAATCGGCCTCGCGGACGAGTGCGAAGCCCGCCTTGCGGCAGACCGCGTTCGACGCGGGGTTGTCGACCCGCGGATAGGCGTGCACGGGCAGGGTGTCGCCGTTGGCGCGCGCCCAGTCGAGCATGGCGATCACCGCGGCCGGCGCGATGCCCCGGCCGCGGTAGGCCTCCTCGACCGACCAGCCGGCCTCGAGCACGTGCTCGCCGTCGTCGTCGCGATCCCAGTAGCCCACGATGCCGACGCCCTCGGGGTGGCCGGGGATCGCGATGCGGAACTGGTGGGCGGTGCCCTCGCGCTGCAGCCGGAGGTAGCGCTCATGCCGCGCGATCACGTGCTCGTCGTCCTCGGGGCCGCCGAGCTGGTCCATGAGCTCGTGCGTGTTGGCCCGGCGCAGCAGGTCGAGGTCGTCGGGCGACCAGGGGTGGAGCGTGACATCCGTCATGCCCCCATCACAGCACCGGCCCCCGACACGACGCGAGGCCGTGCGGGGGCGGTGTCAGCGCTCGACCAGCGAGGCCAGCACGTCGGCGCGAACCTGTGCGAGCCGGGCCTTGAGCAGTCCCACCGAGTCGGCTGTCACGGCGCCGCGATGGGCGTGCGTGCGCAGGTCGGTGCGGAGCTGCTGCCGGAACTCGTTGAGCACCAGGTCGGCCTCGTGCACGGCACGGCTCGTGTCGCTGCCGTAGCCCGGCACGTTCGACGCGGCGCTCGCCGAGGTGCTCGTCGCGGCCCGCTTGGCCTCGCGGGCGGCGCTCGCGAGCTCGGCGCGCAACGAGCGCATGGCGTCGTTCACCTCGGCGCGGACGCCGTCGGCGAGGCGTCGCACCGAGTCGGTCAGGTCGTCCTCGATGGCGTCGAGGTCGTTGCGGCGGGAGTCGACCTCGGCCCGACCGGCGGCCGTGATCTCGTAGACGGTCTTGCGGCCGTCGGCGGTCTTCGTGACGAGTCCCTCCTCCTCGAGCTTCGCGAGGCGGGGGTAGATCGTGCCGGCGCTCGGGCTGTAGGTGCCGCCGAACCGGTCGGAGAGGGCCTGGATGAGCTCGTAGCCGTGACGGGGCTGCTCCTCCAGCAGTGCGAGCAGGTAGAGGCGCAGGTTGCCGTGGGCGAAGACCGGCGGGGTCATGCCGACGCCTCGCCGTCGCCCGCGCTCGTGCCGGCCGCGGCGCTCGCCGCACCCGCCGTCGCCGGCGCCTCGCGACGCATGATCGAGATGCTGCCCGACACGCTGTTCGCGCCGAGGTCGAGCCACTTGCCGGCGAGTTCGCCGACCGTGCGCTCGAAGCCCTTGCCGAGCATGCCCTTCACGGTCATGTCGTCGAGGAGCACCGTGCCGCCGACGGTGTTGATGCGGTAGCGCGCGCCGGAGCCGGGCTCGAAGCGCACCGTGAGGTCGCCCGACACCGTGTTGCTGTCGATGCGGCTCGGCGTGCTGAACGCGTCGACGATCATGTTGCCTGCGACCGTGTCGGCGTTGAACGAGACGATGTCGCCGGTCGCGACCACGTCGCCCGACACGGTGTGCGCGGTGATGCGGCCCGTGTGGTTGCCGGCCGAGAGCTCGCCCGACACGCTCGAGAGCTCGATGTCGCCCTCGTGGCTGTCGACGACCACGTCGCCCGAGACGGTGCTGAACCGGGCGTCGCCCGCGAAGCCCGACACGAGCGCGTCGCCCGAGACCACGCCGAGCTTCAGCGCGACGCTGCGCGGCGCGAGGATCGACACCTCGGCCTTGGCGCTGCCCACGAAGCCCTTGAACGCCTCGAGGAAGTTGTCCCATCGCAGTTGCGGGTGGTCGATCTCGAGGGAGTCGCCGTCGATCGAGACCATGAGGTCCTTGCCGGTGACGCCCGAGACCTCGATGCGTGCGCCGGGCTCGTCGTGGGCGATCACGTCGACCTTGCCGCCGATCAGGCTCACCTTGAGCTTGCGGACGAGTTCGAGGTCGATGACCCGGGAGTCGCCGGGTGCGATGACCCACTTCTCGATGGCCATGGTGTTCTCCTTCTGCGGGACCGGGGTGCCGGCGGCATCCGTCGCCCTGCTGGTTTTCGCGATATATCGCGTTTGTGATGAGATCACGATATATCGCGTTTGCCACGATTGCAAGCGATCGGATGCCGCATCGCTTGACATTGACGCTGCGTCAACGTTTAGCGTGGTTTCCATGGACACGGGAACGAGGGTCGCCGACTGGTCGATCCAGGAGATCGCGAAGATCGCCCGGACGACGAGCCGCACGCTGCGGCACTACGACGACATCGGGTTGCTGCCGCCGACGCGGGTCGGCGACAACGGCTACCGCTACTACGACGACGACGCGCTCGTGCGGCTGCAGCGCATCATGCTGCTGCGCGACCTCGGCCTCGGGCTCCCCGCCATCGCGGAGGTGCTCGACCGCGAGGCCGACGCCGAGCGCGCCCTGCGCCGCCACCTCGAGTGGCTGCGCGAGGAGCAGAGCAGGCTGGCGCGGCAGATCGCGTCGGTCGAACGCACCATCGGAGCACTGGAAGGAGGTGAACGACTCATGGCAGAGCAGATGTTCGACGGCTTCGACCACACGCAGTACAAGGAGGAGGTCGAGGAGCGCTGGGGGAAGGACGCGTACGCGAAGGGCGACGCGTGGTGGCGCTCGATGAGCGCCGACGAGAAGGCAGCGTGGCAGCAGCGCGCGGCGCAGCTCGGCAGCGACTGGATCGCGGCCCACGAGCGGGGCGTCGACCCCGCCGGCGAGGAGGCGCAGGCGCTGGCCCAGCGCCAGTTCGACTGGCTCCGCGCCATCCCCGGTACGCCCGGCGGCGGCGCGGAGGGCCCGTCGAGGGAGTACTTCCTCGGCCTCGCCGAGATGTATGTGGCGGATCCGCGCTTCGGCGCCAACTACGGCGGCCAGGCGGGCGCGGAGTTCGTGCGCGACGCGATGACCGCCTACGCCGAGCGCAACCTCTAGCGCTCCTCGACCACCGGCGCGGCGCGCATCGCCCCCGAGGTGTCCCAGCCTCGGGGGCGATCGGCGTTCAGTTCGCCGGTGTGACGGATGCCACGGAGCCGGTCGCCGTGCTGGTGGAGCGCTTGGCCCGTCCCCGTCGCGCCGGCACCCGATCCGCCGGCATCCGCTCGGAGCGCCGGATCGCGAACAGCGGGATCGTGTACCCGCAGAGCGGCCCGATGAGCAGCGCGAAGGCGAGCGTGCCGATGCCGACGTTGCCGCCGAGCAGCCAGCCGGCCGCGAGCACGACGACCTCGATGCCCGTGCGCACGATCCAGATCTTCCAGCCGGTCACCCGGTGCAGGCCCGTCATGAGGCCGTCGCGCGGGCCGGGGCCGAAGTGCGCGCCGATGTAGAGGCCGGTCGCGATCGCGAGCACCACGATTCCGGCGGGCAGCAGCAGCGCGCGGATCCAGAGGTCGAGGCCCGGCGGGATGAGCCACAGGCCGAGGTCGGCGAACGGGCCGACGAGCAGTGCGTTCATGACCGTGCCGAAGCCCGGCTTCTGCCGGATGGGGATCCAGAGCAGCAGCACGACGCCGCTCGTGAGGATCGTGATGAGCCCGAAGTTGAGGCCGGTCTGCTTCGCGATGCCCTGCGTCAGCACGTCCCACGGGGCGACGCCGAGCTCGCCGCGCACGATGAGCGCGATGCCGATGCCGTAGAGGAACAGCCCGACGAAGAGCTGCACGAATCGGCGGACGAGCACGGGCGCGGGATCGGTCGGTCGGCGAAGCATGTCCCAATCCAATTCCATGATTGGCCTTTCCTCATATAGCCAATTCGCCTAAAGTGGCCTTATGGCCGATCTCGCGCTGACCGCGCGGTCCCTCGAGCTCCTCCTCGGCGACTGGCGTGGACCGGGCAGTGCCTACGAGGCGCTCGCCGAGCGCATCCGACTGCTCATCGTCGACGGGCGCATCGCCGTCGACACCCGGCTGCCCGCCGAGCGCGACCTCGCCGAGCGGCTCGGGCTCAGCCGCACGACCGTGACCGCGGCCTACCGGCACCTGCGCGAGCAGGGCAACCTGCACAGCGTGCGCGGGTCGGGCAGCGTCGCTCGCCTGACCGGCGCGCCCGCCGTCCTGCCGGCGCCGCCCGAGGCCGAGTACATCGACTTCTCCAAGGCCGCGCCGCCCGCGCTGCCGTGGCTGCCCGAGGTCGCCCGGCAGGCCGTCGAGGACCTGCCGGGCCACCTGCTCGACGCGGGCTTCGACCCGATCGGCACGCCCGCGCTCCGCCAGGCGATCGCCGACCGCTACACGGCCCGAGGCCTGCCGACCACGCCCGACCAGATCATGGTCACCATCGGCGCGCAGCACGCCATCGCCCTGCTGTCCCGCGCGCTCATCGGCCGCGGCGACCGCGCCGTCACCGAGGTGCCGATCTACCCGCACGCCTACGAGGCGCTGCGAGCGGCGGGCGCCCGGCTCGTTCCCGTGCCCGTTTCGCCGCACGACGTCGACGACGACCTCGACGATCGCGAGGAGACCATGGGCCTCGTGCAGGCCATCCGGCACTCGAATCCGGTCATGGCGTACGTCATCCCCGACTTCCAGAACCCGACGGGCCGCACCATGAGCCGGGTGTCGCGGGCGCGCGTGCTCGACGCCGCCGCCCGCCAGGGCACGGTCGTCGTCGCCGACGAGACCACCGCCGAGCTCTCGATCGACCGCCCGGGCCACTTCCCGCCCATGGCCGCCGACGGGTCGGCCGTGCTCATCGGCTCGGTCGGCAAGACCGTGTGGGGCGGCCTGCGCGTCGGCTGGATCCGGGCCGAGCGCCCGCTCATCCGCCGCCTCCTCGCCGTGCGCTCGCCCGGCGACCTCGGAACGCCCATCCTCGAGCAGCTCATCGTCACGCGGCTCATTCCCCGCATGGACGAGATCCTCGAGCTGCGCCGCGGGCAGCTCCGCGCCGGCCGCGACCGCCTCGAGGAGCTCGTCGCCCGCCACCTGCCCGAGTGGGAGGTTCCGCACGTCGACGGCGGCATCGTGACCTGGGTCGGCCTCGGCGCGCCCGTCAGCTCGCAGCTCGCGCTCGCCGCCCGACGCGAGGGCCTCATCGTCGCGGCCGGGCCGCGGTTCGGCATCGACGGCGCGTTCGAGCGCTTCCTGCGCCTGCCCGTCTGCTACTCCCCCGAGACGACGGATGCCGCGGTGCAGGCGCTCGCCCGCGCCTGGCGCTCGCTCGGACACGTGCCCGTCGGCGAGCCCGAGCCCGAGCTGCTCGCCTCCGTGGTCTGATCCGGCGGCTCCGGTGCGAACCCCGCACCGTGACGGACGGCGGCGACGGCGCGGCGCATCCGTCGACTCAGGTGGCGGTGGAGGCTTCGGTGGCTCGTGCAGTCTCGGACCGGGCGTCGCGCGGGGCGGCGATCGACGGGCCGTCGCTGCGACGACGGAAAAGCGTCGCCGCGATCACCGCGCCGACGGCGAAGAGGCCGGCGCCCCACCAGTACGCGACCGTGTAGCTGTGGATCGCGGCATCCGCCAGCACCGCCTCGGTGGGCGGAGTGTGCGCCGCGATGTAGTCGGTGGCCGCCGTCGCGGCGAGCGTGTTGAGCAACGCCGTGCCGACGGAACCGCCGACCTGCTGGCTCGTGTTGACCATCGCCGACGCGACGCCCGCGAACGATCGTTCGACGCCGAAGGTGGCCGTCTGCATCGACGCGGGCATGATCGAGCCCATGCCGAAGCCGAGGATCATGAGCGGCGGCAGGACGTCCACGGCGTACGTGCTCTGCGCGTCGAGGTGGGTGAGGTAGACCATGCCGGTCGAGGCGATGAGCATGCCGATCGGGACCATGACCTTCGGGCCGAACCGAGGCACGAAGATGTTCGTGGACAGCTGGGCGGCGAGCACCAGCATGACGATCATCGGCAGGAATGCCAGGCCGGTCTGGATCGGCGAGTACCCGAGCGAGGTCTGCAGGTAGTAGGTGACGAACAGGAAGATGCCGAACATGCCGGCGCCGGCGATGAACACCGAGATGTAGGCCGCACCGCGGTTGCGGTCGAGCACGATCGGCAGCGGCAGCAGCGGGTGGGCGGCGCGGCGCTGCCAGAGCACGAAGGCGATGAGCAGCACCCCGGATGCCGCGAGCATGCCCCACGTCTGCGGTGCGTCCCAGCCCTCGGTCTCGGCGTTCGAGAAGCCGTACACGAGGAGGAAGAGGGCCGCGGACACGAGCACGGTGCCGGGCAGGTCGAGCTTGGGGCGCGGGCCCGTGCGTGCGACGTGCCGCACGAACAGGGCGGCGCCCACGATCGCGATCGCCGCGATGAACACGTTGATGTAGAGGTTCCATCGCCAGTTGAACTGCTCGGTGAGGAACCCGCCGAGCAGGAGGCCGATGGCGCCGCCCGCACCGGCGATGGCGCCGAAGACGCCGAAGGCACGTGCGCGCTCCTTGGGGATCGTGAAGGTGGTGGTGAGCACGGCCAGGGCGGTGGGGGTGAGGAGGGCGCCGAACGCGCCCTGCAGCGCACGGCCCGTGACGAGCACGCCGAATGTGGGCGCCGCGCCGGCGAGGGCGGACGCGGCGGCGAAGCCGATCAGGCCGATGATGAAGGTGCGCTTGCGCCCCCACAGGTCGGAGAGCCGGCCGCCCAGGAGCAGCAGGCTGCCGAACGCGAGCGAGTAGGCGGTGACCACCCATTGGCGCTGGCCGTCGGAGAAGCCGAGGTCGGCCTGCGCGGCGGGGAGGGCGATGTTCACGACCGTCGCGTCGAGCACCACCATCAGCTGGGCGAGGGCCACCGTGGCGAGGGTCCACCACCTGCGGGAGTGGGGGACGGCGGGCGCTGGTGTCTCGACCGGAGCGGAAGTCATGCGGTCACTCTATACGAGACTCGACAGTTTCGGATATGAACAGTTCCTGAAGTAACATGTCAGCAACATCACGCATCACGCGAGAAACGGAGACGACCGCGATGACGCAGCCCGACTCCATGGTCGACCGAGAGCTCGAGGCCTCGGCCCCCACGTCGAAGCTCGGACGCAAGCGCGATCACACCCGCGACCCCGAGATCCTCGAGGCCGCCATCGACGTCCTCGCCGAGACGGGCTTCGACGGGATGACGATCGACATGGTCGCTGCCCGCGCCAAGGCCGGCAAGGCCACGATCTACCGGCGGTGGACGTCGAAGGCCGACCTCGTGCTCGACGCCGTGGCGTGCATGAAGGCGGGCGAGCTCGACGCGGAGCACCTCCCCGACACCGGAACCCTGCGCGGCGACCTCGTCGCCATGATCCGCCCGCGTTCCATCGAGGAGGGCGAGCGCAAGCTCCGCATCATGGGCGGGCTCTTCGGCATGATCTCCAGCTCGCCCGAACTCGCGGATGCCGCACATGCCGCGATCATCGAACCCCGGGTGGCCGTGAATCGGCTCTTCCTGCGTCGGGCCATCGAACGCGGCGAGATCCCGGCCGACTGCGACGTCGAGGCGCTGGCCGTGGTGGCCCCGGCCATGGCGGCGTTCCGCCTGCTGATCCAGAAGCAGCCGATCGACGCCGAGTACCTGCTGTCGCTGATCGACGGGGTGCTGCTTCCCGCGGCCGGCATCGATCCCGGTCGTCCCCTCGCGGAGGTCCGACCCGGCTCGCATGGCAAGCACCGGGCTGTCATGGAGCCGACCGCCGACTGACGGCGCCGCTGCGGCATCCGAGCGCACGAACACGGCGGAAGCCGGCTCGGGTTCCCCCCGGGGTCATTCCGAGGGAGATGGTGCGGGGCGGCGGGCGGGTGTCTCCGCCGCCCCGCACCTGGCCGCGTTCAGATCGCGGCCGGGGCCGCGCGCGTCGGGTCGCTGCGCGGCCTGGGAGGGGCGAGGCCCGGCACTGGGGGCAGTGCACCGGACCCCACCCGGTCAACGTCGCATCGGGAGCCTCCCGATGCGGAGCTCATGGGCGCCGTGGAGCACGGCGGCGCGGCGGAGCACGGGGAAGCGGCACGACGCCGCACGTGCCTGCGTGATGGTTCGCGACATGACCCGGTCCTCCTGACTGATCGATGGACTGCTCCCGCGCAGGGAGCGACGACCGCTCGACGCCTGCATCACGGCAGGCGGAGCCGGCCCCGATCAGTCAGGGGTGGTGTCGGTGCCGAAGACCGGCGACGACGGCAGCTCGTCGTCGACCGAGCCGAGCACCAGCGACGCGAGCGCGTCGAGGCCGAACGCGGTGAGCGCCGCGTCAGCGGTTCCGGATGCCCCGGCCGCGCCGGCGCCCGCGCCGGATCCACCGGTGCCCGCACCGCCGCCCGCCCCGGGCGAGCCCGATGCGGCGGGGCCGTTCGGCGTGCCGTCCACGGGCAGGATCGCGCCGGCCGCCGCGTCGGGGGTGCTCGTGTCGCCGGCGGCGTTCCCGTCGGGATCCGCCCAGGAGGGGGCGTCGACGCCTGCGCCGACGCCGGCGACTGCGTCGGAGGTGGGCCCGACCAGCGTTGCGCCGATCGCGGCGAGCGCCGATCCCAGCGCCGCGGGTTCGGCCGGCTGGAGATCGGTCGAAGCAGCGACGTCGGCCGCGTTCACGAGGGCCGGGTGATCGGCCGGCTTGTCGGCGAGCCCCGGCGGCACCGTGTGCTGCGCGTTGTTCGTGGTCGAGTTCTCGTTCGCGTTCGCGCTCTGGTTGGAGTTCGCGTTCGCGTTCGCGTTCTGCGAGGCGGGTGCGGTGCGATCGGCGGGCTTGCCGGCCTGCCCGGGCGGCACCGCCTTCTCCGTCGCCTGCCCCGGCGGGACGGGCTTCTCCGTCGTCGCCTGCCCGGGCGGCACCGCCTCCTCCGTCGCCTGCCCGGGCGGTACGGCCTTCTCCGTCGTCGCCTGCCCGGGCGGCACCGCCTTCTCCTTCGCCTGCCCCGGCGGAACGAAGCCGGCGTCACGACCGGGTGCAGCTGGTGCGGCAGCAGCGGGCCAGGCTGCGACCGCGGCAGCGGGAGTCGTCGCCTCGGCGGGCGCCGGGGGCTCGGCGACGGGCTCCGTGGCGGCGGCAGCGGTTGCGGCGGGCTCCCCTTGGTCGCCCGAGACGGCCGCCACCGCGCCATCCGCGGCCGCATCGGGCAGGGTCTCCTCGGCCGACGCCGAATGCGTGGACGAGAACAGGCTGAACGCGAGCCAGATCGCGGCGGCGATCATGCCGAGGAGGGCGAGGCGGAGCCACGGCATCGGCCGTGCGGCATCCGCTGTCGTCATCGAGCTCACCCCCCGTGCCTCTCGACGGTACTCCCGGTCGGTCGGACGGTCCAGCGCGGGATCCGCGGGATTCCCAGCTTCCCGTGACATCCCCGCGAGCATGCCCCTGCGAGAATCGGGGGCATGCACCTGCTTGCCGCGCTCAGCATGAAGAACCGCGCGCTCATCGCCCTCGTGACCGTCGTGGTCGCCATCTTCGGCGGCATCGCGCTGACGAACCTCAAGCAGGAGCTGGCACCGTCGATCGAGTTCCCGCAGCTGTCGATCGTGACGGCGTACCCGGGCGCTTCGCCCGATGTCGTGAACACGGATGTCTCGACGCCGATCGAGACCGCGATCCAGGGCATCACCGGGCTCGAGTCCACCTCGACCACGAGCTCGACGGGCCTCTCGCGGGTCGTCGCGAGCTTCACGTACGGCACCGACCTCGCGTTCGCCGAGCAGAAGCTGCTCTCGGCCGTCAACCGCATCTCGAACCAGCTGCCCGAGGACGTCGACCCGCGGGTGCTCGCGCTGAGCCTCGACGACTTCCCGGTGATCGTCGTCGCCGTCACCGGCGCAGACGACGTCAGCGCGCTCTCCGACGAGATCACGCGCACCACCCTCGGAGAGATCAACGACCTCCCCGGCGTGCGCGAGGCGACGCTGATCGGCGATGTCGGCCAGCGGGTCACCATCACGCCCGACCCGACGGCGCTCGCGACGCGCGGGATGACCCAGCAGGCGATCCGCGACGCGCTCGTGCAGAACGGCCTCCTCGTGCCGGCGGGCACGATCACCGCCGACGACCGGACGTTCGCCGTGCAGACCGGCCAGGTGCTCACGGGCGTCGACGACATCTCGGCGCTCCCGGTGCTCGGCACCCCGGGCGTCCCGCAACCCGCGACGACCATCGGCGACGTGGCATCCGTCGAGCTCACCGACAACCCGGTCACGAGCATCTCGCGCGTGAACGGCGAGCCCGCGCTCTCGATCTCGGTCACGAAGCTGCCGGCGGCCAACACGGTCGACGTGTCGAACGAGGTGCGCGCGATCCTGCCCGACCTCGAATCGTCGCTCGACACCACGAACCCGGGTGCGTCGTTCACCGTCGTGTTCGACCAGGCGCCGTACATCCAGCAGTCGATCGAGTCGCTCGCGACCGAGGGCCTGCTCGGACTCCTGTTCGCGGTGCTCGTGATCCTCGTGTTCCTGCTGTCGATCCGGGCGACGCTCGTGACGGCGATCTCGATCCCGACATCGGTGCTCATCACGTTCATCGGGCTGCAGGCCGCCGACTACACGCTGAACATCCTCACGCTCGGCGCCCTCACGATCGCCATCGGCCGCGTCGTCGACGACTCCATCGTCGTGATCGAGAACATCAAGCGCCACCTCGTCGAGGGCGTCGACAAGGCCTCGACGATCGTGCACGCCGTGCGCGAGGTCGCCGGGGCGATCACGGCGTCGACGATCACCACCGTCGCAGTGTTCCTGCCGATCGCGCTCGTCGAGGGCGTCACGGGCGAGCTGTTCCGCCCGTTCTCGCTCACGGTCACGATCGCGCTGCTCGCGTCGCTGCTCGTCTCGCTCACGATCGTGCCGGTGCTCGCGTACTGGTTCCTGAAGCCCGCCAAGATCCACAAGCACGACGACGCGGGGGAGGCCGCGGCGGCGGCGTTCATCGACGAGTCGGGGCCTGCGGCCGGTTCGACGGGCTCTGCGGGCGCCGTCGACGAGCTCGAGCACCCGTCTCGCCTGCAGCGCGGCTACCTGCCGATCATCGAGTGGACGCTGCGCCACGGCGTCGTCACGCTCGTGATCGCGGGCCTCGTGCTCGTGGGCACGCTCGCGCTCACGCCCTTCATGAAGACGAACTTCCTCGGCTCGTCGGGCCAGAACACGTTCCAGGTCACGCAGGAGCTGCCGGTCGGCACGAGCCTCGACGCGATGGACGAGGCGTCGAAGCCCGTCGAGCGCACCCTGCTCGACATCGACGGCATCGAGACCGTGCAGACCTCGATCGGCTCGGGCGGGCGCGGCCTGGCCGCCGTGCTCGGCGGCGGCAGCGGCGCCACCATCACCTACTCGGTCACGACCGACGAGAACGCCGACCAAGATGCGCTGCAGGACGAGGTGCGCACGGAGCTCGACGACCTCGGCGACAGCATCGGCGAGATCACCCTCGCCGCCTCGAGCGGCTTCGGCGCCTCGAACGACATCGAGGTCGACGTCACCGCCTCGAACGCCGAGGACCTGCAGGCCGCGACCGACGCGGTGCAGTCGGAGGTCGAGGACCTCGACTCGGTGTCGCAGGTCACGTCCAACCTGTCGGAGTCGCGCGAGTACATCGCGGTCGAGGTGAACCGGGCGGATGCCGCGGCCGCCGGCTACTCGGAGGTCGCCCTCGGCGGCTTCGTCTCGGCGGCCATGCAGCCGCAGTCGGCCGGCTCGATCGTCATCGACGAGAAGACGCTCACGATCTACCTCGAGAGCGAGGACCCGCCCACGACCGTGGAGGAGCTCTCGGTGCTCACGGTGCCCACGGTGACCGGTCCCGTGCAGCTCGACTCGCTCGCGACCGTCGAGGAGGTCGAGGGCCCCTCGTCGGTGACGACCGTGCAGGGCCTGCGCAGCGCCACGGTGTCGGCGACGCCGAGCGGGAGCGACCTCGGCACGGCGAGCGCCGAGGTGTCGGCGGCCGTCGTCCGCGCCGACCTGCCCGCGGGCGCCACCGCCTCCATCGGCGGCGTCACCGCCGACCAGCAGGAGTCGTTCTCGCAGCTCGGCCTCGCCCTGCTCGCGGCGATCCTCATCGTCTACATCGTGATGGTCGCGACGTTCCGCTCGCTGCTGCAGCCGCTGCTGCTGCTCGTGTCGATCCCGTTCGCGGCCACGGGTGCGATCGCCCTGCAGGTCATCACGGGCATCCCGCTCGGCGTCGCGTCGCTCGTCGGCGTGCTCATGCTCATCGGCATCGTGGTGACGAACGCGATCGTGCTCGTCGACCTCGTGAACCAGTACCGCGACCGCGGCCGCAGCGTGCGCGACGCGCTGCTGCACGGCGCCTCGCGCCGACTCCGTCCGATCCTCATGACCGCGCTCGCGACGATCTTCGCGCTGCTGCCCATGGCGATCGGACTGACCGGCCACAGCGGCTTCATCTCGCAGCCGCTCGCGCTCGTGGTCATCGGCGGCCTCGTGTCGTCGACGGCGCTCACGCTCATCGTGCTGCCCGTGCTCTACGACCTCGTCGAGGGCGGCCGCGAGCGGCGCCGGGAGCGGAAGGCGGCGAAGGCCGCGGCTGCTGAGGCCGAGGCGGACGAGCGGGAGCCGGTCGCTCCGGTCGTCGAGTAGCGTCGCCGTAGGCGACGCGTGTCGAGACGCAGCACGGGTCTCGAGACGCGTCCGGCTCCGCCGGGCGCTACTCGACCGCCGGGCGGAGCCCCGCCGCCTTCGCGAGCAGCGCCGCCCGCTCGCGCTCGTTGCCCGTGAGCCGTGCGGCGCTCTCGAGCTCGCCACGGGCCTCATGGGTGCGGCCGAGCCGGGCCAGCAGCTCGCCGCGGACAGCGGGGAGTCCGGCGTAGCCGGCGAGCCGTCCGGAGCGCTCGAGGTCGTCCACGATGCGGAGCGCGCTCGCGGGACCCGTCGACATCGCCACGGCGACGGCGCGGTTCAGCTCGACCACGGGTGACGGCGCGATGCGCCCGAGCGCCTCGTAGAGCACCACGATGCGGCCCCAGTCGGTGTCCGCGGAGGTCGGCGCGACCGCGTGGCACTCGGCGATCGCGGCCTGCAGCCCGTACGAGGCGCGGCCGCGTCCGATGCGGTCGGCGCGGGCGAGCGCGGCGCGGCCCCGCTCGATCTGGGCGCGGTCCCAGCGGCTGCGATCCTGCTCGTCGAGGGGGATCGGCGTGCCGTCGCGCGCCACGCGCGTGGCGAACCGCGCCGCATGGAACTCCATGAGCGCCACCAGCGACTGCGCCTCGGGCTCGCGCGGCATGAGGCCGGCGACCATGCGGGCGAGGCGCAGCGCCTCGGCGGAGACATCCGGTCGCACCCATTGGTCGCCCGCCGCGGGCAGGTAGCCCTCGTTGAAGATCAGGTAGAGCACGCTGAGCACCGAGCCGAGTCGTTCGGCGTAGTCCTGCGGCTCGGGCACCTCGAAGGGCACGTTCGCGGCGGCGAGGGTCTTCTTCGCCCGCACGATGCGCTGCTGGATCGTCGCCACCGGGACGAGGAACGCGCGGGCGATCTCCTCGGAGCTGAGGCCGCCGACGATGCGGAGCGTGAGCGCGATCTGCGCCTCGCGCGAGAGCACGGGGTGGCACGCGACGAACACGAGCCGCAGCACGTCGTCGTCGATCGTGTCGGGGTCCCAGAACGTGCCCGACGCCGTGCGCTCCTCCTCCTCGAGGTCGTGGGTCATCGCGGCATACCGCTCGTCGAGCCGCTCGCGGCGCCGCCAGCCGTCGATCGCCCGGCGCTTCGCGACCGCCGTGATCCAGGCGCCGCCGTTGCGCGGCACGCCCTCGACGGGCCACTGGCGCATGGCCTCGAGCATCGCCTCCTGGGCGAGGTCCTCGGCCTGGCCCACGTCGCCGACGAAGCGCGTCAGCGTCGCGACGATGCGCGCCGACTCGATGCGCCACACCGCGGCGAGGGCGCGCCGGGCGCGGTCGGCGTCGGCGTCATCCGCCGGTGCGACCGCGCCCGCGGCATCCGTCACGTCGGACATTCAGCTCGACGATCCGAGGCGACCCTCGGCGTCGGCGCGCCACTGGGCCTCCTTCTGGATCCACTCGTTGTCCTGCGGGAAGTCCTCGAGCTCGTTGACGCGGCGCACCTCCAGCTTCGAGCCGGGGCCGAGCGGGCACCGCTTCGCCCACTCGACGGCCTCCTCCTTGCTCGAGACGCCGATGATCCAGAAGCCGTTGAAGAGCTCCTTCGCCTCGGCGTACGGACCGTCGGTCACGACCGGGGGCGTCGCATCGAAGTCCACGACGAAGCCCTCCTCGACGCCCGCGAGACCCTCGCCGCCGAGCAGGATGCCGGCCTTGATGAGCGACTCGTTGTAGGCGCCCATGGCCGCGATGACCTCCTCGAAGTCGACGTCCTGGAAGGCGTCGACGGCCTCCTGGGTGGACCGCATGATCAGCATGTACTTCATCGTGATTCGCTCCTTCGTCGGGTGGGCCGTGCGCCCGCCTCACTTGCACGTCGAACGGACTGGGGGCCGGATCGACATCGTCGGCGAGATTCCTCCGCCATGTTTCCATGACCACTCGCGACTGGCGAGATATACCCTAGGGGGGTATACTTCTCGACGACCCGACGAAAGGACACCATGACGCTCGCACCCGACGGACGACTGGAGCTGGAGTTGTCCGGCGGCGGCTGCGCATGCTGCGCTGCTCCCGCCGCTGACGCGACGGCCCCCGCCCACGATCATGCGGATGCCGCAAGAGAGCTCCCCGCTCATGCCGCCGAGTTCGCCGTCGAGGGCATGACCTGCGGCAACTGCGTGCGTCACGTCACGGAGGAACTCGGTGGACTGTACGGTGTTCAGGCCGTCGAGGTCGAGCTCGTCGCCGGGGGCGTCTCGACAGTGAGCGTGCGCGGGTCGCAGCCGGTCGACGACGCGGCGATCGTCGCGGCCGTGGCCGAGGCCGGCTACCGGGTGGTGACCCGATGAGCGCGCGGTCGATGCTGCGACCGGGCGCCGCCGGCGTGCTCGCGCTCGCCGGACTCCTCGCACTCGCCGGGTGCACGACACCCGGCTCGGGCGCAGGCCATGACGTACACATGGACGGCGACAGCTCGAGCGCAGATGCCTCGACCGAGGCGAATGCGGCCGACGTCATGTTCGCGCAGATGATGATCCCGCACCACGAGCAGGCGCTCGAGATGAGCGCGATCGTGCTCGCGAAGGACGGCGTCGACCCCGAGGTCGACGAGCTGGCCGAGCAGATCGCGGCGGCGCAGGGTCCCGAGATCGACCAGCTCGAGGCCTGGCTCGACGAGTGGGGCGTGCCCCGGATGCCGGGCGACCACGACATGGGCATGAACGGCATGCTCACCGACGCGGAGCTCGACGAGCTCGAGGCCGCCGACGGGGCATCCGGATCGGACCTGTTCCTCGAGCAGATGATCGAGCACCACGAGGGCGCGATCGACATGGCCGAGGCGCATCAGGAGTCGGGCGAGCACGAGGGCGCGCTGGAGCTGTCCGCCGCGATCATCGAGACGCAGGCAGGCGAGATCGAGCGCATGCGCGAACTGCTCGCCGAATAGGCCGGAGGCGCGAGCGGGCGCGCGGGCGTACGCTGAGGATCGGTCGTGCCCGTTCGGGGGGCTCCGCGGAGGCCGCCGGCCGGGCGCGCCCAGCACGCTCCGGCACGAGCAGGGAGGCTCCATGTCCGCGTCGTCCGACACCGTCCGCCCCGGGGTCCGCCCTTTCAACGGAGACGTCCATGTGATCGGCGCCGGCCCGGTGGGCCTCATGCTGACCGCGTTGCTCCAGCCGATCGAGGGGATGCGGGTGCACCTCTACGAGAAGCGCAGCGAGTACACGCGGAAGCGGATGGTCGAGCTCGCCCCGTACCTCGTGGCGGACTCGATCGAGGCGTACGAGACGGATGCGATCGACGGGGACAGCATCGGCGCGCTGTTCGACCCGGAGGAGCTCGTCGACGGACTCGCCTTCCGCCGGACGATCCCGCCGGACCTCGACGGGCTGCTCCACGAGTGGTCGCTCGGGTTCTGCGCGCTCAACGAGATCGAGCAGTCGCTCAGCGACCTGATCGACGCGCGCACGGCGCATCCGGTGCAGCGCACGGCGGGTCTCGTCAGCGCGGAGGACGCCATCGCCAGGCTCGAGCCGGGCGGCATCCTGATCGACTGCACCGGCAGCGGCTCGCTCCTGCGCGATCACCTGACGACCGGCGCCGACGACGTCGAGGCGCACGCGAACACCCTCAAGGTGCGGCTCGAGTACGCGCTCGTCATCACCTTCCTCTACGGGCAGCCGTACGACTGCAACGAGTCCTGCAAGTACTACAAGAACGTCGGCAACCTCCAGTACAAGTTCATCCCGATGGTGCGCCGCACGCACTACGACGGCAGCGTCACCCACGTGACCGGCATCGTGACCATCACACCCGAGGAGTTCGCGGAGATGCCGCCGCGTTGCGACGGCGAGTGGCTGCGCGAGAACTTCCCCGTCGTGGCCGAGTCGATGGACCGCTTCATCGACAAGATCCGCGAGGAGACCCACGGCGACCTCATCGGGGACCTCGAGATCATCCGCATCCCGCTCAACGTCTACCGCGCCAGGAACGCGACGAACCGGCGATGGCTGCGCTCGGGCCGCACGGACCACCCGTTCGCACACGCACCCGTCTTCCTCGCCGGCGACTCGGCCATCGGATCGCCGTACTTCCAGTCGATCTCGCTCGGGTTCGAATGCGCGATGCGACTGGCCGAGCTCATCGCCCGGCCGGGCCTGCCGCTCGACGACCTGCTCGACGAGTACGAGCTGTTCATGTACAAGCAGTGGCTGCGCGTCTACATGCGCAGCAAGATGATCAAGCACAACAAGGACCTCTTCGAGGCGATCGACGACCCGGTCCGGCTCCTCGAGAAGCTCCACATCTACTGACGCCGAGGGCGATCGCGGCTGCGGTCGTCATGGGTCGGATGCCGCGTGGCCGTCGGTCCTACGATTGAGCCGTGCTCGTCCTCGATGCGGTGATCCTCATGGGCGGCCGTGCCGAACGCCTCGGCGGAGCCGCGAAGGGCGACCTCCGCGTCGACGGGCGCACGCTGCTCGAGCGGGTCGTGGCCGCCGCCGACGTGGCGCGCGATCGCGTGGTGGTCGGCGAGGCCGGTGCGTCGGTGCTGCCCGACGACGTGCGCGTGGTGCGCGAGGAGCCGCCGTTCGGCGGCCCGGCCGCGGGGGTCGCCGCGGGCGTGCGCGCGTTCGGCGGCGACGCCGATGCCATCCTCGTGCTCGCCGGCGACCAGCCGTTCGTCGGCGCGGCGATCGAGCCGCTGCTCGCCGGATTCGCCCGGGCGACGGCTGCCGGCGCCGACGGCGTCCGGGCCGTGGACGCCGACGGTCGCGCGCAGCATTTGACGTGCGTCGTGCGCCGGGCGGCACTCGAGGCGGCGATCGATGCGGCATCCGTCGGAGGCTCGATCGACGGCGCCTCGATGCGCCGACTGCTCGAGCCGCTGCGGCTCGCCGACGTCGCCGTGCCGCCGGAGGCGACGATGGACGTGGACACCTGGGCCGATGCCGACGCGGTCGGCGCGACGGGAGGAGAGGGACGATGACGGTCTCCGACGAGGAGTTCGACCGCGTGCTCGCGGAGTGGGCCGACCGCGTGCGCGCGGAGCTCGGCATCGCCGACGCGCCGCTCGACATCCAGCAGGTGCTCGGCGTCGCCGGCGTCGCCGCGCACGCCGTCATGCGTCCGGCGGCGCCCATCACGACGTACCTGGCCGGGTACGCGGCCGGGGTCGCGGCTGCAGGCGGTGCGGATGCCGCGACCGCCGCCCGCGATGTGCTCGACCGCGTGCGCAGGCTCGCCTCCCCGTGAGCCGCGGACTCGGCTGGGACGTCGCGCGTGAGCGCGCGGCCGTGGCTGCGCCCGCGCCGGTGACCGAGCATGTGCCGCTGCACCGCGCGGTCGCGCGCGTGCTGGCCGAGGACGTCGCGACCCCGATCCCGCTGCCGCACTACGCGTCGTCGGCCATGGACGGCTGGGCGGTGCGCGGCGCGCCGCCGTGGCGGCTCGTCGAGGGGCCCGAGCTCGAGGCGGGCGAGGCGGTCGTGATCGTCACGGGCGGGCTCGTCCCGGCGTCTGCCGAGGCGGTGCTCCGCTCGGAGGCCGGGCGCGTGGACGAGGGTCGGCTCGAGCCCGTCGGCGAGACAGGTCAACGGGATGTCGCCGAGCGGCGGCACATCCGGCCGGCCGGCACCGAGGCATCCGTGGGAGAGGTCGTCCTCGAGGCCGGCACACTGCTGACGCCGCCGCGCGTCGCGCTCGCCGCGGCGACCGGTGCCGATCGGCTCACGGTGCGGCGTCGCCCTCGGGTGGCGCTCGTGCTCACGGGCGACGAGGTCGTCGACGGTGGCGTGCCCGAGCCGGGCCGGGTGCGCGACAGCTTCCGGTTGGCGCTGCCCGCGATCCTGCACGAGCTCGGTGCCGAGGCGATCGCGGTGCACCGGGTGGGCGACGACCCTGCTGCCACCGCGGACGCGCTCACCGCCGATGACGTCGACGTCGTCGTGACGACGGGCGGTACGGGCGGCTCGCGCGCCGACCAGGTGCGGGTCGCGATCGAGCGGCTCGGCGCGGACGTGCTCGTGCCGTCGGTCGCGATCCGCCCGGGCGGACCGACCTTCCTCGCGCGCCTGCCGGATCGGCTCGTCCTCGGGCTCCCGGGCAACCCGCTCGCGTCGGTGCTCGGGCTCCTCGCGATCGGCGGGCCGCTGCTCGAGGCGTGGACGGGCCGGACGTCCGAGCTCGCGCGACTCGTGGCCGGGGAGGCGCTCGCCGGAACGCGCGGTGCGACCCGGCTCGTGCCCGTCACGGTCAGCGACGGAGTCGCCACGCCGACGGGTCACGCCGGGTCGGGGATGCTGCGCGGGCTCGCCGCGGCGGACGCCGTGCTCGTCGTGCCCGAGGCGGGCGTCGAGCCCGGGGCATCCGTCGCGGCACTGGGACTGCCGTGGCCGACGTGAGCTGAGCGCCCACCTCGGCCACGACGGAGCGGTCGGCCTAGGAGGCCACGCCGACGCGCTCGGGCTCCGTCGCACCCGCGGGGCGCCCGGCCCGCGACAGCACGGCGCGCGTCGACGCCTCGGGCCGCAGGTCGAGCCGGCGCAGCAGCTGCGCGTTGAGTGCGACGATCACGGTCGACAGGCTCATCAGGATCGCGCCGACCGACATCGGCAGCACGAACCCGATCGGGGCCAGCACGCCGGCGGCGAGCGGCACCGAGATGAGGTTGTACCCGGCGGCCCACCACAGGTTCTGCTGCATCTTGCGGTAGCTCGCGCGCGACAGCTCGATCACCGAGATGACCGATCGCGGGTCGGACGACGCGAGGATGACCCCGGCCGAGGCGATCGCGACATCCGTGCCGGCGCCGATGGCGATGCCGACGTCGGCCTGTGCGAGCGCGGGTGCGTCGTTGACGCCGTCGCCGACCATCGCGACGCTGAGGCCCTCGTGCTGCAGCTCCTGCACCTTGGCGGCCTTGTCCTCGGGGCGGACGCCGGCATAGACGCGGTCGATCCCGAGGCTCCCGGCGACCGTGCGGGCGACGGGCTCGGCGTCGCCCGTGATCATCACGACCTGCACGCCGAGCGCGTGGAGGGCGTCGACCGCCTCCTTCGACTCGGGTCGCACCTCGTCGGCCAAGGCGACGGCGCCAGCGACCCGGTGGTCGACCAGCACGTGCAGCACGGTCTGCCCGCGCTCGCTCCAGCCGGCGGATGCCGCGAGCGGCTCGGCGCCCTCGCGGGCGAGCAGTCCGGGGCCGCCGACCTGCACCGAGCGGCCGTCGACGTTGGCGTGCACGCCGATCGCGGCGGACGCGGTGAAGCCCGACGCGGGCAGGACGGTCAGGCCCCGGCGCGCGGCATCCGCCACGATCGCCTTCGCGAGCGGGTGCTCGGAGTCGCCCTCGGCAGCGGCGGCGAGCGCCATGACCTCGTCGGGGTTCCAGCCGGGTGCGGCGACGGCGTCGGTCACGGCCGGCTCGCCCCTGGTGAGGGTGCCGGTCTTGTCGAACAGCACGGCCTGCACGGTGCGCATGGTCTCGAGGGCGAGGCGGTCGGTGATGAGCACGCCGCCGCGGGCCGCGCGCTCCGTCGCGATGGACACGACGAGCGGGATGGCGAGGCCGAGCGCGTGGGGGCACGCGATCACGAGCACCGTGATGGTGCGCACGACGGCGTCGTCGGGGTTGCCGAGGAGCGTCCAGACGACGGCCGTGAGGACGCCCACGCCGAGCGCGAACCAGAACAGCCAGCCGGCGGCGCGGTCGGCGAGGCGCTGGGCGCGCGAGCTCGACGCCTGCGCCTGCGCGACGAGGCGCTGGATGCCGGCGAGCGCGGTGTCGTCGCCGACCGCGGAGACGCGCACGCGGATCGCGGTGTCGGTCGCGACGGTGCCCGCGACGACGTGGTCGCCGGGGCCGCGGCTCACCGTGGTGGACTCGCCGGTGATCATGGACTCGTCCATCGCGGCGGTGCCGTCGATCACGTCGCCGTCGGCCGGGACGCGTCCGCCGGGGCGGACGATCACGACGTCGCCGATGCGGAGGTCGGAGGGGGCCACGATCTCGACGGTGGTCGCTGAGCCCGTCGAAGGGGTCCCTGAGCCCGTCGAAGCGGTCCCTGAGCCCGTCGAAGGGCCGGCGGCATCCGCCACCCGCTCGGCCTCGTCGGGCAGCAGGGCGGCCAGCGCGTCGAGCGCCGAGGAGGTCGCCGCGATCGACCGCATCTCGATCCAGTGGCCGAGCAGCATGATGACGATCAGCAGCGCGAGCTCCCACCAGAAGTCGAGGTGGTGGTCGAGCAGGCCGAGGCTCGCGCCCAGCGACGCGAAGTACGCGACCGTGATCGCGAGCCCGATGAGGAGCATCATGCCGGGCTTGCGTGCCTTCAGCTCCGACCAGGCACCCGTGAGGAACGGGCGGCCGCCCCAGAAGTACATGACCGTGCCGAGCACGGGGGAGATCCACGGGATCAGAGCGTTGTCGGGGAGTCCGTAGCCGATGATGTCGGCGAACATCGGGCTGAACAGGATCGTCGGCACCGCGATGACGAGGTTGATCCAGAACAGGCGGCGGAACTGGCCGACGTGGTCGCCGTGGCCTCCGTGGCCCATGTCGTGGCCGACGTGGTCCATGCCGTGGCCGGCGTGCGCGTCGTGGCTCATGTCATGCCCTGCGTGCATGTCGTGGCCGCCGTGGTCCATGTCGTGCCCGGCGGGCATGTCGTGCATCTCGTGGCCTGCATGCGGGTCATGCCCCGCGTGCGGATCGTGCCCGCGGTGTCCCTGCGTCTCGTCCCGCGTCATGTCCATCGATCTTCCTCCAAGTCGAATGCTTCTGCAGCATACCCCCTAGGGGTATGTGTCACAACGACGAAGGGGACGGATGCATTCCCGAGCTCGGGGTTCGCGATCCGAGAACAGGCGTGCCCGCGGCATCCGTCGCATGCTGTGATGAGCGGATGGACCTGCTCATCCTCGGTGGCACGCAATGGCTCGGACGCACACTCGCCCGGACGGCGCTCGAGCGCGGACACCGGGTGACGTGCCTCGCTCGCGGCGAAGCGGGCGCGGTGGCCGACGGCGCCGAGCTCGTCGTCGCCGACCGCTCGAAGCCCGACGCCTACGACGCGGTGTCGGGCCGCGATTGGGACGCGGTGATCGACGTGACCCGCCAGCCCGGCTTCGCCCGACGGGCGGCCGCGGCTCTCGCGCCGCGGGCCGCGCACTGGACGTTCATCTCCTCGGGCAACGTCTACGCCGCGCAGGACGAGCCGGGCGCCGACGAGTCGGCCGCACTCATGCCGCCCCTCGCGTCCGACGAGTCGACGCCCGACACCTACGGCGAGGCGAAGTCGGCGATCGAGCAGGCGTATCGCGAGGCGCTCGGCGACCGGCTGCTCGTCATGCGTCCGGGCCTCATCGCCGGACCGGGCGACGCTTCGGGACGCGGTGGCTACTGGGTGGCGCGGGCCGCGCGCGACGACGACCCGATGCTCGTGCCCGACATCCTCGACGCGTCGGTTCAAGCCATCCATGTCGACGACCTCGTGGCATTCACGCTCGACGCGATCGAGGCGGGGCGCACCGGCGCCTTCAACGCGGTGGGCGACCGCGTTACCTTCGCGGACTGGCTCGAGGCGAGCCGCGCGGTGGGCGGATACGGCGGCGAGATGGTCGCGGTGTCGCCGGAGTGGCTCGCCGAACAGGGCGTCGCCGAGTGGTCGGGGCCCGAATCCCTGCCACTGTGGATCATCGACCCCGAGTGGAACGCCTTCCTCGACCGGTCGAACGCGGCGGCGAAGGCGGCGGGCCTGCGGCTGCGTCCGCTCGAGCAGCTGCTCGCGGAGACGCTCGACTGGGAGCGTGGCCAGGGCCTCGACCGCGAACGCGGCGCCGGGCTGTCGAAGGCGAAGGAGCAGGAGCTGCTGGCGGCATTGCGGAGCTGAGGCGGCGCGCATCCGCGGGCGTCCGGGATCGCAGACACGGCGGTCGACGGATGCCTCGGCTCGCGGCATCCGCCGTTGCTAGCGTCGTGGCATGGCGACGCTCTCGTACGACCCGCTCTGGCCCCGCGCGGGCGACTGGCCCGCCCTCTCGGACTTCGGGCCCGGCGCAGCCGTCGACCTCGCCCTGCTCGGCGTGCCCGCCTGGCGCACCTCGCTGTCGCCGACGAACGCGCACGCGACGCCGGCCGCGATCCGCGACGCGCTGCGGCGCTACAGCCCGGCGCTCATGCCCGATCGGTCGGCCGGCCGCGCAGCGATCCAGGCTCCGGATGCCGCGGGCGCGCGTCATCCGCGCGACCTCTTCGAGCTGCGGTTCGCCGACGCCGGCGACATCGAGGAGCCCGACGGGCCCGAGGGCGAGGCGCGCACGATCGCCGCGGCATCCGCTGCCCTCGAACGCGCGTCGGCGCTGATCGCGCTCGGGGGCGACAACTCGGTCACGGTGGCCACGGCCCTCGGCGCGTGGGCCGACGACCTCTCCACCGCCGGGCTCGTCACCATCGACGCGCACTACGACCTCCGCGACGGGGTCTCGAACGGATCGCCCGTGCGGCGCCTGATCGAGGCCGGCCTCGACCCGAAGCGGATCGTGCAGATCGGCATCGCCGACTTCGCCAACTCGGTCGCCTACGCGACGCGCGCGGCCGACCTCGGCATCACGGTGATCCATCGCGACGAGCTCCACGGTCGGCGCCCCGCGGACGTCATGGCCGAGGCGTTGTCGATCGCCGGCGCCGCCGGTGGTCCGGTGCACCTCGACGTCGACGTGGACGCCTGCGACCGTTCGGTCGCGCCCGGGTGCCCGGCATCGGTGCCGGGCGGGCTCGCCGCGTGGGAGCTGCGGGGGCTCGTGCGCGCCGCGGCTGTAGATCCGCGCGTACGTTCGGCCGATCTCGTCGAGATCGATGCGACGGCGGATGCCGCGGACGGGCGCACCGTGCGCCTCGCGGCGCTGTGCGTGCTGGAGTTCGCGGCCGGGCTGGCGGCGCGGGGCTGAGGTCCGTTCTGCTCGCCCGGACGCGTCTCGGCGGCTCGCGGCATCCGGCCTCGCGGCCTGTCGGTCGTGGTGGCAGACTCGGCCGCATGAAGACCCTTGCGCTCGTGCGCCACGCGAAGTCGAGCTGGGACCACCCCGGCGTCTCCGACCACGACCGGCCGCTGAACTCGCGCGGCCTGCGGGATGCCCCGGCGGTGGGTCGGCGGCTCGCCGAGCGCGGGTTCCGGCCCGAGCGGATCCTGTCGAGCACCGCCTTGCGAGCGCGCATGACGGCGCAGCTCATCGCGGATGCCCTCGGATTCGACGCCGATCGCATCATCCTCGACGAGCGCCTGTACGCGGCATCCGCCGATGAGGTGCTGCGGGTGATCGGCGAGGTCGACGGTGAGGTGTCGACCGTGATGGTGGTCGGGCACAATCCCGAGACGGCGTCGCTGGCGCACGAATTCTCGTCGGACATCCACGAGATGCCCACGTGCGCGGTCGCGGAGTTCACATTCGACGTCGACGCCTGGTACGAGCTCGAGGACGTCGAGCCGTCGTCGGTGCGGGTGGAGACGCCGCGGGAAGGCTAGGAATCCGCCGCCACCAGCCAACCGTTTCTCAGGACGCGGGTCCCCGAATCACCCTGTTCTCAGGACGACACGCCGACGAACGGCGCCCACCCGCCGGCATCTCCTGAGAACGGCGACGCGGCGCGACGCGGCGCGGCGCGGCGCTCACTCGCCCGACGCCGCGAGCATCCGCTCCACGTACGGCGTCGCGGGCGACGCACGCAACTCCTCGAGCGTGCCGCGCTGGGTCACGCGACCCCGCTCGAGCACGAGCACCGAATCCGCGAGCGCGGCGGCATCCGCCGGGCTGTGCGTGACGAGCACCGTCGCCCCGCCGAACTCCCGAACGTGCGTCGCGAGCTCCGCCCGCATGTCGGCGCGCACCTCCACGTCCAGCGCCGACATCGGCTCGTCGAGCAGCAGCACGTCGGGCTCGGCCGCGAGTGCTCGGGCGAGGGCGACGCGCTGCGCCTGGCCGCCCGAGAGCTGGGCGGGGAACCGGTCGGCGAGCGCCAGGAGCCCGTAGCGGTCGAGCCACGGCTCGGCGGCGGCGCGCGCGGCGGCACGCGATCCGCGCATCCGAGCCGCGAACGCCACGTTGTCCCGCACGGTCAGGTGCGGGAAGAGCACGTAGTCCTGGAAGAGCACCCCGATGCGACGGCGCTCCGGAGGCATCCGGTCGACCGAGCGGGCGCCGATCGCGACGCGTCCCGACTCGAGCGGCACGAGCCCCGCGATCGCCGCGAGCACGCTCGACTTGCCGGCGCCGTTCGGTCCGATCACGGCGAGCGGATGCCCCGGGGCCACGTCGAACGCGGCGGCGATCCGAGTCTCGCCGCGGGCGACCACCACGTCGGCGTGCAGCGAGGGTCGCGTCGCCGTGGCGGCCGACGAAGGATCGGCGGCCGACGACGCACCGGCGGCATCCGTCATGCCCGCACCTCCGGCAGCCAGCGGTCGCGGAGCCCCAGCAGCACGATCACCGAGACGGCGAGCAGGAGCAGGGCGAGCGCGATCGCCTCGTCGGGATCCGACTGCATCGCGAGGTAGCTCGCGATGGGCAGCGTGCGCGTGACGCCGGGAAGGGAACCAGCGAACGTGATGGTCGCGCCGAACTCGCCGAGCGCACGCGTGAAGCACAGCACCGCGCCCGCGGCGACGCCCGGCGCCACGAGCGGCAGCGTCACGTGCCGGAAGACCTGCCAGCGCGACGCCCCGAGCGTCGCGGCGGCGAGCTCCGTGCGCCGATCGGCCGACCGCAATGCACCCTCGACCGCGAACGTGAGGAACGGCAACGACACGAACACCTGCGCGATCACCACAGCCCCGGTCGTGAACGGCACCGTCACGCCGAACGACTCCTCGAGGAGCTGCCCGATCGGCCCGCGTCGCCCGAGCAGCATGAGCAGCGCGATGCCGCCGACGACCGGCGGAAGGACGAGCGGCACCGTCACGGCCGCGCGCAACGCTCGGCGCGGCAGCGTCGGCCAGTCGGCAGCCCGCGCAAGCAGTGCGGCGAGCGGTACGCCGAGCACCAGGCAGCACGCCGTCGCGACGGTCGCGGTGGTGAACGACAGCACGAGCGCCTGCAGCACCGACTCGCGCGCGAGCAGCTCGGTCAGGTCCCCCCAGGGAGCGCGCACCACGAGCGCCGCGAGCGGCAGCACGAGGACCGCGAGGGCGATCCCGGCCACCACGACGACGGGCCACGCCAGCCGCCCGGCGACGCTCGAACGGCGCTGCGCGCCGCGCGCCCTCCGGGGTCCTCGTCCGATCCCGGGTCGGTCCGACACGGGTGCCGCCACTACGGCTTCCCGAAGCCCGCCTCGGCGAGCACGGCTCGGCCCGCATCGCCCGTCACGAACGCGACGAACTCGGCCGCCGCGTCGGGATCGCCCGCCTCGGTGAGTGCCGCGATCGGGTAGCGGTTCACGACGGATGCCGCACCGGGCACCTCGATGCCCTCGACCTCGTCGCCCGCCGCGATGACATCGGTGCGGTAGACGAGGGCCGCATCGACCTCGCCGAGGGACACCTTCGTGAGCACGGCCTTCACGTCGGACTCGAGCGTGTCGGGCGCTGCGACCAGGCCCTCCTGCTCGAGCAGCTTCACGGATGCCGCGCCGCACGGCACCGACGCATCGCACAGGGCGATCCGCAGGCCGGCGTCGGCGAGGTCGCCGAGGCCCGTCACGCCCGCGGGGTTTCCCGCCGGTACGACGAGCTCGAGGGTGTTCGTCGCGAAGACCACCGGATCGCTCGCCAGCCCGGCGCCGACGACGGTCTGCATGGGCGGCTCAGCGGCAGACGCGAACACGTCGACCGGCGCGCCCTCGACGACCTGCTGCGCGAGCGCGGCGCTGCCGCCGTAGCTCAGCGTGACCTCCACCGACGGATGCTCGGCCTCGAACTGCTCTGCGAGCTCGTCGAACGCCTCGGTGAGCGAGGCTGCGGCGAAGACCGTGAGGGTGGTCGGCTCGGTGTCGGCTTCCGTCGGCGCGGCCGAGGGGGTCGTCCCGCCGGCGCCGGCGGATGCGCACCCCGCGAGCACGAGCGCAGCGAGCGCGGCGACGGCGGCCGATCCGGCGAATCGCCCGGTCATGCGTCGCTCCCCGGCGGCAGCTCGATCGTGACGTTCGTCGCCTTCACGCTCGCGGCGGCGAGCATGCCGGGCTCGAGCCCGAGGTCGTCGGCGGCCTCGCGGCTCATGAGCGACACGACCCGGAACGGGCCCGCCTGCAGGTCGACCTGCGCCATGACGCCGTCGCGCTGGACGCGAGTGACGAGGCCGACGAAGCGGTTGCGGGCCGAGGCGCGTGCCAGCGGGAACGCCTCGGCGAGCGTGCCGCCAGGCCCGACCTCAGCCATGAGCGGCACGAGGTCGGTGCCGTCGACCACCTGCATGCCCTTCGCCCCCCGCCGGAGCGTGAGACGCCCGTGCTCCCCCCAACGGCGCACGGTGTCGTCGCTCACTCCGAGCAGGGCCGCGGCCTCGCTGATGCGGTATTCGGGCATCAGCGGATCCTCAGATGCGTGATCACAGGGCGATCCTATCCGCACCCGCGGATCAGCGCGACGGCGGCCGCGGAGGCCGCGGCGCCTGCGAGAATCGGAGCATGCCCGCGATCGATCCCGACTCGCCCCGCTACGCCCGCCAGCGCGTGCTCCCCGGCTGGGGCGTCGACGCGCAACGTCGACTCGCCGACGCGCGCGTCGTGGTGCTCGGCGCCGGCGGGCTCGGCAGCTTCGTCGTGCCCGCACTGGTCGCGGCCGGCGTCGGCACCGTCGTCGTGGTCGACGACGACGACGTCGACGTCACCAACCTGCACCGCCAGCTCCTGCACGCGCCGGGTGACGTGGGCCGGCTCAAGGTCGAGTCCGCAGCGGATGCCGCGTTCGACCTCTCGCCCGACACGAACCTCGTCCCGGCGGCGATCCGATTCGACGAGACCGTCGCCGACGAGCTCCTCGCCGGGGCCGACCTCGTCGTCGACGGCACCGACGACATCCTGACGCGATACTCGGCGGATGACGCGGCGACCCGCGCCGGCATCCCGTTGGTCTGGGGGTCGGCCGCGAAGTTCTCGGGCCAGGTCGGCGTCTCGTGGGACGCGCGCGGCGTCTCGTACCGAGACCTGTTCCCCGAACCGCCCGCCGACGCCGGGCTCAGCTGCGAGGTCGACGGGATCCTGCCCACCGTGTGCACCGTGACCGGCGGGATGATGGCCGGCGAGGTGCTGAAGCTCCTCACGGGCGTCGGTGAACCGCTCCTCGGCCGCGTCGTCGTCTACGACGGGCTGAGCGGCCGGTCGCGTGAGATCGCGTACCGGCGCGCGACGGATGCCGCGCCTCCGGTCGAGCCGAGGCAGGCGGGTTTCGAGACGCCTGCTGCGCGGCCTCCTCAACCGGCGGGGGCTGCGCCGGTCGCTCCTCGACCCGCGGGGCCGGCACAGCCGGGCGACGTCACCCCCGCCGCGCTCGCCGACGAGCTCGCGTCCGACGCGCCGCCGCTGCTCCTCGACGTGCGCGAGCCGTGGGAGGCCCGGATCGCGACGATCGAGGGCGCCACGCTCATCCCGCTGCCGCAGCTCGCCGACCGGGCGGGCGAGCTCGACCACGCGGCATCCGTCGTCGTGTACTGCCACCTCGGCGTCCGCTCGGAGTACGCCGCCCGGATGCTCGCCGGATCGGGCTTCGCGAACGTCCGCAACCTCGTCGGCGGCATCGACGCCTGGTCGCGCACCGTCGATCCTGCGATCGCGAGGTACTGATGGCCGACCGCATCTCCGTCGACGAGCACGCCGCGTTCGTGCGATCGCTGCTCGCCGGCCTCGGCGCGCGCCCGACCGAACGGGTGGCGCTCGCCGACGCGCTCGGTCGCATCACGGCCTCGCCGGTGGAGTCGCCGATCGCGCTCCCGCCGTTCCGCAACTCGCAGATGGACGGCTTCGCCGTGCGAGCCGACGACGTGGCGGATGCCCCGCTGTCCCTGCCGATCGCCGGCGAGGTCGCCGCGACGGCCGGCGCACCGGCATCGCTCGAGCACGGCACGGTCGTCCGGATCATGACGGGCGCGCAGGTGCCCGACGGCGCCGACGCGATCGTGCCCGTCGAGGACACCGAGCCCGACGGCGACGGCAGCGTCCGCATCCGGACCGCCCGGCGCACGGGGGAATACGTCCGGGAGGCGGGCTCCGACCTCGCCGCCGGTGCCGACGTGCTGCCGGCCGGACTGAAGGTCGCCTCGCGCCACCTCGCGGCGGCCGCGGCATCCGGCCTGACCCAGCTGCTCGTGCGGGAGCGCGTGCGCGTCGCCGTGATCAGCACGGGCAGCGAGCTCGTCGCGCCCGGCGCGGAGCTCGAGCCCGGCGAGATCCCCGACTCGAACGGCATCGCGCTCGCCGCGGCCGTGCGCGCCGCGGGCGCCGTCGTGGTGCACGAGGCGCGCGTCCGCGACGCGACCGATCGGCTGCGCGCCGAGCTCGACGCGGCGCGGGACGCCGACGCTGAGCTGATCCTCACGAGCGGCGGCATCTCGCAGGGCGCCTACGAGGTGGTGCGCGAGCTCGTCGAGCCGCTCGGGGCGTGGGTCGGCTCGGTCGCGATGCAGCCTGGCGGCCCGCAGGCGACCGGCGCGTACCGCGGCATCCCGCTGATCGGCTTCCCGGGCAACCCGGTGAGCGCGCAGCTCTCGTTCGAGCTGTTCGTCGCACCGACTCTGCGCGCGATCGCCGGACTCCCCCAGGCCCGTCGCGAACCGCTCGAGCTCGCCGCTCCGCTCGCGTCGGTAGCCGGCAAGCGCCAGTTCCTGCGCGGACGCCGCACCGACGACGGCCGAGCCGAGGTCGTGGGGGGACCGGGGTCGCACCTCGTGGCGGCGCTCGCGGCATCCGACCTGCTCATCGTCGTGCCCGAGGACGTCACGTCGCTCGACGCGGGCGCCGTCGTGGATACCGTGGAGCTATGACCTCGCTCACCCACCTCGACGACGACGGCCGCGCGCGCATGGTCGACGTCGGCGGCAAACCCGTGACGCGCCGCGTCGCGATCGCCGAAGGGCGCCTCGAAACCACGACCGAGGTGGTCGGGCTCGTGCAGTCCGACGGCCTGAAGAAGGCCGACGTGCTGCCCACCGCACGCATCGCCGGGATCTCGGGCGCCAAGCGCACGAGCGAGCTCATCCCGCTCGCGCACATCGTGCCGCTCGACGCGGTGTCGATCGACTTCGGTTTCGAGGTGGCGGCGGTCACGATCCGGGCGACCGTGTCCACGACGGCCCGAACCGGCATCGAGATGGAGGCGCTCACGGCGGTCGCGATCGCCGGCCTCACGCTGCACGACATGGTCAAGGCCGTCGACCCGGCGGCGCAGCTCGGCGGCATCCGCCTCGTCGAGAAGCGCGGCGGCAAGCGTGGCGTCTGGCGAGCGGATGCCGCAGGCGTGACGGATGCCGCGAGCGACACGGATGCCGCGAGCGTGACGGATGCCGCGGCCGAGACCGTGACCGCGGGCCCGCGCGCCGCCGGCATCGCCGAGGTCCTCGTCGTCTCGACCCGCGCGGCCGACCGCACCGCCGAGGACACGACCGGGCCGATCATCGTGGAGTGGCTCCGCGAGCGCGGCTTCGACACCGACGCGCCCGTGATCGTGGCCGACGCCGACGTCTCCCAGGCGCTTCGGGGCGCGGTCTCCGGCTCGCCCTCTGTGGTCATCACGACGGGCGGCACCGGGGTGAACCCGGGCGACCGAACGCCCGAGGCGACGCTCGCGATCCTCGACCAGGAGCTGCCGGGCGTCGCCGAGGCGATCCGCGCGGCCGGTCGCGCGGCCACCCCGACCGCGGCGCTGAGCCGCGCGCTCGCGGGCATCGCCGGGCGCACGGTCGTCGTCAACCTGCCCGGGTCGCGCGGCGGGGTCGCCGACGGCCTCCGCGTGCTCGACGAACTGCTGCCGCACCTGCTC
This sequence comes from Agromyces sp. NPDC055661, assembly GCF_053618135.1. Classification (NCBI taxonomy): domain Bacteria; kingdom Bacillati; phylum Actinomycetota; class Actinomycetes; order Micrococcales; family Microbacteriaceae; genus Agromyces; species Agromyces sp. NPDC055661. The sequence goes on from NZ_JBSHHC010000001.1 coordinate 2,129,370, forward strand.
GACCAGGTCGCGGGCGGCGACCATGCGCCGCGCGGAGGAGCCGATGGCTGAGCCGGAGCGCAGCGATCCCGAGCGCGCTGACCCCGAGGTCCTCGCGCTCGTGCTCGACGAGCCCATCGACCGCGCCGCGATCGAGGCGTTCGTGCAGTCCGCGCAGGACGGCGCGCTCGTGACGTTCGAGGGCGTGATCCGCGACCACGACCACGGGGCATCCGTCACCCGGCTCGACTACCAGGCGCATCCCGAGGCGGAGCGGTTCCTGCGCGAGACGTGCCTCGAGGTCGCGCGCGAGACGGGGCTGCGCGTTGCGGCGGCCCACCGCGTCGGCACGCTCGCCATCGGGGACGTCGCGCTCGTGGCATCCGTCGCCGCACCGCACCGGGCCGAGGCGTTCGCCGCCTGCGCCCTGCTCGTCGACCGCATCAAGGAGCGCACGCCGATCTGGAAGCGCCAGCACCTCGAGGGCGGCGCGACCGAGTGGGTGAACCTGTAGCGGCCCGAGGGGGGCTCAGCCGCCCGAGAACGGCGGCAGCACGTCGACGTTCGCGCCGATCGGGGCCGCGGCGTCGCGCCGTACGACGCCGTCGACGAGGAACGAGCCGTTCGCGACCACCCGCGCCATAGCGGGTCCGTACCGGCCGACGAGCAGCTCGCGCAGCTCGCCGAGCGTCGACCCGGCCTCGGTCGCGGGGAGGGTCTCCTCCTCGACGCCGGCCGCCTCGGCGGCCGCCGCGAAGTACCGCACGGTCACGGATGCCACGTCAGCCGCCGATCCCGCCCATGGAGCGGACCGGGCGGTGGAAGTCCGCCGCGTCGATGCCGTGGCCGGCCTGCTTGCCCCACATCGCGGCGCGCCAGCGGTCGGCGAGCTCGGCGTCGGATGCCCCGTCGCGGAGCATCGCGCGCAGGTCGGTCTCGTCGTCGCCGAACAGGCACGAGCGCACGGTGCCCTCGGCGGTCAGTCGCGTGCGATCGCAGGCGGCGCAGAACGACCGGGTCACCGAGGCGATGACGCCGACCGTGGCCGGCCCGCCGTCGACGAGCCACTCCTCGGCGGGAGCCGACGGGTCGTCGCGGCCGACGGGCTCGAGCTCGAAGTTCGCGCCGAGCACGTCGAGGAGCTCCTGCGCGTCGACCATGTTCGTGCGGCGCCACGTCTCGTCGGCGTCGAGCGGCATCTGCTCGATGAAGCGGAGGCGGCATCCGTGCTCGATGGCCCAGGCGAGCAGGGTGGGCGCGTCGTGCAGCGTCTCGCGCATCGCGACGGCGTTGACCTTGAGCGGGCCGAGCCCGGCGCGGTGCGCCGCGGCGATGCCGTCGAGCACGCGGGGGAGGCGGTCGCGGCGCGTGAGCCGGGTGAAGTGCTCGCGGTCGAGGGTGTCGAGCGACACGTTGACCCGGTTGAGCCCGGCGTCCTTGAGGGCCTGGGCCTTGCGATCGAGGCCGATGCCGTTGGTCGTGAGGGCGAGCGGCGTGCCGGGAGCGGCGGCGGCGCTCAGGGCGATGATCTCGACGAGGTCGGCGCGCGTGAGCGGCTCGCCGCCGGTGAAGCGCACCTCCGTGACGCCGAGGTCGCGCACGGCGATCCCGACGAGCCGGGCGATCTCGGTCGCCGAGAGCAGCTCGTCGCGTGGGATGACGGGCAGGCCCTCCGCGGGCATGCAGTACGTGCAGCGCAGCGAGCAGGCCGACGTGATCGACACGCGGAGGTCGCGGGCGACGCGCCCGAACCGGTCGACGAGCCCCGGGACATCCGGTCGCCCCTCGATCGACGGCGCAGCCGACGGCGGCCGGCGCACCGCCGGCATGCCGAGCGAGAGGGCCGCCATGCCTCCACACTAGGCGCTCGGATGTTTCGCGCCGATGTCCGTCCGTTCACGATGACCGGTCGACTGCCTCGGATTCCGTGACAGCGCCCCTGCGCATCACTACCCTGAGACGAGTCGAGAGGAGACGCCATGTCGTTCATCACTCGAGGGTTCAGCGGACGCAGTCGCGAGCGCGACGATCGGCTCCCGCCGGGGCAGACGCTGGTCGGCGACTTCCCGGTGCTGTCGGCAGGGCCCACGCCCGAGGTCGACACCGAGGACTGGGAGTTCACGATCCGCACCGAGACCGGCGCGCACTCGTGGAACTGGGACGAGTTCATGGCGCTGAAGATCGAGGACGTCGACACCGACATCCACTGCGTGACGCACTGGTCGAAGCTCGGCACGCGCTGGCGCGGGGTCTCGCTCGACACGCTCTTCGAGGACGTCGAGACCGAGTACGACTACGTGATGGCGCACAGCTACGGCGGGTACACGACGAACGTCCCGCTCGACGAGCTGCTCGACGGCAAGTCGTGGGTCGCGTTCGAGTTCGACGGCGAGCCGCTCGACCCCGAGCACGGCGGCCCGGCCCGGCTGCTCGTGCCGCACCTCTACTTCTGGAAGAGCGCGAAGTGGGTGCGCGGACTCGTGATGATGGACCAGGACGAGCCCGGCTTCTGGGAGCAGAACGGGTACCACATCCACGGGGATCCGTGGAAGGAGGAGCGGTACTGGTGAGCGACGCTCCCACCGCGCAGGCCGTCGCGCCGAGCGCGGCGCTCCAGGCCGTGCCGCGCTCGGGCTGGCACGTCGCCACCGTGGCCGCGACGCACCGCGAGACCCCGAACGCGACCCGCATCGAGCTCGACGTGCCCGGCTGGCCGGGCAACGCCGCCGGACAGCACCTCGACGTGCGACTCACGGCGCCCGACGGCTACCAGGCCACGCGCTCGTACTCGATCGCGTCGTCGGGGTCGTCGACCCGCGTCGTGCTCGCGGTCGACAAGCTCCCCGACGGCGAGGTGTCGCCGTACCTCGTCGACGACGTGCGCGATGGCGACATGCTCGAGGTGCACGGCCCGCTCGGCGCGTTCTTCGTGTGGGCTCCGGCGGCCGAGACGGGCGACCGTCGCCCGGTGCAGCTCATCGCCGGCGGGTCGGGCGTGGTGCCGCTCTACGCGATGGCGCATGCGCACGCCGGCGCCGACGACCCGACGCCGTTCCGCCTGCTGTACTCCGTGCGCACGCCCGACGACGTCTACTTCGACGACGAGCTCGGGACGCTGGCGGACTCCGCCGCCCCGTTGCGGCTCGACTTCGTCTACACGCGCCGCACGCCCGACGGGTGGGCCACCGCGCCCGGCCGCATCACGCGCGAGGCGCTGGAGGCCGCGGTGTTCCCTGCGTCGGAGCGCCCACGCGTGTTCGTCTGCGGCTCGACCGGCTTCGTCGAGCTCGTCGCCGACTGGCTGGTCATGCTCGGGCACGACCCGCGGTCGATCCGCACCGAACGCTACGGAGGAACCTGATGGAGCACGTCGACGGCAATGTCCTGGCCGGCCCGCTCGCCGAGTTCTTCTCGTTCGACGTGACGATGGCCACCGGCCGTTGCGTCGGCTGCGGCACGGTCGCCGAGCTCGCCCGGGCCATGGTCTACCGCAGCGGTGCCGGCACGGTCGTGCGCTGCAGCACGTGCGACAACGTGCTGGCGACGCTCGTCGAGGCCGACGACCGCGCCTGGATCGGCCTCAGAGGCGTGACCGCGATCGAGGTGCGCCGGACCCCGACCGGGGGTTGAGGAGCGCCGGCGGAGCCGACGCGTCTCGATACCCGGAATCGATCGGGAGCACCGCATGTGGATCGGCTGGATCGAGTTCGACCTGCTGCTCGGCGACGTGCACTCGCTGAAGGACAAGCGCGCGGTCATCCGCCCGATCCTCGCCGACCTGCGCCGTGCCACCGAGGCGAGCGTGGCCGAGGTCGCCGAGCAGGACCTGCACCGTCGCGCCGTGCTCGGCGTCGGCGTCGTGGCATCCGGCGCCGAGCGCGTCACCGACACGCTCGACCGGGCCGAGCGGCTCGTCGCGTCGCGCCCCGACATCACGCTGCTGTCGGCGCGCCGGCGGCTGCGCCGCAGCGACGACGACGACTGAGCCGGGCCGACGAGCGGATGCCGCGGGCTCCCGTCGACCGGATGCCGCGGGCTACGCGCCTGCGACCGCCTCGCCGTCCTTCCAGACGCGCGCGACGAGCGGCACGCCCGGCCGGTAGGCGAGGTGCACGTGGCTGGGCGCGTCGAGCAGCACGAGGTCGGCCGGACCGCCGGGGCGGATCGCGCCGACATCCGTGCGCCGCAGCGCCGCGGCCCCGCCCGCGGTCGACGCCCAGACCGCCTCGGCTGGCGTCATGCCCATGTCGCGCACGGCGACCGCGATGCAGAACGGCATCGAGCTCGTGAAGCTCGAGCCGGGGTTGCAGTCGCTCGCGAGCGCCACGGTCACGCCCGCTTCGAGGAGCCGTCGCACGTCGGGGTACGGCTGCCGGGTCGAGAACTCGACGCCCGGCAGCACGGTGGCGACCGTGTCGGATCCGGCCAGCGCCGCGACGTCCGCGTCGTCGAGGAACGTGCAGTGGTCGACGGATGCCGCGCCGAGCTCGACCGCGAGGCGGACCCCGTCGCCCTCGCCGAGCTGGTTGCCGTGCACCCGCACGCCGAGGCCGGCTGCGGCGCCCGCCTCGAGCACTCGCCGGGACTGTTCCGCGGTGAAGGCGCCGCGCTCGCAGAACGCGTCGATCCACTTCGCGTGCGGCGCGCACGCCTCGAGCATCTCGCCGACGACGAGGTCGACGTAGGCGTCGGCGCCCGTGCCGGGGTCGCCCGACGGGTCGGCGTAGTCGGCCGGCACGACGTGGGCGCCGAGGAACGTGACCTCGTCGGTGACCTCGCGGGCGAGGCGCAGGATGCGCTCCTCGTCGCGCACCGAGAGGCCGTAGCCCGACTTCACCTCGAACGTCGTGGTGCCCTGGGCGTGCAGCTCGGCCACGAACCCCGCGAGGCGGGCGCGCAGCTCGTCGTCGGTCGCGGCGCGTGTGGCGGCCACGGTCGAGCGGATGCCGCCCGCCTCGTAGCGGCGCCCGGCCATGCGCGCGGCGAACTCCTCGGCCCGGTCCCCGCCGAAGACGAGGTGCGTGTGGCTGTCGACGAACCCCGGGATCACGGCACGGCCGCCGCCGTCGACCACCTCGACGTCGGCGTCCCACAGCGACCGGTGCTCCTCGCCGTCGCGCCGCTGCTCGCGTTCGTGCCGTAGCTCGTCGTCGTGCGACGGCACGTGCGCGGCGGGCCCGATCCACGCGATGCGGCCGTCCTCCACGAGCACGGCCGCATCGCGCACGATGCCGAGCGGGCCGCCCTCGCGATCGGGAGCCGGGTCGTTCGTGACCAGTTCGCCGACGTTCGTCAGCAGCATCCGCCTCACTGCACCGCCATCAGTCATGCGTCCATCATGGGCACGCGGAGGCCGCGCTCGCGAGCCACCTCGACGGCGCGGTCGTAGCCTGCGTCGACATGCCGCATGACGCCGGTGCCCGGGTCGTTCACGAGCACGCGTGCGATCTTCTCGGCGGCGAGGTCGGTGCCGTCGGCGACGACCACCTGGCCGGCGTGGATCGAACGGCCGATGCCGACGCCGCCGCCGTGGTGGATCGACACCCAGGTGGCGCCCGAGGCGGTGTTGAGCAGCGCGTTGAGCAGCGGCCAGTCGGCGATCGCGTCGGAGCCGTCGGCCATCGCCTCGGTCTCGCGGTACGGGGAGGCGACGGAGCCCGAGTCGAGGTGGTCGCGGCCGATGACGACCGGCGCGCTGAGCTCGCCCGAGGCGACCATCTCGTTGAACTTCAGGCCCGCCAGGTGGCGCTCCTGGTAGCCGAGCCAGCAGATCCGCGCCGGAAGGCCCTCGAAGTGCACCTTCTCGCCGGCCTGCGTGATCCAGCGGCGCAGGTGCTCGTCCTCGGGGAACAGCTCGAGGATCGCGCGGTCGGTCGCGGCGATGTCGGCAGGGTCGCCCGAGAGCGCCGCCCAGCGGAACGGTCCCTTGCCCTCGGCGAAGAGCGGCCGGATGTAGGCGGGCACGAACCCGGGGAACGCGAACGCGCGGTCGTAGCCGCCGAGCTCCGCCTCGCGACGGATCGAGTTGCCGTAGTCGAACACCTCGGCGCCGGCGTCCTGGAATCCGACCATGGCCTCGACGTGCTTCGCCATGCTCGCGCGGGCGCGGATGGTGAAGGCCTCGGGGTCGGATGCCGCGAGCTCGTGCCACTCGTCGACCGAGACGCCCTCGGGCAGGTACGAGAGCGGGTCGTGCGCGCTGGTCTGGTCGGTGACGATGTCGATGCCGACGCCGCGGGCGAGGAGCTCGGGGAACACGGTGGCGGCGTTGCCGACCACGCCGACGCTGAGCGGCTCCCCGGCCGCCTTGGCGGCGAGCGCACGGTCGACGGCGTCGTCGAGGTCGTCCGCGACGACGTCGAGGTAGCCGTGCTCGACGCGGCGTACGAGGCGCGACTCGTCGACGTCGACGATGAGCACCGCGCCGCCGTTCAGGGTCACGGCGAGCGGCTGCGCCCCGCCCATGCCGCCGCAGCCGGCGGTGAGCGTGAGCGTGCCGGCGAGGCTGCCGTCGGGACGGCCGAGCGAGCGGCCGACGGCGCCGAAGGTCTCGTAGGTGCCCTGCAGGATGCCCTGCGTGCCGATGTAGATCCAGGAGCCGGCGGTCATCTGACCGTACATGGTGAGGCCGAGCTGCTCGAGGCGGCGGAACTCGGGCCACGTCGCCCAGTCGCCGACGAGGTTCGAGTTGGCGATGAGCACGCGCGGCGCCCACTCGTGCGTGCGGAAGACGCCGACGGGCTTGCCCGACTGCACGAGCAGGGTCTCGTCGGACTCGAGGTCCTCGAGCGTGCGCACGATGGCGTCGAACGACTCCCAATTGCGGGCGGCCTTGCCCGTGCCGCCGTAGACGATCAGGTCGCCGGGGCGCTCGGCCACCTCGGGGTCGAGGTTGTTCATGAGCATGCGCAGCGGCGCCTCGGTCTGCCAGCTCTTCGCGGTCAGCTCCGAGCCGCGGGCGGCGCGGACACTGCGCGCGGGTGCGAGGGGTGCATCGGTCATGCCTCGATCCCACCGCACGCCGAGCCCTGCGACAACGGATGCCGCGGGGTGCGCGTCCGGGATCCCAGACGAGGTGGGACGGTCGAACCGCTGGGTCGGCGGCGACGCTCCCAGTGCCGGCTCAGCCGAGCTGGATGCCGCGGGCGGCCATGAACGGGACCGCGTCGATGGCGGAGCCGTCGAGGTGCACCTCGAAGTGCAGGTGGCATCCGGTGGAGGCGCCCGTGCTGCCCACCGCGCCGATGAGCTGGCCCGCGGTCACCGTCTCGCCGGCGGCGACGAAGATGCCGCCCTGGGTCAGGTGCCCGTAGCCGGTCTCGACGCCGGAGCCGTGATCGATCTGGATCCAGTTGCCGAGGCTGCCGTTCGGCCCGGCGGCGTTCACGACGCCGGACGTCGCGGCGTACACGGCCGTGCCGCACGCGGCAGCGAGGTCGGTGCCGCGGTGGAAGTCGTTCACGCCCGGCAGCGGCTTGACCGGCCGCGGCCCGAAGCCGTCGGTGATGCGGCCGGCGACGGGGAGCGCCCAGCCCTGGTCGCTGAGCTGGCCCGCATCGGCGGGCAGGTTGAGCAGGAGTGAGACGCCGCTCGAGGCCAGTCGGCTGTCGGAGGCGGCGTCGGCCTGCAGGTCGGAGAGCTCCTGTCGTGCGTCGGCCAGGGCCTGCTCGGCGGCCTCGACGTCGGCCTCGGCGGCCTCGACCGGCACCTCGTCGACCGCGGCCCATGCGGCGTCGGCGCGCTCCTGGGCTGCCGCGGCCTCCTCGGTGCGCTTGTCGGCGATCGCGAGGAGCTTCTCGACGTCGCCGGCGATCTGCTCGACCCGCGCGACGCCGCCGAGGCCGGCGAGCAGGTCCTTGCCGGCGCCGAACGCGGCGGGGATCGACGAGAGCGTCGCGCCGTCGCCCTGGGCGGCGGCGAAGTACACGCGGCCGGCGGAGTCGGCCTTGGCCTGGGCGTCGTCGGCGAGGCCCTGCATGCGCTCGGCGACCGCCTGGGCCTCGGCGCGCATCGAGCGCGCGTCGGCCAGTGCCGTCTCAGCGGCGCGCAGCTGCGACGTGGCGAACTGGATGCGCGCCTGCGCCGCGGCGAGCGCGGCCGACTGCAGGCTGTTCGTGCCGAAGCTCGAGGCGCCGGCCCGCAGCGCCGAGCGGGTCGTGGTCGTGGTCGTCGGCGAGGTGGTCGGCGTCGCCGAGGGGCTCGGCGTGGGCGTCGGCTCGGGCGTGGGGGTCGGCGTCGGCGTCGGTTCGGGCGTGGGAGTCGGCGTCGGCTCGGGCGTGGGAGTCGGAGTCGGCGTGGGGGTCGGCGTCGGATCGGGCGTCGGCGTCGGCGTCGGCGTCGGCGTGGGAGACGGCTCGGTCGTCGGGTCGGTCGTCGGATCGCCGGTCGCGGGCGTCGTCGGCTCGGTCGTCGCGTCGGTGGGCGCCGGCGTCTCGGTCGTGCTCGTCGTCGTGTCGGTGGCGCCGCCGGTCGGAAGCTCCTCCGCGTACGAGGGCGCGGCGCCGAGGACGCTCAGCAGCACGACCGCTGTCGCGGCGGCAAGCGTCACACCACCGCGGCGAGCGCTCCGTGAATACCACGGGCGTTCTCTGCCGGGTGCTGCGCAGGTCGGCGTCGGCGTCATCTGGTTCCGTTCGGGTGTCGGCCCGGGGAGCCGATCCCGTCCAGTCTGTCATCGGCGCCCGGGGGAGACAACCGTTCCGGAGGGTCCGGTCCGCCCACGTTCGGGGTACATGAGCATACCTCGCATTTGAAACGGCTCGAGGGGTACCCGAGGAACGGGCGATCAGACCAGCGCGCCGGCCTCCCGCGACGCGGTCGCCACGACCTCGCCCGACGCCACCAGCCCCGTGATCGCCTCGATCTCGGGCGACAGGAAGCGGTCGGGTCCAGGCACGGCGCCGACGCCGGCGACGAGCGACACGATCGCGCCCGTGGCGGCGCCCGGCTCCAGCGGAGAGCGCAGCGCGAGACCGCGCGATGCCGTCATGACCTCGATCGCGAGCACGCGCGCGAGGCCGTCGATCGCGCGGCGGAGCTTGCGGGCCGCGGCCCACCCCATCGACACGTGGTCCTCCTGCATGGCCGACGACGGGATCGAGTCCACCGACGCGGGCACGGCGAGGCGCTTGAGCTCCGACACGATGCCCGCGGCCGTGTACTGGGCGATCATCAGTCCCGAGTCCACGCCCACCTCGTCCGCGAGGAACGGCGGCAGGCCCTGGTTGCGCGCGCGGTCGAGGAACCGGTCGGTGCGTCGCTCGCTCATCGACGCGACGTCCGCCACCGCGATCGCGAGGAAGTCGAGCACGTAGCCGACCGGGGCGCCGTGGAAGTTGCCGTTCGACTCGACGCGGCCGTCGAGCGTGAGCACCGGGTTGTCGATCGCGCTCGCGAGCTCGGCGTCGGCGACGGATGCCGCGTGCGTGAGCGTGTCGCGTGCGGCGCCGTGCACCTGGGGGGCGCAGCGCAGCGAGTAGGCGTCCTGCACGCGGGTGCACTCGGGGCCCTTGTGGCTGGCCACGATGGGGGACTCGGCGAGCAGGCGACGCAGGTTGGACGCGGCGAGCGCCTGGCCGCGCTGCGGACGAAGGGCGTGCAGGTCCTCGGCGAAGACCGCGTCGGTGCCCATGAGGCCCTCGACGCTCATGGCCGCGGCGATGTCGGCGGTCGTGAGCAGCAGGCGCAGGTCGTCGATCGCCAGCGCGAGCATGCCGAGCATGCCGTCGGTGCCGTTGATGAGGGCGAGGCCCTCCTTCTCGCCGAGGCGCAGCGGGGTGATGCCGGCGGCGGCGAGGGCCGTTGCGGCATCCGTCAGCTCGCCGTTCGCGGAGCTCGTCGAAGCGATCGCATCGGCCGTGCTCCCTTCGACGGGCTCAGGGAGCGGGGTCACCCGCACGTCGCCCTCGCCCATCGCGACGAGCGCGCAGTGCGCGAGCGGCGCGAGATCGCCCGAGCAGCCGAGCGAGCCGTACTCGCGCACGACGGGGGTGATGCCCGCGTTCAGGATCGCCGCGTACGTCTCCGCGGTCTCACGGCGCACGCCGGTGCGACCGGTCATGAGCGTCGAGAGGCGCAGGAGCATGAGTGCGCGCACGACCTCGCGCTCCACCTCGGCGCCCGAGCCGGCGGCGTGCGAGCGCACGAGGCTGGCCTGCAGCTGGGCGCGACGGTCCTCGGCGATGAACGTGGTCGCGAGCGCGCCGAAGCCGGTCGAGATGCCGTAGTGCGGTTCGGGGTCGGCGGCGAGGCCTTCGACGATCGCGCGGCTCGCGGCGACGCCCTCGAGGGCGGCCGGGTCGAGCACGACGGATGCCCCGTGCCGGGCCACGGCGACGACGTCGTCGATCGTGAGGGCTCCGGTGCCGACGGTGACGGATGCCGCGGTGCGGGCGGGTGCGGGCGCGATGGTGCTCATGCCTCCGATTCCACACCGCACCCGCGCGCGCGGGAACGCCGAGGAGTACGCTGGCGTCCGGGATCCCGGACGGCACGGAATCGGGCGGCGTCGGCGCACGGCGTCCGTGATCAGCGGGGATCCCGACGAGGAGGTCGCATGGAGCCCGGCTCGAAGGTGCCCGCCGCCGACCAGACGCTCGCGATCCTCGCCCACCTGGCCGCGCAGCGCGGTCCCGTGCCCGCGGCGACCATCGCGCAGGCGCTGGAGATCCCGCGCTCGACCGTCTACCACCTGCTCGCGGTCATGCAGGAGCGCGGCTTCGTCGTGCACCTGCCCGAGGAGCGCCGGTACGGACTGGGCATCGCCGCGTTCGAGCTGTCGAGCGGGTTCAGCCGACAGCAGCCGCTCGCCCGCCTCGGTCGGCCCCTGGTGGCGGCCCTCGTCGACCGGCTCGGCGAGTCGGGACACCTCGCCGTGCTGCACGGACGCGACGTGCTCTACCTCGTCGAGGAGCGCGCGCCGCGGCGTCCATCCCTCGTCACCGACGTGGGCGTGCGCCTGCCCGCGCACCTCACGGCCACCGGGCGGGCCATGCTGGCCGAGCTGCCGTCGGCGCAGCTGCGTGCGCTGTACCCCGACCGGGCGGCGTTCGCCGAGCGGCATCCCGAGGGCGAGGCGGATGCCGCGGAGTGGAGCTACGGGCGCCTGAAGCGCGTGCTCGCCGACGTGCGCGCGCGGGGGTGGGCCGCCGAGGACGGCGAGGTCACGAGCGGACTGGCGTCGGCGGGCGCCTCGGTCGTCGACCACCTCGGCTGGCCGGCCGCGGCGATCGCCGTGACGTTCCCCGACGACGCCGCGACCGGGCTCCGCGAGCGCGCCGTCGAGGGCGTGCGCGAGGCGGCCGCGACGCTCTCACGTCGCATCCGCGGCATCCGCTGACCCGCCCTCGGTCGCTGCAGGCTCGGCCTCGGTCAGCCCTTCGGTGCGAGCCAGCGCCGTAGCATCCGCGTGACGAACGGCAGCACCCAGTACGTCATGATCGGGGTCAGCACGAGCGTGGTGCCGAGCGCCCGCAGCCAGATCGGCAGCTCGCCCCATCCGGGCACGGGTGCCACGAGGTATGCGAACAGCAGGTTCACCGGGAAGAAGCCCAGCCAGATCGTGACCGCCTGCTTCCAACGAGGCGGCGCGGGCGGCAGGTCGGATGCCTCGGCGCCGGGCCCCGCGGCATCCGCCACCGGCACCGAGCCCGTCGCCGGCTCGTCGAACCAGCCCTCGATGCCGGTGCGCCGACGACTGCGCTCCGAATGGACGAAGCCCTCGCCCATCGACAGCCACCAGCTGCGCTCGGGCGACCGCTCCCACGCGTCGAGCGTCTCCTCGTTCGCGAAGCGGTAGAGCATGTGCCACACGGTCGACGCCTCGCCCGCGCGCACCCAGCCCGAGCCGAGGAAGCCCGGGTACGCGTTCGCGAGGTTGACACCCGTCTGCACCCAGGCGGTGGCCTCGGAGATGCGCGCCGGGTCCACCTCGCGCCGGATCGACACGGTGATCGGTTCGCTCGCCATGCACCCATCCCACCTCATCGCGGTTTCGGAGCGGTAACGGATGCCCCGACCGGATGGCGCGGGGCGGGGTCTCGCGGTTATCGTCATCCAGCCGGACAGCGCACGGAACCACCGACGCACGGGATCGACCCGCGGCGCACGAGTGGGAACGGAGGCGTCGGTGACGCAGGAGGCAACGGTCGACGCAGCGCGTCTCGACACGGCGGAGGCGCCGGAGGCTGCAGAGGCGCCGAAGGCTGCGGAGCCGCCTGAGGCTGCTGAAGCGGGCGAGCCTGCGGAGGCGATCGAGGCTGCGGAAGCGGGCGAGGCTGCGGCAGCGCTCGCGCCCGCTCCGGTCGCGCGCACCCGCACCAGGTGGTGGATCCCCGTGCTCGCGATCGTCGTCGTGCTCGGCGGCTCGGCGGGCGCGTACGTCGGGTCGGGCTACCTCGCGCACGAGGCGCGCAACGTGCTGATCGTGGAGGTGAACGCGATCGAGGCGCGCGCCGAGGAGGCGGTCGGCGACTGGCGCGCGGCCCGGACGCTCGCGACGGCAGCGGCCGCCGACGGCACCGCGGTGTCCGAGGTCGTCGTCGAGGGACTCGGCTCCGCCGAGCTGGCCGCGACGCTCACGGCCGCGGCGGAGGAGGCCGGCGCGCTCGTCGATGCGGCCGAGGGCGAGCCGAAGCTGCCCGAGCCCATCGTGTACGACGCGAGTGCCGTGCGGCCGGCGTCCACGAGCATCCTCGAGATCTTCGCCACGCGCGAGCGCGCCGCGAAGCTCGAGGCCGAGCTCGACCGGCTCACGCGATCGGCCGCGGAGCTCGACGCCGCGGCGGACGCCGCCGATGAGGCGCGGACGGCGTTCTACGCCTCGGCCGCCCAGGACGCGACCGCCGCCCTCGCGGAGCACTCGATCGCCACCTACGAGACGCGCATCGCCGTGCAGCACGGCATCGACCAGAAGGGCACCGGCTGGGCGCAGTCTCGCGACAGCCGCGGCGCCTACGCCGACCTCGCCGCCGCGGTGGACGCCATGAAGGCGTCGTCCGCGGCCGAGGCGGCCCGCCGCGCGGAGTCCGACTACGCCGTGCACGGTCCCATCGAGGACTTCGCCCGGTCGATCGCGCATGGCGTGAACCTCGACTTCACGTGGGCGCACGTCGTGAACGGCCACTCGAGCGACGAGTGGTACTCGGGCACCGCCATGTACCGCGACACCGACGGCGGCTGGGCCACGATCGAGCTCAGCCACAGCATCGGCTGGTACTTCTCCGACGACATCAACGCCAAGGCGGTCGTCGTGCACGAGGTGGGGCACGCCCAGGTCGTCCGACCCGAGTGCAAGCCGCTCTTCACGGGACCGGTCTTCGCCTCCGACGACGAGATGTGGGCGACCGCCTGGGCCATCGCCAAGGGCTACGACACGTCGGGCGCGGGCATCGGTGCCTACGGACGCCCGTCGGACGCCCAGATCGCCGAGGCCGGGAAGTGCATCTGAGCGTCCGATCGGTCGTCGGGTCGGGCTGACCGGGGTCGGCCGACGAGCCGCACCGCAGCGCTGAGCACGCGCGCGGAGCCGACGAGGGCGAGCGTGAGCAGCGCGAGCGCGACGAGCGCGGGCACCGGCCCGAAGCCCGCGACGAGCAGGGTGGCGACGCCCGCGACGGCCGCGACGGTGTCGACGGCGGTGGCGATGACGGATGCCGCGTCGCCGCCGCCCCGCCGCCGACTCCGCTCGAAGCGCGCGAACACGAGCACGACTGGCACCACGGCCGCCGCCCCCGCGGCGAGCCAGAGCGGACGCGTGGCCCACCACTCGACGGCGAGCGGCTCGGGCAGGGGCGTGCCGAACGTCGCGTTCGCGGCGAGGGAGAGGCCCGCGAGTGCGACCAGCACGGGCATGTGCCAGAGGTACACCGTCATGGCGCGCTCGCCGACCGCCGCGATCGGGCCCGAGGCATCCGCCCGGTCGACCCAGGCCCGGATGCGCGGGCGTGCGAGCTGGAACAGCGCGAGCTGCGCACCTCCGAGCACGACGAGGGTCACATTCGGCGGGTTGAGGTTCTCGTACATGTCGACGGGATACGGGCCCGCGACGGTCAGGGCCGCGAGCACGCCGAGTGCCGCGCCCGCCATGCCCCACAGCGCGCGGGGGCCGAACCGGTCGAGCCCGCCGTCGGCGAGGTGGAAGCCCAGCTGCTGCACGAGCAGCCACACGAGCACCAGGTTCAGCAGGCCGATCGCGTCGACGCCCGTGGAGAGGCGCATGACGTCGACCGCGACCACCGCGGCGAGGAGCGCGACGGGCGTCAGCAGTCGTGCCCGCTCGTGCGCGCGCACCATGATCGGCACGAGCGCCGAGGTCACCAGGTAGACGCCGAGGAACCACAGCGGCTGGCCGATGCGGAAGCCCGCCGTCGCGACGAGGTCCTCGGGCAGGCCAGCCATCCGGAGCAGCACGAGCCCGCTCGCGACGACCGCGACGACGGCGATCGCCGGTCGGACGAGGCGAACGATGCGGGAGCGCACGTAGTCCGACGGCGTCGCGCCCTTCGCGCGCATCGACCGCCAGTGGTGGAAGCTCGAGAAGCCGCCGGCGATGAAGAAGAGCGGCATGATCTGCACGACCCAGCTGACGGGGCCGAACCAGGCCTGTCCCTCGAGCGCGTTCTGCAGCACCGGTCCGTCGGGGCCCGTGCTCACGCCGAACATCATCGCGTGCAGGCCGAAGACGACGACGAGCAGGGCGACGCGGATCGCGTCGACGCTCGAGTCGCGGGCGACGCCCGTGCGTCCGTCGGCGGGCGCGGTGCTGCGGTCGGATGCCGCGGCGGAAGCGCCCGCCGGGCGGCTGAGCGTGTCGGTCATCACCGTGCTCCATCCGGGCGGACCCTCCACCCACGACAGCGACGGTAGGGATGCGGCACCCGACGCCGCATCACACGGGGGTGCCGTTCCGGCCCCTACCGCGGTACTGGTTGCGCCCGTTCGCTGAGCTCGTCGAAGCGATCGCGTCGGATCGTCCCTTCGACGGGCTCAGGGACCCTTCGACGGGCTCAGGGACCGGGCTACGCGCCCGGCGTCACGAGACCCGTGTCGTAGGCGAGCACGACGGCGTGCACGCGATCGCGCAGGCCCAGCTTCTGCAGGATCTTCGACACGTGCGTCTTCACCGTCTGCTCGGCGATGAAGAGGGCGGACGCGATCTCGGCGTTCGACATGCCGCGGCCCACGAGCACCAGCACCTCGCGCTCGCGCTCCGTGAGGCCGGCCAGGCGGGTCTCGGAGGTGCGCGGCGGCGGCGCCGACCGGGCGAAGTCCTCGATGAGGCGCCGGGTCACGCTCGGTGCGAGGAGCGCGTCTCCCGCGGCCACCACCCGTACGGCCGCCACGAGCTCCTCGGGCGTCGCGTCCTTGAGCAGGAACCCGCTCGCGCCCGCGCGCAGCGCCTCGTAGACGTACTCGTCGATGTCGAACGTCGTGAGCATGAGCACGCGCGGCACGTGGTCGGAGCCGCGCGCCGGCGCCTGCAGGTCGCGGGTCGCCTCGATGCCGTTCCGGTGCGGCATCCGCACGTCCATCACGACGACGTCGGGCCGCAGCTCCCGGGAGAGCGCGACGGCCTCGACGCCGTCGGCGGCCTGGCCCACCACGTCGATGCCGGGCTGGGCGGCGAGCACCGCCGCGAACCCGGCACGCACCATCGCCTGGTCGTCGGCGACGAGCACCGTGATCGTCACGTGGTCCCTCCGTCCGACCCGAGCGGGAGGGTCGCAAGCACACGGTATCCTCCGCCCGGACGCTCGCCGAACTCCGCACGGCCGCCGAGCAGGGCCGCGCGCTCGCCGATGCCCACGAGGCCGTGGCCTCCACCGCGCGCGTCGGGCGCCGGGGCATCCGTGGCCGCCTCGTTCTCGACGCCGACGACGAGGTCGTCGGCGAGCACCTCGACCGTGACGTGCGTCGCGGCGCCCGGGGCGTGGCGCACGACGTTCGAGAGCGCCTCCTGCACGATGCGGTAGGCCGTGGTCGCCGGGAGGCCCGAGGCGGGCAGCGCCGCGCCGAGCTCGAGCGTGACCGGCACACCCGCGCGCTCGACCGACCCCACGAGCGCGGGCAGGTCGTCGAGGCCGGGCTGCGGCGCGGTGTCGGGCGCGGCGTCCGCGCTGCGCAGCACGCCGAGCAGCTGGCGCATCTCGGTCATGGCGGTGCGAGCGGATGCCGCGATCTCGCCGAACTCGGCCGTCGCCTCGTCGCTCAGCCCATCCAGGCGATACGGCGCGCTCGTCGCCTGCACGTGGATGATCGACAGCCCGTGCGCGACGACGTCGTGGAGCTCGCGCGCGATGCGGTTCCGCTCCTCGACGAGCACACGGCGCTCCTGCTCGGAGGCGGTGGCCGCCCGCTCGCGGAACAGCTCGACGCCGATGGTGCGACGCTGCGCCACCAGCACGGCCACCGCGAGCGCCGACAGCGTGATCGCCGCGGCCGTCACGACGTTGGCCGCGGCGCCCGCGTCGACGAACGCGAACGGCGCGGTCACGACGACCCCGGCGAGCCACGCGGCGAGGCCGAGCCACCAGGGGCGCATGAGGCCGAGCACGACGAGGAGGGCGGCCTGCGACACGATCGACGTGACCGGCCATGGCCAGGGCGCGGCCTCCGATGCCGCGGAGAGCAGCGCGAACGCGAGCAGGCCGAGCGTCGAGAGGGCCGCGCCGAGCCACGGCAGGCGCACGGCGAGCGGGACGGCGCCCGCGAGCGCCAGGCTCGTCGCGAAGGCCGCGAGGAGGTGCACGCCGTAGGCGGTCGCGGCGATCGGCACCGAGATCGTCACGAGCACGACCGCGACCAGCGAGGTCGCCAGCCAGGTCCACGCGCGGAAGCGGCGGTCGGCGTCGCGGGGCGCTGCAGGCATTCGGGAGTCCATGGTGGCAGCAGCCTGTCACGCGGGGCGCGACGCGGCATCCCTCCGCGGAGCGATCCTGCGGCCGTACGCCGGTACGGGGCCGCTGTCATCGCTCCGCCGACGGCGTCACGACGCCGTCGACGGCGGTGTCGGGCTTCATCCGCGCCGACGCGAGGCGGTCTGCGTTCCGGCTCTCGCGGTTCTTCTGGATCATGCGATCGTCGCGGAGCGGCAGCTGCAGGTGATCCTCGGCGTCGATGCCGTTGCGCAGCTGCCGTGCGCGCTCGACCTCGGTGTCGAGCACCGCGCCGAACACGAGCGCGAGGTTCGACAGCCACACCCAGAGGAGGAACGCGACCGCGAACCCGAGCACTCCGTACGTGCGTTCGTAGGTGCGCACGCCGAGCACGTAGGCGGTGAAGAGCGCGGTCGTCGCGAGCCAGCTCAGCAGGGCACCGCCCGCGCCGACGCTCATCCAGCGGATGTTCCGCCGCTTCACGTTCGGCGTCGCCCAGTAGAGCACCGCGATCATCACCGCCACCAGCACCGCGACCACGGGCAGCTTCAGGAAGTCCCACCAGATGACGAGCCCCTCGTCGAAGCCGAGCGAGCGCGCCAGCGCATCGGCGACCGGGCCGCTCACGAGCATGAGCACGGCGACGATCGAGGCGAGCGCGACGATCACGACGGCGACGCCGATGAACATCGGGCGCGACTTCCAGAACGGGCGGCCCTCCGCCACGCCGAAAATGCGGTTCATGCCGCGGCCGAACGTGCCGAGGTAGCCCGACACGGTCCAGAGGGTCAGCACGAGGCCGGTCGCGAACGCGAGCGCGGCGTGCGACGCGTCGAGCAACTGCTCGATCGGCTCGTCGACCGCCGTCGCGACCTGGTCGCCGGCGAGGTCGCCGATCACGTCGAGGGCGGTGCGTGCGACGGCCTCCGCGCTCCCGAAGATGCCGATGAGCGCGAACGCGCCGAGCAGCGCGGGGAACACCGAGAGCACCGCGTGGTAGGTCAGGGCCGCTGCGAGGTCCCAGCTCTGGCTGATCCGGAACTCGTGCAGCGTGCGACGGAAGAGGGTGCGCCAGTCGTCGCGGGTCAGCTCGACGGGTGAGTCGACGGGTGAGTCGGCCTGGGAACTCATCTCGCCTCCTCGGGTCGGACGGATGACGCTCGCTCGTGCTGAGCCTATGGCCGCGGATGCCGCGGACGGCAGGGGTTGCGCGCGCCTCCTGCTCGGGTCAGCCGAGGTGGGCGTGCAGGAAGGCCGCCACGCGCGGCCGCAGCGCGTCGTCGAGGATGCCGATCGAGTGCGCGTCGCCCGGCACGACGACCAGCTGCGCCGGGACCCCGGCGGCGCCGAGCGCCTCGATGAAGCGCTCGGACTGCCCGAGGGGGACGACCTCGTGCTCGGCGTGCCCGATGAAGACGGGCGGGTCGCTCGCGTCGATCCGGCTCGCCGGCGAGGCATCCGCCGACTTCGGGCACGCCTCGAGGCTCGCGCCCGGGTCGCACCCCAGGTACTCGCCGACGATGCCCTCGAGCCATGGCGATGCGGCGTCGGCCGCGAGCTCGGCCGCGCTCAGGCCGACCGGACCCGACAGCTCCGCGACCGCGGCGACCCGCGAGCCCTGGTCGAGCGGCCCCTCGCCCGTCATCCCGAGCAGCGCGGCGAGGTTGCCGCCGGCCGAACCGCCGAACGCGCCGATGCGCGTCGGGTCGATGCCGAACCGCTCGACCTGCTCGGGGTCGCGCAGCCACGCCACCGCGAGCGCCACGTCGTCGATCGCGGCCGGGAACCGCGCGTCGGGCACGAGCCGGTAGTTGACGGATGCCGCGACGAAGCCCTCGCTCGCGAGCCACAGGCACACGTTGCGCCAGTCGGCGTTCGCCTTGTCGCCGCGCGCCCAGCTGCCGCCGTGGATCGACACGACCGCGGGCCGCTGCCGCTCGAGCGCATCGGCGGCGGGCAGGCAGACGTCGAGCGTCAGCAGCGTGCCGTCCTCGCGCGTGCCGTACTCGAGGTCGGCCTCGACCTCGAGGCCCGCGGGCGGGGTGAACGTGCGGATGCCGATCACCTCGGCGCTCGCGACCTCGCTCGCCGCATCCGGCCCCGTCGGGTCGATCTCGCGCAGCTGGGTGTGGAAGCCGGAGAGCGCGACCACGCCCGTGATCGCCGCGATGGCGGCCAGCGCGGCTGCGACGATCCGCCTGACGCGGATGCCGGAGCCGCCTGCGATTCGGGTCGAGGTCACACCGGGCTCCGGGTTCAGGGGTGGAGTGATGCTAACCCACGATCCGGCGATGTCAAACGCGGCGGCCGGCGGCGGAACCGCGGCCTGCTCGGGGCTTTCCCAGCCGCGATCCGGTATCGTTGCGGAGTCGGTTCTGGACACCGCGCCGTGGCGCGGATGGGTTTGTGAGTCCTGAGGGCCGGATTCGAGGGCGGCTTGTCCTCGGAAGTCACCGTATGTGAACGGCCCCGGTCGACGATGTTCCGGGTTCTCAGTCCTGCCGAGCGCACTCCTGCGCCCGGCCGGCTGCCATGTACTCAAGTACAACCCAGGAAGATCCATCGTGCCCAAGAACAAGAAGCCCGCTGGCGGACGACCCGCCAGGAACTTCGATCCCTCGTACGCGAAGGGCGGCCGCAAGAGCGGCACCGCCGCGCGCAACGGCTCGACCTCGCAGAAGGCCGGATCGCGCAGCCCCGGCCACCGCGGCTACCGCCCCGAGGAGGAGACGCCCCGCAAGGAGCGCTGGTCGCGCGAGGAGCGCGTCGCAACCGGCCGCTCGCCGCACCGTACCGTGCGCGAGGGGCGTCCTGCGCGTGACGAGCGCCCGGCGCGCGACGAGCGTGCGCCGCGTCGGTTCGATCGCGACGACCGTGCGCCGCGTCGCGACCGTGACGACCGCCCCGCGCGCGCGCACTACCGCGAGGACCGCCCGGCTCGTTCGTACGACCGTGACGACCGTGCGCCGCGTCGGTTCGACCGTGACGAGCGTCCCGCACGTTCCTACGACCGCGACGACCGTGCCCCGCGTCGCTCCGACCGCGACGAGCGCCCGGCTCGTTCGTACGACCGTGACGACCGTGCGCCGCGTCGGTCCGACCGCGACGAGCGTCCCGCACGTTCCTACGACCGTGATGACCGTGCCCCGCGTCGCTCCGACCGCGACGACCGCGCGCCGCGTCGCGAGTTCGACCGGAACGACCGCCCGGCCCGCTCGTCCGACCGCGACGAGCGTCCCGC
Organism: Agromyces sp. NPDC055661; assembly: GCF_053618135.1. Classification (NCBI taxonomy): domain Bacteria; kingdom Bacillati; phylum Actinomycetota; class Actinomycetes; order Micrococcales; family Microbacteriaceae; genus Agromyces; species Agromyces sp. NPDC055661. Next base: position 2,149,464 of record NZ_JBSHHC010000001.1, read on the forward strand.
CCGCCGCGAGTTCGACCGCCCCGGCTTCCGCGACTCGGAGCGCCGCGCGTCGAGCTTCTACCCCTCGCGCGAGGCCGAGTCGCGCTTCGCGCCGGCCGACGACGTCGTGCTCGAGCGCCTCGAGGCCGAGGCGATTCAGGCCGACGCGGTCGAGGGCGTGAGCTTTGCCGACCTCGGCCTCGGCGGCAACGTCGTGCGCGTGCTCGCCGAGCTCGGCGCCGAGACGCCGTTCCCGATCCAGGCCGCGACGATCCCCGTCGTCCTCGAGGGCCGCGACGTGCTCGGCCGCGGTCGCACGGGCTCCGGCAAGACCATCGCCTTCGGCGCGCCCACGGTGGAGCGCCTCATGCAGCTGTGGGCCGAATCGGGCCCTTCGACCCTTCGACAGGCTCAGGGCACCGCGGGCCGCTCAGGGACCAGCCGCGTGAAGCGCCAGATCGGCCGGAGCCCGCGCGCGCTGATCCTCGCGCCGACCCGCGAGCTCGCGCTGCAGATCGACCGCACGGTGCAGCCGATCGCGCAGAGCGTCGGCCTCTTCACCACGCAGATCTACGGTGGTGTCCCCCAGGGCCGCCAGGTCGGCGCGCTCCAGCGCGGCGTCGACATCGTGATCGGCACGCCGGGCCGCATCGAGGACCTCGTGGAGCAGGGTCGCCTCGACCTCAGCCAGGTCGTGGTCACGGTGCTCGACGAGGCCGACCACATGTGCGACCTCGGGTTCCTCGAGCCGGTGCAGCGCATCATCCGCCGCACCTCCGAAGGCGGCCAGAAGCTCCTCTTCTCCGCGACGCTCGACACCGGCGTGGCCGCGCTCGTCGACGAGTTCCTCGTCGACCCGGCGGTGCACGAGGTGGCCGGCGAGGACCAGGCGTCCTCGGCCATCGACCACCGCGTGTTCGTGATCGACAATCGCGACAAGCGCGACATCGTCGCGCAGCTCGCGCAGCGCGACGGCAAGACCCTCGTGTTCTCGCGCACCCGCGCGTTCGCCGAGGACCTCACCGATCACCTCGAGGATTACGGCATCCGCGCCGTGGCGCTGCACGGCGACCTCAACCAGTCGCGCCGCACGCGCAACCTGCAGCAGCTGACGAGCGGCCGGGTCGACGTGCTGGTGGCCACTGATGTCGCGGCACGCGGCATCCACGTCGACGACATCGACCTCGTGATCCAGGCCGACGCGCCCGACGAGTACAAGACCTACCTGCACCGTGCCGGCCGCACCGGCCGCGCCGGCAAGGAGGGTCGCGTCGTCACGCTCATCCCGCGGAACCGCCAGCGCCGCATGGCCGAGCTCCTGGGCCGCGCCGAGATCGAGGTCGACTTCGTCGACGTTCGCCTCGGGGACGACCTGCACGCCGAGCTCGATGCCGCGCCCGCGAAGGCCGAGGTCGAGGTCGAGCCCGCGATCGGGGCCACGACCGAGGAGGTCGCCTCCTAGGCGACGGCCACACCACCCGAACAGGCCCGCGACCCGCCCGGTCGCGGGCCTGTTCTCGTCCCATCCGCGGGATTAGCATGAGCGCGACGCGCGTCGCCGTGCACCACCTGGGGAGCCCGGGAGCGCGAGACGTGGAGGGCGCATCGACATGAGCGACGACCGTACCCCGCAGGGCGCATCGCCCGATTCCCCGACGCAGGGGGCTGCTCCGCAGGCAGCACCGCCGCCCTCGGGCCCCCCGACCGTGAGCCGGGCGACGCTCATCTGGTTCGGCGTCGCGATCGTCGTGCTCTCGTTCGTCGCGGCCTTCCTCGGGTCCTGGGTCGCCCGCGCGGGCGACACCACGGCGGCCGAGCCGACGCCGACGCCGACCGCGGCGGAGGTCGACGAGGCCGCCTACGAGGAGGCGATCAAGGAGATCCTGCCCGCGGGCTCGGCCGTTCGTGCCGGTACCGGCGTGCCCGAGGAAGGCAAGGGGTACGAGGGCGACGTCTACATCGACATCTCGAACTCCGACGTGTACCTGTTCCAGGACGGCGAGTGGACGCTCGTCGGGAACATCCGCCAGAACGCCGCCGAGAACCTCACGGGCGCGCAGGGGGAGCAGGGGGCCAAGGGCGAGCAGGGCGCCCAGGGCGAGCAGGGTGCCCAGGGCGAGCAGGGTGCCCAGGGCGAGCAGGGTGCGCAGGGCGAGGCCGGTGCTGCGGGCACGCAGGTGCTCCTCGGCGTCGGCGTCCCCGACCCCTCGACGTGCACCACCGACGGCGACATCTTCATCGACACGAGCACGGTGCAGTTCTACGAGTGCAAGGCCGGCGCCTGGACGCTGTTCGGCCCGACGCCGACCCCGACGCCCGCGCCCACCGAGGGCTGACCGACCGCGACGGATGGCGTCGCCTCGGCACCGACGTGCCGGCGCGACGCCATCCGTCGTGCCGTCCCGAGTGGCGCCCCGCTCGACGCTGGGGCATAATTACTGACTGAACGGTCGGTTGCCAATTCCGAACCCGAGCTGCCGCTCGGTCCGGAGGACCCGTCGGCGAATACGCTGGGCGGGCGAGCGTTCCCGGACGATGCAGTCAGGAGTGAGCATGGCGGAGGCCTACCTCGTCGGCGGGGTGCGCACCCCGGTCGGACGCTACGGCGGTGCGCTCGCGAGCGTGCGGCCCGACGACCTCGCCGCCCTCGTGGTCGGCGAGCTGGTGCGACGCACCGACCTCGACCGGGCGGGCGAGCTCGGCGCCATCGACGAGGTCATCCTCGGCGCCGCCAACCAGGCCGGCGAGGACAACCGCAACGTCGGGCGCATGTCGGTGCTGCTCGCGGGCCTGCCCGACGAGGTGCCCGGCATCACCGTGAACCGGCTCTGCGCCTCGGGCATGTCGGCCATCACGATGGCCTCCCAGGCCATCCGCGCCGGCGACGCCGACCTGATCATCGCGGGCGGCGTCGAGTCGATGACCCGTGCACCGTGGGTGCAGGCCAAGCCCGACCGGCCGTGGGCGAAGCCCGGCGCCGCCTACGACACGTCGATCGGCTGGCGTTTCCCGAACCGGCAGCTGCTCGCCCGCGACAAGGCCACCTACGCGATGCCCGAGACCGCCGAGGAGGTCGCCCGCGTCGACGGCATCACGCGCGAGGACGCCGACGCGTTCGCCCTCCGTTCGCAGCAGCGGGCCGCCGCCGCCATCGCTGCGGGCCGGTTCGAGCCCGAGATCGTCGGGGTCCAGACCCACAAGGGCGAGGTGCTCGTCGACGAGGGCCCGCGCCCCGAGACGACGCTCGAGGTGCTCGCGGGCCTGCGTCCCGTGGTGCACGGCGGCTCGGTCGTGACCGCCGGCAACTCGAGCGCGCTCAACGACGGCGCATCGGCGATCCTCGTCGCGAGCGGCGAGGCGGTCGAGCGCTACGGCCTCACGCCCCGCGCCCGCGTGGTCGTCGGCACGAGCGCCGGGCTCGCGCCCGAGATCATGGGCCTCGGGCCCGTCCCCGCGACCGAGAAGGCCCTCGAGCGGGCGGGCATCGACCTCGACGACATCGGGTCGGTCGAGCTCAACGAGGCGTTCGCCACCCAGTCCATCGCGTGCATCCGCCGGCTCGGCCTCGACGAGTCGCGCGTGAACGCCGACGGCGGCGCGATCGCGCTGGGGCATCCGCTCGGCTCGTCGGGTTCGCGACTCGTGGTGACCCTGCTCGGACGTATGGAGCGCGAGGGCTCGCGCTACGGCCTCGCCACCATGTGCGTCGGAGTCGGCCAGGGCACCGCGCTCATCGTGGAGCGCGTGTGATGGCCGAGGTGCACCCGCTGTCGGATGCCGCGGGCGGGCCCCTGCGCGTCGAGCGATTCGACGACCGCGTGGTCGCCACGCTCGATCGTCCCGAGAAGCGCAACGCGATCGACCAGGCGACGATCGACGCCCTGCACCTGCTGTGCGCGGAGCTCGAGGCGATCCCGCGGATCCTGATCCTCACGGGCGCCGGCGGCGTGTTCGCGTCGGGCGCCGACATCGGCGAGCTGCGCGAGCGCCGGGCCGACGACGCCCGCCGCGGCATCAACGCGAACGCGTTCGTGCGCGTGCACGAGCTGCCCATGCCCGTCATCGCGGCCCTCGACGGGTACGCGCTCGGCGGCGGCGCCGAGCTCGCGTACGCGGCCGACATCCGCATCGCCACGCCCCGCCTGCGCATCGGCAACCCCGAGACCGGACTCGGCATCATCGCGGCGGCCGGGGCGAGCTGGCGCCTGAAGGAGATCGTCGGCGAGGCGCGCGCGATCGAGCTGCTCCTCACGGGCCGCGCGGTCGGCGCCGACGAGGCGCGCGACCTCGGCCTCGTCACCGAGGTGCACCCCGTCGACGAGCTGCTGCCCGCGGCGCACGCGATCGCCGACCGGATCGCGGCCAACGACCGCGCCGCCACGATCGCCACGAAGCGCGTCTTCCGCGCTCCGCTCGCGGAGCATCCGGCCGTCGACCTCGAGGCCCAGGCCGACCTCTTCGAGAGCCCCGAGAAGTTCCGGCGCATGACCGAGTTCCTCGAGCGCCGGTCGAAGGACCGCAGGCACGCCGACCCGAAGACAACCGAGAGGACCCAGCGATGAGCGAGACCTCGACCGGAGCCCCCTCCGACGTCGGCGTGCTCGGCGGCGGACGCATGGGCGCCGGCATCGCGCACGCGTTCCTGCTCGCCGGCTCGCGCGTGACCGTCGTCGAGCGTGACGCGGATGCCGCGGGCGCGGCCTCGGCGCGCGTGCTCGAGTCCGTCGCGGCATCCGTCGCCCGCGGCACCGCCGACGAAGAGGAGTCGGCCATCGTCGCGCGCTTCGCGACGAGCATCGACGTCGCGGACTTCGCCCGCGCGGGCCTCGTGATCGAGGCCGTGCCGGAGGACCTCGAGCTGAAGATCGACGCGCTCACCCGGGTCGAGGCGGTGCTGCCGCCCGAGGCCGCGCTCGCGTCGAACACCTCGTCGATCTCGATCGACCAGCTCGCCGCGCTGCTCGACCGGCCCGACCGCTTCCTCGGCATGCACTTCTTCAACCCCGTGCCGGCCTCGTCGCTCGTCGAGATCGTGCGCGGCGACGCCTCGCAGGGCACCCTCGTGGCTGAGGCCCGCGAGTGGGTGCACGCGATCGGCAAGACTCCGATCGTCGTCGCGGATGCCCCGGGCTTCGCGTCGTCCCGGCTCGGTGTCGCGCTCGGGCTCGAGGCCATCCGCATGCTCGAGGACGGCGTGGCCAGCGCCGAGGACATCGACGCCGCGATGACGCTCGGGTACAAGCATCCGGTGGGCCCCCTGCGGCTCACCGACATCGTCGGCCTCGACGTGCGGCTCGGCATCGCCGAGTACCTCTCGTCGACGCTCGGCGAGCGCTTCGCGCCGCCCGCGCTGCTGCGCCGCATGGTGGCCGAGGGCAAGCTCGGCCGCAAGACGGGCGAGGGCTTCTACCTGTGGGATGCGCCGTGAGCGGCGATCCGAGAGAGGAACACACGATGACCGAGATCCTGCCGAGCTACGTCCAGGGGCAGTGGTGGACGCCGGACGCCGCGGCCGCGGCCTCGGCGACCGAGGTGCGCGACGCGTCGACGGGCGACGTGATCGCCCGCGTGTCGACTGAGGGCCTCGACCTCGCGGGAGCGCTGGAGTACGCCCGCACGCTGGGCCAGGCGAGCCTCGGCGAGCTGACGTTCCACCAGCGCGCGGTGCTGCTCAAGCAGTTCGCGCTCGCGCTCACCGAGCGCAAGGCCGAACTCTACGAGCTCTCGAGCCGCACGGGTGCGACGAAGCAGGACTCGTGGGTCGACATCGACGGCGGCATCGGCGTGCTCTTCACCTACTCGGGCAAGGGCCGCCGCGAGATGCCGAACAGCAAGGTCTACATCGACGGCAACGTCGAGAACCTGTCGAAGGACGGCTCATTCCTCGGCCGGCATATCTACACCCGGCTCCCCGGCGTGGCCGTGCAGATCAACGCCTTCAACTTCCCGGTATGGGGCTCGCTCGAGAAGTTCGCGCCGGCCTTCCTCGCCGGCGTCCCGACGATCGTGAAGCCCGCGACGCCGACGGGCTACGTCGCCGAGGCGATGGTGCGCATCCTCGTCGAGTCGGGGCTGCTCCCCGAGGGCTCGCTGCAGCTCGTGTCGGGCGGCGTGCCCGACCTCTTCCACCACCTGCGCCTCGGCGACCTCGTCGCGTTCACCGGCTCGGCGTCCACCGCCGAGCGGCTGCGCTCGCACGACTCCGTGCAGACGGGCGGCGTGCGGTTCACGAGCGAGACCGACTCGATCAACGCGTCGATCCTCGGCACGGACGCGGTGTCGGGCACGCCCGAGTTCGACGCGTTCGTGAAACAGCTCGTCGTCGAGATGACCTCCAAGGCGGGCCAGAAGTGCACCGCCATCCGGCGCGCGATCGTGCCCGAGGCATCCGTCGACGCGGTCATCGACGCCGTGCGCGCCCGCATCGCCGAGCGCGTGGTCGTCGGCGACCCGCGCGCCGAGGGCGTCACGATGGGCCCGCTCGCGTCGCTCACCCAGCGCGACGAGGTCCTCCGCCAGGTCGGCCGGCTCGAGCAGGGGGGCGGCGAGCTCGTGATCGGCTCGACGGATGCCCCGAGCATCGTCCACGCCGACGGCAGCACCGGTGCGGCGCCCGACGGCGCCTTCGTCGGCCCCATGCTGCTGCGGTTCGCGGATGCCGCGAGCCCCGCGCTGCACGAGGTCGAGGCGTTCGGGCCGGTCGCGTCGATCGTCGGCTACGGCTCCCTCGACGAGGCCACCGGGCTCGTGGCCCGCGGCGGAGGATCGCTCGTGACGAGCGTCGCGACGCACGACCCCTCGGTGGCCGTCGCGCTGGCGTCGGGCATCGCGGCGTACAACGGCCGCGTGCTCTTCCTCGACCGCGACGACGCGCGCAGCTCGACGGGCCACGGCTCGCCGCTGCCGAACCTCGTGCACGGCGGACCCGGTCGCGCCGGCGGCGGCGAGGAGCTCGGCGGCATCCGTGCCGTGCTGCACCACATGCAGCGCACCGCCGTGCAGGGCTCGCCCGAGATGCTCACCGCGCTCACCGGCGTGTGGCACCAGGGCGCGGCGTCGCAGGCCGACGGCGTGCATCCGTTCCGCAAGTCGCTCGCGGAGCTGCGCATCGGCGACCAGGTCGTCTCGGCGTCGCGCACGGTGACCCTCGAGGACATCGAGACGTTCGCGGAGTTCACGGGCGACACGTTCTACGCGCACATGGACGAGGAGGCCGCGGCCGCGAACCCGTTCTTCCCGGGGCGCGTCGCGCACGGCTACCTGCTCGTGTCCTGGGCCGCCGGCCTGTTCGTCGACGCCGCGCCCGGCCCGGTGCTCGCGAACTCCGGCCTGGAGAACCTGCGCTTCATCACGCCGGTGTCGCCCGGCGACTCGATCCGGGTCGAGCTCACGGCGAAGCAGATCTCGCCGCGCGAGACCGACGAGTACGGCGAGGTGCGCTGGGACGCGGTGCTGAAGAACCAGGACGACGAGCTCGTCGCGACCTACGACGTGCTCACCCTCGTGGCGAAGGAGCAGGCGCCGCAGCCGGCGTAGCGCCGGGGATCCGCCGCGTCGCGCACGTCAGCCGCGCAGCGCGAGCACGAACGGGAGCACCGCGCTCGCGCCTCGCTCCCGCAGGGTCCGTGCCGCGACCGTGAGCGTCCATCGGCTGTCGGCCTGGTCGTCGACGAGCAGGAGGCCGCCCTCGGGCACGTCCATCCCGTCGGCCGTGAACCGGTCCCAGACGCCGGCGAGCCGGAAGGCGCTGTTCCCGCCGGGACGACCGGCGGGGCCGCCTTTCGCTGGCGCGAGCGCACCGAGGTACGGCATCCGGCCGACCTCCGCGATGCCGCGGGCGAGCGAGTCGACGAGCAGCGGCCGCGACCGCGACGGGAGCGAGGCGACGGCCACGGGGCGCTCGGCCCAGCCCCAGTCGGCGAGCACGCGCACGCAGGCCGCCAGCACCTGCGGCGGAACCGGGGCATCGGGGGTGTTCGGCGCGAACAGCTCGCGCAGGGTGGCGCCCCATCCGAGGTCGGTGAGCCGCGCGAGCGCGCGGCCCTCGTCGGCCTGCTCGCCCGCAGGGATGCGGCCCTTGACCGGGACCCCGAGCCGGTCGGCGCCGGTCGGCCAGGCGCGGCGCGGCTCGATGGGCACGCCCACCCGGTCGAGGGCGCCGGCGGCGGCCTCGGCGGCGCCGTCGGCGAGGCCGCCCGGGTACCAGGCACCGGCACAGGTGTCGCACCGGCCGCACGGGACCGCCGTCTCGTCGTCGAGCGAACGCTGCAGGAACGCCATGCGGCATCCGTCGGTCTGCTCGTACTCGATCATGTGCCGCTGCTCCGCCTCGCGCTCCTGGGCGATGCGCTCGTAGCGCTGGGCGTCGTAGCTCCACGGCTCGCCGGTGGCGACCCAGCCGCCCTGTACCCGGCGCACGGCGCCGTCGACGTCGAGCACCTTGAGTAGCAGCTCGAGCGGCATGCGGCGGATGTCGACCCGCGCCTCGAGCGCCGGGGTCGACACCGGCTCGTCGGACAGCTCGTCGATCACGCGGCGGGCGCGCTCCTCGTCGGGCATCGACGCCGTCGCGAAGTAGTGCCAGATCGCCGGATCCTCATTGCCCGGGAGCAGGAGCACGTCGGCGCGTTCGGTCGCGCGACCCGCTCGCCCGACCTGCTGGTAGTAGGCGACGGGCGACGACGGCGCCCCGAGGTGCACCACGAAGCCGAGGTCGGGCTTGTCGAATCCCATGCCGAGCGCGCTCGTGGCGATGAGCGCCTTCACCTCGTTGCGCTTCAGCAGGCCCTCGGACTCCTCGCGCTCGTCGGGATCGGTCTGACCCGTGTAGGCGCGCACGTCGTGGCCGCGCTCGCGCAGGAGGCGCGCCGTGTCGTTCGCCGCCGAGACGGTCAGCGTGTAGATGATTCCCGAGCCGGGCAGGTCGTCGAGGTGGCTGAGCAGCCAGGCCAGGCGGGTCGTGGAGTCGGGGAGTCGCAGGACCCCGAGGCGCAGCGACGAGCGGGCCAGCGGGCCGCGGATCGTGAGCACCTCGCTCCCGCCGAGCTGCTCCGCAACATCCGCCACCACCCGGCTGTTCGCCGTCGCCGTGGTCGCGAGCACCGGCACGTCGGCCGAAATGCGGGCGATGAGATCGCGGAGCCGTCGGTAGTCGGGCCGGAAGTCATGACCCCAGTCGCTGATGCAGTGCGCCTCGTCGACGACGAGCAGGCCGATGCGTCGCACCAGCGCGGGCAGCTGCTGCTCGCGGAACGAGGGGTTGTTGAGCCGCTCGGGCGACACCAGCAGCACGTCGACCTCGTCGGCGTCGAGCCGGCGCACGACGTCGTCCCACTCGTGCGGATTCGTCGAGTTGATCGCCACCGCGCGCACGCCCGCACGCTCGGCCGCCGCGATCTGGTCGCGCATGAGCGCGAGCAGCGGCGAGACGAGCACGGTCGGGCCACCGCCCCTGCGACGCAGCAGCGCCGTGGCCACGAAGTAGACCGCGGACTTGCCCCAGCCGGTGCGCTGCACGACGAGCGCGCGGCGTCGCCCGTCGACGAGCGCCTCGATCGCCTCGAACTGCCCCTCGTGGAACTCCGCGTCGGGCCGGCCCACGAGCTCGCGGAGCGCGGCGAGGGCGTCGGCACGCGTGGCGTCGGTCGTGACGAGGGCGGTCATGCCTCCACTCTCGTCGATGCGGCCGACATCCGCGCTCGCGAGACCGCTCTGGATTCCGATCAGCGGTTCGGCGTCCACCCGATCGCCGGGCCGACGTGCTCGGCGATCGAGGCAAGCAGCCGCGCGTTGTAGTCGACGCCGAGCTGGTTCGGCACGGTGACGAGCAGCGTGTCGGCGGCCGCGACGGCCTTGTCGTTCGCGAGCTCCTCGGCGATGCGGTCGGGTTCGCCGATGTAGCTCTTGCCGAAGCGCGCGAGCCCGCCGTCCAGGAATCCGACCTGGTCCTTCGTGTCGCTGCCGACGCGGGGGCCGAAGTACTCGCGGTCCTCGTCGGTCACCAGTGGGATCACGCTGCGCGACACCGAGACGCGCGGTGTGCGCTCCCAGCCCGCGGCCTCCCACGCGTCGCGGTACAGCTGGATCTGCTCGTACTGCAGCTCGTCGAACGGCACGCCCGTGTCCTCGGTGAGCAGCGTCGAGCTCATCAGGTTCATGCCCTGCTCGGCGGTCCACTCGGCGGTCGCGCGCGTGCCGCTGCCCCACCAGATGCGATCGACGAGGCCCGGCGACTGGGGCTGGATCGGCAGCGGCGAGGTGGATCCGGTCATCTGCGGGTTGCCCGCCACGACGCCGGCGCCCGTGATCGCGGCGCGGAACAGCTCGGTCTTCTGGCGCGCGAGGTCGGCGTCGGTCTCGCCCTCGGGCGGCACGAACCCGAACGCGTGCGAGCCGTTCTGGGCGGGCTCGGGCGAGCCGCGGCTCACGCCCAGCTGCAGGCGACCCTCGCCGCCGGCGTGGGCGCTGATGAGGTCGGCGGCCGCGGCATCCTCGGCCATGTAGAGGGGGTTCTCGTAGCGCATGTCGATGACGCCGGTGCCGATCTCGATGCGGCTCGTGCGGGCGCCGATCGCGGCGAGCAGCGGGAACGGGCTCGCGAGCTGCCGGGCGAAGTGGTGCACGCGGAAGAACGCGCCGTCGATGCCGAGCTCCTCGGCCGCCACCGCGAGCTCGATCGACTGCACGAGCGCATCGCGTCCGGAGCGCGTCGACGACTGCGGCGAGGGATGCCAGTGGCCGAACGAGAGGAATCCGATGCGCTGCTTCACGACGGGTACGGCATCCTGCGGCATCCGCTCATTCCCCTCTGCTCCGCGGCCGCCGAGAATAGGGCATCTGCCGGATGCCGGGCGGCCACCTCAGACAGGAGTCTAGGGTCAACCACGCACGGAACCGGAGTGGACATGTTGATCTCGGAACTGACCTTCCCGCATCTCGCCGAGGCACGCGAGGCCCAGCTCGTGCAGCAGCTCGAGCGTCGCCGGGTGGTGGCCGAACGACTCGCCGAGGCATCGGCCGACGCGCCGGCGCCCGTGCGACGTCGACGCGAGCGGATGCCGCGCGCCCGCGTCGCGACGAACGAGCCCTGCCCGGCGTAGGACCCGAGGGCTCAGCTCGCGGGCGACTCGACCGACTCGGCGACCCAGGCGGCGGCCTCGGCCTGCTTGTCGAGCGGGAAGACCTCGAACTCGCCGGGCACCAGGCCGCCGAACGCGGTCGCGATGCCGGCGAGCACGTCGTGGTTGGTGACGAACGCCGCGCGCTTCCACGCCGAGAGCGGCCGGCGGATGAGCTTCGCGTCCTCGAGCATCGCGCCGAGCGAGTAGCGGTCGAACTCGTCGCCCAGCACGAACACGCAGCTGACCGTGCCGCGCTCGGCGATCGCGGCGTCGATGGCCGGCTCGAGCACGTCGCGGTAGTCGGATGCCTCGATGGTGCCCACGGCCCGGAAGCCGATCACGCCCGACGGCAGGCCCTCGAGCGGTTCGATCATGGTGTTCCCCCTCCACCCCGGCGGGACTTCCGCCGGACGACCTCGCGCCCCGGACTCAGCCGAGCAGCTCCTCCACGCGGTTCGACGTGGGCATGCGCAGCCCGTCGAGCGCGATCGCGATGACGTCGTCGGCGAGGCGGTCGGCGTCCTCGGGGCCGCCGGGCCGGTACCACTCGACGATCGAGTTGATCATGCCGAAGAGCAGCCGCTCCACGATGCGCACGTCGATGTCGCTGCGCAGCGACCCCTCGGCCTGCGCCTCGGACACGAGCGCCGTCACCCGCTTGTCGAACGCGCGCCGGCGGGCGAGCGCGCGGCGCTCCACCTCGGTGTTGCCGCGCACGCGCAGCAGCAGGGTCACGTAGGGCAGCTTCTCGACGAGTACGTGCACGGCGCCGCGCAGCACGTGGTCGAGCCGGTCGGCGGCACGCCGGGGCGCCGGCCCTTCGACGAGCTCAGGATGCGCCGCCTCCTCCAGCACGCCCTCGAGCGCGCCGAGCGCCGTGTCGAGGGCGCGGTCGAGGATCTCGTCCTTCGACGCGAAGTGGTGGTAGATCGCGGACTTCGACAGGCCGAGCCGGTCGGCGAGCACGCCCATCGACGTCGCGTCGTAGCCGTACTGGTTGAACGCGGCGACGGCGACGTCGAGGATGCCCTGCTTGTCGTAACCGGGGCGTCCCCGTCGGAGGCTTCCGTTCTCTGACATCGCCCCCAGTCTCCCATCTCGGTGGTCACGCCGGCCGTTGCGCCACTTCCGTGCCCTCTGCGCCAGTCGAGATGGTGCGGTGGCCGCCGAAGTGGCGCAGAGCGGATGCCCCGCGCCGGCCGCCCGGCACGTCGCCGACCTCAGCGGAGGTCGTAGACCCGCTTGTACTTGCCCTCGCTGCGCGGCAGGGCGCCCGGCTCCTCGAGCTGCACGGCGACCGTCGATCCGACGTGCACCTTGATGCGCTGCGCGAGCACGACCGCGGCCGCCTCGCACGTCTCGACCGAGAGGTCGGGGTGCCGCTCGATGCGCACCTTCAGCGCGTCCATGCGCCCTTCGCGGGAGAGCTCGAGCACGAAGTGCGGCGTGAGCTGCTCGATGCCGAGCACGAGCTCCTCGATCTGCGTGGGGAACAGGTTCACGCCGCGCAGGATGATCATGTCGTCGTTCCGGCCCGTGACCTTCTCCATGCGACGCATGCCGGGGCGGGCGGTGCCGGGCAGGAGGCGCGTGAGGTCGCGCGTGCGGTACCGGATGACCGGGAACGCCTCCTTCGTGAGCGACGTGAACACGAGCTCGCCGAGGTCGCCGTCGGCCAGCACCGCGCCGGTGTCGCCGTCGATGATCTCGGGCAGGAAGTGGTCCTCCCAGAGGTGCGGGCCGTCCTTCGTCTCGAGGCACTCGTTGCCGACGCCCGGTCCCATGACCTCGCTGAGCCCGTAGATGTCGAGCGCGTCGAGGCCGAGGCGCTGCTCGAGCTCGTGGCGCATCTCGTTGGTCCACGGCTCGGCGCCGAGCACGGCGACCTTGAGCGACGTGGAGCGCGGGTCGATGCCCTGCTCGACCATTGCGTCGGCGATCGTGAGCAGGTAGCTCGGCGTGCAGAGGATCGCGTCGGGCTCGAAGTCCCGGATGAGCTGCACCTGGCGCGCGGTCTGGCCGCCCGACATCGGGATGACCGTCGCGCCGAGCTTCTCGATGCCGGCGTGCGCGCCGAGGCCGCCCGTGAAGAGCCCGTAGCCGTAGGCGTTGTGCACCTTCATGCCGGGGCGGATGCCGCTGGCCCGCAGCGACCGGGCGACGAGCGTCGCCCAGCGGTCGAGGTCGCCCGAGGTGTAGCCGACCACGGTCGGCCGGCCGGTCGTGCCGCTCGAGGCGTGGATGCGCGCGACCCGCTCCATGGGCACGGCGAACATGCCGAAGGGGTAGGTCTCGCGCAGGTCGGCCTTGGTCGTGAACGGCAGCCTCGCGACATCCGCCAGCGAACGGATGTCGCCGGGCTTCACGCCCGCCTCGTCGAACTTGCGCGTGTAGAGCGGCACGTGCTCGTAGGCGTGCCGCACGGTCTGCTGCAGCCGCTCGAGCTGGAGCGCCTCGATCTCGGCGCGGGACATCCGCTCCTCGGGGTCGAGGTCGGCGGCGGGCACGGGCTCGAGGCCCGAGACGCTGGGGGAGATGGTCGTCGTCGACACGTGGTGCTCCTGTGGGTGATGGCCGGTCCCTGAGCCTGTCGAAGGGACCCTGGTGGGGGTGCGTTCCCCTCGACGGGCTCAGGGAACGCTGCGGTTCGTGGAGAGGGATCGGCCGCGGAACTCGGCGACCGCGTCGCCGTGCTCGTCGACGACCGAGACGTCGTAGAGTCCGGTGCGGCCCGACCGGGTGCGGCGGACGGCGGTCGCGGTGAGGGTCTGCCCCGCGCGCGTGGACTTCAGGAAGGTGATGTCGGCGCCCGCCGCGACGGTGACGTTGTCGTCCTCGTTGCAGGCGATGGCGAAGGCCGTGTCGGCCAGGGTGAAGACGAGGCCGCCGTGGGTGATGTGGAAGCCGTTCGTCATGTCCTCTCGCACGAGCATCGACACGACCGCGTGGCCGGGATCGTCGCGCTCGACGACCATGCCGAGGGCGGCGGAGGCGAGGTCGCGGTCCATCATGGCGCGATTGGCCTGGCTCGTGGCATCCGTCATGCGTTGCTCCTCGTCGAGTTGCGCGCCGTTGCTGCGGCGCTGAAGATGACTATATACTAACTGAACGATCGGTTAGTAATACCGGATGCCGCGGCGTACCGCGGGCCGGATTCCGCCAGAGCACAGGAGTCGACGATGACCGCACCCGCAGACCTCAGCGTCGCCAGTCGTGAGGAGCACGACGAGGCCGCCCAGGCGCTGTTCGACGACCTCATCGCCAAGGACTCGCGCATCGAGCCGCGCGACTGGATGCCCGAGGCGTACCGCAAGACGCTCATCCGGCAGATCAGCCAGCACGCGCACTCCGAGATCATCGGCATGCAGCCCGAGTCCAACTGGATCTCGCGGGCGCCCAGCCTGAAGCGCAAGGCGATCCTCATGGCGAAGGTGCAGGACGAGGCGGGCCACGGGCTCTACCTCTACTCGGCCGCGCAGACGCTCGGCATCGGGCGCGAGGAGATGATGCAGCAGCTCATCGAGGGCAGGGCGCGCTACTCGTCGATCTTCAACTACACGACGCCGACCTGGGCCGACATGGGCGCCATCGGGTGGCTCGTCGACGGCGCCGCGATCTGCAACCAGGTGCCGCTGTGCCGCGCCTCCTACGGACCGTACGGCCGCGCGATGGTGCGCATCTGCAAGGAGGAGTCGTTCCACCAGCGGCAGGGCTTCGAGATCCTGCTCGAGCTCATGCAGGGCACCGAGGCGCAGCGCGAGATGGCGCAGGACGCCGTGAACCGCTGGTACTGGCCGAGCCTCATGATGTTCGGGCCGCCCGACGACCAGTCGCCGAACTCGGCGCAGTCGATGGCGTGGAACATCAAGCGGTTCTCGAACGACGAGCTGCGCCAGCGCTTCGTCGGCATGCTGGTGCCGCAGGCCGAGGTGCTCGGCGTCACGCTGCCCGACCCGAACCTGGCGTGGAACGAGGAGCGCCAGGCCTACGACATCAGCGAGATCGACTGGACCGAGTTCAACGAGGTCCTCGCCGGCCGCGGCCCCGCGAACGCCGAGCGCCTGCGCCGCCGGCGCGAGGCCCACGAGGACGGCGCCTGGGTGCGCGAGGCGGCCGCCGAGTACGCCCGCAAGCAGGCCGAGCGTGCGCTCGCGGCATCCGGGGCGGTGGCATGATGTCGACTCCGGGCGAGACGGGCACCGAGGCCTGGCCCCTCTGGGAGGTCTTCGTGCGGGCCAACCGCGGCCTCAGCCACGTGCACGTCGGGTCGCTGCACGCGCCCGACGCCGACATGGCCGTGCGCAACGCGCGCGACCTTTACACGCGCCGCAACGAGGGCGTCTCGATCTGGGTGGTGCCCGCCGACGCGATCACCACGAGCGACCCCGACGCGAAGGGCGCGTTCTTCGAGAGCCCCGCGGGCAAGAACTACCGCCACGCGGTGTACTACACGAAGTCCGAGGGGGTGAAGCACCTGTGAGCGCATCCGTCCCTGAGCCCGTCGAGGGGCACGGCGACGTCTCCGTCGACCAGGTCGAGCTCGTCGAGGAGCTCGCGGGTGCCGGTCTCACGGGCACCGGCGGCACGGCGTCGGCGGATGCCGCGGAGTACGCGATGCGGCTCGGCGACGACGCGCTGGTGCTCGCCCAGCAGCTGGGCATGTGGATCACCCGCGCGCCCGAGCTCGAGGAGGACGTGGCGCTCGGCAACATCGGCCTCGACCTGATCGGCCACGCCCGCTCGCTGCTGCACTACGCGGGCAGCGCCACCGGCCGCAGCGAGGACGACCTCGCGTACTGGCGCGACGAGCCCGAGTGGCGCAACGCCTGGATCTTCGAGCAGCCCAACGGCGACTTCGCGCACACGATCGCCCGCCAGCTCGTGGTCGCGACGTACCTGCTCGAGCTCTACGGCGAGCTCTCGGCGTCGACCGACCCGACCCTCGCCGCCGTCGCGGCGAAGGCGGTCAAGGAGGTCGACTACCACCGCGACCACGCCGTGCAGTGGACGCTCCGCCTCGCGCACGGCACCGACGAGTCGCGGCGCCGCATGACGATCGCGATCGCCGACACCTGGCCGTACATCGACGAGCTCTTCGAGGACGACGAGCTCACCGAGCGCCTCGCCGCCGACGGCGTCGCGGTGCTGCCGTCGACGCTGCGCGCCCGGTTCGACGAGGTCATCGCCGCCGTGCTCGCCGAGGCCGAGCTCGAGCCCCCGACCGGCCGCACGGCGTTCATCGCCGCCGGCCGCGGACGGTCCGGCTCCCACACCGAGCACCTCGGCCCGCTGCTCGCGGAGATGCAGGTGCTCGCCCGCCAGCACCCGGGGGCGTCGTGGTGACCGCGGTGGCGGCATCCGTCGCCCGACCGTTGCCGAGCGACCCGGCGGCACGACGCGCCTGGGACGTCGCCGCGACCGTGACCGACCCCGAGATCCCCGTGCTCACGATCGAGGACCTCGGCGTGCTGCGCTCGGTCGAGGTCGCCCCTTCGTCGAGCTCGGACGGCGTCGCGGTGCGCGTGAAGCTGACCCCGACGTACAGCGGATGCCCCGCGCTCGACGCCATGCGCGACGACGTGCTGGTCGCGCTCACCCACGCCGGCTACGACGAGGTGCAGGTCGACCTCGTGCTCGCCCCCGCGTGGACCACCGACTGGATGAGCGACGCCGGTAAGGAGAAGCTGCGCCGCTACGGCATCCAGGCGCCCACCGGCCACGCCGCGGCGAAGCAGGGGCCCGTGCGCCTGCAGCTCGCGGTGAAGTGCCCGCGCTGCGACTCGCTGAACACGCGCGAGCTCGCCCGCTTCGGCTCGACGTCGTGCAAGGCGCTCTACGAGTGCCGCGACTGCCTCGAGCCCTTCGACTACTTCAAGGTGCTCTGATGGCGGCGCGCAACCTGGGGTCGACGGGACTGGGGTTCGGCACGTCGACCGCCATCGCCCCGAGCTCGGCGCAGCCCGTCGACAGCTCCGTCGCCGAGGCGTTCCTCGCGTCCACGGTCGGCGGCGAGTCGCTGTCGACGAAGGAGGGCGCGAAGCGCCACCGGGCGCGGTTCCACGAGCTCGAGGTCGCCGAGGTGCGTCCGCTCACGGCCGACGCCGTCGAGGTGACCTTCGCGGTGCCCGAGGAGCTCGCCGACGACTACACGTACCTGCCCGGGCAGTACGTCGCGCTCCGCAAGGAGCTCGACGGGCACGAGCGCCGCCGGAGCTACTCGATCTGCCGCGCCCCCGACCCGTCGACGGGCTCAGGGACCACCATCTCGGTCGCCATCAAGCGCGACCTCGGCGGCATCTTCTCGTCGTGGGCGAACTCCGAGCTGCAGGCGGGCGAGACGCTCGACGTGATGAGCCCGCAGGGCACGTTCACCTCGACGCTCGACGCGCTCGACGGCAAGCACATCGTCGGCATCGCGGCCGGCAGCGGCATCACGCCGCTCATGGCGCTCGCGCACACCGTGCTCTCGCGGTCGGCGACGGCGGAGTTCGAGCTCGTCTACACGAACCGCTCGACCCTCGACGTGATGTTCCTCGAGGAGCTCGCCGAGCTGAAGGACCGCTACCCGTCGAGACTCGCCGTGCACCACGTGCTCTCGCGCGAGCAGCGCACCGCGCCGCTCCTCTCGGGCCGCATCGACGCCGAGAAGCTCGGCACCATGCTCGACGTGCTCATCCGGCCCGAAACGGTCGACGAGTGGTTCCTCTGCGGGCCGTTCGAGCTGGTGCAGCTCGCGCGCGACACCCTCGCCGCGAAGGACGTGCCGGCCGACCACGTGCGCTACGAGCTGTTCACGACGGACGCCGACCGCGTCGAGCCGCGGCACGGGCGTCCGGTCGAGGTGAAGCAGGGCGAGGAGACCGTCGCCATCGAGTTCACGCTCGACGGGCAGTCCTCGACCGTCGAGAGCCCCGTGTCGGCGAACGAGTCGATCCTCAACGCGGCGCTGCGCGTGCGCCCCGACGTGCCGTTCGCGTGCGCCGGTGGCGTGTGCGGCACATGCCGCGCCCGGGTCGTCGAGGGCAGCGTGAACATGACCGAGAACTACGCGCTCGAGCCCGACGAGCTGGAGCGCGGCTACGTGCTCACCTGCCAGTCGCACCCGAAGTCCGACCGCGTCGTGGTGGACTATGACGTCTGAGCGTGAGACGCTGCTCGCGTTTCTCAGGAGCACCAGGCGCGCGCCCCATCGTTCTCAGGAAGACACGCCGGGAGCGCGTCCGAATCGCCCAGAACGTCCTGAAATCGGTATTGGGAGGCGCAGATGATCGAACTCAGCGTTGCCGACGGCGTGGCCGAGGTCGTGCTCAACGCCCCCGACAAGCTCAATGCGCTCGACGTCGCGGCGCTCGCCGAGCTCACCGAGGCGTACGCGTCCGCCGAGCGGGCCGCGGAGGCCGGCGACGTGCGCGCGCTCGTGCTGCGCGGCGAGGGCCGCGCGTTCTGCGCAGGCCGTGACATCTCGGGCGTCGACCCGCGCGACGACGACGTGCTCGGCTACCTCGGCGGCCGGGTGCAGCCGCTGCTCGAGCGCATGGCGGCGTTCCCGGCGCCCACGTTCGCGGTCGCGCACGGCGCGTGCCTCGGCGTCGGGCTCGGCCTGCTCATCGCGAGCGACATCGTGTACGTCGCCGACACGGCGAAGATCGGCTCGCCCTTCGCGAACCTCGGCGCGACGCTCGACTCGGGCGGCCACGCGCTGTTCTTCGAGCGGCTCGGCGCGCACAAGACGATGGACCTCATCGTCACGGGCCGGCTCATGTCGGGAACCGAGGCCGTCGCCGCGGGCCTGTTCTCGCAGGTGTTCCCCACCGACGAGGTGACGGATGCCGCCCGCGCCGCGGCCCGCGCCGCGGCATCCGGGGCCACGCAGGCGTTCGTGGCGTCGAAGGCGCTCATCGCGTCGCTGCGCGACGACCGCCTCGGGCTCTGGCAGTCGATGGACCAGGAGAACCGCGCGCAGGCGGCGCTCTGCGACACCGACGACTACCGCGAGGGCTTCGCGGCGTTCCAGCAGAAGCGCAGGCCTGCGTTCACCGGTCGCGGCTGACTCCCGAGGGTTGAGGAGCGGCGCAGCCGCGTCTCGAAACCCGTGCCTGCGCGAGCCGGTTTCGAGACGGCGCTGCGCGCCTCCTCGACCCGCGGACTCCCTAGTCCGGCAGCGCCCGCTCGGTCCCGGCGAGCCCGGCCTCGTCGAACAGCACGCGCCCGGCCCGCTCGTAGAGCTCCATCGCCTGCTCGGGGGTGTCGCCGACGGCGGTCATGCCCACGCGGCCGTGCTCGGTGATCGAGCTGATCATGTGGAACACGATCCCGGTCTGCCGGGACTGGTCGAAGTGCAGGCCGTGCCGCGCGACGACGTCGAACAGGTCGCCGACCGAGAGCGCACGGAGCTCCCCGCCCTCGAGGTGGTCGGTGGCCACGAGGTGCTTCTCGGCGCCCTCGGGCGTGAGGAAGCGGCCCGTCTCGGCGTCGTACCGCCCGTCGGTGAGGAACTGGAGCGTCAGGAACGGATGCGTCGTGCCGCCCTTGCGGAGGTTGAGCTCGATCGCGTACGCCGACCATCCGCCCGCGGCATCCCGCATCGTGACGAAGTCGACCGCGAACCGCCCGAGCACGCCCTCGGCGGCCAGCCGCTCGCCGATCGCCGCCGCCGGCTCGCTGATGAGGCGGGAGTACGCGGGATCGGCGGGGAACACGCAGCCCAGGTAGCTCTGCCCGCTCGCGCCGCCGAGCAGCTGGTCGTGCGTCGACAGGAGCTCGACGGTGCCGTCGGGAAGCGAGCGGAGCTGCACGCTCGGGCTCAGCAGCTCCTCGCCGACGATGCGCTCCTCGACGATGCCGCCGTCGGACTCGAGCTTCGCGACGTACGCCGCGAACGGCACGTCCGGCGCCTCGAGCTGCATCCCGTCGACGCGCTCGGCGATCGCCGCCCGTCGCTCCGCCGCCGGCAACCCGCCGACGCCCGCGAGGTCGACGAGCGCGTTGCCCGCCCCCGAGACGCCCTCGTTGAGCTTGACGATGACCTGGCCGATGGTCGGCCGGGCGTCGAGCAGGTCGCCGATCGCGTCGACCACCTCGTCGAGGCCGTGCAGGTCCTCGGCGCCGAGGGGGTACGGCACCCCGACCTCGCCGAAGAGCCGGCGGCATCCGGTCTTGGTGCCGAGGTCCGACAGCCGCGGATCGGAGCCGTACATCGGGATTCCCAGGGTGAGCGCCAGGTCGCGCTCGAGCTCGGTCGTGTTGTACGGGATGAGGTGGCTGCGGTCGCGGTTGGGGATGAGCGCGGCGATCTTCTCGAGCAGCCTCGGCCGTTCGAGCAGCTTCACGCTCAGGGGGCGGGGCGACGCGTCGCCGACCGAGACCATCGTGAGGCGGGCCTGCGCGTGGCTCGGGATGACCCCGGGCAGCAGCGCGAGGTAGTACTCGATGATGCGCGGATCGACGGGCATCGACGAGACGTAGATCATGCGGAGCCGCGGCTGGCGGAGCAGGAGCAGGAGGAAGAGGAACCGCTCCTCGAACGCCTGCGCCATGCTGCCGCTGCCGCTCCCCGGGACGGCGCGGCTCAGCGTCACCGACGGGACGACGACGACCGACTCGTCCTCGAGCCCGAGTCGCATCGCGTCCCACACCGACGCCATCCGGTCCTGGAGCCGGTCGAAGCGGAGGTTCCGGGCGTCCTCGTCGAGCTCGGACAGCGTGGCGGCGTCGGATGCCGTCGCCGTGGGTGCCGTGGTGCCATCGAGCGTGGTCATGTCCTCACCTGCGCTTCCGTGTCGTCGAGGCCCGTGATCGCGAACGCGCGCACGGGCTTGCTGAAGCCGCGCAGGTCGAGCTCGCCCACCGGCTCGCCCGTCGCCACTCCCTCGGCCGCCGAGTACACGCGCTGGGCCACGAGGATCTGCCCGGCATCCGCCACCGCGCACAGCCGGGCGGCCAGGTTCGTGACGCTGCCGATCGCGGCGTAGTCGAACCGCCCCTCGAAGCCGATGCGGCCGAGCGTCGCGTACCCCTGCGCGATCCCGATGCCGAAGCCGAGGTCGTTGCCGCGCCGGCTCCAGTCGTGGGCGAGCTCGGCGACGCGCTCCCGCATCGCGACGGCCATCGCCACGGCGCGCCCGGCGGGGTCGTCCACCGGGAGCGGGTCGTTGAAGAACACCATGAGCCCGTCGCCCGTGAACCGCTCGAGCGTGCCCTCGAACCGGTAGATGAGCTCGCCGAGCGCGTGGTGGTACTCGGCGAGCACGCCCATGACCTCCTCGGGCTCGCTCGCCTCGGCGAACGAGGTGAACCCCCGGAGGTCGCAGAACACCACGACGATCTCCCGCCGATGGCTGGCCAGCACGCCCTCCTCGCCGGAGTCGAGCACCACGTCGACGAGCTGCGGGGAGAGGAAGCGGCGGAGCCGGTTCACGCGCTCGAGCTCGGCGACCTGCGCGTCGACGCGCGCCTCGAGCTCGACGTTCCACGCCGCGAGCTCCTCGGCCTGCCGCTCGATGGTGTCGTGGTAGCGCTTGATGCGGGCCAGCGACGCGACGCGGGCGAGGAGCTCGCCCTGGTCGAACGGCTTGCTCACGAAGTCGTCGGCACCCGCCTCGATCGCGCGCACCTTCTCCTGCTCTCCGCTCGCGGTGATCATCACGACCGGCAGGTAGGCGAACTCCTCGCTCGCCCGGATGCGGCGGCACACCTCGTACCCGTCGAGGCCGGGCATCAGGATGTCGAGCAGCACGAGGTCGGCTCCGGCGGTCGGCAGCATCGCGAGCGCCTCCTCGCCCGAGGTCGCCGTGAGCACGCGATAGCCGCGAGGGCTCAGGACCGCGTCGAGCAGCCGGAGGTTCTGGGGCAGGTCGTCCACCGCGAGGATGGTGACCTCGTCACCGGGCATCGGCCCGTCCGTTGCTCAGGAACTGGCTCACCTGCTCGGGCAGCGCCCGGACGCTGATGGGCTTGCCGAGGTAGCCGTCGAAGCCCTCGCGGGCCGTGCGCTCCCGGTCCTCCTTCATGGCGAACGCGGTGACCGCCACCACGGGCACCGAGCCGAGCCGGGGGTCCTGTCGCAGCAGGCGCAGGGCCTCGTACCCGTCGATGCCGGGGAGCTGCAGGTCCATGAGCACCAGGTCGGGCGAGCACGTCCCCGCGAGCTCCACGCCCTCCTCGCCGCTGTGCGCCTCGACCACGTCGTACTCGAAGGCCGTCAGCACGTCGCGCACGAGCTTGAGGTTCAGCGGGTTGTCCTCGACGACGAGGATGCGTCGGCCGGGCATCATCCCGCCTCCTCCGGGTCCGTGGCCGGCCGCCCGTTGCGTCCCGGGAGGGAGCCCGAGTGCACCGCGCCGACCCGCCGCAGCGCGCCGACGAGCTCCTCGCGGCCGACGGGCTTCACGAGGTAGTCCGTCGCGCCGAGCGTCATGCCGCGCGAGCGCTCGTCGAGGATCGACACGATGATCACGGGGACCGCGCTCATCGCCTGGTCCTCACGCACGCGGGTGAGCACCTGCCAGCCGTCCAGTCCCGGCATCCGGATGTCGAGCACGACCGCGGCCGGCCCGTGCGCCCGAATGAGCTCGAGCCCCTCCTCGCCGTCGCGGGCGTGCACGACCTGCACGCCGAGCCCGTCGAGGTAGGCCGTCATGAGGTCGAGGGATGCCCGGTCGTCGTCGATGACCACCACGACCGGGAGGTTCGCCTGTTCGGCGGGCTGGGGCGCCGGCACGACCACGGGCCCGTCGAGGGGCAGCGTGAAGCCGAAGGTGCTGCCGCGGCCGACCTCGGACTCGAGCCACATCCGACCGCCGAGCAGCGCGACGATGCGGCGGCACAGCGTGAGGCCGAGGCCGGTGCCCTCCTCGCGCTGGGTGCCGCGCCCGCCCTGCTGGAACGACTCGAAGATGCGCTCGCGGTCGTCCGCCGGAATGCCGTCGCCGTCGTCGGTGACGGTCACGGCCAGCTCGTCGCCGGCGCGCCGGGCGACCACCGCGACGTGGCCGCCGTCGGGCGTGAACTTCACCGCGTTGCTCAGCAGGTTGAGCAGCACCTGCTTGACGCGCAGCTCGTCGGAGTCGATGACGTCGACGGTCGGATCCACCTCGAGGCTCAGCGTGAGCCCGTGCATCGCCGCGCGCTCGCGCACCATCGAGAGGCCGTACTCCATGGCCGACGACACCGAGAACGTCGACGGCGCGAGCTCCATCCGCCCCGCCTCCACCTTGGAGAGGTCGAGGATGTCGTTGAGCAGGTTGAGCAGGTGCCGGCCCGAGCTCAGGATGTCGCGGAGGTACTCGTCCTGGCGGTCGTTGAGCTCGCCGAACATCCGCTCCAGCAGCACCTCCGAGAACCCGATCACCGCGTTGAGCGGCGTGCGGAGCTCGTGCGACATGCTGGCCAGGAACTCGGACTTGTGCTGGCTCACCACCTCGAGCTCGGCGGTCTTCGTCTCGAGCTCGCGGAAGAGCCGGGCGTTCCAGACCGCGAGCGCCGACTGGCTCGCGAACGTCTCGAGGAACTCGATGGTCTCGTTCGAGAATCCGCCGGGCCGCTTGCGGCGCACGACGAGCGCGCCGATGATCTGCGACCCGCGGAGCACCGGCACGGTGAGCACCGAGCGCCAGCCGTCGTCGTGCAGGAGCTGCAGGTGCGGGTCGAGCTCGACGGTGTCGAGGTCCGCGACCCACATCGGGTGGCCCTCGAGTGCGGCGCGGCCGACCAGCGTGGTGTCGAGGTCGACGCGGATGCCGCGGAGCTTTCGCAGGAGCTCGGCGCTCGACGCGTACGCGCTGCGCACCGAGAAGCTCCGGTCCTCGGGGACGTACTCCATGATGGAGCCGCCGTCGCACCCCGCGAACCGCACCGCGTTCATGATGATGCTCGAGAGGACCTCGTCGAGCACGAGGCTCGAGCTCACCGCCTCGCCGACCTCGCTGAGCGCCTCGAGCTGCTCGATCCGGCGGGCGAGCTCCCTGCCGCGGCCCTCGAGGGCGCGCACGAGGTGCACGTTGCGCACGACGACCGCGGCCTGCGCCGCGAACGCCTCGAGCAGCGCGATCGCCCGCGCGTCGAACGGGGCGACCTCGGTGCGGAAGAGCGAGAGCGTGCCGACCACGTCGTCGTCGAGCATCATGGGCGCCGAGATGAGCGTGCGGAAGCCGCCGATCTGCTGCAGGTCGAGCCGGCCGTACTCGGGATCGATGAGCACGTCGGACACCTGCATGATCCGTCGGTCCTGCACCGCCCGGCCGACGAGCGACCTCCGGTCGAGCGTCAGCGGGTTCGCCTCCACGTACGCGACGAACTCGTCGGACAGGCCGACCGAGCTGGAGAGGGCGAAGTGATCGCCCTCGACGAGGTAGATCTGGCCGGCCGCGGCGCGGCACAGGCGTCGCGCGCTCTGCACGACGGTGTCGAGCACGGCGTCGGGATCCGAGGAGGATCGACCGAGGGCGGTGAGCACCTCGTTCATCGCCGCGAACTGCTCGGTGGCGTCGCTGTAGTCGCGCTGGAGGCGTTCGAAGTCCTCCTCGCTGATGCTGCTGCGACCCCGCTCGCTCAAGATGGCCTCTCCTTCACTGGAGAGAGTTCGCACGAACGCGACTTCAGCCGTATTCTCCACCCGCCGGAACGGGGGCTGCAATCACCTCGTTCGCGTGACGGCGAGTGAGCGGGCGAGGTTCGTCGACCTCAGCGGTGCGCGTCCTCCTGGTCGTGCTCCTCGATGTCGCGGCCGAGGTCGTCCTCGATGAGCAGGTCGCGGCGCACGTGGTCGGTGCGGTACGCCGACCGGCCGAGCATGTGCGCGGTCATCGGCTGCGTGAGCAGCTGGAAGGTCATGACCAGCACGATGGTCGTGAGCACGCCCCACGTCGGCACCTGCAGGAGGATCGCGAGGAGCACGGCGGCGAGGCCGACCACCTGCGGTTTCGTCGCGGCGTGCAGGCGGGTGAGCACGTCGGGGAACCGGACGATGCCGATGCCGGCGGCCATGGACAGGAAGGCGCTCACCAGGATGAGCACGCCGACGACGATCTCGGTGGCGTTCACGAGGCATCCTGCTTCGCCATGAACCGGGCGATGGAGATCGAACCGACGACCGCGAACATCGCGAGGATGAGCATGACCACGAGGGTGTCGGTGTGCTTGTTGATCGCCATCTCGGCGCCGAGCGCGCAGATCGCGATGGCGAGCAGCACGTCGGTCGCGAGCGCCCGGTCGAGGATCGACGGCCCGCGGATGATGCGGAAGACCGCCGCGAGCGCGCCGATGCCGAACATGACGCCAGCGATGACGCTGACGACGGTGAGGAAGGTCATGGGGTCCGTCCCTTCTCGGCGGCGCGCCGCGCGCGCTGCTCCTTCCGCACGGCGACCGCCTGGGCGTGCGTGCCGATCGCGAGCACGATGCGCTCCTCGGTGCCGAGCACCCCGCGCCTGGTGCGCTCGATGTCGGCCTCGGTGCGGGTGCCGAGCGCGTGCAGGTAGAGCAGTCCCCGCTCGCGGTCGATGTCGACCACGACGGTGCCCGGCACGACCGAGATCGCCTCGGCGGTGAGGGTCGTGACGAGGTCGGAGCGGGTGAGCAGCTGCACGGCGATGATCGAGTTCATCGGCTTCCACCGCGGGTTCACGGCGAGGAACGCGACCTGGAGCGACGCGACGACGACGTCGAACATCATGCGCAGGCCGAGCAGCAGGCCGCGCCACGGGTTGAAGCGTCCGCTGAGGAGCACGGGCGGCAGGTAGAGCACGCGCGTGACGGCGATCGCGAGGATCACGCCCGTCACGACCGTGAGCGTGTCGACGTGGTCCCAGAGGAAGAGCCACAGGGCGACGAGTCCGATGAGCAGCGGCAGCTGCCGCCACACCGACCGCCAGCGCGACACCTCGAGCTCGGGCCGGCTCATCGGATGCCTCCGGGGAACACGAGGGAGACGTACGCCTCGGGGTTGACGAGGTCGAACGAGGCGCGGTCGGTCAGGTCGAAGAGCGGACCCGCGAAGACCGTCAGCAGCACCGTGACCACCACGAGCGTGGTGGTCGCCGCGACCATGAGCACGGGGGTCGTGCGCGTCGCGGTGACGGTGGCGCCCTCGGGCGCCTCCTGCACCGAGCCGAGCAGCACCGACTCGTAGCCCTCGAGTTCGCCGCGTCCGCGCCAGAACGCCATGTTCCAGAACCGCGTCAGGGCGTACAGTGTGATGAGCGAGGTGGCGGCGCCCGCGGCGATCACGGCCCAGGTCAGCCAGGCCATGCCCGCGGCATCCGCTGCGCCCGCCTGCTCGGCCCCGGCGAGGAAGAGCCCCGTCTTGCCGAGGAAGCCCGAGAACGGCGGGATGCCGCCGAGGTTCAGCGCCGGGATGAAGAACAGGATCGCGAGGAAGGGCGACGCCTTGAGCAGCCCCGCGAGCCGGTTGATGGAGGTCGCGCCGCCGAAGCGCTCGATGAGTCCGGTCGTCAGGAACAGCGTCGTCTGCACGGTGATGTGGTGCACCACGTAGTAGATCGTGGACGCGAGGCCGAGCTGCGTGCCCACGGCGATGCCGAAGATCATGTAGCCGATGTGGCTCACGAGCGTGAACGAGAGGAGTCGCTTGATGTCGGCCTGCGTGAGCGCGCCGAGGATGCCGATGAGCATCGTGAGCCCGCCGACGACCATGAGCAGCACCGTGAGGTCGCTCTCGGTGAAGATCACGGTCTCGGTGCGGATGATCGCGTAGACGCCGACCTTCGTGAGCAGGCCGGCGAACACGGCGGTGACCGGTGCGGGCGCGGTCGGGTAGGAGTCGGGCAGCCAGAACGACAGCGGGAACACTGCGGCCTTGATGCCGAACGCGATGAGCAGCAGCAGGTGCAGGATGAGCTGCACGCCGTCGGGGAGCTCGGCCAGGCGCACCGAGAGCTGCGCGATGTTCACGGTGCCGGTCGCGCCGTAGACGAGTGCGATCGCCGAGAGGAAGAACAGCGACGAGACGAGGCTCACGATGATGTACGTGACGCCCGCGCGGATGCGCTCGCCCGTGCCGCCGAGCGTGAGCAGCACGTAGCTCGCGGACAGCAGGATCTCGAACCCGACGTACAGGTTGAACAGGTCGCCCGCGATGAACGCGTTGAACACGCCCGCCGACAGGATGAGGTAGCTCGGGTGGAAGATCGACACCGGCGTCTCGCGGTGGCGGTCGGCGACGCCCTGGCCGACGGCGTACACGAGCACCACGAGCAGGACGATCGCGGAGATGAGCAGCATGATCGCCGACAGGCGGTCGACGACGAGCACGATGCCGTACGGCGCCGGCCACGCGCCGATCGACACCACGGTCGACTCGCCCGCGTCGACGGCGCCGAGCAGCACGGCGGCGATCACCGTCACGGTGCCGAGCACGCCAGCGCTCACGGCCATCTGCGCGCGGCGGTGGCGGCCGAGGATGAGCGCGGTCGCCGCCCCGAGCAGGGGCAGCAGCACCACGAGCGGCACGAGCACGGCGGTCATCGCTCATCACCCCCGTCGCTGCGGTCGCGGGCGGATGCCTCGAGCTCCAGCTCCTCCTCGAACCCCTCGTCGGGCTCCTCGTCGCTCGCGTCGATGATCTCCTGGATCGCCGCGTCATCGGCCGCGGAGCTGCGGATGAGGTCGGCGGCCTCCTCGGCGTCCTGCACGTCCTCCTCCTCGTCGTCGACGAGGTCGCCCTTCGTGCCGAGCTGGGCGAGCCACCACGAACGGTAGATGAGCGCGAGCATGAAGGCCGTGATGCCGAGGTTGATGACGATCGCGGTCAGCACGAACGCCTGCGGCAGGGGGTCGGAGATCTCGTCGGGGTCGACGCCCTCGCCCAGGATCGGCGCGAGGCCCGGGGTGCCGCTCATGAGGTAGATGAGGATGTTCACGGCGTTGCCGACGAGCAGGAACCCGATGAGCACGCGGGTGAGGCTGCGCTCGAGCATGATCGAGATGCCCGCGCCGAAGAGCACGGCCATGAGCACGACGAGCGTGAGCGAGGCGGTCATCGGCGCACCTCCTCGGCGGTGTCGGGGGCGTGGTCGGTCGTCGTCAGCGGGGTCTCGAGCTCGGCGTCGAGGTGCTCGGGGCGCTCGGCGATCTCGGGCCCCTCGCCCTGCTCGAGGTCGGCACCGGCCGCCGCGCCGCCGCGGTCGAGGTCGCCGCCCTCCTCGCTCTCGTCGCCGGCCAGCTCCTCCTGGCGGTCGACCTCCCCGCCGAGCGAGCGGAGGATGTCGAGCACGAGGCCGACGACCACGAGGTAGACGCCGATGTCGAACAGCGTCGAGGTGCCGATCGAGATGGTGCCGATGAGCGGCAGCTCGGCCTCGAACCACGCCGACTCGAGCGGGGCGCCGCCGAACAGCAGCGAGGCCGCCGCGGTGCCTGCGGCGAGCAGCAGGCCCGTGCCGAGCAGGCGCCCGGCGTCGACCGGGGCCGCCTCGCCGAGCTCGTAGCGCCCGCCCGCGAGGTAGCGGGCGACGAGCGCGAGGCCGGCGAGCAGGCCGCCCGCGAAGCCGCCGCCCGGGGCGTTGTGGCCCACGAAGAGCAGGTAGACCGACACGATGATCGCGGGGTGGAACAGCAGTCGCACGAGCACCTCGATGAGGATCGAGCGGTTGCGCGGCGAGAGCGTGCGGCCGGCGAGGAGCCACGTCTGCCGGGTCGAGGCGGCCTCGCCCGCGGCATCCGTCTCGCCCTCGGTGTCTGCGAGGCTCGTGCGCGGGGCGCGGATGCTCGACGCCTGCTCCGGCACCGGCTGCAGCCGCTCGCGGCGGCTCACGGGGACGTCGAGCTCCGTGAGGTCGAGTCGCGGCGCGCCGCCCGTGCGGCCGGAGACGAAGATGAGGCTCGCGACGCCGGTGGCGACCGCGACGAGCACCGAGATCTCGCCGAGCGTGTCCCAGGCGCGGATGTCGACGAGCATCACGTTCACGATGTTCTTGCCGTGCGCCTCGATCGCCAACGCCGGCAGCCCCTCGGCGATGGTCGGCTCGATGCGGGCGCCGAGCGCCACGAGGCCGATGATCCCCATCACGATGCCGGCCAGCGCTCCGATGATGCCGCGGGCGACCTTGTGCACGGGAGGGTTGCGCTGCGCGATCTGCTTGGGGAGACGGCGCAGCACCAGCACGAACACCACGAGCACGATCGTCTCGACGAGGGCCTGGGTCAGGGCGAGGTCGGGCGCGCCCGACATGCCGAACAGCAGCACCAGCCCGTAGCCCGTGACGCTCACGAGCAGCACCGCCGTCATGCGCTGCTTCACGGTCGCGGCCGCGAGTCCCGCGATCGCCATGACGAACGCGAGGAACGGCTGCGCCGGGTAGTCCCAGAGCCGCACGCCGTCGGGCCAGGCGGTGTTCATGACGGATGCCGCGCCGAGCCCGCCGATGAACACGGCCACGATGATCGCCAGGTAGCCGGGCAGCCCGCGGTGCTGGATCGCGGTCGTGACCGCCGCCGCGACGCGGTCGACGACGGAGACGATGCCGAGGTAGCCGCGCGCCGAGTCGACCATCGGGGCCACCGCGGCCTGCAGGCGGGCGACGCGCACGCGGCCCCAGACGAGCAGCGCGCCGAGCGCGAAGACCGTGAGCGAGATCCAGAGCGCGGGCTCGAGGCCGTGCCAGAGCGCGAGGTGGTAGTCGTGCGGGCCGGGCAGCTCGTCGGCGTAGGCGGCGAGCAGGGGCTCGATCGCCGGGATCGCGAACGCCGCGACGAGGCTCGCCGCCGAGAGGATGCCGGGCGCCATGCCGATGAGCGGCGACTCCGCGTGCAGCGGCGTCGGCTCGACGCCGGGGCGGGTCCAGAACGCACCCCACACGAAGCGCACGGAGTACGCGACCGTGAGCACCGAGCCCAGGAACGCGCCCACCAGCGCGACCCACGCCCACGACTCGCCGGCCGCCGCGGCCTCGAGGAAGGCCGTGAAGACGGCCTCCTTCGCGACGAACCCGAGCAGTGGCGGGATGCCCGCCATCGACGCGGCGGCGAGGATCGCGATGGTCGCGATCACGGGCATGCGGCGGCCGAGCCCCGAGAGCTTGCGCCAGTCGCGCGTGCCGGCGGCGTGGTCGACGATGCCGACCACGAGGAAGAGGGCGGCCTTGAACAGCGCGTGCGCGAGCAGCAGCGTGACGCCGGCGAGCGCCGCGTCGCGCGTGCCGTAGCCGGTGACGAGCACGAGGAAGCCGAGCTGGCTCACCGTGCCGTAGGCGAGCAGGAGCTTGAGGTCGTACTGGCGCAGCGCCCGCCAGCCGCCGACGAGCATCGTGAGCACGCCGAGTCCGATGACGATCGGATGCCACACCGTCAGGTCGGCGTACCCGGGCGCCATGCGCGCCACCAGGTACACGCCCGCCTTCACCATCGCCGCGGCGTGCAGGTACGCCGACACCGGCGTGGGGGCGGCCATGGCCGCGGGGAGCCAGAAGTGGAACGGCACGAGCGCGCTCTTCGAGATGGCCCCGACGAGCACGAGTGCGATGCCCCACTCGCCGGCCGCGCCGGTCACGGGGTGCGCCACGAGCTCCGAGAGCGAGGTGGTGCCGCCCGCGACGACGAGCAGCACGAGGCCCACGAGCATCGCGAGGCCGCCGAACGTGGTGACGGTGAGGGCCTGCAGGGCCGCGCCTCGACTCTCCTTGCGGCCCGTGTAGTGGCCGATGAGGAGGTACGAGAGCACGCTCGTCGCTTCCCAGAAGATGAACAGCAGGAACACGTCATCTGCGGTGACGAGGCCGAGCATCACGCCCGCGAACGCGAGGAGGAGCGCGGCGAACCGGCCGAGCGCGGGCTCGTCGTCGCGGAAGTAGTGCGTGCAGTAGAGGAGCACGAGCGCGCCGACGCCGGTGACGATGAGGGCGAGGAGGAGCGCGAGGGCGTCGAGGCGGAACGACAGCGCGATGCCGAGCTGCGGGATCCACGGCACGACCTCGACGACCGGCGTGCCCGCGAGGACCCCCGGCAGCCACGTGAGGAGCAGGACGAAGACCGCGGCGGGCACCAGCGCGATGATCGGGAAGACCCGGCGGCCGAGCAGCCTCGTTGCGAGCGGCGTGAGGAGCGCGACGACGCCGAATGCGACGAGGCTGGCGATCATCCGACCTCCCGAGCCTCGCGCAACATTCCGTCCGATCAGTCTACCGAAGGCCGGAGAGTGTTTAGATCGATTTATCGTCGCTTCATAAAGAAGCCAAAGACTCATAAACTCGGGGCGTGGACGCCGTCAGCAATCCGTACACACCCAATGCCGGGGCGACGCCCGAGATCGTGGTCGGACGAGACGACCAGCTCGAGGCGTTCACCGTCCTGCTTCAGCGCCTCGAGCGGGGTCGCACCGAGCAGTCCATGGTCATCACGGGTCTCCGCGGGGTCGGCAAGACCGTCCTCCTCGGCAGGTTCGGCGAGATCGCACGCGCTGCCGGGTGGGAGGTCGTGGAGATCGAGGCGAGCAAGCACGACGACACGCGCTTCCGCCAGGCGATGTTCTCGCAGCTCAAGGCCGCCCTGCTCCGCCTCTCGCCGCGGGCGCGGTGGACGGATCGAGCGCGTCGCGCCGGGGAGGTGCTGAGCGCCTTCGCGGTCTCCGTCGACCAGAAGGGCACGTTCAGCGTCAGCTGGGATGTGCCCGCCGCCGAGGGCGCCGGCGATCACGGCGACCTCTCGATGGACCTGACCGACGTGTTCGTCGCCGTGGGGGAGGCGGCCGAGGAGCAGGACCGGGGCGTCGCGCTCCTCGTCGACGAGGTCCAGTTCCTGGGGCGGAGCCAGCTCGAGGCGCTCATCCAGGCCGTGCACAAGACCGTCCAGCGCCGCCTGCCGATCACCTTCGTCGGGGCGGGCCTGCCGCAGATCGCGGAGCTGGCCGGCGACGCGAAGAGCTATGCGGAACGCCTCTTCACGTTCCCCTCGGTCGGGTCGCTCGACGACGACGACGCGAGGAAGGCGCTCATCGAGCCCGCGCTCCTCGAAGGCGTGACGTTCGACGACGATGCGGTGAAGCTCGCCATCCGCATCACCCAGGGATATCCGTACTTCATCCAGGAGCTCGGCTACCAGGTCTGGGGCGTCGCGACCGAGCACCGCATCCGGCGAGCCGACGTGGCGGCGGCTCGGGAGGCGTACGAGGCCAAGCTCGACGGGTCGTTCTTCCGCGTCCGCCTCGATCGGGCCACCCCGCTGCAGACCGCGTACCTGCGGGCGATGGCCGAACTCGGCCCGAAACCGCAGAAGGCATCGGATGTCGCGCGGGTCATGGGGCGGGAATCGACCCAGCTCGGGCCGACCCGTGCCGAGCTGATCGACATGGGCCTGCTGTACACGCCCGAGCACGGCTATGCCGCGTTCACGGTTCCCGACTTCGACGCCTTCATGCTGCGGGCCGTGCCCGAGCTCCACGTGCCCGAGATCCAGAAGCGGAAGCGGAGAGAACCCTGATGACCGCGTCTCCCATGCCGATCCTCATCACCGCCGACGACCTCGCCCGTCGCCTCGACGACGAGCGGACCGCAGGGTCGGACACCCGCACGGTCGTGCTCGACGTGCGCTGGTCGCTCGCCGTGCCCGACGGACGACCGGCATTCCTGACAGGGCATATCCCCGGCGCCGTCTACGTCGACCTCGACCACGACCTCGCCGACCACTCGGTGACCGGACGTGGGCGGCACCCGCTGCCGGCGGAGGCGGCGTTCACCGAGGCCATGCGCTCGTGGGGCCTGCGCGACGGCGACACCGCGGTGGTCATGGACGACCTCGGGAACCAGTCCGCGGCGCGAGCGTGGTGGCTGCTGCGCTACGCCGGGTTCGGCGACGTGCGGATGCTCGACGGTGGGCTCCGGGCCTGGGCCGCGGCGGGGCATCCGCTCGAGGAGGGCACGACCACCGCCGAACGCGGCGACGCCACCGCGCACTTCGGCGCGATGCCGGTCATCGACGCCGACGGCGTGGCCGCCCTGCCGGCGACCGGCGTCGTGCTCGATTCGCGCGCGGCGGAGCGATATCGGGGCGAGGTCGAGCCCATCGACCCGCGCGCCGGCCACGTGCCCGGCGCGCGCTCCGCGCCCACCGCGGCGAACCTCGACGCCGACGGGCGCTTCCTCGCGCCCGACGAACTGCGTGCGAAGTATGCCGCGCTCGGCATCGAGCACGGCACGGCCACGGCGGCCTACTGCGGCTCGGGCGTCACGGCGGCGCACCAGGTCGCGGCCCTCGCGCTCGCCGGCATCGACGCGGCGCTCTTCCCCGGCTCATGGAGCCAGTGGTCGAACGAGCCCGGGCGCCCGGTCGCGACCGGGGACGAGCCCGGCGACTCCGTGCCAACCGTCGGGGGCTCGCAGAACTAGGCGGGGCGGCGTCCGACGGCGATGATCGTCGTGGCGTCGACGGCGTGCACGTCCGCGTCGGCGATCGCCCTGAGGTACCGCTCCCGCACCGTGTCGAGCTCCGATTCGTCGAGCCCGTCGACCAGTCCGTGCAGCCCGGTGCCCTGCACGAGGAGCCAGGCGACTTCGGGGGTGAGGTCGACGTGCCGCTGCACGGCCTCGGCCCGCACGTCGACGAGGCCGAGTTCGGTCAGCCAGTGCGCGAGGCTCCCGGCCGTGTCCGCTGCGACGACGGTGTGCGGAGGCTCGGCGGCGCCGTCGGATTCCTCGTCGGCTCCTTCCTCAGGCTCCTCGTCGGACTCGCCGGCCGCGGCCGATCCGCCGGCCGCCGCCGATCCGCCGGCCGCGGCGGCGAGCAGTCCGGGCAGCGGATCCAGCGAGTCGCGCGCCCAGACCGCGATCACGACGCGACCGCCCGGCTGGGCGCGATCGACCAGGTGACGCATCCCCGCGGTGACGTCGTCGAACGCCGCGATGCCGAGCACGCACTGCACGAGGTCGTAGCCGTCGGGCGCCCACCCGGCCGGATCGGCGACGTGCAGCTGCAGCTGCGGCATCCGCTCGCCGGCGCGCTCGCGGGCCAGCTCGACCAGCGACGCCATCGGCTCGACGGCGTCGACGAGCCCGCCGATGCCCACGAGCTCGGCCGTCGGCAACGCGGATGCCCCGTCGCGCGCGTACGCGTCGAGCACGCGTTCATCGAACTGCGGATGCGACCGCAGGAGCACGGCCGTGGAGATCGTGTCCCAGAGCACCTCGTCGAGTCCGGCGACGGATGCCGCGGACTCGGTGAACTCCCCTGCGGAATCGGGTACGGTCGTCGTGTCCCCCATCTGCCCATTCTCGTCCTGATCCGGCGGAAATCCGAAGTCTCAGGCAATCGAGAGCCAGCACCGGGCAGACTGGCAGTTCGCGCTTCCGATCGAAACGAGAATCCCCGTCATGAACCGTGCCCTGCGCCGCACTGCGCCTGTCGCACTCGCCGCCGCCGCCGCGCTCGTCCTCGCGGGCTGCGCCGCCGGCCCCGGACCCGAGACCACGACCCCGGCCGCGGCCGACTGCATGGACGTGCCGTCCGGGTCGCTCAGCGACAGCGTGAAGGTCGAGGGCGACTTCGGCGCTTCGCCGACGGCGACGTTCACGACGCCGCTCGAGGCCGATGAGCTCGAGCGCACGGTCCTCATCGAGGGCGACGGCGAGGTGACCAAGGCCGGCGACGACGTGAACGCGATCGTGAGCGCGTTCTCGGGCACCACCGGCGAGCAGGCCTTCTCGCAGCCGGCCACCATCACGGCGGGCGACGACAGCGTGTTCGACGCGTTCCTCGCGGGCATCGACTGCGTGCCCACCGGCTCGCGCACCGTCACGGTCGCGCCGGCCTCCACGCTCTACGGCGAGCAGGGGAACGAGACCATCGGCATCGCGCCGAACGAGACCGTCGTCATCGTGGTCGACGTGCAGGAGCCGCTCAAGCCCGCCGAGTGGAAGAAGGACGTGCCCGAGGTGAAGTTCGGCGCCGAGGGCGAGCCGCCCACGGTGACCCTGCCCGACACGGCCCCGCCCGCCGAGTACCAGCTCAAGGTGCTCGAGGAGGGCGACGGCGCCGAGGTGCAGTCCGGCGACAACGTGACGCTGCACTACCAGGGCACCAGCTGGGACACGGGCGAGGTCTTCGACCAGTCCTACGGTGGCGACCCGGCGCAGTTCACGACCGACGCGGTCATCCAGGGCTTCGGCGCTGCGCTCGTCGGCCAGAAGGTCGGCACGAAGCTCATCGTCACGATCCCGCCGCAGTACGGCTACGGCACCGACCCGAACGGCGGCGAGCTCGCCGGCCAGACGCTGGTGTTCGTCGTCGAGATCATCGACACCGCGCCCGCGACGGAGCAGGGCCAGTAGGCACGTCGGGCGGCCGTCGCGCGACCGCGCGTCACGGCCGCCCGGCCAGCCCGCCGAACCCGGAGGTGAGGCCCCACCAGTAGACCGCCGCGATCGCGCACCACGAGAGCACGACGAAGGCGGTGTCGCGAGCGCGCCAGCGGCTGACCGTGCGCTCGGTGCGCGTGGGGTGCGCGCCGAACGCCCGCGCGTCCATCGCGAGGGCGACGCGTTCGGCGTGGCGGATCGCGCCGGCGAGCAGCGGGATCGCGACCGCGAGGGTGCGACGCACCGCGGCGATCGGGCCGCGTCCGTGGTCGAGGCCGCGCACGCGCTGCGCCGCGCGGATCACCTCGAGCTCGTGCCCGAACCGCGGCACGAAGCGCAGCGCCGCGAGCGCGGTGTAGCCGATCCGGTAGGGAACGCGGAGGTTCTGCACGAGGGCGCGTACGAGCTCGGGACCCCTGGTGGTCAGCCCGGCGATGAGGCTCAGCACGAGCAGCGCCGCGATGCGCAGCGCGGTGGCGAGCCCGATGAGGTACGCCGCGAGCGTGAATTCCCAGCCGCCGATCTCGACGAGCACGACGGATGCCCCGGGGCTCCCGGTCGGGATCCGGCTCGGGTCGACCCACAGCCCGAAGCTGACGCCGAGCACGGCGACGAGCACGGGCAGGCCGATGAGGAGCAGCGCGACCCAGCGCGCCCGGAGCCGGGCGCCGATGAGCAGCACCGCGAGCGACAGCAGGATGAGCACCGTCGGGATCGCCAGGCCGCGCGTGAAGATGAGCGCGATGATGGCGGGCAGCGGCGCGGCGAGCTTCGCGAGCGGGTTGAGCGCGGAGAGGAATCCGGCCCGCGGCGCGCGACGCTCGGCGTAGGGGTCGACGACGGTGCTCGCCGTGCCGGTGTCCGCCGGGGGACGGCTGTCGGCGCCCCCGGCGTCGGGCACGCGCGCTTGCCGCGCCTCGCGGGCCTCGCGGGCCTCGGCCGAGGCGGTCATGCGGCGCCTCCCGACGATCCCGGCCGCCGCGACGGCAGCTGCGACATCCGCGTGACCGCATGCCACTCGGGATGCCGCGCGAGCCCGCGGGTCGCGCGCGCGAGCGGCGGGTGGCGGAGCCCGGCCTCGTCGATGAGCGGCCCGGCGAGCACCTCGGCGGTGGGTCCGGAACCGAGCAGGCGACCGTCGGCCATGACGGCCACGCGCGTGGCGTAGTCGGCGACCAACTGCAGGTCGTGCGTCACGACGAGCACGGTCGTGCCCTCCTCGTGCAGCGCGCGCAGCACGTCGAGCAGCTCCGCCGCGCGCTCGCGGTCCTGG
Organism: Agromyces sp. NPDC055661; assembly: GCF_053618135.1. NCBI lineage: Bacteria > Bacillati > Actinomycetota > Actinomycetes > Micrococcales > Microbacteriaceae > Agromyces > Agromyces sp. NPDC055661. The sequence goes on from NZ_JBSHHC010000001.1 coordinate 2,186,135, forward strand.
CCGAACGTCGGCTCGTCGAGCGCGATGACCGGCGCACCGGCGATGAGGGCCGTGCCGACCGACAGGCGGCGCTTCTGCCCGCCCGAGAGCAGGAACGGATGCTGGCCCCGGAGCTCGCCGAGGCCGAAGCGCTCGAGCATGCGGGCGACCTCGCCCGCGCGTTCGGGCTCGGGCACGTCCTGCACCCGCAGGCTCGTCTCGAGCTCGTCCTCGACGGTGGTGGCGACGAACTGGTGCTCCGGGTTCTGGAAGACGAACCCGATCCGGCGGCTCCGCTCACGCGAATCGGCGCGCTGCGGGTCGAGGCCGAGCACGTCGACGGTGCCGGATGCCGCCGGGATGACGCCCGCGACGGCCTGCAGCAGGCTCGTCTTGCCGGCGCCGTTCGTGCCGACGACGGCGAGGAACTCGCCGGCCGCCACGTCGAGATCGACGTCGTGCACCACGACCGGACCGCGGCGACCGCCCCGGCGCACGGAGAGCCCGCGGACGCGGATGGCGGGGGCGGGGGCAGGGCCGGGGGCAGTCTCCGCCGCCGCCGCCGCCGGCGCCGCCTGCCCGCCCGCCATATCGACCAGCGGCGCGGGCAGGTCCTCGACCGCGTCGAGTGCGGCGGCGAGCTCGGCGGGCGTGAGCGGCAGTGGATCGAGCGCGACGCCCGCGGCGCGGAGCCGCATCGCCGCGAGCGTGGAGACGGGGAGCCAGACGCCGAGGCCGAGCAGCTCCTCGACGTGGTCGCGGAGCACCTCGCGCACGGGTCCGTCGAACGCGAGACGGCCCTCGGCGTCGAGCACGACCACCCGGTCGACGATGTCGACGGCGGCGTCGAGGTTGTGCTCGACGAGCACGATCGCGTGGTCGCGCGTCGACGCGAGCTCGCGCAGCACGGCGTAGACCTCGTCGATGCCGGCGGGGTCGAGGTTGGCGGTCGGCTCGTCGAGCACGAGCACGGGCGCCGCCATCGCGAGCGCGCAGGCGATGGCCAGGCGCTGCCGACCGCCGCCCGAGAGTCGATCGGGATTGTCGGCCCGCCGCTCCCAGAGCCCGACGAGCTTGAGCGCCCGTTCGGCGCGTGCGAGCACCTCGTGGGCGGGCACGAGCTGGTTCTCGGGGCCGAAGCACACCTCGTCGAGGAGCGTGCCGGTGACCACCTGCGCGTCGGGGTCCTGGAACACCATCGCGACGTGCGCGCTGAGCACGCCGACCGGATGCTCCCGGCTGTCGAGCCCGGCGATCGAGACCGTGCCGTCGAGCGCCGCGGGCACGGCGTGCGGCACGAGGCCGTCGAGCGCGAGCGCCAGCGTGGACTTGCCGCAACCCGACGGTCCGAGCACGAGCACGACCTCGCCCGGCCGCACCGCGAGGCTCACGCCGTCGGGCGTCGCGCGGGTCGCACCGTCGTGGCGGATGCGCACGGCATCGAGCTCGAGCAGGGGAGCGGTCATCGGGAGTCCCGGTCGTGCCGGCTGCCGCCGGCGGGTAGGCGTCGCCGACGGTGTCGGCTTAGGACAGCCTAACCTTTCGCCTTCGGGCCGGGCGAGGCGCGGCATCCGCCCCGTTGCCCGGCCCGACGGACGCGTCAGCCGACCGGCGTCTCGAGTCGCAGCGAGGCGGCGATGACGGATGCCTCGAGCTCGGCCTCGATCAGGTCGAACGTGTCGTAGTCGCGGATCCGGGCGGCCATCGCGCGGGCCCGATCCCGGTAGGTGCGGTCGGCGAGCACCTCGTCGACCGCCTTCGCGACCGCGGCCGCGGTGGGCGTTCCGGTGCGGAGGTTCACGCCGACGCCCGACCACTGCACGCGCATCGAGACCTCGGGCTTGTCCTCGGTGTCGCCGGCCGCGACGATCGGGACGCCGTGGCTCAGGGCGTACTGGGTGCCGCCGAAGCCCGCGTTCGTGACGAACACGTCGGTCTTCGGCAGGAGGAGGTCGTAGGGGAGGAACTCCGCGGCGCGCGCATTGCCCGGCAGCTCGCCGAGCTCCTCGACCGGACGACCGCCGGTCGCCACGACCACGAGCACGTCGCGGTCGGCGAGCGCGTCGAGCGTCGGACGCACGAGCCGGTCGAAGTCCTTGTTGTCGATCGTGCCCTGGGTGACGTGCACGACCGGGCGGTCGCCGTCCAGCTCGTTCCACCACGACGGCAGGGCCGCGTCGGCCGGAGCGGGCGGCAGCACCGTGCCCACGAAGCGCACATTCGGGCTGAGATCTCCGCGGGGGTACTCGAACTCGGCGGGCGAGAGCTGCAGGAAGCGGTCGCACTTGCGGGTCGAGTCGAACACGAACGTGTCGAGGCCCGAGCGGCCGAGGTCGCGCATGATCTGCTGCGCGAGGGCCTGCGTCTTGCGGAACACCACCTTCGTCACGAGCCCGTTGAGGACGCGGTTCCGGAGCCGGCCGAACGCGCCCGGCTTCGGCGCGAGGCCGAATCCGGCGGGCGCCGTGTCGACGCTGAGCTGCACGAGGGGGATCACGCCGACGCCGAGTATCGGCGGCCGCGTGGCGGGGTCGTCCAGCAGCAGCGGCACGATGCCGGCGAACGCGCCCTCCGCGAGGATCGCGTCGGGCCCGAGCTCGGCGATGGCCTGTTCGAGGGCGCGGTACTGGTCGGGCACGGGGCGCACGAACATGGTCTGCACGTCGTACTCGAGCTTCGCGATGCCGTGGTGGCGGTCGCGGTCGGGCAGGAGGTCCTGCATGATGCGGTCGTCGTAGTCGGCGGTGCCGACCAAGGGGCGGTGGTCGGCGCCGGCGGTCAGCACGGCGTCGCGGAAGCGCGATCCGGTGAGCACGGTGACGTCGTGGCCGCGGCCGACGAGGTCGCGGGCGATGGCGATCATGGGCGCCACGTGACCCTGGATGGGGCTGGCGCAGAGGAGGTAGGTGGACATGAGCAGCGAAGCTATCCAGCCCGGGGAACCCTCGACAAGCGATTCGGGCGGGTTTCGGGGTTGGCCCCACCGGGTTTCAGGGCTGGCACCGAGCTGTGGGTTCGCTGGGGCTCCCTGCACCCCCGTCGAAGTGGGGAATGCCCCGGTCAGCCCCGATGTTGTACCAATGTCCGGACGTGGAGCCACCACGTCGGAGCGGCGTGGGAGGACCACGCCGGAAGGAGGAGAACGTGGGCATCAGCTACGTCGAGTTCGAGGACGAGAACGGGGTGCTGCGGCGTTACCGCAAGCACGTGAACGGTCGCGGCCTCGTCGCAACGACCGCGAAGGTGGACCCCAGCGCGTTCGTGGACCCGACCGCCTACGTCGACCCGGGCGCCGAGGTGCAGCGCAACGCGAACATCGGTCCGGGCGGCTGGGTCGATCGCGACGCCATCGTCGCGGAGCGCGCCGTGATCGGCGTGCGCGCGCACGTCGGACGCCGCGCCGTCGTGGGCCGGAACGCCGTCGTCGGTCCCTACGCCGAGATCGGCGCCGACGCACGCGTGCAGAACGGCGCGCGCGTGCCGCGCGAGGCCACGATCGCCGAGGGCGCGGAGTTCCGTGCGTCGAGCGACGACCTGCGCCGGCTCGGTCTGGCGGCCTGAGCCGCGACGAGTAGACATGGATGCCCCGGGGTGCACAGGCCCGGGGCATCTGCATTTCCCACGGTCGTACGGCTCCGCGGGTCGAGGAGCGCCGGAGGCGCGTCTCGAAACCCGCTTGCGCATGGGTTTCGAGACGCCCGCTGCGCGGGCTCCTCAACCCACGGGGGTGGACAGTTCCCGCGCCAGCAACTCCAGCGTCTGCTCGCGTCCCGGCGCGGCATCCGTCGGCTCGGACTCGTACGCTCCCGCGATCGGCGACACCATGACCTCGTCGACGCCGTGCCGCTCGGCGAAGCGCCGGAGCTCGGCGGCCGCCGTCGCGGCATCCGCGATGACCCAGCGTCGGCGCATGCCCGCGATGAGCTCGTCGGCCATCGAGTCGGCGGGTGCCGACTGCGCCTCCTCGACGGTCTCGAGCGGACGCATCGGTCGGTTCGTACGCAGCCGCGCCATCGAGCGCAGCTGCGGCAGGGCGCGCGCCTCGGCCTCCTCGACGGTCGGCGCGACCGACGCGTTCATCGTGAGGAACGTGACGGGCGACGGATGCCGCTCGCTCGGCCGGTACTCGGTGCGGTAGAGCTCGAGCGCACGCTCGAGGCCCTCGCCCGAGAAGTGGTTGGCGAACACGTAGGGAAGGCCGAGCTCGGCGGCGAGCTTCGCCGAGTAGTCGCTCGACCCCAGGAGCCACAGCTCGGGCACCTCGCTCGCGGCCGGCGTCGCGGTGATCGGGTACTCGCGTCCGCTCGTGAGGCGCAGCGTCGCGCCGTCGGGCGAGAGCAGGCTCAGGATGTCGGCGACGTGGTCGGGGAACCGGTCGACATCGGCCGTCGGTCCGCTGATCCGCAGCAACTGCGTGATGACGGGATCGCTGCCGGGGGCGCGGCCGATGCCGAGGTCGATGCGTCCGGGCGCGAGCGCCTCGAGCGCGGCGAACTGCTCGGCGACGACGAGTGGCGCGTGGTTCGGCAGCATCACGCCGCCCGAGCCGACCCGGATGCGCTCGGTCTGCGCCGCGGTCGCGGCGATGAGCACGGGCGGGGTCGTCGACGCGACGGCCGGCATGTTGTGGTGCTCGGCGAACCAGTAGCGCGTGTAGCCGAGGCGGTCGGCGAGCTGCGCGAGGCGCACGGATGCTGCGACCGCCCCCGCGCTGGTCTGGCCGCTGCGCACCGGGACGAGGTCGAGCACGGAGAGGCGGGGCGTGGGAGTCATCCCTCTCGGCAACCGCGGCGCGGGGACCGCTATTCCGCGGACAGGGTTGTCCCTGAGCCGATCGGAGGGATGCCCCTGTCGTCCGTCGGACCCGTTCGTCATGGGATGGAGATCGCGTTCGTGCGCGCCGACGGGATCCCCCGCGGCCGTCCGCCTCCGAAGCGAGGGCCCGGGCCCGCGAAACGCGTGATCCCGAGAGGAACCATCCGTGAACACCCCTGTGCCCGGCGCCGTGACGGCGCCCGCCGACGTCCGCGCCGAGTCCGACGACGTCACCACCTTCTCGCTCCGCGAGGCGCTCGCCCTGCTCGACGACCGCATCGCGGGTCGCGTGCTCATCCCCGGCGACCCCGGCTGGGACGAGGCGCGCTCGGCCTGGAACCTCGCCGTGGACCAGCGCCCGGTCGCCGTCGTCGTCGCGGGCGCCGCCGACGATCTCGTGCAGGCCGTGCGGACCGCGAAGGGCCTCGGGCTCTCGGTCGCCCCGCAGGCGACCGGCCACAACGCCGGCCCGCTCGCCGCGGGCAACGGCCTGGCCGACGCGCTGCTCCTGCGCACGTCGGAGCTGCGCGGCGTGGCGATCGACCCCGAGCTGCGCGTGGCGCGTGTGGAGGCCGGTGCGCTCTGGGGCGACGTCGTCGCCGCGATCGCCCCGCACGGCCTCGCCGCGCTCGCCGGATCCTCGCACGACGTGGGGGTCGTCGGCTACACGCTGGGCGGCGGCATCAGCTGGCTCGGACGGTCGCACGGCCTCGCCGCGAACCAGGTGCTCGCCGTGGAGCTCGTCACCGCCGACGGCGTGCTGCGCCGCATCGACGCCGACCACGACCCCGAGCTGTTCTGGGCGGTGCGCGGCGGCGGCGGCGACTTCGGCGTCGTGACCGCCCTCGAGTTCCGACTCTTCCCGATCGCCGAGATCGTCGCCGGCACCCTGTTCTTCCCGTTGGAGCGCGCCGAGGAGGTGCTGCAGGCCTGGGCGGCGTGGACCGCTTCCGTGCCCGACAGCGTCACCTCGGTCGGCCGCGTGCTGCGGTTCCCGCCCATGCCCGACCTGCCGCCATTCCTCTCCGGCCAGTCGTTCGTGGTCGTCGAGGCCGCGATCCAGGAGTCGCCCGAGCGGGCCGACGAGCTGCTCGCGCCGTTGCGCGCACTCGGCCCCGCGATGGACTCGGTGCACCCGCAGCCGATGCCCGAGCTGCTGCAGTTGCACATGGACCCGCCCGCGCCCGTCCCCGGGTACGGCGACGGCATGCTCCTCACCGAGCTCCCGCCGGCCGCCGTGCGCGCCTTCGTGGCCGCGGCCGGTCCCGACTCGGGCAGCGCCCTGCTCTCGGCCGAGATCCGGCACCTCGGTGGCGGCCTCCGGCCCGAGGCGGCGCACGCCTCCGCGGCCGAGCGCGGCACCCCGGCGCCGGGCGCGGTGGCCGGCCTCGACGCCGAGTACGTCGTGTTCGGCGTGGGGATCGCGGTGCCCGGGGCATCCGAGGCGCTCGCGATGTCGCTCGGCCGGCTGCTCTCTCGCGTCGAGCCCTGGCGTGCACCGCTCGACTACCTCAACTTCGCCGAGCGCGAGCGTTCGGCCGAGCGCATCTTCGGAGAGCGCGTGCACCGCCTGCGCGCGCTGAAGAACGCCGTGGACCCCACGGGCGTGATCCGCTCGAACCACCCCGTGCGTCGGTGACGGGGGGTGTCGCTCGCGCCGCGGCCTTCATAGGCTGGGTGCGAGCGACACCGCTGTCGCGCGATTCCCCGGGGAGGGAACGAATGACGCTCCACTACGAACTGCCCACCACCGCGGACTTCGCCGCGCTGGCCGGCCCGCACCACCCGGCGATCACCATCTACGCGTCCACCTCGCCGGTCGTCAGCGAACGCGAACGGTCCGAGGTGGCCGTGAAGAGCGCGTTCGACGATGCGATCGAACAGGTCAAGGCCTCGGGCGCCTCCGCAGCCGAGGTCGACGAGCTGCGCCGTTCCCGCGACGCGATCGTGCTCGACCAGCAGCTCTGGGGGAACCTCGCCCGGTCGATGGCGATCTTCGTCGCGCCGGGCTTCAGCGAGGTGTTCGTGCTGCCGAACCGCCTCGACGACGCCGTGCACGTCGGCTCGCACTTCACGCTCGGCCAGCTGCTGCGCGCACCCAGCCAGGACCAGGAGGCGTTCGCCGTCGCGATCTCCGCGAACGAGTGGAGCCTCTGGCACGCGACGCCCACCGACCGCGCAGCCCAGATGCCCGTCGAGCCCACGCTGCCGAAGAACGCCGAGGAGGCCGCGAACCGCGAGCCCGGCGGCGCCGGCACGAAGCGCGTCGGCGGCCACGGCGATCGCGGCACGAGCGAGGAGGACAAGCGCGCCGCGACGCTCGACATCTACGCGAAGCGCGTCGCCGACGCGGTCCGCCAGGAGCTCCAGCTCCACGATCCCGACGAGCGCGTGCCCCTCTTCGTGTTCGCGACCGAGCCGACGCTCAGCGGGTTCATGGAGCGCGCGCACAACCACCGCCGCATGGTCGCCGTCCCCGGCGGACCCGACCGGCTCGGCCCCGCCGAGATCGACGAGGCGCTGCGCATGCAGCTCGCGACCCTGAACATCAATGAAGCGGATGCTGCGCTGCACGGCCTCACCGAGGGCAGCGCCGGCCGCGTCGAGCGCGACCTCGCCGCGATCGGGCGCCTCGCGGCGGACGGCGCGGTCGAGACCCTGTGGTTCGACTTCACGACGTCGGTGAACGGCACGCTCGACCAGGAGTCCGGCGCGATCGAGTTCGCCACCGGCAACGGCGAGGGCGAGAGCATGCAGGACGGCACCCTCGCGGGCGACGTGCTGCCGCAGCTCGCGCTGCTCGTGATCGCGAAGGGCGGCAAGGTCGTCACCGTGCGCAGCGACGACCTCGACGACAACGTCTGGTCGGGCCCCGCGATGGCCGAGCTCCGGTACGCGCTGGCGTAGTCGGAGCTCCGAGTCGCCCGGCTGCGTTCGTGCAGCCGGGTCGGTGGGTCAGCCGGTCAGACGGCGGATGCCGCGAGTCGCCCCTGCGCGGCATCCGACCCCCGGCGGGCGCTGCGCCGCCCCTTGGGGAGCGCGGCGACGACGACGGGGATCGTGAACCCCTCGCGCCAGCCGAAGCGGACGACGATCTGACGCGCCCGCGAGTCCTCGACGATCGCCTCGACCGTCGTCTCGGTCACCACCCGCGGGGCCTTGCGCGGCTCGAACTCGCGCAGCTCGAGCCAGAGGGTCTCGGGGTGGGGGACCACGCCGGGGTTCGCGGCGACGAGTCGCAGCTCCCAGCCGCTGGTGGGGCAGAGGCCCGAGCCGGTCACGCGGATGAGGCGGCCGGCGGACGATTCGATCGCGGTCGCCCGGAAGTCGGCGGCGGAGAAGTCGCAGTGGTTCGGCGCAGTCATGTCTCCGACGCTAAGCGCGTCCCGTCGGGTCGTCCTCAGTGCTGGCGCTGAGATGCATCGCCCCTGAGGAAGCGGTTTCCGGCGTACTCGGAGCGACCTAGGCTGGAGCGCATGCGATTCGGAATGTTCGTTCCCCAGGGTTGGCGTCACGATCTCGTCGGCATCGAGCCGGCCGAGCACTGGGACACGATGCGCGGGCTCGCCGAGTTCGCGGATGCCGGACCCTGGGAGTCGATCTGGGTCTACGACCACTTCCACACCGTGCCGGTCGCGAGCGAGACCGAGGCGACGCACGAGGCGTGGACGCTGACGTCCGCGTTCGCCGCGACGACGTCGCGCGTGCGGCTCGGCCAGATGTGCACGTGCATGAGCTACCGCAACCCCGCGTACCTCGCGAAGGTCGCCGCGACGGTCGACGTGATCTCGGGCGGACGCGTCGAGATGGCGATCGGCGGCGGCTGGTACGAGCACGAGTGGCGGGCGTACGGCTACGGGTTCCCGCCCGTCGGCGAGCGGCTCGCGCGGCTCCGCGAGGGCGTCGACATCATGCGCCAGGCGTGGACGACGGGCTCGGCGACGCTCGACGGGAAGCACTACCAGGTCGACGGCGCTATCGTGCGTCCGCTCCCCCTGCAGCCCGGGGGCATCCCGATCTGGATCGCGGGCGCCGGCGAGAAGGTCACGCTGCGCATCGCCGCGCAATACGCGTCGTACACGAACTTCGCCGGTTCGGTGGAGGAGTTCGTGCACCGGAGCGAGGTGCTGCGCGCACACTGCGAGGACCTCGGCACCGACTTCGAGGCGATCACGCGCTCGACGAACTTCAACACCGTCGTCGGCGTCGACGAGGCGGATGTCGCGCGCCGGCTCGACGTCATCGAGGCGCGCGTCGCGCCGTACCTCGGCCCCGCGAAGACCGCGGAGTACATGCACGCCTTCCGGGGACCCGAGGCGTTCGCCGTCGGCACACCGTCGAAGGTCGCGGCGATGCTCGCGGAGCGCCGCGAGGCCGGGCTCGGATACGCGATCCACTACTTCCCCGAGGCGGCCTTCGACCGCTCGGGGCTGGAGCTCTTCGCGAACGAGGTGATCCCGGCGCTGCAGGAGCGCTAGGACCCGCGGGTCGAGGAGCCGCGCAGCGGCCTTGCGAAACCCGCCCGCTGCGGACTACGCCGCGATGGCCTCGTCGAGCTTCGCGCCGAGCTCCGCGTCGGTGGGCTCGGTGAAGTGGGTCCCGTCGGGGAACACGACCACGGGGATCTGCGTGCGGCCGCTGATCGCCTTCGCGCGGTCGGCGCCGTCGACGACGGCCTCGAGGTCGACGTACTCATAGTCCACGCCGCGGCCGTCGAGGAGGGCCTTCGAGCGGCGGCAGTCGCCGCACCAGGCGGCGCCGTACATCGTGATGCGGGCAGGGTTCAGGTCTGACGTTGCAGGGGAAGTCACGAAGAGACCATACGCAGCGAGCCTGTGCGGTATTCCCAGCTTCGGCCTATCGCGTGTTCGGCGCCGGTGGCAGACTCGCCGCATGCGATTCGAGACGGAGCTGCTGCTGGTGGACGGCCGGAACACCGGGATCGAGGTGCCGCCCGAGGTCGTCGAGGCGTTCGGTGCAGGCAAGCGCCCGCCCGTGGTCGTGAACGTGAACGGCTTCGAGTACCGCAGCACGATCGCGCCGATGGGCGGCATGTTCCTGATCCCGTTCAGCTCCGACAAGCGCGCGACGACGGGCCTCGTCGGCGGCGATCGCATCGTCGTGGAACTCGAGCTCGACACGGCGCCGCGCATCGTGGAGCCGCCAGCGGACTTCGCCGAGGCGCTCGACGCGACGCCCGGCGCGCGTGAGGCGTGGGAGAAGCTCTCGCCGAGCCACAAGAAGGCGCACGTCACGGCGATCGAGGGCGCGAAGGCGGCAGAGACGCGCCAGCGCCGGATCGCGAAGACGGTCGAGCAGCTCACGAGCTGAGCCGGCCCGGGCGGGCGGGCGCCCTAGACCGCGACCGACTGGGGCACGTCGGCTCCGACCAGCCGGATGAACGCGCTGAGCTGCGCGACCCCGTCGGGGCGGCGGGGCAGCGTGTCGAGCAGGCCGGGCGAGTAGAGCAGGTAGGCCGCCCACTTCGCTCGGGAGATCGCGACGTTGAGCCGGTTCTTGAGCAGCAGGAACTCGATGCCGCGCGGTGCCGCGCTCGCCGACGATGCGGCGAGCGACACGATCGCGACGGCGGCCTCCTGCCCCTGGAACTTGTCGACCGTGCCGACGGGCACCTCGGGGAAGCCGGCGCGGTCGAGCGCCTCGCGCACCGTGGTGAGCTGCGCGTTGTAGGGCGTCACGACGATGAGGTCGGTCTGGTCGAGCGGCCGGGCGGTCTCCCGGACGGGACCGTCGGCCGTGTCGCGGGCGTCGGACCACTCGCGGCCGAGCAGCGAGGCGACGAGCTCGACCACGAGCTCGGCCTCCTCGGGCGACCAGGTCGTGTTGCCCTCGTGGTCGACCGGGATCGGGCGCACGCCGGGCTCGATGTCCTCGAGGTGCCGGGTCGAGGCGACCGGATGCGAGCGGAGCTCGCCCTGGTAGGCGAGCCGCGACACCGGTGCCGCGACGGAAGGGTGCATCCGTCGGCTCTCGGCGAGGAAGTAGCCGTACTCGGGCGGGAGGACCTCGTGGCCGTCGGCGACCCAGCCGAGCGCGGACGCGTCGACGGGCTCGGGGTGCAGGGCCTGGCTCACCTGCGGCAGCTGCTGCGGGTCGCCGAGCAGCAGCAGGTTGCGCGCGGCAACCGAGACGGCGATCGTCGACGCGAGCGAGAACTGCCCTGCCTCGTCGATGACGAGGAGGTCGAGCGAGCCCCGCGGCACGCGCTTCACGTTGCAGAAGTCCCACGCCGTGCCGCCGATGACGTAGCCCGATGGCCGCTCGGCCGTGAACTTCGACAGGTCGTCCTTCTTGGCGAAGGCGGTGAACACCCGCGACTCCAGCTCGGCCGGATCCTTCACGGCCTTGCCCACGAGCGCGGCGTCGAGGCCGGCCCCCACGACCGCCTCGAGCACGTGCTCGACGACGGCGTGCGACTGCGCGACGACGCCGACCCGCCAGCCGTGCTCGGCGACCAGTCGCGCGATGACGTGCGAGGCCACGTAGGTCTTGCCCGTGCCGGGTGGGCCCTGCACGGCGAGGTACGAGTGCTCGAGTCGACGCACCGACTCGACGACGGCGTCGACGTAGTCGGCGCCGAGCACGGGTGCGAGGCCGCCGGCGGCACGCGGCGCGAGGCGACGCAGCACGTCCATCGCGGGGTTCGAGGGGAGCGACGGCACGGCCGCGGGGATGGGCGCCGCCCACTCCGCGATCGCCGCCTTGAGGGCGCGCGAGTCGGGCGGCCACCCGGGCGTCATCGCCATGGGGAGCGCCGGCCACGTGGCATCCGCGACGCCGACCTCCTCGACGAGCACCCCGGTGTCGGTGACCTCGAGGATGGTGCCGTTCGACCAGGCTCGCTGGCCGGGGCGCAGCGTGCTCGACGGGAACGGCGCCGGCCACTCGTAGAGGAGGAAGACGCTCGCGCCCACGCCGAACCGCGATCCGGGGGCGATGCGCCCGCCGAGCAGCACCTCGCGGCGGGGGTACTGCCGCGTGCCCTCCTCGTACCAGCGCTGCTCGACGCGCGATGCCGCGGGGTCGACGACGAGCACGTCGCGGTGGTTCTCCCACGAGTCGACGGGCTGGTCGACGCGCAGGTAGTGCGACCACCAGAAGCTCTTCGCCTCGCGGTCGTGGTAGTCGATGGCCGCGGCGGACAGGGCGAGCGCGAGCTCGTCGGGCGTGCGTCCGTCGCCGGGCGCAGCCGGACCCACGAGCTCGCGCAGCTGCATCGCCAGTGGCGTCGGCTCGTAGACCTTCGCCGCACCTTCGGCGAGGTAGGCGGGCGGCACGGGCTCGATGTCCTCGCGGCGCGCGATCGCGAGCAGCCAGTCGCGCAGGCGGCGGGTGGACACGCAGTCGTAGCGGTTGTAATCGGCCAGGTCGTCGAGGATGCGCTCGCCCTCGGCGGTCTCGGCCGCGCCGCCCGACTCGACGAGCTGGCGGGCTCGGACGTATTCGGTGATCGAGTCGGCGCCGCTCTTCACGTCGGCCTCGCGGAGCTCGTCGCCCATGTAGAGCGGCTCGAGCTTCTTGATCGAGTACGAGCGGCTGCCCACGCGCACCGACCGCTTCACGATCGGATACAGGTCGACGAGCACGCCGTCGTGCAGCAGCTGGTCGACCTCGGCCTCGCCGACTCCGTGCCGTGCGGCGATGGTCGTGAGGTGCGTGCGCTCGTAGGACGCGTAATGGTAGATGTGCAGGTCGGGATGGGCCTGGCGACGCAGCTTCACGAGCTCGAGGAACTGCAGCAGCGCCTCGCGCTCCTCGGCGAACGAGTGCGCCCAGAGCGCCGTGTACTGCTCTTGCTCGTCGACCATGCCCCAGAGGTAGTCGAGGTTCCACGACGTGGCGTCGCCTTCGGTGTAGAGCGGGTCGCCCTCGAAGTCGAAGAACAGGTCGCCGCGATTCGGCTCGGGGATCGCCGCGAGCGCGGCCGCCTCGCGCACCTCGACCGGCGGCGCGAGGGGCGGATCGTCGGGGCCGCGCTCGCCCGAGGCCTCGGCGGCGAGCCCGGCCGCTTCGGCCACGAGCTGCAGGCGAGCCTGCGCGCGCAGGTTCTCGACCGTCGAGTCGATGAGGTGCGGAACCGACCCGCTCGACGCCGCGAGCCCGTCGATCGTCGTGATGCCGGCCTCGGCGAGCGGCTCGCGCTGGGTGACGCGCAGGCTGCCGACGAGCAGCACGTCGCGGTTGGCCTGCACCTCGAGCTCGCACGTGGGGCAGCGGCCGTCGTGCGTGTAGCGGGGATCGCCCCACGCGACCGGACCGTCGGCGGCGATGCGCTCGTCGACGAGCTGCCGCAGCCGTGCCACGCGCTGCACGTAGACCGGGGTGATGTCGTCGCGCCGGTGCTCGCTGTTCGTGCCGTCGCCGAGCAGCAGCTCGACCACGTCGTCGCTCGGGATGCCGATGCGGTCGAGCTGGGACGCGTAGGCGGCGAGCTGCAGGAGCGCGGTCACGCGGGCGTGCCGGGCGAGCTTCGAGTCCTGCACCCGGTAGCGCCCGTCGGGCCGGCGGACGATGAAGTCGGCGAAGCCGATGAACCCCGCGTCGGCGAACGTCGCCTGGTACACGACCGGAACGCCCGCCTCGAGGGCGGCGCGGGTCGCCTCGACCGCCGCGGCGACCGCCTCGGTGTCGCGCACGTTCGGCTGGGGGATCTCGACGACACCGGCGCCGAACTGCTCGCGGTAACGCGCGAGCACCCGCCGCTCGTGCTCGTCGCCGAGGCGACCCGCGCGCTCGAGCATCGCGTCGGCGTTGGGCTCGAAGAGGGTCTCGCGGCCGAGCTTGACGTCGAGTTCGCGAAGGAACGCGAACTCGCACTCGGACGCCTTCTTCAGGTCGCTCGCGCTGGTGACCACGGAGCCGTCGACGACGAACATTCGGCTCCTTCCCTCGGCTTCGCCACCACGCTAGCGGTCGCGACCGACATCGGCCTGCGGCATCCGCAGGCCCGCAACCCGCGGCATCCGCTCGCGGTCGGCGGGTTTCGAGACGCCGGAGGAGCCGGCTCCTCGACCCGCGGGCTCAGCGCGTGACGACGACCTTGCCGATGCTGCGGCCCGACGCGACGATGGCGTGCGCCTCGCGGAGGCCCGCGGCATCCAGCCCGCTGATCTCGCGCGTGAGCGTCGTGACGAGCGTGCCGGCCTCGAAGTGCCCCGCCGCGGCGTCGAGGAGCTCGTGCTGGCCGATCATGTCGGGCGTCTCGAAGACGCCGCGCGTGAACATCGACTCCCAGAGCCAGGCGATGCTCTTCGACTTCAGCGCGCGCAGGTCCATGTCGGGGTCCTCGTCGATGGCGACGACCTGCCCGAACGGCCGCACGACCTCGGCGAAGAGCGGCACGCGTCCGGCGGTCGCAGGCGTGAAGACGCGGTCGAGGCCGCCGGGGGCGAGCTCATGCACGGATGCCGCGAGGTCGCCGCGGTGGTCGAGCACGTGATGCGCGCCCATCCGACGCGACCACTCCTGCGACTCTGGGCGCGACGCGGTGGCGATGACCGTGACGTCGGTGAGCCGCCACGCGAGCTGGGTGAGGATCGACCCCACGCCGCCCGCGCCGGCGAGCACGAGGAGGGTGCCGGTGCTGTCGGCGCGCAGCCCGAAGCGGTCGAACAGCGACTCCCACGCGGTGATCGTGGTGAGCGGCATCGCGGCCGCCTCGGCCATCGAGAGATTCCCGGGCTTGCGGCCGACGAGCCGCTCGTCGACCGCGTGGAACTCCGCGTTCGTGCCCTGCCGGTTGTTCACGCCCGCGTGGTACACCTCGTCGCCCGGAGAGAACAGGGTGACGTCGGGGCCGACCGCCACGACCGTGCCGGCGGCGTCGTAGCCGAGCACGACGGGCGGGGCGTCGGCGGCGCGCCGCATCCGCGTCTTGAGGTCGACCGGGTTCACCGAGACGGCGGCCACCTCGACGAGCACGTCGCGCGGACGCAGTTCGGGCAGCGGCAGCTCGACGTCGGCGAGCGCGCGGTCGTCGTCGAGGGGGAGGGCGCCCGTGGCGGCGACGGCGCGCATGGTGGTCGGGAGGGTCGTCATGATGAAGGCAACCTGTGGACGGGGTAGGGGATTCCCTGCGTGCCGGTTTGCAGCGGGGTGGTTTCGAGACGGCTGCTTCGCGGCCTCCTCAACCACCGGAGTGCTTCGCGGCCTCCTCGACCACCGGAGTCAACCGGGGGTCAAGGCGAGCGCGCCGCGCCCCAGGCCGAGCATGCCCTCGACGGCGTGCCCGATGCGCGAGCCGCGGTCGGTCGCGTCCTCCCAGCGCACGAGCGCGTGCGCGTTGAGGCCGTCGATCATGCCGAGCAGCTGCCAGGCCACGGATGCCGCGTCGTCGGTCTCGAACTCCCCCGCCTCGACGCCCGCCTGCACGATGCCCTGCACGAACACGCGCCAGTCGTCCATCTCCTCGCGCACGCGCTCCGCGAGGGCCTCGTTGCGGCGGCCGAGCGCCCACGCCTCGACCCAGATCACGGTGACGTCGTCGCGCGTGCCGTCGAGCAGCGTGTCGAGGAGGTTCGCCAGCCGAGCGCTCGGCGTGGCGAGCGGGGCGACGAGGTCCTCGAGCTCCGCGAGCTCGGCCGCGACGATCGCGCCGAAGGTGTTCGCGACGAGGGCGTCCATGTTCGGCTCGTAGTGCGCGACGAGGGCGGGGGCGACGTCGATGCGCGCGGCGACGCTGCGGAGCGTCACGGCGTAGAGGCCGTGTTCGAGGGCGACGGCGCGCGCGGCATCCGTGATCTCGGCGGAGCGCTCGGCGGGCGACTTGCGTGCGGCCTTCTTGCGAGGGGGTCTTGACATCGTGACCTCAGTGTAGGTAGCGTCCTTGCAACTTATTGATCGTGTGATCAATAATAGGTCGGGTCACCGGCCGAGTCCAGAGATCGCCTCGAGCGATCGAAACCGGAGAGTCCTCGACGATGAGCCAGCACACCCCCGACCCCAGCGCGGCAGCGTCGCCGCACGCGTCGGCCGCGGCATCCGACCGCGCCGGCCACATCGAGACCCACGGCGTCGACGTGATCCCCGACCCCGAGCGCCACGGCCGCCCGCGCGAGCTGTTCTGGATCTGGATGAGCGCCAACGTCGTCTACCTCTACTTCGTGCTCGGCGGCGTGCTCATGCTGCTCGGCCTCTCGATCTGGGAGGCGCTCGCGATCACCGTCGTCGGCAACCTGTGGTGGGCGGCCGTCGGCTGGCTCGCCGTGAGCGGGCCCGTGTCGGGCACGCCGAGCGTCACCGTGATGCGTGCGATGTTCGGCATCCGCGGCAACCGCGTCTTCGGCGGCGGACTCGGCGTCGCGATCGGCCTCTTCTACGAGATCATCAACATCGCCGTCGCGACGCTCGCGGCCAACGCGCTGCTCGGGCTCATCGGCATCGACGTGTCGGGCGGCCTCGGCTGGGTCGTGCTCGTCGTCGTCGCGGCGCTGAGCTTCGTGCTGAGCGTCTACGGCCACGCGACGATCACCAAGCTGTCGCCCTACTTCTCGGCCGCGCTCGCCGTGGCGTTCATCGT
Organism: Agromyces sp. NPDC055661; assembly: GCF_053618135.1. Taxonomy (NCBI): domain Bacteria; kingdom Bacillati; phylum Actinomycetota; class Actinomycetes; order Micrococcales; family Microbacteriaceae; genus Agromyces; species Agromyces sp. NPDC055661. Next base: position 2,202,468 of record NZ_JBSHHC010000001.1, read on the forward strand.
GCTCGCGGTGTTCGTGTTCCAGGCCGCCGACTTCACGTACCGGCCGGCGCCGCTGCCCGACGGCGAGCACTGGGCCATGGTGCTGCTCGGCTACGCCATCGTCGCGTCGGGTCCGCTGTCGTGGGGCACCGGCGCCGACTACGCCCGGTACCTGCCGCGCGACACCCCGAAGCGCAAGGTCGCCCTGTGGACCGCGCTCGGCGGGTTCATCCCGGCCGTGCTCATCGGCACCCTCGGCGTGGCCGCCGGCACCGCGATCGACATGACCGACCCGCAGTTGACCATCGGCGAGATCGTGCCCGGCTGGTTCACGCCGGTCTTCCTCGCGATCGTCGTGCTCGGCAGCATCACGAACAACGTGCTCGTCGCCTACTCGACCGGCCTCTACGCGCAGGGCCTCGGCATCCGCGTGCCGCGCGCCGCGACCGTGATCATCACGGGCGTGCTCGCGACCGCCGCCGCCGGCTGGTTCGTCTACCTCGCGCCGAGCTTCCTCGACACGCTCAACGCGTCGCTCGAGCTCAGCGTCACCGTGCTCGGACCGCTCGTCGCGATCTACGCGGTCGACATCCTGCTGCGCCGGAACCGCTACGACGGCGTCGCGCTCAGCGACGAGCGCCGCGGCAGCCCCTTCTGGTACCACGGGGGCGTGTTCTGGCCCGGCGTCGTCACCATGGTGGTCGGCACCACGCTCGCCGTGCTCATGGCCAACACCACCCTCTACGTCGGCCCGATCGCGGCCGCGCTCGGCGGCGCCGACCTCTCGGCCGTCGCCGGCCCGTTCCTCGCCGGAGCGCTCTACGCCGTGCTCTGGCTCACGACCTCGCCGTACCGCGACCGAGCGCTCCGCCCCGGTGCGCCGACCGTCGGTCGCGATGAGACAGCGGATGCCGCGGCATCCGGAACCCAGCAGGAGGATGCCGCGGCATCCGCCCCCGTCACCATGGAGGTACCCGCATGACCTGGCGCATGCCCGCCGAGACCGCCCCGCACGAGCGCACCTGGATGGCGTTCCCGCGCGAGGGGATCACCCTCGGGGAGTCGACGTCCGACCGCGAGGAGGGCTACGCCGCCTGGACGGCCGTGGCGCACGCCGTGGCCGAGTTCGAGCCCGTGTCGATGCTCGTCGACCCGACCGAGCGCGAGCGCGCGGCGTCGATGCTCGGTGCGGGCATCGAGCAGATCGAGGCGCCCGTCGACGAGTTCTGGATGCGCGACCACGGCCCCACCTTCGTGTTCGACGACGAGCGCCCCGGCGTGCTGGGCGCCGTGGACTGGGTGTTCAACGGCTGGGGCGCGCCCGAGTGGTCGGAATGGCGCAAGTCCGCCGAGCACGCGCGCCTCATCGCCGATCTCGTCGGCGCCGAGACGGTGAGCAGCCTGCTCGTGAACGAGGGCGGCGGCATCCACGTCGACGGCGAGGGCACCGTGCTCGTCACCGAGACCGTGCAGCTCGACCCGCGCCGCAACCCGTACGCGGACCGGGCGCGCGTCGAGGCGGAGCTCGCCCGCACCATCGGTGCGACCCGCGTCGTGTGGCTCTCACGCGGGCTGACTCGCGACTACGACGACTTCGGCACCAACGGCCACGTCGACATCGTGGCGACGATGCCGTCCGCCGGGCGCCTGCTGCTGCACGACCAGCGCGACCCCGAGCACCCCGACCACGAGGTGACCCGCGAGCTCCGCGCCCAGCTCGCCGAACAGGCGGATGCCGCGGGCCGACGCTTCGAGATCCTGGACCTGCCCGCGCCCGAGACGCTCCGCGACGACGAGGGCTTCGTCGACTGGAGCTACGTGAACCACCTCGTCGTCAACGGCGGCGTCATCGCGTGCGGGTTCGGCGAGGAGCGAGCGGATGCCGCAGCGCGCGAGATCCTCGAGGCGGCGTACCCCGGGCGGCGGGCCGTCACCGTGGACGCGCGACCGTTGTTCGCTCGAGGCGGCGGCATCCACTGCATCACGCAGCAGCAGCCGGCGGTGACGCGATGAGCGGGTTCGACGTCGTCGAGGCGTCGATCGCAGAGCTGCGCGCCGCGCTCGAGGACGGGCGCGCGACGAGCGAGTCGCTCACGCGCGCGTACCTCGACCGCATCGAGGCGTACGACCGCCCTTCGACGGGCTCAGGGACCGCTTCGACGGGCTCAGGGACCGCTTCGACGGGCTCAGGGACCGGGCTCAACGCGCTCGTCGTGATGAACCCGGCGGCGATCGACGACGCGCGGGCCTCCGACGAGCGGCGCGCCCGGGGCGAGACGCTCGGCCCGCTCGACGGGATCCCGTACACCGCCAAGGACAGTTACCTCGCGCGAGGCCTGACCGCGGCGGCCGGCAGCCCCGCGTTCGAGCACCTCGTCGCGCAGCGCGATGCGTTCACGATCGAGCGGCTGCGTGCCGCCGGCGCCGTGCTGATCGGCCTCACGAACATGCCGCCGATGGCGAACGGCGGCATGCAGCGCGGGGTCTACGGTCGCGCCGAGAGCCCGTACAACGCCGAGTACCTCACGGCGGCCTTCGGTTCGGGCTCGTCGAACGGCTCGGGCACGGCCACCGCGGCATCCTTCGCCGCCTTCGGCCTCGGCGAGGAGACGTGGTCGAGCGGCCGCGCGCCCGCGTCGAACAACGCGCTGTGCGCGTACACCCCCTCGAGGGGTGTCATCTCGGTGCGCGGCAACTGGCCGCTCGTGCCGACCATGGACGTGGTCGTGCCGCACACGCGCTCCATGGCCGACCTGCTCGAGGTGCTCGACGTGATCGTCGCCGACGACGCCGAGACGCGCGGCGACTTCTGGCGCGTGCAGCCGTGGGTCGAGATCCCCGCGTCGTCGTCGGTTCGGCCCGACTCGTACCCGGCGCTGCGGCCGGCGGATGCCGCTGCGGCCCGCTCGGCGCTCGCCGGCAAGCGGTTCGGCGTCCCGCGCATGTACGTGAACGACGACGCCGCGGCCGGAACCGCCGACGCGGGTCGCGCCCCGGGCATCGGCGGACCGACCGGCGAGCGCATCGAGACGCGGCCCTCGGTGATCGACCTCTGGGAGGCCGCGCGCCGCGACCTCGAGGCGGCCGGCGCCGAGGTCGTGCTCGTCGACTTCCCGGTCGTGTCGAACTACGAGGGCGACCGCCCCGGCGCGTCCACGATCGCGACCCGCGGGCTCGTGAGCCCCGAGTACCTGCACCGCGAGATCGTCGACCTCTCGGCCTGGTCGTGGAACGACTTCCTCGAGGCCAACGGCGACCCGGCGCTGCATTCGCTCGCCGACGTCGACGGCGCCCGGATCTTCCCGCACCCCGAGGGCGCATTGCCCGACCGGTACGCCGGATTCGACGACGACATCGCCGAGTATCCCGACTGGGCGCGCGCGAACCCGCGCGCGACGTTCGCCGACATGCCAGAGCTCGAGGGCGGACTCCGCGGCCTCGAGGAGACCCGGCGGATCGACCTCGAACAGTGGATGGACGACCTGGGGCTCGACGCCGTGGTGTTCCCTGCCGTCGCCGACGTCGGTCCGGCCGACATGGACGTCGCCGAGGCATCCGCCGACCTCGGCTGGCGCAACGGCGTGTGGGTGGCGAACGGCAACCTGGTGCCGCGGCACCTCGGCATTCCGACGGTCACGGTGCCCATGGGCACGATGGCCGACATCGGGATGCCGGTGGGGCTCACCTTCGCCGGACGCGCGTACGACGACAACGCGCTGCTCTCGCTCGCCGCGGCCTTCGAGGCGACGGGATCGCGCCGCACCGAGCCGCCGCGCACGCCGAGGCTCTGACGGCTGGCTACCCTGACGGCATGGCGGTCAGCCGGTCCCGCACGGCGGTCTACGCGCGACGGCGCAAGCGGCGCATGGCGCGCCTCACGCACGACCTCAGCGACGCGCAGTGGGCGGCGCTGACCGCGGAGTGGCAGGGATGCGCCTACTGCGGCGCGACGGATCGAGCCCTGCAGCGCGACTGCGTGCTGCCGATCTCGCGCGGCGGGCGCTACACGCTCGAGAACGTCGTCCCCGCATGCGGATCCTGCAACGCCAGCAAGTGCAACGACGAGGTCACCTCGTGGCTGCGCCGCAAGAAGCTCGACGAGCGCGCGTTCCTGCTGCGCCAGCGCGAGATCGCGCTGGCGCTCGTGGCGCGGTTCACGGGCCCGGATGCCGCGGCGACCTGACGCCGACCCGCTCGCACTCGCCGGTCTGACCTACCCATCCGGTGCGAAGGGTACTCCTGCCGCGGGACCTTCGACTGGTCGGCCTCCCAGCCGCCGTTCCTACGCTGGGAACGGACGGACCGCCCGAGAAGGGTTCCCGGCTCCGCGTCCGCCCGGGGAGGACCCACCATGGCCACGTACGACGTTGAGGGACGCTCGGCGATCGTGACGGGCGCGGGCAGCGGCATCGGCCGCGCGATCGCGCTCCTGCTCGCCGCGAACGGCGCGTCCGTGATCGTGAACGACCTCGACGAGGGGCACGCGAACGCGGTGGTCGACGAGATCCGGGCGGCCGGCGGCACCGCCGAGGCATCCGTCGGCGACGTCACGGATGCCGCGTGGATCGCGTCGTCGATCGAGCAGGCGAACGCCCTGGCTCCGCTCAAGGTCGCGGTGAACAACGCCGGCGTCGGCGGACCGTCCGCGCTCATCGGCGACTACCCCGACGACGGCTGGGACACGGTCATCGGCGTCAACCTGAGTTCGATCTTCCACAACCTGAAGGCGCAGCTGCCCGCGATCGCGGCGAACGGGGGCGGCGCGATCGTGAACATCGCGTCCATCCTCGGCAGCGTCGGATTCGCGACCTCCTCGGCCTACGTCAGCGCGAAGCACGGACTCGTCGGCCTCACGAAGAACGCCGCGATCGAGTACGCCGACCAGGGCGTGCGCGTGAACTCTGTGGGTCCGGGCTTCATCAAGACCCCGCTGCTCGACGCGAACCTCGACGAGGCCGCCATGCAGTTCCTCGTCACGAAGCACCCGATCGGACGCCTCGGCGAGGCCGATGAGGTCGCCGCGCTGGTGGCGTTCCTCGCGAGCGACGCAGCGAGCTTCATCACGGGCAGCTACCACCTCGTCGACGGCGGCTACACCGCCGTCTGACGCCGCGCCGGCCGCCGCGCGCCGGCGCCACGTGCACAACTCCGGAAGCCGAACCTGTTCGTCGGCGTGGCGTGGTGCGACACGCCGGGCAAGCGGCCGCGGATCCGGAGTTGTGCACCGTGCGCCCGCACTCGGGCCCGGGCCCAGCCGCGGATGCCGGCGCGTCAGCCGACCGTGACCGAGCGCTCGTCGAGGCCGGTGGCGCCGTCGGGCACGACGCCCTGCATGTCGGAGGTCTGCACCTCGCCGTCGGCGTCGGTCGCGCGGACGCGGAGGGTGTGGGTGCCGGATTCGGCCTCCCAGTCGAAGCGCCACTGCACCCACGTGTCGATCGAGATCGCCTCGGCGAGGGTGGCGGGCTGCCACGGACCGTCGTCGACCTGCACATCGACGGCGGCGATCCCGACGTGCTGGTGCCAGGCGACCCCGGCGACCGTGATCGTGCCGGCCGTCAGCTGCTGGCCGCCGCGCGGGACGTCGATGCGGCTCTGCAGCTTGATGGGACCCTTCGCACTCCAGCCACGGTCGGTCCAGTAGGCGGATGCCGCGTCGAACCGCGTGACCTCGAGGTCGACCACCCACTTCGTCGCCGAGACGTAGCCGTAGAGGCCGGGCACGACCATGCGGACGGGGAACCCGTGCTGCGCCGGCAGCGGCTCCCCGTTCATGCCGACCGCGAGGATCGCGTTCCGGTCGTCCTGCAGCACCGCGAGGGGGGTCGACGCCGTGAACCCGTCGACGCTGCGCGAGAGCACCATGTCGGCGTCGGCACTCGGGTTCGCGCGGGCGAGCAGCTCGCGGATCGGATACCCGAGCCAGACCGCGTTGCCGATCAGGTTGCCGCCGACCTCGTTCGACACGCAGGCGAGGGTCGTCACGCTCTCCTCGAGCGGGAGGGCGAGGAGCTCGTCCCAGGAGAGGGTGACCTCCTGGTCGACCATGCCGTGGATGCGGAGGCTCCACGTCTCGGGGTCGACCGCGGGCACCGCGAGGGCCGTGTCGATGCGGTAGAACTGCTCGTTCGGCGTGACGACCGGGGTGAGCCCCTCGATGTCGAGCTCGGCGCCGGGCGGAACGGTGGCGTTCGACGTCGGCTTCGGCAGCGTGATCGTGTCGCGGATCGCCGTGACCGCACGCGTGCCGGCCTGCAGCGCGTAGCCGCCCACCGCCGCGAGCACTCCGAGCGCCGCGGCCCCGCCGGCCCAGCCCAGGAAGCGTCGCCTGTCGATTCCCTCTGGACGCTTCGCGGGCGGCGCGGCATCCGTCGATGGAAGCCGGGTCACCAGGAACTGGAGTGTGATCACCGACGCGACGGCCGCCAGTGCCGGCGGTGCGAACGCGAGCAGCGGCGCGTTCGCACGCGTCATCGCGGCGACGACGCCGACGAGGCCCAGGGCCCCGAAGAGGACGCGCCCCCAGGGCGGACGCCGCACCTCGAGCACGCCCGCCGCTCCGGCGACGGCGAGCAGCACGATCGCGATGCCGGTGACCAGCGCGATCTTGTCAGCCGTGCCGAACAGCCCGATCGCGGCATCCTTCGCCCACGGCGGGGCGAGGTCGATGAGCAGCGATCCGACGACGACGAACGGGCTCGCCTCGGGGGCGAGGATCGCCGCCGCGAGCTCGCCGACGCCGGCGCCGAGTGCCACGGATGCCACGCCGGCCATCGCGGGGAGCACCCAACCCCGCGCGCGACCGGTCGTCGTGGGCATGCGACCAGCGTAGGACCGCCAGGCTGCGTGTCGTCTCGGAAGTTCCAGCGGGGGCAGCGGGTTTCGACGCCGCTGCGCGGCTCCTCAACCCGCGGGGTGGGCCGCGCGGCTCCTCAGCCCGCCGCGTGCATCGCCATGAACGAGGCCGCGCGCGGGGCGAGCGACGCACCGATCTCCGCGGCCGGCCGCTTGTGCCCCTTCACCTCGAACGAGTGGTTCGCGTCCTCGATCCACTCGAGCGTCGCGGTCTGGCCGATGCGGGCGACGACCTCGTCGAGCTGCTCGTTGGGGATGGCGAACGGGTCGTTCCGCCCCTGCAGGAAGAGCATCGGCACCGTGATGCCGGGCAGGTGCTCGTCGCGCGCCTTCTCGGGACGGCCGGGCGGGTGCAGCGGATAGCCGAGGTAGATGAGCCCCGTGGCCGGCATGCCGTCGGCGACGGCCATCGACGCCATGCGCCCGCCGAACGACTTTCCCGACGCCCAGATCGGCTCGCCCGCGTTGCTGACGCCGGCCCGCTCGGCCGCGGCGGCGAGGGCCGCGCGCCACGTGGCGATCGCGACGGGCGGCCGGTCGGGGAACCGCCGCTTCGCCTCGCGATACGGGAAGTTGAAGCGCAGCGTCGCGTAGCCCAGGTCGTGCATCGCCCGGGTGAAGCCCGACATGAACGGATGCTCCATGCCCGCGCCGGCGCCGTGCGCCACGACGATCGTGGCGGCGGCATCCGCCGGGCGCGAGTACACCCCCGACACGGGCGTGCCGTCGACGTCGATCGTGATGGCGGTCTCTGGCGAGGTCGACGCGGTCATGCCCCCATGCTGCCGCATCGCGCGGACGTCAGGGCATGCCCTTCCCAGCGCGACGGGCCGCCCGCCGCCGCTCGATCGCGGCATACCAGCGGAACATCTGCGGCATGAGCCAGTACGCCGCGATCGGGACGACGATGAGCGTCACGACGAGGGCCCGCAAGACGGGATGCCACTCGGCGATCACCGGGGCGAGCACGGTGCCCACGATGGCGACGAGCGGGAAGATCGTGAGCCACACGATGAGTGCGCTGACGTGGATGTTCGGCGGCTTCGGCCGCGGGGTCGTCGGCGTCGGCGCCGGATCCACCGGCGTCTCGGAGTTCGGCACGGGGGAGCCGTGCTCGGGAGGTGTGACGGTCATGTGTTCGGCTCCGCGACGAGGGCGAGGCCTTTGATGCGGTCGAGCCGCCGAAGGCGCCGACCGCCTCCATTGTCCCTCCGACGTCACTGCACCGCTAGGACTCGGCGGCTCCGCTCAGACTCGGCGGCTCCGCTAGGAGCTGAAGACCTCGAAGATGCCGCCCACCCCGTCGAGCACCGCGCCCGTGCCGTCGACGAGATCGCCGACCGCGGCCGTGAGCTGCACGGCGCCGCCCGCGGCATCCAGGGCCACCGCGACGTCGCTGAGCACGTCGACCGCGCCGAGGACGTCGAGGTCGGACGCCGCGAACTCGTCGTGCTGGAGCTTGAGCTGCCGGATCCACTCGCGCTCGAGCCCGAACAGCACGGCGTAGGGGAGCAGGCGCTCGTGCAGATGGTATCGGGCGAGCGCGGGATCCTCGCCGTCGGTCGCGACGAGGTCGGCCCCCGTCGGCGACTGCAGTACCCGCAGCCGATCGGCCTCGGCGAGCTCGAGGTACTGCCGCAGCCCGTCGAGGTGCTCGCGCCGCGGGCGCGCGGGCGGCAGGAACCGGCGCCAGGACGCGGGCGTGACCACGATCGTGGCGATCGTGGCCGCGAGGGCGACGACGGTCAGGCCGAGCGACGCCCCGTCGCCGTCGATGAGGGCGAAGACGATCAGCAGCGCCTCGACGAGCATGCCGAGGTACGCGAGGCTCCGCAGCGTGACCCCCGGCCAGGTCGTGCGGCGCGGGGCGATGAGCCCTTCGCGGGCGAGCGCGTGCTCGGCGTGCTGCACGAGGATGCGGAGCCGCCCGTTGAGCGCACGCCGATCGGCGGAGAACCGCCGCACCCGTCCGGGCGTGTGGTCGGCGCCGAACAGGGCCTCGAGCAGCGTGAGCTCGTCGGCCGTGAACACCACATTGGGCAGGACCTCCACGCCGACCGGCTCGCGCTTGGAACCGGCGAGCAGCCGCACCTTGCGCTTCACCGCGAGGTCGATGAGCATCGCGGATGCCGCTCGCCGATCGGCGTCCACGAGCAGCGCGTCGTGCAGCACCGTCGACCCGCGCTGGGGCGTGTACTGCACCACGAGCCCCTTCACCCGCTGCACGGCGATCCCACGGGCGACGAAGCCGAGCCCGAGGATGAGGAACGCAGGAGCGATCGCAAGAGCGATGACGGCGGGGAGCACGCGCCCAGTCTAGGGATGCGGCCGCAACCGGTGTCATGGCGTTGACATCGGCGGCATCCGTTCGGCCCGCGCGCCGCCGGCGCCCGCGCTACCAGCCCTCGGCGAGCACCCGATCGAGCGTGTCGACGAAGAAGTCGGCCGAAGTCCGGTCGATGCACAGCGGCGGCTTCGTCTTCAGCACGTTCTGGTGGTCGCCCGTGGGCTGCATGACGATGCCGAGCTCGAGCAGGCGGTCGCAGATCGCGCGGGTCTCCTCGGTGGCGGGTTCGAGCGTCTCGCGGTCGCGCACGAACTCGACGCCGAGGTAGAGGCCGAGGCCGTGCACGGCGCCGATGAGCGGATGCCGCGTGGCGACCTCCCGGAGCCGGCCCTTCAGGTGCGCGCCCACCTCGACCGCGTTGCGCTGCAGGCCCTCGTCGTGGAACGCGTCGAGCACGGCGAGGCCCGCCACGCTCGAGGCCGGGCTGCCGCCCGTCGACGAGAAGAAGTAGCCCTGCGTGCGGAAGCGCGCGGCGATCTCGCGCGACGTGATGACGGCGCCGAGCGGGTAGCCGTTGCCGGCGGCCTTCGCCACGGCGACGATGTCGGGCACGACGCCCTGCTGCTCGAAGCCCCAGAACCACTCGCCGAGGCGTCCGTACCCGGCCTGCACCTCGTCGGCGATCGCCAGCCCGCCGGTCTCGCGCACAGCCGCGTACACCTCTTCGAGGTAGCCGTCTGGCAGCGGGATGCCGCCGGCGTTGCCGGAGAAGGTCTCGGCGATGAATGCCGCAGGTAGCCGACCGGATGCCGCGAGCTCCCGGATGCGGCGTGCGGCCTCGGGCGCGTAGCGCGCGGCATCCGTGCCCCGGTGCAGCCCGCGGAACGGGTTCGGCGCCTCGAGCACGTGCACCCAGTCGGGACGGGTCACGAGCGCGTTCGGGTTGTCGGCGATCGACGTGGACACGGCGTCGGAGCCGTACGTCCAGCCGTGGTAGGCCTCGAGGATCGATACGACGTCGCGTCGTCCGGTGGCGGCGAGCGCGACGCGGATGGCGAGGTCGGTCGCCTCCGAGCCCGAGTTGACGAGGAAGACGGTGTCGAGCGGATCGGGCAGCAGGGCGGCGAGCCGCTCGGAGAACTCGACCACCGCGCCGTAGTTGAAGCGGGAGTTCGTGTTGAGCGTGCGCAGCTGCTTCGCGACCGCCGCCGCGAGCTTCGGGTGCCCGTGGCCCAGCGGCGTCACGTTGTTCACCATGTCGAGGTACACGCGCCCGTCGGTGCCGACGAGGTGCTCGCGCCACCCGCGCTCGATGCGCGGCGGCGCCTCGTAGTAGTGCTCCTGCACCTCGGCGAACGCACGGTCGCGTCGTTCGATGAGCGCCGCGGCGTCCCGAACCGCGGGTTGAGGAGCGCCCGACGGAGTCGAAGGCGTCTCGAAACCCTTCCTGAGACCCAACAGCTCCGCCGGATCCGCTGAGACCGCCCGCCACCCCGCCGCGTACTCCGGCCGCACGAGGTGCGGAACCCTCGGTCCTTCGGGCCGTTCGAGCCGAATCCGATGACGCGTTCGCGCCAGCATGTGCCCGTCGACGATGCGCACGCCGTCGGCGGCTTCGATCACGAGCTGAACTCCCTCAGGCGCGACGAGGTGCTGCGGCTCCGCGAACCACACGTCGATACCGGTCGGGATCGTCGCCGGCGAGGTCGTCGAGTGCGTCCGGCTCGCCGTGAGGCGCGGCGTGCCGCGGTCGAGCCACGCGACGGATGCCCCGGCGTCGAGCGCCGCGAGCGCGAGCCGATCCTCGACGTCGGCGTCGAGCCATGCACCGGCGTCGACATCATCGGACGTGATCGAGACGTCGAGGCGGGTCGCGCGACTGCCGTCGATGTCCGGCGTGAGCGCCGACACCCGGTCGTCGAGGAGCGCCGCCCTCCGGTCGTCGAGGAGCGCCGCCGAAGGCGACGCGTATCGAGACGCCTCGTGCTCCGGTCTCGATACGGGTCCGGCTCCGCCGGGCCCTCCTCGATCACCGGGGGTGGCGAGCGCGACGCCGAGCGCGTCGGCGATCACCGCCGTCATGACCTCCGTCGGCACCGAGACGGCCTGCTCGAAGATGCGCCATTCGCGGTCGATGCCGCTGGCGGCATATGCGTTCTCGCCGCCGTCGAGCTGCACCTGGTGCTCGCCGCTCACGACGAGCACGGCGCCGCGCAGCACGACGATCGGCCAGATCGCGGCGACCTCTTCGGTCGAGAGCGGCCGCAGCTCATGGAACGCCCGGATCGCGGGCAGCACGGAGACGGGCTCGGCACCCGCGTGGTGCAGCAACGACGAGACGGTGATCGCCAGCTCGGCGACCGCCCAGCTGCGGGTCACGTCGCCGAAGTCGATGATCCCGTCGGACAGGCGGATCCCGCGGTCGGTCGTGCACACGACGTTGTCGTCGGTGAGGTCGAGGTGCACGGCTTGCAACGGTAGAGCGGATGCCACGACGGCGAGGTCGGCCCAGGCGGCGGCCGCGGCATCCGTCACCTGTCGTCGCCTGGCGTGATCGGGGTGGTGCGGCGACAGGAGTTCGACGACGCGGTCGGCGTGCCGCGGATCCCACTGGAGCACGCGGTCGAGCCCGTCGTGGTCGAAGTCGGCGAGCGCGAGGCTCGTGCGCGCGGCGAGCTCACCCATGCGCGCGACGGTCGCCGGTGAGAGGTACGCGCCGCCCGTGAGCGTGCCACCGTCGAGGTGCTCGATGATGCGGATGCTGAGGGGACCCTCGCTGGTCTGTACGACGGCCGAGCGCGATGCGCCCGCGGCATCCGACGTGGTGGTCGCGATGCGCACGGCCGGTGCGCTCGCGGCGATGCGGGCGGCGGCCGCCTCCTGCGCGGCGAGCTCGGTCGCCGTGAACGCCGGGTTCGTGATCTTCACGACGCCGACCGGCTCGCCGTCGACGCGCGCGAGGAAGTTCTGGTCCTGCTGGCTGCCGAGCGGCGAGAGCTCGGCATCGATCCCCCAGCGCTCGCGCACGATCGACGCGACCTCGTCGGCGGGGAGGTTCGGAGCCGGCAGCTCTCCTGCCCCGAAGAAGTCGAACCCTCGTCTGCCCGCGCTCTCCTGCGACATCCGCGCCCCTTTCCGCTCTCGACGATAGCCAGCCCTCCGCTCGCCATCGATCGCCGCCATGGCGAGGAGACGGCCCGTCGATGGACGCCCCGGACTGTACAGGATCGGTGTGCAATTCAGGCCCGGAGGTGTGTTGCGGCATCCGTCGACGGCGTGGCGTCGCGACGCGCCGAACGCCGACCTGAATTGCGCACCTCGTGGGAGACGCCGTGGACCCGACGGAAGCGACGGGATGTCGGAGGGATGGCTCAGGCGTCTGCTCCTGGTCGTCGGCGGCGACGGAGCTCGACGGTGACCCGCACCGAGACCGTGACCAGGACGACGGCGGCGGCCGCGACGATCGCGGCGATGCCCGTCACGGTGGACTCGGGGGCATTCGTGAGCCGCGCGATCGCGATCCAGCTCAGGCCCCAGGCGAGCGAGAGGGTGGGCGCGATCCGCCCCCGATCCCAGGCGGCGAGCGCCACGCCGACGAGGCCCGCGACCGCGACCACGACGACCGCCCAGGTCTCGGCGGGGATGCCCCAGCCGTCGAATCCCGCGGCGACCAGTGCGGCCGTGAAGTTCGCGGCCGTCGCGACGATCACCCATCCGAGGTAGAGCCCGACCGTGCCATCGGTGACGAGGGCGTCGAGCGCGTTCCGCGGCGGGAACGCGAGGCAGCGCCGGAAGGCGGCCACGAGCACGACGAGCAGCGCGACGATGATCGGCACGCTGAGCCAGAGCAGGTCGAACTGGATGCTGAGGATCCACGCGGCGTTGAGGAGCAGCGAGGCGGCGACGAGGTAGCCGACGCGGCGGTGCCGCTCCGCGGTGCGTTGCGCCGGCAGGAACTGCCACACCGCGTACGCGAGGAGCCCGAAGTAGATGAGCGACCAGATCGAGAAGGCGCCCGTGCCCGGAGCGATGAGGGTGGCGTCGGCCGCGAGCGCGCCGCCCGCGGCATCCTGCACCGGCGTGCCGCCGGCCGCGCCCGAGCCGATGAACGAACCGACGACCGCCACCGCGGCGCTGACCGCCACGGTGAGCTGCCGGGCGAGGTCGCCGCCTCGGGTCGTCGTCACTGCCGTGCCGGTCGTCGCCATCTCCACCGCTCCTGCCGTCGTCTCGTGGATCCCGGTCGGGTTTGCAGGCCCAAGCCTAGGCAGCCGGTCGCGTCGCGGCGTCGAACTTCCGATTGACGGGGCCGTGGTGGCGCGCCCCCCCCGCCGCCGGTCACTCCTCGGCCCCGAGCTCCTCGCGGATGCGGCGCAGGTCCTCCATGAGGGAGCCGACGAGGATCCAGTGCGCGGTCTTCGGCGCGGCGATGACCAGCGCCGAGGTGAGGGCCGGGTTCTCGGAGGTCAGCGGCTCGGGCTCGGGCTCGGCGACGCGAGCCGCAAGCCGCACGTCGTGGGCGACGCGGCGGAGCTGCTCGGCGATGGCGCGCACGGTCGGCTCGTCGTGCAGGCTGGCGTCGTAGTGGTCGGCGAAGGCGCGGGTCATGCCGATGAGCTGCGTGACGATCGGGCTGAGCTGTTCGAGCAGCTCGCGCAGCTGGGCGAGCTCCTCGCGGTGGGCGGAGCGCCGCGGGTTGAGGGTGAGCGACTCCTGGCCGTCGTCGATCGCGGCGTCCGCGGCATCGCGCATCGGGCGCAGCAGCCGCGCCTCGATCATCAGCGATTCGAGCTCGGCCGGGGTGCGCCGCGTCTCGAGGGCGTGTGCGAGTCGGTCGACGGATGCCGCGAGCTCGCCGCCGAGGCGGGCGAGGGCGTCGCGCGCCGGCGCGACCGCGACGGGCGGCACGATGAGCGCGTTGATGATGATGCCGATCGCCGCGCCGATCAGCGTCTCGAGCACGCGGTCGAGCGCGTATTCGGGCGAGGAGGCGCCGAGCGCGAGCACGAGCATCGCGCTGATCGCGACCTGGTTCGAGGTGCCCGGCGTCATCTTCAGCGCCCAGGCGACGAGCATCGCGATGACGATGGCGACGAGGATGACCCACGTGTTCTGTCCGAAGACGAGCGCGATGCCCGTGGCGATGATCACGCCGAGGATGACCCCGATCGAGCGCTCGACCGCCTTGCCGAGCGACTGGTTCACGCTCGGCTGCACGACGAGCAGGGCCGCGATCGCCGCGAACACCGGCAGCGGCCCCGGGATGAGCCAGCCGGCGACGAGCCAGGCGACGATCGTGGCGACCGCCGACTTCAGGACCTGCAGGATCGGGACGCGCTTGGTGGCCCGGAACGTCGCCGTGATGCCCATGCCCTCAGGCTACGCGGAGGCGCCGGTCAGCCGAGGGCGGAGAGCGCCCCGGCGATCGGCTCGTCGCCCGACACCACCTCGAACTGCGTGCGCGAGGCCGCGCCCGTCTCGAGCAGCGATGCGATGATCGCCGCGACGTCGGCGCGGGGGATGCGCCCGCCGCCGGGCACGACGTCGGCGGCGTGGATGCGCCCGACGCCGGGGTCGTTCGTCAGGGAGCCCGGCCGCACGATCGTCCAGTCGAGGTCGCGCGAGCGGATCGAGGCATCCGCTTCGCTCTTCGCCCGCAGGTAGAGCTGGAAGATGTCCTGCGACTCGGGGTCGAACCCGTCGGTGGCGATGGCCGAGATCACGATGAGCCGAGGGACACCGGCTGCTTCGGCGGCGTCGGCGAGCAGGATCGCGGCGTCGCGGTCGACGGTGAACTTGCGTTCGGCGGTCGAGCCGGGTCCGGCGCCGGCGGCGAACACCGCGGCATCCGCGTTCTTCAGCACCTGGCCGACCTCGTCGACGGATGCGTCCTCGAGATCGAGCACGACGGCGGCCGCACCGGTGGCGTCGACGTCGTCGCGGTGGTCGGGATTGCGGATGATGGCGATGGGCTCGTGCCCGGCTTCGACGAGCAGGCGTTCGAGGATGAGGGCGATCTTGCCGTGGCCTCCGGCGATGACGACGCGCATCCCCCGAGTATCCCACCGGTGGTCGAGGAGCGCCCGGGTGCGGCGTCGGAGGCCCCCGATAGCGTTGGCGCATGACGTCGCTCGCAGCCGAAATCACCCGCCTCGGCGTGGAGTTCTGGGAGTGGCGGGACGCCACGTCCTTCCGCACGTCCGACGACATCCCGCGCGTCGACCGGCCCGACGGCTGGCTGCCGCGGTTCGACCCGGCGGCGATCGACGAGTTCCGCCTCGAGCTCGAGGGCTTCGCCGCGCGCTGGCGGGCGATCGACGACGAGGGCGTCGGTGCGCTGCCGATCCCCGACCAGGTCGACCACCGGTTGCTCGGCGCCGCGCTCGCCCGGGTGCACTGGGAGCTCGACGTGCTGCGCAACCAGGAGCGCGACGCGGTGTTCCTCACCTCCCAGGTGCTCGGCCCGTGGTTCGACCTGCTGCTCGCGCCGCCGCCGTTCGACGCGCGGCGGCAGTCAGACCTGGTGCGCGTGCTCGAGGCGATCCCGGCGGGCGTCGAGCAGGCGATCGCGAACCTCGGGCGCGCCGGCGTCGCGACGCTCGCGCGCGTCGCCGCAGCAGAGCTCGACGACATCGGCGCCCGGCTCGCCCGTTCGGTCGACGCGGTCCGTCCGCTCACGGATGCCGCGACCGCCGCCGCGCTCGCTGCAGCCCTGGCCGGCGCGAGCGACGCGCTCGAGCGCTACCGCGAGTGGCTCGTGGCCTCCGCCGGCCGGCTCGGGCCCGACGTGATCGTCGGACGCGACGCCTTCACGTGGTACCTGCGGCACGTGGCGCTCGTGACCGCCGAGCCCGAGGAGCTCGTGCGCGCGGCCATGCAGGACTACCGGCGCAGCCTCGTGGCGGAGCTCGTGACGCGCACGCGCTTCCGCGGGCTGCCCGAGGCGGAGCTCCCGGCATCCGGCGAGGCCCAGTCGACCGATCAGGCCGAGCTCGAGTTGGAGGTGCGCGCCTTCACCGAGGCGGCGGGCCTGCTCAGCCAGCCCGAGTCGCTGCGGCGTTACCTCTACGCGCCGACCCCCGACTACCTCGAGCCGCTCGCGTTCCTCGGGGTGAACGACGACCTCACGAGCATCCGCCGGGTCGACGAGCACGCGACCTCGTTCGTACCCGAACCGTCGCCCGACCTGCCGTACTTCGCCGCCGCGAGCGCGCGCGACCCGCGGCTCGGCATCATCCACGAGGGTGCGCACAGCCAGCAGCTCGCGCTCTCGTGGGCGCAGCCGAACCCGATGCGACGACACTTCATCGACTCGGTCGCCAACGAGGGCATCGCGCACTACAACGAGGAGCTGATGCTCACGGCCGGCCTCTTCGCCGACGCGCCGCACTCGCAGGCGATCGTGCACAACTTCATCCGGCTGCGCGCGCTGCGCGTCGTCGTCGACGTGAACCTCGCGACGGGCGCGTTCAGCCTGCCCGAGGCCATCGACTTCTTCGTGCGCGAGGTGCCCATGGACGTCGGCACCGCGACCGAGGAGACCTCGTACTACGTGGCGACGCCCGGCCTCGCGATGGCGTACCACGTCGGCAAGCAGGAGGTGCTGCGACTCGTGACGGATGCCGCGGTGGCGGCCGTCGCCGAGGGGCGCGAGCTCTCCGTGCGCGACGTGCACGACTTCGTGTGGCGCAACGGCAACGTGCCGCTGTCGCTGCAGCGCTGGGAGCTGCTCGGCGATCGCAGCGACGTCGACCTCCTCGACGCCGCGGGTCGCTGGGACGAGGCGATCTAGCCCCGTACCAGCCCCTGCCGCACCAGGCTCTCGGCCGAGGCGAGGATCGATTCCTCGTTCGAGCGCGGATGCCAGTCGAGCATCCGCTCGGCCTTCGCATGCGAGGTGTACGGCCGACGGCCGAGTTGCGGCAGGATCGCGCGCAGGTCGGGGTTGACGCGCGCGGCCACGCGCACGACCCAGCTCGGCACCGTCCGCGTCGGCACGTGCCGTGCCGCCTCGCCGAGGTTCTCGCGCAGTAGGGCGGCGAGGTCCCGGAACGGCACCGGGTCGCCCGCGACCGCGAGGAACCGCTCGCCAGTGGCATCGGGATGCGTCATGGCGGCGAGGTGCAGCGCGGCGACGTCGCGCACGTCGACGGCGTTCGTCGCGGCATCCGGGATGCCGCGCACCTCGCCGTTGAGGAAGGTGAGCATGAGCTGCAGCGACGCCGAGAGGTCGCGACCGAGCGTCGGACCGAAGACGGCGACCGGGTTGACGACGGCGAGCTCGAGGTCGGGCGCCTCGCGGTCGATGAAGTCCCAGGCGGCGCGCTCGGCCACGGCCTTCGATCGCACGTACGGCGTGAGGCGCTCGTCGCTCGGGTCGGTCCAGTCGTCCTCGGTGTACGGCCGGTCGGGATGCGGCGCGCCGTAGCCGACGGCGGCGAACGACGAGGTGAGCACGACGCGTCGTACCCGCGCGTCGCGGGCCGCGCGCAACGCGCGCACGGCTCCGTCGCGGGCCGGCACGATGAGCTCGTCGGGATCCTTCGGCTGCGTCGGCGGGAACGGCGAGGCGACGTGGAGCACGTACGTCGCGCCCGTCGCCGCCTCGAGCCAGCCGTCGTCGCGCTGCAGGTCGAGCTCGACGAACTCGACGCCCGCGGCATCCGCCCCGCCCTCGACCACCATGGCGCGCACCTCGTCGGCCCGCGCGAGCGACCGCAGGCTGGTGCGGACGCGGTACCCCGCCTCGAGGAGCTGCACGATGCAGTGCACGCCGATGAAGCCGGAACCGCCGGTCACGAGCACGAGTTCGCCGCTCATACGGACATCTTGCTCCCGTCGTGGCATCCGTGTCACAGTTCGGGAGGCCACCCGGTCGGAGCTTCTGAACGGGGTGGCGGATGCCCCGACGGAAGGGATCATCGTGAAGATCGTCATCATCGGCGGAACCGGGCTCATCGGGTCGAAGGTCGCGCAGCGGCTCACCGCGCAGGGGCACGAGGTCGTGGCGGCCTCGCCGAACACCGGGGTGAACACGCTCACGGGTGAGGGGGTCGCCGAGGCGCTCGAGGGCGCACAGGTGGTGATCGACGTGTCGAACTCGCCGTCGTTCGCGCCCGACGACGTGCTCGCGTTCTTCGAGACCTCGACGAACACGCTCCTCGCGGCCGAGCAGGCGGCCGGCGTCGCGCACCACGTCGCGCTGTCGATCGTCGGGTCCGACGGCCTGCCCGACAGCGGTTACATGCGCGCGAAGGTCGCGCAGGAGCGGCTCATCCGCGACGGCGGCGTGCCGTACTCGATCGTGCACGCCACCCAGTTCTTCGAGTTCGGCAAGGCGATCGCCGACGGTGCGACCGACGGCGAGACGGTGCGCATCGCGCCGGTGAAGTTCCGGCCGATCGCGTCCGACGACGTGGCCGACGCCGTGGCCGCGGTCGCGACGGGCGAGCCCGTGAAGGGCGACGTAGAGATCGCCGGGCCCGAGGAGTTCCGCTTCGACGAGTTCATCGCCGCCGCACTCGCGGCGCGCGGCGACGAGCGCACCGTGGTCGCCGACCCCGCGGCCGAGTACTTCGGCACGAAGCTCGACGACGGTTCCCTGGTGCCGGCGGATGCCTCGAGCGCCCGCCTCGGCGCGACGACGTTCGAGCAGTGGACGGCTGCGCAGGCCTCGGCTCCCACTCGCTGACATCGAGCGGGCGCCGGCGCGCCTCGCGAGCGTCGCCGGCGCCCGGATGCCGCGGCTAGACTCCGCGCATGCCAGACCAGGCCGATCCGACCCTCGTGACCGACACCGACGTCGCGTGGCTGCGCCGGTGCACCGCCCTCGCGGGCGACGCGCGCACTCGCACCGACCACCCATTCGGGTCGATCGTGGTCGCCGCCGACGGCCGTGCGGTGGAGGCCATGAACACCGTGGTCACGACGGGCGACCCGACCGGTCACGCCGAGACGAACGCGGTGCGGGCGGCGTCGCGGGCGCTCACGCCCGAGGAGCTCGCCACGGCGACGCTCTACACGAGCACCGAGCCCTGCGCGATGTGCGCCGGCGCGATCTACTGGAGCGGCATCGCGCGGGTCGTCTACGCCCTCTCGGAGTCGGGGCTGCGCGACCTCGTCGCCGCGCAGGAGGGCGTGCCGACCCTGGAGCTGCCGTGCCGCGAGGTCTTCGCGCGGGGTGGCCGCCCGCTCGCGGTGGCCGGTCCGGCCGAGCTGCCCGAGGCGACGGACGTGCACGTGGGGTTCTGGGTCTGAGCGATCGCGTACGCTCACGTCGTGGTCGATTTCCGAGACGAGGCGGCGCGCGTCGCGCCCGTGGCGCCTGACGCGCCGCCCGACGCGCCCGACGCGCCCGACGCGAACGTCGCGCCCGCGGCATCCGCTGCCCCTGAGCGCACCGGGGGTCGCGTCGCGCGCGCGATCTTCGTCATCACGTACCTCGCCTCGTTCTTCGTCGGCGCGGTGGTGTTCGCGGTCACCGGCGGGATCGACCCCGTCGTCGCCACCTGGGCCAACCTCGCGATCGTGGTCGTCTTCGCGGCCGTCGGCAGCTGGGTGTACCGCGACACCTGGGTCCGCAGCTTCCGGCTGACGCGGGAGCGCCCGTGGGTGACGTTCGGGCTGTTCGTGGCGGGCCTCGTGTCGATCTTCGTGCTGCCGACCATCGTCAGCCTCGTGGTGCTTCTGCTCGGCGGAAGCCCGACCGGGGTGAACCAGGCGCAGCTCGTGGCCGCCCTCGGCGGCGCGGACACGTGGTGGGTCATCGCGCTCGCCGCGGTCGTGTTCGGGCCGATCGTGGAGGAGCTCGTGTTCCGGGAGGCCCTCGCCTGGCGCCTGCGGCACCGCCTCCCGGCGTGGTTGCTCATCGTCGGCTCGAGCCTGCTCTTCGGCCTCTGGCACCTGAAGGACGTCGCCGACCTCGTCTCGGTGCTCGTCTACGCGAGCATGGGGCTCGTGCTCGCGGGCACGATGTGGCTGACGCGTGGCAACCTCCTCGTCGCCGTGCTCGTGCACTCGCTGCGCAACCTCGCGAGCGTCGTGCTGCTGCTCGCGCTCGCCGCCTGACGCGCCCGCGAGCCGCGCTCAGCGTCGCGGGATCGTCGAGCCGCGGATCACCAGCCGCACCGGCAGGTGGTCGACGACGGCGTCGGGCGCCTCGCCGTCGATCGCCTCGAAGATGCGCATGGCGGCGGCCCGGCCGAGCTGCTGCAGGTTCGCGTCGATGCTCGTGAGCTCGGGGCGCGAGTTCGTGGCGAGCACCTCCCAGTTGTCGTAGCCGATGACCGCGATGTCCTCGGGCACCCGCTTGCCGAGGTCGCGGAGCGTGTCGAGCGCGCCGCGGGCGATCTGGTCGGATGCGCAGAAGATGCCGTCGATGTCGGGGTGCTGCGAGAGCAGCAGCGCCGACGCGTCGCGACCCCAGTGCTCCGACCACTCGGAGAACAGCACGTCGCCCACGAGCTCGAGTCCGGCGTCGCCGAGCGCTGCCCGCACGCCGACGGCGCGGTCCTGCGCCGCCGCGTACGTCGGGTCGCCGCTGATGTGGGCGATGCGCCGCCGCCCGGTCGCGATGAGGTGCTCGACCGCGAGGCGGCCGCCGGCGACGTTGTCGGGCGTGACGGAGACGTCCGTCGGGTCGTCCGACGGCGCGTACGCGTAGACGACGGGGACGGGGATGTCGTGGCCGAGGGAGGGGCGCGGGTCGGTCTGCCGCCCCACGACGATGATGCCGTCGACGCGGCGGTTGAGCAGCGCACGGAGGTGGTGCTGCTCGCGGATCGCGTCGCCGCGGGCGTCGCAGAGGAACACGTTCACCTGCCCGGCGCCGAACGCGTCCTCGGCGCCCATGAGGATCGGGATCACGAAGCGGCCCTCG
Organism: Agromyces sp. NPDC055661; assembly: GCF_053618135.1. NCBI lineage: Bacteria > Bacillati > Actinomycetota > Actinomycetes > Micrococcales > Microbacteriaceae > Agromyces > Agromyces sp. NPDC055661. The sequence goes on from NZ_JBSHHC010000001.1 coordinate 2,223,467, forward strand.
AGGTCGCTCGTGAGGAGGCCGACGGTGCCGGTGCGGCCGGCGATGAGGCTGCGCGCGAGCTCGTTCGGCGTGAACGACAGTTCCTCGGCGGCGGCGATGACGCGCTTGCGCGTGGCGGGCGCCACCTGGTCGCGCCCGTTGATGGCCTTCGACGCGGTGGCGAGCGACACCCCCGCGAGGCGCGCGACATCGCTCAGCGTGGCCGCCCGGCCGCCGGGGGAGTCTGTTCGAGCCATCCGTGTCGCCCTTCCGACTGAAACGCTACCGGAAGTCGTGCTTGACGCCGGTGACATCGCCAGAGTAGCGTGCCGAAAGGCATTTCGGTGAGTTTCGGAACCGAAGCCGTGCAATCACATTCCGGGCTTCCCCCGAGCCCGCTCGATGATGAGCTAGGAGATCTTCAGATGACACGCATCACTCGCCGGATGACGCGGGCCACGGCCCTGCTCGCCGCCGGCGCCCTCACGGTGGGACTCGCCGCCTGCTCGCAGGGCGCCGAGCCGGCCAGCACTCCGCTTGCGCAGGCGGGCGCCGAAGGCGTCGACGACGGCTCGACCCTCACCCTCTGGACCCGTGCACCCCTCGAGAAGCAGGCCAACCTCCTCGTCGACGCCTACAACGCGTCGCACGAGAACCAGGTCGAGCTCACGGTCGTGCCGAACGACGACTACGTGGCCAAGGTGGGCGCCGCGGCCGGTTCGGGCGGCCTGCCCGACCTGTTCGCGGCCGACATCGTCTACGTGCCGAACTGGGTGAAGCAGGGCCTGTTCCAGGACATCACGGCCAACATCGACGGCTTCGACTTCAAGGACAGCATCAACCAGGGCCACCTCTCGGCCGGCACCCTCGACGGCCAGGAGTACGTGCTCCCGTTCGTGCTCGACCTCTCGATGATGTTCTGGAACAAGGAGCTCGCGACCGAGGCCGGCCTCGACGCCGAGGCGGGTCCGGCGAACCTCGAGGAGTACGCCGAGTGGGCCAAGGCCATCCAGGCCCTGAACAAGCCCGACACGTACGGCACGGCGACGGGCCTCAACTGCGGCGGATGCCTCGTCTTCACGTGGTTCCCGAGCGTCTGGGCCGACGGCGAGGAGGTGCTCTCCGACGACGGCGCCGAGTCGCTGCTGAACAGCGACACCGCCAAGGACGTCTACTCGACGTGGAAGGACCTGTGGGACTCGGGCGCCGTGCTCCCCTCGTCGCAGGACGAGGCGGGCCCGACCTGGACCGCCGGCTTCACCGAGGGCAAGGTCGGCCTCCAGTTCTACCCGGCCACGCTGCTCTCCTCGACGCCGTTCGACGTGGGCGTCGCGGGCATCCCCGGCCCGAAGGGCGGCGGCTCGACGTTCGTCGGCGGTGACGGCATCGGCATCTCGAAGGACTCGAAGAAGGCCGCGCAGGCGTGGAACTTCCTCAACTGGCTGATGTCGGAGGACGCGCAGGTGCAGGTGCTCGCGAAGGACAACGACGTGGTGTCCCGCTCGGACCTCGCCGACAACGAGTACTCGCAGAAGGACCCGCGCCTGATCACGATCAACGAGGTGGCCGGCCACGGCGACACCCCGGTCGCGATCAACTTCCAGCAGGCGTTCAACGCGCCGTCGAGCCCGTGGCTCACGCTCGTGCGGAACGCGGTGCTGGGCGACGGGGACTCCGTCGACGCCGACAACGACGAGATCACGGCGGTGCTCTCCCAGTAGTCGCACCACGACCGGCCGGCGCGCGGACGTCCATGCCGCGCGCCGGCCGACCGGCCCCATCGAAAGGCTCCACCATGACCGCCACCCTCCCCGCCGAAGCGGCCGAAGCGGCCGCGGCATCCGCCCGTCGGCGTCGCCACCCCGGCCGGCGCGGCGCGATCACCGGCTGGCTCTACGCCCTGCCGACCGCGCTCTTCGTGCTCCTCCTCTTCGCCCTGCCGCTGCTGCTCGTGCTGCAGATGTCGGGCTCCGACTGGCCGCTGCTCGGCGGCAACCAGGGCTTGAACTTCCCCGAGAACTACCAGGACGCGGTGTCGAACCGGTTCTTCTGGGACTCGGTCATCTTCACCCTGAAGTACACGATCCTCACGACGATCATCCTGCTGGCGCTGAGCCTCGGGCTCGCCCTCCTGGTGCAGGAGTCGACGCGCTGGAAGGGGCTGCTGCGCACGTCGTTCCTCGTGCCGAGCGCCCTCGGCCTGGCATCCGCGTCGCTGCTGTTCTACGTGCTCTACTCGCCGATCGCCGGGCCGTTCGCCGGGCTGATGAAGGCGTGGGGCTTCACGTTCCTCGGCACGCCAGACGGCGCGCTGTGGTCGACGATCTTCCTCATCGTCTGGCGCTACGCGGGCTTCTACATGCTGCTCATGCTCGTGGGCCTGCAGGGCATCCCCGACGACGTGTACGAGGCGGCGCGCATCGACGGCGCCTCGCGCTGGCAGACGTTCCGCAGCGTGACCCTCCCGCTCCTGCGGCCGACGCTCGCGCTCACGACCGTGCTGTGCGTCACCGGCTCGCTGCTCGCGTTCGAGCAGTTCTACATCCTCACGAAGGGCGGCCCCGACAACTCGACCATCACGATCGTGCAGCTCATCTACAGCGTCGCGTTCCAGGGCCAGAACGACCTCGGCGTCGCCGGCGCCCTCTCGGTGATCGTGCTGCTCGCGCTCATCGTGATCAACATCGCGCAGATCCGCGCGTTCAACCGGAAGGCCGAGGACTGATGAGCACCACCACCACGCGCCGGCCCTCCGACGAGTCGGATCCCCGCTCCGACAGCACGATCGCGATCGTCGCGCCCGACTACCGCGGCTCCCGCGGCGGGCGGGGCCGCTTCGGCGGCGGCGGAGGCAAGCGGCCCGCGCCGACCTCGTTCGCCGGCATCGCCATGCGCACGCCGTACTGGGTCGTGACCGGGGCGCTCGCGCTCCTCTTCCTCTACCCGCTCATCTGGACGGCGATCTCGTCGGTCTCGCCGTTGCCCGGCACGAACCAGGTCGACGGCTGGGGCTTCGGCAACTACGCGACGCTCGCGAACTACCAGGCGGGCATCTGGGTCTACCTGTTCAACTCGACGTTCGTCTCGCTGCTGACCGTGCTGCTGACCCTCGTGATCTCGCTGCTCGGCGGGTACGCGTTCGCGCGGTTCCGGTTCCCGGGCAAGGACCTGCTGTTCCTGTCCACGCTCGCGATCCTGATGGTGCCGTACACGACGCTGCTCATCCCGCTCTACGTGCTGCTGAACGCAGTGGGGCTGTCGAACTCGCTCGTCGGCGTCGCCCTCGTGCTCACGATGTTCCAGCTGCCGTTCTCGATGTTCATGATGCGCATCTCGTTCGAGTCGGTGCCCCGCGAGCTCGACGAGGCCGCGATGGTCGACGGATGCTCGAGCTGGCGCGTCCTGTGGCAGGTGCTCGTGCCGGCGGTGAAGCCGGGCCTCATCACCGTGGGGCTGTTCGCCTTCCTCGCCGCCTGGAACGACTTCATGGCCCCGCTGATCCTCATCAGCGACACCAACCGGATGACCCTGCCCCTCGCGATCTCGAACCTGCGCGGCCAGGTGCAGGGCGTCGTCGACTACGGAGCCACGGAGGCGGGCGTCGTCGTGCTCGCCCTGCCGTGCATCCTCCTCTTCCTGATCCTCCAACGTCACTACGTGCGCGGCTTCATGTCGGGCGCCTTCAAGGGATGAACATGACCCGCACCGCAACCACCACCACCGCCCACCTCGTGCCCGTCGCACCGAGCTCGGGAGCCCTGCGCCCGCTCGGCCTCGACGAGGTGACCATCACGGGCGGGTTCTGGCACCACCGCCAGGAGGTGAACGGCACCAACACGCTCGCGCACATCGAGGGATGGCTCGAGCGGGAGGGCTGGCTCCCGAACTTCGACCTCGCGGCATCCGGCCGGCTGCCCGAGGGGCGCCGCGGACGCGAGTTCTCGGACTCCGAGGTCTACAAGTACCTCGAGGCCGTGTCGTGGGAGATCGGCCGCCGCGGCGGCGACGAGGACCTGGAGGCGCGCCTGCACCGCATCGTCGCCCGGGTCGCCGCGGCGCAGGAGGAGGACGGCTACCTCAACACGCAGTTCGGCCGGCCCGGGCAGGGTCCGCGCTGGTCCGACCTCGAGTGGGGGCACGAGCTGTACTGCCTCGGGCACCTCTTCCAGGCGGCGGTCGCCCGGGTGCGCACGCGCCCCGACGCCGACGATGGACTGGTCGCGGTCGCCCGCCGCGCGGCCGATCTCGTGTGCGAGGTCTTCGGCGAGGGCGGCGACGAGCGCATCTGCGGTCACGCCGAGGTGGAGGTCGGCCTCGCGGAGCTCGGTCGCGCACTGGGGGAGCCGCGCTACATCGAGCAGGCCCGACTGTTCGTCGAGCGTCATGGTCGCGGCACGCTGCGCGACATCGAGTGGGGCCGCTCGTACTACCAGGACGACCTCGCCGTGCGCGACGCCGACGTGCTGCGCGGTCACGCCGTGCGTGCGAACTATCTCGCCTCCGGCGCCACGGATGTCGCGGTCGAGACCGGCGACGACGAGCTGCTGCGCGCGCTCGACCGCCAGTGGGACGCGACCGTCGCCCGCCGCACGTACGTCACGGGCGGGCAGGGCTCGCACCACCAGGACGAGGCGTTCGGCGACGACTGGGAGCTGCCCGCCGACCGGGCCTACTCCGAGACGTGCGCGGGCGTGGCATCCGTGATGTTCAGTTGGCGGCTGCTGCTCGCGCAGGGCGACCCGCGTCACGCCGACCAGATCGAGCGCACGCTCTTCAACGTGATCGAGACGTCGCCGTCGGCGCAGGGCACCGCGTTCTACTACGCGAACACCCTGCACCAGCGGCAGCCGGGCTCCGAGGCCGAGGCCGACGTCGTCTCGCCGCGCGCCCACTCGTCGCTGCGCGCGCCGTGGTTCGACGTCTCGTGCTGCCCGCCGAACACGGCGCGCACCTTCGCGAGCCTCGCGGCCTACGTCGCGACGGCGGATGCCTCGGGCATCCAGCTGCACCAGTACGCACCCGCGTCGATCCGCACCATGCTCGCCGACGGGCAGGAGGTCGCCCTCGACGTGTCGACCGAGTACCCGGCTTCGGGGGTCGTGCGCGTGCGGGTGCTGACGGATGCCCCGGCGCCGTGGACGCTCTCGCTGCGCGTTCCGGCGTGGGCTTCGGGGGCCTCGCTCGCGGTCGTGCCGGCGGACGGTACGGCCGCCGCGCCCGCGCGGGTCCTGGCCGAGCCGGGCGTCGCTCGCGTCGAGCGGGCGTTCGCGGCCGGCGACGAGGTCGTGCTCGAGCTGCCGGTCGCGCCGCGGTTCACGCGTCCCGGCTCCCGGGTCGATGCGGTGCGCGGATGCCTCGTGGTGGAGCGCGGGCCCGAGGTGTTCGCGCTCGAGTCGGTCGACCTCGTTGGCACGGCGCTCGCGGCATCCGACTTCGCCGACCTGCGCGTGGACGCTGCGGCCGAACCGCGGGACGCCGCCGATGACGCGGTGATCGTGACCGTCGCTGACGAGCGCACCGGCGCGCGCGCCGAGGTGCCGTTCGTGCGCTACCACGACTGGGCCGAGCGCGGCCCGTCGCGCATGCGCGTCTGGGTGCCGGTCGTCGGGAGCTGAGCGGCCTCGACCGGTCGCGCCTCCCCCGGATCGCGCTCTGCGCCACTTCGACGGCGTCCGCGCCATCCGAACTGGCGCAGAGCAGGTGGAAGTGGCGCAGGAGCGCTGACTCCGGTGCGCTCGTCAACCGCTGACATGAGTGACGTCCGGGACGGCGGCCGCACCACCGCCCCGGACGTCGGTCCGTCGCGCCTGAGGCGCGTCAGTCGATCAGCCGCGGCCGTTCGCCGATGCCGCCGGCATGGTGATGTTGAGCTGCAGCGAGTCGGTCAGGCGCAGGTCGCGAGACGAGGAGCCGACCGCGATCTCGTAGCGGCCCTTCGGGGAGACCCAGCGGTCGGTGTTCACGTCCCAGATGGAGAACGGGTGGTTGCTCGCCGCCGAGTCCACCACGAGCTCGACGCGGGTGCTCTCGCCGGCCGCGAGCTCGACGCGGTCGAACGAGACCAGGCGCTTGCCCGGCTCGCCCGCGGCATCCGGCAGCGTGAGGTACACCTGCGGGATCTCGGTGCCGTCGCGGTCGCCCGTGTTCGTGACCGTGAACGAGACCGTCGCCGTCGCGCGCTCGTTCGTGCGGCGATCGCGGTCGACCTTCACCTTGAGGTTCGAGTACTCGAACGAGGTGTACGACAGGCCGTAGCCGAACTCGAACAGCGGGTCGATGCCCTGCTCGTCGTACCACTTGTAGCCGACCTGCAGGCCCTCGGTGTAGTTCACCTGGCGGATCTCGTTGGTGCCCGCGGGGCGGGTCGTCGAGCCGTCGGAGAAGATGCCCGGGTACTGCGCGGTCGACGTGCCGGTCGGCGTGTCGGACACCGACTTCGGGAAGGTCATCGGCAGCTTCGCCGACGGGTTCACGTCGCCCCAGAGGAGCTCGGCGAGCGCCGGACCGAACTGCTCGCCCGAGTGCCACGCGTGCAGCACCGCGTCGACGTCGCCGAGCCACGGCATCTCCACCGCGCTGCCCGCGTTGAGCACCGCGACGGTCTTGTCGGATGCCGCGGCCACCGCCGAGATGAGGGCGTCGCCGTTGGCGTCGAGGTGCAGGTCGGCCAGGTCGGTCGTCTCGCCCATCGTGTAGTGGCCGAAGACGATCGAGACGTCCGCCTGCGCCGCGACGGCCGCGGCCTGTGCGGTGTCGGCGCCGTTGGCGTAGAGCACTTGGCCCCCGGCCTGCTGGACCCGCTGCGTGATGGCGCTCAGGGGGTCGGCGATGGCGTCGCAGTTGAGCGCGGTGCTCCGTGCGAACACGAGGAACCAGGCGCAGCCGGTCTTCGCGCTCACACCGGCGGTCGGCGTCGACGACGCGGTCTGGCCGATGACGGCGACCGTCGGGGCATCCTCGCCGAGCGGCAGCACGCCGTCGTTCTTGAGGAGCACCGTGCTCTGCTCGGCGATCTCACGGGCGAGCGCCTTGTGGGCGGGCGTCGACACGTTGGGGATCGCCGTCGCCGGGACCGGGTGATCGAACAGGCCCTTCTCGATGTAGGTGTGCACCACGTCGAAGGCGGCCTTGTCGATCTGCGCCTGCGTGATCTCCTTCGCCGCGAGGGCGGCGTCGAGACGTGCGGGCGTGTACCAGACCGGCCGGTTGAGCTCCTGGTCGAGCCCCGCGTTCATCGACGCGGACGTCGAGTGCACCGAGCCGAAGTCGCTCATGACGTAGCCGTCGAAGCCGGCCTGCTGGCCCAGGCTCGTCGTGAGGATCGGGTTCTCGCAGGCGTAGACGCCGTTGACCTGGTTGTACGAGCACATGACGCTGCCGGGGTCGCTCTCCTTGATCGCGATCTCGTAGGGCAGGTCGTAGACCTGGCGCAGCGTGCGCTCGTCCATGTTGGAGGAGCTCGTCTGGCGGTCGGTCTCCTGCTCGTTCGCCACGTAGTGCTTGAGGTTGGCGACGACGGGCTTGTCGGGGTTGCCGTGCTCGAGGCCCTCGACGTTGGCCGCGGCCATGAGGCCCGAGAGCAGCGGGTCCTCGCCGAAGTACTCGGAGGTGCGACCCGAGAGCGGAGTGCGACCGCTCGCGATGCCCGGGCCGAGCACGACGGCGCTGCGGCTGTCGAACGACTCGCTCGCATGCGCGACGGCCTTCTCCTCGCCGAGCTCGAGGTTCCACGTCGAGGCGACCGCGATGGGACCGGGCCACGCCGTCGTGCCGGCCTTCGTGTAGACGCCGTCGGGGCCGTTGGCGTAGATCACCGTCGGCGTGCACGGCACCTGCACGGGGTAGACCACGCCCGAGAACGTGGTCTGCTGCGGGCTGTTCGCCGGCTGCTCGACCAGCCAGCGGTACTTCTGATTCTGCGTGCTCGCGGCGAGCAGTGCGTTCGCGCGAACCTCGGAGCTCTTCGACGCATCCATCCACGGATACGCCGAGCAGTCCTCGGCGATGGCCGGTGCGGCCGCCGTCGCGACGACGGCGCCGGCCGCGAGCGTCGCGCCGATGGCGACGGCGGCGAGCCGCCGCCACCGGCTGCGCGCCGGTCGTGCGGTGATCGTGTCCATCGTTCTCCCTCTTCCTTGAAGGTCGTCCCCCTGACAGGCGTGCCCCGCCAAGAGCCCTACGGCATGGTGGAGATCGATCTATGTAGACCGATCTACACTCTGAACCGTTTCACAGCCTAGCCATGACTCGACGCGCAGCGGAAGGGGTCCGCTCGGATTCGTGACGGATGTCGCGCGGGCGGCAGGTCGTCGACCACGTGGCCCACGACGCGCAACCCCTGTTCGGCCGCCGTGCGCCGCGCCACAATGGACGGGTGCCGCTCGGCACGTCTCACTCGATGGCGAAGCAGAGGGTACTCGCATGCAACGATCGGTGTCGGCCGAGCTCACCCTGACCGTGGTCGACCGGGCCCGTCTTGCGTTCATGGTCGCGGTCGCGGGCGGGGCGACCCGCGAGCGTCTCCACCTGACCGTGAACGAGGCGCCGGTCGAGGCGGCCGAGCTGACGGACGCCGGGGGCAGTCGCATCCACGTCGTCGAGGCCGGGCCCGGCACGGTGTCGCTCTCGTACGCCGCGACGGTCGACGGTCATCATCCGTCGCCGGCCCGCTCGGACGTCGAACTGCTGGAGTACCTGCGGCCCAGCCGGTACTGCGAGTCCGACCGGCTCGGGCCGACCGCCGCGGCCGAGTTCGCGGGGCTCGAAGGTGCGCCGCTGCTCGACGCCGTGTCGTCGTGGGTCGGCACACGACTCGCCTACGTGCCGGGGTCGAGTCAGCCGACAGACGGCGCGGTGCGGACACTCCTCGCGCGTCAGGGCGTGTGCCGCGACTACGCCCACCTCGTCGTGGCGCTGCTCCGCGCGCTCGACGTGCCGGCCCGGCTCGCCGCGGTCTACGCGCCCGGTCTGGATCCGATGGACTTCCACGCCGTCGCCGAGGCGTACATCGAGGACGCCTGGCAGGTCGTCGACGCGACGACGCTGGCGCCGAGGTCGACCCTGCTGCGCATCTCGACGGGCCGCGACGCGGCCGACACGGCCTTCCTCAGCTCCTACGGCAGCCTGGTGTCGCTCGAGTCCGTCGAGGTCACCGCGGTCGCCGACGAGCTGCCCGACGACGACGTCACGACTCTCGTCGAGCTGCGCTGATCCGGGGATCCGACCAGCGGGTCGGCTGGTGTGATCGCCGGGCAGGCCGGTCATGGCGGTGGTCAGGTCGGGGCGTTCTCGTCCCGGTTCGCGGCCGAGCCCCCGTCCTCCGCGGGCTCGACGCATGCGGCGTCAGCCCTCGGCCGGCCCCGGCGTGGAGCTCACGATGCCCTGCTCGGAGTTCAGCGCCACGCGCCCGCCGTACTGGCCGAAGAGCACGAGATCGTACCGCGTGCCGTCGACGCTCGTCTCGTAGTTCACCTCGGTGCCGTCGGGCAGTCCGGCGACGACGAGCCCGTCGGGCGTCATCAGGCGGTCGCCGTCGGTCGTGACCGCGAGCGTCGTCGGGTAGGTGCCGGTCGCCTGCTGCGCGACGCCCATCATCTGCTCGGCCGAGCGGGCGGATGCCTCGAGCTGCCGCAGCTCGTCGTCGACGGGGCGCACGACGGCTGGCGGTGCCGCCGGCGGCTCGTCGAACCGCTCGGCGAGCACCGACATGAACAGGTACGGGATGAACGAGATCGCGAGGAGCGCGAGCGCCACGACCGACAGGATGATGCCGATGAACGCGTTCGTCGCGCGCTGGCCGGCGCGCACCGCGCGCACCCGCACGACGATGCCGAGCACCAGGGCGAGCACGGCCAGCGCGGCGAGGCCGCCCGTCGCGATCGGATCGCGGAACGGCGTGACCATCGTGAGCAGGGCGGCGCAGATGCCGACGACGAGCGAGACCGTCCCGAGCGCGTCGAGCCACCCGGTGACGCCGGGCGGGCGCTGCGGCACGACGGTGACCGGCATCGAGTCGACGTCGCCCGTCGGCGATGCCGGAACCTGGGCCCGGGAGGCCGTCGACGGAGGTGCGGACGGGGTGCTGCTCGGAGGTGCTGCCGACATCGTGGGGCCTTCCACTCGACCGACGGGTGCGCGGCGGTGCCGTGGGACCATCATCCGACCGGGCGGGGGGCGCGAACCTCTCGATCCGGTCACGACGGTATCGATCCGGTCACGACGATCACGAAGGGGTCACGAGCCGGTCTCGAACGGGTCACGAAGGCCCTCGGGCCGACTGAAATGCATGAGATTCCCGCGGATGCTCCGCTGGGAAGCCGCATCCGACGGAATCTCATGCATTCGCGAAGTCTGGTCGCGGCGCGCGGATCGCCGACGGCGCGGGTGGCGGCATCCTTGCGCACCATGGCAGTCTGGCCGGATGCAGCGCAGGAACCATCGGGTCGCCGTGCTCGTGCTCGACGGGGCGAAGCCGCTCGACGTCGGCATCCCGGCGCAGATCTTCTCGACCCGGCAGAGCATGCCCTACGAGGTGCGCGTGTGCGGTGCGCATCCCGGCATGGTGACGGGCGGCGATGGACTCTCGTACCACGTGGCCGACGGGCTCGAGGCGTTCGAGTGGGCCGAGACGATCTTCATCCCGGGCTACCGGCGTCCCGACCGGGAGGACCCGCCGGCCGAGGTCGTGGACGCCCTGCGCGCGGCGCACGCGCGCGGCGCCCGGCTCGCGGCGATCTCCACGGGCGCGTTCGCACTCGCGGCGACCGGGCTGCTCGACGGGCGGCGCGCCACGACGCACTGGCACTACACGCACGCGCTGCAGGCGCGGCATCCGTCGATCAGGGTCGACGAGAACGTGCTGTTCGTCGACGAGGGGAGCGTGCTCACGTCGGCGGGTGCGGCATCCGGGATCGACCTGTGCCTGCACCTCGTGCGACGCGACCACGGCGTCGGACTCTCGAACCACGTCGCCCGTCGGCTCGTCGCCGCGCCGTATCGCAGCGGCGGGCAGGCGCAGTACGTGCCGCGCGCGCTGCCCGAGCCGCTCGGCGAGCTGTTCGCGGCGACGCGGCAGTGGGCGGTCGAGCGCCTCGAGCAGCCGCTCACGCTCGGCGACCTCGCGCGCAACGCGAACGTGTCGCCGCGGACGTTCTCGCGCCGCTTCGTCGAGGACACCGGCTACACGCCGATGCAGTGGATCCTGCGCGCGCGCATCGACCTCGCGCGCGAGCTCCTCGAGCGCACGGACCTCGGCGTCGAGCAGATCGCCGACCGGGTCGGCCTCGGCACGGGTGCGAACCTGCGGCTGCACTTCCACCGCATCCTCGGCACGTCGCCGAGCGAGTACCGGCACACCTTCGCGGAGCCGGCTGCGTAGCGTCCCCATGGTCGAGTAGGCCGCGATGCAGCTACGCGGTGGTCGAGTAGGCCGCGAAGCAGCCGTATCGAGACCCAGCGTTCAGGCCAGCGCAGCCTCCCGCTCCGACAGCACGGCCGCGTGCTCGGTGCGCGCGAGGAAGTCGCGGATCGTGTCGCGGCTCCGGCTCAGGCACGCGATGCGCTCCTCGATGCCGGTGAGCTCGTGCGCGAGCATGTCGGCGACGGTGCGGGGGCAGCTCGGGCGCTCGTCGGCCGCGGCGTCCTCGAGCTCGAGCACCTCCTTCACGAGGCGCGTCGTCAGTCCCGCCTGCACCAGGCCGGCGACCCGGATGACGCGGTCGACGTGCTCCTCGTCGTAGTCGCGATATCCGTTGGGCCGCCGGTCGGGGGCGAGCAGCCCCTGCTGCTCGTAGTACCGCACCAGGCGCGGGGAGACGCCCGCGCGGCTCGCGAGCTCGCCGATCTTCATGGGGTCGCCTCCTCCTTCGATGCGATGTGCGAGACAGACCTTGACATTGACATCAATGTCAAAGTTTAGCGTCGAAGCATGGACCGCACCAGCACCCGGATCACCCCCGCCTTCGCCGCACTCTCCGCGCGCCCCGCGCCGCCGCCGCGCCTCCCGTGGCCGTCGCTGCTGGTGCTCGGCGGCACGGCGTTCGTGATGGTCGCCGCCGAGATGCTCCCGACCGCGGTCCTGCCCGAGATGAGCGCGGGGCTCGGCGTGACCGAGGCGCAGACCGGGCTCCTGGTCTCGCTGTGGGCGGCCGTGGTCGTCGTCGGCAGCCTGCCGCTCGTGCGGTTCACGCGGCGCCTCGACCGGCGGAGCGTCGTCGTATGGAGCCTCATGGGGCTCGCGGCATCCGTCGCGGTGACGGCGCTCGCGCCGACGTACCCGATCGCCGTCGGCGGACGACTCGCGGGCGCCCTCGCCGTCGGCCTGCTCTGGGCGACGACGAACGCATACACCGCCGACCTCGTCGCCGACCGCGATCTGGCCCGCGCGGTCGCCGTGGTGCTCGGCGGGGCGACGCTCGGCACCGTCCTGGGCACGCCGATCGGGAGCCTCGTCGCGCAGGGCGTCGGTTGGCGGGCGGCATTCGTCGGGCTCGCCGGGGCGGCGGTCGTGGCGGCGGTGCTCGTGCGCACAGTCGTGCGGCGTCCGGCCACCGTGGCCCCGGGGTCGATCCCGATCACGCCGACGGATGCCGCGTCCGATGTCGCGCCGATCGCGGTCACGCCGAACGGTGCCCCGGCGGCGGATTCCGCGTCCGCCCCGGCATCGCGCGGGGCATCCGGAAGCCTGCGCCCGATGCTCGCGATCGTGGGACTCGTCGCGCTGCTGCTCGTCGGACACTACGGCGTCTACACGTTCATCACGCGACTCGTCGAGGCGCCCGCGGAGGCGATGCCCGGCGGCGTCGGCGGCATGCTGCTCGCGTTCGGCATCGCGTCGTGGCTCGGGATCGTGCTCGCGGGACGGTTCGGCGCGCGCACGGCGCGGGTGCTCGTCGCCGGCGCCGTCGTCACGGCAGTCGCCGTCGCGGCACTCGAGTTCGTCGGCGTGCACCCGATCGTCGGTATCGCGGTGGTCGCAGTCTGGGGCGTGGCATCCGGGGCGCTGCCGGCGCTGGCGCAGACGATGATCCTGCGTCTCGCCGGCGCCGAGCGACGCGCGCTCGCGGGCGCGCTCATCCCGGTCGTGTTCAACCTCGGCATCGCGATCGGCGCCGCACTGGCCGCACTCGTCGTCGACGCCTCCGGGGTGGCGGCGCTGCCCCCGCTCGGAGCCGCGGTGGTCGCCGTCGCCGCAGTCGGGCTGTTCGTCGTGCTGCGCCGATCGCGCGAGGAAACGGCCTGAGCTACACGTCGACGCCCGGCACGATCCCGACGCCGGGGTTCGAGATGCCCGCGATCCAGTTCGGCGCCATCGGCAGCAGCACGCCGTAGTAGATCGCCATGATGAGCGCGAACATCGCGTACGCCATGACCACCATCGTGAGGATGCCGAGGACCGTCCCGAGCACCGCCGCCCATGACACGGGGTGGTCGATCGCGCGGAAGCGGCTCCGCGCCATGAGCCCGAACCAGATCGCGAAGCCGCCGAAGAACGCGACCACGGCGACGCGTCCGATCTCCGCCGCGAGCGGCACGAGGAACGCCACGGCGAGGGATGCCGCGCCGAGCCCGAGCGAGGCCCATGCGAAGAAGCGCGCCCAGCCGACGCCGGCGGTGTGCTCGTAGGGGATCATCCGAACGATTCTGCCCGGTCCGGGCGCCGCGGCGCGAGGATGGACCCATGCCCACCCGGCTCCTGCTCATGTCCGACACGCACGTCCCGGCGCGGGCGACCCGCCTGCCCGACCAGGTGTGGCGCGCGGTCGACGAGGCCGACCTGGTCGTGCACGCCGGCGACTGGGTGGACGTCGCGACGCTCGACGCCCTCGAGGCCCGAGCCGCCCGGCTCGTCGGGGTCTTCGGCAACAACGACGGCGCGGCGCTGCGGGCGCGGCTGCCCGAGGTCGCACGCTTCGAGCTCGAGGGCCTGCGGTTCGGCGTCGTGCACGAGACCGGCCCCAAGAGCGGGCGCGAGCTCCGAGCGGATGCCGCGTACGCCGGTCCCGGCGACGGGCGCCCCGAGCTCGACGTGCTCGTCTTCGGGCACAGCCACATCCCGTGGGACACGGTCACGCCACGCGGCATCCGCCTGCTCAACCCCGGATCGTCGACCGATCGGCGGCGCCAGCCCGTGTGCACCATGATGACGGCGATCGCGGATGCGGGGGAGCTGCGCGAGGTCGACCTCGTTCCCGTCGGGCGCTGAGTCGCGGCATCCGCTGCGTCATTCACGGCGCTCGCGAGCGTGGCGCGATCCTTGCGCATGCTGTCGCTTCGGCCACTGCCGCGGATGCCGCGCATCGACGATCCTCGTGGGGTACCACCGGGAACGAAAGGAACCCCCGCATGACCCGCATCGCCGTGAACGGCTTCGGACGCATCGGCCGCAACACGCTGCGTGCCCTCCTCGAGCGCGAATCCGACCTCGAGATCGTCGCCGTGAACGACCTCACCGACCCGAAGGCGTTGGCCCAGCTGCTGCGCTTCGACAGTTCCCTCGGCCGCCTCGGCCGCCCCGTCGAGGTCGAGGGCGACGAGCTCGTCGTCGACGGCCGCCGCATCAAGGTGCTCGCCGAGCGCGACCCCGCGAACCTGCCCTGGAAGGAACTGGAGGTCGACGTCGTGCTCGAGTCGACCGGCCGCTTCACCTCCGCCGAGGCCGCCACGGCGCACCTCGACGCCGGCGCGCGCAAGGTGCTCGTGAGCGCGCCCTCCGACGGCGCCGACGTGACGCTCGCCTACGGCGTGAACACCGACGCGTACGACGCGGCATCCCACACCATCGTGTCGAACGCGTCGTGCACCACGAACGCGCTCGCGCCGCTCGCCAAGGTGCTGGACGACCTCGCCGGCATCGAGCACGGCTTCATGACCACGGTGCACGCCTACACGCAGGAGCAGAACCTCCAGGACGGCCCGCACCGTGACCCGCGTCGCGCCCGCGCCGCCGGCGTGAACATCGTGCCTACCACGACCGGCGCCGCGAAGGCGATCGGCCTCGTGCTGCCTGGCCTCGACGGGAAGCTGTCGGGCGACTCGATCCGCGTGCCCGTGCCCGTGGGCTCGATCGTCGAGCTCAACACGACCGTCTCCCGCGAGGTCACGCGCGACGAGGTGCTCGCCGCCTACCAGGCTGCTGCCGCCGGGCCGCTCGCCGGTGTCCTCGAGTACTCGGAGGACCCGCTGGTCTCGTCGGACATCACCGGCAACCCGGCGTCGTCGATCTTCGACGCGGCGCTCACGCGCGTGGACGGCAAGCACGTGAAGGTCGTCGCCTGGTACGACAACGAGTGGGGCTTCTCGAACCGCGTGATCGACACGCTCGAGCTGCTCGCGCAGGGCTGAGCCCGCCCTCTCGACCGTTCGATCGCCTCGTTCCAGGTGGGTTCCTCCTCTTGGAACGGGGCGATTCGTTCATTCGTCGACAAATCGACTTGTCAACACATCGACAAATCGACTTGTAGACGAATCGACGAATCGACGAATCGACGAATCGACAAATCGGCTTGTGGGCGAATCGACGAATCGACCGGTTCTGCGGCAGGATCCCGACGCCCAGCGTGGAGACGCTCGAACCGCAGTTGGCCGGAAGTCGCGCAAGCTCGGCAGGCGACCGGTCGCGAGATGTCGGTGGTTCGAAGCAGAATTGGCTGGTGACTCGTCGTGGGCTGATCCTCTTCGCCGCGCTCGGCGTCGCCTGGGGCATCCCCTACCTGTTCATCAAGGTGGCGGTGAGCGAGCTCGACCCCGCCATGGTGGTGCTCGGGCGGTCGGCGCTGGCCGCGCTCCTGCTGATGCCGCTCGCGTTCCTCCGTCGCGAGGTCTGGCAGGTCGTGCGGCGGTGGAAGCCGATGGCGGCCTACACGCTCGTCGAGATCATCCTGCCGTGGTACTTCCTGAGCTCGGCCGAGCAGAAGCTCCCGAGCTCGACCGCCGGCCTGCTGCTCGCCACGGTGCCGCTCGCCGGCGTGGCCATCGCGTTCATCATGGGCCGGCCCGAGAAGCTCACGAGACTCAACTGGCTCGGCATCGGCTTCGGCATGCTCGGCGTCGCCGCGCTCGTCGGCCTCGACATCGCCGGGTCCGACCTCATCGCCGTCGCCGAGATGGCCGTCGTCGTGGTCGGCTACGCGCTCGGCCCGGCGATCCTCGCGCGCTGGATGTCCGACCTCCCCGGCGTTGGCGTGGTCGCCGTGTCGCTCGCCGCGACGGCGGTCGTGTACGTGCCGTTCGTGCTCTTCACCGGCGCGTGGCCCACGACGTGGCCCTCGACCTCCGTCATCCTGTCGATCGTCGTGCTCGCGGTGATCTGCAGCGCCCTGGCGTTCCTGCTCATGGTCGCGCTCATCGGGGAGATCGGCCCGGTCAAGGCGACCGCGATCACGTACGTGAACCCGGCGGTAGCGATCCTCGCGGGCGTGCTGATCCTCGGCGAGCGCATCAGCGTGTGGACGATCGTCGGTTTCGTGCTCGTGCTGCTCGGCTCCTACCTCGTGACACGCAAGCGCCGCGAACTCGTCGCGGCCGAAGGACCCGAGGAGGCCTGTGCGGAGCAGGAGGCAGCTGAGGAGAACCTGGACGACCAGTCGGCGCCGGGCTCCGCCGCGCAGGCCCGCCGCTCCTAGCGTCGACCATTGCCACGACGGCCCCGCCCCGCCAGCATGGGGCGCATGGATGTCGAGCCGATCACGCCGCAACAGTTCCACGACGCCGACGGCGTCGACGACTGGCGCGTGCTCTACTGGGGCGCGCACGCGTTCTTCCGCGCCACGTCGTATGCGCAGGCCGCCAGGTTCGTGGCGGCGGTCGCCGAGCTCGCGGCACCCACGCGGCACGACCCCGACGTCGACCTGCGCCGCGAGGGCGTCGCGGTGAAGCTCATCACTCGGGGCATCCGGAACCTGAGCACACGCGACATCGAGCTCGCGAGGCGCATCTCCGAGGTGGCGCGCGACCTGGGACTCGACGCCGACCCGTCGGCGCTGCAGATCGTGCAGGCGGCCGTCGCCTCGCCGCCGTCGGCCGACGTCATGCCGTTCTGGACCGCCGTGCTCGGCTACGTGCGGCCGAACGGGTCCCACCTCGCCGACCCGCTGCGGCGCAACCCGTCGTTCTTCCTCCAGCCAGAGGAGCGCGTCGCGCCCGGCCGCGGGCGCATGCACATCGACGTGAGCGTGCCGCACGACCAGGTGCACGCCCGCATCGACGCAGCCATCGCGGCGGGTGGGCGGATGGCCGACGACTCCTTCGCTCCGGAGTGGTGGACGCTCGCCGACGCCGAGAACCACGGTGTCGACATCACGACCTGGTGGGGCCGCGACGCCACCCGCCTGGAGGAGCAGCAGGAGGACTGACCCGGGCTGGGCACGGCCGGGACGGTCGGACCGCTACCAGGTCCCGCCGACGGGATGCTCGTCGTCGGTGAACATGCCACCGAGCGGCCCGCGAGGCCCCGGGATGACGGGCGCGGAGCCGTCACGCTCGGTCGCGATGCGGACCGCGTCGTCCTGCGGCTCGAACCCGATCGCGCGACCCGCCTCGAGCGAGAATCGCGAGGGCGCGTTCGCGGACACTCCCCACACGAGGTGGTGGCGTCCGTCGTCGACGCGCAGCGACGCCTCGATGAGCCGCACGGCGTCGTCGACCGAGAACCACTGCGCCAGGCTGAGGCCGAGCGTGCCGCCCTGGCCGGGGTCGGGCGCGAAGTGGCAGATGCGCGCCGTCACGATGCTCATGCCGAACCGGTCGGCGTAGAGGCTGCCGAGCGCCTCGAGGGCCGCCTTGCTGACCCCGTAGTACGTGTCGGGCCGCGGCAGCAGCGGTTCGTCGTGTGCAGCTTCCGCGACCTCGGCGAACCCGACGGCGTGCACGCTGCTCGCCAGGAACACCCGGCGCACCCCCGCGGCGCGGGCCGCCTCGAGCACCTTCTGCGTGCCGTCGATGTTCACGCGCAGCAGGTCGGCCCACGGACGCTCCGATGAGAGCGCGGCGAGGTGCACGACCGCTCCGGCGCCGGCGACGACTCGGCCGAGCGCCTCCTCGTCCTCGATCGAGGTGCGGTGCCACTCGATCGCGCCGAGTGCGAGGTCGTCGGATGCCGCGGCGTCCTCGGGCACATCGAGGTCGACGAGGCGCAGCACCCGACCCGGTCTGCGCAAGAGCGGCACCACGCGCCGGCCGATGCGCCCCGACGCGCCCGTGACGACGACGACCTCGCTCGCGGCATCCGTTGCACCCATGCGCACGATCATGCCAAACCGCGCACCGGTCGTCGGGGAGGCGACGTTCAGGCGGCGCCCGAGGACCCGACCCCAGCCGCGAGCTCCTCGAACACCGCCCGCACGTCGTCGCGCACCGCGAGCGGCGCCGCCTGGCCCATCCAGAGCGACTGCAGGTCGCCGCGGCCCTGGCGGCCGGCCTCGGCGCGGAACCTTCCGGTGAGCCAGTTCTGCACGGGGAAGGGCGCGATGGCCCCGGATGCCTCGATCTCGCGAATGGCGCGGTTCAGCCGGCCGCGCGCCAGTCGTCCGCTCATGGCGCGGGTGAGCACGGTCTCGTGCGCGGCCGTGTCGCCGATGGCCGCGCGATGGGCGTCGTTCGCGGCCGACTGGCGCGTACGCAGGAATGCCGTGCCGACCTGCACGCCCGACGCGCCGAGTGCCAGCGCCGCGGCGACGCCCCGGCGATCGGCGATGCCGCCCGCCGCGATGACGGGCACCGATACGGCGTCGACCACCTGCGGGACGAGCGCGATCGACCCGATGAGCGACTGCTCGGGCTCGCGCAGGAACGACACCCGGTGTCCGCCCGCCTCGAGCCCGGTCGCGACGATCGCGTCGACGCCGCTCGCGTCGAGGGCGACGGCCTCGTCGACCGACGTCGCGGTGCCGACCAGGCGGATGCCGCGCGCCCGCGCGCTCTCGACAACGTCGGCGGGCGGCACGCCGAACACGAAGCTCGCGACGGCGGGCCGCGCCTCGAGAACGGCCGCCCACTGCTCCGCGAACGGCGGGAGGTAGGTGGCGGGCGGTTCGGTCGGCACGGGAAGCCCGACCTCGTCGAAGAACGGACGGAGCGCCGCGACGGTGCGGTCGTAGGCGTCGCGGTCGAACGGGGCGTCGGTCGGCGCATCCGTCAGCGGAAGCCACACGTTGAGGTTGAACGGTCGGTCGGTCGCCGCTCGCAGCGCCGCTGCCGTCTCGGCGATGCGGCCGGCGTCGTAGCCGTAGAGCCCGAACGAGCCGAGCCCGCCGAGCTCGCTCACCGCCGCGGTGAGCTCGACCGACGACAGGCCGCCGAAGGGCCCGAGCACGATCGGATGCTCGATGCCCAGCAGTCCGGTGAGTCGCGTCGCGCCGTCCGCCATGTCAGTCCTCCGCCGTCCCGGGCCGCACGCCCTGCTCGTCGACGCGCCGGGCGCCGCAGTTCCAGCAGGTGCCGCCCTCGATGAGGGCGCCGCACTCGGTGCACGTCGCGGCGAGCCAGCACACGGCGCCGTCGAGGATCTCACCGATCTCCGGCTCGCCCCGTTCGTGGTCCGCTCGCACCGTTCCACGGTACGCCCCGACGTGGCCCGAACGAGGGTGACCGGTGCGGTTCCGGACAGCCGGGACGGGGAGTACCCTCGGCCGTGAAACGAGCACGCGGGGGTGTGCGATGCCGTATTACATCATCGAACGCAACTATGCCGAGAAGGTCGTCAACTCTCCGGACGGCGCCCGGGAACTCGGGCTGATCAACGACCAGGAGTCGGTGCGCTGGCTCTACTCCTTCCTCTCGGTGGATCGTCGCAAGAGCTACTGCGTCTACGAGGCGCCGTCACCCGACGCGATCCTCGCCGCCGCGGCGCGCGCGGGCATCCCGGCCGACGTCATCATCGAGGTCGACAGCATCGGGCTGCCGAACGGGACGTACGCGCCGGTGTCCTGAGATCAGGCGAGACCCTGCTCACGCGCGAAGCGTGCGGCACGCGTGCGGTTCGGCGCGCCGACCTTCGTGAGGATGCTGCGCACGTGGTTCGCGGCAGTGTGCTCGCTGATCACCAGTTCCGTCGCGATCTCGCGGTTGCTGAGTCCGTCCGCGAGCAGGCGCAGCACCTCGATCTCGCGCGGCGTGAGTCCACCGATGCTCGGTGCGGCGGATGCCTCGGGCAGCCCCCTCAGCACGCGGACGAGCCCGAGCGGCTCGGCGATCGCCCGTGCGCGCTCGGTGAAGGCCTCGGCTTCGTTCGCATCGCCGTGGCGGCGTGCGAAGGCGCCGGCCGCCGCGCACGCGTACGCCACGTGCAGCGGGGCGTGGAACTCCTCGCCGAGCACGATCGCACGCCCGAAGTCGGCCGACGGATCGCCCGTTCCGAGGAGTTCCCGGAGCCGGCCCAGGTAGAGGTCGGCGGGGCCGAACTGTGCGACGAAGAATCCCGAGACGAGGTTGCAGCCCGAGTAGTCCTCGAGATGCGGGAGGAGCGTGCTCGCCGCAGTCGTGTCCTCGAGGGCCAGCGCTGCTTCGGCCATGAACGCGAGCCGCCCCGGCCAGTCCGCCGAGCATCGGAGCTGCTCGGTCTCCCGTTCGAGCAGCCAGTGCAGGATCCGACGGCTGGGTTCCGACATGCCGAGCTCGGTATAGAGCGCGAGCAACCCCGGAGCCCACGTGGCGGTGGGTGATTCGTCCCCCGTGATCACGGATGCCGCGATGCCGAGCCGCCCGCCCTCCCGGCGGAGCATGTACTCCTGCACGGCATACGATCCCGGATTCAGGTCCCCACGGAATCCCTGTTCGATCATCCCGATCTCGCGGAGGATGTGGTTCGCGTCCGCCAGCCGTCCGTCGGCGAACGCCCGTCCGAAACGGGCGGACTCGGACCAGAACGTCCAGTAGGCGCCCCATCGCTTCGAGTTGGCGGTCAGGCGGGACTGGCCGCGCTCCATGACGGCGGGATCGCCGACGACGTAGCCGGCGAACGTCCGGACGATCCCGGTGAGCCCCGCCCAGTCCTCGGACATGCCGGTGGTCAGAGGTTCCATCTCATCCGCCTCGGCGATCCGCTCCCGGATGCCCTCCGGCCGCAGCGACTGCCAGATGCGGGTGCGCAACGTGGCGGCCAGGGTCCGGTCGTCGTGGAGCTCGCGGGCGAGGGCGATCGCGCGGTCGCCGATCGCGGCGCCGTCGTCGGGCTTCCCCGTGAAGGCGATGGCGCGTCCGAGGCTCCCGAGGCCTTCGACGAGGAGGGGGTCGCGCTCGTCGGCCGGGACCGCGTCCAGTGCAGCCGCCAGGAGTTCAGCGCTGCGGGCGCCATCGAGGCCCTCTCGCCACGCCCCGTCCTCGTAGCCGATCGCGGCCCGGAGCCGAACCCGCGGGTCGGAGGTCTCCATCATCCGCTCGTAGAGCTGCCGAGCCCGCGCGAAGTCCGACGCCAGGGCCCAGCTGCGTGCCGATCGTTGTCGGAGCTCGTCGCGCTGCGCCGGCACCGCGGCCAGTTCCGCCGCCTGCTCGAACAGGCCGCCGGCCTGCTCGTGGGCCAGTCTGAGGTCGGCGGACTCGGCGGACCGGATGAGGTACTCGACGGCTCGATCGCCGAATCCGAGTGCTCGCGCCGCCACGTAGTGGTAGGCGAGGCGCTGCACGAGGCGCGGTGCCGCGGGGAACTGCGACTCGAGCGTCTCCGCGATCCGGGCGTGGATGCGCATGAGCTCCGAATCCGGCACGCCGTCGAGCACCGCCTGCCGAGCGATGGCGTGCGGGAACCGGAAGAGGGTGCCCATCCGGGCAGGGTGCTCCAGGAGCCCGGCGTGCACGCTGGCATCGATCGCCTCGAGCGTGTCCGCCTGCGGCATCTCGCTGATCGCGAGGAGTTCCACCAGGTCGACCTCGTGACCCAGCACGGCGGCGACTCGGAGCACGCGGAGTTCGGCATCCGAGAGCATCGCGATGCGAGGGCGGAGCGGCTCGAAGGCGGAATCCGGCATGTCGACGCGCCGGTCGCGGGCTCCGATCGCGTCCACCACCTGGCGCCACGTGGTCCGCACGAGGAACGGGTTCCCACCGGTGACCTCGACGAGGGCCAGGGCCGCCGCGTCCGCCTCGTCGGCGGGGAGCCCGAAGCCGAGCTCGAGGAACTCGGTCAGGTCGGCCGGGCTGAACGGTGGCAGCGGCATCCGCTCGACTCCCGGCAGGTGCGTCAGCTGGGCGATGAGCTCGGTGAGCGGCTCGGAGCGGTCGGGCGGGTCGGGGCGCATCGCCACGAGCACGAGGATCCGCGAGTCGGCGATGCCGACGACGAGGCGTCGAAGCAGACGCACGACATCCTCCGCCGCCCAGTGCATGTCGTCGAGGGCGAGCACGATGGGCCGGGTCGCGGACGCCGCGGTCAGCACGTCGAGGATGGACTGGAAGAGCCGATCCTGGCCGATCGATGGAGCCGTTTCGCCCTCCCCCGCGGCGAAGGTCTCGCGGACGACATCGAGCGCTGCCACGGGGATCTCGTCGTCCGGTCCGAGCGCCGACAGCAGCGGCGCGAGCGCCTGGTCGAACGGCTCCAGCGGACGGCCGAGCTCCTGGATGCAGTCGCCGTAGAGCACGGCGCCGCCCAGCGAGTGGAAGGCGCTCCCGATGGTGGCGAGGAGCCGCGACTTGCCCGTGCCCGGGTCGCCGCTCAGGAAGACCGCTCCCCCGGCTCCGGCCTCGACCGCCGTGTAGGCCTCGTGCAGCGCACGGAGCTCCTCGCGTCGGGCCACGAAGGGCGGGGCGCCGGTGTTCGTCCAACTCGAAGGCAGGGCGGGAGCTGGCCAGCTCCGCATGCTCCACACGATAGCGCCGTCAGCGGCGGGGGGTCGATGACCCGAATTGACTATGGCGTCGGGCGTGGAAGATGACCCATCCACGTCATGTGGTGGGCTCGCGGCATCCGTAGCGTCGCCCTCGACCGGCCGCGGCAGCGAGCCGGCGGGGAAGGGAACGACCATGAACACTCGAACACTCCGATGGGCGGTTCCAGCAGCTGCGGCCGTGCTGCTGCTGGCCGGGTGCGGGCAGACGTCGGCGGGGTCCGGCTCTGCGAAGCTGAGCGTGCCGAAGTCCTCGACCGAGGTGTGCAACGCGCCCGACTACGTGCGGCAGGCCGTGCCCAAGGGGGTGTGCGGCACCGACTTCGACCGGCTGATCGCAGAGCAGGTGGAGGACGACATGAGTCTCGGATACCTGCACCAGGAGCGGATGCAGCGCGTCCAGCGATGAGACCGAGGGTGACGAAGACCCTCCCAGGGGGCGGATGCCGCGAGGCTCCGCCCCCGCTTCCGTGTCGTGGCTAGGCGGTCACGTCGGCTGCCTGGGCTGAGACCGCCTCCGCGAGCCCGACACGCGCCACGTCCCCGAACAGCGCGTCCACGACGAACGCGGCATCCCGGTCCATGCCGATGAGGGCCGCGGAGGCCACGGAGTACTGGAACTCCATGCCCACGAACGCGAGCCTGGGGCATCCGTCGACGACACCGCGGGTCGTCTCGGGCTCGCCGTCGGCGCCGACGATGCCGTCGACGCGGATCCAGGAGAGGTCGGGCCGAGAGCCCGTGCACCACACCACGGTCGCGGCGTCGACGACCGTGCCGTCATCGAGCACCGGATGCCCCGCCTCGACGCCGCGCACGCGGCCGACCTGCACGACGCCCGCGCGCTCGAGGTCGCGGAGCGAGTTGCGGATGAGCATCACCCCGTGCCCGCGCACGGCGGCCAGCATCCTGCGGCCTCGCTCGGTGTCGATCGTGATGCGCCGCAGTCGACGGAGGAAGATGCCGCTCATCGCGTTGCCGATCGCAGTGTCGATGTCGACCGGCGCATGGCCGGGGTGGCGGCCCGCCAGCGTCACGGCGTGGCCGGCGCGGGCGGCGTCGAGCGCGACATCCGTGCCCGAGTTCGCGGCGCCCACCACCAGCACCGGCCCGTCCGCGAACTGCTCGGGGCCCCGGTAGTCGAGCGAATGCAGCTGGCGGATCGACGGATCGAGGCCGGCTGCGAACGCCGGCGTGACCGGGATGCGGTGCGCGCCCGACGCGACGATCACGCGCTCGGCGAGCACCTCGTCGCCGTCGGCGAGCTCGAGCCGGAAGCGCCCGTCGGGCTCCCGGTTCAGGGAGGCGACGCGCGAGGAGGTGCGCACGGGCAGGTCGAACCGTCGGGCGTAGCCCTCGAGGTAGTCGCCGAACTGCGCGCCGGTCGGGTACTCGAACCGGCCGACGTCGAGGAGCATGCCGGGCAGGCTCGCGAAGCGTCGCGGCGTGAACAGGCGCAGTGAACGGTAGCGCTCGCGCCACGCGTCGCCCACGCGGGCATGCTCGTCGAAGAGCTCGAAGCGGATGCCCCGGTCGGCGAGCCGCTTGCCCACGATGAGCCCGGCGGCGCCCGCGCCGATCACGGCGGTGTCGAGAACGGTGGTGGACATGGCGGCCTCCTCGGTCTGCTCGGACGCCCTTGCTGCGTCCCTGACGCGAACGTACGGATGCCGCGAGGCGGCGGCGTCGGCAGAAATGACCAATTCCGGGCACGGGCGAGCCGTGCGCGCGGGCCCCCCCCGGTGCCCGGATGCCTCAGGCGGACGCGGCGAGCCCGTGCTCGAACGCGAACGCCGTGGCGCCCGCGCGATTGGCGACGCCGAGCTTCGCGAGGATGTTGCTCACGTGCCGGGCGACGGTGCGCTCGCTGAGGAACAGGTGGTCGGCGATCTCGCGGTTCGACCGCCCGCTCGCGATCAGGCGGATCACCTCGACCTCGCGCCGGGTGAGGCCGCCCGCGGCGTCGGATCGCGCGCCCGGCACCGCGATCCGCTCGAGCCGGGCGAGGTCCGGCGCCGCGCCGAGGTCGGTGAGCACCGTGCGGGCGGCGTCGAACTCGAGCTGGGCGGCCTCCTCATCGCCGAGGGCGCGGCTCGCGCGGCCGAGGAGCACGCGCGTGATCGCGGCGTCGTACGGGGCGTCGAGCCGTCGCCACGCGGCCCACGATCGGCGCAGCAGGGGCAGCGCGGCATCCGGTGCATCGGTTGCGAGGCGCACCCGGGCTTCGGCGCGGTCGGCCTGGGCCTGCAGGTAGGGCGTGTCGAAGGTGTTCGCGAGGTCGCGCAGGGCGGCGGACGCGCGTTCGGCGACGGCGCGGTCGCCGCCGTCGAGCTCGAGCTCGACCTGCGCGGCGAGGAGCTCGGTACGGGTCCGCGGTGCCGGACCGGCTTCGAGCGCCCGCGCGATGCCGCTGCGAGCCGCCGCCGCGCGGCCGCTGTCGCGGCGGAGCAGGGCGAGCCCGGGCTGCACCTCGCGGCCGAGCGCGCCGGCCTGCCGGTAGGCGTCCTCGGCCTCGGTGGCGCGGCCCGCCAGCCGGTGCAGCTCGCCGAGACCGTAGACGGCGTTCTCGAGCGTCTGCTCGCGACGCTCGCGCAGCGTGACCTCCGACAGGGTGACGGCCGCCTCCGTCCACTCGCCCACGAGCTGCAGCACGGTCGCGCGATGGACCGAGCATTCGCCGCGGAACGGCTCGAGTCCGCGCTGCGCGTCGCACCAGTCGCTGAGGTCGCGCGTCCAGACACGCGCCCGCTCCACGTCCCAGCGGTCGAGGCAGCTCGCGATGACCGCGCAGTAGGCCGGGCCCGCCACCCGGTCGCTGACGCCCTCGGTCGAGATCGTCAGCATCACGCGGTCGAGGCAGGCGAAGCCCGCACGCGGGTCGCCGCTCGCGACGAGCGACCGGCCGAGCGCCATGGTGGCGAGCACCTCGAGGTCGAGGTCGCCCGCCGAGTGCGCGAGCCGGATCGCCCGGCCGCTGAGCTCGACCGACTCCTCGACGCCGCCGAACTCGAAGGTGGCGACGGCACGGCAGAGCAGTGCGGCGGCGCCCGACCGCGCCGTGGGAGTGTCGCCGGCGAGATCGATCAGCCGCGCCATCCAGGCGCCGGCCCGCACGTAGTCGGCATGCTGACCGAGCGTGTAGCAGAGCCAGAACGCGCAGCGGATCGCGGCATCCGTGTCGCCGGCGGCGAGGTAGGCCTCGTGGGCGTCGCTCCATGCCTGCACGGAGTCGGCCTCGCGTCCGAGGAACCACGCCGCGAGGCCGAGCTCGTCGAGCTCCTCGGCGCCGAGCGCCTCGCGCCCGGCGGAGAGCTCGTCGTAGCGGGCCACCCAATCGACCGCCCGCGCCGCTCCGGCGGTGGGCATGCTGCCAGTATCGGCCCGACCCGACGGTGCGACAAGGAATCCGCGCCCGATGTCGATCTGGGCGCGGGGTCGTTCGACGTCCAGAATGAGACGGATCGTCCGCCTCGAAACGGCCCAGGAGAAGGATCCGCCATGCGCACCCTCATCGTCACCGAGTTCATCACCCTCGACGGCGTCGTCGACTCCCCCGGAGGCGGCGATCACCCGCGTGCGGGCTGGACCTTCAAGGAGGTCCCGTTCGTCGAGGAGGCCTACGAGATCAAGGGCACCGAGCAGGAGGAGGCCGGCGCCCTGCTCATCGGCCGCCAGAGCTACGACGAGTTCGCGCCGATCTGGCCGAAGATGGACGAGTTCGCCGAGTACAACGCCATGCCGAAGTACGTCGTGTCGACCACGCTCACCGACCCCGAGTGGAACAACACCTCGGTGCTGCGCTCCCTCGACGAGGTGGCCGCGCTGAAGGAGGGCGACGGCGAGGGCACCATTCTGGTGCACGGCAGCCCGACGCTCGCGCAGGCGCTCGCCGAGGCCGGCCTGGTCGACCGCTACCACCTGCTGCAGTTCCCCGTCACGCTCGGCGAGGGCAAGCGCCTCTTCAACGGACGCGAGCAGGGCACGCTCAAGCTCGTCGAGTTCGAGGCGTACCCGAACGGCGTCGTCAAGTACGTCTACGACGTCGAGCGCTGACTCGCGACTGCGCAGCAGCGCAGCGGCGCAGCAGCGCACGGTGAGCGGATGCCGCGGGGCGACCTCGCGGCATCCGCTCGGTCGTGCCCGCCGCAGCGCCCGCTGCCGGCCGAAAACCAACCGGCGTTGGCTATCTCCAGCCATCTGAGCTATCCTCGCCTGCACCGGGGGACGTCGTCATGATCGCCATGACGGAAATCGAGGAGAACATGATCTACGAAGACCGGGACCGCCTCCTGCGCGCCCTCCGGACCAACGCCGAGGACGTCACGCGGCAGCTCGAGACCGACGAGGCCGCTCGCGGCTGCGCCGAGGCCCTGCTCGCCGGCGACCTCGACCTGGCGCGGCTGCACGCCGGCCGCTACGCCGCCCTGACGCGGGAGCCCGCCGTCGCCTGACGACTGATCGGATGCCGCGGGGCGCGACCCCGCGGCATCCGCCCGGCTGTGCCGGCGTTCACCATGGCCGACACGGCCGGGTGAGCCGCCGGGTCGCTACGGGATGTTGGTGAAGACGGCGTCCTCGTACGCGAAGCTCGGGGCGACCTGCATCGTGAGCGACGCCGGGTCGGCGACCGACCAGGCGGTGCGCCACGTGACGGACTCGCCCGGCAGGATCACCGTGGTCGGCGGCACGCCGACGTCCTCGCCGTCGGCCGTGATGTCGAAGATCTGGCTGGCCTCCTGGCCGCCCGACGACAGCTGCGCGAACGGCAGCGGCTCGAGGTTCTCTGTCGAGTTGTTCGTGATCGTCATCGTGAAGACGATGTTGTTCGGGAGCGTCGCGCCCGCCGCGAACTCGGTCGGCGAGTAGGGCACGGGCGCCGAGACCGTCAGCTCCACGTCGTCCTCCCACACCATGGTGTCGCCGAAGGCGAGATTGCCGACCGGTGCGGTGTCGGGCTCCTCGGCCGGCTCCTCCTGGTCGAGCGGGGTCTCGGCCGCCTCGGACGCCTCGGCGATCGCGTCGTCGAACTCCTCGACCGCCTGGTTGAACGCCCCCGACACCAGCACGACGAAGATGACCACGCCCACAATCGTGCCGACGACCGACAGCGCGAGCGCGGTGATCGCCGGCCACTTCGCGCCCTTCAGGAAGAACGCGACGATCGAGAGGATGAACGCGATCGGCAGCAGCACCCAGCCGACGATGAAGACGCCCGGGATGCACGCGAAGATGAAGCCGACCGCCGCGACCACGAGCGCGACGATCGCGAGCACGTGCGGTTTCGTCGAGGATGCAGCGCCGGGCTGCTCCGCGACCGCGACCGGCGCGCCGGTGACGGCGTAGTACGGCTGGGTCTGGCCGGCGGCGGGCCCGTACGGCTGCGTCGGCGCGTCCGGTGCCGGCGGGATCGGCGGGACGCCGCCCGCGTGGACGGACGCGGCGGGCGCGACCGGCGGCACGACCTCGGTCGGCGACTCACGCCACGTCGTCTCCTCGGAGAGCACCGCGGTGTCGCCGGCGGATGCCGCGTCGGCGGGTGCAGCGGTCGCCTCACCCGGCACCGCGGCAGCCGGACCGGGCGCCGTGTGCTCGGTCCAGGCGTTCCCGTCCCAGTAGCGGAGGTTGCCGGATCCGTCGGGGTACCAGCCTGCGGGTGTCCGTGCGTCACTCATGCCTTCGATGCTGGCAGAGGGCCTTCCGCGCGTGGGGGACGGGCCCGCCCCAGATCGGGGTACATGTTCTTTCGGCAGAATCGGTCGCAAAGTTCACGAGTAAACAAATCGACAAATCGACAAAATCGACAAATCGACAAATCGACTGGTCGACTGGTCGACGAATTCCGTCCTGCGCCGCAGGGAACCTCCCCACCCCCGGCCGAACCGACATGACCCACCCCTGCCGCACCGACATGCCCCACCGTTGCCGAAAGCGCCTGCCCCGGGATAGGTTCGGCCCGCCGGGGAGGAACGACATGGGGACTTCGAACGACAGCGTCGGCGCGGCATCCGTCGACCTCGACCAGGTGCGCGCGCTGCTCGTGAGCTACCACGACAACGCCTCGATCGCGCGGGCGAAGGTGCTGCCGGCGCGGGCACTCGCCGGCGCGGCCGCGCACGGCATCACGATCTCGAACAGCGTCGGATTCCTGTTCTCGGTCGACGACCACCTCAACGAGACGGCGGCGCTCGACCCGATCGTCGGCGACCTGCGCGGCATCCCCGACCTGTCGGCCGTCGCGATGCTCGACCCGGCGACCGGGCTCGCATGGGCGCCCGCCGACCTGCACACGCTCGAGGGCACGGTGCATCCGACCTGCACGCGCTCGGCGCTGCGCCGGGTGGCAGCGGATGCCACGGCTGCCGGCCTCGACTTCCTGATCGGGTTCGAGCTCGAGTTCACGCTCTTCCGCGGCACCCCGGCCGAGCCCGAGCTCGCCGCACAGGGACCGGGGTACTCGACGCGCGCGACCCTCGACGTCGAGGCGTGGATGCTCGACGTGCTCGCCGCGCTCGACACCGCGGGCGTGCCGGTCGCGCAGTTCCACCCCGAGTTCGGGCCAGGGCAGTACGAGCTCGCGCTCGCGCCGCGCGAGCCGCTGCGCGCGGTCGACGACCTCGCGCTCGCCCGGGTGGTGATCCTGCGCACGGCCGCCGCGCACGGGCTGCTCGTGTCGTTCTCGCCCGTGCCACTGGTCGGCGGCGCGACGAACGGATGCCACGTGCACCTGTCGGCGACGCGCGACGGGCAGGCGCTGCTCGTCGACCCGGCGACCCGGCTCGGCGTCACGTGGGAGGGCGGCCACCTCATCGCCGGCATCCTCGACCGGCTCGAGGAGAGCGTCGCGCTGCTCGGCGGCAGCGTCCTCTCGTTCGTGCGCCTGAGCCCGCGCACCTGGGCCGGCGCCGACATCTGCTGGGGGCCGGCGAACCGCGAGGCGGCGATCCGGTACGTCACCGGGCAGACCGTCGACGTGCTCGCGCACGCGAGCCAGGCGAACCTCGAGGTGAAGCCGATGGATGCCGCGGCGAACCCGTACGTCGCGGTGGCGGCGGTCCTCGCGGCGGCCGTCGACGGCGTGCGCCGCAGCGCGCGGCTGCCCGAGCCCGTCGAGATCGACCCCGGACGGCTGACCGACGAGCAGCGCGCGGCACGCGGCATCCGTCGCCTGCCCGCCGACCTCGCCGCGGCGCTCGACCTGCTCGACGGGAGCGCGTTCTACCGCGAGGTGTTCGGCGACGTGCTGCTCGACGCGTACGTCGCGGTGC
Source organism: Agromyces sp. NPDC055661 (assembly GCF_053618135.1). Classification (NCBI taxonomy): domain Bacteria; kingdom Bacillati; phylum Actinomycetota; class Actinomycetes; order Micrococcales; family Microbacteriaceae; genus Agromyces; species Agromyces sp. NPDC055661. The sequence goes on from NZ_JBSHHC010000001.1 coordinate 2,253,528, forward strand.
GGCGACACGAGGCCGACGCGTACGGCGGACGCCCGCCGCAGAACGTGGCCGACGCCGTGCGCTGGCGGTACTGACGTGGCGGCGGCGGCCGCTGCCGTGGGTCGGCCGGCCGAGCTCGACGCGCCCGTCGTCGTGGACTTCCCGCTGCGCGGCGAGGGGTGGATGGCGGTGACGACGCCCGCGTATCGCGTGCCGAGCCACGGCACCGACATGCTCGGGCAGCGCTACGCGTACGACTTCGTGAAGGTCGACGACCGGCCGGGCGTGCACGTGCACCCCGGCGGATCCTGGCGCACCGAAACGGTCGGCGGTCGAACGCGCGAGTGCTACGCGTGGGGCCAGCCGATCCACGCGCCGTTCGACGGCGAGGTCGTGGCCGCGGTCGACGGCATGGCCGAGCGCGAGTGGATCGTGCCGACCGGCGAGGTCTTCCGAATGCTCAAGAACGCCGTGACGTTCACGCCCGACAAGCTGCCGTCGATCATGGGGAACCACGTGATCCTGCGCGCGACCCTGCCGGCGGCGGGTGGGCGCGAGGTCTACGCGGGTTTCGCCCACATCGCGCCCGACACGGTCGCGGTTGAGCCGGGACAGCGCGTCGCCGCGGGCGACCTGCTCGGACGCGTCGGCCACACCGGAAACTCCACGTCGCCGCACCTGCACTTCCAGCTCATGGACTCGCCCGACCTCCTCTCGGCGAACGGCATCCCCTGCGCGTTCCGCGCCTACGAGGTGCAGCGCGGCGGCGTGTGGGAACCGGTCGCCGACGGCGTGCCCGGGCGGCGCGAGCGGATCCGGTCGGTCGCTACGGCACGATCGTGAACGTCGCGTTCGCGTAGGCGAAGCTCGGCGACGCCTCCATCGTGAGGGAGGCAGGATCGGCGACCGACCACGCGACGCGCCACGAGATCGACCCGCCCGGCGGAACGATGGCGGTGGGCGGGATGCCGACGTCGTCGCCGTTGCCCTCGAGGTCCTCGCCGACGTCGAAGATCTGGCTGGCCTCCTGGTCGCCCGACGTCAGCGTCGGGAACGGCACGGGCTGCAGGTTCTCGTTCGAGTTGTTCGTGATCGTCATCGTGAAGACGACGTTGCTCGCGAGCGTCGAGCCGACCGCGAACGCGCTCGGCGTGTAGGCCTCGGGCGCCGAGACCGTGAGGGCGACGCCGTCGTCCCACGTCATGGTGTCGCCGAAGACGAGGTTCCCGACGGGTGCGGCCGGTTGCTCCGGCTCGCCGAATGGAGCTGGGTCGCCCGGCTGCGGGATGTCGGTCGCGTCGGGGATCGCGTCGTCGATCGTGTCCCACACGTCGCCGAACGAGCCGACGAGCGCGTTGACGAACACCACGATGCCGACGACCGTCGCGACGATCGAGATGACGAGCCCCGTGACGGCCGGCCACTTCGCGCCCCGCGCGAACAGCCCGACGAGCGACAGCACGAACGCGACGGGCAGCAGGATCCACGCGACCCCCATCACGTCGGGGATGCACGCGAACACGAACCCCACGATCGCCACGACGAGCGCGATGATGCCGACCACGTTCGGCCCCGGGTTCGACGGCTCGGTGAACGGATGCTGCGGCGCCATGACCATCGTCGGCTGCGGGCCGTACTGCGGGCCGTTCTGCGCGACGTACTGCGTGCCGTAGTTCTCGGTCGGCGCGGTGGGGCTCGCCGTGAACGCGCTCAGGTCGGGGTCGTCGTATCGCGCGGTCGGGTCGTTCCACCCGCTCGGCACGGTCGCCGAGTCGCCGTACCCGGATGCCGCCGGCACGCCCTCCCCGTACGCGGAGGCGTCGCCCGTCGCTGCGCCCCCGCCCCAGACGTAGGGGATCGTCGGCCCGTCGAACGACACGGTCGGGTCGTCGGTCCCGATCGGCGTCGTCGCCGTGGCATCCGCCGGCGCGGTGTACGGCGTCCAGGCCTCACCGTCCCAGTACCGCCGCCCACCCGAGCCGTCTTCGTACCACCCGGCCGGCGCTTTCGTCGGGTCGCTCATGCCTCGATCGTGGCAGACGCGGCGCGGGTCCGCACCGATCGCGCGCGCCCCAGATCACGGCACGCGGATGCCCCGCGCCACTGCCCGTTCGCCCGTGATCGTCGACGCATCGAACCGAGTCCGTCTTCCGGGATCGCGTGCCACAACGCCACAACGCCACAACGCCACAGTGCTGCGCAGCGGGAGACTCTCGTCGCTGCGCGTCGACGCCGCCCGCGCCCGGGGTGCGCTCAGCCCGCGTCGTCGTCGGCGTCGACCGCGTTGATGAGCGAGTCGACCGCGGTCAGCAGGTTGTGGAGCGCCTGGCGCTCGACTGAGTCCTCGGGCAGCTTCTGGATGTCGTAGCTCGCGAGGCTCGCGGCCTCACGCGCCTTCGAGATCGCCGCCTGCGCTTCGAAATCGGCCACGGTGGTTCCCCCTTCGTGTCCCGGCGGCCGGGCGCCGCCGACCCGTCCACGGTACTCCTGCAGGATGCCGCGGCATCCGGTGAAGTTGGGCCATGCCGTGCCGCGCGGCTGCGGCGATGGTGGTTACGCCCTACCATCAATCGTGCGCGGGTGCCCCGCCCGCCGCATCCGAACCGCCAAGCCCGCAGTCCCCACCAGTTCCGCCGACCCGACGGACCAGCCGCCCCATGGAGCACGGTTGACCGCCCCCGCCGAAGACGAGCACGTGTCCGGATTCGGCGCGCCCTCGGCGGAGCTCGAGCGTCCGGGGGAGCGTTCGCGCCGGGCCGGTGCGCACGCGCGGCGACCCGAGGTTGCCCCGGTCGAGGTGGTGCGGCATCCGCTGCCCGATCGTCGTCGGTACTTCCTGAGCTCGTTCGAGCCGAGCGGCGACTACGACTCCGTCATCGTCGCCGTGACCGACGGCTCGCGCCGCCGGTACTTCACGACCCGCGACGGCGACGACCTCACCGAGGTGGACGAGGTCTCGTTCGAGCGCCGCCGCGAGAGCGGCACCCGGTCGCTGCTCGAACTCGACGAACGCGAACTCGGCGAGCTCGAGGCCGAGCTGCGGTTCGTGCGTCCGGTGCGCGGGCGGGATCCGATCGCCGAAGCGGACGAGGTCGACCCGGATGGAGAGATCGAGGCTGACGGCACCGTCGCTGCGGAGTCCGACTTGGCGGCGGATGCCGACATCGAGGGGACACCGGCGCAGGAGCCGGAACCTGAAGACGACGATGCCGACGGGGGCGAGCCGGTTCCCGCGACGGAAGCCGAGGCATCCGATGTACCCGAGCCTGCCGAACCGACCGACCACACCGACGAGGGGGAGACCGACGACGTGGATCCGATGACCGGGGAGTTCGAGGCGATGATGATGGAGACGACCACGGTCGGATTCGAGGGGCCGATCGGCGGGGTTCCCCGCGACACGGACGTCGCGGATGCCGCGCCCGCACCGGCGCCGACGCACCCGACGGGCATCTCGCTGCAGGCGGCCGGCGCCATCGCGCAAGTGGCACTCGCGAAGGGCATCGCGTTCATCGCCCACCGCGGGCAGCTCGACCGCAGCGGCGCCGCCTACGTCGACCACCCCGGTCGCGTCGCCGAGCAGTTCGACCCCGTCGAGGAGCCCATCGAGGCGGCATCCGCGTGGCTCCACGACGTGCTCGAGGACACGCCGGTCACCGTGCAGGAGCTGCACGAGGCCGGCGTGCTGCCCGAGATCATCGAGGTCGTGCTCCTGCTGACGCGCACGCCCGAGGTCTCGCCCGACGAGTACTACGCCGGCATCCGCCGCAACCCGGTCGCCCTGCGCGTGAAGCTCGCCGACATCGACGACAACACGGCGCCGTGGCGACTGCGTCGGCTCGATTTCGAGATGCAGCTGCGCCTCGCCGAGAAGTACCGCTACGCGCGGCACGCGCTCGGCGCCGAGTAGCGCCCGCGCCGCTGCCGCTCATCCGTCCGACGTGTGCCCGTCGATGAGCTCCTGCGCGTAGTCGGGCACGATGTTCGACCAGTCCCGCGGCGGCCGCTCGTACCCGCCCGGCGCCGGACGCGGCGGGATCACGATCGGCTCGGGCTCGACGCGCTCGTAGGGGATCTGCGAGAGCAGGTGGGTCATCATGTTGATTCGCGAGCGCCGCTTGTCATCGCTGCGAACCTCGAACCAGGGGGCCTCGGCGATGTCGGTGTGCACGAACATGGTGTCCTTGGCGCGCGAGTAGTCCTCCCACTTCGTGATCGACATGACGTCGTTCGGGCTGAGCTTCCAGCGCCGCATCGGGTCCTCGAGGCGCGAACGGAACCGCTCCTCCTGCACGACGTCGGACACGCTGAACCAGTACTTCAGCAGGATGATGCCGTCCTCCACGAGCAGCCGCTCGAAGATCGGCGTCTGGTGCAGGAACCGGTGGTACTCCTCGTTCGTGCAGTAGCCCATGACCCGTTCGACGCCGGCCCGGTTGTACCAGGAGCGGTCCATGAGCACGATCTCGCCGCCCGCCGGCAGGTGCGGCACGTATCGCTGGAAGTACCAGCGCGTCTTGTCGCGCGCGCTGGGCGTCGGCAGCGCCACGATGCGCGTGACGCGCGGGTTCATGTACTCCGACACCCGCTTGATCGTGGAGCCCTTGCCGGCGGCATCCCGTCCCTCGAAGATCACCACGACGCGCGCACCCGTCTGCTGCACCCACGCCTGCATGTCCACCAGCTCCGCCTGCAGCGACATGAGCTCGCGCTCGTACAGCGCCTTCGGCATCCGTTTCGTCATCGGGCACCTCCTCGCGATCGAAGCCTACGACGTCGGCCCTTCCCTGCGGCAGGCTCGAACTGGTAGCCATGAGCATGGCCACCAACCTCACGAGCCCGCCCCCCGAGCCGAGCGCCCCGCTCGTCCGAGGCGAATCGGCGACGGATGCCGCGCGCCGCGTGCTCGACGCGATCACCTACATGACGCTGGCCACCGCCGACGCTGCCGGTCGCCCGTGGGCCACTCCCGTGTGGTTCGCCGAACGCGACTTGCGCGAGTTCATCTGGGTGTCGCGGTTCGAGACCCGCCATTCGCGCAACGTCACCGAGCGGCCCGAGGTCTCGATCGCGATCTTCGACTCGACGGTCTCGGTCGGCGGCGCGATCGCCGTCTACGTCGAGGCGACGGCCGAGGAGCTCTCGGAGGGTGACCTGTCGGGCCCACTCGAGGTGTTCAACGAACGCTCCGTGGCGCAGGGGCTGCGGGCGTGGAGGCCGTCGGACGTGAGCGGCTTCGCGCCGCATCGCCTCTACCGCGCGACCGCTTCGCACGCTTGGGTGCTCGACGAGGAGGAGCACCGGGTGCCGCTCCCGTAGGGCGCCCCGCGGCATCCGCTCGCTTCAGCCGTGACGGATGCCGCGGCATCCATCGGGCTCACCCGACCGGCTCGACCTCCGGGAACGTCCACGTGCCGTCGACGACTTCGGGCCTCGGACGGTAGAACCGCACGAGGTAGTTCCATCCCTCCATGAGCCCGAGCCGGTTCGGACGACCGTCGTCGGGTCCGCCGAAGCTGATCGTCGCGGTGCCGTCGTCGTTCCGCTCGGCGGTCACGCTGTTCACGCTCACGAGGCCGCCGTCGACCTGCTCGAAGTAGCCGGCGGCGTTGTAGAGCGACACCGACCAGAACGCGTCGGCCGGCACGTCGCCCACCCTGATCGCGTACTCGCCGACCGGAAGGCGCGGGTCGACGTTCGTGTAGAACGCCTCCGACTCGGGCAGGCCGCCCCACGCCGCCGCCGATGCGATGAGGTGACGCACCGGGTCGACCCGGTCGCGGGTGCCGAACGCGCCGGCATACCCGTCGAGCCCGCGCGAGAGCGCGAGCAACGCGTTGCGCGTCTCGTCGAACGAGGCCTGGTCGTACTCGGGCAGCACGAACGGCTCGGCGGATGCCGCGTCGACCGCGAACGCGTCCTGCAGCGCGTTCACCGCGGCGACGTCCTCGGCATCGTCGGGGTCGACGAGGATGCGCACCCCGATCAGCACGTACCGGGTCCCGAGGTCGTCGGCGTGCAGCCGGTGCTCGCCGGGCTCGTGCAGCACGAGCGGGATGTAGTGGTCGTTGTTCACGATCATCACCGAGAGGTAGCGGTCGCCCGCATCGGGGATCGTCAGGGTCGCGCCCTCCGACGCGTCGAGCAGGTACGCGCTGTAGAGCGTGTCACGGTTCTGCCGGATCACCGGCTGGTTGTCGAGCGGCGTCGGCGTGCGGTTGTGGAACCACGTCCCCGTCCCGCCCGCCTGCGCGGCGATCGCCGCGAACATCCGGCTCGTCTCCGCCCCCGCGAAGTCGTCGATGTTGACACGCTCGGCCATTCATTCCCCCTCGTTCGGCTGACGCTCAGGCCAGCCTATGGTCGCGGGCGGATGCCGCGGCATCCGTGACACGCCACGTCTTCGCGCGCCGTGCCGCGGCGCCGACCCGTTCAGTCCGGCTGCAGGTGACGGCGCCAGACGCCCGGCGCCACGCCGACCTCTCGCTTGAATGCGCGATTGAACGCAGACTCGGACTGGTAGCCCACCGCTGCCGCCGCCTGCGAGACGCTGCGCGAGCCGTCCTGGAGGAGGCGTGCGGCGAGCTGGAGGCGCCAGCGGGTGAGATACCCCATCGGCGGCACCTGGGCGAAGGAGGTGAACCGGTCCGCGAACGACGAACGTGACATCCCGACCTCGTGGGCCAGGAGGTCCATCGTCCATGGCTCGGCGTAGCGCCGGTGGATGAGCCGGAGCGCGGCACCGACCTGGGCGTCCCGGAGGCCCGCCACCCAGTTCCGGGTCTCGGGCGGGAGGCCGGCGATGTGCTCTCGGAGCGCCTCGACGAACACCAGCTCCGACGCCTTCGCCAGCATCGCCTCACGTCCCGCATCGTGGACGGCGCTCGCCTCGATCGCGGCGTCCAGGAGCGCCGACATCCAGCGCCAGGCCTCGGCGGACACCGGGCCGTGCACGACGTCGGGCAACGACTCGAGCAGTGGGTTGAACGGACGGGCGTCGCAGGCGAGGTAGCCGCACACGAACCGGCAGCGCTCGGCATCCGCTCCCTGGTTCATGTCGATGTTGATCGGGAGGGCGGACTCGAGCGGGTGGTAGAAGAGCGACAGGTCGGGCTTTCCGCGCATCCCGGGGCTCGATCCCATCGTGTTGGCGTCGCCGGCCGGGAAGATCACCATCTCCCCCGTGTGCAGCAGCACCGGGGGTCCCGGGCGGTCGACCGATTCGGCCCAGCAGCTGCCCTCGGTGACCACGTGGAATCCGATGACGTGGTCGGCCTCGGTGCCGAACCGCTCCGCGATCACGGCGGCGGGCGGACTCTCCGTCGTGAACGGCGACCGGGCGTCGACGTCGAAGAACACCGCACCGTTGAGGTGAACGGCGAGCAGCACATCGGACAGGACATCCATGGCCCACCTCCGGACGCCGGGGCATCGGTGGCGGATCCACGGCAACGGGCGTAGGCATGGTTCGGACGAACGGCCAAGACCTCTGGACGCACGGGCGTTCCGCGCCGTGGTGCCGGTGCCTAGCGTCGAGGTACATCCTCCCACCGGGGCGGATGAGCGACAACGAAGGAACGGAACCATGACCATCGAACTGACGACGGCAGACGCCGTCGGCGAGCTCGGCTCGCTGTTGCGGGGGCGGGTCATCGACCGGAGCGACCCCGAGTACGACGAGGCGCGATCGGTCTTCAACGGCATGATCGACAAGTTCCCCCTCGCCGTCGCCCGATGCGCGGACGTCGCCGACGTGGTGGCCGCGGTGAACTGGGCGCGCGAGCACGACGTGATCGTGGCGGTGCGGGGCGGCGGACACAGCGGCCCCGGCCTCGGCACCGTGGACGACGGACTGGTGATCGACCTGTCGGCCATGCGCGGCATCCGCGTCGACCCGGTCCGGCGGGCCGTCCGGGTCGAGGCCGGCTGCACCGCCGGCGACGTCGACCATGCCACGCACGCCTACGGACTGGCGGTGCCGTTCGGCATCGTCGCGAGCACCGGCGTGGCCGGCCTGGCCCTCGGCGGTGGGACGGGGTACCTCACGCGCCAGTACGGGCTCACCATCGACAACCTGCTCGAGGCCGACGTCGTGCTGGCCGACGGACGGATCGTCATCGCCGACGAGTCGACCAATGCCGACCTGTTCTGGGCGCTTCGCGGTGGCGGCGGCAACTTCGGCGTGGTGGTCAGCTTCCTCTTCCAGGCCCATCCGGTGGACCAGGTCTTCGCAGGACCGGTCTTCTTCGACCTCGCGGATGCGCGCACCGTGGCGCGTGCGTACCGGGACTTCCTCCCGGACTCACCGGTGGAGCTCGCCACGTTCTTCGGGCTGAAGACGGTGCCGGCGGGGGATCCGTTCCCGGCCGAGCACCGGGGCAAGCATGCGTGCGCCCTGATCACGTGCTTCAGCGGGACGGCCGAGGCGGGCGCCGCGGCGCTGGCCCCGCTGATGGACCTTCTGCCGGAGCCCCTGTTCGACTGGCGGGGGGAGATGCCATTCCCGGCATGGAACCAGGCGTTCGATCCGCTCTTCCCGAAGGGACTGCAGTGCTACTGGCGCGGCGACTTCGTCCGCGACCTGCCCGACGAGGCCATCGAGGCGCACATCGAGCAGGCGGGGCGCATTCCCCCGGGGGCCGTGTCCCTGATGCACCTCTACCCGATCGACGGTGCGGTGCACGGCGTGGGCCGCAACGACACGGCCTGGAACACCCGCGACACCACCTGGAACATGGTGATCCTGGGTGCGCATCCCGACCCGGATGCCGCGGCGGGCCTCGAGCACTGGGTCCGCGACTACTGGGACGCCGTGCACCCCTTCTCCGACCGCGGCGGCTACGTCAACTTCATGATGACGGATGAATCGCCCGACCGGCTCCGCGCGACCTACGGCGACAACCTCGAGCGGCTGGCCCGAGTCAAGGCCGCCTACGATCCCGACAACTTCTTCCGGGTGAACCAGAACATCGCACCGACGTCAACCGCGGCGTGAGGTCAGCTCGCGTCCCGCAGCCAACGCTCGACGACCTCGATGAAGGCGTCGGATGCCGCCTCGTGCACGTTGTGGCCGACCGGAATCGTTACGAGCGTGCACTCGGCGATGCGCTCGGATGCCTCGACGAGCAGTTCCTGCGGCACGTGGCTCGTCGGTCCGCCGCCGACGATGAGCGTCGGCGCGGTGATGTCCGCGAGCGCCGGCCACGACTTCCGGTTGGTGCTCGGGAGAGTTCCTCGCCGGAAGGTGCGGAACTTCGGAACTTCGGAACTTCGGAACTTCGGTACCTGGTTCTCGAATCCGCCCGGCAGTCCGAATCGCCGAACGGGATCGTTGACGCCCCGCCACCCGCACCACTAGTGTTCGAAAGCTGCGCATCCCGCGCAGCATCCCCGGAACTGGACGGAAGGACACGGCCGTGTATCTGCAGCGCACGTTCGATCAGCCTTCCATCGAGCGCGCCCGCACGGCGCAAGCTCGCAGGGCGATGAATCGCCCGAGCGAACTCGACCAGCTCCTCGACCAGGCACCCTGACGCCGCGGCATCCGACCGCGACCTTCGTCACCCCGGTGCCCGTTCGAGGCCCGGGGTGCTTTCCTGTCTGCGCGCGACGGGAGCCCTCGGGCTCGGGACATCCGCACAGCACACCAGACAGGAAAGGAACATGGAGACCATCTCGAAGCGGCTCGTCTCGTGGGCGAGCCTGATCGACGGCAAGACCGTCGACCAGGCCCGCACCTCGTCGACCATGCCGTTCATCTACCCGCACCTCGCGCTGATGCCCGACGCGCACCTGGGCCTCGGCGCCACGGTGGGGTCCGTCATACCGACGCTCGGCGCGATCATGCCGGCGGCCGTCGGCGTCGACATCGGCTGCGGCATGATCGCGGTCCGGACGCAGTTCGCGGCATCCGACCTGCCCGCCGACCGGCGACCGGTGCGGGAGCAGATCGAGCGGGCCGTCCCGCTCTCGGCTGGCAAGCAGAACCGCAAGATCGTCGCGACCGCCGAGCCGCGGATCGCGGAGCTCGAGGCGCTCGCCGAGGCGAAGGGCTTCGACCCGGCACGGTACGCGGGGAACTGGCGAGAGCAGCTCGGTTCGCTCGGCAGCGGCAACCACTTCATCGAGGTGTCCGTCGACGAGCTCGACCGCGTGTGGCTGTTCCTGCACTCGGGAAGCCGGGGCGTGGGCAACAAGATCGCGCAGCACCACATCGCCGTCGCGAAGCGGCTGGCGAAGCAGTGGTGGATCGACCTGCCCGACCCCGACCTCGCGTACCTCGTCGAGGGCACGCCCGAGTTCACGCGGTACATCGCCGAGCTCCGGTGGGCGCAGCACTTCGCGCTGCTCAACCGGGAGGAGATGATGGACCGCGTCGCGCGGCAGGTCGGCGAGTGGGTCGGCACGCCGGTGGAGGAGCAGGAGCGGATCAACTGCCACCACAACTTCACCGAGAGCGAGGAGCACTTCGGCAAGCGGGTATGGGTGTCGCGAAAGGGCGCGATCCAGGCCGACCTCGGTCGGCCCGGCCTCATCCCCGGCTCGATGGGCACCGCGTCGTACGTGGTCGAGGGGCTCGGCCACCCGATGTCGCTCAACTCGTCGCCGCACGGAGCCGGCCGGGAGTACTCGCGGACGAAGGCCCGGCAGCTGTTCACCCACGAGCAGCTGCGGGAGGCCATGGTCGGCATCGAGTTCCGGGACACCGACGCGTTCCTCGACGAGATCCCGCAGGCCTACAAGCCGATCGACCGGGTCATGTCCGACGCGTCCGAGCTGGTCAAGGTGCGGCACGTGCTGCGGCAGCTCGTGAACGTCAAGGGCGACTGAGGCGAGGCGCGAGCGCTGAGCGTGAGCGGATGCCTCGGGCTGCGGCCCGCACGCAGGGGGAAGCGTGCGGGTCGCGGCCGCCGTCGGCCGGTCGACAGCCGGCCGGCCGCACCGGCCCGAACGCGGGCCTTGCGGGGCATCCGAGCCGGGGAGAAAACTGAGCCGCACGGCCGGCTGCGGCCGTGCACCGGGGGATCGGAGCCGATCATGCCCAGCTCGACTCGACACTTCGCGGGCGGGATCGCCGCCGTCGCGGCATCCGTGCTCGTGCTCGCCGGATGCACCGCGGGCCCGACCGGCACCGACGCCACCGACGCCGGAAGCACCCAGACCGCACTGCCCACGCCCGACGACGGGGGCGCCACGACGACGGATGCCGCGGTGCAGGCGCTCCTCGACGAGGCAGCCGAGCAGCACTTCGACGACCACGCCCTCGGCTCACTGCTCGTCGAGATCCGGATCGACGGCGAGGTCGCGGCGCAGGCCGCGCTCGGCGACGCGATGAGCGGGGTGCCCGTGACGCTCGACGGGCGGTTCCGCAACGGCGCGGTCGCGATCACGTACATGAGCACCGTGATGCTGGCGCTCGCCGAGGAGGGCGTGATCGACCTCGACGAGCCGATCGACGAGTACCTGCCCGACCTGCCCGAGTCCGACCAGGTCACGCCGCGGATGCTCGCGGACATGACCGCCGGCTACCCCGACCACGTCGCCAACCCGGGCTTCGTCGACACGCTGGTGAAGGACCCGTTCCTCCCGTGGACCACGGAGGAGCTGCTCGAGCTCAGCATCGACCAGGGGCGCACGTTCGCGCCCGGCGAGAACTGGGACTACTCGCACAGCGGCTACGTCGTGCTCGGGCAGCTGCTCGAGGAGGCGACCGGGACGTCGCTCGAGGACCTCATCGCCGAGTACGTGCTCGACCCGCTCGACCTCGACGACATCGTGGCGGACCAGGGCCCGGCGATCCCCGCGCCCGCCGTGCACGCCTTCACCGCGGAGCGCGGCACGTGGGAGGACTCGACCTTCTGGAACCCCTCCTGGACGATCGCGGACGGCGCGGTCGAGACCACCACGATCAGCGACATGGCGTCGAGCTTCGACGCGATCGTCGGCCGCGGCGAGGTGCTCGACGAGGAGTCGTGGCAGGCGATGATCGATCCGGTGCTCATCGGGTTCGGCGAGCCGCTCGACGGATGCCGCGCCTGCCACACCCTGGACGAGAACTACTCGTACGGGCTCGGCGTCGTCCTCAGCGGCGACTGGGTGAAGCAGACGCCCTCGTTCGGCGGCTACGCGAGCGCGGTCGTGACGTTGCCCGCCTCGCGGGCTTCGGACGAGCGATCGGTCACGATCGCGGTCGCGGTGACCTACACGCACGACTCGCAGGAGGACTGGGCGGGCTCGCTGCCGAACCTCGCCGAGCCGCTCGCGCTGTCGCTCGCCGCGGAGCTCGTGCCGGACGATCCGCCGCCGACGGCGCCGGCGGGCGACTGAACTCGCGCCTCGCGATTGGCGCAGAAGGGCTTCAGCCGCGCGGCATCCGACGCGTACGCTCGACCCTGTGACGAATCCGAAGCCCAGCTCAGCTCCCGTCCCCGTCGACGACACCACCCGTGCCGCGATCCTCAACGCCGAGGTCGCCCGCTACGCGAACCAGGGCTGGACCGTGAGCTCGGTCTCCGCCGGCCAGGCCGTGCTCCAGCGCAAGAAGCGCATCGGCTGGTTCTGGAACCTCCTTCTCGTACTCATCACCGCGGGCCTCTGGCTCATCGTGATCATCATCCGCGTCGTCAACCGCAAGATCGAGACCAAGATCGTGCGGGTCGACGCATATGGGCGCGTGTCGGTGAGCTGACGGTTGACGAACCGAGCGGATGCCGCGGGCCGCTCCCCTCCAGGCTGGCCCGGCGGAGCCCTGGTTGAGCAGCTGCAATTCCTGAGGAATCCTCGCATATAACCCGCGAGAGCGGTACGTTCGACGCGATGGCGCGTCGTTCACTCGCCGAGGTGTTCGACCCGAAGGCGAACTCACTCAACTTCATCCGGCTCGTGCTCGCGGCCGGCGTGATCTTCTGGCACGCCTTCCCCCTGTCGGGTGCGGAGGTGGAGTTCGCGCCCGCCCGGCAGCTCATGGGCCAGATCTGGGTCGACGGCTTCTTCGCGGTCTCAGGGTTCCTGATCGTGGGCGCGTGGATGCGCGATCCGGATTGGGGTCGGTTCCTCGCCGCGCGGGTGCTGCGGATCTTCCCCGGCTACTGGACGTGCCTCATCATCACCGCGTTCGTGCTGGCGCCGCTCTCTGCACTGATCGCCGGCGGGCTGTGGCCGTGGCAGTCCATCGGCCCCTCGAACGGGTCCTACGTGGTCTCCAACGCGGTCCTCTCGATCAACCAGACCGGTATCGACGGAACCCTGACCGACGTGCCGTATCCCGACGCGTGGAACGGCTCCCTCTGGACGCTCCGCTGGGAGTTCCTCTGCTATCTCGGCGTGCTCGTCCTCGGTCTCACGCGTCTCCTCACCAGGCGGCTGGTCGTCCCCGCCCTGTTCCTGCTCGCCGTCGTCGGATCGATCGCAGCCCGATTCGTCGACGTCTCGTTCGTGCAGCTCGACGTCGTCGCCCGGTTCGCACTCATGTTCCTGGCCGGGGCCGTCGTGTACCTGTACCAGTCGCGGATCCCAGTGAACTGGCCGGTCATGGCCGGCTGCGCGGTCGCCGTGGTCGCGACGATGTTCCTCCCCGACTACCGGGTGCTCGGCGCGCTGCCACTCGCCGTCCTGCTCCTCGGCGTCGGAGCGCTCGTGAAGTCGCCCAGGCTCCGATTCGCCAACGACATCTCCTACGGCGTGTACGTGTACGCATTCCCCGTGCAGCAGATCCTCGCGACCCTCGGCGTCTACCGGTGGGGCATCCTCCCGTTCGCGCTCGTGGGATTGGCGTGCACGATCCCCCTCGCGGCGGCTAGCTGGTTCATCATCGAGAAGCAGGCCATGAGGCTGAGGCCACGCAAGTACGCCCCGAAGACCGTGCAGGAACTCGTCGTCGACGAGAACCGATACATCAAGTGACGGATGCCGCGGCATCCGGGACGGCACGAAGCGGTGTCGAGCCCCACGCGCACTGGCTCGAGCGCACCGACGCACTCCGATCCGTCGAGGTGAGGCGGCGGACTCGCTGAAGCTCATGCCGCGACGTCGGTCGGGGCCAGCGAGAACCGCGCTCGTCCCCCGAGCCGCGGTGTCTGCGTGACGTCGACGTGCGGTGGCGGGATGAACCAGACCTCGCTGCGGCTGGCGCGGATGCCCCACCCTTCCCGGTGGATCTGGTGGTGGCAGAAGCTGCAGAGCATGACGCCGTTGCTCAGGTCGGTCGGCCCAGCATCGCGATCCCACCATCTGATGTGGTGAGCGTCGACGTACGCGATGTTCTGGCCGCACGAGGCGCAGCCGCCATCGCGCTCGGCGAGGGCGAGGCGCTGCGCGCGGCTGAAGAGTCGGGCGGACCGACCGAGGTCGAGCGGAACGCTCTCGCCCCCGAGGACGGCGGGGATGAGCTGAGCATCCGCCGACATGCGCCGGGCGGTTGCTGCGGAGACGGGCTGGTCGAGGCCGTCGATGCAGGCGTGGCCGAGGCCTTCTCGAAGGGTGTCGAGATCGAGCCGGATCACGACGGTCGTCTTCGCGAGCGGTGCGAGTGTCTGCTCGCAACCGAGGGCATGACGGGCGAGCGCGGCGAGCGCGTCGGCCTGGATCTGCGGGATCGACCGCTGGTCGGCGACCACGACGCCCGAATCCTGCTCGGCGGGTTCGCGGCGTCGGAGCACATCGCTCACCAGCGCCTCGATCGCGGCCTTGACCGGGGCCGCATTCTCGGGATCGAGGCGCGCATGCAGGTGCACCATGCCCGCACTGTCTTGCCGCATGGTGAGCGACCGTTCGCTGCGGAGTTCCTCCTCACGTGGCTCGACCCCATCACGGTCGAGCCTCGCCTCGGCCTCGCGAATCGCGCGCATGAGCAGCTCGAGCGGAACCCTGCCGGCGAGGTCCACCAGCACCGCTTCGATGGAGTCGGCCAGCACCGGATCGGCGCGCATGCGCACGCGATCGAGCATGGCGGTGATCGCGGATGCCGCATCGACACCGATAGTGCCCGAATCGAGCGCCGCGGCGACGTGAGGATGCCTCGAGGGGAGCCGCTCACCGCTGATGCTCTGACGCTCGGCCGTCGCGGTGCCCACGGCGATCAGGCGCGCGGCATCCGCTCTCGACGCACCGGTCGACGCGGCGATGAGCCGCACCGGGCTGTGGAACCCCTGCGCCCTCGCAAGGTCCGACTCGCCCGAGTCGCGGCTCGACCGCTTCGACACCTCTGCGGCCACGCGCGCCAGGAGCCCCTCTGCGTCGCGTCGCAGGCGCGCGAGCGAGTCGGTCACGCGGACCAGCCCCTCGTCGCTCATCTGCTCGACCTCGGCCTGCACCGATCCCTCGATCGCGCCGAGACCCGGCATCGCGCCGACCCACGCCGCACGCAGCTCCTCGACGTCGCGCGTGAGGTGCTGCAGCGGCTGCTTCATGACTCCATCATGCCCGGACCCACCGACATTGCATGTGAGCTGAAAATTGCGCCTGATCAGGCAAAACGCATGTGTGTAACTCAGGCCCAACGGGCCCTGTGGAGGACGAGTGACCTGCGGCTTCTGCGGCAGAGACCCTGAGTCAGACGCGGGCTTCAGCCCAGGCCGAGCAGCGCTGGGAACGCCGCCGACCACAGCACAACGAACGTGACCGGGATCGCCGCGACCAGCACGACTCCCCACAGCTGGCGCCGCCGCCGCGCCCGGTCGACGGCGGAGCGCAGGCGATCGAACGCGGCGTGATCGACGGCGTCGGCCTCCGGCATCCGTTGCCACGCCGTTGGCTGGGCAGCCACCGTTGCGACGTGCTGCACCTCCTCGGCCGTCAGGGTCACCGGATGTCGCTGCAGCCAGCGCACGAGCTCGTGGTCGTGCAGCACGACGACGTCGGAAGGGCGTTCGCGCACCGTCATCCGTCGGGCCCCGACGATCGCGACGACGGGCGTCACATCGACGAGGGAGCGCATCGCGGCCGACAGCAGCTTCGACGCCCGCCTCGCCTCGAACCCTGCGTTGCGCAGATGGTCTGTGCGCTGCCCGTTCACGAGGATGCGCTTGGCACCGACCCAGACGTTCTGGCCGCGATGGTGCTTCGTGTTGATCGTGAACACCCCCGCTGGTCCGATCACGACGTGGTCGAGGTCGCTCGCGCCGGCGCCGATCGGCACCGAGTGCAGCACGTACCAACCCGGTCCGAGCGTGTTGAGCCGCCGGGCCACCTCGAGCTCACCGAGCGCTCCGACGTACCAGGGCTCGGCTTCCCGGCCGAGCGGCGGGACACCGAACAAGCGCTGAGCTGCGTTGTTCGGCGGCACGCTCGCCTGCACGCGCAGGCACTCGCCGATGACGGATGTCGCGGGGCGGCGCAACCCGAGCGATTGGACGGCGGGCTCGTTCGTCATGGGCGCGCGGGTCTCGGTTCGGTCGGCGGTAGGGTCGCTCGATCCTCCCAATGGGATGACCCGATAGGGAGTCCCCCATCATGGGGTTCCCAGTCCGCGGTGCAAACGGCTACCGATGCACCTGTCAGGTGGCCGCACCGGCCGCGGCCGTATGGAATGCTTCCACGACCTCCTGCGGCAGGCGACCGCGAACACCCACCGAGTATCCGTTCTCAAGCGCCCACTTGCGGATCAACGCCGGTGACGGACCCGTGTAGACAGTCGACGCGACCGAGGCATCCTGATCAGGAAGTGCGCGCGCTCGCTCAGGAGCGCCGAGTGACGCCGACCGTGCCGCATTCGTCGACGTGGCCTCTGCGGGCTGCAAGTGCACGAGCAGCGTTTCAAACATTGCGGGGTCGACGAGTCGAATGTTCAGCTCCTGTGCCCTCCGGAACTTCGTTCCAGCGAAGGATCCGTCGGAGACGAGCATCGCCGTCATCCGTGAGACGTTGCCCATGACGCGCACCCCGAGCTCCGAGGCGCGCCGCTCCAACCGCTCCCGCACTGCTTCGTCGCAACCGGTGAAGGCGACCTTGTCTCCTACGCGGAGCGGTTCGCCATGCGTCCAGTCCTCCGGAAGTGCGCGCAAGGCTGCGCCGAGGCGCGCTGATCGCGATGCGTCCGCTTGCCTGATGATGTCGATCACTGCGGCCGAGTCGACATCTAGCATCTCCGCGACCGCGTTCAGCTGCGATCGCTCGTCGCTCGACACATGGCCGTCGTCGAGCGCTCGATGAGCGAGCGCAAGCACGAAGGCTCGATTCGCAGCTCGGATGTCGGCAGCGTTCAGTTCGTAGATCGCGGCGTAGTCATTCAGGACGACCGCTTCGGCGTGCGAGATCTCGCCATCTTCGAGCGCCTCGAGGAGCGTCTCGAGGTAGGTCATCGTGCCCTCAGGCGCGCCCTCGTCGAGGACATCGAGCAGGCTGAGCCCCGACAGCTGCTGCAGGAGTGGCGGCTGCGTCGGACGAGGCGGGCTGACACGGATCGGGCGGCGGCTGACCGGTGTGGCGGCCACTGAGCCCTTCAGTGGCTCGCGCACCGGCGCCGAGGGCCATGAGAGCGCCCGAGCTCGCTGTGGGAGGTCGAGCAGGTCGCGATGAATTTCTCGTCCCGAGTCCCCACCGAGGTAGTACCGCAGAAGGCCGGCGGTGGCTCTCGCGTCGCCGAGCGCCGAGTGCGCATTGGTCAACCTAACGCCCGTCGCCCAACAGCAATCGGCCAGGCGGCGACGGTCCATGTCGGGCAAGTAGTGATAGCTGCCATTGAGGGTGCAATACGACACCATCCACGGCAGCTCCCAGCCGGCGAGCGTGAACTCCGATCGAAGGAACGCGAGATCGAACCGGGCATTGTGGGCCGCGACTGGGAGGCCCTTCAACCGACGGGCGATGTCTCCTGCGACATCGCGAAACAACGGCGCGTCTGCGACATCTGCATCGGTGATTCCATGAATGTGCGTTGCCCCGACTGGTCCCTCAGGATTGAAGCGGCTGGTCCATTCATCGACGATCACGCCGTGCGCGTCCACACGGACGACGGCCAACTCGAGGATGCGGCCGGCCTTCGGGGAGAGCCCGGTCGTCTCGACGTCGATGATCGCGTAAGTGGGCACGACCCTTTCGAGGAGGCTGCCAGCGGTCTGGCGCGACGGAGAGGGCTTACGGCGGTCGGTTCGGCCGAAAAGCCGGTCGAGAAAGCTCATGCTGTTCTTTCGTAGGGGAGGGTCCAGCGGGGTCTCGCTCATCTTCCAGTTCTGACGCCCATCTCATGACCTCGACACGCTGGCCCCTTCCGCCGATTCTTCGTTCCTTCCGATTCCGTATGACTGACGCGTTGATGCCGCCGTTGCGAAAGGTCTGGCGTCTGAGGCGCGGCCGGGACGAGCCGTGTCGTGGGCCCACGCTAACGTGGTCTCAGGTTCACGAGTGGCAGCTGTCGGTACCTGGCCGGCTGCACGGCAACCCCCTCCGTCGAGCGGGGTGCCCCAGGGGAAGAACCGGCCCGTGGCATCCCTCTCGGAGAAGTCGACGGAGGTGACGCGCCTCCGAGCGAAGAGGAGCGAACCATGCATGTATACGAGAATGTCGAGACGGCCGTCGAGGCGCTGCGCCGGTCGCCCGGGTACACCCGGAAGCGAGAGAAGGACCCTTGGGGCTCCGTGCCCGAATCGCTGCGGCTGGACTGGTGCCGAGCGCTGCTGGACTTCCCGACCTTCTTCCCGGGCGCGTCGAGAATGGCGTGGACCGCGAGGATCATCAGATCGGACCGCGCCACGACCGTGCACCAGTGGGCGTGGCAGGCCGACGACTTCCACCGCAGCGGATTCACGGCGAGCGACTGGTACCTGCTCCGACTCTGCGTCGATCGGCGACTGACGAAGATGCTCGAGAAGGACGACGGCCGCCTCGTGATCGACACACAACGACTCGGCTATCCGACGATCGTGCTGATCGCGGACCACTGGACGGATTGGAAGCCGCTGCTCCGTTCTGGCGTCTCGCCGCAGCGCGCCCTCGACCTCATCGTCGACGGCGACCGCAGCTCGTGGCCGGGCGGCGCGATCATCGACCTCGACGGCGGCATCCTCATGTCGTCCTGAATTCGAGACGGCCGCCTCGCGACGTCATCCGTCGGGAGGCGGCCGGCGATCAGTACCCGAGCGCGATCGTGAGCTGCTGCTGCAGCGACCGGATGCGCGCGTGCGCATCGGGTAGCAATGTCTCGATCACGATGTCGACGATGAAGAACGCTTCATCCTCATTGCCCGGGCATTCGGGGTCCGTGCATCGGCACGGATAGTTCAGGTCGAGGAACTCGGCCACACGGGCTACGGCGATCTGCTGGTCTGTCACTGTTGCTCCTTTGATTGATGTCGGGATACGACAACCGGCCGCAGGGTGCGGCTCGGATTCAACAAAGGAGCGATCTGGATGACATCGTCGCACGGGCCGCCGACAGAGACATGACGAATCAGTTGGAAGGCCGCCGAAAGCTGTCGATCCCACCTCTCCCCGTTCGACGCATGAGTAGAAGCATCCGTTCGAGGCATCCGCTTCGACGCGGAAACGAAAGCTCAGCAGCGACACCAAGGAGACGACCTCATGTCAACACCCCGGGCACTCAGGCCCCTCCGCAACCCGGCCTACCGGTGGCTCGCCGCGGCGCTCGTGGCGTCGATGATCGGCGCCGGCATCTGGATGGTCGCGCTCGTCTGGCAGATCGTCGCGATCGGCGGCGGCGCGGCCGAGCTGTCGCTCGTCGCCGGGGCCTCCGCCGTGGGCATGCTGCTGACCACGCTGCTCGGCGGTGCGCTCGCCGATCGGATGTCGCAGCGGCGCATCCTGCTCGTCGTCGAGGTCGTGCGGGCCGCCAGCGTCGGCATCGTCGCGCTGCTGTCGCTCGCCGGTGCTCTCGAGGCGTGGCAGCTCGCGGTGGTCGCGTTCGTCGGCGGCGTGATGGCCGGCCTCTACTACCCGGCGTACTCGGCGCTGCTGCCGAGCGTGCTGCCCCAGGACCAGCTCATGGCCGCGAACGGCTTCGAGGGCATGGCGCGTCCGGTGCTCATGCAGGCCGGCGGGCCGGCGCTCGCGAGCGCTCTCATCGCGGTCTCGTCGCCCGGTGCGGCGCTCGCCGTGGCCGCGCTGACCAGCGTCGCGGCAGTGGCGTTCATCCTGAAGGTGCCCGAGACGCCGCTGCGCGGCGAGCGCCCCGAGCTCGAGCAGGCGACCGCGGGCGAGAGCGGTGCGGCGATCAACGCCGCCACGCGGCATCCGGCCGTCGCCCTGCTGATCGACGTCGCCGCCGGCTTCCGCTACATGGTGCGCACGCCGTGGTTGCTCGGCACGCTGACCTTCGCGTCGCTGCTGATCTTCCTGATCATGGGGCCGTTCGAGGTGCTCGTGCCGTTCGTGATCAAGGACCGCGCCGCCGGCGGGCCCGACGACCACGCGCTGATCCTGGCCGCGTTCGGCATCGGCGGCGCCGTGGGCTCCGCGATCGTCGCCTCGCTCCGGATGCCTCGCCGCTACCTCACCGTGATGAACCTGCTCTGGGCGTTCGGATGCCTTCCCCTCGCGGTGTTCGGCCTGACCGATCAGATCTGGGTCATGGCGATCGCGGCGTACCTCATCGGCGCGGCCTTCAACGGCGGCGTGGTGATCTGGGGCACGCTGCTGCAGCGCCGCGTCCCGGGCGAGATGCTCGGCCGCGTCTCGAGCCTCGACTTCTTCGTCTCGCTCGCGTTCATGCCCGTCTCGATGGCCGTCGCCGGGCCGGCCGGGGAGTCGCTGGGGCTGCCGGTGGTGTTCCTCATCGCGGGGATCGCACCGCTGGTGATCGGCGTCGTCGCGATCATCGCGGCACGGATGACGCGAGACGAGATCGCGAACCCGATCGACGCGAGCAGCGATGACAGCGACGGCGTGAGCGACGAGGTGGCCGACGAACTCCGCACGCTCGTCGACGTCGACGCGTCGAATCTGGCCGCGGCGGCGTGAGTCAGACCAGCTCGATGCGAGCACGGACGCCCGACGCCGACGCGAGCCGGGCGTCTCGCGTGAGGAGCGGGGCATCCGTCTCCTCTGCGAGCGCGATGTACGCGGCGTCGTAGGTCGAGAGGTCGGCGCCGAGTTCCCAGGCGCGCAACGCCGTGGCCTGCCAGGGCCAGAGTTCGACCGGCAGTTCGAGGAGTTCCGCGTGGGCGAGGTCGGCCTCCGCGGTGGAGAGCAGGCCGGCGTTGCGCCGCCGTCGAACCACGTTCGCGACCTCGAACGGCATGAGCGCGGGCGCGAGCAGCGTGGCGTGGCGCATGCGGGCCGCGACGGCATCGCCGGCGGAGCGGGGGTCGATGAGCAGGGTCACGATGGCGGATGCGTCGACGACGAGTGGTGCGGGGACATCCGCCCGACGCCGCCCGTGCTCAGCGGCGGTCGGCATCGAGGTCGGCCATGAGGTCGGCCGGACCGACGGGCGGGTAGGTGCGCGCGCGTGTGCGTGCCCGCATGACCGCCTCGAGCACGCTCGGCCGTGACGCGAGGTTCTCGAGTTCCGCGCTGAGGTACTCCTGCAGCGACTTGCCGGCCAAGGCTGCACGGGCCGCAAGCACGTCGCGGACCTCGTCGGGGACGGCGCGGACGGTGATCGTGACGGGCATGCCGTCAGTATACCTGCGATGCATGCAGAACGCATGCATCGCTCACCCGTCTCTACTCGACTGAGGCAGACCGCCGACCGCCTCGCCGCAGTACCGCCACCGTGGCCACCGCCGCGAGCCCCACGAGGGCGACGGCGACCGCCAGGCTCACGCCGTCGGGGCGAACGACGCTCTGCCCGCGAAGCGCCTGCCAGGTGACGAGCAGCACGACCGCGGTGTAGCTCGCCCCCGCCACGTTCAGCAGCCGCGCGCGGGTCGTCGCGTCGAGGTGCGTCCATCGGAGCAGCGCCCAGGCGAGCAGCGGCAGCACCTGCAGGGCGTGCAGCCCGATGAAGTGTCCGACGCGCAGGTCGCCGTGCTCGAGGCTCCAGCCGGTGATCGGCATTCCGGCGCCGCCGTCCGCCGCTCCGACGGTGTGTCCGCCGGAATCGTTCCACCCCTTGTTGAAGATCATCGTGACCGCCGCGAGCATGCCGAGCACGCAGATGCCGATGCCCCAGGCGAGCCCGGCTGCCAGTCCGCGGTCGAGCCCTCGCTGTCGCAGGGCGAGCACGCCGGCGGCGATGGTCGCGATCAGCACGAGCGACACGATGCCGCCCATGGCGTACCAGACCGCGGCATCCAGGTCGCTGGATTCGTTGTAGTGGCTGGTCGTGCCGCGGAGGACCTGCAGCTCGACGAGCGCGATCTCGGCGACGAGGGCGACCGCAATGACCGTGCTGAGCACCGCCAGCAGTCGAGCGTGGCCCCGGACGTGCGACAGGATCCAGCGCAGCGTCAGCAGGTAGACCGCGATCGAGAACGAGAACTTGGCCGGCTTCATCCAGGCGGGAGCCCCCGTGATCACGGTCGGGTCGACGATGAGGCCGACGACCGCGATCGCGAACGCGACGGCGCTGAGGCCGGCGCCGACCGCGAGCACGGCGCCCGCCGCCGACGGGCGGGAGGAGGAACGGGGAAGCGTGGTGGTTGGGATCGAGGTGGTCATGCCCCGATGCTCCGCTCGCGGCATCCGGCCGTCATCGCACCGTGGAACGCCTCGTTCTCGTACCACGGGACGAGGCGCGGACCCGTCCGATACGGTTTCGTTGAGGCGAGAGCCGAGAGGAGCGACGCATGCAGCGGGCTTCGGTCGGGGCGGGTTCACGGGTCACCGACCTCGTCTACGCCGGCATCGCCCTCGTCGCCGCGGTGCTGGCCGTGGTCGGTGCGCAGTTCGACCCCGTGGTCGTGGTGGCGATGCTGGTCGCCTTGGTTCCCTGGGCCCTGCTCGTGTTCGGCGTCGAACTCCCGCAGCTCGCCTTCGTGACCCTCGCGATCGTCCCGGTGGTCCCCGTCATCGCGCTCTCCGAGATCGGGGCGGCGCTCTTCGTCAGCTTCGCGGCCGCCAGCCGGCTCGCCAGCAGGTCGGACGACCGCTGGCTGGTCGGCACGGTCACCGTCGTCGTCATGGCGATCCCGTTCGTGCCGTTCCTGTTCGGCGTCGAATGGGATGTCGGCGCCATCTACTTCGCATTCGGCGGCGCGTTCAGCGTGCTCGTGGGCGTGCTCCTGCGGCGCGCCACGCGGTTGGCCGACGAGCTGCGCGCGGCCGAAGGCGAGCTGGCGGATGCCGCGGCACGCGAGGAGCGGCATCGGATCGCCCGCGACGTGCACGACCTCGTCGCGCATTCGCTGACGGTCGTCGTGCTCCACGTCGGCGGTGCACGTCGACTGCTGCGCAAGGATCCGGATGCCGCCGAGGCGGCCCTCATCGAGGCCGAACGGGTGTCCCGCGAGAGCCTCGACGCCATTCGCGGAGCCGTCGGGATGCTCCGGGATGACGACGAGTCCGACGCGGCATCCTTGGATCTCGAGCGACTCGTGACGACCTATCGCTCAGCCGGGCTTCCGGTGGAGCTGAGGGTCAGCGGCACCGCCGAACCCCTGTCGCTGCCCCTCCGGCTCACGCTCTACCGGGTCGTGCAGGAGGCGCTCGCGAATGCCGCCCGACACAGCGCCGCCGGCGCGTCCGCCACGGTGGACGTCGGGATCGACGACCACGCCGTCGTCGCCCGCGTCTCGAACGAGTTCCCTCCCGGCTCGACGGATGCCGGCCCCGACGGCTACGGACTCGTCGGGCTGCGGGAGCAGACCGCCTCGCTCGGCGGCGAGCTCAGCAGCGGGCCCCAGGGCGACGCGTGGGTCGTCGAATGCCGGCTTCCCATCGGGGGTGCCGCGTGACCGCGCCGCTTCGGCTCGTGCTCGTCGACGACCAGGCCATGGTGCGAGCCGGCCTCGCGCTCATCCTCGGTGCCGAACCCGACATCTCGGTGGTCGCCGAATGCGCCGACGGCACGGGCGTGCTGCCGGCGGTTCGCGCTCACCACCCCGACCTCGTGCTGATGGACGTGCGGATGCCGCGGATGGACGGCCCCGAGTCGACGCGGCAGCTGCGAGCCGTTTCGGCGTCCCCGCCCGTGCTCGCCCTCACGACCTTCGACGACGACGCCGTGCTCTGGGGAGCGCTGACGGCCGGGGCCGCGGGCTTCGTGCTCAAGGACAGCCCGGCCGAGGACCTGATCACGGCGGTGCGTACGGTCGCGGCCGGGGGAGCCTGGCTGGACCCACGGGTGCTTCCCCGAGTGCTGGCGCGGGCGAAGGACCGCGCGCCGACGTCTCCGGCGGCGAGCCGTGCGCTCGAGCAGCTGACCCCCCGTGAGCTCGAGGTGCTGCGCCGCATCTGCCGTGGGGCGAACAATCGCGAGATCGCGGCGCAGCTGCACGTGGGGGAGCGCACGGTGAAGTCGCACGTCTCGGCGATCTTCATGAAGCTCGGCGCGCGCGACCGGGCCGCTGCGATCATCGCCGCGTTCGATGCGGGGTTGCGCCCGTAGCGGCCATTCGAGCGGATGCCGCGGAGCGTTCGCGGCTCGCCATGGCGAGTCCCGAACAGCGAACTTATGATGAGACATGGCCGGGTTCAGGGTCAGGCGCCGACGAGGCGCGCAGGAATTCGACGTCCACGACGCCGACGTGGCGAAGCGGGCCGGATCGGCCCTGGTCGCCGCCGATGAGCGGATCCGCCGCGCCGCCGAGGAGCTCGAATTCGCCGAGGCCGAGCTCGGATCCGACGCAACCGAGGGGTTGCGGCAGGCGCTCGTCACGGCGCGACGACTCCTCAGCGAGGCGTTCCGAGCGAACCGGGCCAACCACGAACCGGACCCCGGCACCCTCGACGAGGTACGGGCCCGCAACGCTCGCATCGTGGAGCTGTGCGAACAGGTCGAGCTCATGCTCGACGACCACCTTTCAATGCTCGCCGAACGGGCCGCACGCGCCCGGGGCGCTCCCGGCGTCATCGGCGGCGTGCGAGCCGACATCGAGCGCCTGCGCTCGCGTCTCCCGCAAGCCCGCGAAACCATCGAACAGCTGGCCGTGCGCTACGCGCGAGCGGCGCTCGCCACCGTGGAGGGCAATCCTGCGGAGGCGGAGCACCTGCTCGGATTCGCCGAACACAGCATCGGCGTGGCCGAGCGACGGCGTGACGCTGGGCACCGCGCACAGTCGATCGTCGCGCTCGAGGCATCCGTCGACTCGGTGCGCCGTGCCGCGGCCTTGCTCGACGCGGTGGGGGCCTTCGAGGTCGAGGCTCTGCGAGCGGAGTCCGAGCTGGCGGCCACCGTTGAGGAATCCCGCCGCGCCCTCACGGCCGCACTCGAGGAGCCCCAGCCCGCCAGCGTTACGGAGGCGATCGTCGGACTGCAGGCGGCGCTCGCGAGCCTTCCGTCGGCTGGTGTCAACACCGACCCGTTCGCCCACCTGACTCGACTGCGCGAGGCGAACGCGAGGCTGGATGCCGCGATCGCGGCGGCCCGCGAGCACACGACGCGTCCGATCGTGCTCGTGGACCACGTGCGTCGCGCGATCATGCACGCCGACCGGGAGCTCGATGTCGCTCGCGATGCCATCGCCGGTCACCCGGGCCGGATCGGCGCCGAGGCACTCACGCGACTGGCCGAGTCCGAGCGCCTTCGGACTGATCTCGGCCACTACCTGAGCGGCACCGGGGCGACGATCTCGATGATGGACCTGGATCGCCGGGCGCAGGTGATCACGCTGGCCGAGCGTGTCGCGAGTCTCGCGAGCGAATCCCTGATCCTGGCGCGGCGCGACCTCGACGCCTTCCGATCGCGCGGTCCGAAACAGCGGGCCGGCGCCGTGGCTCAACCCAGCTCGACGCCGTAGCGGCGAAGTTCAGGTCGGAACGTCCTCGGGCGGGAGTACGCTCACGCGCAGCGGACCGCGCGACGTGCGCGTCGCCGCCGGACGCGGCCTGGGCCGCAGCGAGAAGGAGGCGGAGATGATGGTCCCCGAGATCAACTACTGGGCGGTGCTGCTGGCGACCGCGTCGAGCATGATCGTCGGCTCGGTCTGGTACGCGCGCGGTGTCTTCGGAACCCGCTGGGCGAAGCTCGCGAACGTCGACATGGATCGCCCCGGCGCGAGCGCGGTGATGCCGATCATCGTGACGGTGCTCGTGAGCTTCGTGACGGCATGGGTGCTCGCCGGCGCTTCGACGATCGCGTGGCACTTCTACGGCGGGAGCTACCTCTTCTCGGCGGTTCTCACGGCACTCATCCTCTGGGCCGGATTCACCGCGGCGAGGTTCATCACGCACGACGTCTTCGAGGGTCGCCCGTGGTCGCTCACGGGTCTCAACATCGCGCACGAGCTCGTGACGGTCATCATCATGGGCCTGATCATCGGGGTGTGGGCGCCGGCGGGCACCGTCTGAGTCACGGATGCCCCGAACGCGGGGTTCCCGAACGGAGGACGCGGTCCGTTACGGTCGCAGAATGCTGGAGCGATCGGGCGAGGCTGCGGAATCGGCGCCCCTTGGCACGGTTGCGGCGGATGCTCGTGACCTGCGCGTGCAGACCTCGTCGGGTAACAGGGCGGCGCGTCAGCCCGTTGGCGCCGCGGCATCCGCTTCACTGACGAGTTCGCCCGATGCGCTGCGTCGTCTGCGTCGATGGGATCGTGAGAAGCCCGGCCTCGCGATGGCCGATGACCTTCTCGAGCACTTGCGAGATCAACTCGGATTCCTCGACGCGAGCTGTACCCGGTACGACCGCGGCGTGCGCGCCGAGGCGAAGCGGTTGGCGATCGCCGTGCGCGTGCTCGCATACGACACCTCGGTCAGCACCGGCCTGTTGACCCGTATGGGTCTCACGCGGATCCTGCCCTGGGCGGACGGCACCATCCCGAGCGGCCCACGCGTGGTACGACTGGCGAAGGAGCGCGGGGTCGCGCCGGTTGGCTCGCTCCTCACAGTCATTCCGAACCCGACGTCGCCCACCTGGATGCCGGCGTTCCGGCAGGTGCCGCTCGGACCACACCGGGTGGGCTTCAACTACTGGTGGCTGATCCCCAGGATCTTCGACAATCAGGGCACCGAGGCATCCCGGCGAGACGTCGTGCTCTGGCTCGCCCACCACGATGGCGGCGCACACGTCGATGACCTTCCCAAGGCCTACCGTGCCATCGCCCGTGGGAGCAGCGTCGGCGACTTCTTCAGCCGGCTCGGTCGCTCATCGAAGGAGGATTCACCGGTGCCGGCCGCGATGCGGCAGGTCGCAGAGGAGGTGCGGTTCACCGTGCGGACTGCCCTCGGTGCGCTGCTCCCGCCCGAGGAGGGCGTCGATCACCGCAGCCTTAATCGACCGCGTTGAACGGGAACTCGACCGCTCGGAACCCCAACGTCGAGCGCAGCCAACGCGGCACGAATTCGTCGAGCTCGCGCTCGAGGTCGGAGCCGACGAGGTCGTCGACGACCCACCACGAGGACTCGGCGTCGGCCTCGTCGTGCGGGTCGATGTAGACGCAGCCGACGAGCCGGGTCTCCTCCTCGTCGAGGATCGCGTGGTTGAACGTGATGTGATCGGCGATCTCCCGCTCGTGCATGGCGAGGTCCTCGCGGTCGGTCTCGTGGGTCATCGTCTCGGGCGGCCAGCCCCAGGCGTCACCGTAAGTGCGCCAGAGTCGCTCGCGCGAGCCCATGACCGCCGGGTAGTCGAGGTCGACGTCGTCGGCACGGATCGGGCGGAGGTGGAACCGGAAGCGAGGTCGACCCGCCCGGGGTGCTCGAAGCCCTCGCGCAGCCAGGTTCGGGAGTTGGTCGTGTCGGTCATGGCTCCATGCTGGCCTACGGGTCGGATGCCGCGGCGCGCAACGGGCCGCGGACAATGGTCCCTTGTGGAGCGGTTTGCCGTCTGACGGTCACTAGACGAGCTCTGGAGTCGGGAAGGTTGGATGACCTCCGCAGCCAGGACGCGGTGACTTGTGCGTTGGATTCGAGGTCCGATCTTGTTTCGCGTCCCTAGACTTCTGATCACGCGAATGCCAAAGGCAAGGGGTGGACGTGGACACTGACGTCAAGCGCGCCGAACGCGCTCGGGTAAGCATG
Source organism: Agromyces sp. NPDC055661 (assembly GCF_053618135.1). Classification (NCBI taxonomy): domain Bacteria; kingdom Bacillati; phylum Actinomycetota; class Actinomycetes; order Micrococcales; family Microbacteriaceae; genus Agromyces; species Agromyces sp. NPDC055661. Next base: position 2,281,521 of record NZ_JBSHHC010000001.1, read on the forward strand.
GAGATCCTCGCGGACCTCGGGCCCGGGCAATTCGTACCGATCGGGGAGCTTTGGCCTCAGACTCTCGCGCGAGTTCCGCTCACTGAGCATGAGGAAACTCTGGGGAACCGTGGACGTCCACGAGGCGAGACCGACTGGCGATGGGCCAGTGCTGATCTTGTGGCGGCTGGGTGGCTGCGAAAGAACCCCTCTGGGAGTGGACACTGGGCGATCACACCCGACGGCGTAATTGCATTGGGAGAGTACCCCGGCGATGCGTTCTTCCAAGAGGCGACTCGGCGTTACGCAGCATCCCGTGCTCAACTTCGGGAAGAGATCGAACAGGAGCTGGGTCGTGGTTGGGTAACTGCTGACGCGGCACAACGGCGCCTCCTCGCGGCAGCTGACGTGATCGTTCAGGAGTGTTTCCGTGGCGGAATGTCCGCGTTCAGTCCAGGCCGTCCAGTCTGGTCGAGTTCGAACATCGTGCGTCTGCACGAGCGTTGGACTCAGGCGGAGAAGATCGAGGGAAAGAACTTCGTCGAGAACGTGACCGCTCAACTTCAGGGTGCGTCTGACGATGAGAAATTGCTCATGGCCGAGATCGTCGCTCTTCAAGTGCTTCCGATCGCCAGTGTGATGGGGCATGCCAAGAAGCGAGAGAAAATCGAAGCCATCTTGAGCCTCATGGAGCATGAGGTCGAGATTCCTCGAGTCTTCGATGACGCGTTCGCGGGCGGCGCGTTCAATCCCGGTACCGGCATGATGTCGCGCATCAACCACGCCGTAACGATCATCCTCAATCTGCTGCGTCGATGGACCGAGATGTCCGATGATGAGCAGCAGGACGCCCTCGCTGAGCCCCGGCACTGGCGGGACGTTGTTCTCTCGGTCGAAGGCGATAGCTTTCCGACCCAACGTTGGGCGCTCCTGTATCTGGTTCATCCGAGCTACTTCGGCCCGATCGTTTCGGCGGATCATCGGAGCCGCATTCGTCAAGCGTTCATCGGTGAGATTGGGGGCGCCTTCTCGGACGACGCAGACGAAGACCTCCGCCGGATCGTCGTCGCGCTCCAGCTCAAGGCTCAGAAGCCGATCAACTTGTACGCGGATCCCCTCAAGCCGAAGTGGTATCAGAACGAAGAACGCGACGAAGACGAAGACAACAGCGAGAGCGAGCCTGACGACCAGGCGGCGGAACCAGCCAGTTTCGATCAGCGCGGGTTTCAAGTGGCCGAGATTGACGTCGGTAGGCTCAGCGAGCTCCTGAGCCTTGATCGGGAGTGGATAGCTGATGTCCTTAGCGCCCTTTACAGGCGCGGGCAGGTGATCCTTTACGGACCGCCGGGCACGGGGAAGACGTTCGTGGCGCGGGCGATTGCCGATTCCCTTAAAGCGCCACAGAGCACGGTCAAACGGATCCAGTTTCACCCGTCGTACACCTATGAGGACTTCTTCGCCGGCTTCCGCCCGAAGACCAACGATGAAGGTCAGCTTATATTCGACCTGACGAAGGGTCCGTTGCGCGAAATTGCCGAGAGTGCGCGGAAGGACCCCGAGGCCGCGCACGTTCTGCTGATCGACGAGATTAATCGCGCCAACCTGTCGAAGGTGTTTGGCGAGTTGTACTACTTGCTCGAGTATCGCGACGACCCAATTGACGTGCTCTATGCCGGTTCGGGTGACGAAGGCGGGTCAACCTTCGCTCTTCCCGCGAACGTGCTCATCATCGGGACGATGAATACGGCCGACAGGTCGATCGCACTGTTGGATTCAGCGATGAGAAGACGGTTCTCCTTCTTCGAGCTTCACCCTGATGTGCCCCCTGTGAGAGGCATTCTTCATCGGTGGACTCGGCAATATCCGCAGGACCTTCCGGTCGCGGAGCTGTTCGATGAACTGAACGCTGCGATCACCGACCGCGAAGAGCGCATCGGCCCAAGTCACCTTCTGCACAAGGAGTCGCTCAGCCAGAAAGAGCTGGCGGCGATCTGGTCAGAGAACTTGATGCCGCTGCTCGAGGAACGCCACCTTGGCACGGGGGTCGATGTGCAACAGCGATACGGACTCGAGATCCTGCTGCGGAAGCTCCGCCAAGAATCGGAGGTTCCGCAGTCAGGCCCGCCAGCACCTGAAAGCACCCAGTCGTCGTCGTGATACACCCCGCAGGAGAGAAACGGCGCCTCGTGCGAATCCCCGAACGCGGGGAATCGTTCGTGGAGCTCACGTCCGCACAGGCCGTTGAGCTTCAGGCTCTTCGGTTCTGCACCGTCACCCCAACACACGAACACGGCATGTGGCGCATTGCGGACGTCACGAGGGTGGGTGTCGCCTCTATCTCGGATCTGCAAGTGATTGTCACTCCGAAGGCTGCTTTGCGAAGCATCGTCTTCATGGCTTCCTATGGCGGTGCTCAGCTGGCGCTCGAACATGACCCGTTCGACTTCGACATCGATCAGTCGGTGCCGGTTGCGCTCGCTGGCGCCCTACAGGTGTCGGTGGCACGCGCGACCAGACATGGGTTGTTGAAGGGGTACCGGTCGCGCGATGACGCGACAAGTGTTGTGAGAGGGCGTTGGGATGTCACGCGCCAGCTCGCTCGCAGACCGGGCGTGCCTCTTCCACTCGAAGTCACATACGATGACTTCACCGAGGACATTCTCGAGAACCGCATCCTGCGCTCCGCACTGCGGCGGGTCCTGCGCTTTGACGGAATTGGCCGGGCTCTGCGTAGCCAGATCAACGCGCAGTTGGCGTTGTTCTCGGAGGTCGAGGTTCTGCCCGTCGGACTGGAAACGCCGAACGTTCTGTTCACGCGGCGGAACGCCCACTATTCGACGGCCCTACTCATCTCACGGTGGATCCTCGAGGCGGTTTCCTGGGCTCACGCGCGAGGTGCTGCACGCGGGTCGACCTTTCTGGTGAACATGGCCGACATCTTCGAGAAGTTCGTGGGGGAGGCACTCCGATCGGCGCTGAAGCCACAGTTTCTCGACGTCGAAGTTCAGTTTCGCGACTGGCGACTTGACGTGGGTGGCGCCGTGCGCCTCCGGCCCGACATCGTGGTGCTCCGAGATGGAAACACCGTCACGGTCGCGGATACCAAGTACAAGGTGTGGGGTGCGTCGACCAAATCCCCACCAAATGCTGATGTCTACCAAGCGCTGGCATATGCCCTTACAGCTGGGGTTGAGGAGGCACATCTCATTTACGTTTCGGGCGATATCGAGCCTCGCATTTTCGACATTGCCAGCGCTCGTAAGCGTGTGATTGCCCATGCCCTTGACATCGGGGGCTCTCCGGCTGCGTTGATGGCCGGCGTTGACCGGCTGGCGGCAGCAACGCTCAGGTCCCCAGTGCCCACTTGACGCGGGTTCCGACTACCCACACCGCGCTCCCAGCGCCGACCCTAGGATCGAAGGCATGGCCGGATTCTGGGGCAAGCGCAAGCGCGAAGAAGAGCAGCAACTCCAGGCGCAGGACGCCGACCTGGCGAAGCGCGCCGGCACCGCCCTGGTCGCCGCCGACGAGCGCATCCGCGTCACCACCGACGAGCTCGCGTTCGCCGAGGCCGAGCTCGGTCCCGAGGCGACCACCGAGCTTCGCGAGGGGCTCACTGCGGTGCGCACGCACCTGGGCGAGGCATTCCGACTGAACCAGCTCAACTACGACGAGATCCCCGACACCGCTGAAGAGCTGCGCACCCGCAACGCGCGCATCGTCCAGCTCTGCGACTGGGCAGAGGACGTGCTCGACGAGCGCACCTCGGCCCTCGCCGAGAAGATCGCCCGCGCACGCCGCGCCCCCGAGATCATCGCCGGCGTGCGAGGGGATGTCGAGCTCCTGCGCGCCCGTCTCCCGCAGGCGCGCGACACCGTCGACCGGCTCGCCGCCCGCTACTCGCCGGAGGCGCTCGCCCAGGTGCAGTCCAACCCCGCGGAGGCTGAGCAGCTGCTCGGATTCGCCGAGCACAGCGCGGGTGTCGCCGAGCGGCGGCGTGAGGCCGGGCAGCGCGAACAGGCGAACCTCGCGCTCGAGGCATCCGCTGAGTCGGTGCGCCGAGCGGCGGCCCTGCTCGATGCGGTCGAGAACTTCGAGGTCGAGGCGCTGCGGGCCGAGTCCACGCTGGCTGCGATCGTCGAGGACTCCCGCGGCGACATCGTCGTCGCACTCAAGGAGCCGCACTCGCCCGGCGTCGAGACGGCGGTCGGGGAGCTGCAGGCGGCCCTCGCCTCCCTTCCGCCGGCCGGCGTGAACACCGACCCGTTCACGCATCTCGACCGGTTGCGCGAGGCGAACTCGGGGCTGGATGCCGCGATCGCCGCTGCCCGCGAGCGGGCGGCGCGTCCGATCCCACCGCTCGAGCACGTGCGCCATGCCATCGACGACGCCGACCGGCAGCTCGCCGTCGCCCGCGACGTCATCGCCGGCCACCGCGGCTGGATCGGCGCCGACGCCCGCACTCGTCTTGCCGAATCCGAGCGCATCCGGATCGACCTCGACCATTTCCTCGGCCGGTCGGCGGCGACGGCCACCGTGATCGACGAGGACCACCGAGAGCAGGCGATGGCGATGGCCCGCCGTGTGGCGTATCTTGCCGCCGAAGCCCTGCACCTCGCTCGCCGCGACATCGACTCGTCACGACCGCAGGATCCCTGGGGCGGTGGCCCGGGCTGGGGCGGAGGCCCTCGCGGCGGCGGAGGCGACATGATGGGCGGAATCCTCGGCGGCCTCGTGATCGGCAGCGTGCTCGACGGGATCTTCGACTGAGAGGGCCGCCATAATCGGCGAACGCAAGGCTTAGCAGGGCGCAATCACCGAGTCGGCCGACGGGATGACACGGCTGCGCCTTCGCATGCTGCGGGGCAGCTGTGCCATACATTCTCTCGTATGCAACTGAACAGGGCGCTAGAGCAGCACATCGCGGTATTCGGCGAAAGCGGCAGCGGCAAGACCGTCCTGCTCTCCTCGTTCTATGGAGCGACGCAGGAGCCGCAGTACTTGCAGAACAGTCTGTTCAACGTCGTCGCCGACGATATCGGCCAGGGGAATCGGCTACATCGAAACTACCACGGCATGCGAGATTCAGCCCGACTCCCGGAGCCCAATCGGTTCTCGGCGACGGCATACTCGTTCTCCCTCAAGCTCAAGGATGCGCCTGATGCCAGCCCTGCGAAGGCCAGGCCATTCGACGCTTTGCGCCTCGTTTGGCACGACTACCCAGGGGAGTGGTTCGAGCAGAACGTGAGCGGGCCCGAAGAGGAGCAGCGCAGGATAGACACGTTCCGATCATTGGTGAGTTCTGATGTGGCACTCTTGCTGGTCGACGGTCAGCGGCTGCTGGACAACTCGGGAGAGGAGGAACGGTACCTGAAGTCCTTGCTGACCAACTTCCGCAACGGACTATTGACGCTCAAAGAAGAGCTGTTGGAGGACGGTAAGCCTCTCGTCGAGTTTCCGCGGATCTGGGTACTCGCGCTTTCAAAGGCCGACTTGTTGCCCAACATAACCGTGTTCAACTTCAGGGATCTTCTCATCGAGAAGGCCGCCGATGACATCGACGAATTGCGCAAGGTCCTCGCCGGTCTTGTGGAAGACAGCGATGCCCTGTCGGTGGGAGAGGACTACGTGTTGATCTCGTCTGCGAGGTTCAATGCAGACAAGATCGAAGTCACAAAGAGCGTTGGTGTTGAGTTGATCCTGCCACTGGCGGCGATGCTCCCATTCGAGCGACATGTGCGGTGGGCCCGATCAAGGAATAACCGGGGAAAGGTTGCCGAGAATCTCCTCGGGGACGCCGAAGCCCTAGCGACCGCGTTGGGCGGCGTTGGGGCTCTTGCAACAGCATTCATCGCACGCCAGAACAAGGTGATCGGCTCCATCGGCCTCCTGCTGAGCCACTTCGGCTCCAACCTCAATGACCTGGCCAGGCTCGGAGGGGACAAACTCCGCGAAGCCAATGCCGAAGCGCTGGCCAAGCATGATAACTTGCGAGCGACGATGACCGGCTTCCAGATGGACTTGGACAGAGGTGAAGAAGAGCAGGTCCTCCTTAGGAGCCGCAGGTGAAACTGATCTGGGCAACTCGAGGAAGGACCTGGGGCTTCCGCTTCCTCCGCGGTGCAGCGCTACCGGATCCGCTGATCGCGTACGAAGAGGCCTTTTCGGGCATCGAGGACGAGATGGAGCTCTGTCGCCGGGTCGGCGAGACGCTGGCTCTACGTTTTCCGGACCCCGAAGGACGTGAAGACCGGTCCGGAAGGACCATCCCGCACGACTTCGTCGTGTTTGAGCCGTTGGCCGGTGAGATCCGTTCGGTTGAAGATGGTCTTCGGCTCCTCTGGCCATTGATCGCTGACGATTTCGCCCGTGTTTGGCTACTGGCCGAGCCACCTCCTCCGATCGATTGAACTCGTCGGGAGCAGGCGGTGGCCCCCGGTCGATGTCTGGGAACCAGCCTTCTTGCTAGGCTCAGTCCCTCACATTGGATCCCACGCCGGATACCAAGATGGAAGCAGACACCGGCACCCTCATCCGCCCCTGTGGCGCCCTCTTGAGTCCGTTCGCCACGAGCGCATCGAGGGAAAGCAGCGTGCGCTCGCGTACGTCGAACGTGTGTAGCAAACGCAGACGCATCCATGAACGCACTCGGCGCTCGTTCAACGCGTTCCGATCGACCCAGAATCGATCGTCGTCTACACGACGATCGAAAGGCACGCCCGTCTCACTCACGAGACAGCGGTGCGTGAGGGCTTGAATCGGTCGGGTGCCGTAGAGATAGACGACGTCACCGGTCGCGATCTTCGCCGATGCGCTTTCGCTCCAATTGATCTCAAACAAAGAGGCGAATGCGTCGTCGGCATCGTACGTTTCACGATTGGATGGGATCAGCCATTCGGTGCCGGAGAATGCAGGAAACGTCACGACGAAACGATAGCCGTCGAACCCTGAATGTGCTCGTTTTTCGAATGGTCAGAGCCCGGACGAGAGGGACACGGAAGTGTTGAACAGGACGATCACGGAGATCCTTCAACTTCAGCTCCAGTACACCGATCGCGATACCACGGCGATGAAGCGGCGTGGTGAAGTCGTGCGGAACGTGATGCCGGCCATCCTGCGTGACTGGGGCGTGCGTCCTGTTGACGATGGCGGGTGGGTGCCGTTCGATGCTGCCGTTCAGGGCAAGGACGGCATCGGAAGGAAAAGCCAAGTTCCATGGGTGCGGATCCATTCGGTCCAGCTGAGCCCGAGTTCGACGACAGGATGGTACGTCGTGTACCTCTTCGCCGGCGACGGTAGTGCGGTCTACCTGACACTCATGCACGCGTCGACGAATCCCGATCACGGCGAGTTGATTCCGCGGACGCTCGGCGAACTCGCTGAGCACGTCAGGTGGGGTGAGCGGATCATCGGTGGCTGGATGGAGGACACCCCTCGCCTCGTGCGTTCGATCGTCCTCCACGCCCCGAGGTCGAAGGTCGCGGAGGCGTACGAGGCGAGTACGTTGTGCGCGTTCAGGTACCCGGTACACGGCATCCCCCCCGAGCACGAGCTCCTCGGCGATCTCCGCGAGATGATCATTGCCCTCACGCGGATCTACGAGCACGTTCCGCGTTAGAGTCGGGCTTCGAGTACTTCGGCGATCGCCTTGCCGAGCGGGATCGGAACGGCGTTCCCGATCTGTCGAGCGATCGCAGTCTTCGAACCCACGAACTTGTGGTCTTCGGGGAAGCCCTGGAGGATCGCGGCCTCGTAGTGGGTGATCGCGCGGTTCGCCTCGGGGTGCAGGTATCGACCCTTCTCCGGTTTGAAGAACTCCGTTCGGATCGTCACCGACGGCTTGTCCCAGTACAACCGGCCCATCACATCGCCCGAGCCGGAAGTATGGTTGCGCCAGCAGGGCGCGAGCAGCCGATCGGGGAGGTCGAATCGGTTCCCACCGGGTGGGATCGCGGCGAAGCGATCGATCGAGATCGGCTGATACTGGCGGTCGAGGTGCAGTTCCGAAGCTCGATATGCGCCAGCGAACGACTTCTGCGCGAACTCGTACGTGCGCTCAGGCAATTCGGTTCCCGCGGGGGTCCACGGGATGCCGTCGAATGCCTCTTTCACGGTCCGGTGCGCTTTGAGATGCGTGGGCGCCGGAAATCCGGGGAACGACAGATCCCGGCGGAAGCCGATCACCACGGCGCGCTTTCGCGCCTGGAACGCCCCGTAGTCCGCAGCGTTCAGCACAGCGTGCCGAAAGTCGTACTCCTCGAGCAGGCCGCCGGGCGCGGTCGCCTGCTGGAAGTCGGTGAACTGGGAGGACTTGGCGAAGGCCGCCACGTTCTCCACCACGAAGTACTTCGGCTTCGCTCGGCGAATGGTCGCCGCATACTGGCGCCACAGGAGATTGCGCTCATCGTTGACGTCTCGTTTGCCGAGATTCGAGAATCCCTGGCACGGTGGCCCCCCGACGACAACGTCCACTTCGGGGACGGTCTCGTTGACGAGCCAGTCCTGGATGCTCCCTGCGTAGACGATTTCGTCGCCGAATGTCGCGGCGTAACTCGCTGCAGCCGCGAGGTCCATTTCCACGGCGCGGACGCTCCGGAATCGAGGAGAGGCGGCGTGGAACCCGGCGGTCAGCCCACCCGCGCCGGCGAACAGGTCGAGCACTCGGATAGCGCTGAGACCCACTTCTTCGGTGGGAGGATTGGCGGAGGTTGACGACTGCATCGCCCAGAGTCTAGCCGGCCGGTGCGACGCTGGATGCCCGCCCCGCCGGCGGGCGATCGAACGAATCCCTGGAGGTGGCGATGGGCGAGAAGACCCCATCCTGGGCGACCTCTGAGGGTACTCGCAGGTCGATGCTCGCGAACCGAGGGCGGGACACCGGCCCCGAGCTAGCGGTGCGACGAATGCTGCATTCGCATGGCTTTCGGTATCGGGTGAACACCCCACCCGTGAAGGGACTGCGGCGGTCAGCGGACATCGTGTTCACGAAGGTGAAGCTCGCCGTGTTCATCGACGGGTGCTTCTGGCACGGGTGTCCAGAGCATTATCAGCGGCCGGCCCGCAACCAGACCTATTGGGATGCAAAGGTGCTGGCGAACTGCGCACGGGATCGGAACACGGACGAGGTTCTCGGCTCGCACGGATGGACCGTGCTGCGCATCTGGGAGCACGACGTGCGCGCCGACCCGGTCGGGGTCGGCGCGCGCATCCGCGAGGAATACGAACGACTCAGCTCATTGCAGTGACGGACACGTCGAGCGCCGACTCGATCGCCTTCTGGAAGTAGCCCTCGAAACCATCGCCGCCGACGAGCATCGCCCGATCGAGCAAGAGGTTGAAGCTCTCGCACGACGTTTCCGGCGCCAGAAGGCATGCGTGGCAGGCGGCGAGATTGAGGCCGTCGATGCTCTGGGGGTCGGACTCCGAGCAAACCGGATCGTTCGCGCACCACGCAACCTGCTCGAGCGAGCGCAGCACCACCCCGTTCAGATAGTCGGCTTCGCCCTGGCGCGCCAGACCGCCGAGCGTCCCTTCGACGTCCGTCGATGTCGTGTAGATGAACACGCCATAGTCGCCGGCACCTTCGCAGTAGATCCGTTCCCTCAGAGACGGTGCGGAGTAGCCGCTGACGAATGCGAGCTCCCGCATGATCGCGTGTGCGAACGCGTGCAGCAGCAGAAACTGGGGGCTCGTCTCGTGGAGGCGGCTTCCGAGCATCGAGCCGTCCTGGTTCGACGCGATCCGGTCGGCACGACGCTGCACGCCGTCCTGCGCAGCCCAAGCGTCGACGGCTGCGGAATCGAACGTGATGAAGATCCCTTCGCCGTAGCCCTCGACGGCCGGATACCAGCTCCGCTCCATGGGACTCTTCGGTACCGAGGGCACGAGATGAGCCTCGGGCGTGTATCGGCGGAATCCGATCGAGGCTCGCACCTCGCGCAACCGATCGACCAGTACGACGTCGCCAAGCCCTGCCGGAGTCTGCTCGGAGCGCCGCTCGACGCGGGTGACGAAGTCCTCCACTGGAGCCGAGCCGGCGATCGCGGCGACGAAAGCCTCGAACTCCTCGCTCAGCAGTGACCGCTTGGTGTCCTGCAGGGTCGGTTCGTCGCTGGTCAACGCGAGGATTCGGCGACGAATGACATCCGCCGAGGGCTCGAGCACGGCCGCCAGCTCGTCGACCATCATGTCGAGGATCGCCGCGTTCCCCGCCTGCACCGCGTGCCAGTACGGGTGCTTCCGGATCTGCTCGTCGAGCTCCGCTTCTCTGCCCTCGACTTCCGGGATGTCGATGGCGGAGACCACCTCTCCGAAGTACAAGCTCGTGGCTCCGCGCTGCAGCACTTCAAGCGGCTTGCCGCAGTTGCCCCACTCTCGTTGCCACGGCTGCTTGCCGCGGCACGTGAATCCGTCCCGCGCGAGCACATCACCGCGGAGGTCACCGAGCGACCGCGAAGTCTTGCAGGCGTCACACGAAACTTCGAGGGCGCTCAAACCCTCTCGCGCACCCTTCGACGGATGGAAACGCAGGCGATCCTTGCGATCACACGCTGCGGATCCGGCGCGGTGGACCCAGTCAGGCCAGGGGACATCGTCGGCGTGGCTCTTGGTGGCGCATACGGTGACGAACCGCATCGGCACGAGGCGGCCTTCGCAGTCCGGGCACGTCGGCGTCGAGCCGGTCTCCATCATGCGGGTCCAGCGCGTCATCCGTCGGCATTCTTGGCAGAACAGCCAGGCCGGGAATCGCGCGAATTCGAGGCCGGGGGTCTTCGGCCCGTCGGGTTCACCGCTGCTCGGCGCAGCCCAGAGCTCGTCGACTCGGAGCTTCGAGGCGAGCCGGTCGCACGAGACCGACGTGCGCACGCTAGCAGGCGGCCACTCGTCACCGGTCATCGCCATGAAGGACTCACCGAGGATGTCGACGAGGGCCCCCGGACCGAACGGGGAGACGGTCTCGGAGAGTCGGATCGTCCGAATCACCTTGTCGTTTCTCGCCATCATCGCTCACCATCCGCTCGCACTCGGACGACACGGTCCACCGACCGCATCGAGTTCATCGTCGACCAGCCCGCGCCGGAGTCGGTGAACTGCTTGAGCAGCCGCTCGCCCGCGGTTCGGGACCGGTACCTCAGCGGCGTCCCACTGAGCCCAGCCTCCTCGGCGCGGTGTTCCCAGTCGTCGACCGCCTTCTTCAGCTCGTCCGCGACCTTAGCCGCCTCCCGACGATCGGCCACTTGCACATGCCGTGTGAGCACATCGAGCGCCTTCTTGACGGCTGAGGCGTCCGCATCGAATCGATCGGCACTGTCATTCACGCCCAGACCTGCCCCGTGACGGACGAGGATGACGAGCGCGGCGCGGAGCGCCCGGCGCCGGGCCTGCAGCGACCATGGCGTCACCGTCCCCGGCTCGACGAAGCGGTAGTACGCACGGTGGTACGCCGTGAAGGATTCGAACACTGAACGGTCGCGCGGCTTGCCCGAGCGGTACATCGTCACGACGAGTCCCGGGACTTCTCCCCGGCCGACCCGACTCGTGGCCTGGATGTATTCGGACGTCGATTTCGGCTGACCATTGACGAGCATCAGTCCGAGCCTGCCGACGTCGATGCCGACCGACATGATGTTCGTCGTCGCGAGCGCGTCGAGTGGCTTGCCGCCGCTCTCGGGGCCCTCCCCGAGCTGTTCGAGGATGCGGAGCAGCTCGTCGGATGAGACGTTTCCGTTGAGTTCCTCGATGCCGTCCTTCGCGAGCGTCCTCGTGGGTTCGTCCTCATCCTGGTCGGCCTTGCGGTCGAGTGCCGCCCGCACGTCGTCGCGGAGGATGGTCACCGTCCGTCCGAGCTCGCGAAGGCTGTTGTGGTAAACGACGAGGGTCCAGTACGCGTCGAGTTCCGCGCCTGACATCCCGAGGCGCACCGGGACGTTCAGCATCTCGGTAGAGATCTGGCCCAAGGCCCACGACGGAGTGTGGGCCTGAGGCATGATGCCGACATACATGCGGCCCGCCCGGTCTGGATCGGGCTCAGCGAAGTAGCTGTCGTCGGCATCGAGCCCACTCGGCGGGAAGACGCTGACCTTCGACGCCATGAGTTCGCGGATCTGGTCGGCCGATGCGCGCGTCGTCGCCGTGGACGCGACGACCTTCGGCGCCGATCCGTTCCACGACATCAGGCCGCGGATGGCGGCTTCGTAGATGCCCACGATCGTTCCGAGAGGCCCGGCGATGAGGTGGAGCTCGTCTTGGATGACGAGCGACGGTGGATCGTACGGCACGCCGCCGAGCCCGAACATCGAAGCGCCCTGGTCGATCCAGGCGAGCCGCGCGAACTTGTCGACCGTCGCGACCAGCATCGTGGGCGGGTCTTCGAAGATGCCTTCGTCGACGACCTGGACTGGGAGCCGGACATGGAATGGGCACTCGGCATGCGGGCAGAAGAACTCGAAGGAGAACTTGCTCGCGCGGACTCCGTACTGCTCCTCGTACCGCGTCTGACGTACGGGCATGATGGACGTGCCGCACCAACTGCACTGACGGAATTGGAACGGGTTCTGCGGGCTCTTCTCGCGAAGCACGCGTTTCATCTGGTCGAATGCTTGTTCGTACGTACCCGGAGTCGTGGTGTTGCCGAGCCAGAGCCCGATCGAGAAGGACGGCGCTCCGGCCAGCCGGCGGTCCTCTTCGTGAAGCAGCTCGAGCGCGCAGATCAGGGTCGCGGCACGCTGGAACTGCTGTGCAGTAAGGAGGCGCATCGTGTACCTGGTGAGCACCGCCGTCCCGCCTCCGTGGACCCCGCGGTCGAGGCGACGTCGGATCATCTCGATGGCGGCGAGGCCGAGGTACGCCTCGGTCTTGCCACCGCCCGTCGGGAACCAGATGAGGTCCACCAACTGCCGATCGTCATGGTCGGCATCGGTGGTCGACGCGAGCGAGAGAAGGATGAACCCCAACTGGAACGGATGCCACCGCGGCTCCTTATCGGCCGCGGGCTCTGGGACTGGATCGAGGGGCATGCCGATATGGCCGACATGGTCGCGCGTCCAACGCTGCTGCAGCATCTGGGTCCGCATCGCGCGGTTGGCGAGTCGGAAGGCCGTGAGCACCGAGCCGCCGGACTCGAGCAGGCTGATGCCGTCTTCGATTCGGTCTCGGGCAGTCGACATCCGTTCGAGGATGTCGGCGGCCGGCTTTTCGAATCGAGGTGGAAGGGATGCCGCCTCCCACTCGCGATCCCTCACCCATGAGCGGTACCCCTCGAGGAACTCACGGAGGCCCGAGCCGAGCTCCGCGGCACTCACGCTCTCATCGGCGAGCCATGACAGTTCCAACGCCGGGAGCTTGCTCACCCGCGCCCGGACCGCGGGTACTTCCTGCCGCGGGACGGTTTCGGTCATCGCGAAGCCCGGGACATCGCCGTCGTCCCATATGACGGCGGTGCCGTGACCGATCGCGTAGGTCGGCTTCGAGCGGTACCGCAGCTCGAGTTCACGATCCTCGTCGGAGGAGGTGACCGGGTTGCTCGTCGGGTAGGGGTGCAGGCGGCCGGCTTCGATATCGGCTCTGATCCCGACCTGGAACAGGCACTTCGTCGGATCCGACTTGGCCTTGCCCGCGGCGGCGGTTTCCGCGTTCGAGACGGCGATCGTGGTGAAGCGCTTCTCGCCGATGGTGCGAGTGCGCCACGCCAGGTCCGCGCGGCCCTGCAGGATCGACTGCCTTCCATGCGCCGTCGTCGGGATGCGGATCCCAGCCTGCGAGACGTCTTCGCGCCGCCAAGCCTCGCGCGATTCCTCGCCCGGCTCGTCGCCGAAGGCTTCGGCCGATTCAGCCTCGCGATACGCACCAGCTTCGACCGAGACGATGATCGCGTCGCCGTCGTGGATGAAGGACAGCCCCATCGACTGCGGAGCCCAGCCGAACGCGCCGACGAGGCTCAGCCCAGGATCGTCGTCCTCGTCCGGCCGTTCTCCGCCGACGTCGAGCTCGTCATCGACGAGTTCGGCGATCTCGCCGTGCAGCACCCCGGCTTCGATGTCCTCGTCCAGCACGGTCGGCGCCGCCGCGACCACACCTTCTTCGACGGGATAGAGCGTGCCGACAAGGTAGGCATAGACCGGGTTGCGCGAGAGGACCTCGTTCGGCCCGCCCATGGGGCCGAGCCATATCCGCCGCAAGTCGTCCACGAAATCGTTCCGGACATCCGTGGCACTCATGCGTTCTGCGTCTCCCACAGGTAGTTGAACTCGGTGAAGGCGAGTTGCTCGCCGAACTCTTCGAAGGTATCGGCCACGTTCACGATCAGGCAGCGCTCCTTGCCGCCGTTCTTGGGACCGCGGAGTCCGCGCCCGATCATCTGGTGGTAGCGATTCGGGCTGAACGTCGGGCGCGCGATGTAGAGCGCACGTACCTTCGGTGCGTCGAAGCCCTGCGTGAGGAGGTCACAGTTGACCAGGACCTGCGTCTTCCCGGAGCGGAAATCCTCGATGACGCGTCGACGTTCCTGCGGTCTCATCGTTCCGTCGACGGCGGCGGCACTCGCGCCTTCGAGCGTGAGCAGCGCAGCGATCGTATGGGCCGATGCGACGGATGCTGAGAACACGAGAACCGGCCAGGAGCGATCGTGCGTGAGGATGTCGTCGACCAGTGTTTTGGTCCGATCGATGTCCTGCCCGATGCGGTCGAGCATCGACTTGGTGACGTCCTTCATCTGCTGGAAGCCAGCGACGTCCGCGTCGGTCGCATCGACCGACATCCCGTCGAGGACGTAGTGATCGACCTCCGCGAGCACCTCTGCCCGACGGAGCTGACCGATCGGATCCTCCGGGTCCAACGACTCGAGCTTCTTGTTGCCGAACCGCTCGGCGAAGAGCCGGTTCAGTTCGGGGTTGCGACCGCGGAACGGCGTCGCGGTCAGGCCGAGCAAGGGTCGAGCCGTCTTCGCGCTCGCCTGACCTCGTCCGGCGACGATTCCGAGCCAGCGAAGGATCGACGTGTATGAGAGCGTTCCGGCTCGGTGCGCCTCATCGATGATCACCAGGGCGGCCTGCGCAAGCCACGGATACGCCCGCTCGTCGTTGGTGATCCGTGTGTGCAACTTGGCATCGGTGGCGACGATGACCTGGAGCTCTTCGCGTGATTCGTCGAGTTCGTAGTCGCCCCAGAACCGGTTGAGATCGAGGACCCGTTCGTCGCCGATCGCCCGCCACACGTCCGTCCAGGTCTGGATGGCCTGCTCGCAGAGCTCCTGGGACTGCGCGATCCACAGCACCGGCCCCCGGATCTCGTCTGCTGCGAGCATCCTGACGACGGCCTCCACCGTCACGCGCGTCTTCCCAGCGCCGGTCGGCAGGTAGAGCAGACCGCGCTGGTGCTCGCCGTCGCTCGATCGCTCGAGTACGTGTGAACGGATGTCGCCTGCGAGCTGCTCCTGGAAATCATGGAGCGGCTTGAGATCGATCCGACCGAGCACCTGCTGGAGGGCGGGCCGCTTGACTTCCTTCGTCCCGGCATAGCCCGTCGGGAAGCCGAGCCGCGAGACGAAGGCCTGCGCCTGATCCGATCCGGCCCAGTCTCGAGGCACGGGCAGCTTGAGCGCGCCGAGCTCGTCGCGCAAGTACCAAAGGCTGTCGTGTCCCCGGACGCGCCAGTAAAGTTCCGCGACGTCGATGTCACGGCGCTTGCCGCTCTTCTGCTCGACCGCGGCCAGAAGGCCCTGGGGGAGCGCCTGCTTGAGCACGGCGGACCCGAACAACAGCAACAGCTTCTCGGGCGGTGTCGGTGCGCTTCGGACGCGGGCGATCAGATCGTTCCGCCGCATCTGGTCGTCCGCGTCGAGGACGGCCGCGATGTCGGAGCGCGAAAGCCCGAGGCCGAGCTGCTTCGACACCTCTTCGAGTACTCCCTGGTCGTCGAGCGAGTCGTCCACGATGACAAGGTCGTCGTACCTGTGCCCCATGAGGCGCTGCTCGATGGTGCCGCCCGGGGTCGTGACCCGCCGGATGATCGCCGGGCTGCGGCGCAGGCGAACCTTGCCCAGCGGGAGCGCGCTGTGGCCGGGAAGGCTCGGGAATCGGTCGGTGAGTGGGGCGGCGTCGCCGCCATCGCGGATCTCGTACGATCTGGCGAGGGCTTCGTCGCTCGATCGCAGTCCCCATTCGGCGATCGCGTCCGCGCCCTCGACCGTGCTGTCGAGATACGCCACCCCGTGCTCGTCCAGGAGGTCGCGATCTTCCTCCGACGAGGCGAGTACGACTTCGGCGGGTCGTCGAAGGACGACGATGCCCCGCGACACTGCGGGAATCTCTTCGGGCGCGGAAAGTGACGCCCGCTGCACCGCCTGGACCACGATCTCGGTGACGGTGCGGGCCGATTCGACCGACTGCCCGGAGCGCGCGAGTGCCTTGCGAAGAATCCGGTCCGGAACATCCTCGAGGGTCCGAGGGAGCGGGAGACTCATCGAAACCTCCGATTCGGCTACCGGGAGGAAGGCCCCATAGGCACGGAGCGCGCTTCCGACTGCGTCATCGACCGAGGTGAACCCGACTGACGTGACGAAGCGGCCGTATCTCCGGATCGCCCACCAGTCGGGTGCCTCGATCGGCACTTCGGCGACGTGCTTCGAGCTCGAGAGAGGGATCGACACGGTCGCGGTGCGCGAGGGGAGCGCCTTGAGAAGGGCCTTAGTCCAACCCGCACACGCGCCCGGGTCCTCCTGGAGCTCGATCAGAATCTGAAGCGGACCGCTGCACGTGATGTCGGGGATACCGAGCTGTCGTGACGAATGTCCGTTGCGACGCAGCTCGCCTCGAAGCCACGCCAGCTGGGCGTCGCGGTACTCGCTGTATATCGCCTCCCGCCAGGGCTCCCAGTCCGGATCCGCTTCGATGAGCGCACCTGCTGCCCGAAGGAGGTCCTTGCGGCCGCCGTGGAAGTCGCCGGCGTGACGCGCAGCGAGTCTCGGCGCCCAGTCGTCGCCAGCGAAGACCTCCCGGGCGGGGCGCCACGGCCCCGAAGCCGTCTCCACCATCACATCGATCCCCCGTTCGCGGATTCCTGAGAGAGCCGTGGCTGCTGCAGCGGGCGTCGCCTGCAGCAGGGCGCTCCAGAGCTTGGCCCAGTTCTCGTCACCCCACGAGGGCCTCGCACGGGCCGCGAGCGCGCTTGCGGTTTGATCAGTCGAGACGGTGGAGAATCCCAGGGAGTCCAGGAGCTCGCGAACCTCGCCGGACGCGAAGCGGGCTTCAATCAACGGGACGCCGTCTGGCGTCGGAGTACCTTCCCTCGGGATCAGCACTGACTTGTTCGCCGAGACGCGCTCCCATGATCCGCCTTCTAGGGGGATGATCCTCGCGGAGCCGATCTGGTCTCCGAAGCCCGCGTTCCGGAGCGCTCGATAGATGCGCAGGGCGGCGCCGAGGGCCTCCTCTGTTCGAAGTCGCGCCAACTCCTCCAGCCATTCCGTCGCGCCTGTCTCGGCGGGTGACGGCTTCTTCTCGGCATCGCGCAGGAGAATGCGGAGGCGCGAAATGCGATCCTTCCTCGTCGTGAATGCTGACCAGTGCGGGATCGTCTCCCGGGTGACAACTTGCTGCCACATCTGCATCGCTTCGACCGGGACATGTGGCACGTCCAGCCGAGGAATCCCGTTGAAGTGGTCCCGCGTTCGCAATCTGCCGTTTCGGTCAGGGATGAGTGCGCGTTCACGGGCCAGCTCGGGTATTCGGATCGTCAGCCAGCGGTCGGCGGCGCTTCGGTACTCGTTCTGCCGCGAAGGGAACAGATCGAGGTGGGCTGCCGGGTCGTCTTCGCGCGCCGATCGGACCACCACGTCGAGGAACAGTTCCGCGCACACATCCAGCATTTCCCCGTTGAGTGCGCTCGTCGCGAGCAGCGTCGTCCGGTCATCGTTGACCTGCCACGGCGCGTTGAAGATGCCGCGCGCAGTGGTCTTGTCGCGCAGGGGGAACCATGCCCAGAGCTCGCCGAGCTCGGTCTGGCCGCGCTTGGGGACGGCGTACGAGACGGTCATCGCCTGGCGGGCCATGTTGGCCGTGAGCGTCTTCAACACATCCTCGGTCGGCCGGTACTCACGCTCTGCAAAGAGCCACGCGGTCGGCTCGCTCGACGGCCCGGTCAGCGTCACCTCGCCCGAGGTGAGATCTCCGTCGCGCCGATGCGCGGCCGGAATCGGCGCGCCGTCCTTGTCGGTGAGCACGATGTTCAGTCGGGAAACCGACTTCATGAAGAGCAGCGACTGCGTCTTGAACTCCCGGAGCTCGGTGCGGAGACGTGCACCGTCGCGCATGAGGGGGAGTTTGACGACCGTACTCGCCCAGGTCAGCATCTCGGCCAGGTGCGGGTCATCGGCCCTGGCCGCGTCGACGTCGATGATGCTCGGCACGCGCATCAGCGGTACACGGCCGTCGGGCGCTGCCATCCCACCGAAGAGTTCTGCGGTTTCGGGCGCGTTGAACTCGAAGCTGACGCTGCGGCTGAAGATCTGCGGCCGGTCGGAGACGCCGAGCACGGACTTGAACCCGAGCCCGTAGCGTCCGATGCTCTCTTCGTCGCGCTTCGGGCTGAGGAATGCGTGGCAGACCGCGCGGATGCCGCCCTCGGAGAACGGGACTCCTTCGTTGGCGCAGTACAGGCTGCCGCCTGCCAGTCGGAACTCGACGGTTCCGGCCGCGCCTGCCGCAGTCAGTGCATCGACGGCGTTCTGTAGGAGCTCGCTGATCTGCCGCTCGCCGTATCCACCGGCACGGAAGCTGTCTTCCTGATTGACGTGCTCTTCCAGGAGATCCGGATTGACTTCGTACGTTCGCAGGGCGATCGCCTGCCGCTTCTGTACGTAGTCGCGCAGCCGGCCATCCGCGCTGTTCCAGTCCATTGCCTTCGCCTTTCGGTGCGTTGCTCGCCAGGCTTCCCCCCACGCCGGACGGCGGGGAGGGCCGACCGCGCGAGCTGCAACCGGTCAGCCGAGTGACGTTACAGATACGCACCGACATCCGCCCTCGGATGCCCTGTCCTGGCATCCTCTCAAGAACTCTCGACCGCTCGGGAAAGCCCTACCCCGCCGGCGTACCCCCAAGACGGGGGACATGGTGTTCGATGCGCCGACATGCGACCAACCCCTCGATACGATGAACCGGGCGGGGCCGCGGTCCGGTATCCGCGTATCGAGAGGAATCACCGGTGCCGACCCCCTACACCTCGGCGGACACAATCGAACTACGGGAGCTCAACGTCGCACCCGGCTCAGTCGTGGTTGTGCGTGACGCCGAGTGGATGGTGACGGCTGCTACGCAGACGCAAGACGGGCTTCTCGTCCGTGTACAGGGCCTTTCCGAGCTCGTCCGCGACACCGCAGCATCCTTCTACGAGCACCTCGACGACATCCGCGTGCTCGATCCGGCCGAGGCACGTCTCAAGGCCGACGACTCGCCCGGCTACCGGCAGGCGAAGCTCTGGCTCGAGGCCACCCTCCGGAAGACCCCGATCCCGCTCAACGAGCCCGGCCTCACGGTCAGCACCCGCATGCTCTCCGATCCGCTCGGCTACCAGCAGGTCGCCGTGCGACGCGCCCTCGACTCGCGGAACCTGCGGCCCCGCATCCTGATCGCCGACGCGGTCGGCCTCGGAAAGACGATCGAGATCGGGATGATCCTCTCCGAGCTCGTGCGCAGGGGTCGCGGCGAGCGCATCCTCATCGTCACGCCGAAGCACGTGCTCGAGCAGATGCAGTACGAGATGTGGACCCGTTTCGCCCTGCCGTTCGTGCGCCTCGACTCGGTCGGCATTCAGCGCGTGCGCCAGAAGTTGCCCGCGACGCGCAATCCGTTCAGTCTCTACAAGCGCGCGATCATCTCGATCGACACGCTGAAGCAGGACAAGTACCGCGCGCACCTCCGCAAGCACAAGTGGGACGCGGTCGTCATGGATGAGTCGCACAACATCACCGGAGCCACGCAGAACAACGCACTGGCGCGTCTGCTCGCCCGCAACACCGAGGCGCTGATCCTCGCAAGCGCGACCCCGCACAACGGCAAGAAGGAGTCGTTCGCCGAGCTGATCCGGTTGCTCGAACCGACGGCGGTGACGCCCGACGGCGACATCGACCGCGACGAGCTCGGCAGGCTCGTCATCCGTCGCCACCGGCACAGCCCTGAGGTGGCCGAGGAGGTCGGCGGCGACTGGGCCGAGCGCAAAGATCTGCAGCACTTCGCGGTGCCCGCGAACGAGGTCGAGGATGCCATCGCCGACGAGCTCGCGGATGTCTGGCTCTATCCGGCGTCCGGTGCGAGCCCCTACTCGGGCGACAACAAGGGCCTCTTCCCGTGGACGCTCGCGAAGGCGTTCCTCTCGTCGCCAGCGGCGCTCCGTGAGACGGCGACCGAGCGCATCCGTCGGCTCGGCTCTGAGCTGACCGCGGCCCAAGCGCAAGAGCGTGGGGCGCTCGAACGCCTCGCCGCGCTCGCCGCGGAGTCCGAGGCGACGGGTTCGGCGAAGTACGACCGGCTCGTCGCCTACCTCCGCGAGATCGGCATCGCCGCGAACGGCTCCGAGCGCGCCGTGGTCTTCTCCGAACGCGTCCCCACCCTGAAGTGGCTCCGCACGAAGCTGCAGAAGGACCTCAAGCTGCGCGCCGACCAGATCGAGGTGCTGCACGGCGGCCTGAACGATCAGGATCAGCAGCGCATCGTCGAGTCGTTCAAGCAGTCGTCGTCGCCGATCCGTGTGTTGGTGACGGGCGACGTCGCCTCCGAGGGCGTGAACCTGCACTCGCAGTGCCATGAGCTGATCCACTTCGACATTCCGTGGAGCCTCATCCGCATCGAGCAGCGCAACGGCCGCGTCGACCGCTACGGGCAGCGTCACCGGCCGCAGATCACCACGATCCTGCTGACGCCGCGCAACGAGCGGTTCGCGGGCGACGTGAAGGTGCTCACCCGCCTCATGGAGCGCGAGCAGGAGGCGCACCAGGCGCTCGGCGACGTCGCCTCGCTGATGGGCAAGTACGACGTGACGGCCGAGGAAGACGCGATCGCGCGAGCCCTCGCGAAGGGCGTCGACGTCGACGAGATCGTCCCGGGCATCGATGGCCTGACGGCAGACGAGGATGACCCGTGGCTGGCGCTCCTCCTCGGCGCGGCCGCCGAGGAGGCGGATCCGACGGCGGATGCCTCTGGCGAGGTGTCTGCCGCGGGCAGCGCGTCGGCCGGGGCATCCGGTCTGTTCGCCGATGACGAGGCCTATCTGGGCGCGGCGCTCGAGGAAGTCTTTACGACCCCGGCCGCGGCGCCGGGCGCGCAGGGCGGCGGCGTCGCCTGGCGGCGCCACGCCGGGCACGGGCTCGTGGAGTTCACGCCGCCGCGCGACCTCGCGCAGCGGCTCGCGGTGCTGCCGCAGAGCTACCTCCGCGATCAGGGGGTCACCGAGCACCTGAAGCTCGCCGTCACCGAGACGCTTGCGAAGAGCGTGCTGCAGCAGGCGATCGACGATCGGTCGAGCCGATCGCTGTGGCCCGAGGCGCACTACCTCGGCCCGCTGCATCCGGTGCTCGAGTGGGTGAGCGACCGCGCGCTCGCGAAGCTCGGCCGCAACGAGGTGTTCACGGTGCGCGGCGACGTGTCGTATCCGACGGTGCTGCTCATCGGCACGCTGACCAACCGGCGCGGCCATGTGGTCGCCTCGTCGTTCCTGACGGCGGCGGTTCCCGACGCCGATGATCCGTCGTTCGTGCTCGTCGAGCCGCATGCGAGCGCCCGCGAGGCCCTCGACGAGCTGGGCCTGCTCGGAACGCTGTCGAATCCCGGCGCGGTCGAGGGCATCGACGACCTGCAGCGGCTCATCCGCCCCGCGGTGCGGCACGCCGACGCGCTGATGTCCGAGCTGGCGCAGGCCGCCGCGACCGACGTCGAGACGAACATCGACCGCTGGTCGCAGCGCGTCCGGCGCTGGGAGGACGAGGCCCAGGCTCTGATCCAGCGCAGCGATCTGCAGCAGCGCCGGCTCACCGTCGAAGAAGAACAGACCGTCGCCGAATCCATGAAGCCGAGTCGGCGGCTCGTGCGCCCGCTGCTGCTGGTCGTGCCGAACGAAGGAGTGAACTGATGGCGTCGGACGCCTTCATCGTCGGCGAAGGCTGGATCAGCGAGCACTACTTCAACACGAATGCCACGAAGCAGTCGTTCCAGGCACGCGTCGCGCAGCGTCGCAAGGAGTGGGACGCGCTCGCCGAATCGGGCCACGAATCGCCGCGGGCCGCGTTCCTGGCGGTTCGGCCCGAGCTCGTCCGCGCGTACGCGGACCTCGAGGACGAGGGCGACTCGTCGGCGCAGGATGCCGCGGCCCGCATCAGTCGCGCCCTCGTCGACGGGCTCGGATTCGGCAGCGGGCTCTACGAGCTCGACCGCCGCGGCCCGGTGGCGTCGGTGCGGCAGCGTGGGCTCGACGAGCCCGCGAAGCTCGTCGTCCTCGACGCCCGGCACGTCGCCGAGGTCGAAGACCTGCTGCAGAAGGATGCCGCGACCCTCGCCGAGCCGTTCATCCCCGCCGACGACGAGTCGATCGAGATCGTGTCGGCCTCGCGCGCCCTCTCGCGCCTGTTCGCGGCCGATGACGGTCCGGCGTTCGTACTGGTCGTCGCCGGGCGGTGGCTGCTGCTCACCGACCGCGAGCGGTGGCCCGAGGGACGGTGGCTCGCGATCAACCTGCAGCTCGTCGTCGAGCGCGACGACCAGAAGAAAGGCGGCGAGCTCGATCGCACGATCGCCTGCATCACGGCGGAGTCGCTGCTGCCCGACGCCGAGGGCACGGTGTGGTGGGACTCGGTGTTCGACGACTCGGTGAAGCACACGGTCGGCGTCTCGAAGGACCTCCGTGAGGGCGTTCGTTCGTCGATCGAGATCATCGCGAACGAGGTCGTGCGCCGCCGCGCGGCGAAGGGCCTCGACCCGCTGCCTGCCGAGGAGGCGCAGCCGCTCGCGAAGCAGGCGCTCCGATACCTGTACCGCATCCTGTTCCTGCTCTACGCCGAGGCGTCGCCCGAGCTCGAGGTGCTGCCGATCGGGGCGAGCGAGTATGAGGAGGGCTACAGCCTCGACCGCCTGCGCGAGCTCGTGCTCGTCGAACTGACCGTGGACGCCGCCGACCGCACGCACTTCCACCACTCGCTGGGCGTGCTGTTCCGCCTGGTCGACCAGGGACACCGGCCTGAGTCGGCGGCCAAAGCCGCCGACGTGCCCGAGGGGCTGACCTTCAACAGTCTCAAGGCCGACCTGTTCCTGCCCGCGGCGACGGCGCACATCGACGAGGTCGGACTCGGCGACGAGGCGATGCAGCGGGTGCTCGCGCACCTGCTGCTCAGCAAGGAGCAGCGGGGCCGCGACCGCGGCTTCATCAGCTACTCCGACCTCGGCATCAACCAGCTCGGCGCCGTGTACGAGGGCCTGATGTCGTACACCGGTTTCTTCGCGACGACCGACCTCTTCGAGGTCGCGAAAGACGGGGATGCCTCGAAGGGCTCCTGGGTCGTGCCGGTCGACCGGTCGTCGGGCATCTCGCCGAAGGACTTCGTGCAGGCCGAAGACCCGATCACCGGCGAGAAGAAGGCCGTGCTGCACGCGCGCGGCAGCTTCGTCTACCGCCTCGCGGGTCGCGAGCGCCAGCAGTCGGCGTCGTACTACACACCCGAGGTGCTGACGAAGTTCGTCGTGAGCCAGGCCCTCGAAGAACTGCTTGACCAGGACGGCAACACCACGAAGGCCGACGAGATCCTCGAGCTCACGGTCTGCGAGCCGGCGCTCGGCTCCGGCGCGTTCGCGATCGAGGCGGTGCGACAGCTCGCCGAGGAGTACTTGACCCGCAAGGAGAAGGAACTCGGCGAGAAGGTCGACCCCGAGGATCGCCCGCGCGAGCTGCAGCGCGTGAAGGCCTCGATCGCGCTGCACCAGGTCTACGGCGTCGACCTCAATGCGACGGCGGTCGAGCTCGCAGAGATCTCGCTCTGGCTCGATACCATGGTCGAGGGCCTCGCCGCGCCGTGGTTCGGTCTTCACCTCAAGCGCGGCAACTCGCTCATCGGCGCCCGCCGCGCGGTGTACTCGACCGACCAGGTCGCGAAGAAAACCTGGCTGAAGGACGTGCCGCGCGACGTGCCGATCAGCGAGCTCGCCGAGAACCTCCGTGAGGGTCGTCTCGCGCAGGGCACTGCGGGTGCGATCCACCACTTCTTGCTGCCGTCCGACGGCTGGGGCGCCGCGGTCGACGCGAAAGAGGCCAAGGACCTCGCCCCCGAGGCGCTCGCGAAGCTGAAGGCGTGGCGCAAGCAGATCCTGCTCAAGCCGAGCGCCGCGCAGACGAAGAAGCTCGTCAACCTCACGTACCGCGTCGAGACGCTCTGGCAGTTCGCCCTCCGCCGTCTCACCATTGCCGAACGCGAAGCCCGCCGCGAGATCCCCCTCTGGGGCCAAGACGCTCCCGCTGGTCGAGGATCGAGCGCCAGCGAGCGTATCGAGACCAGCACCCCCGTCACCCGCGCCGAAATCGAACGCAAGCTCAACGACCCCGAGGGTGCCTTCCAGCGCATCCGGCGTGTGATGAACGCATGGAACGCCCTCTGGTTCTGGCCCCTCACCGACGCCGGGGCCGAGGGCGCACAGCCGCCCTCGCTTGACGAGTGGATCGAAGGCCTAACTGCACTGTTCGGCACCCACTTCGAGGGCAAGAAGACCGGAAAGACGGCCGGTGGCGAGACTCTTGGATTGCCCACGAGCTGGGATGCCCTAGGCGACGCAGAAGAACTTGATCTGTCGTTCGCAGGCGCGCAGACAGTGGCTGAGCTCGTAAAGAATGTGCCGTGGCTCGCCGCCGCTGAGCGAATCGCCGAGCAGCAGGGCTTCTTCCATTGGGAACTCGATTTCGCGACGGTTTTCGATCGCGGTGGCTTCGATATGCAAGTCGGGAACCCTCCGTGGGTGCGGCCCGATTGGGACGAAACCTCGGCTCTGGCAGAATTCGATGCCTGGTGGGCCCTGACCGCCAAGCCCTCGGTCGAACAGGTAGCGTCACAGAGATCGGTAACGCTTGCGCTAACAGGAGCAGCGGACTTCTACGTCGACTCCGAGGCTACGGCGATCAGTACGCGGGCGGCAGTCTCGTCGATCGCAATCTATCCGCATCTGGCTGGCTTGCGGCCGGACCTCTACCGCTGCTTCATGGAGCGGACTTGGCTTAATTCGAGCGTCGACGGGGTGGTTGGCCTTATCCATCCCGAGACCCATTTCACCGACGAGATGGCTGATGCGCTTAGAGCTGTGTGTTACCGACGCCTTCGCCGGCACTGGCAGTTTGGAAATGACCTACTGCTTTTTGAAATCGATAATCACGTGTCGTACGGGATCCACATCTACGGCGCCGACGGCGAGATCGGATTCCTGCAGGCCAGTTCTCTCTACCATCCAGACACTGTAAGCAGGTCGCTACTGCATGACGGCAGCGGTGAGGAGCCCGGTCTCAAAGACGAGAGTGGCCGATGGGACTTGTCGCCTCATCGAGGGCGTATCACTCACGTCACCCGAGACACGCTCAGAAGTTGGTGGGGGCTTCTCGAGAATGGCAGTAACCGCTCGTGGTTAGAAACGCGGATGGTCTACGCCGTAAATCAATCAACGGCTCGAGTGCTTGAGCGCTTCTCAAGTGTGCGCCGTATCAGGGACCTTGGCCTTGACTTCTCGCAAGGTTGGAACGAGACGACTGACTTCAAGCGGGGCTTATTCGCAAAGCGGTGGGGACCGGTCGAGGGCTGGCAAGACGTAATCGTCCAAGGGCCACACTTCTTTGTGGGTAACCCGTTCTACAAGTCGCCAAATGAAACGCTGCGGAGCAACAAGGATTGGACCGTCGTTGACCTCGAGGCGCTGGGTGCAAGCGCTACTCCGGTGACCGTTTATAAGCCTGCGGCGGAACGTATGCGCTACGATGCCGCGTTCACGCATTGGGCGGGCGTTCCCGCCAGAAACTCCTACCGTGTTGCATGGCGGAGCATGGCATCCAACACCGGCGAACGAACGCTCATCTCGGCTGTCCTCCCACCAGGGCCCACGCACGTGTCGCAGAGCGTTTACTCCGCGCGTATCGCGGCCGCCGACCCTCGGGAGTTTGTGGCTTCGGTTGGTGTCTCGCATTCTCTGGTGTCTGACCTGATGATCCGGTCCATCCCCAAGTCCGCTGTTCTACGGGGCATGTTCGCCTCTCTACCCGCACCCCACCTCGGCGCTCTCCGCAGTTCCCTGTTGTTGCGAACATTACGGCTCAACGCAATAACGGAGGCGTACGCGGATCTTTGGCGTCAGTTGTTCGATCCGACGTTCGAATCAGAACATTGGACTGGCGGGCGGGAGTACGAGGGTCGTCGGCGCCTGGGCGATGTTTCGGACTCATGGTCCCGGGATACTCCGCTCCGTAGAGCATCTGACCGTAGACAGGCACTCGTCGAGATCGACGCGATCGTTGCACTCTCAGTCGGGCTCTCAGCGGACGAACTCTGCGCTGTGTACCGATCCCAATTCGCGGTGCTACGCGGCTACGACCGTAGTGTCTATCAATTTGATGCAAACGGACGAATCGTTCCGAACTCGATCTTGACGCTTATGCGCCAAAAAAGAGACGGCATTACGGAGGCGGAGCGCACAGCGACGCACCCCGGTTCCGGCATCGACTACACCTACGAGCTGCCGTTCGTGACGCTTGACCGAGAGGCCGACATGCGGCAGGCGTACGCGCACTTCGAGCGGATCCTGCGGGAGCGTTCGTGAGCGAGCTGCTGCCGAGTGTCGAGGCGGAGCAGATCCGTCGGAGCCTGCTCGGGTATCTGACGACGACGTTCGCCCTCGCCGACGTCGAGGCGCGCGGCGCGCTCACGTCGTTCCTCGATCACCCCGTCGACGGCATCTTCCGCGGCCCGTACGTCCGCGTTCGGCTGCCGTTCCGGCCGGCCGAGGCCGACCGACCGTCGGCGCTGGAGTGGGACAGCGGGCAGATGCCATACGGCCACCAGGCCGCGGCGTTCGAGCGACTGAGCAGCGCGAACCTCGGCGAGGCGAAGCCGCATCCGCTGCCGACGCTCGTCACGACCGGCACCGGCTCGGGCAAGACCGAGGCGTTCCTCTATCCGATCCTCGATCACGTGCTGCGGGCGAAGCGGAACGGGCAGGACGGCGTCAAGGCGCTCATCCTGTACCCGATGAACGCCCTCGCGAACGACCAGGCGCGACGCCTCACCGAGCTCATCACGACTCGCGAGGAGCTGCGCGGCATCCGCGCGGCGATTTACACCGGGCAGGCCGACGCCGAACGCTCCCACGTCACGCCCGACGGCCTCATCACGAACCGTGCGGCGATCCGCGGCGAAGCGCCCGACATCCTGCTCACGAACTACAAGATGCTCGACCAGCTGCTGTTGCGCGGCGACGACCAGACGATCTGGCAGCAGAGCGCGAGCAGCCTGCAGTACCTCGTGCTCGACGAGTTCCACACCTACGACGGCGCCCAAGGCACCGACGTCGCCATGCTTCTGCGTCGCCTGCATCTCACGCTCGAGCGGTACGCGGGCGGGCCGGTGCAGGTCACGCCCGTCGCGACCTCCGCCACGCTCGGCGATCAGGGCGACCCGAGCGCCATGATCGACTTCGCGCGCACGGTCTTCGGCGTCGAGTTCGACGAGTCCTCCGTCGTCACCGAGACCCGAATGTCGTGCGACGAGTGGTCGCATGAAGCGGTCGAGTGGGCCAGGATGGGTGACTTCGTTCCGCTCCCGGTCGACAACGCATTGATCGTCTCGATCGGCGAGCTCGAGGACCCGGACCCCGAGGAGCTCACTCGGCATGTGTTCGCCGCGCTCTATCGGCGCGGTGATTCGGCGATGAGGCCGGAGCTGGTCGACAGCCGGTTCGCGGCACGGCTCGCGGCGGCACATCCGTTCATCCGTGCACTGGCTGAAGCCGCGACCGATGCCGTTCGCATCGACGACCTCGCCGATCGCATCCTGCCCGCGGGCCTCGCCGTCAACGAGACCTACGAGGAGCGCGCCGAGCGACGCCGCACCTTCATGGTCACGGTGCTCGCCGTGCTCAGCCACATCCGCGCTCGGCAGGGACGGGGCGCGCTGTCGATCGATCTGCACCTCTGGCTGCGCGCGTTGACCCGCATCGATCGAGTCGCCGACCCGATCGCCCGCTTCCGCTGGAGCGACGACGGACAGATGCTCGGCGCCGAGGCATCCGATCTCGACAGCGCACCAGCGTACCCCGCGGTCTACTGCCGGCACTGCGGCCGCAGCGGGTGGGGCGTGCAGCTCGCCCCGGTGGGCACCTACCTCGACCACGACGACGTCGACATCCGCGGCAACCACCTGCACCGGGAGCGCGGCTTCCGCGCCCTCATCCACGCGCCGAACGAGGCCCGCCGCGCCGCAGACGAGCCTGTCGAGGGCCTCCGCTGGTTCCATGTGCGCGATCGCATCATCCTCGACGCACCGGCCGACGACGACACCGTCGTGCTGCCCGTGCTCGTGCTGACCGCCAACGACGTGGAGGACCGGTCGAAGGACGACGACTGCCCGTCGTGCGGCCGCGCCGACGGCATCCGCTTCATCGGCAGTGCCGTCGCCACCATGCTCTCGGTGGCGGTCACGACGCTCTTCGGCGAGCCCGCGCTCGACACCGCCGAGAAGAAGGCGCTCGTCTTCACCGACAGCGTGCAGGATGCGGCGCACCGCGCCGGCTTCGTGCAGAGTCGCTCGCACGTGTTCAGCCTGCGCAACGCCGTGCGCCGCGCGGTCGGCACGCGGCCCGCGAACCTGTCAAAGCTCGTCGAACTGCTGCTGCAGGACGCAGGCGACGACCGCGATGTCCGCTACCGTCTGCTCGCTCCCGAGATCGTCGACCACGACAACTTCCGCGACTTCTGGGAGGCGGAGTCCGCCCGCGACGTCGACCCCGCCGTCGAAGAACGCGTACGGCAGCGACTGCTGTTCGACCTCGTGATGGAGTTCGGCCTGCAGTCGCGCGTCGGCCGTACGCTCGAACTCACCGGCAGTCTCGCCGCCGAGGTGAGCGCCGGAACGCCCGCGAAGCTCGAGGCCATCGGGCGGTCGGTGCTCACGGGATTCTCCAAGGCGACGACGCTCGATGAGGATGCCCCCGAAGAGGTGCCCGCCGACGCCGTCGTGCGCTGGGTACGCGGCGTGCTCGAACGCCTCCGCGATCGCGGCGCCATCGACCATGAGTGGTTCCGCAAGTACGTCGAGAACGACGGCAAGCGCTGGTACGTCTGGGGTGGTCGCCCCCGCGGTGTGGGCATGCCCGCGTTCCCCGACGGGCGTGACGCACCCGGGTTCGCGCGGATCGGCGCGCCCACGGCCGCCGGCGGACCGGGCCAGAAGAGCCATCTCGATCAGGCGAGTTCGAGTCAGAGCTGGTATGCCTCGTGGGCGCGTGACGTGCTCGACGTCTCGCCGGCCGCGGGCGCCCACCTCACCCGCTCGCTGTTCGCCCAGCTCGACGCAGACGGGGTCGTCTCGTCGATCGGCATCGGCGCCGGCGCCGCGACTGTCTACCGGCTGGCGCCGTCGTCGGTCACGGTGCATCCGGTCGACCTCGCCGACCTCGAGGGCGGCCGCCACCTGCTCGTCTGCGACGTCTGCCAGAACCCCGTTCCGGGGACGCTCGCGGTGATCGACCAGCTCGCCGACGGGCCGTGCACCTCTGCTCGGTGCCCTGGCGCGCTCCGACGGGCTCGCGGCGGGCAGAACTACTACCGAGCGCTGTACGACGAAGGCGACATGCGCCGCGTCGTCGCCCGGGAGCACACGAGCCTGCTCGACGACGAGACCCGCCTCGCGTACGAAGACGGGTTCAAATCCTCCGACACCGAGCCCGACAGCCCCAACGTGCTCGTCGCCACGCCGACGCTCGAGATGGGCATCGACATCGGCGACCTGTCGACGGTCATGCTCGCCGGCCTCCCGCGCACGGTGGCGTCGTACCTGCAGCGCGTCGGCCGCGCTGGCCGCCTCACCGGCAACGCACTCTCGCTCGCGTTCGTGACCGGGCGCGGCGAACAGCTGCCGAAGCTCGGCGAGCCGCTCTCGGTGATCAACGGCGCCGTGCGTGCGCCCGCGACCTACCTCAACGCCGAAGAGATCCTCCGGCGTCAGTACGTGGCTTCACTCGTCGATCGGCGGTCGGCTGACCTCACGGATGCTCCGCGCAACGCGCGTGACGTGCTGTCGTCGACAGAGGCAGGGTCGTTCCTCGGCGACTTGGTCGCCGACGCAGAGTCCCACCACCGCGAGCGACTGGGTGCGTTCCTCGGGGCGTTCGAGGGCGACGATGTCAGCGCCGAGGCGCGGGACGGCCTCCGCCGATGGGTGACGCCCGGTGAGGAGCCCGGGTCGAGCCGATTCGCCACAGCCGCGCGTGACGCCGTGCAGCGGTGGACCGCGCAGGTCGACGAGGTGCGTTTCCGCAAGAACGCGGTCGCCGATGCGCTCGACGAGCTGCGGAGGGCGGCCGAGCACCCGACGGCCGGCGACGAGGAGCGTCGCGAGTACCGCACCGCCCGCGCGTCGTACGCCATGGCGACGAAGCAGCTCGCCGAGCTGCGGTCGGAGCACTGGGTCGCCGCGCTCGAACGGTTCGGGCTGCTGCCGAACTACTCGCTCATCGACGACTCGGTGCGCCTCGACGTCGCGCTCAGCTGGATCGACCCAGACAGCCTCGAGTACCGCGACAAGGCCATCACGTACGAACGCGGTGCCGGCATCGCGATCAGTGAGCTCGCCCCCGGCGCGGTGTTCTACGCGCAGGGCATCGAGATCACCGTCGACGCGGTCGACCTCGGCAGCGGCGGCGAAGCCGTGCGGACCTGGTCGTTCTGCCCCGCCTGCGGGTTCGGGTACGACCACGGCGCGGTGGAGCAGACGCACGGCACCTGCCCACGCTGCGGCGCGAGCGGTATCGCCGACACCGCCCAGCAGCTGCGCGTCGTCGAGCTCGAACAGGTCTCGGCAGAGGTGCGCCGCGACGAAGCATCCATCGGCGACCGACGCGACGAGCGCCAGCGGGAACGGTTCGTCATGCAGGTGGCGGCCGACGTCGACCCCGCGGGCGTCACCGACGCCTGGTACGTCGAGGGCGACGGGTTCGGCGTCACCTACGTGCGCGACCTCACTGTGCGCTGGCTCAACCTCGGCAAGGTCGGACCGGCGGGCGAGAACCGACTCATCGCCAGCGAGGAGCGCACGGCTCCGCTGTTCCGCGTCTGCGCGGTCTGCGGCAAGCTCGACGCCGAAGCGAACGTGAACTCGCGGCGCGAGCACAAGCCGTGGTGCCCGAACCGCGACTCTCGCGACGAGCAGGCGATCCCGATTTCGCTGAGCAGGACGCTCACCACGCAGGGCATCCTGCTGCGCCTGCCGCCCCGCATCACGATCGGCGACACCCTCGCCATGCCGAGCCTCGCCGCAGCGATCCTTCGCGGACTCCGCGAGGTCATCGGCGGCGACCCCGACCACCTTCGCATCGTCGAGACCGTGCAACCGACGCTCTCGGACGGCACCGAGAATGTGCCCGCGTTGCTCGTGCACGACGCCGTGCCCGGCGGCACCGGGTACCTCGCCGAGCTCGCGAACGTCGAGCGCATCCGCGAGCTGCTCGAGATCGCATGGGCGACCGTGCGCGACTGCCCGTGCCGTACCGAGGGGCGGGCATCGTGCCACCGCTGCCTGCTGCCGTACGCACCGGGTGGCAGCGCCGACCGGGTGTCGCGTGCAAGCGCGGAGCACAGCCTCGCGGTACTTCTGGGCGTCGCCGACGGTGAGCCAACCGAGTGGGACGTCACGCGCGAGGACCCCGGCGTCGTCGTCGGCGAGCCTGTCATCGAGTCGCTCTTCCGCGAGGTGTTCATGGCTCGCGCGAAGAAGCTCGGCGCGGGCGTCAAGGAGATACCCGGCGACCACGGCAACAAGGTGCAGGTCACCTTCGCCGGCAGCCGGCGCATCTGGATGCTGCAGCCGCAGCTCATGCTCGGCCACACCCAGCCCGACTTCGTGCTCGAGCAGTTCGGCGGCGGCGCGAAGCCGATTGCGATCTACACCGACGGGCGGGCGTTCCACGCGTCGGTCGCGCACAACCGCATCGCGGACGACGCGCAGAAGCGCTCGGTGCTCAGAGATCAGGGTTACCTGGTGCTCGCGTTCACCTGGGACGACCTCGTGCGGGCCCGAGATGAGAAGGTCGAACCCGCGACGCCGTGGTTCGACGCTGCCAAAGCGACCGCGTTCTCTGGGCAGTACGGGCTCTCGCTCGCGTCGCTCGACCATGTCACCGCGAACCCGATGACCTGGCTCATGGGGTGGATGCAGGATCCCGACAAGGCCGCCAAACGCTGGGAGGCCGTCGCGGAGGCGCTGCCGATGCTGGTGCGTTTGCCGTCGAGCGTCCTTGTGGACGCGGCCGGCCTGAGCCTCGACGAACTCGCCGTCGCCGCGCTCGTCGACGGACAGCCGACGGGAACCGACCCGACGACCTGGCAGCTCCGGCACGATCGTGCCGTGCTCACGGCTCGGCACATCGGGCAGGGCAAGACCGAGGCATCCGTCGTGCTCGACGACCGGGTCGCTGCGCTCGCAGGGCCGTCGTTCGCCGACGACTGGAGGTTCTGGCTTCGACTGTCGAACCTGCTCGGCGCTCGGGTGGACGGACCGTCGATCGCGATGGCCGCACTCAGCGACATCCTGTCTGCGGCCGACGCCGGCACACCCGGACCGGCGGACCTCACGATGACCCCGGACATCGCCGTCGAGTGGCAGGGCCTCGTCGACCTCGCGACGCCGGAGGAGCAGGTGCTCCTGCACGCACTACACGCGGTCGAGGGCATGCCCGTCCCCGAGATGGGGCTCGAGCTCGGCGACGGCATCCCCGTGTCGTTCGCCTGGATCGAACCGAAGATCGTCGTGCTGTTGCATCCGGCGGGCGGCGACCGTGACGAACTCGAGAGCGACGGCTGGATTGTCGTCGAACCCGACGCGACATCCGTGGCCGCCGCACTCGGCGTGAGCTGACACCGCAGACCTGAACCCACCCGAGAGGACGCCGATGCCCAACCTGATCATGACCAAGATGAAAGGTCAGAAGCACGAGAAGGCCGTCGATCTCAAGATCATGGCGTTCCTCCGCAAGCTCACGGAGGACGACGGCATCCCGGGCCTCAACATCGAGCGGATGAACCATCCGGTCGACGAGCGGGCGCGCACCGGCCGGGTCGACATCCACCTGCGGGCGGTGCTCTATCAGCTCGACCCCATCGGGCAGGAGCGCACGTACGTCTATGCGGGGACCTGGGAGCACGACGAGGCGATCGACCGCGCGCGCACCCGGAAGCTGCAGATCAACCCGGTCAACGGGATCCCGGAGTTCATCGAAGCGACCATGCCCGCCGAGGATACGGCGGTGTCACAGCCGATGGCCGACGCCACCGAAGCAGATGCTGCTCCTTCGCGCTCGTTCCTCACCGAGCGCTCGTACTTCCGCAGCGATCTCGTCGACGAGTTCGGGTTCGCGCCCGACGTCGCCGAGCGGGCGTTCGCCGCACCCGACGAGGACGCGCTCCTCACGTTCGCCGCGTCGCTCGAGACCGAGTGGCAGGCTTCCGTCCTGCTCGAGATGGCCGTCGGGTCGGCGATCTCGCAGATCAAGGCCTCGCTCGGCATCGGCGAATCGGCCGAGCCCGTGGCGCCCGCCGAAGTCGACGACCGGCATGAGGACGCGCGCCTCGTCGACGCGCTGAAGCACCCTGCCGCGCAGATGCAGTTCACTTTCATCGATACCGACGAAGAGCTGCAGCGGGTCATCGAAGGCGGCGACTTCGGCGCCTGGCGCGTCTTCCTTCACCCCGACCAGCGGCGCTACGCCACCGCGAAGTACAACGGGCCGTTCCGCCTCACCGGAGGTGCGGGCACCGGCAAGACGGTCGTGCTCATCCATCGGGCCCGCAACCTCTCGTGGACGGACGCTGGGTCGCGGGTTGTGCTCACCACATACACGCGGGCGCTCGCCGACAACCTTCGTCGGGACCTCGAACGCCTCGACGCCACGGCGTCGATCGCCGAGCGACCGGGCGATGCGGGCATCCTCGTCCGCGGCGTCGACGCGCTCGTGGCGTCCGTGCGCGAGCTCGCCGGCGTGGGCTTCGGGGACGCGGCCGTGCAGGTGATCGGCTCGTCAGTGGATACGGCCGCACGGCCCGTCGCCAACGACAGCGGCTGGGAAGCTGCGGTCGATGACTCAGGAGCGGATCTCACCGGGCCACTCCGGTCCAAGTCGTTCCTGGCGGGGGAGTACCTCGAGGTGATCCTGCCCAACCGCATCACGACGAAGGACGACTACTTCACGGCGCGCAGACCCGGGCGCGGAATCGCCCTCGACCGCGCCAAGCGGGCCGAGGTGTGGAAGGTCGTCGAACACTTCCGCCGGAACGCGCGCATCAACTCGACGGTGACCTACGCCGAACTCGCCGCGATTGCCGCCGGATGGCTGAGTGGGCTCGACGGCGGGAGCCCGAGGGTCTTCGCCGACCACATCCTCATCGACGAGGCACAGGATCTCACCGCTGCCCACTGGCAGTTCCTGCGTGCGTTCACCGCCGAGGGCGCGAACGACATGTTCATCGCCGACGACATCCACCAACGCATCTACGGCCGACGTGTGGTGCTCTCCCGACTCGGGATCGCCATCGTCGGGCGATCGCGTCGACTCACCCTCAACTACCGGACCACCGAGCAGAACCTGCGGTACGCCCTCGGGTTGCTCGAAGGAGTCGAGTACATCGACGCCGAAGGTGCCGCGGAAGGCGTCGCCGGGTATAGATCCAGCCGACTCGGCCCGGACCCGCGGCGCATCCCGTCCACGTCCGCGGGGGAGCAGTACAAGGCGCTAGCCGACACCGTCCAGGTGTGGCTCGACGACGGTGTGCGCGGCGAGACCATCGCCGTTCTGACTGCCTCCAACAACGCCTCGAAAGACGTGCACGACGCCCTCGAACACCACGGCATCGCGAGCACCATCCTGACCTCGGCGAGACAGACGGGGATCGATCCGGTGGTCCTCACCATGCACACGTCGAAGGGGATGGAGTTCTCGCGAGTGGTGCTCTTCGACATGTCGGACGGGTCGTTCCCTTCGGCGTGGGCGTCTCGAGGGCTCGCGCCGGAAGATCGAGCGGACCAGGAACTGCGAGAGCGGTCGCTGTTGTACGTGGCTTCGAGCCGCGCGCGCGACGAACTCGTGGTGCTCTGGACCGGGCGGCCGTCGCCGCTGCTCGCGAACGACTGACTCCGAACCGAAGGATCCCGCATGTCCCTCACCCTGCGCCAGCTCAAGCTCACCAGCAGCACGGATGAAACGAACTTCGAGGCGATTCTCGGAGGCGGATCAGTGCTGTCGATTCCGTTCTTCCAACGGCCGTACAAGTGGCAGACCGCTCGTTGTCACCAGCTCGAAGTCGACATCGTCCGCCTCATCGAGGGCGAAGACGACGTGCACTTCGTCGGGGCGATCATCATGCACCAGCTTCCCAGCGGCCCGGCCGACCTTGCGGTCGACGAGATCATCGACGGTCAGCAACGACTGACGACTGTGTACCTCTACCTCTGCGCCGCGATTCACGCACTTGCTCTCACCGGCCAAGCCGAGGAAGCAGCGCAACTCTTCCGTCGGTTCATCGTGAGCAATGTGCCGACCGGGCGAAGGTCGAATCTGCGCCTGCAGCCGAGCGGAGAAGACCAGGGCGACCTCAATGCGGTGCTCCGTGAACTCACGACGATGCGCCAGCTCGAACCGGCGCTCATGGGTACACACATCAACTTGCTGCCCTCGGACGAGCGGAAGCATGGCCGCGTCGAGACGAATTACAAGCGTGCGAAGCGATTCTTCCGGCTCCAGGCGGCAGAGGGCGGCGTCGACCGTATCCGCGATATCTATACCGCACTGCTGCAGCAGCTCAGTGTCGTCGTCATCGACGTCAACGACCCGACGAACGGGCCGAAGATCTTCGACAGCTTGAATTCGCGGCAAGAGCCGATGACGATCGGTGACCTGGTCCGCAACGACGTGTTCCTCCGCGTCGCGCTCGAGGATCCCGAGCAGGCCATCGAGATCGATCGGGATGCATGGCAGCCGTTCTACTCGGCGTTCAAGACCGACACGAAGGACTACTTCGACGCCTACTTCTTCCCGTTCGGCCTGATCCATGAACCGAACCTCCGGAAGTCGGAGGTCTACCCGACCCTGAAGCGTGAGTGGGGTCGGATGAGTCCGGTCGACGTCATCGACTCATTGGCCGTCTACCAGCCAGACTTCCTCGACCTCGTGATCGGCGGCAATCGCTCCGGCCACGCTCCATCCACGCAACTCCGGTTCGGCCGGCTCCGCCGGGCGGCCCTGCCCGCGTCCGCGCTGCCGTTCCTCATGCAGCTCTCACATGCGATGCGGACGGGCTCCGTAGGCGTCGTAGCAGGCGACAGCATCCTCGATGTGATCGACGCGTTCCTCACACGCCGAGCCATCTGCGGGTTCGAGCCCACCGGTCTGCACGCAGTATTCAAGCGCCTCTGGATGGACTGCGACAACTGGTACACGCCGCAACGAGTGACCTCTGAGATCAAGAAGCACAAGACGGTCACCTGGCCCACCGACGCGGAGGTCGCCGCCGCAGTCCTGCAACGCCAGCTCGCGGGGGCGACGATCGTGCCTTATCTGTTCCAGGAGCTCGATGCCGTCGAGGGTGGGTTGCCGCCGGCGGTCGTCCAGGTCGAACGCGTGCTTCCCGAGAAGCCTGACGAAGCCTGGAACCAATTCTCCGATGAGGAGCTCTCGAGCTCGCGCGATCTGCTCGCGAATCTCGTGCCGCTCAGTGAGGCCGCGTCCCATCGCGCGGCACGGGACTCGTACGACGAGAAGCGGCGGCGATACGCAGAGGAACCCGTTTTCGGGTCGACTCGAGACATGGCCACTGAATATCCACGCTGGGATGGTCAGGCGGTCACGGCGCGCGGACGCCGTTTGCAGGAATTCGTCCTCGGCCGTTGGCCGGACGGGGTCGGGTGACCGGTGGAGCGCGGGAGTCGGTCGATCGTCGCGCAGACGCAGCCGTGCAACCACGGCATCGACATCGATGCATGCCTGTTTTGCGCGGAGTTCGCCGCGGCACAAGTGTGGCTCAGTGATGCCGAGGAGCATTTCCACAATCGCCCGGATTGCGAATCCCGGGTGCACAGCGAGATTCGGGGTACCTACTCGAAGGATCCCGACTGGCGTCGTCGTATCGAGTTCGCGAAGGCAGAACGTGAGGGTGCTCGGCCATGCCCGGTCTGCCGACCCTATGATCCGCGTCGGTGGCGAAGGAAGCAGGCGACGAGCGAATACATCGGCGAGCTTCGACTGACCCACTTCACGAGGTTCGAGAACCTGTTGTCGATCGTCGAGGACCGCGAGATTCTCGCACGCAACCGGCTCGATCGTGCACCCGGACTAGGTTCGGAGTCGTCGGTTGCAGCACGAGCCGCGACGGTCGTTCGGCGTCCGGACGTCTCTGTGCAGCACTTCGTGCCGTTCAGCCTGACGCACCGACCATCGTTCATGGACTCCGTCCGAACGGTTGCGGAGGATGAGCGCCTGCTCTCGCCTTCCCGTCGTCCGCGGACCGAGAACCTGGTCGCCCTCGAAACCACGTTTTACCGCGTCACGCATAGGGATGCTGACGCGGCGCCGGAGTTCCGGCTCCGATGGGCGATCACGTCGCGAGACGCGGGTGATCCGAGCGCCAGCATTCGAGATCAGCGATCCGATTTGGCGGCGTTGATCGACATCGCGCGGCGAGAAGCAGGAGAGCGGTTCACTGATCATCCGATCACGAAGAATGCCGAGTTCCTCGTCGAGAATGGTGTGCCATTCCGTCTCATCGATCGAATCCTCGTGCCATCCGTCGCACTGAAGAATGCGATGACGCACGTCCTCGAAACCAAGGGCATCGCGACGCCTCCCGACGTCCGTGTCCGAGCGCACTGGTTCGACAGGGCGCCCTGACCA
The DNA here is from genome assembly GCF_053618135.1 of Agromyces sp. NPDC055661. Taxonomy (NCBI): domain Bacteria; kingdom Bacillati; phylum Actinomycetota; class Actinomycetes; order Micrococcales; family Microbacteriaceae; genus Agromyces; species Agromyces sp. NPDC055661. Next base: position 2,319,650 of record NZ_JBSHHC010000001.1, read on the forward strand.
ACGGCCTGTCTTTCACGTCGACTGGAATCAGCCTCAGTCGACCTCAGTTGTTTCCCATTTCGTGCGAAAGGATGGAACCCTACGTGACCTCAGCAGTGACGAGGGGTCACGAAGGCTCTGGGCTCCGGCGCGGTGTGGTCGACGCGTGAGACGGATGCGATGAAAGGGGGACGAAGTAATGATCGACATCACTCTCGATTTCAGCGCTGATGCGAATGGCAGGGACCCTGATCGGCACAGTCCGACCTTGCGTCGATATCACCAGTTGATGTGGAGCAAGGCGCTGCCGAACGGCGTGATGTTCGATCTTGTCGATGCACATCGCGGCTCGTACCTGTATCACGAGTCGGAGATCGGCCGATTCTGGCTGGCGAGTGACACCATCGCACAGTCGCTGTCCCGGAGGCCGAAGATCGCTACATTCGTCAGTCAGCTCTCGGTCGACGAGATCCCGAAGTTCAGACGGCGGGGCGGGACGATCGGCGGAAGGATCCTGTTCCCCGGGAACAGGATCGATGCCAAAGCCACCATCAACGGTGCGCGCGGGTTCCATCCGCGTGTCGGGGATCGCTTCGACCTGACGCTCGAGACGATTCGTCGACACTACGTCGGGGTCGAGAGCCCACTCACGCCAGTTCTCGCTCGCTACGCCGATTTCTTTGCGCTCTTCGCCGACTTCCGCGGATACGTCGACTTCTTTCTGCTGCAGGACCTCGTGTCCGAGGACTACACCGCGGTGCAGTTCTTCAGCCCTTTCCAAGACTTCAGCGACTCGCCCTTGCCTCGTAGCCTCGAGGAGTATCGCGGATACCTACAGTCGACGCTTGCTTTCGTCGATGCGCGGAACCGCCGGATGACGGAGGCTCTCGCACCTCGGTCCGACTCCTGAGCCCGGTGTCTGCGGGGTGTCTTGCATTGCTGCCTCAGGCCCGAGTCACATCGTGGACGTCAATACGAGACAGCTCGATCCCACCAGACGGCAGCACCCAATAGTGCAGCCGTCGCGCCGAAGCGGTGTTGCGTTCGATCGCGCAGCGCACGGCGTAGGAGCCGTCCTCCCGCACGCGATACGGTGATCCACCCGCGTCGGAGACACGGAGGCGATGCAGTTCCCTGCTGCCCAGCCGCTCGGCGCGGCCGGTGAGCACGTCGACGACGGCCTTCACGGCCTTGGCGAACTTCTCGGTGTCGAGCGCCTGGAGCGAGTCGGCGAAGTCTGGTCCCACAGCATAGTCGGGGAGCGGGTAGTCAGCCTTGTCGCAGGCCGGGACACGTTCGACCCAAGCGCAGCGGACCTCGTGGCGCACCCAGGCCTCGACGTCGATGAAGTCCGATCGGCGGTCGGCGATAGGTCGCGAAGTGGCGGGCCTTTCTGTAGCGTGGCCGCGGGCGTAGTCGCGTAGGCGGCGGCTCGAGTCTGATCGGTCGCGCCGAAGGATCTCGACCTCTCGGCGGAGGTCGGCGTTCTCGAGGAGCAGTTCCTTCGCCCGCTGGCGATCGATGGCCGAGGCTGTACGCAGGCGATCGAGATCCGAGTCGGTGAGTGCGGCCTCGGTGAGGCGGCGTTCTGCGGCCGAGCGGCGTGCGCGTTCCGCCTCAAGCTGGAGCTGCGTCGAGCGCAGGGCGGAGCCGGCCGTCGCGGCGGCCTGAGGGATCACCTGTGTGGACGCGTTTGGGCTCGAGGGCGTGAGGTGCGGCGTCGGGACCGCGCGGCGCAGGCCCGGCCCCGGTATGGCGTGAGCGGGCAACGATGAACCCGCGCGAACCGGCGGCGAGCCCGAGGTGAAACCATCCGGGTCGGCCAAGGAGTTCGTCGCGCCATCCGTCGCGTCGGTATCAGGAACCCCAGCGACTTCGCCATGTGCGACGGTCGGGCCGAGTTCGGCCTCGGCATCCTGCACCTCTTCGGGCGCGGCTCGGGGCATCGGCCGGTCTTCGCGCAGCCACGGCGCCCCACCGTGCACCAGGGCGAGCGGCGGCACGACCGGCTCGCCGTCGTCCACGTCGCTGAGGCGAAGGTGGAGCGCTCCGGTCGAGAGGTGCACGACCCTCGCTGCGACGACCTCGCCCTCGCTGAGCAGTAGGTCGACGCGGTCGAGCGGGTTGGGTGAGACATCCATTCGGTGGACTCGGGTGCGATGTGCGGGATGCAGCGCGAGCTCTGCGTGCTCGTCGGCGACCGTGGTGACCAGCGCGAGCGTCACCGTCCCATGCGGGAACGCCTCGGCCAGGCCTGCAACATCGACGTCGAGGACATCGACGCTGAGGCGGCCGGCGTCCTCGTCGAGGGTGCCGGTGATACGACCACCCTCAGCGAGTGTCCAGTCGAGCGGAGTCGGCGGCGCCGTGAGTTCCGCCCACACCGTTGCGCGGCCGCCGTCATCGAGCTCCACAAGAGCGCGGGTTCCACCGGCCAGGAAACCCCGAACCTCGCCTGAGACGATGCGCGATCGCGGAGGTGCGTGATCGAACAGACCGGCCGTGTGGGCATGCGACATCGTGTCGGAGATCAGCTGCGCAATCGCCCGAGCGGGGTTCGCGCCGGGGAAGCGCAGGGGCGACCTGCGCCAATCGGGGTCGTGCACGAGGCCGACCGGGTACGAGCGGCCGGCGCCGCCGTAGACCTGGAGCATGTCGGGCAGCTGGTCGGCGAGGCGCATGCTGTACTCGCCGGTCGGAAGGAGGACGAGGTCGGCGATGTCCCCGATCTCGGCGACGAGTTCTCGTGGGTCGAGCGGCGCAGATGCGGCTTCCGCCGCCGAGTTGGCACCGTGCACCGTCGTCACGACGACGAGCGGTCGCGTGCGTGCTGCATCGAGGATACGCAACGCGAGACGCTCGGCATCGTCGACGGTCGCGACGCGCTCGAAGGTCCGTGTGCGCGTCGTATGGGCGGTGTTCGTCATGGTCATCCCTCCGGCCAGGGGATCGTGGATTCACGGTAGCGGGAGCTACCGACCTGCGCGGTGAGATCGCACTCGTGTCGGGTGAAGGGGTCGGACGGGCGACGGCCGGTGGCCGCCGCCTGTCCCGTCCTTCTACAGCGAAGCGAACGCCTCGAACCTGACATCCCCCGGCAGGTTCTCGACGTTCCACAGCGACGACTCGAACTGCGCCGTGCCGCCGGCCGGCAGACGGTCGATGAAGGTGTAGTCGCTGCCGACGATCGTGCCCGCGGCATCCCTTGCGAGCACCGAGACCTTCACGAGGTCCTGGTCCTCGCTGAAGGTCGAGGTGACCTTGCCGGTCACGTCCATCCATCCGTACTCCGCCGCGGTCGCGATCTCGGAGACGGTGAACGATCCCGTCTCCGCGGCCGGCGAGGAGGTCGCGGCGGCGCTGGTCGGACCGCGGACGTCGAGCTTGGCGATCGTGCCGGAGCCGACCCCGACGAAGTCGCCGACGACTACCGTGCGACCCTGCAGGATCGTTGAGTAGTTGCTGCCCGAGTCGAGGATGACGCCGTTCGCGTCGACCGCTTCCACGGTGATCCCCGCGGACGGGAACACGTAGTCGGCGTTCGGGTTCTCGAGCACCACGGCGTACCACCACATGTCGGAATCGATGTCCTTGCCGAAGGCGGTCTCGACGACGGCGAGCTCATCGACGGTCGTTGCGGCGGATTCCTCCGGTTCCGGCGCCGACGCGGCATCCGCATCGGTCTCGTCGTTGGCAGCGGATGCCGCGCCGGCGGCGGACCCGGTCGTGGCGGACTCCACAGCGCGGTTCGCCGCGCCGACGCCGTTCACGATCAGCGAGACGACGAGCACGACGCCGGTGACGATCCATGCCATCGTGCGGTGCTTGGCGTAGCCGTCGAGCCGTCGGCCGAGCTTGTCGCGCTGCGCGCCAGCGAGCACGAGGACCAGGTCGACGAGCACCCACACGCCGAGGCCGCCGAGGGTGAACAGCTTCGCGAGCGCGGTGCCCACCTTGCCGAGGTAGAACCGGTCGACCCCGAAGACGCCCAGGAACAGGGCGAACAGCCAGGTCGCGATGAACGACTTCGGCGGGGTCGCGTCAGCGGGCGAAGGCACGGCGACGGCCGCCGGGTCGGCGAGCGTCGCGGTCGCAGTCGGTGAAGCGGTGGCGATGACGGATGCCGCGGCGTCGGCGTCGCGGGCGACGTGCCCTGAGGCATCCGTCGTGGCATCCGCTGCGGATGCGGTGTGCTCGGTCCAGGTGCTGCCGTCCCAGTACCGCTGTCCGCCGGGGCCGTCGGGGTACCAATCGGCGGGTGCGGCGGTGTTCGGCGTACTGCCCTCGGGGGTGTTCGTAGTGTCGGTCATGATCGCGTCCGTTCGCTGTGGGTGGGCGCCGCGACGTGCGGCGCCGCCGTCGGGTCGACAGCTGACCGACGTTACAGACGGCGACCGACGCGGGGGCTTCCTGACCCGTTTCGAGTGTTGCCGCAGGTGCGATGCAAATCGCATCTGACCAGCGGATGCCGCGCCATCCGCCCCAGAACGGGGTACACGACCTTTTGGCGACCCGATCGAGCGGATGTCGGTGGCACTCCATACCGTCGGAATCTTCGGCTACGGCTGGAGTCAGCAAGGAGCACCGACATGGGCTCGGACTCGCCTCTCAGTGCACGGATGGACGCGCAGCTTCGTGCGGCCGGCATCCCCGTGGAACACATCGATCGCCCGCAGTTCTTCGCCGACGTCCAGGCGCTGGAACTCCGGCTCGCGATCATCGACGACCGCTTCGAGCGGCTCGCTGCTCGACCCGACGACGCGTATCAGACCTGGCGTCGTGACACCGTCACACGCCTGAGGTCGCTCGCCGACCGCGCGGGCGCGCTCGAGGCGCACGGCGCGCTCGACACGTACCAGCGGCGGCGCGTGGCGGCGCTGCTGATGGTGCTCCGGCGTCGCATCCACGGGCTCGATGCGGCGCATGCCGAGTTCCGCGACCGACGGACCCGGAGACGAGATGGTCCGCGCCTCGTAGATCAACGCAAAGCGGTCATTATCGGCTGAGGCCTTCGAGCCCGAGCAAGGCGACACTCATGCTGGCCGGATATCTCCCGTAGCCCGAATGTGGGTCGTGTTCGTATGGCTTGGAACCCATATCGTGTTCGCAGAATCGTCAATGTCGTCGAGGAGGAACGCAACGCTTATGAACCTCGGAACTGCCACCGACCGTGAGATCGTGAGGGCGATCAACAGCGAGTCCATAGATGCCGAGGACCTGGCCGGTCGTGAATCATGGCGTCGGATCTGTCAGGTCAGGGGTCGGAACTTCAGGCTCGTCGACGAGGAGGCATGGCAGTCGCTTTGCGCACGTCGCGGGTACGTCCTGCGTCGTCAGAACTCCCGCGGATTCTGAGCTCGGCACGTTCACGGCGGACCATCCCGCGGCTTCGTCGGCAGCGTGGTCGGGATTTGTCCAACAGTTCCGATTCCGGCTCGTAAGCCGGGTTACGCATCGCCAAAGCCGCGAAACGCAATCAGCAGCCAGCATCTCCGCGCATAGAGTGGCGCACATGGACGAGTCGGCCGCCCTCGACACGACCGCGGCGCGCGCCGTCGAGACGGCTGACCGCGATCGCGTACTGTGGTCGGATGCCGACCGGGAGTGGGCGAGCCGCGCGGCGGCGACGATCGTGGGGGAGCGGGCGAGCGCGGAGGAGTTCCTCCGGCGGCGGGCGCAGCTCGTGCTCGAGCGGATCGGGACGCGCCAGCCGGCCGTGACGCGCACGGTGCGCGGCATCCGATGGCGGCCGTGGGTGGGCGTCATGACCGTGATCGCGGCGTTCCTGTTCGGCCTGCTGATCGACCGCATCGGCGGCGGGTCGAGCATCAACCTGCTCGCGCCGCCCGTGTTCGTTCTCGTCGTGTGGAACCTGGTCGTGTACGTCTGGCTGCTCGTGCGGCCGCTGGTGCTCGGGCGCGGCGCGGCCGGTCCGGTGCGGTCGCTGCTCATCCGCGTGGCATCCGTTCGCGCACCGCTTCGAAGCGAGCCGGCGGATGCCGCGACCGCCGCCAGGCGCACCGTGCTCGCCGCGCTGCCTCGCGAGTGGGCGCGCGTCGCCGCGCCGCTGTACGGAGCGCGCGCCGCGCGCGTGCTGCACCTCGCCGCCGCGGCGACCGCGCTCGGCGTGATCGCCGGCCTCTACCTGCGCGGGCTCGCGTTCGAGTACCGCGCGTCGTGGGAGAGCACGTTCCTCGGCGCTGAGGAGGTGCACGCCCTGCTGGCCGTGACGCTCGCGCCGGGCTCGTGGATCACCGGCATCCCGGTGCCCGACGTTGCTGCGATCGAGGCGATCCGCGCGCCCGCGAGCGAGAACGCCGCGATGTGGATGCACCTCATGGCCGGCACGGTCGCCGTCGTCGTCATCGTTCCGCGGCTCGTGCTCGCCCTCGTCGCCGGGCTGGTCGAGCGTCGCCGCGCCAAGCACGTGCAGCTGCCGCTCGACGAGCCGTACTACCGCCGGCTCGTCGCCGGGTGGGTGGGCGAAGCGACGCGCGTGCGCGTCATTCCGTACAGCTACACGCTTGCACCTGAGGCGCGCGCGGGGCTCGAGGCGGTCCTCGCGCGGGCGTATGGTAATGCGGTTGCGGTGATCGATGAGCCGGTCGGGTGGGGCGATGATGAGTGGCTGAGTCCGGTGACGGATGCCGCGGGCGGCGGGTCCGAGGTGCGGGTCGCGCTGTTCGGGCTCACGGCGACGCCGGAAGAGGATGCGCATGGGGCGTTCCTGAAGGAGCTCGGGTCGGGGAGTGGGCGGAGCGCGGCATCCGGGGGCATCGGCGCAGTGCTTGTGGATGAGTCGGCGTTTCTTACGCGTTGGGGTGAGGATGCGCAGCGTCGTGAGGAGCGGCGCAGCGCGTGGCGGGAGTTGGTCAAGGGGCACGGAAGCGTGGCGGTGTTCGTGGATCTCGGTGAGCCTGATCTGGCGACGGCTGAGGCGGAGCTTGCGGCATCCGGGGACGACGGCGGAGCCAAGAGCAACGCGAGGCGACGGTCGTGAGCGACCGCGGCGCATCCGAGTTGCCTGAAGGGAACCGGGGTCTCGAGACGCGGCCGCCTTCGGCGGGCGCTCCTCGACCAGCGGAGGATGTGCTTGGGCTCGACGCCGGGGCCGTGTCACTGTCGCTCATCTCGCACACGAACGCCGGCAAGACGACGCTCGCGCGCACCCTGCTCGGACGCGACGTCGGCGAGGTGCGCGACGCCCCGCACGTCACCGCCGAGGCGACACCGTACCCGCTCGTGCAGACTGCCGACGGCGACCTGCTCACGCTGTGGGACACCCCGGGCTTCGGCGACAGCGTTCGGCTCGCGCGCCGGCTGCGGCAGGACCGGAACCCCATCGGCTGGTTCCTGTCGCAGGTGTGGGACCGCTACCAGGACCGCGCGCTGTGGCTCAGCCAGCTCGCGGTGCGCAACGTCGCCGAACAGGCCGACGTGGTGCTCTACCTCGTGAACGCGGCCGAGGCGCCCGCCGACGCCGGCTACCTCGCACCCGAGCTCGAGGTGCTCGAGTGGATCGGCAAGCCCGTGCTCGTGCTGCTCAACCAGACCGGTCCGCCGCGCGAGCGCTCCGCAGAAGAGGCGGATGCCGCGCGCTGGCGTTCCGCGCTCGCCGACTCCGGCCACGTGCGCGACGTGCTCGCCTTCGACGCCTTCGCCCGCTGCTGGGTGCAGGAGTTCACGCTGTTCCGGGCGATCGAGCCGCTGGTGCCGGATGCCTCGCGGCCGGCGTTCGTCCGCCTCTCGGAGGCGTGGCGCGACCTCCGCATGGACGAGTTCGACGCGGCGATGTCCGCGCTCGCGGGGCCGATCGCGCGCGCGGCTGTCGATCGGGAGACGTTGCCGGTCGAACCGACGCTTTCGAAGAAGGTCGGCGGCTCGCTCGGCCTGCCGAGTCCGGCGCGAACGCAGGCCCGAGTGGATGCCGCGGAGGAGCTGTCGTCACGTCTCGAGGCTGACCTGCGGCGGAGCATGGAGCGCCTCATCGCCATCCACCGGCTCGAGGGTCGTGCGGCTGACGAGGTGCTCGAGCGGGTGGCGGGCGACATCCGCATGGACGCGCCGCTCGACGCGACCCGCACGGCTGCACTGGGCGGCGTCATCTCGGGCGCGCTCACCGGGCTGGGCGCCGACCTCATTGCGGGCGGCCTCACGTTCGGCGCCGGCATGGTCGCCGGCGCCATCCTCGGCGCGCTCGGCGGTGCGGGCGTCGCACAGGGCGTCAACGTTGTGCGCGGGCGGGAGGAGTCGAGCCTGCGGTGGGAGGAGGCGTTCCTCGACGGGCTCGTGACCTCGGCGCTGCTGCGGTACCTCGCCGTCGCGCACTACGGACGCGGCCGCGGCGCCTGGCGGCAGGGCGAGTATCCGCCGCACTGGCGTCCGATGGTCGTCGACGCGGTGGTCGCCGAGGGGGATCGGCTCGCGGTGCTCTGGTCGCGGCGGGGCGAGGGCGAGGACGCGCTGCAGCGCGACCTCGAGGAACTGCTCGCCGAGATGGCGCTCGGACTCCTCGACGACCTCTATCCGGGCGCGCTCGACGACGACGCCGACGACCGAGGCTGACCAGCGCTCACGGGTCGCGCGACAGCGTGCAGCTCACCGTGTAGGTGCCGTTCGAGATCGTGTCGTACACCGCGATGGCCGTCGTGCGCTTGCGCTCGGCCGGCTCGTTCGCGCTGAGGCCGGCGATCGGGTACGACGTCACGCCGTGCGCCCCGCCGAGGGTGTCGGGGTCCTCGATCACGAAGTCGAGCGTCTGGGTGAAGGCGACCGACTTGCTCGGCCAGCCGCGCTGCACGACCTCGAAGAAGATCTTGTCGCCGATGCCGGGCCAGTCCTCGCCGGTGTCGGCGTCGTCCCACACGGTATGGATGAGCTTCTCGCCGTCCATCCACATGTCGAGTTCGGGCTCGTCTGCGCCCGGCCAGTCGGGGCCCGTCTCGTTGTTGACATGCACGGCGAATCCCCGATCGAGCCGCAGGTAGGTCACGGGCGTCGCCCAGCGGATCACCTGCCCGATGTCCGAGTCGTCGTCGCGTCGCACGGTCACGAAGATCTCGTCGTCGGCGTTCGCCGTGAACGCGAACTCGAGCTTCGAGGAACCCGAGTCGCCACCCAGCGGGCTGCCCGCGGCATCCGACGCCTCGAGCGTGCCCGAGCCCTGCGGCTGCCGCAGGCTCACGCTCTCCTGGCGCGGCGCGCCCATCAAGGTCGCGACCGGATGCACGCGGAACCACGCGATGTCGTCGTCGCCGAGTCGCTGGTTCGGCGGGAACGGCACGGTCACGTCCTGATGCGGCGGCAGCGCGATCGCCGTGGCCTTCGAGTCGCCCATGTGCTCGAGCACGATGAGCACGCCACTTCCGGGATCGCCGTCCTTCGTGCGCATCGACACCAGGAGCGGTGACCGGTTCACGTAGGTCGAGCCCTCGTCATCGATGCTGCCGCCGAACTCGCGGTAGGCGGGCTTCACGACATCCGGGACATCCGACACCGACAGCTGGTCGAGCCGCGTGAGCGGGCGCGAGATGTCGGTCGCGGCGTACACCTCGACGACGAGCGACCCGCTGTGGTGGAACGTGTAGGTGCCGGCCCGCGGGATCCACGCCCAGGATCGGCCTCCCTCGACCCCGAGGGCAGGCAGCACGTAGTACGCCAGCGAGGTGCTCGGCTGGCCAGGGCCCGACGTGCCGGCGACCGGCCCCGCCACGTCGATGTCGACCGCCGACGTCGGCTGGCAGTGCTCGTCGCGCCGCTGGATGATCGCCTCGAGCGCGTAGTGGTCCGACGTGTCGCGATGTCCGATGCGCATGTGGTGCGCGACGAGGTCGACGCCGTCGATCGTCTTGAACCGGCAGATGTAGTCGAGCCGCTGCTCGGCCTGGGTCTCCCGGTTGCGGTTCGTGAGGCCGTGATCGAGATCCTCGGATGCCCCGGGCGGCCGCATCTCGATCCAGCTGTCGGCGAACAGCTCGCCGAACGGCTCGCCGGGGGTGTCGAACACGTCGAACCACTCGTTGCTCGTCGCGTCGAGGTCGCCGCGGATGTTGAGGTCGCCCGCCACGATCACGTTCTGCCAGTCGTTCGGCGACGGCCCGAGCACCTCGGCCACGAGCTCGCGGATCTCGGCGAGCTGCGACTTGCGGATGTCGCGATACTGCTCCTCCGTGTCGTACGCGGCCTGCAGGTGCGTGAACACCAGCGTCGTGTGCTCGGCCGGGCGGTTGACCTGCACCAGCACGGCGGCCTTCGACGCCCAGCTGTCCGCGCCCGCGTCATCCGCGTAGAAGCGCTCGCGGCGGTCGCCACCACCCGGCAAGGTCACGAACGGGAGTTGCGAGAACACCATGAGCCCGGCGTCCTCCTCGAGGTCGCCCTCGTGCACCGACTCGATCACGTGCGGCCACTCGGGCTTCAGGAGGTTGATGAGCGCGTCGCGGGCGTCCTCGCTGAAGACCTCGTTGAGGGCCAGCACGTCGGGTCGCTCGGCGGGCTTGATCTTGAGCAGGTCGTTCGCCACGGCCTCGGCCTGCGCGATCGAGTCGGCCGAACCGCCGGGAATCAGTCCGGCGATGCCGGCCGGCAGGCTGACCGTGCCCGCGCCCACGCCGGCGATGACCGGCAGGAGCTGTACGTTGAACGTCATCAAACGGAGCGGCTGCATCGCGCGCCCCCTTCCCCCTCGGACGGACGGCGTCAGCGTACTCCTGTCCAGCCGCGCCCTCTACGGCGCCCGCCCCTACCGATGCAGGTGCGCCGACTCCCCGGTGACCCCAGCGATGTCCTTCTCCGTCGTGTGCAGCAGCCGCTCGCTCAGGTTGCGCAGCGCGCGCGACACGGCGAGCTCGTCGCCGATCTCGTGCACGCTCGGGTCGAGCGGATTGCGCTGTGCCTGCCCCACGCCGGTCACCTCCTGACCTGCGGGCGTGCGGACGCTGACGTGCGCCAGCGTGGTGTCCTCGTCGAATTCGTCGATGTCGACGGTGATGTCCCAGTGCTTCGTCGCTGACATGGAACTCACCACCCTCCCCGGTCTGGTTCCACGCTCAGCGTACGCGCGTGCGGGGTGGGCGGCGAGGGCCGAAATGCTCTGCCGATTGACCTACACGACGATCGCGACCGCGAACCCGTCCCACCCCTTCGAGCCCACGGTCTGCAGGGCCGTGGCATCCACCCGCGGATCGCTTCGAAGGAGCTCGAGCGCCCGCCGGCTGCCGATCACCATCGGGTCGTCGGTGTCGCGAACCGCGATCTCGCCGGCGCGCACGACGTTGTCGACCACGATGACGGTGCCCGGATGCCCCAGCCGGATCGCCCAGTCCACATAGAGGGCGCTCGACTCCTTGTCTGCGTCGATGAACACCAGGTCGAACGGATCGTCACCGCGCTCGGCGATGCGCGGAAGCGAGTCCGCGGCACGCCCGACGAAGATCTCGACCCTGTCCGACACCCCGGCGCGCTCGAGGTTGGCGCGGGCCACGTCGGCATGCAGCTGCTCGAGTTCCAGCGTCACCACGGTTCCATCGTGCGGGATGCCGCGGGCGAGCCAGATCGTCGAGTAGCCGCCGAGCGTGCCGACCTCGAGCACGCGGCGGGCTTGCGTCATCCGTGCCAGCAGGTGCAGGAGCTTGCCGGTGAGCGGCGTGACGTCGATCGGAGGAAGGCCCGCTGCGAGCGCATCGGCGCGCGCCTCGGTCAGCGTGGGGTCGTCGTCGAGCAGCGTCGCGGCGAGGTATTCGTCGACGACGCGCCAGGACTCGCGAGTGGACTCGGTCATGGGGTCAGACTCCTCCTCGCGTCGTCGTCCCGTCAACGATGAGCTGCGACAGTCGAGCGCCACAACGCCACGAAGCCACAACGCCACAACGCCACGCGACGACCGCGGGCGACACACTGCTTGACCGCAGCTGTCACGCGGGCGAGGATGGACACGACCCGTTGGGAAATCGCTTTCCCAACGCGGTCGCGCGGCGAGCACGGACGCTGCACCCACCGCAGTACGACCACCACAGCACACGATCGAAGGAGATCCAGTGGGTCCAGACGTCCGACATGGCCGCGCGCGGCCGATCCTCGCCGCGCTCACCGGCGCCGCACTCGTAGCGGGTGCCGCGCTCACCGCCTCACCCGCCGCCGCGGCCGAGCCCGCGGCATCCGTCGACTACAGCTTCGACTTCGGCGGCCCGAGCACGCCGGTCGTGCCGGGCTGGCTCGGCATCAACCCCGGCACCACCTACACCGCGACGCGCGGCTACGGCTTCACGGTCGCGCCGCCGACCGCCGGGTTCCGCGACCGCGGCGGCGACAACACGGTCGGGCGCGACTTCACCATCGCGAACAACCAGGCGTTCGCGGTCGACGTGCCGAACGGCACCTACGAGGTCACGACGTGGGCCGGCGACCTCATCGCGGGCAACGGCACGAACTTCGACATCGAGGGCACGGCCTACGCGGGTCCGCGCACGAGCACGGGCGTCATCCACGAGGCGTACTTCCCGGCCGTCGCGGTCGCTGACGGGCAGCTGAACATCCGCGTCACGGGCGGCGACGGGCGCGTCAACGGCATCCGGGTGCAGACCCCGTTGCCCGCGCCGACCGGCCTGCAGGCCACCGACATCGACGCGGTGGACGAGACCATCGAGCTCGGCTGGCAGCCGGTGGCGGATGCCACGGGCTATGCGATATTCCGCTCGGCACCGGGCGGCGAGCTCGCCGAGATCGGCCGGGTGACGGATGCCGCGACGACGAGCTTCGTCGACACGGGCGTTGCGCTCGGCGAGAGCTACGACTACGCCGTAGCGACCGTGAAGGACGCACGCGTCTCGAAGCCGGGCGAGCGGCTCGCGGCATCCGTCGTCGACCCCGACGTCACGAAGCCCGTGACGCCGACCGGCATCGGGACCGCCGCGATCGACCGCAACAGCGTCACGCTGAGCTGGACCGACGCGGGCGACGCCGTGCAGTGGAAGGTGTACCGCTCGGTGCGGGCCGACCTCCCGTTCGAGCAGATCGCCACGACGACCGAGCCGACGTTCACCGACACCGACGTGCTCACCACGCGGCCGTACCTGTATCAGCTCGTGGCGCTGAACGCAGGCGGGTCGTCGGCGGCGTCGGAGACGTACGCGACCGCGGTCGCGACCACGCTCGTGCGTCAGGCCGAGTACCTGGACCGCGCACCCGTCGCGGTGAAGACCGATGAGGGCGTGTACCTCGGCTGGCGCCTGCTCGGCCTCGAGGCGCGCGACCTCGGGTTCAACGTCTACCGCGACGGCTCGAAGGTCAACGATGCGCCGATCACGGGCGCGACGAACCTCGTCGACGACGAGGGCACGACCGAGTCGACGTACCTGATCACCGCGCTGCAGGGCGATCGCGAGATCACCGTCGCCGACGACGTGACCGTGTGGGACCAACAGTACCTCGACATCCCGCTGAACAAGCCGGCGCCGGCGACCCTGCCCGACGGCCAGACGGTCACGTACTGGCCGGGCGACGGCACGGTCGGCGACGTCGACGGCGACGGCGAGTACGAGCTCGTGTTCCTGTGGAACCCGTCGATCTCGAAGGACAACTCGCAGTCGGGCTACACCGGCAAGGTCTACGCCGAGGCGGTCGAGTTCGACGGCACGAGCCTGTGGCGCATCGACCTGGGCGTGAACATCCGCGCGGGCGCGCACTACACGCAGCTCGAGGTGTTCGACTTCGACGGTGACGGACGCTCGGAGGTCGCGTTCAAGACGGCCGACGGCACGGTCGACGGCGTCGGCACCGTGATCGGCGACGCGTCGAAGGACTACCGGAACTCGAGCGGCTACATCCTGAGCGGACCCGAGTACCTCACGGTCTTCGACGGCGCGACGGGTGCGGCGATCGACACGGTCGACTACAAGCCGGGCCGCGGGTCGGTCGGCGCCTGGGGCGACACGTACGGCAACCGGGTCGACCGCTTCCTCGCGGGCGTCGCGTACCTCGACGGCGAGCACCCGTCGCTCGTCACGAGTCGCGGCTACTACACGCGCACCGTGATCGTGGCGTGGGACCTCGTCGACGGGCAGCTCGTCGAGCGCTGGACCTTCGACTCGAACCAGGCCGGATCGACCTACGAGGGCCAGGGCAACCACCAGTTCGTGCCCGCCGACGTCGACCGCGACGGCCTCGACGAGATCGTCTTCGGCTCGATGACCATCGACGACGACGGCACGCCGCTCTACAACACGCGCCTGCTGCACGGCGATGCGCTGCATGTGGGCGACTTCGTCACCGACCGCGCGGGCCTCGAGGTGTACGCGGTGCACGAGACGCCGAGCGGCAACGGCGGCAAGATCGCGACGATGCGCGACGCGGAGACCGGCGAGATCCTCTGGTCGAACTCGGGCAGCAAGGACACCGGACGCGGCACCGCCGCGGACATCGACCCGTCGCACCCGGGCGCCGAGGCGTGGAACATCGGCGGCGACTACGCGTGGAACTCGCCGGTCGGCACGCTCAACGCGGCATCCGGCGAGGTGCTCTCGACCGACATCCCGGCGGCGAACTTCGTCACCTGGTGGGACGGCGACCTCACCCGCGAGATCACCGACCACGACTACTCCGAGGCGAACGCGTCGGGCGTGCCGACGATCTCGAAGTGGAACCCCGCGACGAAGTCGGAGGACCTGCTCCTGCGCCTCGACGGCACGCTGACGAACAACACCACGAAGGGCAACCCCGTGATCCAGGCCGACCTGTTCGGCGACTGGCGCGAAGAGCTCGCGGTGCGCACGGCCGACGGCAACGCCATCCGCATCTACACGACGACGGATGCCACGGACGCGCGCATCCCGACGCTGATGCACGACTCGCAGTACCGCGTCGGCGTCGCCGGGCAGAACTCGGCGTACAACCAACCGCCGAACCCGTCGTACTTCATCGGCGCGGACATGGCGGAGCCGCCCGCGGCCTCCATCGCCTACGTGGGAGCGCCGGGCCTCGACGAGACGGCGCCGGTGATCTCGGGCCTGCCGTCGGGCACGGTCGTGTCGGATGCCCCGCTGCAGCTCGGCATCGCGATCGAAGATGCCGAGAGCGGCATACGCTCGCAGTCGGTGACGATCGGCGGGGTCGCGGTCGACGCGGATGCTGCGGTGGACCTCGCCGGGCTCGGCATCGCGGGTGACGTGACGGTCGAGGTGACCGCGACGAACCACGCCGGGCTCACGTCGACGGCCTCGTCGCAGCTGCTGGTCGTGCCGGCATCGTCGGCGACGACCGCGCCGGGGGCGGGCACGCTCTCGAACACGAGCGGCTGGGCGTACGGCCTGCACGACGGGAACTACGACGTGGTGATGAACCTGTGGTGGGGGACGCCGGGCACGATCTTCCGGCTCTACGAGAACGGCGCGCTCGTGTCGACGCGCGTGCTGGGCGACACCGCCGGCATGGCCCAGACCTCGGGTGTCTCGTTCGAGGGCAAGCCAAACGGCACCTACGTCTACACGGGCGAGCTCATCAACGCGAACGGCACGACGGCCACGACCTCGACCACGGTGAAGGTGACGGATGCCGCGCCGGGCACGCCCGTCGTCAGCACCGACCAGAAGAAGGGCGCGTCGTCGTTCACCGCCACCGCGAACCTCTGGTGGGGCACGAACGCGACGTCGTACCGGATCGAGCTCGACGGCGTCGTGGTCGGGTCGGGGTCGCTGACGGCGGCCACGCCGGGCGCGCAGTCGGCGTCGGTGAAGCTCAGCGGCGTGGCATCCGGTGAGCACACGCTCGTCGCGGTGTTCGCGAACGCGAACGGCGAGACGGCGTCGAAGCCGGTGAAAGTGACCGTGAAGTAGCGGTTCGCTGCATCGCGACTGCGGTCGCGGCGAGGGGCCGGGCGCTGGTGCGCTCGGCCCCTCGTCATGTCTTCCGCGCCCGGCGCTGTGGCGTTGTGGCGTTGTGGCGAAGTGGCGTCTACAGCTCGGGCGGCTCCTGCAGCGCGCGTACCTCGATGGGCGTCTGCACCGCGCGGGAAGCCTGGGTCGCCCAGTCGATCGCCGCGGCCTCGTCGGGCGCCTCGATCACCCAGAAGCCGCCGACGTAGGCGGGCGCCTCGACGAACGGCTCGTCGAGCACGCGCGGCTCGCCCGACGACGTGTCGACGGTCTTCGCGGTCGACGGCGGGTGCAGGCCGCCCGCGAACAGCCACGCGCCCGAGTCCTTGAGCGCGGTGTTGAAGGCCTCGACGGCGGCCATGACCGCAGCGAGCGCCTCGGGGTCGAACTCCTGCATGGACTCCATGGTCGGCTCGGTCGCCGTGTCGTGGGGCATGGTCAGGAAGTACTGGGTCATTGCTCATCCTCTCGTCCGAGAACGCCGTCGGGTCGCCCTCACTCCGACGTCGAACGGGAGGTCGTGCAGATCGACATCAACCTCGATGAACTTCGTTCGAGCTCGATGTCGGATGCCCGGCCTATCGTCATGACCACTACTCGCAGAGCTCGTGCCGGGTCGGAGTGAGACATGAAGGTGCTGGTCGCTACCAGTGTTGCCCAGGGCACGAGATCGACCGACGTGGCGCGATGCGTCGACGGCGAGCTCGTCTACATGACCGTGGCGTGCCCGGTCAGCCGTCGTCGTCCGTATGGTCCGTGCGACTGCGGCATCACGTTCCGAGGGATGACGAGCGACGAGGTCACGACGACCGCGATCGTGCGCGGGGTGCCCGAACTCGACCTCGGCACCTACGTGGACTGCCTCGACGCCACGCACCGGTTCAACAGTGCATACGGATGCACCTGCGAGTTCGATGCCGTCGGCGAGGCGTGGAACCTCATGGCGATCGCGGGGTTGTTCGCCGAGGGCACGGTGGTGGAACGGCTGGTGGATCGGGTGGTGGTGCGGCGTGCCGCCGGTGCCTGAGGAACCCATGGGCCTGTACCCACGATTACCCAGGCGGTCGTAGGTAGGTGGAGTACCCAAACGTCGGTAGTGGGCCGCGCGAATATCCGTATGGCACACGGATTCGCCGAGACGGCTTCGAGAGCAGTGTGGTGTGCAGCGGGAATCCACCCGCAGGACTCACTCGAAGGGAGGTGCACGAATGTTCGCCACCATGCTCATGCTCGGACTCCTCGCCGCCACTGCGATCGCCTCCGCCGTCGTCCAGTTCGGCCGCGACGGGTACCGCCGCACGCCCACGATCTCCCGGTAAGGCACCCCGCCCGCCGATGGGTTCGGAAGATAGGGCGATCGCCCGATCCGAACCGACCACCTCAGCGAAGAACCTGAATGCAGACGGCGACCTCCGCCCTCGCACATCGAATGGAATGATCATGAACCTCGCAGCCGGCTACGTCGCTCAGACGCTGCAGACCCACGACGAGCTCGTCGCCGCCCGCGTGAACGAGCACCGCCGCAACGCCGCCGACCGCCGCGCCGACCGCGCCGAGCGCGCTGTGCGCGCCCACCGTCCCGGCCTGCTGCAGCAGCTCGCGCACCTCTGGCACGACGGACGCAGCGCGTCGAGCGCGCGGCCCGCTCACTGACCCGCACCGACAGTGCGGCGGCCGCCGCGGCGCCGCGAGCAACCCCGTGGCGGTCGACCGTCTCGCGGGTTACCGTGGGCGCATCGACCGACGGAGGGCGAAATGAGCGACACCACCGACCGTGACGACGCGGAGCGCGAGGAGGAGCTGCGCCGTGCCGCCGAGGCGAACCCACCCGACGAGCGGCCGTTCGCCGACAGCGCCCGCGAGCAGGCGCGGCTGAAGGCCGAGCACGACCGCGAGCTCGGCGTCGACCCGTTCTGGGAGGGCGCCAACATCACCGAGAGCGACGGCCCCGACCTCGAGGGCGGCGACGACCTCGACCTCGGCGGCGGTCACCGCACGCCGCGCGACTGAGCTCCCGGCGGTTCGAGGGCTGCCTCGGCATCCGAGTCGTGAGGTTCGCCGCCGGATTCGAGCTCCGGCACTGCGACCTCGATGCGATCCGCGAAGTAGAACCGCGACAGCCGCACCCGCAGCCGGTCGGCGAGCGTGAGCGCGCCGCGCGCGTTCGGGCGGAGCTGCGCGGGGCGCGGGGCATCCGTCACCGCGATGCGGGCGCGCTCGGACTCGCTCAGGGGCTGGTGCACCTCGACGTACTCGCCGCCGGGGAGGCGGACGATGCGTCCGGTCTCGAAGCCGTGCAGAAGCGCATCGCGGTCCTTGCGCTGGAGGCCCAGGCAGATGCGTCGAGCAACCGAGAACCCGATGATCGGGCCGAGCAGGAGCGCGGCCTGCAGCGTGGCGATCACGGTCTCGAGGCTCATCGAGAACTGCGTGGCGATGAGGTCGGCGCTCGCGGCGAGCCAGAGGACGCCGTAGAACACGATGCCGGCGACGCCGATGCCGGTGCGGGTCGCCGTGTTGCGCGGCCGGTCGAGGAGGTGGTGATCGCGGCGGTCGCCCGTGATCCACTCCTCGATGAAGGGGTACGCGACGGCGGCGAGCAGGTAGGCGCCGACGACGGCGAGCGGCGCGAGGATCGCGAGCGTCCAGGTGCGGCCGAGCCAGACGAACTCCCAGTCGGGCGGCACGAGTCGGAGCGCGCCGTCGAGGAAGCCCGTGTACCAGTCGGGCTGGCTGCCGGCGCCGGCGGCCGCCGGATCGGCCGGGCCGTAGAGCCAGATCGGGCTCACGGTGACGGTCGCGGCCACGAGCAGCAGGAGCGCCGTGACCATGAGGAACAGTCCGCCGGCGCGGGCGGCCGCGTTCGGGAGGAGCGGGATGCCGACCACGTTCCGCTCGGTGCGTCCACGTCCGGGGAACTGCGGCGGTCCGTGCCGCCAGGCGGCGAGCCCGCGCAGCACGACGAGCGCGATGAGCAGGGCCGGGAAGACCGCGACGTGCAGCGGGTAGAGATGCTCGATGATCTCGCCCGGGAACGATCCGCCGAACAACAGCGTCGCGAGCCAGGTGCCGATGACCGGGATGCCGAGCGCGATCCCCTCGGTGATGCGCAGGCCGGTGCTCGAGAGGAGGTCGTCGGGCAGGGCGTAGCCGCTCCATCCGGCGGCGAGCGCGGTCAGGAACACCAGGAACAGCAGCACCCACATGCCGCGGCGGGGGCGGCGGAACGCGCCGGTGAAGAACGTCGTCAGCAACTGCATGATGATCGCGGCCGGCAGGAGCAGCGCCGCCCAGTGGTGCGCCTGCCGGATGAGCAGGCCGCCGGGAACGTCGAACGTGATCGCCATGGTCGACGCGAACGCCTTCGACACCTCGGCGCCCTGCAGCGGCGCGTAGCCGCCCGAGTACGTGACCGTCTCGCTCGAGGGCGTGTAGAAGAACATCAGCCAGAGGCCGGTGACCGTCACGACCACGATGCACGCGAGGGTGACGATGCCGAACAGGTTCGTCCAGTGGCTCGGGATGCGCCTCCGGCGGGCTTCCGCCCTGACGTCGGCGAGGCGTCGGCCGAAGATGGTGACCGCCCCGAGGCGTGCGGCGAGGCGGTCGGTGGTGGAGTGGTTTCGCATGCGTGCTCCTCGAACGTCCTTCACTCCATACGACGCGAGAGCGGCCCGTTTTGTGACAGGTACGGTGAGGCTGAGCGCGAGGAGCACTCCGAGCGATCCGGGGAGGCCATCATGAGCGACACCGAGGCACGCGTGGTCGTGCGGCTGCGCGAGCGGACCGGAGGGCAGCGCTCGGTGCGCGATCGGCCGCCGAGGTGGGACGGCGAAGCTCCGCCCGACGACCTCGGCCAGGCCATCGTCGACACGCTGGCCCACCTGGGAGACCTGATCGCCGAGTTCCAGGATCGGATCGCCGACGAGGCGTACCTCGGTTCCGGTCGACCGAAGCGCGACCACGTCGACCGCCCTCGGGGCGCGGAGTCGGGTGCGCCCGCCTCAGGCGTTCAGGTCGTGGTCACGATGCGGGACGCGGCATCCGCTGACCGGCTCGCCCGCGAGCTCGACGCGAACGACGCGGTCGAGACTGCCGCGGTGGAGACGGGACCGCCGACCCGGTGACGTGGCGCGGCCGGGACGCAGGGCGCGTCCCGGCCTGGCTTTCGGGGAGGCTATTCCTCGACGCCGGGGTCGCCGCCCTCGAGGCCGCCCTCGGTGGAGTCGGTCATCGGTTCGGCGCTCGTGGGTGCGCCCGGGGTGTCGGCGCCGACGTGGCCGGGCTCGTCGGTCGGTCCGTCCGCGGCCACGCGGTCGTCGTCGCTCTGGCTGCCGCCGGTCCCGGTCGCGCCGGGAGCCCGCTCGGTGTCATCGCGAACGGGCTGGGTGTCATCGGGGAGGTTCGAGTCGGTCATGGTCGCTCCTTCGTGATGGATGTGGTCCTGCCTACGGCGGCCGAGTCGTCGGCGCGCCGTCAGTCTTCGGAGATCTCGGCGACGGTCTCCGCGGTCTCGGTGGCGGAGAGCTCACGCGCGATGTCGGCCTGGGCGATGATGCCGACGAGGTCGTGCCCGTCGATCACGGGCAGGCGGCGCACCTGGTACTCCTGCATCACCTCGAGCGCCTCGCGGACGTCGACGTCGGCGCCGATCGTGAGCGGCTTGCCCTCGGCGAGGCTTCCCGCCGTGACGCTGCCGGGGTCGCCGCCGTCGGCGACGCACTTCACGACGATGTCGCGATCGGTGAGCATGCCCTTGAGCCGGTCGTCGTCGCCGCAGATGGGCAGGGCGCCGACGTCGAGATCCCGCATCATGCGGGCGGCGTCGACCAGGGTCTGGTGCTCCTTCACGCAAGTGGGGTCGGGTGTCATGAGGTCGCGTGCGAGGGTCATCGGTTCGTCCTCTCTCCGGGCCGCGTCGGGTCGGAGGCCCGGTGTGTATCGGCAGGCTAACCACGCCGGGCGCTCGCGGCACGGGGGTTGACGCGGTAGCGGCGGATGCGGCATCCGGCCGTGTCCGGTCGCGGTCGGGCGAACCCTCAGCGTTCGAGGAACGCCCGCCCGTAGAGCGCGTCGGCGTTGCGCCAAGCCATGAGCTCGGCGACGCGGATCGCCTCGTCGACCGGCCAGCCGTGCTCGGCGACGTAGCCGGCGAGCACGCGGGTCGTCGCATCGCGCCACACGGCGGCGCCGAGCAGCACGCGCTCGGGCACGCCCCACGCGTCGGTCGAGAAGAGCACCTTCGCGAACGGTGCGAGGTCGAGCGACTCGAAGACGAGGACCTCTGCGTTCGCTCCGACGTGGGCGAGCGCGAGGCCCGCGTCGAGGTACACGTGCGGGTAGAGGTGCGCGAGCATGCCCGCCTCGCGCAGGTAGGGGTGGCAATGCAGCAGCGCGAGGCGTCCGCCCGTGGCCTGCGTCGCCGCGATGAACGGCTGCAGCAGGAACGGGTCGGCGCGGTCGAGCCGCAGGTCGGGGTCGCCGAATCCGACGTGCACCTGCAGCACGGCGGGTCCGCCGCGGTCACCGTGCTCGAGCGCCCACCACGCGAGGTGCCTGATGATCACCGGGTCTTCGAGGCGCACGGATGCCCCGCTGCCGCGCCGGGTCGCCGCGTGCCATGCGTCGGCCGCCTCCGCCAGCTCTGCGGGCGTGGGCCTCGCGGGGTCGAGCGCGAGTCCGCCCCGGTACGCGGCGACGGTCTTGAACCCGACCGCGCTCGCCGCAGCGCTCTCGAGCGCCACGGGCAGCCGGTCGACGAAGTCGGCGCCCGACGTGGCATCCGCCATGACCGATTCGGCCAGCGTCTCGAGGCGCACGATGCGGTGGACGCGGACGGCGGGGCTGCCGGAGCCGTCGCCGTCGTCTCCGTCGCTCGCGAGCTCGGCGAGCTGCGCGTCGGAGATCAGCCGCTCGGGCGCGTGGCCGTCGTCGATGAGGTACGTGCGGATGCCGGAGGCGCGGAGGAGCCGGCGGGTGGCTTCGTCGAATCCGAGTCGCTCCCGGGCGGCGAGGTAATCCGCAGCATCCGCGTAGGGAGGCAGGCCGAGGACCGGCGCGCAGAACCGGCGCAGGGCGAAGCCGAGCTGGCTGTCGAAGATCGCGGTGCGGTCGGTCGCGTGCTCTGCCTGCGTCAGTGCGTCGAGCAGGTCGTGCTCCGCGAGCGGCGGGCGCAGCAGGCTGTGCGCGTGGTGGTCGACGAGCGGCATGTCGTCGATGGCGCGTGCGAGCTCGGCGTTCGAGGTCATGCGGCGATTCTCGCGCGCGTCGCGCTGGGCGGCATCCGTCGTCGGCCGCCTCCCTCGAATTGGGGCTGAACCGGCACCTGATCGCTGGGCGTCCGCGGGAGTACCGTGCGGTCATGGGATGCGTGCTGGTCCCGGCGCTGCACCAAGTGGCAGGGCACCTGGGCACGGCCGGCACAGGTGGAGATTCGTACGCGGCATCAGGCGTGGCCCTCGGGCCGGCGCTGCTGCCGATCCTCGCGCTCATCGCGAGCGTCGTCGCCGCGGTCGCGGTGGGGTCGCTCGTGATCGCCTGGCTGCGCACCCCCGAGCCGACGGGCCTGATCGAGCTCACCGACCCGAAGACCGCCGGGCTGCTCTCGGTCGGGTTCACGTCGGGCACGGCTGCGCAGCGGTGGCTGCCGGCGACCGTGGTGCAGCTCGCGTGCGATCGCGTCATCACGATCGACGACCGGCGGCCGGGGGCGGATGTCGCGGGCGGACGCCCGAAGGACGTCCGGCTGGTCTTCGGCACCTCGGATGCCGCAGAGCGACGCTCGCTCGCCGGCGTGCGCGCCGTTGCGGCTTCGGCCGACGATGGCGACCCCGAGGCCGGGGTGGTCGCCGCGGTCTTCGAGCCGGGCATGTCCGGCGGACCGCGCGAGCCGACGCCCGGCACGAGCGTCGACGTGGATCGCGTCGTGACCCGCAACTCGTCGCTCGCGTCGTTCACGCGGAACCGGTTCGTCGACGCCGGCGAGTGGTTCCGCGAGCCGCGTCCGAGCGTGCGATTCCGCACCGCCTCGATCGGCGGCGTGCTCGGCATCGTGCTCGGGTTCATCTCGCTGGGCGTGGACGCCGCGTCGAACTCGATCGCCTGGAGCGCGATCGGCATCGGGGCGGTCACCCTCGGCCTGCGCGTGCTGCTGCCGCGCTGGATCCCCCTGAACGCCGCCGGACTCCTGCTGCGCGAACGGGCGAACCAGCTGCGCGAGATCGTCGCCACCGCTGAGATCCCGACGATCGCGTCGGGGGCGCAGGTGCTGCCGTGGGCGGTGCTGTTCGACGAGGCGGGCACCATCCGTCGCGTCGCCGAGGTCGCGGAGGGATCAGGTGGCGCGCCGGCCTGGTACCGATCCACCGAGCCGTTCTCGGCCGACCGGCTCGTCTCGTGCCTGGCCCTGATGACGACGGAGCTCTCGCAGCCGATCCGCCTCGGGGCGAAGGCGCCTTGGAAGCGCGACGGTGGTCGCTTCGGCGTGCCGGTGGGCTACGACGGTTGGGGCCGGCTCGGCGGGTGGTACGCGAGCGACGGTGGCGCCAGCATCGCCGGGTTCGGTGACGCCCGGTTCGAGCACGGCGCCGGCGATGTGGGCGGCGGCTTCGACGGCGGCGGATTCGGCGGGTTCGATGGCGGCGGCGGTGGTGGCGGCGACGGCGGGGGAGGGAACTGAGGTCCGCGGCATCCGCTGTGCGTCGGCGTCACCGCGACGAAGTCCGATTCCCGCTGGTCGCCTGGGTTGCGGCGGGCCCGGTCGGGGTGAGGATGGAGTCGTGCCCCGACGCCACACCA
Source organism: Agromyces sp. NPDC055661 (assembly GCF_053618135.1). NCBI lineage: Bacteria > Bacillati > Actinomycetota > Actinomycetes > Micrococcales > Microbacteriaceae > Agromyces > Agromyces sp. NPDC055661. The sequence goes on from NZ_JBSHHC010000001.1 coordinate 2,343,292, forward strand.
CGCTGCCGACCGCGATCGGCGACCTCCTGGCCGTCGCCGACGGCGACGCGCTCGCGGGCATCTACTTCCCGGCGCACTGGCATCCGCCGGTCGCGGGCTCGACCGGATCGGCCGTGGACTGGCGTGCGGATGCGCTCGTGGGCCGGCTCGGCGAGGAGCTCGGCGAGTACCTCGACGGACGGCGCACCGAGTTCGACCTGCCGATGGCGCCGACGGGCGACGAGTTCCAGCTGTCGGTGTGGCGGATGCTGCGGGGCATCCCCTACGGCGAGACGACCACGTACGGCGAGCTCGCCGAGCGCCTCGGCGATCGCAACCTCGCTCGTCGCGTCGGCGGTGCCGTCGGGCGCAACCCGCTGAGCATCCTCGTGCCGTGCCACCGTGTGGTCGGCGCCGACGGTTCGCTCACCGGCTATGCGGGCGGGCTCGACCGTAAGCGGTTCCTGCTCGAGCTCGAGGGCGCCGAGGTGGTGGCGCAGCGGCGGTTGTTCTGAGGTGGCGCTCGGGAGGGCCCTTCTCTCCGCAGAATCGGTAGATCCGTCGACAAATCTCCTGGGCGACAAATCTCTTGGGCGACAAATCTGCGGATCTACCGGCTCGCTTCAGTGCTCCCTTGCGCTCAACGCTTTCAACTTGTCCTCAACAGGCCGTCATTCGGTGCTGTTATTCACAGGCTGATCTGGCCTTTTCATGTGGACTGAATGTCGGTGGGTGCGGTGATCATGGGTCCATGACCGGCATCAGCGACACCCTCCACGAGGTGCGGTCGCGGCTGCTCGGCACGCTCGCGTTCGACGCGCCGGCCGGCTGGACCGACGACGAGCTCCTCGCCAACGCGGGCGCGCTCGAGGCGCTGGGTCGGGTCGTCGATGCGCACCGGGTCGCGGTCGCGGGTGAGGTCGCGGAGCGGTCTCGTGCCGAGCTCGGCGATGCACGGCTGTCGACCCGGAAGGGGTGCCGGTCCGCGGTCGAGCTGCTCGAGCGGGTCACCCATGTGTCCGGGTTCGAGGCACGCCGACGCGTCAGTCTCGGTGCGGCCACCCGCCTGCGGGACGGGTTCGCCGGTGAGCCAGGTGAGGCTCGGTTCCCGGCCGTGGCCGCCGCGCTGGCTAGGGGTGAGGTCGGGGCGGATGCCGCAGCCGCGATCATCCGCGAACTCGACCGCACCCGGCCCAACGCCGTCCCCGCCCGGCTCGCCGCCGCCGAGCAGGCACTCGTTGCCGAAGCGACCGGGTCCGGCGACGGGGCGCCGGTGCGGTGCACCGCCGACGAACTCCGGGTGCAGGCGCAGGCGTGGGCGGTGTTCCTCGACCCCGACGGCGCCGAGCCTGCTGATGAGCGGGCGATGCGTCGGCGCGGATTCCGGCTCGGCCGCACCCTGCGCGACGGGCTCATCCCGGTCACCGGCGAGTTGATGCCCGAGGTCGCCGCGAAGCTCACCCGCCTCTTCGACGCGCACCTCTCACCCCGCGTCGGCGGCGGATTCCAGACCGACCAGGAGCGGGCCCGAGCGGCGGAATCCGGCGAGGACCGCAGCCCCGATCAGCAACGCCACGACGTGCTCGCCGCGATCATCGACACCGCGGCCCGCTCCGGGGAACACCCCACGATCGGCGGCGCACCACCCACCGTCCTGGTCAGCGTCCGCGCCGCCGACCTCGCCACGGGGCGCGGGGTCGCGCACGCCGACGGCATCGACACCCCGATCTCGCTCCGTGCAGCGCGGCACATGATCTGCACCGGCGGCACCCAGACCATCACCTTCGACCACACCGGCCGGATCCTCGCGCTCGGCTCGCCGGAACGCTGCTTCACCGCCCACCAGCGCCGTGCGATCACCATCCGCGACGGCGGCTGCATCATCCCCGGCTGCACCATCCCGGCCGCATGGACCGAGATCCACCACGTCACCCCCCACACCGACGGCGGACCCACCCACCCCGACAACGGCGTCCTCCTGTGCTGGTTCCACCACCGCACCATCGACACCTCCGGCTGGATCATCCGCATGACACGCGGCGTCCCACACCTCCGACCACCCCGATGGCTCGACCCCACCGGAACCTGGCGACCCACCACCAAATCCCCCACCCGCCACGCCGACCAACACGAACGCTACGACTCTGGGCGCGAACGCTCCGTGCGCCTGACCGCCGCATCGGTCGCTTGAGCGGCATGCGATCCATCCCCGAATAGGGGATACGCGTTGGCCGTCCTCGACGAATATCGTCGCGCCGAGCATCGAGGGGGAGTCATGGCGAGCAACGAACCGAGTTGGAAGGTACGCGTAGCCATCGAGGGGGTGATTGCCGGATTAGTCGCGCCGATCGCAGTGGGAATCCTCCTGCTCTTTCTCGGCACTCAGGTCGGTGAGTGGTTCGATTCGCCGACGTGCAAGACCCGGAGAATCTTCAGCTCGTCGACGCGATACGAGCGGAGGCGTCCAGTGTGCACACGGACACCGAGGAAGAGGGCGGACTTACGCATCCAGCATCCGACGCGCACGATGGTGACCTCGGGACGGGATGGGTGGAGGATGCACCGGATCTCGGCACGGGTGAATGGATCGAGTTCCAACTTCCGGCGGGGACCAACCTACGGATGGTCTGCATCGTGAACGGCTATGCGAAGACCGCCGAACGGTACCAGGTCAACGGCCGAGCTCGACAGGTTGCGACTGAGACCGACCGCGGCACGACGACTGCGTCGCTGCCTGATAAGGCAACTGAGGCCTACGCCGAATTCCAGCAGGTCGCGATCGCCTCCGGACAGACCGATAGCGTGCGATTGACGATCAGGTCCGTGAGGGCGTCAGCAGGCTCATCCGGCACGAAGGACACCGCCATCAGCGAGGTGGAGTTCTGGGGCGAATAGATTCGGCGAGCTACCGCTCGTCGTCGCTCGTGATCCAGGGCGCGCCCCAACTGGATGCCGCGCGGCGGGCGGCGTTGCGGCCGTCCTCGTCGGCGCGCGACGGACCGGGCAGCGTCTCCTCGCCCTCGACGCGCTGCATCTCCTCGTAGCCCTCTTCGACCTCGTCGTGGTCGCGTCGACCCATGATCTGCCGCCTTCCACCAAGCTCTGCGGGCGAATTCTGCTCACGTTCAGTCTCCTCCGTTCGAAGCGCCGGCGCGATGGCATCGGGCTCTTCGATCGACCAATAGAGCGTCTGGCGGGTCGGGAAGGGCTGACGCTTGGTTCGCGGGTCGAACTCCGACACCGCGGCTCTGGTGATACCGGATCCGGGCGGAAGGAACCCAATTCCGGTGGCGCGTTGAACCTCGGCATCCACCCTTGGTCGGACTTCATCGGCCCGTTCGTCGACCAGCTCCAACATGGCATCGACGAGATTCGCGAACTTGACGACGAGACCCCATGGGAGCGGCTGACCGATCGTCGTGATCAAGAGTTCCCGCTCGCTCGCATGTTCGTGGTCGATGGAGACCACCGGCCACGTGGTGAGGAGTTCGCTCTGCGAATGCGCGACCGTGGTGTTGCGATACGCCCGCACCGTTTCGTGGAGGCCGAGGAGCGATTCCGGGATGGTGATGTAGTCATCGAGTCGCTTCCTCACTGCCGAGTGCATGAAAGCCCGGCAGTACGAAACCACCGCGAAGTCGACAAGCCATCCGGCTTCAGTGCTGTTTCCGGCTCCTTGCCTTTTCGCCGCGACTTCGAGCGCCCGTTTCGCAGGTAAGAGGTCGGCATTGGCGAAGCCGCTCAACTCAACGAGGAGACGTACCGCGGGTGAATTCGGGGCGAGTACGAGCTCGAATCGTTGATCTCTCGGTTCGCCAGTCACCCGAGCACCCCGTCGGGATCCCGCACCACGACCCGCGGCGACCCGTCGGAACGCGCACCCACGACCGACGGCAGCACACGGAAGAGCTGGCGCACTGCGCTGCCGACGCGGGTCACGCCCGAGAAGTCGAGGACGAGGCATCCGTCGTCGGACACGAGCGGAGCGAGCCGGGTGAGCACCTCCTCGGCGGCGGCGAAGTAGATCTCTCCGCGAAGCATCGCGACGGTCTCTCCGTCCGAGGTCGTGAGCGAGCCGATCGCCGAGAGCGCGTCGCCGCGGTGCGCGAGCATGTGCAGGCCGTACTGCGCGGACAGCCGCTCGAGCATCGTGACGCCGCGCACGCTGTTGCCGCGTGCGTCCAGCCGGGGGCTGAACGTGCCGATGCCGAACTGGCCCGGTTGCACCGCCACGATCCCGCCGCCGACGCCGCTCTTCGCGGGCAGGCCGACGTGGACCATCCAGTGGCCCGACTCGTCGTACATGCCGCAGCTCGTCATGACCGCGGTCGTCCAGCGCGCGGCATCCTCGCTGATCACGCGCTCACCCGACACCGGGTTCACGCCGCCCGTCGCGAGCGTCGCCGCCATGATCGCGAGGTCGCGGGCGGTCACCGAGAGCGAGCACTGCCGGAAGTACGCGGTCGTCGCGACCTCCACGTCGGCGGCGAGCGTGCCCGCCGACTTCGTCAGGTAGGCGAGAGCCCGGTTGCGGTCACCGGTGCGCGCCTCCGACGAGAACACGTCCTCGTCGACGACCAGGTCGCGGCCCGCGAACCGCTCCAGGCCCGAACGGATGACGCCGAACTTGTCCTCGACGGTGTCGCCGGCGATGAGCGAGGTCGTCACGATCGCGCCGGCGTTGATCATCGGGTTGAGCGGGCGACCGGATGCCGGCTCGAGGCTGATCGCGTTGAACGGCTCGCCGCTCGGCTCGAGGCCGACGTGCTTCGTGACCTCGTCGACGCCGAGGGCGTCGAGCGCGAGGGCGAACACGAACGGCTTCGACACCGACTGGATCGTGAACGCCACGTCGCTGTCGCCCGCGTCGTGCACGTCGCCGCGTGTGCTCACGAGCGCGATGCCGAGGCGCTCGGGCTCGACGTTCGCGAGTTCGGGGATGTACGACGCGACTTCCCCGCTCGTGTCGGGACGGGCGGCGTCGAGCACGGCGTCGAGCGTGGCGCGGACCGGGTGGTGCAGGTCGACCGGCATGCGGTCAGCCTATGGGGCACGGATGCCGCGCGTCACGGGTCCGGCCGGTGACGAGCGCGTGACGACCCCCGATCGCAGCCTCGGGGCGACGGGCGATTCGGGCGCGTCGGGTCGAATTCGGGCACGCGGTCGATTCGCGGCATCCGTCTTCGTCGTACCAGTAGGACGCCACGCCCGACGACGGAGGGAACCGCCATGCTCACGAGCCTCGAACACGAGCGCCGCATCCACGAGGCCGAGGTCGCCTGGATCGTGTCGAAGCGCGCCGCGGCGATGCGCTCGCGCGACGCCGACTGGCTCGCCGCCCGCTACCTGCCGGGTGCGCCGGTCGTCGGTCCGACGCCGCCGGTGACGCGGATCGCGGACCCGAGCCGTGACGCCGTGCGGCTGTGGGAGTGGTTCGAGCTGCTGCAGGGACGCATCCGGTGGTCGTCGCGGATCGAGCGCGTGCGCATGAACGGCGACCAGGCGATCTGCCGTTGCGTCGAGCAGGTGAGCGTGCGGGCGTGGACGCAGGCGCGCGTGCGGATGACGCTGACGACGACCGTCGCGCTGCGGCGGGTCGCCGAGGTCTGGCTGATCGAGTGGGAGCATGCCGTCGAGGCGTGAGCATCCAGCTCCCGCTCTCGGCTGCCATTCGGCGCTCGTAGAGCGCTCTCACAGCCGAGCGGGGTACATTCATCAGTGGGACATTCGACCCACTTCCCCCGGTGGGAGTCCCCCGGCCGGCGCCATGGGCGGAGCCGCTCGACCCCCCGAGCCGAGCTCCTCATGCCCCGGCGCCGGTCCGCGTGCGTCCGCGTGCCGGATCCGAACCCTATCCGGATCCGGCACGCGATCAGCGCGCGCCCTTCACCAGACGGATGCCGCGAACGCCCGCATGCGTTCGGCGAGATCGCGCGGCACCTCCGCCGCCGTGAAGTGCCCGCCCTCGTCGAGGCGACCGAACTCCCTGAGACCGCGGTAGTGCTGCCGCGCGATCGATTCGGGGTACGCGGCTTCGTGCCGCTGGATGTACACCGCGGCCGGCACCTCGGTCGGCGGGATGGCGTCGGGCTGATCGGCGCCCTCGTAGTACGGGCGGAAGGACGTGCCGATCGACTGGGTGACCCAGTAGATCATCGCCTCGGTGAGGATGTGCTCGCGGGAGATGCGACGCTCGACGGCCGATGGATCGCCCGGCGGAGTGTCGCTCCACTCGACGAGCTTCTCGGCGAGCCAGGCGAGCAAGCCGGCAGGGGAGTCGTTGAGCGCCGCCGCGAGCGTGTCGGGGCGGGTGGCCTGCACGTGCCCGTAGGCGCCGTCGGTCTCGTGCTTCGCGGCGAGCTCGGCGAAGAAGGCCTGCTCGTCGGGATCGGTGAGCGCCGCGCGCTCGTCGTAGGTCGGGAAGTGCGAGTGGGTCGCGACGATGCCGGCGACCTCGGGGTAGCTCGCGGCGATGAGATCGCTGACGTTCGCCGTGACGTCCTCGCCGTAGGTCAGCCAGCGCTCGTAGCCGAGCACGTCGGTCATGAGCGCATGCATCGTCGCCGCGAGGCGCCGTTCGGTCATCGGCCCGTCGGCGTACGGCGTCGAGAACGCGAATCCGGGCAGGCTCGCGACGACGACGTGGAAGTCGGGCAGCGCGTCGACGAAGTCGAGCTGCAGCGCGAACGTGTGCGGCCAGCCGTGCATGACGAGGAGCACCGGGGCATCCGCTCGCTCGGCTCGTCGATGCACGAAGTGCACGACCGCCTCGTCGATCGGCACGGTGAACTGCGGATGCCGGTTGAGCCACGCCTCGCGTTCGCGCCAGTCCCACGCGAGCCACGTGTCGACGAGCTCGCGGAGGTACGCGGAGCTCATGCCCGAGCTGGGCTTGCGCGGCGAATCGTCGAGGAAGCGGGTGCGCGCGAGGCGCCCCCGGAGGTCGTCGAGGACCTCGTCGGGCACGTGGAGCTCGAAGGGCTGCGGCTCGCTCATGGGCTGACGCTACGCCGCCCCGCCGACATGGACGGCGGCGGCGTACGCGCGCGGTCCGCGACGGACTCAGACCGTGGCGACCAGCCGATGCATCGCGGCGGCGATCTCGCGGCCCCACTCCTCGGCGCGCTCCAGCTCGCCTGCCTCGAGGTGACTCTGCTTGTCGACGAGGAAGCTTCGGCGCTCGACCATCGGGTCCGAACGCATCCGTCGGAGCTCGTGCTCGATCTTCTTCGCGGCCGAGCCGCTGAAGATCTCGGGGATGTCCGCGCGCGTGTCGAACACGGCGCAGCGGGCGGGCAGTTCGTCGACCCGGTCCAGCCACTCGCGCACGCCGATGCCGTCGGTGGCGGGTTCGAGCTCGAGGTCGCGTTCGGGATCGGCCGCCCACTTCGCGGCATCCGCTCGAGTCTGCGGTCGGCTGAGGCAGTGCACGTGCGTCGGCGCCCCGACGATGAGCAGGTCGGTGTCGGTGATCGAATCGGATGCCTCGGTCACGCGCACGAGCGTCGTGGCGGTGCCGGATCCGAGGCCACGCGCGATCGCCTCCGCGATCCGTCGCGTGCTGCCGAACATCGATTCGTAGACGATGGTGACCCGAGTGGCGGTCATGGTGCTTCCCTCCTGCGTGGTTCCGGCCTTCATGGGCTGTGCTGCCGGATGCCTCGACTCCAGTCTTCGCGGAACGGGAGGTGGCTCCCGGGCCGTTGGTCCCCCGGGACCGCGGCGCTGCCGCCCGGGCGCCGGCGAGGGTGGCCCCCATGCACGAGAACGGGCCCGCCTCCGAAGAGGCGGGCCCGTCCGATCAACGTGGCGGGGGCTACTCCGCCGGGTTGTTCACCGTGACCCCCATGGTGCCGCCGGTGTTCTGCGAGGTGACGGTCACCGTGACGCCGTGGCCGGCCACGTAGACGCCGCCGAGCGGGTTGCTGGCGTCGAAGTACGCGTCGGTCTTGGCGTCGGAGAACGTCGCCTTCTGCAGGGTCTTGCCGTCGGAGCCGACCGCCGCGAGCGACTGGATGGTCTGGCTCTTGCCCTTGCCGACGAGGACCTCCTTGTGCAGCGCGACGGGGTCCATCGTCTGCAGGCCGAAGGTGGCGTCGAACGGCTGGCGACGGTTGCTCGGTCCGGTGCCGTCGGAGTACGTGAACTTCACCGGGTTCGCGTCGATCGGCAGCGCGAGGCCGTGGCCCTGGTGGTCGATCGTGTTGTTGTCGGTGTAGGTCTCGTCGACCGCCCAGACGAGCATGCCGTCCTGGAAGGGGAAGCGCTCGACGTGGTCGGGCGCCGTGTACGGCTTGTCGAACTGGTAGGGGCCGTCACGCAGCGTCGAGTCGTAGCCGACGTACGTGCGGTTCTCGACCAGGTAGTAGCGGTCGCCGGACGAGGTCTCGGAGCCGGTGCTGATCTTGAAGCCGCCGTCGGCGGTCCAGCCGTTCGCACCCGACTCGGCGGAGTCGGAGAGCAGCGTGGTGCCGCCGTTCTTCACGACGATGTCGTCGATGAACGCGCCCGCGAGGTGCACGCCGCCGTCGCTCTGGTAGCGGAACCGGAAGTCGACCTTGCCGTTGCCGGGCACGGTGAACCGGAGGCTCGACCACTTGCCGTTGGTCGTGCCCGAGATCGGCGCGCCGATCTGGACCCACTTGCCCGCGGCATCCTTGTACTCGGCGTACAGGTAGTCGTAGCCGTCCTCGATGTCGTACCAGGCCTTGGCGGTGACCGTCGCCGACTTCATGCCCGTCAGGTCGAGCGTGCGCGTGAGCGTCGTGTTCAGGTCGTCGGCGCTGGAGGTCCACCACGCGTGACCGCCGTTCGGGGTCACGTAGTTCGACGTGACGGGCTCGTCTGGAACGTCGACGACGAGCGCCTGGTCCTGGCCGTCGGCCTGCAGCGCGGCCGGGCTGAGCGTGTAGTCGCCGCCCTCACCCGGGTTCACGATCGAGTAGTCGAGCCAGCCGAGCTGGAGCTTCTCCCACGGACCCATGTAGCCGGGCGTCGTGCCGATGTCCTCGGTGCCGTGGTTGAGCCACGAGCCCGACGACATGAGCGTCCAGAACGAGGTCGAGTTCTCGCCGCCGTTGGTGTCGTAGAAGTCGGGCAGGCCGAGGTCGTGGCCGTACTCGTGCGCGAACACGCCGAGGCCGCCGTTCTCCGCCTCGACCGTGTAGTCGCCGATCCAGAAGCCGGTGTTCCCGATCTGCGCTCCGCCGAACTGGGCGCCGGTCGGGCCGGTCACGCCGTAGTCGGTCGAGTTCACGTACCAGCGGTGCGACCAGATGGCGTCCTCGCCCTGCGCGCCACCACCGGCGTCCTCGCCCTCACCGGCGTGCACCGCCTGGAAGTGGTCGAGGTAGCCGTCGGGCTCGTTGAAGTCGCCGTCGTTGTCGTGGTCGTAGCGGTCCCATTGGTCGAAGCTCGCGAGCTCGGCCTTGATCTGGTCGTCGGTCTTGCCGGCGGCCTTCTGCGCGTCGTACCACGCGTTGCCGGCGTCCTCGATGAACTGCCATGACCCGCCGAAGTCCTCGACGGCGTTGTCGCCGTAGGTCGAGGCGTTGCCGGGCACCTTCACCCAGTCGCTGACCTCGCCGGCGATCGTGTAGTTGCCCGAGGACTGCTGCTCGTAGAAGTCCTTGAACGACTCGCCGTCGCCGAAGAACAGGTCCTCGTAGGACGTCTTGTTGAAGTCCTTCGTCCAGTGCGTGCTGTTGTTGACCGCGCGGTCGGGCTCGGGGATCTGGTTGTGCAGCGGGCCGGGCGTCGTGCCGAGCTTGCCGCTGCCCTGGTCGCCGAACTCGGCCAGGATCGTGAAGACCTGGTCTTCACCGGTGACGGCGGCCTGGTAGTACTTGTCGTCCGACAGCTGGACCACGCCGTCCTCGCCCGGAGCGGCCTGCCCCGAGAGGATGAGCTTCTGCGCAGCCTTGCGCCGCTCGTTCTGTCGTGCGGTGAGCGGACCGGGGCGGTTGTCGAGGCGCTGGGCGGCCGACGGTGCCGGGTCCTTGGCGGGAGCAGCGAACGCGGCCGGTGCGAATGCCGCACCGGCCACTACCGTCGCCCCCGCCGCAGCGACGGCCAGCAGGCCGCGCGTGCGTCGATTCACGGGTTTCTCCTTCGGGTTGAATGCCCGGGATCGCCGGGCACAGTGCGGGAAATCTAACACCGCGAATCCGCCTTGGGAAGATGTTGACTTCGGTCATCTTTTTCGCGTTAATGCAGCCAATTCGAAGGACTGCAGCGCACCACGAGCGGATGCCGCGACGTCGCGTCGACCGTTCCTACACCCATCCGCGCCGTACGGCCTCCGCGCCCAGCTGGATGCGCGTCGCGACCCCCGCGAGGTCCATCAACTCGGCGACGCGACGCTGCACCGTGCGCACCGAGATCCCGAGCTGCGCGCCGGCCGCGGCATCCGTCAGCCCGAGCAGGAGCAGCTTCAGCAGGTCTCGATCGACCGGCTCCTCGACGGGCTCCACCACCTCGGCGCGGTCGGCGAACAGGCGCGGCGCGTCGCGCCAGGCCTCCTCGAACATCGCGACCACGAGGTCGAGCAGCCCGCTCGGGTGCACCAGCAGCGCGCCCGAGACCTTCCGCTCCCCGTGGGAGTACATCGGCAGCAGGGCGAGCGACCGGTCGGCGAGGAACAGCCGAGTGGGCAGGCTCGGGAGCACACGCACCTCCTCGCCGAGCGGTTCGAGGTCCCGCACCACGTCGACGAACCCGGGGCGGTCGAGCACAGCCGTCTCGACCACGACGCGATAGCGCACACCACGCGCGAGGGCGCGGTCCTCCTCGGTGTTGTCGGCACCGCTGAGCAGCGCCACGTCCTCGAGCACGAACGCGCACACCTCGTCCTTCGCGGCCGCCTGCAGCTGGCCGAGGCGTTGCACCACGGCCTCCGGCCCGAGCACCACGTCGACCACGTCGGGCGCCGCCCGCTGCGCCGCGCCTTCGCGGTAGAGGTCGCTGAGGTGCACGAGCGCCTCGTGCGCCTCGGTCAACCGGCGCTCGCGTTCGAGCAGGATCGGTCGCAGCGCCACCGACGGCGGCGACGCGACGACCCGGTCTGGCGCCGACGCCTGCCGCGCGATGAGGCCGAGCTCCTCGAGCTCGTCGAGGATGCCGCGGGCCTCGCGCACGGACATCGACGCCGCCTGGGCGACCTGCTCGAGGTCGGCCGACGGCAGCGAGAGCAGCACGCGGTAGACGGCCGTGTGGGCCTCGTCCAGTCCGATCGCCTCGAGCACGAGCACCTCCTCACCGTGCCGCATCCGGTTCAGCGCGATGACCGGGAAGCGTCTTCACGCGTGGCGGATCGCGGCCATGGCATGTCTCCGCCACCACCCTAACGGGGGACTCGTGGGAGCGTGCAAGGCAACCAGCTTCCTCCGAAAGGGGTTCATCCATGCCACGACGACGCACCACGAGTGCCTCCCGTCGCCGGCGCGCGATCGCCGCCGCCATCGGCGGCTTCGCGATCGGCATCGCCGGCGTCGGCGCCGCCCTGCCGGCGGCCGCCGCTCCCGACCGCGGCGACGGCGACGCGCCGCCGTCGGCGCCCGTGGTCGCAGGCGCGCCGACCGGCGAGCACCGCGTGACACTGATCACTGGCGACCGAGTGACGGTCACCGATCTCGCCGGCGGCACGCACGCCGTCTCGGTCGAGACCGCCGTACCGGGCGCCGGCTACCAGACGGTCACGGCCGACGGCGAGCTCAGCGTCATCCCGGCGTCGGCCGAGCGTTTCCTCGCTGCCGGCGTCGTCGACCCCGACCTGTTCAACGTCACGCGGCTCATCGAGTACGGCTACGACGACGCCTCCGTCGACGCGACGCCCGTCATCGTCGAGCTCGACGAAGGCCCGGCGCCCTTCAGCGCCGAGCCGCCCGTGCCGGGCCTCGCCGTGGGCACTCCGCTCGAGAGCATCGGCGCGGCGGCGGCGACCGCCGGCCACGCGGATGCCGCGTCGACCTGGGCCGCGCTCACGGGCATGGATGCCGCGGCCGACGCCGGCCCGCGCGCGTTCTCCGCGGACCCGGGCGACGCGACCCTCGGCGGCGGCATCGCCGCCATCCACCTCGACGGCAAGGTGCAGGCCACGCTCGACTCGAGCGTGCCGTGGGTCGGCGCGCCCGAGGCCTGGGCCGAGGGCTACACCGGAATCGGCGTGACAGTGGCGGTGCTGGACACCGGCTACGACGACACGCATCCCGACCTCGCTGGTCGCGTGCTGCCCGAGTCGATGAGCTTCGTGCCCGGCGAGGAGGTGGCGTGGGACCCGAACGCGCACGGCACGCACGTCGCCTCGACGATCGCGGGCACGGGAGCGGCCAGCGGCGGCACCCACCGCGGCGTCGCCGACGGCGCGAGCCTGCTGGTCGGCAAGGTGCTCGACCAGAGCGGGTACGGCCAGGACTCGTGGATCATCGACGCCATGGAGTGGGCGGGCGCGCGCGCGCCCATCGTCTCGATGAGCCTCGGGTCCATGCAGCCGTCGGCCGGCGACGACCTCATGGCCGAGGCGCTGGACGGCATCGCCGAGGAGACCGGCGCGCTGTTCGTCGTCGCGGCCGGCAACAACGGCGCCCCCGAGACGATCGGCTCGCCCGGCTCGGCCGAGCACGCCCTCACGGTCGGCTCGGTCGACGACCCGAGCGGGGCGCTCTCGTGGTTCTCCAGCCAGGGTCCACTCGTTCGGTCGGGTGCGATGAAGCCCGAGATCGCGGGTCCCGGCAACGAGGTGACGGCGGCCCGGTCCGCCGACTACGCCGGTGGCGACGGGTCGTACCTCACCATGAGCGGTACCTCGATGGCGACGCCGCACGTCGCCGGCGGCGCGGCGATCGTGAAGCAGCAGCATCCGGAGTACACGGCCGTCCAGCTGCGCGCCGCCCTGCTCAGCACGGCGACCGACGTCGGCCTCACGTCGTACCAGGCCGGCGCCGGTGTGCTCGACGTCGGCGAGGCGGTCGACGCGCCCGTCGTGGCATCCGGCTCGGGCGACTTCGGCATGCTCGTCTGGGGCGAGGAGCCCACGCCGGTCGTGCGCACGATCGAGTACGCGAACCGCGGCGACGCCGAGGTCACGCTGACCCTCGCGGCGGAGCTCGAGGACACGACCCCGGGCGGCGGCGACATCGACCCGATGTCGGCGTCCGAGGCCTCCGACGTGCTGTCGACGGATGCCGCCGAGCTGACGATCCCCGCGGGCGAGACCCGTTCGGTGACGCTCACGGCCGATCCGGCGAAGGTGCCGGCGGGCGCGCAGCTGTCGGGCGCGCTTGTCGCGTCGATCGACGGTGCGGCGGTCGCGCGCACCGCACTCGGCATCATCGCGGAGCCCGAGCGCTACGACCTCACGGTCACGGCGACCGGCTTCGACGGCGAGCCCGTCGAGACCTACGCGGTGCTCTACGACCACGACACGCAGGAGTACGGTCTCGTCGGCATCGCGGGCGAGACCACCCTGCGCCTCCTCGCCGGCCGCTACTCGGTGATGTCGGTGCTCGAGCTCGACCGCGAGGCCGACACCGTGGCCCAGGTGCTCGTCGGCGACCCCGATCTCGTCCTCGACGGTGCGGCATCCGTCGCCCTCGACGCACGGGCCGCGAAGCCCGTGACGGTCGACGTCGGCGAAGACGGCCTCGCCGCCACCGTGCAGCGCATGGACGTCAGCGCCGACGGATACGAGAACGGCGTGTATGCACCGGTCTGGACCGACGAGCTCTGGGCGCAGCCGATGGAGGCGCCCGGCGTCGAGCAGTTCAACTTCACGGCGCGCTGGCGCCTGCAGGAGGCGCCGCTCGCGCTGAAGGCCGGCAAGGAGCGGCTCGACCTCATCCCCCAGGCGGGATCGGTCCGGTTCGACGGCGCCCTGAAGGCCCGGGCGGTCGACGTCGGCGCCGGCAGCGTCGAGGAGTTCGCGGCTGCGGACGTGCGCGGCAAGGTCGCGGTGGCGACCCGGTCCGACGCGGTCGCGCCGGCGCAGCGGGCGGCCAACGCGCTCGCCGCGGGCGCCACGATGCTCCTCGTGGCGAACGACGCCGACGGCGAGCTCAGCGAGTGGGTCGGCAACGACGACGGCAGCGAGGTCGGCATCCCCGTCGCAGCGATGAGCGGCGTGCAGGGCCGGATCGTGCGCGATGCGATCGCCGGTGCGAAGGGCAAGCTCACGATCACGGGCGAGGGCGTCGCGAACGCCGACGAGATCTGGGACATCGCCCGCTACGACGACGGGTCGATCCCCGAGGACCTGCACTACCGGCCGCGAGACCTCGCGCGCATCGACACCATGTACTACGGCGAGCGGGGCGACCGGCTCGGCGAGTTCCGCTGGGACTTCGCGCCGAACCAGAAGTACGGGTTCGGCCTGCCGATGCTCGCGGCCCGTGGCATCGAGCGCACCGAGTGGGTGAACACCGACGTCGACTGGTACCAGGACGTCACCGTGCTCGACGTCGGCTGGCAGGTGCGCGACGTGCTGCGCTCCTACGAGCTCGGCGAGCGGGTCGACACGAGCTACTTCGGCCCGATCGTGCGGCCGTACGTCGGTCCCGGGTACTGGGCGCCGAACCGCACCGGAGACTTCCTCCAGGTGAACCTGCCCTCGTGGGGCGACGGCGGCGAGCCCGAGCACACGGGCACGTTCGACGTGTTCGCGGGCTACCCGGGCTTCTCGCAGAACACCGACCTGTACCTGAACGGCGAATACGTGAAGTCGTCGCCGTTCCAGGGGGTCAACGTGTTCGGCCTGCCCGACGGCGACGCCGAGGTGCGCGTGGTGAACACCGCGGTCCATGACGGCACGTCGCTCGCGTCGTCGACGAAGACGGTCTCGGAGTGGACGTTCACGACGTCGGGCTCGGTCGACGACTACTCGCTCCGGCTCGAGCCGATGCTCCAGGCGGTCTACGACGTCGAGCCGGATGCCGCGGGCACGGTCGGTGCCGGACGCAAGAAGGGCGCGCCCGTGGCCCTCGGCCTGGAGATCGGGCACATCGCCGGCGCCGAGGACAGCGCTGCGGTGACCGGGGCGACACTCGAGATGCGCGTCGCCGGCGGCGATTGGGTGACGGTGCCGCTCGAGGTCGTGTCGGGCGACTCGGGTCCGGGCGAGCCGCCGAGCTGGATCTTCCCCGAGGGTCGCGCCCACGTGACCGCGTACCAGGCGGCCCTCCCCGTCGCCGACGCGGGCGGGTGGATCGACCTGCGGGTGAAGGCGGAGGACGCTGCCGGCAACACCTTCAGCCAGGAGATCGAGCGCGCCGTCGAGGTCGCGCCCGTGAAGCGCGGCGGGCGATGAGGCCGGTGCTCGAGTAGCACCGACGCCCTCCGCTGGTCGAGGGGCGCCGCTCGAAGCGCGACGCGTCTCGAGACCCCGAGGCCCGGGTGTCCGTTCAACGGACACCCGGGCCTTCGGCCTGCCGGTTCGGTCGCCGGCGCGACTCAGGCCGCGTTCGCCTGCGCCCCGACCGCGTCCCGCAGCGCGTCGACGAGCGGGGTCGTCGGCCGCCCGATCAGCCGCGACAGCGTCCCGTCGCTGTCGCCGAGGATGCCACGGCGGATCGCGTCGTCGAGGCCCGCGACGAACGCGGCAGTGCCGGCGTCGAGCCCGACGGACTCGAGCGCGGCGATGTGCTCCTCGGTCGTGAGCCGCTGGTAGGTCACCTCGCGACCGACGACCTCGGATGCCGCGGCGGCGAGCTCGTCGAAGGTCCACGGGGTGTCGCCCGCGAGCTCGTACACCTCGCCGAGGTGCCCGTCCTCGAGGAGCACGACCGCGGCGGCGTCGGCGTAGTCGGCGCGGGGAGCGCTCGCCACGCGCCCGTCGGCCGCGGACGACGCGATCACGCCGGTGCCGGCCGCGCGCGCGACATCCGCCGTGTAGTTCTCGGTGTACCAGTCGTTGCGCAGGATCACCGCGGGCACGCCCGACGCGGCGATCGCCTCCTCGGTGGCCTTGTGGTCGGCGGCGAGCGGGAAGTCCTCGGCCGTCGTGGCCTTCGGCGCGCTCGTGTAGACGAGCTTCGCGACGCCCGCGGCCTTCGCCGCGTCGATCACGTTGCGATGGCCCTGGACGCGCGCGCCGGGCACGGAGCCCGAGACGAGCAGCACCGCGTCGACGCCCTCGAGCGCGGCGGCGATGGTATCGGGACGCTCGTAGTCGAGCTCGGCCGTGCGGATGCCGCGTGCCGCGAGGTCCTGGAGCTTCGACGTGTCGCGCGCGGTCGCGACGACGTCGGCGAGCGCGGCGCCGCGGGCGAGCAGCGCCTCGACGACGAGGCGGCCGAGGTGGCCCGACGTGGCGGTGACGAGGATGGTCATGGGAGCGGTTCCTTCCGGTCGGTGGCGCATCGCCCTCGAGGGGTGCGCTTCACCGAGGGCAACCGGATGCCGCCGCTGTACCTTCCCTTTCGAAGGTACCCACTTTGAAGTAAGGTACCCACATGGTGGTAAGTCTTGCGGAAATCCGGGAGACCTCCGGCGAGGTCTTCATGGAAGGCTGTCCGACGCGGGTCGTCCTCGACCACATCATGAGCAAGTGGGGCGTGCTCGTGCTCCTCGCCCTCACCGACGGCACGCATCGCTGGGGCGAGCTGCGCCGCGAGGTGCAGGGCATCAGCGAGAAGATGCTCGCCTCGACGCTGCGCACGCTCGAGGCCGACGGCCTGGTCATGCGCGAGTCCTACCCCGAGGTGCCGCCGCGGGTCGAGTACGCGCTCTCGCCGCTCGGCCGCGACCTCATGGACCGCATGCTGCCCCTCGTCGAGTGGGTGGCCGGCAACGCGGACGAGATCGCCGGCCGGCCGGCCTGAGCGAGCGACGCAAGCGACGGACCGGGCGTCGTCGCCCGGTCCGCATCGGCTCGTTCGATCAGCTGACCGCGGACGCCACCAGCTCGGAGTACCGCTGCTCGATCGCCGGCGTCCACGTGCGCACGGCGAAGCCGATCGGCCAGAAGTCGCCGTCGTCGAGGTTCGCCCGGTCCTCGAACCCGATGGTCGCGTACCGAGCCTTGAACTTGTCGGCGGGTTGCATGAACGTCACGACCTTGCCCTCGTCGTTCGCGAAGGCCGGCATGCCGTAGTACGTCTTCGGCATGAGCTGCGGCGCGACCTCCGAGACGACCTTGTAGAAGCCCTCGCCGATGGCGCGGTCCTCGCCCGACATCGCCTCGATCGCCTCGCGGATCGCCTTCTCGCCCGCGGCGCGGTTCTTGCCCGCCTTCGCCTCGGCGCGCAGCTCCTTCGCGCGGTCCTTGACGGCCTCGCGCTCGAACTCTGAGAGGCCCTCGGTCTTCTCGGCCATGATGATCATCTCCTCCAGGTCGGTGAGCCGCTTCGGTGGGCTCGTGCTCGTCACGCTACGCGGCTTCGGCGGCGCGTGCTTCTCGATTCCTGACCGACGATGCCGACCGACGAGGTCGCCCCGAGGGCCGGCACGTCACGACGACGCCGCGACCGGACTCACCTTCATGAACACCGTCGAGCTGCTGCACGCGGGCACCGGGTCGCTGCTCGAGACGATGAATCCCGTGAAGCTGTGCGGCGGGAACACGCGATACCCGGTGCCCTCGACGACCGGGCAGTCGTCGAGCGGTCCGCCGCCGGGTGCGATGTTCGTCACCTGCAGCGGTGCGCTGACGGATGCCCCGGGCTCGAGCGTGACCGTCGCCGGCGAGTCGTCGTTCACCTGCTCGGCCGGCACGCCCAGTTCGTTCTCCGAGGCGTCGACCACCGACACCCCGGGCGCTCCACGCAGCTCGCAGGATCCGCCGCCCGTGTTCGTGAACACCACGTTCAGGTAGATCGACCCGGCACCCGCGTCGACGCTCTCGACGGTGACCTGCAGCGCGTCGTCGGCGCACTGGCCGGTCGGCGCGTTGGGGTCGACCGAGTGCGTGGGCGTCGACGTCGGCGTCTGGGTCGGGCTGGCGGGCGCCGACGTGGTGGGCGGACTGGTCGGGGTCGCCCCACCGGAGCATCCGGTGAGGAGCAGGACGAGGGCGGTCGTCGTCAGCGCGGATCCGGCGATCAGGCGGCTCATCCGGTCAGGGTAACCGCCATGTCCGGTGCATCCGCGGAGGCGAGCCGGGCGGCTGCGGAGGCCGGCCGATCGGGAACATTCCGCGGCCCGCCGCGGTTCGCCTCAGCATGACGACGATCGGAATCATCGGAGCAGGACACATCGGCAGCCAGGTCGCACGAGCCGCGATCGCGAACGGGTACGACGTGGTGATCGCCAACTCGCGCGGGCCCGAGACGCTGGCCGGGCTCGTCGCCGAGCTCGGACCGAAGGCACGCGCCGCGACGGCGACCGAGGCGGCCGAGGCGGCGGATGTCGCGGTCGTGACCGTGCCGTTCAAGGCGTACGACGCGATCCCGGTCGAGCCGCTCGCCGGCAAGATCGTGATCGACACGAACAACTACTACTGGGAGCGCGACGGGCACGTCCCCGCGCTCGACGAGGGCCGCGCGACCGTCACCGGCCTGCTCCAGGAGCACCTGCCGACGAGCCACGTCGCCAAGGGCTTCAACCACATCATGGCGAGCGACATCACGACCGCCGGCCTGCCCGCGGGCACGCCCGGTCGCCGTGCGCTCGCGACGGCCAGCGACCACGCGGATGCCGCACAGTTCGTGACCGACCTCTACGACGCGTTCGGCTTCGACACGGTGAACGTCGGCCCGCTCGCCGAGAGCTGGCGCGTCGAGCGCGACCAGCCCGCCTACGTGGTGCCGCAGGACCGCGACGAGCTCGTCGCGAACCTCGCACGTGCGGAGCGCCGGCTGGCGGCGTAGAACCTCGTGGGTCGAGGAGCCGCGACGAGGCGCCTCGAAACCCGCTTGCGAACGGGTCTCGATACGCGTCCGGCTCCGCCGGGCGCCACTCGACCACCGGCGGGGTGGCAGGCTGGAGGGGTGTCCGCCAGCTCGCCGCACCCGTCGTCCGCGTTCCCGAGCGCCGCGATCGAAGCGCTCGCCTCCCGCGCGCGGGCGCTCGCCGAGGCATCCGGCCGGCGCGTGCTCATCAGCGTGACCGGATCGCCCGGCGCCGGCAAGACGACCCTCGCTCGCTCGGTGGTGGCGGCGCTGAACGCGCGGGACGCGGCATCCGCTGCGCACCTGCCGATGGACGGCTTCCACCTCGCGAACGCGACCCTCGACCGCCTCGGCCTGCGCGACCGCAAGGGCGCCATCGAGACGTTCGACGGCTGGGGCTTCGTCGGCCTGCTCGAGCGGGTGCGCCGCGAGGTCGACCACACCGTGTACGCGCCCGCGTTCGAGCGCCACGTCGACGAGCCGGTCGCGGGCGAGATCCCGATCGAGCCGGTGGCGCGCATCGTCGTCGTCGAGGGCAACTACCTGCTGAGCGACGAGGAGCCGTGGCGGCGCATCCGCGACCTCGTCGACGAGTCGTGGTTCTGTGCCGCCGACGACGACGAGCGGATGCCGCGGCTCGTGCGTCGGCACACCGAGTTCGGTCGCACTCCCGACGCGGCCCGCGCGTGGGCGATCGAGGTCGACGGCGCCAACGCGCTCCGGATCGACCCGACGCGCGTGCACGCCGACCTCGTCGTGTCGGGCGTCACGGGCGAGATCCTCGGCGACGTCCGCGAGGGCCGCGAGACGGGCTCGACCTAGCCTGTCGCCGTGATCTCCATGATCGTGTTCAAGGCGAGCACGATGATGAACCCGTTGAAGAAGTAGCTGAGCACCGAGTGCCAGGTCACGGTCCACCGGATGCGGGAGGTCGTGTTGATGTCGTTGGGCGTGAAGCTCGTGCCGATCATGAATGCGGCGTAGACGAAGTCGAGCAGGCCGGGGTCGTCGCGATCGGGGAACATCAGTGGGCGGCCGCGCGGGTCGTCGGGCACGCGGTTGTCGAGCCGGTAGTAGATCTGCGCGAAGCCCCAGTGCAGGAACCCCCACGCGATCAGCATCGCCCACACCCCGACGAAGTTCATGGCCTCGCCGAGGTCGGGATCCTGGCGGAGCACCAGCAGCTGGCCGGCGGCCGTGACGCCGATGAGGCTCGCGAGGATCGTGGTGATGAGGCTCGCGACCCGACCCGGCCGCCGGGTCGCGATGAGCGTCGGCGTCGCGCGCCACTCCTGCCGCGAGATGCGGGTGAGTGCGATCATCCACGCCGCCATGTAGGCCGACGAGAGCAGGCACCACACCGCCAGCACGATGATCTCGAAGACCGGCTCCTCGCCGACCAGGAAGGTGATGCCGAGCACGACGATGATCGTGAGCGTCGTGATGTTCACGGCCCGCGCGATGCGGTGGTTGGGTGACGTGACGGTCGCGGTCGTCGCCTCCGTCATACGCGTCCCCCCTCGCCGGTGCGGTGGACACCACGATGGCCCCGAGCGCCGCGCCGCGTCAAGGTTCCGGCTCATCGGAGGAGGATGGGGTCGTGGACGCGAGGGTGCGCTGGGACCGCGCGAACTGGCTCGTCTGGGCGCAGCTCGGGCTCATCGTCCTGCTCCTGCTGCCGGGTGAGGCGCTGTGGAGCGCGACCTGGATCACCGCGCTCGCGGCGGTCCTGATGGTCGCGGGCCTCGCGCTCGTGGGTGCCGGCTTCGCGGTGCTCGGACGCGACCTCGTGGTGTGGGTCGCGCCGAAGCCCGATGCGCCGCTGCGCACCGGCGGGATCTACCGACTCACGCGCAACCCGATCTACCTCGGGCTCATGATCGCGGCCGGAGGCTGGGTGCTCTGGCGGGCGCGGATCGAGCTCGTCGTCGTGTGGCTCCTGCTCTGCGTCGTGCTCGTGATCAAGGCGCACGTCGAGCAGCATCGGCTGCTCGACGCGTTCGGCGACGACTACCGCGCCTACGCCGATCGCACGCCGCTGATGCTGTTCGCCCGCGGCATCCGCTAGTTGTCGGCCGCGCCGTCGGCCGAGCCGTCGGCGATGTGCAGCAGCCGGAACTCGGTGCGATGCACGGCTTGGAGGTAGACCCGGAGCAGCGGGCCGAACGCGCGCAGCCCGGCGTCGGTCGGGAACGGCTCGATGCGGTCGATCGCGTACTCGCGGCGGCCCCGCAGGACCGCGCCGTGGCCTGCGGCGCGGAGGTTGCGGTACCAGCTGACCCCCGTGCCGTACACGAGCACGGCGACGAAGCCGGCCGGGATCCGGGCGTGCAGGATCGGCGTCTCGAACGTGCGACCGCTCTTGCGGCCCACGTGCCGCACGAGCATGAACGGCCCGATGCCGCGGCGCGCCATCGCGAGCGTCAGGTGGTTGAACGTGTGCTTGATGGTGGTGAGCCACGCCTGCTTGAAGCGTCCCATCGCGTCGCCGATCCGTCGGCTCAGGCCAGCGAGGGCGTGGGCGCGTCGGGCTCGGATGCCGCGCCCGCCTCGCCCGCCCGCGTCGCCCCCGACTCGAGCAGGCTCATGATCGCGTGCAGCGGGATCGCCGCCCACGTCGGACGGTTCCGCGTCTCGTAGATCGCCTCGTACACGGCCTTGTCGAGCTCGAAGGCCGCGAGCAGGTCGCGGTAGCCGCTGAGGTCGAGGCCGGATGCCGCGACGTACCCCTCGAGGAACGCGCGCCGCGCGGCATCCGCCCACGCGACGGCGGACCCGGCGCGCTCGGGCAGCGCGAGCCCCGTGGAGCCGGCGACGTAGTCGAACGACCGCAGCATGCCGGCGACGTCGCGCGCCGGCACGTCGGGATGCTGGCGGTCCTGCATCGGGCGCATCGGCTCGCCCTCGAAGTCGAGCAGCACCCATCCGCGGTCGGGCACCAGGAGCACCTGGCCGAGGTGCAGGTCGCCGTGGACGCGCTGCAGCTCTGGCCACGCGCCGGCCTCCGCGCGCTCGTAGAACGCCTCGATCGCGGCGCGGTGCGGCTCGAGCTCGGGCACCTCCGAGACGGCCATGGCGAGGCGGCGCGACCATGCCGACGTGATCGCGTGGATGTGCTCGGGCGAGGGCTGCTCGCGGGGGAACAGTCGGCCGAGCGACAGGTGCACCTCGGCGACGGCGGCGCCGAGCGCGCGGGCCTCCTCGGTGAACGGGGTCCCGGCGGCAGCGGACGAGAGCGCCACGCGCCACGCGTCCTCGACGCCGGGCAGGAACTCCTGCGCGAAGGCGAGATGACCGCGCGCGCGACCGTCGGGCCGGCCCACGTCGTCCCATTCGCCCACGACATCGCCGACGCTCGCGGGCACGTGCGGGGAGCCCGAGGAGGCGAGCGCCGTCTGCAGCGTGACATCCGGGTTCTCGCCGTGGTGCAGCTGCCGGAAGAGCTTGCAGATGATGGGCGCCGAGTCGGCCGGGCGGAAGATGATCGAGGTGTTCGACTGCTCGCCGCCGAGCACCGAGGCCGCGGACGTCGTCGGCGGGCGCACCGCATCGCCCGAGTAGTGGCCGATCGCGTCGGCGCCGTCGGAGGCCGCCTCGCGGTCGCGCACGATGGTCGCGAGCAGCGCGTCGGTGTAGGCGCGGTCGTGCGGTCCGTCGTAGAGGTAGCCGTCGTCGGGCAGGCGCCCGATGAGGTGATCGGATGCCTCGGGCGCATGCAGCCGGTCGAGCCGCTCGACGACCGGCACCTGGTACAGCACGGGCGGCTCCGACGCGTCGTCCATCACGAGCAGGGTGCGCACGCGCGCGTCCTCCTCAACCGTGGGCAGCTCGAACGCGCCGATGAGCCGCAGCGACGGCGTGTGGCCCTTGCCGCCGAACCATCGCTGGAGCGGCATCCACTCGGCGATCGCGGCCACGGCGCTGTCCATGCCTGAACCGTACGACGCGCCCCGGCCGATGTCGAGGAGCGACGCCGCGGGTTCCGCGCCGTTCAGTCCGCGGGCACGGGACGCACGGGGTCGCCGACCCGGACGAGCGCCCGGCCGCCGCCGTCGAGCTGCGGCACGAGCAGGATGCCGAACCACGTCGTGCCGTCCCACCGGCGGTGCTTCGCGAGCGTCCGGATGGGCTCCACGCCACGCGCGAGCGTGACCGGGTCGATGAGGGTCATCGCGCACCGGTCGCAGATCGCGGTCACCCGGAAGCGCACGTCGCCGAGGTCGACGAACGGCCAGGCGTCCTCGGCGAACGGCACGTCGCCGTCGATCACGATGTTCGGGCGGAACCGGAGCATGTCGAGGGGCGGCGTGCCCTCGTCGGTCCACGCGTCGAGCTGCGCCAGCGAGGCCTCGCTCGTGAGCAGCACCGGGGCGACGTCGGCGAGGGTGACGCGCTCGCCGGGGAGGCCGCCGTGCGACGGGTTCACGGTGCGCGCGGTCGGATCGGGCTGCCAGACGAGGCGCACGCCGGCGCCGATGCGCGCGGCCAGCCACTCGTCGGCCTCCTCGCCGGCGGGCAGCGCGGTGCCCTGCCGTGTGAAGCCCACCGGGATCGGGGCCGCGTCGACGGGCGGGTCGACCTGGAGCGGGTCGCCCCGACCGTCGTCGAGCAGCACGCCGCCGCCGGCCATCGGCTCGGCGTGCAGCGCGAGCAGCCCGTTGCGCTCGCGAGCGGTGATCACGGCACCGGATGCCGCGTCGACGATGCCCCAGCGACGGTCGGCCGCGAGCCCCCACGGCTCGACCACGGCCGAGCGCACGTCGTTCCCCGCGAACGACTTGACGGGATGGACGCGGACGCGCGTGACCTGCATCCGATCACCGTACCGGGCGGTCGCGCCTGTGCCGAGAATCGGGGGCTTGTCGTGGCATCCGCGGGCTCGTATCGTCGCGTTCGACCGCACCCTTCGACGACGAACGGAGCCGACATGGCCGCGACCGCGCTGCCCTCGAGCGGAGACCAGCCCGCAGCATCCGGCACGCCCGTGAAGACGTGCGATGCGAGCGGCATGGCCGAGATCCACCGCATGTTCCGCGCGGGCTTCGGCGAGGGCCGGATGCTCGTGGAAGCCGTGCCAGGGGGCGACACTGCGCAGGCCGACCTCGTGGGCGACCACCTCGACATGCTCTCGGTGGGGCTGCACGCGCACCACGAGGGGGAGGACACGATGCTCTGGGCGCCCCTCGAGCAGCGGGCTCCCTCGTGCGCCGCACATGTGGAGCGCATGAAGCAGCAGCACGCGGCGCTGCTCGTGCACCTCACGGCGATGGACGAGGCGCTGCCGACGTGGCGGGCGAGCGCACGGCCGGCGGACGCCGAGGACGTGCTCGCGGCGCTCGATGGCATCAACGCCGCGCTCGCCGCGCACCTCCCCGACGAGGAGTCGAACATCGTGCCCGTCATGGAGACGGTGATCACCCAGCCCGAGGTCGAGGCGCTCTCGGAGCACGGTCGCAAGGCCACGCCCAAGGGCAAGGCGTTCCTGCAGCTCGGCGCGATCCTCGCCGCGCAGCCCGACGGCGGCGCCGAATGGCAGCGCAAGCACCTGCCGGCTCCCGTGCGCCTGATCTGGCGGTGGATCGGCCGGCCGAAGTACGAGGCGCACCGCAGGGCGCTGGTCAAGGCGTAGCCCGCGCACACGGATGCCGCGCCGGGCGAACCCGACGCGGCATCCGTGCTGTGTTGCTCGCCCCCTAGTCGAGCAGGTGATCCAGGGCTCGGCCCATCCACGCGTTGCGCGTGGCCTGATCGGTGATGCCCTCGAACCCGAAGCCGCTCAGCAGCGAGTGCGGCGTCGCCACCACGGCCGCCTCGGGGAAGCCCGCGGCCGTCGTGATGATGAAGTTGTTCGGGTTGGGCGCGCTGCCCGGCGGCGGTCCGGTGATCTCCCAGCCGTTCGAGTCGTCGTTCTCGAACGAGGTCGATCCCTCGCCGGTCGACACCTCGATGTCGTCGACGAA
Organism: Agromyces sp. NPDC055661; assembly: GCF_053618135.1. Taxonomy (NCBI): domain Bacteria; kingdom Bacillati; phylum Actinomycetota; class Actinomycetes; order Micrococcales; family Microbacteriaceae; genus Agromyces; species Agromyces sp. NPDC055661. Next base: position 2,368,049 of record NZ_JBSHHC010000001.1, read on the forward strand.
GACGCCGAGCCCCTGGGTCGACCAGTCGCTGACGTAGCCGATGGAGACCTCGACCTGGCCCGCGGTCTGGTACAGCGACAGGTCGACGTTCCACTGCTCCCAGCCGCCCGAGTTGCCGGATGCCGCGTTCCACACGCCGGTGGTGCCGCTCGGCTCGCACGACGTCGAGTCGATGACCGTCTGGTAGTGGTCGAGGTGCGGGTGCAGCTCGCGCCAGCCGGCCGGGCAGCTCTGACCGGTGCTGCTCGTGGTGTGCTCGCTCGGCAGCGTCGTCCACTGGTCCGTGTTCGGCACGCGGGCCTCGACGATCAGGTGATCCCAGTCGGGCTCGGTGTCGTACGACGTCCAGAACGACAGGTTCGCGCCGCCCTGCGGGACGGTGATCGTCCGCGTCAGCCGCTTGTACGACACGTCCGCGATCTGCGAGTACGCGTACGCGTCGCCGGAGTGCGGCTCGAACGGACCGCCCGCGCGGTCCCAGCGGGCCGAGACCCAGCTCTCGAACTGCGGGTACTGCTGCGGGTCCAGGATGCCGCTCGTCGTGATGAACGAGTTGCTGTGGTCCTGGTTGCCCGCGCTGTCCGCGCCGTTGAAGCCCCAGTCGAGACCGTCGTACGGGGTGTCGACGCCGAGCACGTCGAGCACGTCGCCCTCATCCGTGGTGCCGGCGTCGTCGACCGCGATGTACGCGCCGAGCGAGTACTGCAGCGTGTCGTTGACGAGGTTGCCCGATCCGCCGAGCGGACGGCAGCGTGGCCGGACGGCGGGGTCGCCGCACGACGCGTTCGCGGCCGTCGGGTCGAACAGGTACTGACCGGCGTACTGCGTGCCGGCGTACTTGCCCGTGTAGAGCACCTTGCCGCCCTCGTTGAGGAAGTCGCGGACCTCGAGGATCTGGTCCATCGCCAGCCGGGAGGCCGTGCCCGCGGCACCGCCGGGTTCTCGGGTGATGATGTCGTCGCCCGTGTACCAGATCACGGCGTCGTAGTGCGAGAGCACGCCGAGGTTGTCGGAGGCGATCCGCCCGCGCGCGTCCACGTCGTAGACGTCGTAGCCGACGCCGTTGGCCGTCAGGGCGTTCTGGTAGGACGAGAGGTACTTCGGGGCGGTGACGCCCTGCACCGGTGAGGCGCCCGTGTAGTCCTCGGCCGACACGATCAGCACGCGGTCGCTCGACTCCTCGACGGCCTGGTACGTGAACGAGTCGCTCGTGGCCTTGCCGCCCGTGAACCAGACCTTGACGCTGTCGCCCGGCTGGGTGCCGGTCACGACGCCGCTCATGATGGCGTAGTGGGCGCCGGTCTTGCCGCCATAGGTGTCACCGCCCGTCCATTCGGACGTGGGCTTCGAGACGACGGGCTGGTCGTTGATCTGGTACTTCAGCGTCACGGCGCCGAGGCTCCGCTTCGCGATCACACGCACCTCCTGCGGGTCGCCGTAGGAGTACTTGAAGGTGAAGTCGGCCAGCGGGAGCCCGGCCTTGTACGTGTCGTCGCTCTTCAGGTAGAACGGCTTCGTCGTCAGGCCGAGGTGCGACACCGGGTTCGCCGGGTCGGCCGCCGACTTGGCCACGTCCATCGCGAAGGGGAGGGCGCGCTCGTACTCCGCCTGCACCAGCGCCTCGTCGTCGGGGAACACGAAGCCGGCGTCGGGCTCGCCCTCGCCGAGTTCGGGCGTCCACGCCAGTGTGCCGTGCTGGACGTGCGCGAAGTCGGTGGTCTCGCCGTTCGTCACGTAGAGCACGTCGGACGACAGGCCCGGCTCGAAGTCGGAGATCGCGGGGTTGTCGCGGTTGCCCGACAGTGCGTAGTAGATGGGGTCGTCCGCGGTCGGGGTCCCGGTCTGCCAGCCCTCGGCGTACAGCAGCCACTGTCCGAACGAGTGGTAGTTCACCTGGAACTCGGGAGCCGCCCGGTCGAGGAGCGCCATCATCGCCTGCGTCTCGGGCTCGGATCCGGCCGACGGACCGCGGTAGGTGTCGCTCGAGGTCACCGACGAGGACCCCTCCTCGTCGTAGCCGAAGTGCTCGGGGTAGTTGCGGTTGGGGTCGACGCCGTCGGCGCGGGTGATCTGGTTGTCACCGTCGTTGTCGCGCAGGTTCTTGCGCCACAGCCGCTCGTGGTCGAACGTGTACTGGTAGCCGTCGGGGTTGGCGACGAGCAGGAACCAGTACTCGTTCTTCTGCAGCAGCGTCTTCGTCGCCTTGTCCTTGGCGTTGTAGCTGTCGATGAACGAGTGCAGCAGTCGCCGGTTGACCTCGGTCGAGATCCACTCGCGCGCGTGCTGCGTCGAGCTGTACAGGACCGCCGGCCGGGACCCGTCAGGGACGCCCCTCGCGCCCTGCGTGACCTTCAGCGCGATGATCTCGCGGCCCTGGTAGGTGTGGCCGAGCACCACCAGCTTCACGAGCTGGGGGTTGTCCTTCGCGAGCTGGTACAGCTCGTCGCGGATGCCGCCGCTCTCGTCCCAGGATCGCCAGACGTTGTAGCCCGAGGCCGCCTGCTCGGCCGCCAGCTGCCTGGCGGACTTGCCATCCTTGTTCTTCTTCACATGGACGTCGACGCCCTTCGCACGGAGATCCTTCGCCTCCTGCTCGGTGAGCACGACGTCGACGGCCACGCCGTCGTCGGTGACCCGGCTCGCGGCGACGTCGACGCCGCTCGCGACGAGGTCGGTCGCCTGCTCGGTGCTCACGTCGGCGGTGTACATGTCGAGCGCTTCGTCGTCCTCTGCGGCGCTCGCGCCGACGGGAGCGAGCATCGCCAGCACCACGGCGAGGGTCGCGACGCCGAAGGCGAGGCGAGTGGAGGTGGAGCGGATTCCGGCCATCATGGCTCCTTCGATCCGTCTCCGGCCGGAGGGGTAGTCGTGACGTCATCGTCGATCATGTTCGCCACGCCTGCGGCTCACTGCGGACCCTAGGCGCTAGCCTGCCGAGCCGTGCGGGCGGCTGTCAAGATGTCACCGAGGGTTGCTCACGTCCGGTTGCGCTCGCGAGGCGTCGCCGCGGCGCAGACGACGGATGCCGCGCCGGGCGAACCCGGCGCGGCATCCGATCACCTGCTCCCCTCGATCAGATTCCGAAATGGTCGAGGATGCGGCCGACGACCTCGGCGCGCTCGTCGTCGGTGGCCAGCTGCTCGAGGCCGAAGCCGAAGAGCAGCGTGTCCTCCGTAGCGGTCACGGAGGCGAGCTCCGCGAGGCCGTCCGAGCGCTCCCAGTCCGAGAAGTTCGGCGGGCTGCCCGCGGGCGGGCCGAGCACCTGCCAGGCGCCGAGGCCCTGCTCGAAGCCCTCGGCCTGCGACTCGCCCGCCGTGGTGACCAGCTTCGTGTCGTCGATGATGGCGCCGAGGCCGCCCGAGCTCGGGTCGGTCACGTAGCTCACGACGACCTCCACCTGGCCGCCCGCGTACGCGGACAGGTCGAACGACACCGGGATCCAGCCGCCGGACGAGCCGGTGAACCGGTTCCAGTCGCCCGTGTCACCCGTCGGGAGGCACGGGTCGGTCGCGGTGCCCGGGGTGAGGTAGTGCTCGAGCCACGGGTGCTCCTCGAGGAGGAAGCCCGCCTCGCATTCGGTCGGGACGTCCGTGTCCGTCGCGCCGCCGGCCTCGGGGAGCGTCGTCCAGTCGTTGCTGCCGACCGCACGCGCCTCGACGATCACGTTGTCGTAGCCGGGCTCGGTGTCGAACGCGAGCTGCGCCTCGAACGCGGGCGCGTTCGCCGCGGTCAGCCCGGTGAGGTCGTACGTCCGACCGAGCCGCTGGTAGCCGTCGTCGACGTGGCCGGCGGCCGCCGCCCATTCGCCCTCGATCGCCGCGAACGGGTCGGGGTACTCGGCCACGCCCTCGCTCGCGAACTGCGGGAACTCGTCTGCCGGGAGCACGTCGCTCGTCACCACGAACGCGCCGGCCTCGTCGATCGGGTTGTCGACCGTCGCCGGGCCGCCGAACTCGACGCTGACGCCGTCGAGCGGCGGCGCGATGCCGTCGGTGCCCGACTGCTCACCCGAGTCCTGTCGCGCGTAGGCGCCCATCCAGTACTGGGTGAAGTCGTCGGCGAGCAGCAGGCAGTCGGAGAACGGATCCACCGTGACGACGCAGTCCTGGTCGGGTGCGCCGTCGAGGCCGTAGTAGATCCCGCCGAACAGGTCGCCGCCGAGGCCGTAGTACCCGGTGGTCTCACCGGTGTACGCGACCTTGCCGCCCTCGTTGAGCCAGTCCCGAACGGCCATCGTGAGGTACTGCTGGCGCTCGGCCACGGCCAGGTCGGGAAGCTGCGACCCGCCGTACTGCGTGATCACGTCCTCCTCGTCCTGGGTGAGCCGGTTGTCGCCGAGGTACCAGAGACCGGCGTCGTAGTGGCCGAGCACGCCGAGGTCGTGCGGCACGCCCTGCGCGTCCACGTCCCAGACGTCCGCGTCGACGCCGTTCGCCTCGAGCGCCGCGAGGTACTCGTCGAGGTACTTCGCGCCGTCGTTGCGCGGCGCCTCCTCGGGGTTGTACCCGGTGTAGTCCTCGTTCGCGATGACGAGCACCTGGTTGCCCGTGTCCTGGGCGAGCTCGTACGTGAAGTGCTCGCTCTCGACCTTGCCCGGCTTCTGGCCCTTCGGCAGGTCCTTGGCGTTGGTCTGGCCCGAGAACCACACCTCGACGGAGTCGCCGGGCTCAGCGCCCGAGACAGCGCCTCGGTACTCGGCGTAGTAGTCGGTGCCCTCGAAGCCGTAGCGCTCGCCGCCCTGCCACTCGGCGACCTGCTTCTTGACCTCCTTGCCGCCGTTGATCTTGTAGTGCAGGGTCTTCGCGTTCAGCGCACGCTTCGCGGTGACCGCCACGGGCTGCGGGTCGCCGTACGAGACCTCGAACGGGTCGGCCACGAGGTCGGCGGCGTCACGGCCCACGACCGACACCGGGTCGTCGGGGTCCTGCGCCGACTCGGCGACGGCGAGTGCGAACGGGATGTTCTTCTCGAACTCGCCCTGGATGAGCGCCTCGTCGTCGGGGAAGTCGAAGCCGAGGGCCACGCAGTCCTCCTCGGCGACCCACTCGTCGTCGGGCACGCGGTCGGCCGCGTCCTCGCACGTCGACATCTCGGGCGTGAACCCGAGCGTGCCGTACGCCGCCTGCATGTGCGTGTCGAGGTCGCCGTTCGTCGTGTAGAGCTCGGCGGAGATGTCGGGGTCGTAGCCCGGCACGGCCGGGTTCGCGTCGTCGCCGGCCATCGCCTCGTAGATCACGTCGTCGGGCGACGGCGTCGCCACCTGCCAGCCGATCCCGTAGAGCAGCAGCTCCGCGGCCGAGTGGTAGTTGATCATGAACTCGGGCGTCACCTTCGCGAACAGCTGGTCGAGCGCCTGGGTCTCGGGCTCGGATCCGGGCGTGGGACCGCGGTACGTGTCGCTCGCCGGGTTGGGCGACGAGCCCTCGTTGTCGTAGCCCCAGCGAGTCGCCGAGTTGCGGTTCAGGTCGACGCCGTCGATGCCCGTGATCAGGCCGTCTTCGTTGTTGTCGCGCAGGTTCTTGCGCCAGAGGCGCTGCCCGGGTTGGAACGTGAAGTCGTAGCCGTCGGGGTTCGCGACCGGCACGAACCACAGCTCGGTCGTGTCGATGATCTTCGTGATGCGCGGGTCGGTGCCGTAGGAGCTCAGGTAGTAGTCGAGCAGGCGTCGCACCATCTCGGGCGTGATCCACTCGCGGGCGTGCTGGGCGGCCACGTACACCGTGGTCGGGCGCTTGCCGTCCGTCTTCTGCTTGGCGATGTTGCCGGTGACGCGAACGGCGCCGATGTCCTGGCCGTTCCACGTCTCGCCGAGCACGCGGAACTGCGCGATGCCGGAGTGCGCGGCCGCCTGGTCGACGAGCTCCTCGAGGATGCCGCCCTCGCCGCTGTAGTGGCGGAACACACCCTCGGGCGTGCCGAACGCCTGCATCGAGCGTCGCTGCGCCGCCGGCTCCTTGGCCTCGAGCGTCGTGCCGGCGCTCGCGAGCTGGTCGATCTGCACGGCGTTCAGGATGACCTGGACGTCGACCAGGCCCCCGCCGTCGGCGCTCGGCTCGACGACCATCTCCTGGCGATCCACGCCGAGGTCGACGATGCTCGCGAGCCCGTCGGCGTCGACGGTGCCGGTGTAGACCGACGGTCCGGCTTCACCGCCCGGTGGCTGTGGCGGACTGGCGAAGCTCGGCGCGGCGGCCGCGCCGGTGATGACCAGTGCCGCTGCGGTGGCGACGGCGAGTTGACGGAACATGCGTACCCCCTTGTGCGCGTGCGTGCCGCCGGGGTGATCACCCGGCCGTCCGCTCGCGGCGGTTCGCCGCGACACGAACGATCCTCATATTGGTCCCCGGCTCAAGGGCGGGTCAACCCCTGTCGGAGAACGGTTCCCGATTCGGCGGGATCTGACCGCTGCGGGTGCAGCTCTGCGCGGCGAGCCCGCCCGGCGACGGTGTCGGCACCGCATGCGAGCATGGATCCATGCCCGCCGAACCCGCGTCCCGCCCCGGTGCGCGTGGTGAGCGGACGCCCGACTGGCGTCGTGCGATCGCCTCGTTCACTGCCTCACCGACCGACATGAACGAGCCTTCCGAGACGACGGATGCCGCGTCGCCGGCCTCGCGCGCTGGCCGACCGGCCGCGGCGCCGCGTCCCCTCGCGCTGCAGTTCGAACTGCGCCGCGACGTGCCGCGTCGGCCGGGCGAGTGGCAGGGGCGACGTGACGAGCCCGCACGGCGCGCGGCATCCGTCGACCGGCTCGCGGTGCGCCCGGTCACGGCGGGCGCCCGTGGTCGATGGGTCAAGTCCGGGCTCACCTGGCAGAACATCGCCTACCAGGCGAGCGCGGGCGGGTTCGACCACGCACAGTCGCGATGGTTCGCGCAGTTCGCCATGCTGAAGGGCGGGTCCACGGCGGTGTACCAGCCGGCCGGGTCCGAGTGGATCTCGCTCGACGAGTTCGAGAGTCCGCTGCTGTGGGCGCTGCTCGCCGAGGCGCGGCGGCTCGGCATCGCGCTCGCCGGGTCGACGGCGACGCCCGCGGTGGTCGTGCACGACGCGGCATCCGTGGCGCTCGACGCGACGATCGGCGACGACGGCGATCTCGTGCTCGAGCCGATCGTGCGGTTCGGCACTGAGACGCGGCCGATGCAGCACGTCCGCCGTATCGGCGAGCATGGGCTCTACCGCTTCGACTTCGGCGCCGGGGTGCTCGACGTCGCGCCGCTGACGGCACCGCTCGGGCCGGCCGAGGTCGCCGCGCTCGAGGAGGCTCGTACGGTGCGCGTGCCGGCCGCGGAGGTGCCCGAGTTCGTGCGCGGGCACGTCCACCGGCTCGCGCGGTCGATCGCGATCGTGAGCCGCGTCGACAGCTTCACGCCGCCGGTGGCACCGCCCGCCACGCTCGTGCTCGACGCACGGCACGAGCCGGGCGACGTGCTGCGGCTCGCGTGGCGGTGGGAGCACGCCGACGGGCGCACGACGCCGGTCGACGCGTCCGTCGCAGCCTCGGCCGACGACCCCGACCTCGACGACGACCTGCTCGCGCGGGTCGCCGACGCGCTCGGCTGGGTGCCGCTCGAGGCGGTGCTCCTGCGCGGCGCCGACGCGGCCGAGTTCACGGTCGAGCGGATGCCGCGACTCGAGCGCCTCGCCGAACGCGGGCCGCTGCGCATCGACGTGCGCGGCATCCGGCCCGACTACCGCCGAGCCGAGGGCGAGCCGCGGCTCACCGTCACGGCGGTCGAGTCGCTCAAGGCCGACTGGTTCGACCTCGGGGTGCAGCTCACCGTCGACGGTCGCCCGGTGCCGTTCCAGCGGCTCTTCACCGCGCTCGCGAAGGGGCAGCGGCGCCTGCTGCTCGTCGACAAGACGTACCTGTCGCTCGCGGATCCGCTCTTCGACCCGCTGCGCGAGCTCATCGAGGAGGCCGGCACGGTCGCCGAGTGGGAGACCGGCACGCTGCCGATCCACCGCACTCGCGCCGGGCTCTGGGCCGACTTCGAGGACCTCGCGCACGAGGCCGAGCCAGCTGTCGCCTGGCGTCGAATCGTCGAGGGGCTCGCGCACGGAGGCGTCGAGGAATTGCCGCCGCCAGCCGGGTTCGCGCTGCCGCTGCGGCCGTACCAGCTCGCGGGATTCCGGTGGCTGGCGTTCCTGTGGCAGCACCGGCTCGGCGGCGTGCTCGCCGACGACATGGGGCTCGGCAAGACGGCGCAGGCGCTTGCGCTCATGCAGCATGCGCGCAATGCTTCGGTCGAGGATCGCCCCTTCCTCGTCGTCGCGCCCACCTCCGTCGCCTCCAACTGGGTGCGCGAGGCGTCGCGCTTCACGCCGAACCTCCGGGTCGCCACCGTCATCGCGACCGAGGCGCGGCGTCGTGGCCGCATCGCCGAGGCCGCGGCATCCGCCGACGTCGTCGTCACGACCTACGCGGTGCTCCGACTCGAGGCCGATGCGTTCGCCGCGCTCGAGTGGAGCGGGCTCGTCCTCGACGAGGCGCAGTTCGTGAAGAACTCGGCGACGAAGGTGCACGAGGCCGCCCGCGGCATCCGAGCGCCGTTCCGGCTCGCGATGACCGGCACGCCGATCGAGAACCACGTGGGGGAGCTGTGGGCGATCCTGCGGATCGTCGCGCCCGGCCTGTTCCCGTCACGGCGCGCGTTCGACGAGACCTACCGACGACCGATCGAGCAGGACGGCAATGTCGAGCGACGCGAACGGCTGCGGCGGCGCATCCGCCCGCTCATCCTGCGCCGCACGAAGGAGCTCGTGGCGCCCGAGCTGCCGCCGAAGCAGGAGCAGGTGCTCGCGGTCGAGCTCGCGCCGAAGCACCGGCGCCTGTACGACGCGACCCTGCAGCGCGAGCGGCAGAAGCTCCTCGGACTCGTCGACGACCTCGACCGCCAGCGGTTCATCGTGTACCGGTCGCTCACGCTGCTGCGCATGCTCGCGCTCGACGCTGCGCTCATCGACGAGGAGCGCTACGCCGGCTACCCGTCGGCCAAGCTCGACGCGCTGTTCGAGCAGCTCGACGACGTGCTCGCCGAGGGGCATCGAGCGCTCGTGTTCAGCCAGTTCACGTCGTTCCTCGGGCGGGCGAGGGCGCGACTGGATGCCTCGGGCATCCCCTACGCGTACCTCGACGGGTCGACGCCCGTCCGCCGCCGCGACGCCGAGATCGCGCGGTTCCGGGCGGGCGAGGCAACCGTGTTCCTCATCAGCCTGAAGGCGGGCGGCTTCGGCCTGAACCTCACCGAGGCCGACTACGTCTTCCTGCTCGACCCGTGGTGGAACCCGGCGAGCGAGGCCCAGGCCGTCGACCGCGCGCACCGCATCGGCCAGGCGAAGCAGGTCATGGTCTACCGACTCGTCGCGCAGGGCACGATCGAGGAGAAGGTCATGGCGCTGAAGGCGCGCAAGGGCGAGCTGGTCGCGTCGATCCTCGATTCGGGGGCGGATGCCGCAGAGCCGCGTGACGGCGACTCGGGCACGCCCGCGCCGGCAGACCTGCGCGCCGCCGAGGCGCTCACGTCCGCCGACCTGCGGGAGCTGCTCGAGGGCTGAGCGAGCGCAGTGTCATCGGATTCGGTGTTGCGTCCCGACAGGCCGATGAGTGGATCCGACACGCGGTACGGGCGGTCGGAACACCGAATCCGGTGACCGGATGCGGGGTCTTCAGCGCGGGGTGACCGTGGTCGCGACCCGGCGTCCGGGCTGCCGGCTCGCGGCACGGAGACGACGGATCCACTTGTCGCCCTCGACCACCACGAGCAGGATCAGCGTCAGCCCGATGCACTCGAGCCACTGCCAACCGGTCAGGGACACCGTGCCGAGGAAGCGCTGCAGCAGCCCGACCTCGGTCGACGCGACGATGAGCACCACCGGCCAGATGAGCACCTTCGTCACCGCCCAGATCGGCGGGAGCAGGCCCGACTCGGGCGAGCGCCGCATGAGCAGCGCGCTCAGCACCGTGGCGAGGCCGAGCACCACGTAGGCCATGGTCATCGACGCGGTCGGCTCGGTCGGGCTCGGCTCGTCGGGGCCCCACAGGAGCGGCACCAGTGCGATGAGGAAGATGACCGTGCCGTAGACGAGCCACTCGATGAGGGACACCGGGTTCACGACCCCGATCCGCGGATCGCGGGGCGGGTGGTTCATGATGCCCGGCGGGTTGGCGTCGGCGGCGATCGCGAGCACGGCGAAGAGTGCGACGAAGAAGTTGATGAACAACACCTGCGCGGGGAAGAGCGCGACGCCCTCGGCGATCGAGAAGGCGCTCGCCGCGAGGAACAGCATGATGAGGCTGAGCAGCTGCGTCATCTGGAACCGGAGGTACGCCGTGATCTTCGAGTACACGATGCGGCCCAGCTCCACGGCATGCACGAGCGTCGCGAAGTTGTCGTCGGTGAGCACGAGCTTCGCCGCCTGCTTCGTGACCTCCGACCCCGACCCCATCGCGACGCCGATGTTCGCCTGCTTGATCGCTGCGGCGTCGTTGACCGCATCGCCCGTCATCGCGACGATGGCGCCCTTCGCCTGCAGGAGGCCGACGAGCCGGAGCTTGTCGTCGGGGGTCACGCGGCCGAAGACGTGGAGATCGGGGAGACGCCGCGAGAGCTCCTCGTCGCTCATCGCCTTGAGGTCCGCGCCGCTCACGGCACCGGTGGGGAGCCCGAGCTCGCTGCCGATCGCTCCCGCGGTCACGGCGTGGTCGCCGGTGATCATGCGAACGTCGATGCCGGCCCGGTGCGCGACCTCGACCGCGACCTTCGCCTCGGGTCGCAGCGGGTCGACGATGCCGACGATGCCGATGAGCACGAGGTCGCCGACCCATGACATCGGGTCGGCTGCCACGCGGCCCTCATCGGCATCGTCGAGGAAGCGGGCCGCGATGGCGAGCGTGCGGAGACCGGTGGCCGACATCCGCTCGAGCTCTGCGGTGGCCGAATCGGCTGCGAGGGGTACCACGTCGCGGGATTCCCCGAGCATCGTCGTGCACCGCCCCACCACGACGTCAGGCGCGCCCTTCACGAGCAGGACGAGACGCTGCTCGCCGCGCACCGGGATCCGCTGCAATGTGGCCATGAACTTGTAGTCGGAGTCGAAGGGGACCTCGGCGAGGCGCGGGTAGTCCTTCCGGGCTTGGTCGGCATCGATGCCGAGCCTCGCACCGAGTACGACGAGTGCGGCCTCGGTCGGGTCGCCCACCACTTCGCCGTCGGCCGACACCGTCGCGTCGTTCGGCAGGCTGATTGCGAGTCCGAGCGTCGGCGCGTCGAGCGGTTCGTCGGTCGTGCCGAGCACCTGGCCCTCGAACGAGTATCCCTCTCCCGTGACCCGGTAGGTGTTGCCGCCGAACCAGGCCGTGCGCACGGTCATCTTGTTGAGCGTCAACGTGCCGGTCTTGTCGGAGCAGATCGCGCTCGTGGCGCCCAGCGTCTCGACGTCGTTGAGGGAGGTGACGATCGCGCGCTCCTTCGCGAGCCTCGAGGCACCCCACGCGAGCAGGCTCTGCACGAAGACCGGGAGGCCGGTCGGGATGGCCGAGATCGCCACGGCGGTGGCGAGGAAGAGGAGCTCGTCGAGGCTCTGCCCGCGCACGAACCCGATGATGACGATGACGAGCACCGCGCTCCAGGCGATGATGCCGAGGACCTTGGTGAGGCTGTCGAGCTCGAGCTGCAGCGGGGACTTCTTGTCGCCGACCTGCGTCAGCAGCGACGCGATGCGTCCCATCTGCGTCTGCATGCCCGTCTCGACGACGACGATCCGTGCGGTGCCGCGCGTCACCGAGGTGTTCTGGAACACCATGGACGTGCGATCGGCGAGCGCCGTGTCGGCGGTGTTCTCGGCCGGACCCTTCGGGATCGGCAACGACTCGCCCGTGAGCGCGGACTCCTGCGTCTCGAGGTTCGCAGAGCGGAGGATCCGGCCGTCGGCGGGGACGAGATCGCCCGACTCGACCTCGACGATGTCGCCCGGCACGAGCCCCGTCGCGGGGATCTGCAGCAGCGATCCGTCGCGCACGACCCGGGCCTGCGGCGTCTGGAGCTTCGCGAGCGCGTCGACGCTGCGACGCGCCTTCACCTCCTGCCGGGTCCCGGTGACCACGTTGAACAGCACGAGGATCGCCACGATGATCGCGGTCGTGAACTGCTGGATGAGCAGCGAGATGATCGTCACCGCGATGAGCATCAGGGTCATGAGCTCGAGCACCTGGCTCAGCGCGATGCGCCACACACTCGGTGGCGGCGCACTCTGCAGCGCGTTCGGGCCCACCTCGGCGAGCCGCTTCTCGGCCTCGGCCACGGCCAGGCCGCGTGCACCGTCGGTCTTCGCCTCGGCAACGGCGGCGTCGGGGGCGAGGGCCCACCATTCGACGCCGTGCCCTTCCGCCTCGGTGGTGGTGCTCTGGACTTCGATGCTCACAAGACCCCCAAGAACGTCGTGCCGACTGTGGCCAGAGTAACGCCGCGGGTGCCACGAAGGGGAGTGCCCCGACCGCGTGATTTCGAGCGGGCCGGTAGTAGGAGTCGTCGCCCGCGCGGCATCCGTCACCGATGCCCGATGTCGAGGGCGGGTCAGCGCCCGAGGCGGCCCCAGCGGTCGCGGCGACGCGAGCGCGGCTCGTCGAGTCCGATGTGCACGCGGGTGCGCTTGCGCTCCCAGATGATCATGCCCGCGCCGAGCGCCCAGAGCGGCACCTGCGTGAGGAACGCGATGCGGAACGCCTCGAGCGAGTAGGTGGCGGGGGTTCCGGCGCCCTGCACGTCCATCGCGATGCCGATGAACAGGATGGCGAGCAGGCCGGCCAGGAACCCGCCGCCGTTCACGATCCCGGTTGCAGTGCTGAGCCGGTGGCTCGGGTTGAAGGTGCGGGCGTGGTCGAACGCGATCATCGAAGCCGGTCCGCCGGTGCCGAGGGCGGCCGTGAGCAGGAAAAGGAGCCAGAGTGGGGCGGGCCCGGGCCAGAGGATGACGGAGAGCCATGCGACCGCCTGGATCGCGATCGTCGGCAGCACGAGCATGCGCGACCGGCGCATCGGGTGGCGACTCGACAGCGCCCCGATGACCGGGCCGACGAGGATGCCGAAGATCACGAAGGACGTGACGACGAGCGACGCGACCGCGGGCGACAGGCCCTCGCCGGCGGTGAGGAACGGGAAGCCCCACAGCATCACGAACGCGGTGCCGGCGAAGGGCGTCGCGAAGTGCGACCAGAAGGCGAGCCGGGTCGCGGGGTGCGCCCACGACTCGCGGAAGCCCTCCCGGAGGTCGGCGGCGCTCGTCACCACCCGGATGGCGCCGGTCTCCGTGTCGACGGCGACGTCGGCGTCCCGATCGGGCGGATGGTTCCGGATGATCGTGAACGTGAGGATCGAGAACAGCACGCCGAGTCCGGCGAGGCTGCCGAAGGCGATGCTCCACGAGGTCGCATGCAGGAGCGCGGCGAGCGGGAGGATCGAGATGATCTGCCCGAACTGGCCGATGAGGCCGGTGAACTGCACGAGCACGGGCGCCTGCCGGTCGGGGAACCACACGGCGATGAGGCGCAGCACGCTCGGGAAGACGGCCGCGTCGCCGGCGCCGATGAGCACGCGGGCGAGGATGCCGATGCCCACGTCCGAGGCGAACGCCATCACGAGCTGGCCGAGCGCCATGAGCACCATGCCGGCGGTCACGATCGGGCGCGCGCCGAAGCGGTCGAGCAGCAGGCCCACGGGGATCTGCATTGCGCCGTACACCGCGAGCTGGATGACCGCGAACATCGACAGCGTCGAGGCATCCGCGTCGAACCGGACGGCGGCGTCGACGCCGACCGACGAGAGCGAGGTGCGGTTCGTGACTGAGAGCACGTAGGCGGCGACGCCGACGGCCCATACCAGCCACATGCGCCACGGACGCGCGGGCGTGGGGAGAATCGTCACTGGGCCTTCAGGGGGATCGGTGCCGCGGCGGCATCCGCGCGCCGCCCTTCCAGCCTAACCGCGCTGCGGGCGTGCCCCTGACGGCTGTGCACGGCATGGGCCTTCGTGCTGAACGCCCCGGGTTCAGTCCAGCCGGCCGAAGAGCTCGGCGCGCTCGGCCCGCGTCAGGCCGGTACGGGGATCGCGTTCGTGCGGATCGGCAGCGGTATCGATGCGATGCGCGGTGTGGTCGAGCGCGAGATCGAGTTCTTCGCGATGCGCTTCGACGTAGGCGCCGATCGCGGACGCCACGACGTCCTTCTTGAACCGCCGTTGAAGGCGGGCCGTGTCGGCGATCAGTCGATCCGTCTCCAGGTCGACTCGTACGAGTCGCGTGATCTTGCCGGCCATGTCCGCACGCTACCTTCGCACGCAGAGCGCCCGGCGCGACGTCGTTCCTCATCGACGAGACCGCTTCACGCGCACGTTGTGTGGAGGACGGGTCGTCACCGCCATCGTCTTCGAGGCGGGCGGGAGTATCACTCCGCAGAATCGGTAAACCTGTCTACTCGGCGACAAGTCGACCGATCAACAAATCAACCGGACGACAAATCCACGGAGCGACAAATCAACCGGACGACAAATCCACGGAGCGACAAATCAACCGGACGACAAATCCACGGAGCGACAAATCAACCGGACGACAAGTCCACGGAGCGACAAATCAACTGAGCGACGAATCCCGTCGACGTGTCAATTTGGTGACAGATCGCGGACGACAGGTCTATTCGGCAACAAGTCAACTGATCGACAAGTCGACGGATTTACCGATTCTGCGGGGAGGTATTCTCCTCCGCTTGGGCGCGACAACGGTGGCGGCGGCGACGTCGGAAGCAGCGACCGTCGAGCAGGCCGGAACAGAGCCGACTGGTTACGCCGGCGCCGGGAGCCGGGACGACGACCAAGAAGAGCCGACGACGAAGGGCCGGGGCGACGATGTCGCCCCGGCCCGTCGTCAGGTTGCGGTGAGCAGGCGCTGCGGCCTGCCGGCGCAGCCTAGAGGTCGCCCTCGGCGGCCACCGCGTCGACCTTCTCCTCGATGATGTCCTCGAGGGGGCGGGTCGTCTGGGCGGGCGACTTGTTCGCCTGCTCGGCCGCCAGTTCGGCGTCGAGGTCGGTCGCGGCCTGCTCGAACTGCGAGTTGTAGAGGCGCCAGTACGCGCCCTGCCTCGCGATGAGCTGCTCGTGGTTGCCCTGCTCGACGATGTCGCCGTGCTCCATCACGAGGATGAGGTCGGCGTCTCGGATCGTCGAGAGGCGGTGGGCGATCACGAACGAGGTGCGGCCCTGGCGCAGCGCCGCCATGGCGTGCTGCAGCAGCAGCTCGGTGCGGGTGTCGACCGAGGACGTCGCCTCGTCGAGGATCAGCACCGAGGGCTGCGACACGAACGCGCGGGCGATCGTGATGAGCTGCTTCTCGCCCGCCGACACGTTCGAGGCCTCCTCGTCGAGGACGG
Source organism: Agromyces sp. NPDC055661 (assembly GCF_053618135.1). Taxonomy (NCBI): domain Bacteria; kingdom Bacillati; phylum Actinomycetota; class Actinomycetes; order Micrococcales; family Microbacteriaceae; genus Agromyces; species Agromyces sp. NPDC055661. The sequence goes on from NZ_JBSHHC010000001.1 coordinate 2,383,467, forward strand.
TCTCGTACCCGTCGGGCAGCGAGTGCACGAACCGGTCGACGTACGTCGCCTTCGCGGCGGCGATGATCTCGTCGTCGGTCGCGGTTTCGCGGCCGTACCGGATGTTCTCGCGGATCGTGCCGGCGAACAGCCACGGGTCCTGCAGCACCATGCCGGTGCGGGCGCGGACGTCGTGCCGGGTGAGCTCGGCGATGTCCTGCCCGTCGAGCAGGATGCGGCCGCCGTCGAGCTCGTAGAACCGCATGATGAGGTTCACGAGCGTCGTCTTGCCAGCACCCGTCGGGCCGACGATCGCGACCGTCTGCCCGGGCTCGACCCGGAACGACAGGTCGCTGATGAGCGGCCGGTCGGGCGTGTACGAGAACGAGACGTTCTGGAACTCGATCGTGCCGTCGCCCTCGACCGGCGCGGGCGCGTCGGCGGCGTCGGGGTCCTGCTCGTCGGCGTCGAGCAACTCGAAGACGCGCTCGGCCGACGCGGTGCCCGACTGGACGACCGCGGCCATGCCGCCGAGCTGCGACAGCGGCTGCGTGAACTGCTGCGAGTACTGGATGAACGCCTGCACGTCGCCGAGTCGCAGCTGCCCGTTCGCGACCATCAGGCCGCCGAGCACCGCGATGCCGACGTACGTCAGGTTCCCGACGAACATCATGCCGGGCATGATGATGCCCGAGAGGAACTGCGCCTTGAACGAGGCTTCGTAGAGCTCCTCGTTCTCGGCCCGGAACTTCTGGCTGGAGTCCTCCTCGCGACCGAAGACCTTGACGAGCGCGTGGCCCGAGAAGGACTCCTCGACGCGCGCGTTGAGGCGGCCGACCTTCTTCCACTGGATGCCGAACGCGGCCTGCGACTTCGGGCCGATGACGCCGAAGATCACGCCCATGAGGGGCAGTGCGACCAGTGCGACCAGCGAGAGCTGCCACGAGATCGAGAACATCATGACGAGCACGCCGACCACCGTGAGGATGCTCGTGAGCGCGCTCGAGAGCGACTGCTGCATCGTCTGGGTGATGTTGTCGATGTCGTTCGTCACGCGCGAGATCAGCTCGCCGCGCTGCATCCGGTCGAAGTAGCTCAGCGGCAGACGGTTGACCTTGGCCTCGACGTCTTCACGGAGCCGGAACATGGCCTTCACCATGATCACGTTGATGACGTAGCCCTGGATCCACGAGAGCACGGAGGCCACCACGTAGAGCATCAGGACGACGATGATGACCTGGCTCAGGCGCACGAAGTCGATGCCCTCGCCCGGGGTCAGCGTCGCCGCGCCCACGATGTTGGCGAGGTCGTCCTGACCGGAGGCACGGAGCCCCTCGACGACCTGCTCCTGGGTCAGGCCCGCGGGCAGCTGCAGCGAGATGAAGCCCTCGAAGATGATGTTCGTCGCCTCGGCGAGCACCTTCGGCGCGATCACCGTGAGCACCACGCCGATGGCGCCGAGCAGCGAGACGAACGCGAACGACCACTTCCACGGCGCGAGCAGGCCGAGCATCCGCCGGAAGCTCTTGCCGAAGTCCTGCGCCTTGCCGGGCTTCACGCTGTCCCAGTCGCCGGAGTTGAGGCGGGCCTGCTCGGCGAGCTCGGCCTCCATCCGCTCCTCTTCGGTCAGCTCGGGCTCGGCCACGGGTGCGCCGCGACGACCACGGCCGCGTCCGCGGCCCTCGTTCTTCATGTCCGCGCTCATGCCCGTGCTCCCGCCGCCAGCTGCGACTCGACGATCTGGCGATACGTCTCGCAGGTCTCGAGCAGCTCCTCGTGGGTGCCGATGCCCACCATGCCGCCGTCGTCGAGCACGATGATGCGGTCGGCGTCGGTGATGGTCGACACGCGCTGCGCGACCACGATCTTGGTCACGTTGGGCAACTCGCGCCACAGCGCCTGCCTCAGCCTCGCGTCGGTGGTGAGGTCGAGCGCCGAGAACGAGTCGTCGAACACGAGGATGTCGGGCTGGTGCACGATCGCCCGCGCGATGGCGAGACGCTGGCGCTGTCCGCCGGACACGTTCGTGCCGCCCTGGGAGATGCGCCCGTCGAGGCCGCCCTCCTTGTCGGCGACGAAGTCGGCGCCCTGGGCGATCGTCAGGGCCTCCCACAGCTCGGCGTCCGTGGCATCCTCGCGACCGAACCGGAGGTTGGAGGCGATCGTGCCGTTGAACAGGAAGGGACGCTGCGGCACGAGGCCGATCGTCTTCCACAGCCGGTCGAGGTCGGCCTCGCGCACGTCGACGCCGTTCACGAGCACGGAGCCGCCGGTGACGTCGAACAGCCGGGGGATGAGCGACACGAGCGTGGTCTTGCCGGCGCCGGTCGATCCGACGACGGCGACCGTCTCGCCGCGGTTCGCGCGGAACGAGATGCCCTCGAGCACCGGGTGCTCGGCGCCCGGGTACTGGAACACGACGTCGCGGAACTCGATCGTGCCGACCTCGGGGAAGGTCGAGACGGGGTTCTCGGGGCGGGCGAGCGTCGCCTTGTTGTCGAGCACCTCGCCGATGCGCTCGGCGGAGACCGCCGCGCGCGGGATCATGATCGTCATGAACGCGGCCATGAGCACGCCGCCGAGGATGATGCCGACGTACTGCATGAAGGCGAAGAGCGTGCCGATCAGCACATCGCCCTCGTTCACCTCGATCGCGCCGAACCAGAGCACCGCGACGACCGTGACGTTGAGCACGAGCATGAACAGCGGGAAGAGCGTGATGAACAGCGTGCCCACGCGGCGACCGACGTCCATGATGTCGGTGTTCGCCCCGCGGAAGCGCTGCTCCTCGATGCGCTCGCGCACGAACGCCCGCACCACGCGGATGCCCGTGAGCTGCTCGCGCAGGATGCGGTTCACGTTGTCGAGCTTCTTCTGGTACGAGCGGAACAGCGGCACCATGCGGATGATGACGACCCCGGCGACGACCAGGATGATCAGCACCGACGTCCAGATGAGCCAGCTCAGCCCGACGTCTTGACGCAGCGCCATGATGATGCCGCCGATGGCGAGCAGCGGCGCCTGCACGAGCATGGTCGCGCCCATCATGGCGAGCATCTGCACCTGCTGCACGTCGTTCGTGTTGCGGGTGATGAGCGAGCCGGGGCCGAACTGCGACACCTCGCGCTCGGAGAACCCGCTGACCTTGTCGAAGACGTCGTTGCGGATGTCGCGACCGAGCTTCATCGCCGCCTTGGCCGCGAAGTAGGTCGCGATGATGGCCGCCGTGATCTGGCCGAGCGAGATCGCGAGCATGAAGGCGCCCGTCGACCAGATGAACTCGGTGTCGCCCTTGCTCACGCCCTCGTCGATGATGTCGGCGTTGAGGCTGGGAAGGTAGAGGGAGGCGAGCGCCGCGATGAGCTGGAACACCAGCACGCCGAGCAGGAGCCACCCGTATGGTCTGAGGTAGCGGATCAAGAGTTTGCCGAGCATGGTTCTCCGGGAGGAAACGGGGTGGATGGCGGGCGATGCGAGGGGGCCCGCGAGGCGCGACGCCGAACCCCCGATCGGCATCGCACCCGCTAGTCTGCATCGAACCGCTACCCTCCGACATCATCCGTCCGGCGGATATCGCTGAGAGCGCAATCATCCGCGCGATCAGGGCTCACAGGACGGGGCTGGGCGCCATCCGATAGGCCGTGAACGAGGCGATCGCGAGCCACGCCCACCCGACGACGACGGCGAGCCAGAGCAGTCCGACGCCCGCGGGCACCACGGCGAGCGCCGCGCCGCCGAGGAAGCCGAGCACGATCACGGCGGCGGCGACGTACGACGTGATCGCGGCACCGCGCCGGCCCTCGCGGCGGAACCAGCCGCCGACGACGATCGCGGCCGCGGCGAGGCTCACGAACCCGATCGCGCCCGCCAGGAGGTGGAGGAGGCCGCTGACCGACGCCGTCGTGGCATCCGTGCCACCGGGCGGGAAGCCGCCCATCGGGTCGGGCGGGAACAGCGCCGCGCCGAAGAGGCTCACGCCGTAGAGGCCGAGCAGCACGCCGGCGGCGACCCCGCGACCGCCCGGCAGCAGCCGCGCGAACCCGAGGGCCGCGGCGAGCACCATGAGCCCGCTCAGCACGAGGTTGAGTGCCTGGATCCAGCCGAGCGGACCGACGAGCAGCAGGCTCAGCGCGTGCCGCGAGAGGTCGAAGCCCGGCACGAGGAGCGCCTGCACGAGGCCGACCACGAGGTAGAAGGGACCGGCGACGACGCCCCAGCCGAGGAGCGACTTCGTGACGGCGCGACCGCGGTCGAAGGTCGCGTCGGGCGTGGTTGCGGGGACTGCGTTCGACATCGTGCTCACCTGTCCGTCATGTCGTGGGTGCGTCCGAGGGTATTCTGCCCTCATGGGTGTAGTATTACACCGAGTAATGCAAAAGTAAACGGATGAGTGCAAGAGATTCGGAGTCCGGATGAACAGCGCGCCATCGACGACCGACCGGGCCGGCTACGAGGACCCGCGCATCACGCGCTCCCGAGCGCTCATCATGGAGGCCGCCGCCCGTGTCTTCCTGCAACGTGGGTACCCCGGCACGAGCGTCGACGACATCGCCGCCGAGGCCGGCGTCTCGAAGCGCACGGTCTACAACGTCTTCGACGACAAGGAGCAGCTCTTCCGGGCGATCCTCGACCAGGCGATCACGACGGCCGAGCGCTACTCGCTCGCGTTCGGCGCGACGGCCGCCGAGACCGTCGACGTCGAGGCGGCGCTCACCGCGCTCGCGCGCGAGCTCGCGGCATCCGTGCTCAGCGGTCGCGTCGTGCCGCTGCGGCGGCTGCTGATCGGCGAGACGTCCCGCTTCCCCGAGTTCGCGGCGGAGTACTACGAGCGGGCGCCCGGCCGCGTGATGACCGCCGTCGCCGGCGCGCTGCGCGGCTTCGGCGAGCGCGGGCTGCTTCGCATCGACGACCCCGAGCTCGCCGCCGAGCACTTCGCGTTCCTCGCGATCGGGCCGTCGCTCGACCGCGCCCTCTTCGATCTCGAGAGCGACACGGATGCCGCGACGGCGACCCGCGCGGTCGATCGCGCCGAGCGCGGTGCCGCCGCCTTCCTCCGCGCCTACGCGGCGTGAGCTCGGGGGCCGCCCGCCCGGCCCGGCGCCCGCCCGGCGCCCGCCCGCCCGGCCCCCCGCCGGGCCCGGCGCCCGGCCTCGTCGCAGGACCCGGGATTCAGGCGATCCCGCCCGATTCAGGCCGATCCGCGGCATCCGCGCCTGAATCGCGCCCGATCGCCTGAATCGCGACCGGGCAGAGGGCGGGTGGGTGGCGGGCGTCGTCTCGGCGACCAGAATGGACCGCGGAGGTCGACGATGATCACGCACGAGGTCCTGAACCAGGCACCGCCCCGCGAGGGCGTCGACGAGTTCGCGGCGAACGCACCGCTCGTCGAGGGGGTCGCGCGCTGGGGGCGTGACGGCGCGCGCACGTCCGGCGGGCGTCCGGCCGGCGGGCCGCCCGCGCCCGACTCCGCCCCGTCCGACGCCGACTTCGACGGCATCGACGCGGCGTCCGTGCTGCACGACCTCGGACGGCACGTCGGCTCGGCCGCGTTCCAGCGCGACGCGGAACGAGCGAACACCCACCCGCCGGTGCTGCACACGCACGATCGGTGGGGGAACCGGATCGACGAGGTCGAGTACGACGACGCGTACCACCGCATCATGGCCGCGGCGGTCGGCGCCGGCGCCCACACCTCGGCGTGGGCGGAGCCGGGTCCGGGTGCGAACGTCGAGCGTGCGGCGGCGTTCTTCCTGCTCGCGCAGGTCGAGCCCGGGCACGCGTGCCCGGTGTCGATGACGCACGCCGCGGTGCCGACGCTCGAGCTCGCGGCGTCCGGGCTCGCGACGGAGTGGATGCCGCGGCTGCTGAGCCGGGAGTACGAGCCGGGGCTGGGCGGGGCGGGCCTCGATACGGCTGCTTCGCGGCCTCCGCAACCCCCGGGGGGCAAGCGCTCGGCGCTCGTCGGCATGGCGATGACCGAGAAGCAGGGCGGATCCGACGTGCGTGCGAACACGACCCGCGCCGAGCCGACCGGGTCCGACGGATCCTGGGGTCGCGAGTTCCGGCTGACCGGCCACAAGTGGTTCTGCAGCGCGCCGATGAGCGACGCGTTCCTCGTGCTCGCGCAGGCGCCGGGCGGGCTCAGCTGCTTCTTCGTGCCACGGGTGCTGCCCGACGGCTCGCGCAACGTGTTCCGGATCCAGCGGCTGAAGGACAAGCTCGGCAACCGCTCGAACGCCTCGAGCGAGATCGAGCTCGACGGCACCGCCGCGTGGCTCGTCGGCGAGGAGGGGCGCGGCGTCGCCACGATCGTCCAGATGGTCACCCGCACGCGCCTCGACTGCGTGCTCGGCACGGCCGCCGGGATGCGCCAGGCCGTCGCCGAGGCCGCCTGGCACGTGCGGCACCGTCGCGCGTTCGGCGAGCTGCTCGTCGACCAGCCCGCGATGCAGGCGGTCGTGGCCGACCTCGCGCTCGAGTCCGAGGCCGCGACGGTCACGGCGATGCGGCTGGCGCGGGCCTACGACGACGACGCGGATGCCCCGGAGCAGGCGTTCCGCCGCCTCGCCACCGCCGTGTCGAAGTACTGGATCTGCAAGCGCGGGCCCGGGCACGCCTCCGAGGCCCTCGAGTGCCTCGGCGGCAACGGCTACACGGAGGCGTTCCCGCTCGCGCGGCGCTACCGCGAGCAGCCGCTCCTCGCGATCTGGGAGGGCTCGGGGAACGTGATCGCGCTCGACGTGCTGCGCGTGCTCGCCCGCGAGCCCGAGGCGTTCGACGCGTTCTTCGGCGTGGTCGCCGAGGCGACGGGGGCGCACGCAGCGCTCGACCTCGAGGTCGCCGAGGCGCAGGCGGTCGTGCTCGAGGTGTCGCGTGATCCGGCGAGTGGCGCGGTGCGGGCCCGGGAGCTCGCCGAGCGGCTCGCCCTCGTGCTGCAGGCGTCGCTGCTCGTGCAGCACTCGCCCGCCGCCGTGGCCGACGCGTTCGTGCGCTCCCGGATCGAGGGCGACGGCGGCACCATGTACGGCGCGCTGCCGCCGGGCCTCGACGTGGCGGCGATCCTCGCGCGGGCGTGAGGGCGCCTCGCGGGCTCGGGAGTCGGAGCCTCCTCAGGTCCTGATCGGCACGTAGTGCGCGACGGTCACGCCCTTCGGCGTCGTGGTGCTGCGCGTGAGCTCGAGCGGCTGGTGCGTCGAGCCGAACAGCTTCGTGCCGGTGCCGAGCACGATCGGGTGGATGACGAGCACCCACTCGTCGATCAGGTGCGCCGCGGCGAGCGACCGCACCACCGTGCCGCTGCCGAGGATCGAGAGGTCGGGACCGTCGCTGTGCTTCAGCGTGGCCACGGTCTTGATCGCGTCGCCGGCGACGAGCGTGGAGTTCTCCCACTCGAGACGGGTCGCCGCGTTCCGCGACACCACGAACTTCTCGACGCGGTTCATGTACGCCGTGTACGGGTTGCCGTCGTCCTGGTGCGGCCAGAACGCGGCCATGCTCCGGTAGGTGCGATGCCCGAACAGCATCGCGCCGTCGGAGCCCATGCCGACGGCCATCTCGGCCGCCAGGGCCTCGTCGCTCCCGGGGACGGCCCAACCGCCGTACGGGAACTCGCCGCGGGTGTCCTCGTCGGGCGATGCGGGCGCCTGCATGACGCCGTCGAGTGAGACGTTCTCGGTCACGGTGATCCTGCGCATGCGGCTCATCCTCCGCCCGGATGCCGCGCGCCGCCAGTGCCGGCTCAGCCCGCGACGAGCCGCTCGAGCGCGGCGAGCGCCGGGCGCTGGCCCTTCACGAGGCGGTCGAGGGCCTCGTCGGGCGTGAACCAGCCCGCGGCATCCAGCTCGGGGAAGGACTGGCGCCGACCCGAACGGGGCGGCCACTCGAGCTCGAACAGGTTGCTGCGGACGTCGCTCGCGTCGAAGTCGGACTCGCCCGCGAAGACGTGCACGACCTTGCCCGACGAGTAGCGGAACGCGCCGAGCTCGCGGTACTCGACGTCGGGTGCGGGCCGCCCGATCTCCTCGGCGAACTCGCGCAGCGCTGCCGCCAGCGGCGTCTCGTCGGTGAAGGTGCCCTTCGGGATCGACCACGCCGAGGCATCCTTGCCGCGCCAGAACGGCCCGCCCATGTGCCCGAGGAGCACCTCGAGCCGCGGCTGCCGTCGGTAGAGCAGGATGCCCGCGCTGGTCTCCGCCATGCGCTCACGCTACCGCCGCCCGGCGACGTCACCGGGAGGCGACGTCCCCTCAGCCGCGCCAGACGAACGGCGGATGCCCCGCCGGCGCCTCGCCCGCCCCGACGAGCCGCGCGAGCCGCACGGCCCCGTCGAGCGGCGTCCCCTCCGCGGCGACGAGCGACGCCGACGGCGCGAGCCGCCCGAACTCGGACGCGAACGCCTCGGCGAACACCCCGCCCGCTCCGAACACCCCGCCCGTCCCGGCCGCGAGCGGCGACACCTCGGGATCGAGCGCGGCAGCGAGCGTGGCCGCGACCTCGGCACCGGCGCGCCGCATGATGTCGGATGCCACGACATCGCCGGAGGCCGCGAGCCCCGCCACGTCCGCCGCGAACCCCGCGAGCAGTCCGGCGCGGTCGGGCCGCGTGAGCAGTCGCCCGGGCCAGGACGGCGCCGCACCGAACCGCGCCACGGCCGCGTCGAGGAGCGCCGCGGCATCCGTCGTCACCCCGTCGTGCGTGCGGATCGCCGCCTTCAGCGCCTCGATGCCGATCCACGCGCCCGAGCCACGGTCGTCGAACAGGTGGCCCCAGCCGCCGACCCGCTTCCAGCGGTCGTGCAGGTCGGTGCCGATCGCGATCGCGCCCGTGCCCACGGCGACGACCGCACCGCCGCGGCCGCCGAGCGCGCCGAGATGCGCGGTCACGGCGTCGATCGCGAGCGCGACGGGCGCGCCCGCGGCCCGTGCGAGGCGGGCGGCGGCTTCGTCGGGGGAGCCCACGAGGGAGGCGAGGCCGGTGGCCCCGACCCCGACGCCGACGATCGCGGCATCCGGCCAGGCGCTGCGCGCGTCGGCGATGAGCCCGACGGCCACGTCGACGACGCTCGAGCCGGCGGATGCCACGCCGACCCGGCCGCCCTCGAGCACGCGTCGCTCGGCGCCCACCGCCGCGCCTGGCGGCGAGAACGGCTCGAGCGCGGCACGCGATCCGGTGCCGCCGACGTCGATGCCGAGCACCCAGCGGGCGGCGTCCGACTCGCCGGACTCCCAGCCGCGCGATGCGACACTCTTCACGGCCCGAGCCTACGGCCGGGGCATCCGACGCGCCCTCGCGAGGCGGCAGGTTTCCGGAAGATCACGATTTCGGAAAAAACTTGCAAACATGACATCGCTCACGAATACTACTTCCCAATGTCACATTCCCGGGCGCGCGTCGCGCCATCGAGATTTCCAATGAAGGAGGCATCCATGAAGAAGCGCTTGCTGCCCGTCGCCGTGCTCGCCACGGCCGCGTTCGGGCTCACCGCGTGTGCGGGCGGGTCGAACGGTGGAGACGGCGGTGACGTCAGCGCCGAGGGCGAGACCCTCAACGTCTGGATCATGGAGGGCACGAACCCCGACTCCGATGCGTTCTTCGACGAGGTCGGCGAGGCGTTCACCGAGGAGACCGGCGCGAAGCTCGACGTCGAGTTCGTGCAGTGGGCCGACGCCCACGACCGGTTCGTGACCTCGATCGCGGGCGGCACGACGCCCGACGTCGCCGAGACCGGCACCACGTGGACCGCGGAGTTCGCCGACGCCGGCGCACTCGCCCCGATCGGCGACTTCGTCGACGACGAGGGCCTGGGCGACGACCTGGTCGAGGGCCTCGTGACCTCGGGCACCTACGACGACGAGCTCTACGGCATGCCCTGGTATGCCGGCGTGCGCTCGCTCGTCTACCGCTCCGACATCTTCGAGGAGCTCGGCCTCGAGGCGCCGACCAGCTGGGACGAGATCGTCGCGGCCGGCGAGGCGATCAAGGCCGCGCATCCCGAGATGATGGCGTTCGCGGTTCCCGGCGACGCCGAGTTCGGCGTGTACCCGTGGGTCTGGGGCGCCGGCGGCGAGGTCTCCGAGCAGGACGGCGACGAGTGGGTCTCCGGCCTCGACAGCGCCGAGTCGCAGGAGGGCATCCAGTTCTACACCGACCTCGCGCTGAAGCACGGCTTCTCGTCGGCCGGTGCGACGACGTGGAAGGAGACCGACGTCCTCGACAACTTCTCGCAGGGCAACGTCGCCATGGCGCTCATGGGCTCGTGGACGCCCGCCGCGATCGTCGAGAAGAACGCCGAGCTCGAGGGCAAGTTCGCCGCCACGCCGATCCCCGGCAAGGACGGCGGCATCGCGCCGTCGGTCCTCGGTGGCTCGCACCTGAGCATGTTCAACACCGCGAAGAACCCCGAGCTCGCATGGGAGTTCATCAAGCTCATGACGACGGGCGAGTTCGCCGAGCAGTGGGGCGAGCAGTCGGGCTACTTCCCGGGCCAGCAGTCGCTCCTCGCCGAGACGATGGAATCGGACGACCCGTTGGTCGCGCCGTTCGCCACGCAGCTCGTCGACGGCGGCGGCACCGTTCCGGTGACGCCGAAGTTCGGCGCCGTGCAGGCGAAGAAGACCACGAACACCGCCATCCAGGCGATCCTCTCCGGGCAGAAGACGGTCGAGCAGGCCACGTCCGACGCCGCAGCGGAGATGAACGAGATCATGAACGGCAACTGAGTCCGTGACCTCGACGATCCAGGTACCGACGTCCGCGCGGGGGGCCGAGTCCCCCCGCGCGGGCGGCGGCCCCGTGCAACGCCGGAACCCGATCACTCGGCTGCGGCCGTGGCTGCTGCTCGCGCCCGCCCTCGCGGTGCTCGCGGTGCTGCTGCTCTGGCCGCTCGTGCGGGTGTTCCTCTTCTCGCTGCAGGACTACGGCCTGCGCGAGATCGTCTCGGGCGAGCCGAACTGGATCGGCATCGACAACTACCTCGAGGTCTTCACCGACCCGACCCTCTGGACCGTCGTCCTCCCGAACACCGTCGGCTTCGCCGTGCTCGCCGTCGCGGGCACGGTCGCCCTCGGCACGGCCGTCGCCGTGCTCATGGCCTCGCTCGGCCCGTTCTGGCGCACCATCGTCGGCAGCGCCATCATGATCGCCTGGGCCATGCCCGCGGTCACCGGCACCTACGTCTGGGTCTGGATCTTCGACGCCGACCGCGGCATCTTCAACGAGACCCTCCAGGCGCTAGGGCTCCAGGACGAGCCCGTCAACTGGTTCACGAACCGGTACACCTTCTACGCCATCGTGCTGCTCAACGTCGTGCACCACGGCTTCCCGTTCGTCGCGATCACGATCCTCGCCGGCCTCCTCGGCGTGCCGAAGGAGATGCTCGAGGCCGCCGAGATGGACGGTGCCGGCCCATGGCGCCGGTTCTGGCGCATCATCGTGCCGAACCTCAAGCAGGTCTTCGCGGTCGTCATCATCCTGTCGACGATCTGGGACTTCAAGGTCTTCGCGCAGGTCTACCTCATGCCCGGCGGCTCGGGCTCGAACCGCGAGGCGCTGAACCTCGGCGTGTGGTCGTACGTCGAGTCGTTCGGCCAGAACCGCTACGGCTTCGGTTCCGCCATCGCGGTGCTGCTCACCCTCGTGCTGCTCGCGATCACGGTCGTGTACGTGCGCACCATGCTGAAGGAGGAGGAGCTGTGAGCACCGTCACGCCCGCCACCGACGTCGCGCCCGCGGCATCCGCCGTCGTCGACCGCCCCGCCGACGAGACCCGCCGCATCGCGCGCAGCCGCCGCAGCGCACGCAAGACCCGCGCCGCCGCGCTGAAGGCCGTGCTCGTCGTGCTGCTGCTCGCGTTCACGCTCTTCCCCGCGTTCTGGATGCTCTCGAGCGCGTTCGACGCGAAGGCCGGCACGGGCGGCCAGACGCTGCTCCCGCGCGAGTTCACGTTCGACAACTTCGCCTACGTGCTCACCGAGGGCGGGTTCGACGTGTTCCTGCGCAACTCGGCGATCGTCGCGCTCGTCACCGTGCTCGCGAGCGCCCTGCTCGCCCTGCTCGCGTCGGTCGCCGTCGCCAGGTTCCGCTTCCGGTCGCGCACCGCGATCCTGCTCATGATCCTCATCGTGCAGATGGTGCCGCTCGAGGCGCTCGTCATCCCGCTGTTCGTGCAGGTGCGCGACCTCGGCCTGCTCAACACGCTCCTCGGCCTGATGGTCGTGTACGTCGCGCTCTCGCTGCCGTTCGGCATCTGGATGCTGCGCGGATTCGTCGCGGCCGTGCCGGTCGAGCTCGAGGAGGCCGCCTACATCGACGGCGCGAGCTGGGGACGGATGTTCCGCTCCGTGCTGCTCCCCCTCGTGATGCCGGGCCTCGTGGCCACCTCGGTGTTCTCCTTCATCACCGCGTGGAACGAGTTCATCTTCGCCATGACGCTGCTCGGCGGGGCATCCGAGAACTACACCGTCGCGATTGGCCTCAAGCAGTTCTTCGGCGAGCACACCAACGAGTGGGGCTACATCATGGCCGCCTCGACGATCATCACGATCCCCGTCATGATCTTCTTCGTCATCGTGCAGCGCCGCCTCTCGGCCGGGCTCGTGGCGGGTGCGGTCAAGGGATGAGCGCCATGCACGACCCAGCGCTCCGTCGGCTCGTCGGCGCGGTACTCTGGCCCGGCTACCTCGGGCGCGAGCTGCCCGACTGGCTGCGCCGCGAGCTCGCCGAGGGCGGCCTCGCCGGCGCGGTGCTGTTCTCGCACAACCTTCCCGGTGGTCGAGTAGCGCCCGGCGAAGCCGGACGCGTATCGAGATCCGCGTCCGCCTTCCGCGACCTCCGCGACGACATCCTCGTCGGCATCGACGAGGAGGGCGGCAACGTCACGCGCCTCGAGGCGGCGACGGGCTCCACCCTCCCGGGCGCCGCGCAACTCGGCGCCGTCGACGACACGGATGCCACCGCCGCCACCGGCCGCGCGCTGGCTGAGCGTTCGCTCGCGGCCGGCGCGAACGTGGTGCTCGCCCCCGTCGCCGACGTGAACACCGATCCGCGCAACCCGGTGATCGGCGTGCGGGCCTTCGGCGACTCACCCGAGCTCGTCTCGCGGCACGTCGCTGCAGCGGTGCGCGGCATCCAGTCGGCCGGTGCCGCCGCGTGCGTGAAGCACTTCCCGGGCCACGGCGACACGCACGTCGACTCGCACCACGCCCTTCCGACGCTGACGATCGACGTCGACGAGATCGAGCGGATGCACCTCCCGCCGTTCCGCGCCGCGATCGAGGCCGGCGTGGCCGCAGTGATGACCGGGCATCTCGTCGTGCCCCAGTGGGGCGACCCGCCCGCGACGCTCAACGCCGCCGTGCTCTCCCGCCTGCGCGCGATGGGCTTCGAGGGCGTCATCGTGACCGACGCGCTCGACATGGCCGCCGTGCGCGAGACCGTCGGCGCGGGGCCGGGCGCCGTGCAGGCGCTGCTCGCCGGGGCCGACCTGCTCTGCATCGGCAACCCGCGAAATCGGGGTGCCGCCACGGCCCCCGACCAGGACGAACAGGACTTCCGCGAGGTGCAGGCCGCCGTGCTCGCCGCGCTCGACGACGGCACCCTACCCGTGGTCGCGCTCGAGCGAGCGGCGGAGCGGGTGCGGAAGCTCGGGGCCGCGTTCGCCGGTGGGGGATTCTCCGGCGAGCGCACCGAGGCGCCGGGAACGACGGATGCCGCGAGCTGGGGAGCCGACGCGGCATCCGTCGCCCGGACCGCGATGACGGTCGACGGGCCCATCGCGCCCGCACCCGGCCCGCGGACCGTGCTCGACGTGCGCGGCCGCGCGACCATCGCAGTCGACGGCGACGCCGACTACGTGGCCGACGCGCTCGCCGCGGGCGGACGCGTGGTGCGGCTCGACACGAGCTCCGTGCCGGGCGATCAGCTGCGCGGCGCTGTTGCCGCGGCTGCCGAAGCACCCGGCCCGTTCGTCGTGCTGGTGGACGCGATCGGCGCGCACAGCGCCCAGCGCGACGTGATCGAGCAGCTCGGCGCGATCCGCCCGGGCGCGGTCGTCGTGAACGTCGGCATGCCCGGCCCGCGGCTCCCGCTCGCCGCCGTGCACACGCGCGCCGCGAGCCGCCTCGCCGCCGAGGCCGCGAGCTCGCTGCTCGACAGCGGTTCCCGCCGGGAGGCGACCGCATGATCGTGCTGTCCCTGCAGTCGGGCACGTCCGCGGACGGCATCGACGTCGCCGTCGTGGACGTGTCGCCGGTCGAGGAGCCGCGCAGCGGCGTCTCGAGACCCGAGCTCCCCGCGGACGTGACGATGCGCGTCCTCCACGCCGACACCCTCGACTGGGCACCCGACCTTCGCGCCCGAGCGCTCGCCGCGACGGCGGGCGAGCCGCTGACCGCGGGCGCATTCTGCGAGCTCGACACCCGGCTGGGTCAGGCGTTCGCGGATGCCGCGGCGGCCGGCTCCCGCGCCGCCGGTGTCGTGCCCGACCTCGTCGTCTCGCACGGCCAGACGATCTTCCACTGGGTCGACGGCGGCCGTGCCCGGGGAACCCTCCAGCTCGGCGAGCCCGCGTGGATCGCCGAGGCGGTCGGCGCGCCCGTGCTGTCCGACCTGCGAGCGGCAGACATCGCCGCGGGCGGCGAGGGCGCTCCGCTCATGGCGGTCTTCGACCGGGCCTGGCTCGGCGCCGAGGCCGCCGCGACCGGGCGGGCGCTCGCCACGGTCAACCTCGGCGGGATCGCGAACGTGCAGGTGGTGCGTCCTGAGGGCGGCGTCGTGGCGTTCGACAGCGGACCCGGCAACGGGCTCATCGACGCAGTCGTGGCCCGCGCCACCGACGGCGCGCAGGCCTTCGACCGGAACGGCGGCCTTGCGGCATCCGGACGCGTCGACGCGGCCCTCCTCGCCGAGCTGCTCCGGCATCCGTACTTCGCGGCGCCCGTGCCGAAGACCACCGGGCGCGAGACGTTCGACCTGAGGATCGTCGACCGCGCCGTGGCGGCGGTCGGGGCATCCGCCGTCGTGGCCTCGGGCGGCGCGACGCCCGCGACCCGACCCGCGCTCGAGGACCTCGTCGCGACGCTCACCGAGCTGACCGCGCGCACCGTCGTCGATGCCATACCAGGCGACCCGACCGTGCTCATCGCGTCGGGCGGCGGCGCGCGCAATCCCGTGCTGCTCGGGCGGATCACGGCGCTGGCCGCCGAGCGCGGCATCGCCGTGGAGTCGAGTGACGCCCGCGGGATCGATCCGTCGTTCAAGGAGTCGCTCATGTTCGCCCTGCTCGGCTACCTGAGCTGGCACGGCGTCCCGGCGTGGTTGTCGTCGGGCGGTTCGGGGGAGCCGCGCGTCGCCGGCCGATTCACGAGCGGGCGGATGCCGCTGCGCCTCCCGCCGCCGCTCGCCGGCGTCGCATCCGTCTCAATCACCAGCACCGATCACGGGGGAGCACCGCGATGAGCCACACCGTTCCGGCCGAGGACCATCGCGCGCTGCGCGAGCTCCTCGGCGAGCTCGCCACCGAGGGCGTGAACGACGCGCACGGCGAGTTCGACCTGCTCGCGACCGAGGCGCAGCTCGCGGCGATGCAGGGCGAAAGTGCTCAGGCCGTCGCTGCAGTGACGGATGCCGCGCCGCAGGTCGGCGCGGCCATCGACGCGATCGTCCCCCGTCTCCGTGCCGGCGGGCGGCTCATCTACCTCGGCGCCGGCACCGCCGGACGCATGGGCGTGCTCGACGCGAGCGAGATCCCACCGACGTTCGGCACCGACCCGTCGCTCGTCGTCGGCGTCATCGCGGGTGGCGACGTCGCCCTGCGCTCGGCCGTCGAGGACGCCGAGGACGACGCCACTCGCGGCGCCGCCGACCTCGAGGCGATCGGACTCACCGCCGCCGACGCGGTGGTCGGCATCTCGGCGTCGGGACGCACGCCCTACGTGGTCGGCGCGCTCGAGCACGCGCGCGCGCTCGGCGCGCTGACCGTCGGGCTCTCCTGCAACGCCGGAAGCCGCGTCGGCGAGGTCGCCGACGTCGCGATCGAGACGGTCGTCGGACCGGAGATCGTCGCCGGCTCGACCCGGCTCAAGGGCGGCACCGCGCAGAAGCTCGTGCTCAACGCGATCTCCACGATCGCGATGGTGCGGCTCGGCAAGGTCCACGGGAACCTCATGGTCGACGTGCAGGCGACCAACGCGAAGCTGCGGGCCCGTGCTGAGCGCATCGTCATGCTCGCGACGGGCGTCGACGCGGCGGCGGCATCCGCGGCCCTCGAATCGGTCGGCGGCTCGGTGAAGGCGGCGATCCTCGTGACCATTACTGGGGTGTCGCCCGATGCGGCGCTCGCGCGCCTCGCGACGCACGATGGGGTGTTGCGAGATGCTCTCAGTGAGGTTCGCGCCGTGACCGTGCCCGCCCGAATAGAGGAGACCGATGTCCCGTGACGTGCTCCAGAGCGTGCGGCAGGCCCTGCCGCGCCTGAGCTCGTCGGAGGCGCGCGTCGCGGAGGCGATCATCGCCGATCCCTCGATCGTGGTGGACCTCACGATCACCGACCTCGCGAAGCGGTGCGGCACCTCGCTCTCGACCGTCGCGCGCTTCTGCCAGACGCTCGGATACACGGGCTACCGCGAGTTCCGCATGGAGGTCGCGAGCGCGATCAGCCGCGAGGCGGCCGAGCGCGACCGGTTCGGGCTCGCCGACTCCGACATCGGGCCGGACGACCCCGCCGCCGACGTGGTCGCCAAGATCGCGTTCCACGAGGTGCTCGCGATCGAGCAGACCGTGCAGGCGCTCGACATCGCCGAGCTGGACCGCGTGGTCGACGCGATCGCCGGCGCCGCGCACGTCGACCTCTACGGCTTCGGTGCGAGCGGCCTCACGGCCCAGGACCTGCAGCAGAAGCTGTCCCGCATCGGCATCTCGGCGTTCTGCTCCGTCGACGTGCACCTCGCACTCGTCTCGGCGGCGCTGCGCAAGCCCGGCGACGTCGCGATCGGCATCTCGCACTCCGGCCTCACGACCGAGACGATCCACGCGCTGAGCGTCGCGCGGGATGCCGGTGCGACCACGGTCGCCCTCACGAACTCGCCCGACTCGCCCGTCACCGAGGTCGCCGACATCGTGCTCACGACCCAGGCGCGCGAGTCGACGTATCGGATGGGCGCCATGTCGAGCCGTATCGCGCAGCTCGCGGTCGTCGACTTCGTGTTCGTGCGCGTCGCACAGCGTCGGCACGAGGACGTCGCGGCGCCGCTGCGCCGCACGTACGAGGTGACCGCGAGCCACAAGGTGAGCACGCGGAAGCGGCGCGAGCAGCAGGGGTAGGGCGTTCGCGGTTTGTTTTCGCTCTGCGGGCGGAGTTCCGCGGGTTGAGGAGCGGCGCAGCCGTGGGCGGAGTTCCGCGGGTTGAGGAGCGGCGCAGCCGCGGGCGGAGTTCCGCGGGTTGAGGAGCGGCGCAGCCGCGTCTCGAAACCCGCCTCCTCACCCGCATCGCTTCCTCTCGCCGCGCTCTCGCTCCCGATTCAGGCAATCGCGCCGCTCAGGCCGTTCTCGCCGATTCGGGCCTGAATCCGGCGCGATCGCCTGAATCCCGCCCGCTCCCTCCGCCGAGAGTCCGTCGCCGAGCCGCCCACCCGGACGATCGGCTCGATTGTCGTCCACCCGCGCGTGTGCGCCCGGGGATGTCGCCGCCCGTGCGTACCGTGGGCGCCATGACGAACCAGGTGCAGATCACGGTCGCGCACGACGTGCTCGACGAGCCGTGCCCCCGCTGCGAGTCGACGGCGGTGCGAGCAGTCGTGCACGCCCGCACGGTCGACGTCGTCATCGAGACGGATGCCGCTGCGGACCCGTTCGCCGGGGAGAGCCCGCTCTTCGACTGCCGCGAGTGCGGCTTCGAGTGGGGAGAGCTCGTCCGCGACCTCATGCGCTAGCGCTCGGCGGAATCCGTCGCGGGGGAGGAACCTGCACCTCGCGATCCGTAGGCTCGCACGCATGAGCGACCACGACCGAGCCCCCGCACCCAAGCCGTCCGGCGAGGCGTGGGGGATCGGCCTCGCCCTCGGGACCGGCGTCGGCGTCGCACTGGGAACCGCCCTCGGCAACGTCGGGCTGGGCATCGGGATCGGCGTTGCGATCGGCCTCGTGTTCGCGCTGGCGTTCGGCAAGGTCCTTGGGCAGCGGTCGGCCGACGGGCCGACGGATGCCTCGGATGACCCGGATTCCGAGCCGCCCGCGCCCGATTCGCGCTGACGCGCCCCCTGTGGATAACCCGGCCGGCCGGACGCCCGCGCTCGCCTAGGCTCGACGCCATGCCGATCCCCACCCGCCGCCGAACCGTGCGACGCGGTGCTGTTGCAGCGGCCGCGGCGACGGGACTGGCCCTCGTGCTCGCCGGATGCGTGGGCGCCCCCGCGGCCACGCCGACGCCTTCCCCTGCCGACACTTCCGCCCCGATCTTCGCGTCGGATGAGGAAGCGCTCGCGGCGGCGGAAGCTACATATGGCCGGTTTATCGAGAACACGACGGCGGTTACTAACGGGGGCGGTGCAGCGCCCGAAAGCCTCGATTCGGTTGCATCAGGCGATGCGCTCGACGAGGAGCAAGCCGCTGCCCAGAGATTCCGCGAGCAGGGACTTCGAACGACTGGAGCAGTCGGCTTTCGAGTAACCAACCTTCAATCGATCGCTGAGGATCCATACGGCGTCGAGATCACGTTCTACGTCTGCGATGACTTGCGTCAGGTCGACCTTCTGAACGGAGCGGGAGAGTCGATGGTGGTCGAAGGTCGGGTAGTGGACGTGCCATACACAGTCGTGGTCTCTGGAGAAGACGCAGACAGTCTTCGAGTTAGCGAGAAGGAACTGTGGACACGCGACAACTTCTGTCTTGCATAGCGATCTCGGCGTTCCTCGCACTGGCCGCTTCGCCAGCGTCGGCCGCGGAGGGCTGCTCGAAAGAACAGATCCTTTCGGGCACGTGCAGTGCTTCGAGCGTCATCAATCCGGATCTCGGTCAGGTGGAGCTAACAGGTGAGAGCAGCTCCGGTTCCACATATGCCAGTGACGATGAGTATCAAACCGAGGGGCCCGGCGCCGCAGCAAACGCACCACCCCCACCCCCACCCCCGCCCGCGAACTGCAGCCCCAACAACATCGCGCTCTGCGCCGGCGACCCCGCCGCGCCGCCGCCCGAGGAGCCGGCCGGCCCGGTCGTGGTGACGCTCCGCGACATCGCGTCGTTCCGGCCGGCGACGCCCGGCAACGGGATGGAGCCCGGGGGATGGGCGGTCGTGGGGCTGCCGGCGAACTTCGTGGCCGCGGCATCCGTGGACGTGGTCTCGGGCACGCTGCTCGGGCAGCCCGCCGACGTGCGGTTCACGCCGGTGGGCTACCGGTGGAGCCACAGCGACGGCGCGACGGTCGAGTCGGGCACGCCCGGCGCGAGCTGGACTGCCCTCGGGCAGCGCGAGTTCAGCCCCACGTCGACGAGCCACGTGTACACCGCGTCGGGCGAGTACACGGTGGAGCTGGAGGTTCTCCTCCGTGCCGAGTACCGGTTCGCGGGATCGCCGTGGCGGTCGATCGCGGGCGCGCTCTCGGTGGCGGGTCCGCCGCAGCGCGTCCTCGTCGGGGAGTTCGACACGGTGCTGACCCGCGGCGACTGCAACGCCGACCCGTCGGGCCCCGGCTGCTGATCGGCGCACCGCGGAGCGAAGCGTCGCCCTAGAGGTTGTTCGACGCCGTCCGCTCGCCGCTGCGGCCGTGGTTCGCGACGATCGTCGCGTCGAGGAGCCGTCGCACGCCCGCCATCCCGTCGATCGCGAACGCCGCGCGCTGCCGCTCCGCCCCGGTGCCGGTCCGGATGAGGCGTCGTACCGAGCTCTCGACCGCCTCGAGGTCGCCCTCCTCCTGGAGCTCGCCGGCGACCATCTGCACGAAGCGGCGGAGGACGTCACCGGCCGGCGCGAGTCCGCCCGAGATCGGATCGAACACCTCGGCCCGCATGCCGAAGTGCGCCGAGTGCACGAGCGCGGCGCTGAGCAGTTCGGACGGCACCTCCGCCGAGGCGGTGGCCGCGGCGACCGTCGCCTCGGGCCTCGCGAGCATGTGGCTCACCAGCGCACGGCAGAGCGCGGCGATGAGCAACGTCGAGTCGGCGTCGAGCTGGGCGTCGCCCATGCGGAACTCGATCGTGGGAAGGTGCTCGGACAGGCGCACGTCCCAGGCGATCAGCGCCAGGTCCTTGGTGCCCCCGATGCCGAGGAGCCGATGGATCCGGCGGTCGTAGTCCGCGGCGTCGACGAATGATGGCGGGCAACCCGCAGTCGTCCAGCGGCGGAGGAGGATCGTGCGCCAGCTGTCGTAGCCGGTGTCGTGGCCGCGCCACAGGGGCGAGTTGGTCGAGATGGCCGTGAGCAGCGGCATCCACGGCCGAGCGGCGTTGAGCGCGACGACCCCGGCCTCGCGGTCGGGCACGCCGATGTGCACGTGCAGGCCGCTCAGCTGGTGGTCGGCGATCATTCCGCCCACGTCCGTCACGATGCGGTGATAGCGCTCGACGTCGGTGACGGAGGGGAACGGGGTCGTCTGCGGCGGCGTGCCCACGCTCGCCACGACCACGCCGAGCTCATCGGCGCGGTCCGCCACGAACCGGCGGAAGCCGAGAAGTGCCGAACGCGCCTCCTCGAGCGAGGAGAACACCGTGGATGCGTGCTCGACCTGCGAGGCGAGGAACTCCTTGTGCGTCACGTCGGCCCACTGCGGCGCCGCCATCAGGGCGCCGTAGACGTCGGCCGCGACGTCCGCCGGCTGCAACGTGATGCGATCGAGGAACTGGAACTCCTCTTCGATCCCGAATGTCCTCACGACGTCACCCCTCCGCCGAACCCGACAACAGACTCGGGCACCGACCCCGAATCAGTGCCCCGATTCGACCATCGGTGGCTGGAATCCTCCTGTCAACCCCGTGACGGATGAACGGATCTCGGCTATCCGATGACCTCCGAACGAACGAGGACGGGCGCAGGACGGCGCCCGCGAGGCGGCCCTCGAGGTGGCCCGCGAGGCATCCGATCAGGGCGCATGTCGAGAACGCGAGGACAGCCTCGACATACTGGTGGGAGCGCGGTCCAGCCTCCTGAACGAAACGACGACGACGCACGATCGAAGGAGCGATTCCGATGAAGTACCTCATCCAGATCTACAGCAACCCCGAGTCGCGGGCGATGTGGGACACCTTCACCCCCGAGCAGCAGGCCGAGGGCTACGCGTACTACCAGGCGATCAGCGACGAGCTCGTGTCGAGCGGTGAGTACGTGGCCGCCGAGGCGCTCGCCGACGCCTCGCTCGCGAAGCGCGTGACGCAGACCGACGGCTCGGCGGTCGCGAGCGACGGCCCCTTCGCCGAGACGAAGGAGTTGCTCGCCGGGTTCTACCTCGTCGACTGCGAGACCGAGGCGCGCGCCGTCGAGATCGCCGGCCGCTTCCCCGAGGCCGAGTTCGGGCTCATCGAGGTCCGGCCGGTGCTCGACATGGCCGCACGCGGCGACGTCTGAGTCGTCGGCACGACGCCGGTCGAGCCGATGAGCGACGCCGTGGGCGATGCCGTCCGGGCACTGCGAGCCGCTGCACCGTCAGCGCTCGCGGTGCTCGTGCGGCGCTACGGCGACTTCAAGGCGTGCGAGGACGCCATGCAGGAGGCGCTCATCTCGGCATCCGCCCAGTGGCCTCGCGACGGCGTGCCCGACAGCCCTCGCGCCTGGCTCGTGCAGGTGGCGTCGCGGCGTCACATCGACCAGGTGCGATCGGATGTCGCGCGTCGCCGCCGCGAGTCGCTCGCCGTCGACCTCGAACCACCGCCCACGCCGGTCCCCGCGGTCGACGACACCCTCGCCCTGTTCCTGCTCTGCTGCCACCCGGCGCTCACCACGCCCTCGCAGATCGCGCTCACGCTGCGCGCGGTCGGGGGGCTCACCACCGCCGAGATCGCGCGTTCCCTGCTCGTGCCCGAGGCCACCATCGCCCAGCGCATCTCGCGGGCGAAGGCGCGCATCAAGGCGAGTGACGAGGGCTTCCGGATGCCGCGCGCCGACGAGCTCGAATCGAGGCTCGGCGCGCTCCGGAGCGTCCTCTACCTCGTCTTCACCGAGGGGCACACCGCGAGCTCGGGCGACCGGCTCGCGCGCGTCGACCTCTCCGCCGAGGCGATCCGCCTCACCCGGCAGCTGCACGACGCCGACCCGGATGCCTCGGGCGAGACGACCGGGCTCCTCGCCCTCATGCTCCTCACCGACGCCCGCCGCGCCGCCCGCACCGACGATGCGGGTGCGATCGTGCCACTCGACGAGCAGGACCGTTCGGGCTGGGATCGCGCCATGATCGACGAGGGCGTCGCCCTGGTGTCCGCTGTGCTTGATCGGGCGCCCATCGGTCCGTACCAGTTGCAGGCCGCGATCGCGGCGGTGCACGACGAGGCCGACTCGACCGCGACGACCGACTGGCTCGAGGTCCTCGGGCTCTACGACCTGCTCGCGCGCCTGGCCCCGAGCCCGATGGTGACGCTCGGGCGCATCGTCGCGCTCGCGATGGTGCAGGGCCCCGAGGCCGGACTCGCGGCGCTCGACCGGGCCGAAGCCCAGCGCGACGGCGGACTGACCGACCACCACCGGACCTGGGCCGTCCGCGCGCACCTCCTCGAGCAGTCGGGGTCGACGGATGCCGCGTCGCTCGCGTTCGCGGAGGCCGCACGCCGCACGCTCAACGGCCCCGAGCAGCGCTACCTCGCGTCGAAGGCGGAGCGCCTGCGCAGCTCGGCGGGGTGAGGCGTCGCGAGGATCAGAGGTCGAGCACCTCGAGCGCGACCTCGACGTCGTCGCCCTCCTCGATGCCCTCGGCCGTGCGTACGGCCTTCTTCACGGGCAGCACGTAGCTGCCCTGCTTCGAGTCGGGGAAGATCGACGTCGACCAGGTCGTGCCGCCCACGGTGACGCGCACGCGCACGGACCCGAAGCCGCGCGGCATTCGCGGCACCTCGCGGATGTCGTCGCCGTACTCCTCGGGCAGTGTCACGAAGAACCAGCCGCCCTGCGCGCTCCACTCCCAGAGCGGCGCCGTGAAGCGGAATCGCATGCCCGGATGCTACCGGCGACCACCGACGCGGCGTCGCGGATCGTGCCGGTCGCGCGGCTCGGGCGCGGACTCGTCGGGCAGCGGGACGGTGGTGTGCTCGTCGGGCGCGCGCAGCGGCATCGTCACGGTGACCGTCGGCGCCTCCGACCCGAACAGCGCGGCGAGCGCGTCCTGCGAAGCCTCGAGCGCCTGATCGTGCCCCGGACGCGGCGCCGTGTGCGGGCTCCACTTCGTGCCGTCCCAGTAGCGGAGGACCGCGGCATCCGTCGCGTCGTCGTACCAGCCGGCGGTGCGACGCTCAGGCACCGTCGCGCTCCTTGCGGCTCAGGCGCACGGCGCGCACGGCGAGCTGCACCGCGGCGATGACCATGAGCGCGGCGAACAGCCATGCCGACCACTCGGGCGAGAGCAGGAACGCGATGGCGACGCCGCCGAACGAGGCGAGGGTCGCCGGGATGCCGACCACGAGCGCCACTCGGAGGTCGACGATGCCCGCGCGCGTGTTCGCGACCGTGCCGCTGATCGCCGTGGGGATCATGACGGCGAGCGAGGTGCCCTTGGCCACGAGGTCGCCCATGCCGAACAGCGCGATGAAGGCGGGCACCATGATGACGCCGCCGCCGATGCCGAAGAGGCCCGAGGCGATGCCGATCACGACGCCGAGCGCGATCATGCCGAGGATCGGCAGGACGTCGAACTCGATCGTCGTGTCGCCGCCGCGCACCGGCGCGACGAGCACCATGCGCACGGCCACCGCGACGAGCAGCGCGACGAACAGCCAGCGCAGCCAGCCGAGCGAGAGCCTGCGCAGCAGCCACGACCCGATCCACGAGCCGACGATGCCGCCGATCGCCACGAAGAGCGCCGCGAGCAGATCGATCTCGCCGTTCGCGAAGTACGTGAGCGAGCCGGCGAGCGCGGCGGGCACGATGGCCGCGAGCGAGGTGGCCGATGCGCGCCGCTGGTCCATGCCGGCGACGAGGATGAGGAGCGGGACCATGAGGATGCCGCCGCCGACGCCGAACGCGCCCGACAGCAGGCCGCCCGCCGCCCCGACGAGCGCGAGGCGCACCCACGGCACGCGCGCCTGATCGGCGGGCGCATCGGGGGAGGTCACCCGCCCAGCGTACCGGCGCGCGAGCGCGCGATCAGGCGGCGCGGTCGCTGCCGGCGAGGAGCGCGGTGGACTCGGCCCGCACCGTCGAGGCGGCGGTCACGGTCGGCTCGACCGAGGCCTCGGGCAGCGACTCGAAGGCCGGCACCGGGAGGGCAGTGGCGACCCGGACGGATCGGCGCACCATGCGGGCGGCGAGCACGAGGACCACGCCGAAGACGGCCCCGGCCGTGTTCATCACGAGGTCGCGGGGGTCGGAGATGCGGTGCGGCTCGGGCACCTGGATCAGCTCGATGACGGTGGTGAACGCGAGCCCCGCCAGCAGGGCGAGGAGCCAGCGGCGACGCGGGATGAGCAGGGCGGCGAGGATGCCGACCGGGATGAACAGGGCCACGTTGAACGCCATCTCGGAGAGGTAGCCGGTGGTCCAGGTGGTCGTCGCCGTCCACGAGTCGGGATTGAGGATGCCGCCCTCGAGCTGGCTGCCGGGGGTCGTGCGCCACGGCGTGGGCCCCACCGTCACCCACAGCACGAGGGCTGCGTAGGCGAGGGCGACGAATCGCAGGGGGCGGCGGTTCATTCCACGATTCTCCTCCGGTTCCCTATGAGCAGGCTGGCACGTTGCCGCATGTCCGCCGATCGTCCACATCGGGCCCCTGTCGAGGACGAGTTGGCCTCGAGTCAGCCACGAGTCGGCCTCGAGTCAGCCTCGAGTCGGCCACCCCTGACGTCCTCGCATCCGCGTCATCGCACGTCACCTGTGGATGAAACCGTGCCGGATCGGCCCGCGTGCATTAGTGTTGGTTGACCTCCATCAGCGGGCATTCGCCCGCGCCTCCATCTGATTGCCCGGAGGCGGACCGATCCGCATGGCATGACCCGATACGAGACGGCGGATGCCGAGCGCATTCCGTCCCTCGCCCAAGACGCCTCGGCGGCACCGTGTCGCCGGAGCCGCGATCGACCGCCGATCGCACCGGGCACGCAGCCGGCGGCCCGCATGAGAGAAGGACAGCAGTATGGCAACCGGAACCGTCAAGTGGTTCAACGCCGAAAAGGGCTTCGGCTTCATCGCCCCCGACGACGGCAGCGCCGACGTCTTCGCACACTTCAGCGCCATCACGGGCAGCGGCTACCGCTCGCTCGAAGAGGGCCAGAAGGTCGAGTTCGAGGTCGCGCAGGGTCCCAAGGGCCTGCAGGCCGAGAACATCCGCGGCCTCTAGGCTCCGCGAACCCGGACGCCGCCGCGACTCGTTCGCGGCGGCGTCCGTCGTCCCAGCCGACGCCTGAGACGAAGAACGGGCTCAGTCGGGGCGCACGGATGCCGCGGCATCCGTCACCTCGTCGCGCCATGTGTGACGCGGCTCGTACCCGAGCATCCGGCGCGCCTTGTCGATCGAGAGCATCGTGTCGTTGACCCCGAGGTCGCCGCGCACCGGAACGTCGGGGAACACCTCAGCGACGAGCTCGGCGTTCGGCCGGGTCATGACCGTGTCGGCCGCGGCGATGATGTAGCGCTCGAAGCCCGGCTTCCGTGCAGCGAGCGCGAGGCTCACGGCCTGCGCGCCGTCGCGCGCGTCGATGTAGCCCCAGAGGTTCCACTTGCGCAGGCTCGCGTCGGCGTCGAACGACGGGAACGCGTCGTAGTCGGCCGGGTCCATCACGTTCGAGAAGCGCAGCGCCGTGATCGAGAGCTCGGGGTGCCAGCGCACCAGCTCGATCGCCATCTGCTCCTCGAGGTGCTTCACGAGCGAGTACGTGCTCTCGGGTCGCGCCGCGTACTCCTCGTCGACGGGGATGTACGGCGGCGGCACGTCGAACGGGAGGCCGAGCACGGTCTCGCTCGAGGCGTAGACGATGCGCCCGATGCCGAGGCGGCGGGCCGCCTGGAACACGTTGAACGTCGACAGCATGTTGTTGTGGAAGGTCGCGACATCGCTCACGATGCCGGGCGCCGGGATCGCGGCGAGGTGCACGATCGCGTCGACGCCCGCGTGTCGGTCGTCGACGCCCGCGATGGCGTCGATCACCTGCCCGTAGTCGGTGAGGTCGACGCGGGTGACGGACTCGCGGTCGCCCTGCTGGTCGAGGTTGACGACCTCGTGGCCCTCCTCGCGGAGCGTACGGACGACGGTGCGGCCGAGCTTGCCCGACCCACCGGTGACGGCGATGCGCATGCGTCAAGTCTCGCACCGGATGCCGCGGCCCCGCGCCGCGGCATCCGGCGCCGTTCACCGCGCTCTCGTGCGCGGCTTCGCGGCCGCCCTGGCATTCGGGGCGCCGTTCTCGGCGGCCTTCCCGGCGGACGCCTTCGCATTCGCCTTGGCCTTCGGCGAGCCGTTCTCGATGCCCTTCGACGTCGCGTTCGACCCGGTCGCGGCCCGACCGCGCGGCACCGGCGGCTTCGGCTTCGCGCTCGGCGGCTGCGCCATGAGCCGTTCGACGGCCTTCGCCATCGTGACGCCCCGCATGGCGTCGAGGTGCACCTCGATCGCGCGGAGGTCCGTGCGCAGCGCGGGGTCGTCGACGCGCGCGCGGAGCCGGCGCAGGACCTTGACGCCCGCGTCGACCTCCTCCGCCGTGAGCTTCACGGTGTCGTCGCGCGCGAGCCCCGCGCTGCGCTTCACCAGCTCGGCGGACTCGGCGAGCAGGTCGCGATCCTGGAGCGCGGCCGCCAACGCGGGCACCTCGACGCGTTCGAACAGTGCGATCCACTCGCGTCCGGCGTCGGTCGTGGCGAGCAGCTTGTCGCGGACCTTCCGCAGCGCGTTGACCTCGGTCTGCGCGCGGAAGAACTGCAGGCCGATGAGCTCGATCGCGCAGATGCTCTGCTGGAGGAGTGCCACCATGCCCGACTTCGCGTCGCGCTTGACCGGCTCGGGGTCGGCGGGGTGGAACGACTCCTCGGCGGAGCCCACGTACGGCCCCGTCTCGAACGTGAACCCGTACGTCTTGTTGAGGCGCGAGTTTGCGATGTGACGGCTGTACGTGTAATCGCTCCACGTGCCCGTGGTGGGGTAGAGCGCGATGCCCGCCTGGTTCGCGTACGTGCGGCCGCGCACGGCCGTGATGGCGTCGCGGATGCGTCCGCCAACCGTCTGGAACCGCTGCAGGTCGCGCGGCGGGATGTACTCCTGGTACCCCGGCACGCCGATGGGCGCGCACGTGCCCGTCGGCAGCGTCGTGAACCGCTTGGACGGATCCGTCGTCTGCGACGGCGCGTGCCCCCACGGCCACAGGATCAGCTCGGAGTACGAGTGGACGTCGACGAACGTGTCCACCCGGTGCGTGTCGAGCAGGTGCTTCACGTTGCGGTTCTCGGGCTCGCTGAACGCGCTCGGGCCGACGTAGATGTCGGTGCACGGGTTGCACGAGGTCTGGCCCTGCGTCACGCCCCACACGAAGTCGGCATTGCGATTGAGGTCGACGCCGATGCATGTCGTGCCCGCGTTCGTCCGGCGGTTCTTGCGCCACATGCCGTCGATCGTCATGACGTGCACGCGACCGTCGGGGTTCACGCACGGCACCATCCAGATGTCGAGGGCCTCGAGGATGAGCTTCACGTCCGCGGCGGGCCAGCGGCGGCCGCCGTAGACGAGATCCCGCTCGTTGACGTAGCTCGTGAAGAGGTCGACGGCGAGCTCGACGATCGCGTCGGGGTTCATGAGCTCGCGCGCGTGCGTGCCGCCGACGAGGAGCACGCCTCGGCGCTCGGGGCCCGTGCCGGCGCGCAGCCGGAGGGCGAAGACGGGGCGTCCCTGCACGGATGCCTCGGGCAGCTGGATCCGCGTGAAGAAGTCGGGGAACCACGTGGCGAGGAGCTGCGTCAGCGAGTCGAGCTGCGCGACGGTGCGGTACATCAGCCTTCCTCCTCACGCGGGATGCCGGCGACGCGTTCGTCGAGCCAGCGCCTGGCGTCCTCGTCGGACTCGATGAGCGACGGATCGAGCGGCGCGATCGGCACCGTGCGGAACACGCGCACCTCGTAGCCGCGTCGCACGAGCTCGGCGAGCTCGTCCGCCGTGACGACGACGCGCACCCCGCCCTGCGGGTCGGGGATGCGGTCGAGGTCGAGGTCGGACACCTGCGCCAGCGCGACGTCGCGCTCGCCGGGGTGCACCGTCGCCTCGAAGCGGCCGCCCTCCGGGCGGCCCGGCGCCTCGTCGACGGTCACGTCGCGTTCATCGCGCTCATCGCGCTTCGATCGCCTGGCCATGAGATTCCCCCTCAGGTCGATGGCACGCCCGAGGGTCGATGGCGCGTCCGGCGCACTCGTGCAGGCACCACGACTCGTGCGGGCACGTCGAACGGGCTCCCCCCGGACCCCTCTGCGCGTCAACGTACTCCCGCCGCACAAGTGACGCAACCTCAGGTTCGATGGGTGCACGGATGCCGCGTCGAACACCGTCATGACGTCGTCGGATGCCGCGGACTGACGTGGGAGGGACGGTGTTCGGCTCAGCGCGGCATCCGGGGCCTCACAGGCCGTGCACATGTGCAGCCCATAGCGTTCGAGCATCTGCAGCGGGCGATCGCCCGCGACCCCCGGCTGGGAAGTCGACGACCCGCTGGGAACCCGACATCTCACACACCGAAACGATCGGTGCGATCAGGGCCACGAGGCCCCGCACCGGCTCAGCCGACATCACCCGCAGCTACACGGCCCTCTCCCGAGTGGTCCGCGAATCCGGCCTCCTGCATCGCACGCGCTGGTTCTACCTCGGGCTCGTCGCGCTGCTGACGCTCGCCCTCGGCGGCGCGATCACCGGGTTCATCCTGCTCGGCGACTCGTGGTTCCAGCTCCTCATGGCCGCCGCATTGGGGCTCATCTTCACGCAGTTCGCCTTCCTCGCGCACGAGGCGTCGCACCGGCAGGTGCTGGAGTCGGGGCCCGCCAACGACCGCGCCGGGCGGATCCTCGCCGCGGGCGTCGTGGGCATCAGCTACTCGTGGTGGATGACGAAGCACACCCGCCATCACGCGAACCCGAACCGGGTCGGCAAGGACCCCGACATCGAGTTCGACACGATCTCCTTCACCGAGACGGATGCCGCGAGGCAGCGCGGCCTGCTTGCGCTCATCGCGCGTCGACAGGGCTGGCTCTTCTTCCCGCTGCTCACCCTCGAGGGCCTGAACCTGCACGCCCGGTCCATCCGGACGCTCTTCGACCGCGGGCCGGTCAAGGGTCGGTGGATCGAGCTCGGGCTCATCGCCGTGCGATTCGCGGTGTACCTCGGGGCGATCTTCTGGGTGCTGCCGCTCGGCATGGCGTTCGCGTTCCTCGGGGTGCAGCTCGCCGTCTTCGGCGTCTACATGGGCGCCTCGTTCGCGCCGAACCACAAGGGGATGCCGCTCATCCCGGCCGACGTGAAGCTGGACTTCCTCTCGAAGCAGGTGCTCACCTCGCGCAACATCTCGGGCGGCCTCTGGGCGAGTGCGCTGCTCGGCGGCCTCAACTACCAGGTGGAGCACCACCTCTTCCCGAACATGCCGCGTCCGCATCTCGCGAAGGCGCGCGAGATCGTGCGCGAGCACTGCCGCACGCTCGACGTTCCCTACACCGAGACGACGCTCGTGCGCTCGTACGGCATCGTCATCCGCTACCTCAACGAGGTCGGCCTCTCGGCTCGGGACCCGTTCGACTGCCCGATGGTGAACCGGTTCCGTCGGGCGTGACGCTCGTCGGGTCCCGGCCCTCCACCCCGTGCGCGCCGGGTCTTCGTGTCGGGCATCTTCGGAGCTTCGCTCCATAGGGTCGTCACGACGCCGATGTTCGCGGACACCCCAGGAGGATTCCCCCATGCAGTGCCCCAATGACGCCACCGTCCTCGTGATGAGCGAACGCAGCGGAATCGAGATCGACTACTGCCCGACGTGCCGCGGCGTGTGGCTCGACCGCGGCGAGCTCGACAAGATCATCGAGCGCGACTCCCGCGACTACGGACAGGCCGCACCGGCCGCCCAAGCTCCCGCCGCGCCGACCGCCCCCGCTGCGCCACCCTCGCCGCCGCAGGCGCCCGGGTACTCGCAGCCCTCCTACGGGCAGCCGTCGTACGACCGCGCCTACGACAGCCGCGGGTACGGCGACCAGGGCCAGTACCGCAAGAAGAAGAAGGAGAACTGGCTCTCCGAGCTCTTCGACTGAGCAGCCGGCGGCCGCGCCTCCGGCGCGTCGCTGTCGACGGGAGGAGATCCGCACGAGCGGAGGAGCCTGCGCGCTGCAGGCACCTCCCGCGGTGCGGATCCCCTCCCGTCGTGCTGCGCCCGGCCCGCGGCCGTCACCCATCGGACGCGATTCAGGCGATCGGCCGCCGTTCAGGCAGCGATGCGGCATCCGTGCCTGAATCCGCGCCGATCGCCTGAGCCACGGCATCCGTCGCCGGGCTGCCGAAGCGTGCGACTCAGGCCGCGAGCGCCTCGAGCACCCGCCGCGCGACCGAGGCGCTCGACTGCGGGTTCTGGCCGGTGATGAGGTTCCCGTCGACGACCACGTGGTCGCTCCAGGGCGCGGCGGATTCGACGACGACGCCCGCGTCGCGGAGCGCGGTCTCGACCCACCACGGCGTGTTCTCGCCGGTGCCGCCCGTGCGCTCCTCCTCGTCGGTGAAGACCGTGAGGCGACGTCCGGCGAACGCGTTCGTGCCGTCGGCGAGCGTCGCGGACAGCAGTGCGGCGGGTCCGTGGCAGAACGGCGCGATGATCGTGCCGGCGTCGTTCGCCGCGACGAGCACGCGACCCACGGCCGGGTCGACGGCGAGGTCGGCCATCGGGCCGTGACCGCCCGGTAGCACGACCGCGGCGAAATCGCCCGGGTCGACGTCGGCGACGGGGACCGCC
This sequence comes from Agromyces sp. NPDC055661, assembly GCF_053618135.1. NCBI lineage: Bacteria > Bacillati > Actinomycetota > Actinomycetes > Micrococcales > Microbacteriaceae > Agromyces > Agromyces sp. NPDC055661. The sequence goes on from NZ_JBSHHC010000001.1 coordinate 2,414,517, forward strand.
GCGACGAGCTCGTCGGCGATCGACGCGAGGTACGACTCGAGCTCGGCGACGGTCTCGGCGCTCCCGACGACGTCCGCGTCGAGGCTCACGGCGTCGACCGTGGGGGTGACGCCTCCCGGCGTGGCGATCGTGACGCGGTGGCCGGCCGCGACCAGGTCGCGGTGCGCGGTCACGAGCTCCTCGGCCCAGAAGCCGGTCGGATGCTCCGACCCGTCCTTCATGGTGAGGCTGGTCGCGCCGGTGACGATCATGAGGAGGTCGCTCATTCGTGTTCCTGTTCTGTGGGAGTGGGACTGGGTCGGGGTTCGGTGCGCTCGTGGGCCGCGCTCAGGCGACGGATGCCGCGGGCTCGCGCTCGGGCGAGTCGGACGACGTCGCGGCATCCGCTCGGGGCGCATTCGCGGCATCCGCCCGCTCGGCGCGACGTGCCGTGAGGGCCGCGACCGCCATGACCGCGAGCGCGGTGAGCGTGATGATGGCGCCGGCCCAGATGGGCGACGCATATCCGAGGCCCGCGCTGATGCCGACGCCGCCCGCGAAGGCGCCGAGCGCGTTGCCGAGGTTGAAGGCGCCGATGTTCGCGCCCGATGCGAGCGTGGGGGCCGAGGCGGCGTAGCGCATGATGCGGCTCTGCAGCCCGGGCACCGTGCCGAATCCGAAGGCGCCCATGAGCACGAGCAGCACGACGGTCGCGATGGGGCTCCACGCGAGCCAGGCGAAGAGCGCGAGCACGACGACGAGCGCGCCGATGAAGACGAGCAGTGTGCCGTCGATCGAGCGGTCGGCGAGGCGTCCGCCGACCCAGTTGCCGACGACGAGGCCCGCGCCGAAGAGCACGAGCAGCCAGGGCACGGCGGTCGCGTCGAAGCCGCTCACCTCGGTGAGCGTGTAGGCGATGTACGTGAACGCGCCGAACATGCCGCCGAAGCCGAGGACGGTCACGAGGAGAGACTGCCACACCTGGCCCGAGCGGAACGCGCCGAGCTCCCGGCGCAGGCTCGGTGCGGGCCCGTCGCGATGGAGCGCCGGCACGAGGGCGGCGATCCCGATGAGGGCGAGCACGCCGATCACGGCGATCGCCCAGAAGGTCGCACGCCAGCCGAACTGCTGGCCGAGGAACGTGCCGAACGGCACGCCGAGCACGTTCGCGGCGGTGAGCCCGGTGAACATGACGGAGATGGCGCCGGCGGCCTTCTCGGGTGCGACGAGTCCGGCCGCGACGACCGAGCCGATGCCGAAGAACGCGCCGTGGCAGAGGGCGGCGATGACGCGTCCGGTCATCATGACCTCGTAGGTCGGGGCCAGGGCCGACAGCGCGTTGCCCACGATGAAGAGCACGAGCAGGCCCATGAGCACGGGCTTGCGGGGGAGCCGCGTGGTGGCGGCAGTCAGGCCGAGGGCACCCACGACGACGGCGAGGGCGTAGCCCGAGATGAGCCAGCCCGCGGCGGCCTCGGTGACGCCGAAGTCGGCGGCCACCTCGGGCAGCAGGCCCATGATGACGAATTCGGTGAGGCCGATGCCGAAGCCCCCGATGGCGAGGGCGACGAGTCCGAGTGGCATGCGGAAGATCTCCTGAGAAGCGGTACGATAGTTGCAGACGCGTTCTATTGCGAACGCGGGCACAATACTTGCACACGCAAATACAAAGCGCAAGCAACTACTTGGGACGTCGGTGGGGTGGTATCCGTCCGGCGGACCGATCGACAAGTCAACAAATCGACAAATCGACAAATCGAGAAATCGACAAATCGACAAATCGACCGAACTCACGAACAGAGAGACCGACCGAGGAGCATCACATGGGCATCGCCGACGACGCGGTCGAGGTGCGCGCTCAGGGCTGGCGCACGCTCGCCGCCCTGCACGGCATGATCGAGGCCGAGCTCGAGCGCGCGCTCGCGGCATCCGTCGACCTCTCGGTCGTCGAGTACACCGTGCTCGACGCGCTGAACCGGCAGGATGGCTGGCACATGCGCATGCAGCAGCTCGCGCGCGCCGCCGCACTCAGCCCGAGCGCCACCACGCGCCTCGTGAACCGGCTCGAGGACCGGGCGCTGCTCACGCGCATCCTCTGCGCCGACGACCGCCGCGGGATCTACACCGAGCTCACGCCCATCGGCCGCGCGCTCTACGAACAGGCGCGCCCGATCCACGACGAGACGCTCGAGCGCGTCCTGGCCGAGGCCGCCGAGCAGCCCGAGCTCGCGCCCGTCGTCGAAGCGCTGCACGGCGCGGCGGTGCCCGCCGCCGGCTGAGCGACGAGCAACGAGGCCCGGCGCGGCGCGAGCGCGATTCAGGCGATCGGCCGCGATTCAGGCTGCGATGCGGCATCCGCGCCTGAATCGGCGCCGATCGCCTGAGCCTGAGCCTGAGCCTGAGCCTGAGCCTGAGCCTGACCGGGCGCGACCGGCAGACACGGCGACGCGGCGCGCACCGCCCGGCTGACACGACGACGCGGCATCCGCCGCTCGAGCTGACGGATGCCGCGTCGTGATCGTCAGGCGGCCGCGCCGCCGATGTTGATGAGCCAGCTCACGCCGAAGCGGTCGACCAGCATGCCGAACGCGTCGCCCCAGGGCGCCACCTCGAGCGGCTGCACGATCGTGCCGCCGTCGGCGAGCTTGTCCCAGTAGCCGCGCAGAACCGCGTCGTCCTCATTGGGGCCCGACAGCGACACCGAGAATCCCGAGATGCCGTTGTAGTCCATGCGCTTGGGCGTGTCGGCGCCCATGAGCGTGAGGCCCGGCCCGTCGAGCTGGGCGTGCATGACGAGGTCGTTCTCGGACGGGTCCTCGGCCGACTGGAAGTCGGCGAACGTGCTGACGTTGAGGTCGCCCCCGAAGACGGAGTGGTAGAACTCCATCGCCTCGCGGGCGTTGTCGCGGAAGTTCAGGTACGGGTTGAGCGTGACCATCGTGGCCTCCAGATCGTCGTCGGTCCTCCGCCCGATTCTGCTCCGGATGCCGCGGCGACGCGAGGGGTTCTCGGCAACTCTTGACGACCATCCGCGATCGGCGTACAGTTGTAATCAACCAAACAGTTGATCAAGCATCGAGTTGACAAAGGAGGCTGACATGATCTACGACCCGAGTGCCGATGACCGCCTCGACCGGGCCTTCATGGCCCTCGCCGACCCGGTGCGCCGCCGCATCATCGCACGGCTCAGCCGCGGCCCGGCGACGGTCAACGACCTGGCCGAGCCGTTCGAGATCACCAAGCAGGCGGTCTCCAAGCACATCCAGGTGCTCGAGCAGGCGGGGCTCGTGACGCGCACGCGCGACGCGCAGCGCCGGCCCGTGCACCTGGATGCGGCGCAGCTCGAGGCGCTCACCGCATGGGTCGACCGCTACCGGCTGATCCACGAGCAGCAGTTCCGCAACCTGGACGCGCTGCTCACCGACCGCGGCACGGACGCCGCGGCATCCGACACCGATGCCCCGCAGGGCGGGGCCGCACAGGAAGCGACGGAACCATGACGAACCCCGTCACCATCAACGCCCCCGAGGGGCTCCCATTCATCGAGATCATCCGCGAGTTCGACGCGCCCGTCGAGGCCGTCTTCCGCGCCCACTCCGAGCCCACGCTCGTGAAGCAGTGGCTCGGGCCCAACGGCTACGAGATGGACATCGAGCGCTGGGACTTCACGACCCAGGGCGGCTACCGCTACGTGCACCGCAACCCCGAGGGCGAGGAGTACGCGTTCAACGGCACGTTCCACACCGTGCGGCCCAACGAGTTCGCGGTGCAGACCTTCGAGTTCGAGGGCGTGCCCGACGTGGTCGCCGTCGAGTCGATGACGTTCGAAGACCTGGGCGACGGCCGCACCCGGCTGCGCGGCTGGTCGACCTACCCCAGCGTCGAGGCCCGCGACGGCATGGTCGAGTCCGGCATGGAGATCGGCCTGCGCGAGGGCTACGAGCGCCTCGACGCGATCCTCGACGCCTGACCCCATCACCGCGCACGATCACGCGAAGAGCGAAGAGAACGGAGCACATCATGGACTGGACCCTCGAGGTCGTCCTCCTCCCCGTCACCGACATCGACCGGTCCGTCGCGTTCTACCGCGACCAGGTCGGGTTCGACCTCGACCACGACACGCGCAACGAGCACATGCACGTGGTGCAGCTCACCCCGCGAGGATCCGGTTGCTCGATCGTGATCGGCGACCTGCCCTCGCAGCGCGAGATGGCGCCGGGCTCGATGCGCGGCCTGCAGCTCGTGGTCGCCGACGCGGCCGCCGCCCGCGAGGAGCTCGTCTCCCGCGGCATCGAGTGCAGCGAGATCACGGTCTTCGACGAGCGCGACGGCGGCACCTTCTTCGGGTTCGCCGATCCCGACGGCAACACCTGGGCCGTGCAGCAGATCAAGGCGCGCGGCGAGCGGCCGCTCATCCCGCTCGACGCCCGCCAGCGCTTCGGCGCGGAGCAGGAGGGCTGACGGTACGGCCGATCACCTCGGCGGTGCCCAGCGGATGCCGCGGGCCGTCCCCATCAGGGATCGGAGCCGCGGCATCCGCTCGTCTGCGCCCCCGCCTGCGCGTTCGTGCCGATGTCCCCCGATCACGTGTGGAAACCCGGCGACATCCGACCGCCGAACCATTGCATCGAGCCGCCGGCGCGGCGATCATGATGCGGGGGGTTCTGACATGGGGAGGCAGGCGAAGGCGACCTGGATCGGCGATCACGGAACCGCAGCATCCGTGACGCTGCACCTGGAGGCCGCCGGATTGCAGATCTCGGGCGAGCGACGAGGGCGCGTGCCCCGTTCGGCGTGGTCGCATGTGGAGGCGGCCGACGGCGTGGTGTCGTTCGAGGCCGATGGATTGACGTACCGGTTCGAGCTGGGCGCGGCGGCGCCGACGTGGGCGACGGCGCTCACCACGCCGCCGCCAACGCTCGCGGAGAAGCTCGGGGTGTCCGACGGCGAGGCGGTCGCGGTGCGCGGTGCGCTGCCGCTGCCCGAGCTCGACGAGGCGCTCGCCGGCGCCACGCGGGTGCCGCCGTGGGAGGCGGACGTGGTCGTGGTCGTGGTGCACAGCGACGCCGAGCTCGAGTCGCTCCCGGTGTGGTTCCGGGAGTGCGGCATCGCCTCGCACGTGTGGGTGGTGCACGGCAAGGGCCGGACGAGCAGCGCACCCGGCGACAACGCCGTGCGCGCCGTGCTGCGTGGCGCGGGATGGCGCGACACCAAGGTCAGCGCGGTGGCCGACGAGTGGTCGGCCACGCGCTACTCGCCGACGAAGGCATCATGACGGCCGAGCCCAAGGTGCTGCGGTACGCCGCGTTCACCGACGATCCGGCGGGCGGCAACCCGGCGGGCATCGTCCTCGACGCGTCGACGCTCGACGACACGGCCATGCAGGCCATCGCGACCGAGGTCGACTATTCCGAGACCGCGTTCGTGACGGGTCGCGACGGCGACCTCCGCACGGTGCGGTACTTCTCGCCGATCTCCGAGGTGCCGTTCTGCGGCCACGCGACCATCGCCACCGCGGTCGCCATCGCCGAGCGCGAGGGCCCCGGCATCGTGCGGTTCGCGACCCCGGTCGGCGAGATCTCGATCGAGACCCGCGACGACGGGAACGGGCTGCGCGCGGCCTTCACGAGCCCCGACACCGACCTCGCGCACTTCCCCGAGTTCGCGCTCGACGCCCTGCTCGAGCTCATCGGCGTCGACCGCGTGCACCTCGACGAGCGGTACCCGCCTCGGATCGCCACCGCCGGCGGCCGACACCCGGTGATCGTCATCGCCGACGCGAACGTGTTCGACGACTTCCGGTTCGACCCCGGCGCCATGCGCGCGTTCATCGACGCGCAGGGGTGGCCGCTCACGATCGCCGTGCTGCATCGGGTTTCGGATGCCGCGGACGGCGCCCTGCACTTCGAGGCGCGCAACATCTTCCCGGTCGGCCGCATCACCGAGGACCCGGCGACGGGCTCGGCCGCGGCCGCCGTCGGCGGCTACCTGCGCGGACTCGGCGCGGTGCACCCGCCGGCCCGCGTCGTGATCGAGCAGGGCCGGCACGTCGGCCGCCCGGGGCGGCTCATCGTCGACATCCCCGAGCAGGGCGGCATCGTCGTGAGCGGGCGGGCGGTGCCGATCCGCTGAGGTGCGGGCGCGGCATCCGTCGACGACATGACGTGGCCTCCGCCGACGATTCGGCGGGGCATCCGTCACCCCCACCCGCGGCTAGGCTCGACCCCATGCAGACCCGCACCCTCGGCCGCACCGGCCGCACCGTCTCCGCGATCGGCCTCGGCACCTGGCAGCTCGGCGCCGACTGGGGCGACGTCGACGAGGCCGACGCGCTCGCCGTGCTCGACGCGGCGTACGACTCGGACGTCACGTTCTTCGACACCGCCGATGTCTACGGCGACGGCCGCAGCGAGACGCTCATCGGACGCTGGCTGCGCGAGCACCCCGGCTCGGGCGTGACGGTCGCCACGAAGATGGGCCGGCGGATGCCGCAGGAGCACGCCAACTACTCGCTCGACCACTTCCGCGCCTGGACCGATCGCTCACGCGCGAACCTCGGCGTCGACACGCTCGACCTCGTGCAGCTGCACTGCCCGCCGACCTCGGTGTACGCCGACGACCGCGTGTTCGACGCGCTGGACACGCTCGTCGACGAGGGCGCGATCGCCGACTACGGCGTGAGCGTCGAGAAGGTCGAGGAGGCGCTCACCGCGATCGCCCGTCCCCGCGTCGCGAGCGTGCAGATCATCCTCAACGCGTTCCGGCTGAAGCCGCTCGACGACGTGCTGCCCGCCGCACGCGCGAACGGCGTCGGCATCATCGCGCGCGTGCCGCTCGCGAGCGGCCTCCTGTCGGGCCGCTACACGCTCGAGACCGAGTTCGCCGCGAACGACCACCGCAGCTTCAACCGGCACGGCGAGTCGTTCGACGTCGGCGAGACGTTCTCGGGCGTCGACTACGCGACCGGGGTGCGCGCGGCATCCGAGTTCACCGAGTTCACGCGCCAGGCGGCGCCCGACGCCACCGCCGCGCAGGTCGCGCTCGCCTGGGTCGCCGCGCAGGACGGCGTGAGCTCGGTCATCCCCGGCGCGCGAAACCCCGAGCAGGCGCGGGCGAACGCGGCCGCGGGGTCGCTCGAGCTGCCGGCGTCGTTCCAGTCGCAGGTGCGCGAGCTCTACGACCGCGACATCCGCCCGCTCGTGCACGATCGCTGGTAGCGCGGCTCAGCGCGACTCGTACTCCCAGCCGGTGACCCAGGTCGGGTCGATGCCGTGCTCGTACGCGTACTCGCGCGCCGCGTTGCGCGCCGCGTGCCACTCGTCGGCGATCTCGGCCACGCCGGGTCGCTCGGCGAGCCCGGGCACCCGGTGGATCACGTCGAGCGCGAGCCGGTACCGGTCGAGGTCGTTGAGGTGCAGCATGTCGAACGGCGTCGTCGTGGTGCCCTTCTCGACGAAGCCGCGCACGTGCAGGTTCGCGTGATTGGTGCGCCGGTAGGCGAGCTGGTGGATCAGCGACGGGTAGCCGTGGAACGCGAACACCACGGGCCGATCCTTGGTGAAGATCGCATCGAACGCGAGGTCGTTGAGCCCGTGCGGATGGTGCGACGGATCCTGGAGCCGCATGAGGTCGACGACGTTCACGACGCGCACGCGAAGGTCGGGCAGCCGCTCGCGCAGCAGCAGGGCGGCCGCGACGGTCTCCATCGTCGGCACGTCGCCCGCGCAGGCCAGCACGACGTCGGGCACGGATGCCGCGGGGTCGGCCGCGTCGTACCCGGGCTCGTTGCTCGCCTCGGCCCAGATGCCGATGCCCTGCTCGACGTGCGCCTCGGCCTCGGCGTGCGTCATCCACTGCGGCGCCGGCTGCTTGCCCGCCACGATGACGTTGACCCGGTTCTGCGTGTCGAACACGTGGCGCATGACCACGAGCAGGGTGTTCGCGTCGGGCGGCAGGTACACCCGCACGACGTCGGCTTGCTTGTTCACCACGACGTTGAGGAAGCCCGGGTCCTGGTGCGAGAAGCCGTTGTGGTCCTGCCGCCACACGTGCGAGGACAGGAGGTAGTTGAGGGAGGCGAGGTCGCCGCGCCACGGCACGTGGGTCGCCGACTCGAGCCACTTCGCATGCTGGTTGAACATCGAGTCGACGATGTGGATGAACGCCTCGTAGCTCGTGATGAGCCCGTGCCGCCCGGTGAGCAGGTAGCCCTCGAGCATGCCCTGCATGAGGTGCTCGCTGAGCGCCTCGGTCACGCGGCCGGTGCGGGCCAGGTGCTCGTCGAGCGGATGCAGCGACTCGGCCCAGACCCGCTGCGTCACGTCGAACACCGCGCCGAGCCGGTTCGACAGCACTTCGTCGGGACCGAAGAGCCGCACGTCGTCGGGGTTGCGCCGCATGAGCTCGGCGAGCCATCCGCCGAACACCCGCGTCGACTCGGAGGAGTCGCCGCGGTCGCCGGGATCGACGTCGACCGCGAAGTCCTCGGTCGGCGGCAGGTCGAGCGGTCGCACGATGCCCGCGTTCGCCACGGGCGTCGCGCTCATCCGCAGCTCGCCGCGCGGCCGCAGCGGGCCGAGGTCGGCGACGGGCCTTCCGTCGGCGTCGAAGAGCTCGTCGGGGCGGTACGACCGCAGCCACGCCTCGAGCATCCCGAGGTGCTCGGGGTTCTCGCGCACCTCGGCCAGCGGCACCTGATGCGCGTGGAACGTGCCCTCCACCTGCACCCCGTCGACGACGCCGGGTCCCGTCCAGCCCTTGGGCGTGCGCAGCACGATGGCGGGCCAGCGCGCCGCGTTCTCGTCGAACGCGCCCCCCGCGGCATCCGCCCGGATCGCGGCGATGCGCTCGTAGGCGACGTCGATGGCGTCGGCGAGCCGGCCGTGCACCGCCATGTGGTCCTCACCGTCGAAGCCGCCCGTGACGAGGAGCGGCTCGTAACCGTTGCCGCGGAAGAAGTCGACGAGCTCGGCCTCGGGGATGCGCGACAGGAGCGTCGGGTTCGCGATCTTGTAGCCGTTGAGGTGCAGGATCGGCAGCACCGCGCCGTCGGTGACCGGGTTCAGGAACGAGTGCCCGCGCCAGCTCGCGGCGAGCGGGCCGGTCTCGGCCTCGCCGTCGCCGATGACGCACGCGACCACGAGGCCGGGGTTGTCGAGCGCCGCCCCGAACGCGTGCATGAGCGAGTAGCCGAGTTCGCCGCCCTCGTTGATCGAGCCCGGCGTCTCGGGCGCCGCGTGGGACGGGATGCCGCCGGGGAACGAGAACTGGCGGAACAGCTGCTCCATGCCCGGGCGGTCGAAGGTGATCGCGGGGAACAGCTCGGAGTACGTGCCGTCGAGCCACGTGTTCGCGACCATCGCCGGTCCGCCGTGCCCGGGTCCGCACACGTAGAGCGTCGGCGTGCCGCGCTCGACGATGGCACGGTTGAGGTGCGCGTAGACGAGGTTCAGGCCCGGCGACGTGCCCCAGTGCCCGAGCAGCCGCGGCTTGACGTCGTCGGGCTCGAGCGGGCGGTCGAGCAGCGGGTTCCGCATCAGGTAGATCTGGCCCACGCTCAGGTAGTTCGCCGCACGCCACCAGGCGTCGACGACCTCCAGGTCGACGGATGACCCGCCGCTCGACGCCACGTCGTCGCCGCCGCTCAGACCGGCCGCCTCCCGAGTGCGAGCAACGACCATCCGTAGAGCACGGCGATCACGCCGGTGCCGGCGGCGAGGAGCGCCACGCCGAACGCGACGATCGAGGTGAAGAGCGAGGTGCGGAGGTACGAGGCCGTCGCCGCGGTCTCACGCAGCGGGTCGTCCTGGTCGAGCTCGGCGTAGGTCTTGCCGCCGGTCGCCGCGAGCGCGTGCTTCTGGATGACCTCCGCCTGCGCCCACGCGGTGATCGGGTCGAGCACCTGCTGGCCCTGCGCGAAGGCGGCGTCATCGCTGACGACGATGTTCTCCTCGGCCAGCTGCGTGGTGACGCCGATCCACGCGGCGACGCCGCCGAGGATCATCAGCGCGCCGATGACGATGCCGACGATGCCGGCGAATCGGGAGCCCCCGCTGCCCCGCTTGGGCTGCTCCGTCGTGGTGCGTTCGGTGTCGTCCACCTGTCCGCTCATGGCTTGTTCCCCCTCCCAGTCGGGGGCGATTCTCGCCCTCGGGGGCAGCGTATCGGGCGCTGTCGGTTGCGCGGAAGAGGTCAGGCGGGACGATCGGCGGGGTCCGCCCGCGGAGTAGGCTCATGGCGATGAGCCGCCCGTCCCGCGCACCGCACCGGGGCGTGCGCGCGTGATCGGCATCCTGACCGGATTCGCGGTCATCGCGCTCGCCGTCTTCGTCGGCTGGGTGGCGGCCCGGACGGGTGTGCTGCCGCCCGAGGCGAGGCCCGTGCTGGCGCGCCTGAACTTCAACGTGCTGGCGCCGTTCCTGCTGTTCTCGGTGCTCGCGACGGCCGACGTCGGCGCGCTCTTCTCGGCGCTGCTGCCCGTGTCGGCGCTCACCGCCGTGGCGATGATGCTGATCTTCGCCCTCGTCGCGCTGCTCGCCTGGCGGCGCACGCTCGCGCAGACGGTGATCGGCTCGCTCGCCTCCGGCTACGTCAACGGCAACAACTTCGGCATCCCGATCGCCGTGTACATGCTCGGCGACGCAGCCTGGTCGGCGCCGGTCGTCCTGCTCCAGCTCCTGCTGTTCGCGCCCATCGCCCTGGCCGTGCTCGGCGCCAAGGTGGAGGGTCGCGCGTCGGCGTGGGACATCGTGCGGTCGACGTTCACGAACCCGATCATCGTGGGCTCGCTCTTCGGCGTGCTGGTGGCGGTCACCGGCATCGAGCTGCCCGCGTGGGTGCTCGACCCGATCGAGCTCATCGGGCACGCGGCGGTGCCGCTCATGCTCATCGCCTACGGCCTCTCGCTCCATGGGCAGCGACTCCTCGAGCCGGGCACCGGCCGTCGCGACGTGCTGCTCGCCGCGACGCTGAAGCTCGTGGCGATGCCGCTCGCGGCGTGGGCGCTCGGCCGCTTCGTGTTCGGGCTCGAGGGCATCGAGCTCTACGCGGTCACGGTGCTGGCGGCGCTGCCGACCGCCCAGAACGTGTTCGTGTTCGCGCAGCGCTACGAGACAGCCGAGGTGGTGGCGCGCGACACCGTCTTCGTCACCACGATGGGATCGGTGCCGGTGCTCTTCGCAGTGGCGCTGCTGCTCGGCTGACCGGGCGCGGCAGGATGGTCGCGAGCGCGTTCGTGCGACCCCGTGAGCATGAGCGACCCTCGCGACCCTGCCAGCGAAGGAGACCGCATGCCGTTCCGCACCGACGACGGGCAGCCCCTCGGCGAGCTGCTGCTGGCCCAGCGCCCGGCCGACGGCCATCGCTTCGATGTGCGGGCCGGGTTCGTCTACGACGACCCGGTGACGGGCCGCCGCTACACGGTGCCCACGCGTCCGCCGGGGGCGCCGCTGTCCGCCCCCGGCGTCGCGGAGCCGCCCGTGCACGGCGTGACCGACCTCGCCTCGGTGCCCATGTGGATGTGGAGCTTCATCGCGAGCTACGGACGCCAGTCAGCGCCGGCGATCCTGCACGACGAGCGCTCGATCGTCGCGGCGGAGCTCGGCGATCGACCAGCCGCCCTCGCGCAGCGCCGCGAGGACGATCGGGTGTTCCGCACGGGACTCCGCGAGCAGCGGGTTCCAGTCCTACGGTCGTGGCTGATGTGGGCGTGGGTCGCCGCCGACCGCGAGCGGCAGTTCGGCGGGGCGGCGGGCGTGCTGCTGCTCGTGCAGTCGATCGTCGGGGCGATCGTGGTGCTCGGGGCATCCGTCGCCGCGTTCTGGAACCCGTGGTGGCTGCTCGCGCTGCCCGCCGTGGCGCTCGCCGCGCTGCCCTGGGCGGCCGCCCGCCTCGCGACGCTCGTGCTCCTGCTCACGGGATCGCTCGCGGTGCTCGGCCCGCTGCTCGCGCTGCACCTCGTCGCGCTCGTGCCGTTCCGGCTCGTCGAGGCGATCGTCGAGGTGGCCGCGGGGGGCGACCCGCGGGATGTGGTGCGGCCTACGGTCGCGCCGGCTCCGGCTCCGGGTCCGCCTCCGGCTCTCGCTCCAGGGCCGGATCGGTGATCGGCGAGACCGACGGCGTCGCGGCACCCGCGTTGGCTTGCGCTCCACGCCGCTTCGGCTCGGGGTAGAACCACCAGTCGTCCGCCCATCGGACGGACCTTCGAATGCTGCGTCGCACATGCCAGCCCCACCACTCCGTCGCGGCACGAGCGTCATCGAGCGCGTCCTGGACGTCGCGCGATTGGAGGCGGAGGGCTCGACGCCTGGCGTACTCGCGCCTGAACTCATCGCTCCTCGCCGCCCCGCGCAGTGTCAAGGGGCTCCGCCCCGCGGACCCGGAGGCCGCGGCTCCGCCGGGACCGGGGCTCTTGATGGCCGCGATCGCCGTGGCCGCCACCTTCGAAGCGGCGACCACCTCGGGTGCCACTGTCGCAGGGTCCACGGTCGTGCCCGGCTTGTAGGCGGGGACGGCAGTCGGGACCCTCGCGAGGAACGGCTGGAAGAACACCAGCGGGGCACCGACGAGGATGACGACGTACCAGGTCCAGAGCCAGAACGAGTTCTGCGCCCAGTCACCGCGAGCGGAGTACCAGAGCGCGAACGCTGCCGCGACAGTGTATGCAAGCCGCGGGACAGACGAGAGTATCAGCCATCGCCAGGGATTCCTGGGGGTGCGACTCCATGCGAGCGCGCGCGTCGTCAGCCCGGCGAGCACCTGATTGAGCCAGATCAGGATGGCGAGCAGGAGCGCAGACGACACCGCCCATCCCCATGCCGTCAACTGCGGATCCTCGTTCGTCCCTGTGATCAGGAACGACATGGATTGAACCGGATTGAAATCCTCGGTGTCGGCGAATGGGATCCAGCCGAGCACGGTCGCGAGGGCCTGCCCGATCCCTACGAAGGCTTCGGCGAGCCATGCCGAGACGAGCGGCAGTCCCGGCACGCATCCGGCGATGACGATGGCGAGGAGCATGTTCACGCCGAGTGACTTCTTGTCGATGACGGCGAGCCGGTTCGCCAGGTAGCCGACCTGGTCGTCCGGCTCCGGAAAGCCGGGCGGCAGCAAGCTCCGCGCGGCCGGCTCCACGACTTGCATCGTGTTGTCGAAGTACATCGAGTGATCGAGGAAGGGCTGGCTCGTGTTGTGGACCGCATGCTCCTCGGGACCGAATGATGCGTCGATTCGGGCTCGGACCCGTGCCGCCCGAGCCGATTCCGTAGTCGCCGGTTCAGCGGGCGCCGGCGAATAGGCGGCGCGCCACCTTCGACCGAGAGCCTGTGCGTTGTCCGCGATCGGACCCGCAGAGAATGGATCCCAGATCGCCCAGTAGTTCGACCAGGTCGTCCTGGGCGCTGTCTCCGTCCACGCGATGACCGGCTGGTAGAGGTCCGGGCGCCCCTTCCAGTGCTCCCGACCCAGAAGAACGACTGCAGCGCCCACCGTCGTGAGATGCGTGACGCCGTAGTCACTCGGTACGAGCCCGTCGCTGAAGAGGGTGTACGCTGCGACGGCCGCACCCTGGGAATGAGCGAGGACCTCGACGCGCGGGTGGTCGTCGTCCTGCACCGGTTCGGGGAGGCCGTCCTTCCTTCGACGCTCCCGCTCGGCCTTCTCGGCGTCGGGATCGATGCCGACGAGGCGGGCTGCCGTGTCCAGCGCCTCTCGGAGCACGATTCGCATAGCAGTTGCTCGCAGTGGCCGTTCCTTCCAAACGGCGACGTCGCCGATCGATTCGACGATGCCGTCGATGATCGCCTGCGCCTTGTCCTTGAACCACGGAATGAGCAGCAACGGACTCAGCAGCGGCAGCAACACGCTCGCGATGATGCCCAGCGCGATGACGCCCACCGCGACCGCCGCGTAGACGAGCATGGCGAGGACCAGATGGAGCCCATCGAGGATGCGCAGGAGCACGTGGGGCCATCCTCTGTGGACCGTCCACGAGATCCACGGGATGACCACGATGGTGCGACCGAACTGGCGTAGCATCCGGCCGATGGCTCGCCAGAGGAAAGCGACCGACCAGCGGAATACCTGACGACGGGTCATCGGCACGAACGACTCAGACCAGCGGGCCTCGATGATGGCCACCTTCCAGGTGCGCACACCGTCGACGGACTCCTTCGCCGAAGATGGCACGCCGATCTCCGCCGTCACCATCGGCACTGGACCCGAGAGATCGGACTCGCGAACGGTCACCCCGAACTGGCCTGAATCGGCGACCGCACCGACTGACTGATCTCGGGTCAGCCAATCGAGACGCTCGACGATCGGCTCGGCCCATTCGAGCAGGATCTGGCTCTTATAGGCATTCCCCATGCCGTGCACCAGCACGAGCGCGACGTCGAACGGGGGCGTCACGACGCGGGGTGATCCGTCCGCCTTGACGTTCGGGTCGAATCGCTTCGGTGTGGGGACTTGGACTCGGATCAGCTGCTCTTCAACGAGGTCGGAGCTCGGTGCGATGCGCATGGTGTTCCCATCGACGGCAAGAGTCGATCGAGCCGAGGCGTCGCCGCCATCGGCGTGATTCCCCGATCAGGGGACGTCGGTGCGTCAGGCGGGCGCACCGGTAGCGCGTGCTGGCACCCAGCGTGCACCCTCGGTGCCTCCTCCCGCATCGGGGGTACTACTGAAATCGCCGGGCCGCAAGAGACCGCGTCAAAGCATCCCTCCGAGCCGTCAGATCACGGTCGTGTCGGATGCCGCGGGCGTCGCGTCGGGCGTCCAGCCGTGGAAGTGCTTCGCCCACCACGTCGCCCACGCGCCCTCGGGCTGCAGGTTGGCGCGCCGGGTCGCGAGCTCGCGGCGGTACTCCTCGCTCGCGATCGCGATGCCGAGGCGCATCGGCTCGGGCGGCGGCACGATTCGCGGCGTCGCCTCGAGGCTCTCCTGCTCGGGCACGATGCGCGGCGCCGGCGAGAACCGGGGCTCGACGATGACGAAGCCGGCGATCGCCGCGAGGACGACCGCGCTCACGACGAGCCAGCCCGTGCTGGGCTGGGGCTCCCACCAGTCGAGAACGGCGAACCACACGACCACGGCGGCGGCGAGGACGTAGAGGGCACGCGGGATCGCGGTGAGCACGAGCCAGGTGCGCACGTCGAGCGGGCAGCGGTCCCACACGATCGAGCGCTCGGTCTGCTTCTGCATGAGCTGGTTGAGCCAGACGAGGAGGGCCGCGATGAGCGCCGATGCGACGATCCAGCCGATCGTCGAGAGCCGCGGCGGTGTGCTGCCCTGGTCGATGAGGAACCCGACGGACGCCGAGGCGCCCGAGCCGTCGAGCCCGGGGACGAGCGAGATGACCCATCCGATCGCGTCGGCGACGGTCTGGATGAGCCAGGCGAAGAACACGGACGCGCCGGAGAGGCCGGGCAGGATCGCCGCGATCAGGAACGCCGCGATGGTCGAGAGGCCGAGCGACTTCTTGTCGATCACGACGAGGCGGTTGCGGATGTACTCCACCGGCTGAGGCACGGGCGGGAACTCGTCGCCGAGCAGGTGCCGCACGGTCGGCTCGACGACCTGCACGGTGTTCGCGTAGTAGACGCCGTGGTCGAGCCAGGGCTGGCTCGTGTTGTGCACGGCATGCTCCTCGGGGCCGAGTGCGAGCGTCTCGGCGGACGGGAAGTACGCGGCCTGCCAGCGCTTGCGCGCGGCATCCTTCGTGTCGGTGATCGGGCCGGCCGAGAACGGGTCCCAGATCGCCCAGTGGTTCGACCAGGCGACGTGCGGCTTGCCCTCGAGCTCGTTCGCCGCGTTCCGCTCGATCCAGGTCTTGACGGGCGTGTAGGTGTCCTTGCGGCCCTGCCACTTCTCGCGGCCGAGCAGCACCACCGCTGCGCCGACGGTCGTGAGCCGGCGCACGTTGAGCTCGGCGGGATCGAGCTCCTCGAACAACGCGAAGGTGGCCACCGCCGCACCTTGCGAGTGCGCGAAGAGGTGCACGTCGCCGTCGTCGCCGACGAGCTCCTTCGCCCGCGTGAGCGCGTCACGCACGACGAGCCGCATGGCGGACGCACGCACGGGACGCTCCTTCCACGTGGCGACGTCGCCGATCGACTCGACGAGCTGGTCGAGCACGCCCTGTGCGACGTTCTTGAACCACGGGATGAGCAGCAACGGACTGAGCAGTGGCAGGATCGGCGTCAGCACCACGCCGACCACGACGAGGAACGTCCAGACGACGAGGAACGCGATCGTCGACACGATGACTCGGATCAGGTCGACGATGAGGTTGAGCCAGCGGGGGAGCAGGAGGGTGTTGCGCGGGGCGCGCAGGTGGTGCCCGAGGGTCAGCCACGACAGCACGACCATGGTGTTCCAGAACAGGCTCAGCGTGCGCGTGATCGCCCGCCACATGAACGGCACCGCCCAGCGGAACACCTGCGCCCGCGTCATGGGCACGAACGACTCCGACCACCTGGCCTCGAGGACCGCGATCTTCCGCTCGACGGTCTCGACCGGGGCATGCGGCGCGTCGGGGTCGCGTCGCTTCGGGAACCGGACCGTTGCCGTGACGATCGGGCTGTCGCCTGAGAGGTCGGAGTCGTGGATCGTCACGCCGTGCGTCGCGTTCGCACCGATGATGCGGTCGCGGGCGACCCAGTCCATGCGCTCGAGCAGCGGCTCGGCCCATTCGAGGAGGATCTGGCTCTTGAACGCGTTGCCCATGCCGTGCACCACCACGAGGGCGGCGTCGAAGGTGCCGGGATCGGGTCGGCTCGCCGACTCGGAGCCCTTGGCCGGGGCGATGAGCATCTGGTCCTCCTGCGTCGGGCGACATCGGGCGCGTCGCCTGACCGCACGCTAGTGGTCGGCGGTTCGCCGGATCAAGCGCCATCCCCCGAACGCGGGGCGCGGCGGCGGCGCAGCGCACCGTACGCGCGCATCAGCTGCGGCACGACGAGGTAGACCGCGAGTGGCACGACGACGAGCGTGAGCACGAAGGCGCGCAGCACCGGATGCCACGACTCCGCGATCGGCGCGATGAGCAGCATGCCGACGGCGACGAGCGGGAAGATCGCCAGCCATGTGATCACTGCGCGCACGTGCACCGACGGCGGGGCGGGGAGGGGGGCGTGCGCTGCGGCGGCGGCCGGCGCTGCGGCGGCGGGTGCGGCTGCCTCGGATGCTGCGGCCTCGACGGCGGGGGTGGGGGCGGTGGTCATGTCGACTCCTGTGGTCATTTCCAACTGAACGGTTGTAATTGAAGCACGCCGCACTCGAAATCGCAACTGTTCGGTTGGAGATTGCTACACTGGCCGCATGGCCTGGGACACCGAGCGCACGAAGCGACTGCTGCTGGATGCCGCGACGGCCGAGTTCAGCGAGCACGGGCTCGCCGGCGCCCGCGTCGACCGCATCGCTGCGGCAGCGGGCGTGAACAAGGAACGGATCTACCAGTACTTCGGCAAGAAGGACGACCTCTTCGCGGCCGTGCTCGCCGCCCGCCTGCGCACGTCGATGGACGAGGTGCCGATGCGCGGCGTCGGCGCCGACGCGGTGGGCGACTACGCCGGCCGCCTGTTCGACCACCACCTCGTCGACGGCGTCATCCCGCGATTGGTCTTCTGGGAGGGGCTCGAGCGGGGCGCGGCGACGGCGGCCGACGCGGCGCGCGCGGAGTACCACGCCCAGAAGGTCGAGCGGTTCCGCGAGCTGCTGCCCGGCGTCGACCGCGATGCGGCCGGCGAACTCCTGCTCACGATCGTCTCGCTCGTGAACGCGTGGCCGGTGCTCGGGCACCTCGACGCGTTCCTCGTCGACGGCGGCCCCGACCGCGCGGCGCGACGCCGTGCGGTGCTCGTCGCGTCGGCGACCGCGCTCGCTCGCGACGCGATCGACGCCGCGGCATCCGCCGCCTGACTCGGCCGCCTCGCACCCTCGATCGGGGGCGCGGCACTGCCGTTGCCGGGACCCTCTCTCCGCAGAAGCGGTAGATCGATCGACTGGGCGACAAATCGACTGGGCGACAAATCGACCGGGCGACAAATCGACCGGGCGACAAATCGACCGGGCGACAAATCGACCGGGCGACGAGGCGACGAGTCAACTCGTCGATTCGTCGACGAGGCGACAGTGCGACAAGTCGGCATGTCGAGAAGTCCACGAATCCACCGGTTCTGCGGAGAGATACCCCCGTCCGCCATCGAGAGATCCGTCGAGCGAATCCGCGCGAGCGCGAGGTTCAGTGATAACCCTGATGCCCGCCGCTCGAGGCGTCCGTAGCGTGGGAACCGGTCGTCGAGCCGTGGACCGCAGGGGGAACTGTCACCACGGACGGCGGCCGGAGAGCCGGTCAGCACCTGGTCCCGGACCGGGTGGGACCGGCTCCCCCCTTTCTCCCCGGCAATCGCCGGGACCACCCGATCACCACCAGCCCAGACCCGCCGGCACACGCACGGCCCGACGAGCGGAGCACCCATGGACCACACGACGCGAGCCGCGCGCCTCACTCAGGGCCGCCCGGCGCACGCCGCCCTGCTGCCGAAGCGGCTCGACCGCGCGGTGAGCTGGACCGACTTCCGCACCGCAGTTCGGTACGACCCGTCCAACCGGCTGCTGATCGCGGTGCCCGCCATCAGCGCCAAGCGCGCCGAGCACCCGTGGCTCGGCGAAGCCGTGACGCTGCACACGCAGGTCGGTGAGGCCGACGTGTACCGCCGCGGCTACGAGCACGGCACGGTGTACTGGTCGGAGCGCACGGGCGCTCACGAGGTGCACGGCGAGATCGCCGAGCGCTGGCAGGCGGTCGGCGGCGAGCGATCGTTCCTCGGACTGCCCACGACCGACGAGCAGCGGCTCGACGGCCCGACCGGCGACGCCGGCGGCTTCGCGCACTTCGAGGGCGGCTCGGTCTACTGGACGGCCCGCCACGGCGCGGCCATCGTGCACGGCATGGTGCGCGACATCTGGGCGCTGCTCGGCTGGGAGCGCTCGAGCCTGGGCGTGCCCGTCGCCGACGTGATCGTCGACCCGGCCACGGGTGCGATGAGCGGATGCTTCGAGCACGGCACCATCGCCTGGTCGCCGTCGCGCGGGCCCGAGATCACCGTCGCCGACGCGACCGCCGCGCTCGACGACGCCGACCGCGACACGCTCGGACGGCTGAGCACCGCGTTCGCCCCGCGGGCCTGACCCGCGACGGCGGGTCGGCTGCGCCGGTGAACCGCGGCACGCCCGCGCCCCACCGCATGACAGACTCGGACGGATGACCGCGCCGCTCCTCGACCTCGCCCCGCGCCCGTACGACGCCGACGCGATGTACGACGCGTTCGTGGCGTGGGCCGCCGGCCGCGGCTTCTCCCTCTATCCAGCGCAGGACGAGGCGATCATCGAGATCGTCTCGGGCGCGAACGTGATCCTGTCGACCCCGACCGGCACGGGCAAGTCGCTCGTCGCGGTCGCGGCGCACGCGGCATCCGTCGCCCGAGGCGGGCGCAGCTACTACACGGCGCCGATCAAGGCGCTCGTGAGCGAGAAGTTCTTCCAACTCGTCGAGATCTTCGGCGCGCAGAACGTCGGCATGGTCACGGGCGACAGCTCGGTCAACCCGGATGCCCAGATCATGTGCTGCACGGCCGAGATCCTCGCGAACCTGGCCCTCCGGCACGGCGCCGACGCCGACGTCGACCAGGTCGTCATGGACGAGTTCCACTACTACGGCGACCCCGAGCGCGGCTGGGCGTGGCAGGTGCCGCTCATCACCCTGCCGCGCGTGCAGTTCGTGCTCATGTCGGCCACGCTCGGCGACGTCACCGCGATCGCCGACGACCTCGCACGCCGCACCGGCCGCGACACCGCCCGGGTCACGGGCGTCGACCGCCCGGTGCCGCTGCATTTCTCGTATGCGAAGACGCCCGTGCAGGAGACCGTCGAGGAGCTGCTCGAGACCCGGCTCGCGCCCGTCTACATCGTGCACTTCTCGCAGGCCGCGGCGATGGAGCGCGCGCAGGCGCTGTCCTCCATCCGCGTCGTGACGAGGGAGCAGCGCGACGAGATCGCCGAGGCCATCGGCGGGTTCCGGTTCACGACCGGCTTCGGCAAGACGCTGTCGCGGCTCGTGCGGGCCGGCATCGGCGTGCATCACGCGGGCATGCTGCCGCGCTACCGCCGGCTCGTCGAGACCCTCGCGCAGCGCGGGCTGCTCCGGGTCATCTGCGGCACCGACACGCTCGGCGTCGGCATCAACGTGCCGATCCGCACGGTGCTCATCACGGCGCTGTCGAAGTACGACGGCCAGCGGATGCGGCAGCTCAGCGCCCGCGAGTTCCACCAGATCGCGGGGCGCGCGGGCCGCGCCGGCTACGACACCGCGGGCACCGTCGTCGTGCTCGCGCCCGACCACGAGATCGAGAACGAGGTCGCGATCCGCAAGGCGGGCGACGACCCCAAGAAGCTCAAGAAGGTCGTGCGCAAGAAGGCGCCGGCGGGGTTCGTGACCTGGGGCGAGGGCTCGTTCGAGCGACTCGTCGCCGCGGAGCCCGAGGCGCTCGTGCCGCAGCTGCAGCTGACGGCGGCGATGCTGATCAACGTGATCGGGCGGGGCGGCGACGTCGTCGGCGCCATCCGCTCGCTCGTCTTCGACAATCACCAGTCGCGGGCCCGGCAGTACGAGCTGGCGCGTCGCGCGCTCGAGATCCTGCGCACGCTGAAGGTCGCCGGCGTGGTCGAGATCCTCGAGCCGTCCGCGCCCGGGCGCCTCGCCGACCTGCGGCTCACGGTCGACCTGCAGCCGAACTTCGCGCTCAACCAGCCGCTGTCGCCGTTCGCGCTCGCGGCGATCGAGCTGCTCGACCCCGCCCCTTCGACGGACTCAGGGACCGGTGGCGTCGGCACGGGGCACTACGCGCTCGACGTCGTGTCGATCATCGAGTCCACGCTCGACGACCCGCGGCCGATCCTCTCGCAGCAGCAGTACAAGGCGCGCGGCGAGGCCGTGGCCGCGATGAAGCGCGACGGCATCGAGTACGACGAGCGGATGGCGCTGCTCGAGGAGGTGACGTGGCCGAAGCCGCTCGACGAGCTGCTCGACGTCACCTTCGAGACGTTCGCGTCGAGCCAGCCGTGGGTTCGCGACTTCGAGCTCTCGCCGAAGTCGGTGGTCCGCGACATGTTCGAGCGCAGCATGTCGTTCGGGGAGTACGTCTCCTTCTACCAGCTGCAGCGCAGCGAGGGGCTCGTGCTGCGATACCTCTCCGACGCGTTCCGCGCGATCCGCCAGACCGTGCCGACCGACGCGAAGGACGAGGAGCTGCTCGACATCATCGAGTGGCTCGGCGAGCTCGTGCGGCAGGTCGACTCGAGCCTCGTCGACGAGTGGGCGGAGCTCGTCGACCCGTCGTCGCACCTTCCCGAGGACGAGCAGGCCGTCGTGCCGCCCGCGCCGCCGTCGGTGGTCACCAACCGCCGCGCGTTCACCGTGCTCGTGCGCAACGAGCTGTTCCGGCGCGTGCAGCTCGCGGCGCTCGAGCGCGACGAGGAGCTCGCCGAGCTCGACCCCGACGTCGGCTGGCCCGACGCGCTCGACCGCTACTACGGCGAGCACGACGAGATCCTCACGGGCGGCCCGGCGCGCTCGCCGCGGCTCGTCACGATCGACGAATCGGATGCCGCGAGCGGCCTGTGGCGCGTCGAGCAGGTGATCGACGATCCCGCGGGCGACCACGACTGGCGCATCCGCGCCGAGGTCGACCTCGAGGCGTCCGCGGAGGAGGGCGCCGCCGTCGTGCGCGTCACCGAGGTCGTGCGGCTCTAGCGTTCCGCGGGCGAGCGACTACGCGACCGCGAGCATCCCCGCGGCCGTCAGCGCGAGCACGAGCCCGACCCACTGCACGGGCGCGATGCGCTCCTCGAGCACGAGCGCGGCGAGCAGGATCGTGCCCGCCGGGTACATCGCGCCGAGCACCGCCGCCACCGAGAGGTCGCCCGCGCGGATGCCGACGAGGAGCAGTCCGTTCGCCACGACGTCGACGGCGCCGCACGCGATCGCGAGCTGCACACCCAGTGCCGTCGTGCTGCGCACGGGCGCGACGGCGGCGCCGACCGACGCGCGCTGCGGCATCCGCTCGGCCCGGGGCTCGTCGTGCCGGCGACGACGGGTGATGCCGACGAGCGCCAGCACCCCGAGGACGGCGAACATGATGACCGCGTTCACGACGCGGTTGACGACGAGCGGCAGCACGCCGCTCTGCTCCGAGGTCTGGTCGATCGTGATGAAGAAGGCGCCGATCGCGATGCCAGAGCCGATGGCCATCAGGATGCCGCGGAGGCTCGGTCGCACGGCGCCGCGCTCGGGCACGAAGCCGACGAGCACGACCGCGACGAGCGCGAGTCCGAGCGCCCAGTAGCCGAGGGTCGCGAATCGCTCGCCGCCGACGACGAGGCCCCACACCATCGGCACGACGGCGGACACGACCGCCGTGAGCGGGGAGAGGATGCTCATCGGCCCGATCGCGAGGCACGCGTAGAGCAGCGAGATCGCGACCGCGCCCGCGACGCCCGACAGCACGCTCCAGAGCAGGTCGCCCGGCAGCCAGGTGCCGCCGAGGAACGGCAACGCCGCGAGGAGCAGCACGAAACCCGTCAGCGACGCGACGGCCGTGACCAGGATGGAGCTCACGCGCTTGGCGGCGAGTCCGCCGAGGAAGTCGGCCGCGCCGAAGACGAGCGCTCCGGCGAGCGAGAAGACGGCGGTGAGCATGGTCGTCCCAGCGTAGCCGCGGCGATCATCGTGCTCATCCGAGCAGGATGGAGGGTCGGCGGCGCACATCTGCGCATGATCCGTGAACACCGCGTGAAAACGGGCGTACGAAGCAACGGAAACCCCTTGGCAGCGTCGGAGGCGGTGCCTAGGCTACGGACCAGTGCTCCCTGCGAACCCGACCTGCGCCGACAACGTCGTCGAGCCCAGGCTCCGCAGGTGCACCCAGAGGTAGGGGATCAGAGGAGAGTCATGCCACGTCGCAGCACTGTTCATCGTCTGTCTGCCGCGGCGGTCGCCGCGGCAGGCGCACTCGTGGCGGGAGTCCTCGCCGCACCACCGGCGTACGCCGCAACCGTCAGCATCGCCGACGTCCAGGGGAGCGCCCTGCTCTCCCCGCTCGCCGGGCAGAGCGCGACCGTCGAAGGCGTCGTCACCGGCGACCACCGGACGGGCGGCTATCGCGGCATCTACGTGCAGACCGAGGGCTCCGGCGGCGCGACCGACGCCACCCCGGGTAGAAGCGACGGTATCTTCGTCTTCGTCGGGAACCGCACCTTCGATCTCGCGATCGGCGACAAGGTCCGCGTGACCGGTCCGGTCTCCGACTTCTCGAGTGCGTCGAACCCGACTGACATCCAGAAGGTCACGCAGATCAGCGTCAGCAGCGCGCAGACCGGGTCGATCGAGCGACTCGGCGTTGGCGTGCTTCCCCAGCCGACGGCGCTGCCGGCGACGGTGCTGGGCAATGCGCGTGAGGCGTTCGAGGGCATGCTCGTGCGGCCGACCGGCACGTACAAGCTCGTCTCCACGCACAACGCGCAGAACTTCGGCGAGCTGTGGACGAGCGCCGGCAGCGCCATGCCCGTCGAGGCGTTCGAGACCGCGGTGCCCGGCACCACGGCCGCGAACAACATCACGACCGCGAACAACAACGCCCGACTGCTGCTCGACGACGGCTACAGCATCCGCACCGACAACGCAGCGCACCCGGGCGAGCAGCCGTACCTCACGAAGGACGCCGTCGTGCGCAACGGCGACAACGTGACGTTCCCGGCGGGCGGCGGCCTACTCAGCTACGACTTCAACAACTGGCGCGTGCAGCCGCCGCTGCCGATCAACGACGCGAGCCCGGCGAACCTCAAGCCGACGTTCACCACGGGCAACCCGCGGCCGACCACCGTTCCGCAGGTCGGCGGCGACATCAAGGTCGCGGCGTTCAACGTCCTGAACTACTTCACGACGCTGACGTCGCAGAACCCCGACGCGCGGGGCGCGGCCACGGCCGAGCAGTTCGCGATCCAGAAGGCGAAGATCGTCAACGCGATCAACGCGCTGGGCGCCGACGTCGTCGCGCTCCAGGAGATCGAGAACTCCGTGAAGCTCGGCGAGACGGCCGACGAGGCGCTCGCCGACCTCGTCGCCGGGCTCAACGCCGCGGCGGGCTCGAAGGTGTGGGACTACGTCCGCACGCCCGACGCCCTGAAGGACGCCGCGATCACCGACGTCATCACCAGCGCGATCATCTTCAAGCCCGCCGTCGTGAAGCCGTCGGGTGAGGCGCAGACGATCATCGACGAGACCGTGTGGGACATCGCGCGCGAGCCGATCGCCCAGACGTTCAGGTACGGCAAGTCGTTCGTGACCGTCGTGGCCAACCACTTCAAGTCGAAGAGCGGCACCGACCCGACACCGCAGGCGGGTCAGGACGCCTTCAACGACGAGCGGGTGGAGCAGGCGCAGTCGCTCCTGAAGTTCGCCGACGGCCTCTCCGACGGTCGCAAGAACGCCGTGTACCTCGTGGGCGACTTCAACTCGTACGCCAAGGAGGACCCGATCAAGGTCTTCACCGACGCGGGCTGGAGCGACCTCCTGTTCACCAAGGCGCGCGGCCAGTACACCTACACGTTCGACGGCGAGCTCGGCTCGCTCGACCACGTGATCGCGTCGCCGGCTGCGGCCGACCGGGTGACGGGTGTCGGCGTCTGGTCGATCAACTCGCCCGAATGGGCGGGTCGTGAGTACCCGGGCCCCGCCGCTGACGCGAGCAACCCGTTCCGCTCGAGCGACCACGACCCGATCCTCGTGGGCGTCGGCACCGAGAAGGTCCCCGGCACGGTCGACATCGACCTCGTGACGGTGAACGACTTCCACGGGCGCATCGAGCAGGCCACCCCGTCTGGCGGCATCGCCGCCCTGTCGACCGCGGTGAAGCAGATCCGTGCGGGCAACCCCAACACGGTCTTCGCCGCGGCCGGTGACATGATCGGCGCCTCGACGTTCACCTCCTTCATCCAGAAGGACGTGCCGACGATCGACGCGCTGAACGCTGCCGGGCTCGACGTCAGCTCCGTGGGCAACCACGAGTTCGACCAGGGCTTCGCCGACCTCACCGACCGGGTGATCCCGCTGGCGAACTGGGAGTATCTCGGCGCCAACATCTACCAGAAGGGCACCAAGACGCCCGCCCTGCCCGAGTACTACACCCGGACGTTCGACGGCGTGACCATCGGCTTCGTCGGTGCGGTCACCGACGAGCTGCCCTCGCTGGTCAGCCCGGGCGGCATCTCGGGCATCGACGTGGGCTCCCCGGTCGAGGCGGCGAACCGCGTGGCGGATCAGCTGAGCGACGGCAAGAAGCAGAACGGCGAGGCCGACATCGTGGTGCTCCTCGTGCACGAGGGTGCGGCGACGACGGACAAGTCGTCGGCGCTCGACGCGGGGTCGCGCTTCGGCAAGATCGTGCTCGGTGCGAACAAGAACATCGACGCGATCGTCTCGGGTCACACGCACCTCGCCTATAACCACGTGATTACCGACAAGGACTCGGCGCAGTTCAAGCACGCGCCGATGCCGGTCATCTCGAGCGGTCAGTACGGCGAGCGGTTCTCGGTCATGGACATCACGTTCAACAAGGCGTCCAAGACCTTCACGATGAAGAACGACATCTTCAACATGATGGACGGCACCACCGCGCTGTACGCCGATGACCCGGCCGTGAAGCCGATCGTCGACGCAGCAGTGGCCAAGGCCAACGAGCTCGGCAGTGTCGTGCTCGGTACCGCGAACGCGGACTTCGGCCGCGCCGTGGCATCGGACCCGACCGGCGCCGCGTCGTTCCCCGAGAACCGAGGGGGCGAGTCGACCCTCGGCAACCTCGTGGCCGACGTGCAGCTCTGGTCGCTCAACGAGGACGGCACGCGTGACGTGGACATCACGTTCATGAACCCGGGCGGCCTCCGCGCCGACCTGGCGAGTGGCGAGGTGACGTACCGAGAGGCGGCCGACGTGCAGCCGTTCGCGAACACGCTCGTGACGATGAACCTCACGGGTGCGCAGATCAAGGACGTGCTCGAGGAGCAGTGGCAGCCGGCAGGCGCGTCCCGTCCGTTCCTCAAGCTCGGAGTGAACAAGGAGTTCACGTACACCTACAACCCGAACCCGCTCCCGATCTCGCGGACGAGGACGCACATCACCGAGATGTTCCTCAATGGCGTGGCGATCGACCCGAATGCAACCTACAAGGTGGGCGTCAACTCGTTCCTCGCGACGGGTGGCGACAACTTCACCACGCTCAATTCGGGCACGAACAAGGCGGACAGCGGCAAGGTCGACCTCGAGTCGATGGTCGACTACTTCGAGGCCTTCGACACCATCACGCCGGATCTCGCGCAGCGAGCCGTCGGCGTGGTCGTGCAGGGCGGCCCCACGTTCGCCCCGGGCTCTCAGGTGACGGTCAACCTGTCGTCGCTCGAGTTCAGCCGCACCGAGACGGCGGCCGGCACGGTCGCGGTGACGTTCGGTGGAGCGACGATCGGCACTGGCACGGTCGTCCGGGCGTACACGCCGACCGTCGACGAGATCGGCACGGCCACGGTGACGTTCCAGGTGCCCGCGGGCACCAGCGGACCGACCCGGTTCGGCATCACGACACCGGTGGGCACCACTAGTTCGTTCGTGATCAACGTCGGCTGAGTCGAGGCGCATGACGGAGACGGCCCCGGGCGCGAGCCCGGGGCCGTTCCCGTTCCCGATCGGCCGGGCCGGTTAGGCTGAACGGGTGATCTCCCGGGGCGCACGAGTCGCACGCGGAACGGCCGTGGCCGTGTTCGCGACGTTCGTGGCCTCGCTCGCGCACACCATCGGCGGTGGTGCACCTCCCGGACCCGTCGCCCTCGCGGTCGCGCTCGCGTTCTCCGCACCGCTCGCGATGGCGCTCTCCGGTGCCCGGGCGAGGATGCTCCGCACCGCCGTCTCCGCGCTCATCGCCCAGGGCGTGCTGCACCTCACGTACGCGATCGGCGAGCCCGCCACCCGATCGATGCGGAGCGGGCATGCGACCGCGCACCTGAGCGTGCCCGGGGCATCCGTCGATCATGGGAACGTCTGGATGCCACTGGCGCACCTCGGGGCCGCCGCGCTCACCTTGGGCGCGCTGGTCGCGGGCGACCGGATCGTCGAGGCCGTCGGCCGTGCGCTCCGCGTGTTCGTGCGACGGCTCACGTCGATCCCGGCGCCGGTCGTCGCGCCCGCGTTCTCCCTACCCGTCGATGCGCCGCGTCCCAACTTCGCCGGGCGCCTGCTCGTCTCGGGGCTCTGGTCGAGAGGTCCTCCGAGCGTCCTCGCCGCGTCTTGACGCGGCCGACGCTTCCCACCTCTTCTTCCTTGCCGGCGCTCGCGCACACGCGCGCGTCCGCACCGAACACGAAAGCATCCCATCATGCGCATCGCACGCCTCTCCCTCGCCGGCCTCGCCGGCGGCGCCGTCCTCGCGCTCGCGGCCGTCCCGCTCGCCGCCAGCGCCCACGTCACCGTCACGCCGAGCGGCACCGCCGCAGGCAGCTACACCGTGCTGACGTTCGCGTTCAGCCACGGCTGCGAAGGGTCGCCGACCACGGCGATCGCGATCGACATCCCCGAGTCGATCGCGAGCGTCTCGCCGACGCTCAACCCGAACTACACGATCGAGAAGGTCGCCGACGGCGACCGCACCTCGCAGGTCGTCTACACCGCGATCACGCCGGTGCAGGACGGCTACCGTGACACCATCGAGCTCTCGCTCCAGCTGCCCGAGGACGCGGCCGGCGAGACGCTCGCCTTCCCCGTGCTGCAGACCTGCGAGGTCGGCGAGACCAACTGGAACCAGGTCGCCAAGGAGGGCGAGGAGGAGCCCGAGAGCCCGGCGCCCGTCATCGTCGTGACCGAGGCGACGGGCGACGGGCACGGCCACGGCGCCGCGACCGAGGAGGCGGCGTCCGACGAGCACGGCGACGGCCACGCCGAGGGCGCCGAGGAGACCGCGGCGACGTCCGACGACTCCGACACGGTCGCGCGCGTGCTCGGCATCGGCGGCCTGGTGGTCGGCGTGGTGGGCATCGTGCTCGCGCTCGCCGCGCGCCGTCCGCGGTCGGGGGCGTGATGTCCTCGACGCGTTCGGTGGCAGGGCCCACGGCATCCCGGCGGCGCGTCGCGGCACGGTTCGGCCGTCTCGCGGCGGTCGTCGCGGCATCCGCGGCGCTGGCCCTGCTGCCTGCGATCTCGGCGTCGGCCCACAACTACCTCGTGGGGACGACGCCCGCGAAGGACGCCGTGGTCACCACCCAGCCGGGCACGGTCTCCCTCGAGACGAATGAGGCCCTGCTCGACGTCGAGGGCGGCTCGGTCATCCAGGTGCAGGGTCCCGACGGCAAGTACTACGGCGAGGGATGCGCCGTGGTCGACGGGCCCGTCGCCACGACGCAGACCCAGCTGGGCGCGCCCGGCGTGTACACGGTGACGTGGCGCGTGGTCTCGACCGATGGACACCCGATCTCGGGCACGTGGGCGTTCACGTGGCAGCCGGTCGACGGCATCGCGCTCGCGGAGGGATCCGACGAGCCGGGCGCCTGCGGCGGCACGTCGGCCGCTGCGCCCGAGGCGTCCGCGCCGGCCGACGAGTCCGACGCGCCGGGGGAGTCCTCGGAGGCGGCCTCGGCCGCGCCGACCGACGCGCTCTGGATCGTCGGCGGCGTGCTGCTCGCGGCCGTGGCGGCGATCGTCACCTGGCTCGTCGTGCGCCGTCGGGCGTGATCGGCGGGAGCGGTCCGATCGCCTGAACCCGTCCTCCCCAGCCCGGCTTCGGCATCGGCCGCCGGGCCGGGGAGGCTTCCGGCTCACCCGTCGTGGGTGCTCGTTACACTCGACGGGTGAGCTGGAACGCGGAATCCCACGGCCCCGAGGAGGTCCCCTGGGATCCCGATGAGCTCGCCCCGCCGCCCGACGACGAGTGGGCTCCGCCGCCCCCCGACGAGGGGCGACCTTCAGCCGCCGCACAGGGCTGGGGCACGCCGACGGGTGCCGCGTCACCGGGCCGCGCCGCGACCGAGCCGCGCGTCGTGCGCCCCGCCCCGCCCCGTTTCGCGACCGCCGACGAGGCGCTGCACACGGTGTTCGGGTACGACGCCTTCCGCGGCGAGCAGGCGGCGATCATCGAGCAGGTCGCCGGCGGTGGCGACGCCGTCGTGCTCATGCCCACGGGCGGCGGCAAGAGCCTCTGCTACCAGATCCCCGCGCTCCTGCGCGAGGGCACGGGCATCGTCGTCTCGCCGCTCATCGCGCTCATGCACGACCAGGTCGACGCCCTCGTGCGCAACGGCGTGCGGGCCGCCTACCTCAACTCGAGCCAGCTGCCCGCCGAGCGCGCCGCGGTCGAACGGGCCTACCTCGCGGGCGAGCTCGACCTGCTCTACATCGCCCCCGAGCGCCTCAACGCCGAGCCGGTCAAGCGATTCCTCGAGGGCGGCCGCATCGCGCTGTTCGCGATCGACGAGGCGCACTGCGTGTCGCAGTGGGGCCACGACTTCCGGCCCGACTACCTCGCCCTCTCCGAGCTCGCCGAGCGCTGGCCCGACGTGCCGCGCATCGCGCTCACCGCCACGGCCACCGAGGCGACCCATCGCGAGATCACGAGCCGGCTCTCGCTCGAGGGCGCGAAGCACTTCGTCTCGAGCTTCGACCGGCCCAACATCCAGTACCGCATCGGGCCGAAGCTCGAGGTGCGGCGCCAGCTCCTCGACTTCATCCGCAGCGAGGGCACGGATGCTTCGGGGCACCCGGTCTCGGGCATCGTCTACGCGCTCTCGCGCGCGAGCACCGAGAAGATCGCCGCGTTCCTCGCCCAGAACGGCGTGAACGCCCTCCCGTATCACGCCGGACTCGAGGCGGGCCTGCGGCGCCGCACGCAGGAGCGCTTCCTGCGCGAAGACGGCATCGTCGTGGTCGCGACCATCGCGTTCGGCATGGGCATCGACAAGCCCGACGTGAGGTTCGTCGCGCACGTCGACCTGCCGAAGTCGGTCGAGGGCTACTACCAGGAGACGGGCCGCGCCGGCCGCGACGGTGCGCCGGCCACGGCGTGGCTCGCCTACGGCCTCCAAGACGTAGTGCAGCAGCGCCGCATGATCGACGAGAGCCCCGGCGACCTCGCGCACCGTCGCCGAATGTCGCAGCACCTCGACGCGATGCTCGCCCTGTGCGAGACCGTGCAGTGCCGCCGCCAGAACCTCCTCGCCTACTTCGGCGAGCGCAGCGAGCCCTGCGGCAACTGCGACACCTGCCTCGAACCGCCCGCGTCGTGGGACGGCACGGTCCCGGCGCAGAAGCTCATGTCGACGATCGTCCGGCTGCAGCGCGAGCGGCGGCAGCGCTTCGGCGCGGGCCACCTCATCGACATCCTGCGCGGCAAGGAGACCCCGCGCGTGCGCCAGTACGGGCACGACGCCCTGGCGACCTGGTCGATCGGCGAAGACCTGAGCGACCAGCAGTGGCGCGGCGTCGTGCGGCAGCTGCTCGCGCAGGGTCTCCTCGAGACGCACGGCGAGTACGGCACGCTCGCGATCACCGATACCGCGTCCGACGTGCTGTCGGGTGGCCGCCCGGTCATGCTCCGCACCGAGCCCGAGCGTGCGGCCCGCTCGCGCGGTCCGAAGGCGGCCCCCGCCGCTGCCGACCTCGAGCCCGCCCAGGCCGAGCTCTTCGAGGCGCTGCGCGCCTGGCGCGCGGGGGAGGCGCGCGAGCAGGGCGTCCCGGCCTACATCGTGTTCGGCGACGCGACGCTGCGCGCCGTCGCGGTGGCGCGGCCGGCGAACCTCGGCGAGCTCGATGGCATCACCGGCATCGGCGCGAAGAAACGCGAGGCCTACGGCGAGGCGCTCCTCGCAGTGGTCGCGGCGGCATAGCCCGGCCGTCGGGTGCCCGCTAGGATCGCCGCAAGCGCGGTTCGCCGCGGCATCCGTTCGCCCGACCGAGGGAGTGCCATGTCAGACCAGTTCGCGACGAAACGGCCGCTCGGGGTCACGATCGTGGCCGCCCTCTCCATCATCGCCGGCATCATCGACGTCATCGCGGGCATCATGCTGCTCGCCGTGCAGGCCGATCCAGCGGTCGTCGAGCGGGCGGGCGGCGCCGGCCTCGTCGTGACCGCCGCGATCGTGTCGCTGCTGCTCGGCGCGGCCATGATCGTCATCGCCTTCGGCCTGCTGCGCGGATACGCGACGGCCCGCATCGCCGCGACGGTGCTGCAGGTGTTCTCGCTGGCGCAGTCGATCTGGCTCGGCATCGTCAACCCGGCGATGCTCCCGAGCGAGATCCTCAGCGCCCTCCTCGCGATCGCCCTGCTCTTCCTGCTGTGGTCAGGGGAGGCGAGCCGCTACTTCAAGGGCCTCGCGCCCGACGAACCCGCAGCCTGAGGTTCAAAACCAAGCGGCATTCGGTTTATGATGAACCGGATGCCGGACGCGAACGTGCCGGCTGGAGCATGAAGGAGTGCTGCGGATGACCGACACGACGGCGCAGGCCGACCCGACGACCACGACCGAGGCGGCGGATGTCGCGGGCCCGACGACCACGATCGACCCGACCGCGGGCAGCGACCTCGACACCCGCTACCGCGACGCGAGCCTCTCCGTCGACGAGCGCGTCGAGATCCTGCTCTCGCAGATGACGCTCGCGGAGAAGGCCGGCCTCTTCTTCCAGACGATGATCGCGATGAACGAGGACGGCACGCTGTCCGACGGCGACCCGGTGTTCGGCCTGCCGGCGACCGACGAGTACGTCAACGGCCGGCTCATGAGCCACTTCAACATCCTCGCCGCGGCGAAGACGGCCGAGGCCATGGCGGAGTGGCACAACCGGCTCCAGGAGCTCGCGGCCGCCACGCGCCTCGGCATCCCCGTCACGATCTCGACCGACCCGCGCCACTCCTACAGCGACAACCCGCTCGCGGGGCTCATGGCCGGCGCCTTCTCGGTGTGGCCCGAGACGCTCGGACTCGCGGCGATCGGCGACGAGGCGGTCGTCGAGCGGTTCGGCGACATCGCCCGGCAGGAGTACACCGCCGTCGGCATCCGCGTCGCGCTGCACCCGCAGATCGACCTCGCGACCGAGCCGCGCTGGTCGCGCCAGCTGCAGACCTTCGGCGAGGATCCCGACCTCACGAGCCGACTCGGCGCGGCGTACATCCGCGGCTTCCAGGGCGCCGAGCTCGGGCCCGACTCGGTCGCGACCATGACGAAGCACTTCCCGGGCGGCGGCCCCCAGCTCGACGGCGAGGACCCGCACTTCGCGCACGGCCGCGAGCAGGTGTATCCGGGCGGCGCCTTCGAGACCCACCTGCAGCCCTTCGAGGCGGCGTTCGACGCGGGCACGAGCCAGATCATGCCGTACTACGGCATGCCGGTCGGCACCGAGTACGAGGAGGTCGGCTTCGGCTTCAACAAGTCCGTGATCACCGGCCTCCTGCGCGAGCGCTACGCGTTCGACGGCATCGTGTGCACCGACTGGGGCCTCCTCTCGGACGCCGAGATCCTGGGCCAGGCCTTCCCGGCACGCGCGTGGGGCGTCGAGCACCTCTCGACCCGCGAGCGCATGGTGAAGGTGCTCGAAGCCGGCGTCGACCAGTTCGGCGGCGAAGCGATCCCCGAGCTGCTCATCGACCTGGTGCACTCGGGCGAGGTCGCGGAGGAGCGCCTCGACGTCTCCGCGCGCCGCCTGCTGCGCGAGAAGTTCGTGCTCGGCCTCTTCGACCGCCCGTTCGTCGACGTCGAGCGCGCGAAGCTTGTCGTCGGCTCGCCCGAGTTCGTGGCCGCCGGCGAGGCGGCGCAGCGCGCGTCGATCACGCTGCTCACGAACTCGGTGACGGATGCCGGTGCGCGCACGCTCCCGCTCGCCCCGGGTCTCAGGCTCTACGTCGAGGGCGTCGACGCCGAGCTCGCCGCCGAGTACGGCACCGTGGTCGCGACCCCCGAGGAGGCGGACGTCGCGATCCTGCGCGTCCAGGCGCCTTGGGAGGAGCGCCCGACGGTGTTCGAGAACTTCTTCCACGCGGGCTCGCTCGACTTCGCCGAGGCCTTCGTCGCGCACGTGCGCGCGGTCGCGGCATCCGTGCCCACCGTCGTCGACGTGTTCCTCGACCGGCCGGCGATCCTCACCCCGTTCGTCGACGAGGTCGCCGCGATCGTGGCGAACTGGGGTGCGAACCCGCGCGCCGTGCTCGACGTGCTGACCGGCGCGGCCGAGCCGAAGGGACGCCTGCCGTTCGACCTGCCCTCGAGCATGGCCGCGGTCGAGGCCAACCGCCCCGACGTGCCGTTCGACACCGCCGACCCGCTGTTCCGCTTCGGGCACGGCCTGCGCTACGAGCGCTGACGACCCCGCACCGACACCGTCGGGACCATCATCGGGTGGCGGATGCCGCGAGCCCTCGCCGCGGCATCCGCCCCCGCGCTAGCATCGGCCTCACGGGACGCAGTGGTCGCGTCTCCGAGCGAATGGGGTGCGCATCATGTCGGATTCGGTGGAAGTCAAGCGGCCGGTCGTCGTCTCGATCGTCGCGGTCGTGGCG
This sequence comes from Agromyces sp. NPDC055661, assembly GCF_053618135.1. NCBI lineage: Bacteria > Bacillati > Actinomycetota > Actinomycetes > Micrococcales > Microbacteriaceae > Agromyces > Agromyces sp. NPDC055661. The sequence goes on from NZ_JBSHHC010000001.1 coordinate 2,448,128, forward strand.
TTCATCTCGGGCGTCTACGACATCATCTCGGGCATCCTGCTGATCTTCCAGGCGAACGATCCCACGGTGAATGCCGCGTTCGGCGGCTCGGCGGGCGTGCTGGCCGCCTCCATCGGGTCGATGATCCTCGGCGCCATCGTGGTGGCGCTGTCGTTCGGCCTGTGGACGGGCAGCTGGGTCGCCCGCATGATCGTGACCGTCGTTCGCGCGCTGTCGCTCATCAAGTCGCTGTTCCTCGCGGTCGCGTGGATGGGCAACCCGGTGGGCGAGTGGGCGAACGTCGCGCTCTCCGCGATCGTGCTCATCCTGCTCTGGACGCGTCCGGCGAGCGCCTTCTTCAACGCGACGGCCCGCGCCAAGGAGCGCGCCAAGCGCTAGCATCGCACCAGGCGCGCCGCGTCCTGGCGGCGCCGACGACGTGGGGGAGTCATCGATGTCGAATTCCGTCGACCGTCCGGGCGGCGTGACGCTCGTCGCCGTGCTGACCTGGATCTCGGGTGCGCTCGACATCCTGGGCGGCACGATCCTGCTGTTCCAGACGAGCATCGCCTCGACCGTCGAGCAGTTCGGCGGCGCGAGCCAGCTCATCGCGACCGCGATCTTCTCGATCCTCATCGGCGCCGTGGTGATCGTGGTGGCGGTCGGCCTCATGCGGGGCAGCAGCGGCGCGCGCATCGTGATCACCATCTTCGAGGCGCTCTCGATCATGAGCTCGATCTTCCTCGCGATCGCCTATCCGGCCGGCGCGATCGGCGAGTACTTCGGCGTCGCGATCTCGCTCGTGATCATCGCGCTGCTCTGGACGCGCCGGGCGAGCGCCTTCTTCCGCAACTGACTCGCGATTCGATGTGCGGATGCCGCGGCATCCGCTCATCGTCGTAAAGCGGGTGCACGGATGCCGCGACGCCCGCTTGTGGACACTGCAACGCAGCCTCGATGCGCCTTTGTAGGGTCCCGACAGCCCCGTCCGAGGGGTCCCGCACGCCGTTTGTAGGCGCCGGACGCCTCGTTTCCGGCCCCCGTGAGGGCGTCCTAGCGTGGAACGGCAGCCCGCCGAACAGCGAAGGACAGAACCGACGATGGTTGACACGGCAACCCCTACTTCCCCGAAGACGACCGGCGACACGACCGCCGCGACCGTTCCCGCGACGCCGTCGCGCGACCGTTCCGCGGCGCCCGTCCAGGCCCCGCCCGCAGCGCCGCAGCCCGCCTCGCCGCGCATCGACGTCGAGCAGCTCGCACGTCAGCTGCTCGGCACGTGGCCCGAGATCCGGCTCGCCGCTCGCGCCCGCGCGGCGGAGCCCGAGTACCAGCGCATCGACGGCCAGCCGATGGACGAGCACCGCGAGCGCGTGCTCGGGCAGCTCAAGCGCCTCGTCGAGTCGGGTGCCGTGCACAAGGCGTTCCCGAAGGAGCTCGGCGGCCAGGACGACCACGGAGGCAACATCGCGGCGTTCGAGGAGCTCGTGCTCGCCGACCCGAGCTTGCAGATCAAGTCGGGCGTGCAGTGGGGCCTCTTCGGTGCCGCCGTGCTGCACCTCGGCACGACCCCGCACCACGAGAAGTGGCTGCCGGGCATCATGAGCCTCGAGGTGCCCGGCGCCTTCGCGATGACCGAGACCGGACACGGTTCCGACGTCGCGGCCATCGGCACCACGGCGACCTACGACCCGGCGACCGAGGAGTTCGTGATCCACACGCCGTTCCGCGGCGCGTGGAAGGACTACCTCGGCAACGCAGCCGTGCACGGCATCGCGGCGGTGGTGTTCGCGCAGCTCATCACCAAGGGCGTGAACCACGGCGTGCACGCGTTCTACGTGCCGATCCGCAACGAGCAGGGCGAGTTCCTGCCGGGCATCGGCGGCGAGGACGACGGCCTCAAGGGCGGCCTGAACGGCATCGACAACGGCCGCCTGCACTTCACCGACGTGCGCGTCCCGCGCGAGAACCTCCTCAACCGGTACGGCGACGTTACGGTCGACGGCACGTACACGAGCCCCATCTCGAGCCCCGGACGCCGCTTCTTCACCATGCTCGGCACGCTCGTGCAGGGGCGTGTGTCCCTCGACGGCGCGGCGACCATCGCCTCCGCGGCGGCCCTCGACATCGCGATCACCTACGGCAACCAGCGCCGCCAGTTCAACGCCGCGAGCGACGTCGACGAGGAGGTGCTGCTCGACTACCAGCGGCACCAGCGCCGGCTCATCCCGAGGCTCGCGACGACGTACGCGCAGGTCTTCGCGCACGACGAGTTCCTCGTGAAGTTCGACGCCGTGTTCTCGGGCAAGGCCGACACCGACGACGACCGCCAGGACCTCGAGACCATCGCGGCGGCGCTGAAGCCGCTCTCGACGTGGCACGCGCTCGACACGCTGCAGGAGGCCCGCGAGGCCTGCGGCGGCGCCGGGTTCCTCGCCGAGAACCGCCTCGTCGGCCTGCGCCAGGACCTCGACATCTACGTGACGTTCGAGGGCGACAACAACGTGCTGCTGCAGCTCGTGGCCAAGCGCCTGCTCACCGACTTCTCGAAGCAGTTCGCGAACGCCGACGCCGGCGCCCTCGCCCGGTACGTCGTCGCGCAGACGGCCGACCGTGCGTACCACGGATCGGGCCTGCGCCGCCTCGCGCAGACGATCGCCGACTTCGGGTCGACGGCCCGCTCGGTCTCGGAGCTCCGGGACGAGGAGGGCCAGCGCGAGCTGCTCACCGACCGGGTCGAGACGATGATCGCCGAGATCGCGGGCCGGCTCCGCGACGCGCGCAAGCTGCCGAAGGCGGATGCCGCAGCGGCGTTCAACCGCAACCAGAACGAGCTCATCGAGGCGGCCCGCGCACACGCCGAGCTGCTGCAGTGGGAGGCGTTCACGCGCGGCCTCGCGAAGACGAGCGACCCCGGCACCAAGCAGGTGCTCACGTGGGTGCGCGACCTGTTCGGCCTCGGTCTCATCGAGCAGCACCTCGCGTGGTACCTCATCCACGGCCGCCTCTCGCCGCAGCGCGCGCAGGCCGTCACGGCCTACATCGACCGGCTCGTCGAGCGCCTGCGCCCGCACGCGCAGGACCTCGTCGACGCGTTCGGCTTCGCGCCCGAGCACCTGCGTGCGAGCATCGCGACGGGCGCCGAGCTCGAGCGCCAGGACGAGGCTCGCGAGTACTACGCGGAGCGCCGGGCGGCGGGCACGCTGCCCGCGCCGGAGAAGAGCTCGAAGAAGTAGCGAGCGCCTCCCGGGTGGTCGAGTAGCGCCCGGCGGAGGCGGACGCGTATCGAGACCTGAGGACGGATCTCGATACGCGTCGCGCTGCGCGCGGCGCTCCTCGATCACCGACTATCTGCGCAGGCGCCGGTACGCGACCGCCGCGAGCGGCACGAACACGAGCGCGATCACGAGCGGCCACACGGATGCCGCGAGCACGGCGTGCTCCGCGAGCCATCCGCTCGTGACTCCCGTCGGGTTGCCGAACAGCTCTCGCGCGGCCGTGGCGGTCGCCGACACGGGATTCCACTCGGCGACCGTGCCGAGCCAACCGGGCATCGTCTCGGCGGAGACGAACACGGTCGAGAGGAACCCGATCGGCCACACGAGCACCTGCACCGCCGTGGTCGCACCCGTGCCGCGGAACCGCAGTCCGAGGAAGATCCCGACCCAGAGCAAGGCGAACCGGAGCCAGAGCAGGAGCAGCACGCCGAGCGCGATCTCGGCCGGCCCGGTCGTCGGGCGCCAGCCGATGAGCAGTCCACCGAGCATCAGCACGGCGAGATTCAGCGTCGAGTTGCCGAGGTCGGCGATCGCCCGTCCGAGCGCGACCGAGGCGCTCGAGATGGGCAGGGAACGGAAACGGTCGGTGATCCCGCGCTTCGCGTCCTCGGACATGGCGGTCATCGTGGACTCGAGCCCGAACAGCATCGCCAGTGCGAACATCCCCGGCAGGAGGTAGGCGATGTAGTCGCCGCCGCCGGGGACCTCGATCGCGCCACCGAAGAGGAACGCGAACAGCAGGATCAGCATGATGTTGAACGCGAGGCCGAAGACGATTCCCCAGGGCTCGCGGACCTGGTGGAGCAGGTCGCGGCCGGCGATGAGCGCTCCCTCGCGGAGCGGATTCGAGCGGCGGTCGCGCAGCCCGGGGGCGGCCGCGATGCCGCGGGCGGGCGTGGGACGGAGTGCGGCGCTCATCGGGCGACCTCCTCGTCGGTTCGGGCGGCGGGTGCGGTGAGGTGCAGGAACACCTCGTCGAGCGACGGGCGGCGCAGCGCGAGGTCGTCGACGTCGACCCCGGCCGCATCGAGAGCCCGCACGATGGGCGCGAGCGCCTTCGCGCCGGCGGCGACCTCCACGGTGACGGTGCGGGTGTCGGCATCGACGGATGCCGCGGCATCCGTGACCCGGGCGATCGCGTCCGCGGCATCCGCCAGTCGGCTCGGGTCGGCGACCACGGCCTCGACGCGATCGCCGCCGAGGCGCGACTTGAGCTCGGCGGGCGTGCCCTCGGCGATGACGCGGCCGTGGTCCATGACGGAGACGCGGTCGGCGAGCTGGTCGGCCTCGTCGAGGATCTGCGTCGTGAGGAGCACGGTGGTGCCCGCGGCGGCGACCTCGCGGACGGCCTGCCAGACGGTGGCGCGGCCGCGCGGGTCGAGTCCGGTGGTGGGCTCGTCGAGGAACAGGATCGCGGGGGTCAGCACGAGCCCGGCCGCGATGTCGAGGCGGCGGCGCATGCCGCCCGAGAACCCGGAGGTCGGGCGGTCCGCGGCATCCGCCAGCCCGAACGCCACGAGCAGGTCGCCGGTGCGCTTGGCCGCCCGCCGTTTCGAGAGGCCGCTGAGCCGGGCGAAGAGCATGAGGTTCTGCCGGGCGGAGAGCGCGTCGTCGACCGCGTGGAACTGGCCGACGAGGCCGATGCGCTCGCGCACGCCGGCGGGGTCGCGCCGGACGTCGACGCCCGCGATGGCGGCGGTGCCATCGTCGAACGAGGTCAGCGTCGTGAGGCACCGGACGGCCGTGGTCTTCCCGGCGCCGTTCGGGCCGAGCAGGCCGTGCACCGTGCCGGCCGCGATCGTGAGGTCGAAGCCGTCGAGCGCCGGTTCGCGCCCGTAGCGCTTGCGAAGCCCGATGGCCTGGAGGGCTGGAGGGGGAGGGAGGGTGGCACTCATCGAAGCCTTTCAGCGTACAACGTACGGAATTATTGCAATGACCGTACACTATACGGAGAATGTAGGCTAGCCCCCGTGTCGACCGAATCCACCGGGCGAGGGGAGCCCGACCGGACCCTGCGCCTGCTGTGGCGCGATCGCCTCGGCGAGCCGGTGGGTTCGCGGGGTCCGAAGCAGCGCGCGAGCGTCGACGCGGTGGTCGACACGGCGATCGCCCTCGCCGACGAGGAGGGCATGGAGGCGCTCTCGATGCGCCGCATCGCCGAGCGCCTCGGCCTGAAGCCGATGTCGGTGTACACCTACGTGCCGGGCAAGGCCGAGCTCATCGACCTGATGGTCGATCGCGTGGCCGGCGAGCAGCCGCTCCCCGAGCTGCGCGGATCACTGCGGGAGCGCCTCGAGCAGGTGGCGCGGCTGACGTGGAACGAGCTGCTGCGGCATCCGTGGCTGCTCTCGATCGACACGAGCCGGCCGCCGCTCGGACCGAACGTCTCGGACCGCTGGGAGTGGAGCCTGCGGGCCATCGAGGGCCTCGGGCTGAGCGATCTCGCCATGGACCAGGTGATCTCGCTCGTCGTCGGCTTCGTCTCCGGGCCGGCGCGCGCCTACGTCGACGCCGAGCGACTGCATCGCTCGACCACCGAGACCGACGAGGAGTGGTGGGAGCGGAACGCGCCGGTGCTCACCGAGATCATGGACCCGGCGCGCTACCCGATCTCGGGCCGTGTCGGGCAGGCGGCCGGCGAGGAGTACGGAGCGCCGTCCGATCCCGAGCGCGCGTTCCACTTCGGGCTCGCCCGCGTGATCGACGGGATCGAGGCGTACGTGGCGTCGGGGCGCTGACCTACTCCGACGACGGGGGTTTCATGAGCGCGCCGGCCGCGAGGCCGACCGCGAGTCCAGCGGCGAGCCAGAGCCAGAAGCCGGTCCAGAGGCTGATGCCGACGCCCACGATGGCGCCGACGACGAGCCCCACGATGAGCTGCTTGCGGCGGGCGGAGGACATCGGATCGGAGGCCATGCCCCCAGCCTAGGCGGCGCCGGCGCGCGGTCAGCGGGGCCGGTACTCGCGCACGTGGGCCACCTCGAACACGAACGGCAGGGCGTCGAGGTCGCGCGGGGCATCCGTCGGGAGTTCGTAGACGTCGAGCATGAGCTGCACCGGATAGGCGATGGACTGCTCGACGATCTTCACGAGCCGACCGTCGACGAAGAAGCGCAGGCGCTCGGGCAGCCACTCGACGGCGTAGTCGTGGAACCCGGTGAGGTCGCCGTCGACGCGCACTTTCTCGAAGTCCATGACGAGCCGCGGATCGTGCTGCGGCTTGACGCCCACGCCGACGAGGCCCGAGTCCTCCCCGACCTCACTGCCGAAGATCTCGAGGATGCAGATCTCGCCGCAGTTCACGGCCTCGTCCTCGAACCCGATCGGCCACAGTGCGACCATGGCCGACGGATGCCGGATCGCGCGGACCCGCGCCTCGATGACCCCGAAGTGCGGCAGCCAGAGGCGCTCCTCGTCCTCCTCCTCGCGCACCTCGAGGCCGGCGCGGAACCGGTGCTGGCCCACCGGACTCCCGAGCGGGCCCGAGAACTGGCCCGTCTGCAGGTGCGACACCCGCACGTCGCCGTCGTACTCGGGCGACCACGGCTCGGTGTCGCGGTCGATGCGCAGCTTGAGCGTGCCGTCGGAGACCTCGTAGCGAGCTCGCGTCGCCGCGCGCGAGCTCCAGTGCGGCAGGTAGTGCGGGAACCAGCGGGTGTCGGCGAGGTCGTCGCCGTCGAACTGCTCGTCGACCGCGAGCACGTAGCCGTCGAGGTCCAGGGTCGTGGCATCCGTCGTCATCGTCGGTCGCTCCTTCCGCGACGTCTGCGTCGCTCCCGGCGGCTGCCCTCGCTACACGAGGCCGAGGGCTCGCACCGCGTCGCGCTCGTCGTGCAGCTCGGCCACGGATGCGTCGATGCGATGCCGCGCGAACGCATCGAGCTCGAGGCCCTGCACGATGCGCCAGGCGCCGTCGACCGACTCGACCGGGAACGACGACACGAGCCCCTCGGGCACGCCGTACGACCCGTCGGACACGACCGCCGCGCTCGTCCATCCGTTCGTGGTGCCGAGCACCCAGTCGTGCACGTGGTCGATCGTGGCGCTCGCCGCGGAGGCGACCGAGGACGAGCCGCGCACCTCGATGATCTCGGCACCGCGCTTCGCCACGCGCGGGATGAAGTGATCGACGAGCCACTCGCGCGCGGCCTCGGGTCCGCCGAGGCGGTACGAGAGCAGCGCGGCCACCGACTGCCCGCCCGCGGTCGCATGGGCGACGTCTGGGAACTGCGTGGCCGAGTGGTTGCCCCAGATCGTGAGGTCGCGGATGTCGCTCACGGGCGTCCCGACGGTCGGCGCGAGCTGGGCGAGCGCGCGGTTGTGATCGAGGCGGGTGAGGGCCGTGAAGCGGTCGGCCGGGACATCCGGAGCATGCGCCGCTGCGATGAGTGCGTTCGTGTTGGCCGGGTTGCCGACGACGACCACTCGCACGTCGTCGGCCGCGCCGGCGTTGATCGCCGCGCCCTGGGGCCCGAAGATGCCCGCGTTCGCCGCGAGCAGGTCGCCGCGCTCCATGCCCGCGGTGCGCGGACGGGCGCCGACGAGGAGGGCCAGGCTCGTGCCGCGGAAGGCCGCCGTCGGGTCGTCGTAGACCTCGACGTGCGAGAGCAGCGGGAACGCCGAGTCGTGCAGCTCGAGCGCCGCGCCCTCCGCGCCGCGCAGGCCCTGCGGGATCTCGAGCAGGTTCAGGCGCACCTGGGTGTCGGGTCCGAGCATCGCGCCCGAGGCGATGCGGAAGAGCAGCGCGTAGCCGATCTGCCCCCCGGCGCCCGTGATCGTGATCGTGATCGGCTTCTTCGCGGCCATACGCACAGACTATGCCCGGGTGCGCGGGCGCTCAGGCGCGACCGGTGCCGTCCGCGTGGACCCGGCACCGCGACGGCTCGTGGCCGACGCCGTCCGCGTCACCAGCCGTGCGAGCCCGGACCGCCCTTGAACGGGCCGACGACGCGCGACGTGATCCAGCCGCCGTAGAACCCGCCGGGCTGCGGCACCACGGGTTCGCCGTCGACGATGCAGGCGTCCATCGGGCCCGCGTAGACGGCGACGCGGTCGGCGAGCACCTCGAAGCCGGGCGACGGGGTCGGGTAGTTCCACGCCGCACGATCGGCCACCGTGCCGCCGCCGCGCACGCTGAGGTAGCGGGCCGCGCCCTTGAACTCGCAGAACGACCGGCCGGCCGCGGGCTCGAGCGAACCGGGTGCGAACGCCGCGATCGGCAGGTAGTACACGGGCGGATGGCTCGTCTCGAGCACCCGCACCACATCGCGGGTGTCGACGACGCGCTCGCCGCCGAGCTCGATCGTCACGCGGACGTCGACGACTTCGGCGCGCGGCGGCCGCGGGTAGTCCCAGACGGACTCCTGCCCGGGAGCCGTCGGTGCCGGGTCGGGTCGCATGGCGGGAGCGTACGGCGCGAGGCTGGGAGCGTGCGGCACGTTGGCGAATGGGGGTGCGGCGGCGGCGCGGCGGCTGTCGGGGGCATCCGCGGATCGTCTAGCGTGTCGGCATGAGAGACCTCTATCCCGAGATCGAGCCGCTCGAGACGGGAATGCTCGACGTGGGGGACGGCCAGCACATCTACTGGGAGGTGTCGGGCAACCGCGAAGGCAGGCCCGTGGTGTTCCTCCACGGCGGACCCGGCGCCGGCACGACACCCGAGCACCGCCGGCTCTTCGACCCCGAGCGATACCGGATCGTGCTGTTCGACCAGCGCGGCTGCGGACTCTCGATCCCGCACGCGTCGGAGCCCGACGCCGACCTGTCGGCGAACACCACGTGGCATCTCGTGGCCGACATGGAGCGGCTGCGGAACCACCTCGGCATCGATCGGTGGCAGGTCTTCGGCGGATCGTGGGGGAGCGCCCTCGCGCTCGCGTACGCGCAGACGCATCCCGAGCGGGTCACCGAGCTCGTGCTGCGCGGCATCTTCACGCTCCGCAGGCAGGAGCTCGACTGGTTCTACGAAGGCGGGGCCGCCGCCGTGTATCCCGACCTCTGGGAGCAGTTCCTTGAACCCGTGCCGGCGCTCGAGCGCGCGCACCTCATCGAGGCGTACGGGCGGCTGCTGAAGGACCCCGACCCCGAGGTGCACCAGCCCGCCGCGATCGCGTGGTCGCGCTGGGAGTCGTCGACGATCACGCTGCTGCCGCAGGCCGACACGATCGCCCGGTTCACGGCGCCCGAGTACGCCACCGCGTTCGCGCGCATCGAGAACCACTACTTCCGGCACGGTGGCTGGTGGGAGGAGGGGCAGCTCATCCGGGACGCCCCGCGGCTCGCCGGCATCCCGGCCGTGATCGTGCAGGGCCGGTACGACATGTGCACCCCGCCGATGACCGCGTGGGACCTCCACACCGCGTGGCCCGAGGCCGAGTTCCACCTCGTCTCCGACGCCGGGCACGCGTTCGACGAGCCGGGCATCCTCGATGCACTGATCCGCGCGACCGACAAGTTCGCGGGCGGCGGCGACGACGAGCGTGACCGTGCCACGGATGCCGCGACGGAGCCCTCGGAGGGCGAGGACGCGGACGACGATGCGGATGACGCAGGCGAGGACGAGGTGGACGACGGCGACGACGCGGACGACGAAGACGCGGACGACCACGATGCGGACGACGACGCGGGCGATGGCGACAACGAAGACGAAGATGACGACGACGACGCGGTCAGCGACGACACGGGGCCGCTCCGGCATCGGAGGGGGTTCATTCCGGCCCGACCCGACGTCGTCAACCCCTCGCCCGAAGACGGCGGGGATCGGCTTCCGAAGCCGCGCGGAGAGTAGCGTCATGCCATGACGTTCAACCCGAACGCCGACATCGGCGGTGGCAAGACCTCGAAGCGCGGACGCAACACCGGCATCGCCGTCGGAGGCGGCCTCGGCGTGATCGCGTTGGTGATCATCTCGCAGCTCCTCGGCGTCGACGTCACCGGCCTCCTCGGCGGAGGCGGCGGCCAGCCGGCGGCGGAGGACTCCGCCCTGGAGGAGTGCCAGACGGGCCAGGACGCCAACGAGCGCGTCGACTGCCGCATGAAGGGCGCCGCGGCATCCCTCGAGGACTACTGGGTGGACGCGGCACCGACCATCGGGGTCGCCTACGCGAGCCCGCAGGGCTTCGTGCTCTTCACCGATGCCGTCGCGACCGGCTGCGGCAACGCCTCCTCGGCCACCGGGCCCTTCTACTGCCCGCCCGACCAGACCCTCTACGTCGACACGAGCTTCTTCGATCAGCTCGAGAGCCAGTTCGGCGCCAGCGGCGGCCCGCTCGCCGAGATGTACGTGGTGGCGCACGAGTGGGGGCACCACATCCAGAACCTCGCGGGCGTCCTCGAGCGCGCGCAGGACGGCCAGACCGGACCGACGTCGAACTCGGTGCGCACCGAGCTGCAGGCGGACTGCTTCGCGGGTTCGTGGGCGGCGGCGGCCTCGCAGACCACCGACGAGCGCGGCGTCCCGTTCCTCCAGCCGATCACGCGCGACCAGTACGCGCAGGCGATCGACGCCGCGGCGGCGGTCGGCGACGACCGGATCCAGGAGGCCACGCAGGGGCAGGTGTCGCCGCACTCGTTCACCCATGGGTCGAGCGAGCAGCGCGTGCGCTGGTTCGAGACCGGGTACCAGGGCGGCGCGCAGTCGTGCGACACCTTCTCGATCGACGGCTCGCAGCTGTGATCGGCGCCCGTCGGTGATCGCACGCCGAGTCGGGCGGATCGCCCTCGGCGTGGTCGCCGTGCTCGTGCTCGTGGTCGTCGTGTTCCTCGCGTGGGCGCACACCGTGATGGCCGGCGAGCGACCGGCCGCGCTCGAGGCCTGGCGCGACGACGAGATCACCATCACCCACACCGACCGGTCGTTCGTGATCGAACCGGCCGAGGGCGGCAGCGACGTCGGACTCGTGTTCATCCCCGGAGCGCGCGTCGATCCGGCCGCCTACCTGTGGAAGCTCAGCGGCATCGTCGCCGAGTCGGGTGCGACCGTCGTGATCACCGAGCCCACGCTGAACCTCGCGTTCTTCGACACCCGCCCGCTCTCGGCGTTCACCGCCGATGCTCCCGACGTGACCGAGTGGTACGTGGGCGGCCACTCCCTGGGCGGCGTGCGCGCCTGCCAGCTCGCGGGTGCGGGCACGGATGCCGCGGCCGACCCGCCCGTCGCCGGCGTCGTGCTGTTCAGCAGCTACTGCGCGAACGACCTCGCCGACACCGACCTGCGGGTGCTCTCGCTCGTGGGCGAACGCGACGGACTCTCGACGCCCGAGAAGGTCGCCGACGCGGCGCACCTGCTGCCGCCCAGCGCCGAGACGGTGATGCTCCCGGGCGCCAACCATGCCGCGTTCGGCGACTACGGCGCGCAACCGGGCGACAACGCGGCGACCGCGTCGGACGAGGAGACCCGCGACCGCATCACGGAGGCGGTCGCCGAGTTCCTCGCGCCGGCGCCGTGACGCCCGTGCCTCCGGCGCGGGTGACGCCGCCGGCTCGGCTCAGGCGATCGCGGCGGCGATCGCCTGGCCGAGCTGCACGGGCTTGGTGAACTGCGGCCAGTGCCCCGTGGGCAGGTCGACGTAGTCGACGTGCTTCACGCGAGCGAGCTCGCGGGTGAACGGCGAGTCGGCGGCGATCCACTCGACGAGGGCCGCGCTGGGGAACTCCGACGCGATGATCGTGACCGGCACGTCGTAGCGGCGCTCCTCGGTGAGCGCGATCGGGTCGTAGGCGACGCCCTTCGGCTCGGCGATCGCCCGGGCACGGAACTGCGCGCGCAGGTCGTCGTCGAGGTCGACGAGGTCGGCGTCGTCGAACACCGACCAGTCGGGCAGCGGGATCTCGCCGTCGACGACGGGCAGCTGGTCGTTGACGGCGAGTCCGTCGCCGAGCGGGCCGGCGTCGACGTAGACGACGCGCGCTATGCGGTCGGGGCGGGCGTCGGCCACGCCGTGCGCGATGGCGCCGCCGCCCGAGTGCCCGACGAGGACGAGTTGCGCGTCGGCGCCGTAGCCGTCGACGATCTCGGCGACCGCGTCGATGTGGTCTTGGAGGCCGATCTCCGACCGGTCGGCGTCGGGCGACTCGAGCCCGGGAAGGGTGAGCGGGTTGACGCGATGACCGGCCTCCTCGAGGAGGGGAGTCACCCGCTCCCACGACGACGCGTCGAGCCAGAAACCGGGGATGAGGATGACGTCCATTCCTCGACGGTATCGGCGGCCTCCGACACCTCGACGCGTGAGGCGACCGCGGGCCGCGGCGCCCGTCGCACGCCCGCCGTGGCGAGCACCACGATCCCGGCCGCGAGCACCGCGAGGCCGAGCAGACCACCCGCCGACAGCGTCTCGCCGAGCACGGCGACGCCGAGGATCCCCGCGGTGAGCGGCTCCGCGAGCGTGAGCGTCGACACGGGCGCGGGGGCGAGCCCGCGCAGGCCGATCCCGAACAGCACGTAGGCGAGGGTCGTGGTCACGAGGCCGAGCCACAGCGCCATGACGAGGCCCGGGCCTGTGGCGAGCCACGAGGCATCCGTCGACAGGAGCACCGGGAGGCTCACGATCGCGGCGACGCCGAAGAGCGAGCCCATGCTGCCGATCGGCGTCCAGTCCCGATCGAGCAGCGCCTTGCCCGCCAGCGTGTACACCGCGTACGACGCACCGGCGCCGAGCGAGGCGAGGAGTCCGAGCGGGCTGGCGCTCGCCGAGCCCTGGTCGGTGGCGACGGCGAGGATCGCGACGCCCGCGGTGGCGATCGCGGTGGCGAGGAGCCAGCGGTGTCCGGGATAGCGGCGCCGCAGCATCCAGTCGAGCGCGCCCGTGATGACGGGGGCCGAGCCGAGCGCCACGACGGTGCCGACCGCGACGCCGTTCGCGGCGGTGCCCGCGAAGAAGGCGGGCTGGTAGGCGAGGACGCCGAGCGCGCCGATGCCGACGATCGCCCACGTCGGCACCCGGCGCGAGGGCGCGAGGCCGACGCCGGGCGTCGACGCGGCGGATGTCCCGGTCGCGCCGCCTCGACGCCCGGCGAAGTGGAGGAACAGGGCGATGAGCCCCAGCGCGCCGCCGCCGATCAGGATGCGCGCGGCACCCACGGAGGCGGAGCTCGCGTCGGGCCCGAGCGCCTGCGCCGTGCCGGTGGTGCCGAAGCACACCGAGGCGAGGAGGACCGCGACGACGAAACGCATGCGATATTGTTACACAATCCTGTGGCGGGCCCGCAAGTCCCGACGGACGCATGGACCTGCGCGGGGAGGTAACATCGCGGATGTCGCGCGCGCCCTGCGGCGACGGACCCGCAGTGCCGCGGACCGTCGCCTCCCCCCAGCAGGCGTCGCCGCGGCATCCGCCACGTGGTTCCCCCAGCCCGTCGGCGGAACGACCCGGAACGGAGGACCCCTGTGCGTGCCGTGCTCGTGAACGCCTTCGGCGAGACGCCCCGGATCGCCGACGTCTCGGAGCCCGTGTGCCCTCCGCGCGGTGCGGTGATCCGCGTGCGCGCCACCGGCGTCTGCCGCAGCGACTGGCACGCGTGGATGGGCCACGACGACACCGTCGCCCTGCCGCACGTGCCGGGCCACGAGTTCGCCGGCGTGATCGCCGCACTCGGCTCGGAGGTGCCCGACGAGGCGGGCTGGCGCGTCGGCGACCGCGTCACCGCGCCGTTCATCTGCGCGTGCGGCCGCTGCCCCGAATGCCTCGCGGGCAACGAGCAGGTCTGCGACGCCCAGTCGCAGCCGGGCTTCACGCACTGGGGATCGTTCGCCGAGCTCGTCGTGGTCGATGAGGCCGCGCGCAACCTCATCCGCCTGCCCGACTCGCTCGGCTTCGTCGAGGCCGCGTCGCTCGGATGCCGCTTCGCGACCGCCTACCGGGCGATCGTGTCGCGCAGCCGCCTCGCGCCTGGCGAGCAGATCGCGGTGCACGGATGCGGCGGCGTCGGCCTCTCGGCGATCATGATCGCGGTCGCGGCGGGCGTCACCGTCTACGGCGTCGACGTGTCCGACGCGGCCCTCGAGGCGGCGGAGAAGCTCGGCGCGGTGCCGGTGCGCGGCGGCGAGGGCGCGGCGGAGCGGATCGTCGCGGCATCCGGCGGCGGCGTCGACGTGTCGTTCGACGCATACGGCTCGGCCGCGACGGCGCTCGACTCGGTGCGGAGCCTGAAGAAGCGCGGCCGGCACGTGCAGATCGGGCTCATGTTCGGCGACAACGCGCTCGCGGCCATGCCCATGGACGCGGTCATCGCGGGCGAGCTCGAGATCCTGGGCAGCCACGGCATGGCGGCGCACGAGTACCCGTCGATGCTCGGCGCGGTGGCGTCGGGCGACTTCCGTCCGGTCGAGCTCGTCGGCCGCACGATCGCGCTCGACGAGGTGCCGGCGGCGCTCGGCGCGATGGGCACGGCGGGCGGTGCGGGCTCGGGCATGACGGTCGTCGAGCTGTAGCGGCATCCGTCGCACTGCCGACGATCGCGCCGGATTCAGGCGATCGCGCTCGATTCAGGCTGATTCCGCGCGTATCCGCCTGAATCGCGACCGATCGCCTGAATCGGAGACGTCGAAGCTCGGAGGTCGCCACAATGGGGGGATGGATCCCGTCGCGGCGCTCGAGGAGATCGCCTTCCTGCTGGAGCGCGACCGAGCCTCGAGGTACAAGTCCACGGCGTTCCGCCGGGCCGCGGCGATCATCGAGCAGTACACGCCCGAGGAGCTCGCGGCGCGCGTGCGCGACGGCCGACTGAAGCGCACGAAGGGCATCGGCGACAGCACGTACGCGGTCATCGCCCAGGCGGTCGGCGGCGAGGTGCCCGACTACCTGGCCGACCTGCGCGAGCGCAGCGGCCCGGCGGTCTCGGCGGCGAAGCCGGGGCTCCGCGCGCAGCTGAAGGGCGACCTGCACAGCCACACCGAGTGGAGCGACGGCACGACGCCGATCACGACCATGGCCCGCGCGGCCGAGCTCGTCGGCCTCGAGTACCTCGTGATCTCCGACCACTCGCCGAACCTCACGGTCGCGAACGGGCTCAGCGTGGAGCGGCTGACCGAGCAGCTCGACGTGCTCGACGAGCTGGACGCCGCACGGGAGGGCGGCATCAGGCTGCTCTCGGGCATCGAGGTCGACATCCTGCTCGACGGCGCGCTCGACCAGACGCCCGAGATGCTCTCGCGACTCGACGTGGTGGTCGCGAGCGTGCACTCCAAGCTGCGCACCGAGTCGCGCGAGATGACCCGACGGATGCTGGGGGCGATCACCGACCCGCAGACGAACGTGCTCGGCCACTGCACGGGCCGCCTCGTCGAGGGCTCACGCGGCACCCGTCCCCAGTCGACGTTCGACGCGCGCGCGGTGTTCGCGGCGTGCGCCGAGCACGGCGTGGCCGTCGAGATCAACTCGCGGCCCGAGCGCCAGGACCCGCCCGACGACCTCATCCAGCTCGCGCTCGAGGCCGGATGCCTCTTCAGCGTCGACAGCGATGCGCACGCGCCGGGGCACTTCTCGTTCCTCGAGCTCGGGGCGGCACGCGCCGAGGCGAACGGCGTGCCGGCCGAGCGCATCGTCACGACGTGGCCGGTGGACCGGCTGCTGGAGTGGTCGCGGCGGAACCGGTGAGCGGGCGCGGCTCAGGGCTCTGGGCGATGCCGCAGCCGGACCGGCTCAGGCGCGCCGGGCGCCGTCGACCACGGCGGCGACCGTGGCGTCGTCCGTCGGCAGGTTCGCCTCGCCGAGTCGCTGGCGCGCCATCGTCGTGAGGTCGTCGACGTGGCCCAGCGCGGCGTCGCCGCGCATCTGCTCCGCGACGCCCGCGATCTTCTCGTCGATCCCGGCCTCGCCGCTGCCGTCTTCGATGGGTGCGTCCTGGGTGTCCATCGGGTCAGCCTCGCACGGCTGTCCGATCGCCGCCGCCCCTTGACAGCCGCTGGGAGATCTTCTCCTTCTCCCCGACGCGGGCGGCGCGTACAGTGGTCGCACCGGTCGGACCCGAACGCCTGGGAGATGGAATGAGCGGTGTGACGCGCACGGATGTCGTCATCCACGACCTCGAGTCGGCCGAGCGCGAGCTCGGCGCCCACTTCCCCGACATCCGCCTCGGACGGGTCGAACGCGAGGGCTTCCGTTCGACGTTCGCGACGACGATCGGCGACCGCTTCTCGCTCATGGACTACACGTTCGAAGGGTCGGGCGCAGCGACCTCCGGGTCCGAGGACCTCGTCGTCATCATGAGTCGCGGCCGCGGATACGAACTGGCGCACGGCCGCGAGGCCGTCGACACGTCCAAGCCGTTCCTCGCGCCGGCCGCAGGCCTCGCCGGCCGGTGGGACTCCTTCGACGCCAAGCTCGTGCGGCTCGACCTCGCAGCCGTCGAGCGCATCGCGCAGGCGGCCGCCGGGGATCCGTCGTTCCGCCTGGTCCGCCGGGGGACTGCCCCGTCGTCGCCCGATCGCGCTCGCCACTGGAGCCTCGTCCTCGGTGCGCTCGAGCGCATGCTCTCCGACGCCCCCGAGGCGTTCGACTCCCCGATCTTCGCCGAGGGGATGTTCCACCAGCTCGCGACCGCGTTCCTGCACGCGTTCGACACGAGCTGGCTCGAGGTCGCCGAACGCGACCTCGGCCATGCCACCCGGTCGGCGGTCGTGCGCCGCGCGGTGGAGTACATGCAGGAGCACGCCGGCGAGCCCATCACGGTGCAGCACGTCGCGGATGCCGCGTTCATCTCCACGCGCGGGCTGCACTACGCGTTCACGCGCGACCTCGGCCGCTCGCCGTCGGACATGCTGCGGCGGATCCGCCTCGATCGGGCGCGCGCCGACCTCGCGGCATCCGATGGGCGCCTCACCGTCGCCGCGGTCGCCCGTCGCTGGGGCTTCGCCAGCTCCTCGCGGTTCTCGCAGGCGTATCACCGGGCGTTCGGCGAACAGCCCTCCGAGACCCTCAGGCGCTGACGGGCTCGGGCGTGCGGTCGGGCGTGCGCTCGTCGGGGCGGTCGGCGGGTCGCGGCGGCTCGATCGGCTCGGGCACCACCGTCAGGCCGCTGTTCGCGTTGGCCGAGAGCGCGAGGAGCTCGAGCCAGGCCCGATTCAGCGTCGGGCGACGGTTGCCCGAGTAGACGAACTCGATCGCGATCGACGGTGCGATCCAGCACACGGTCTGCTGCGTGCCGTCGTCCCACGTGAAGGTGAACGACTCGCGCCGGCGCAGCTTGTTGATGATGACGACCTGGAGGTGGGCCATCGTGCGGTCGTCGACGGCGAGCGGGATGCCGCCGTTGTAGATGAGCGTGCCCATCGGGTCTCCTGCCGGTCGGGGGTCCGCGGGCGGGGCGTGCCGCGGAGGACGCACGGACCGAGGGGTCCGGCCGGCGGGTGCCCCCACGCCGCCGGCGGTCGTCCGCTCACACCGTATGGCGGCGGCGCCCCGATCGGGCCCACGCTCGCGGCATCCGTTCCGCCAGCGGATCCAGCCGTTCCGATCGCGGATGCCGCGCGCCCGGAATGCCGCGGGTCGAGGAGCGCCCGGTGCAGTCGGACGCGTCTCGAAACCCGCGTGCGCAGGCAGGGTTTCGAGACGGGCGCTGCGCGCCCTCCTCGGGACGCGCGCTCAGCGCGTGCGGAGCTCGTTCAACACCTCGACGAGCACGTTCGAGATGCCGTTCGCCTGGATGGCGAGCTTCGCCACGGCGTCGAACACGGCACTGCCCGGTGCGACCTCGCCGCTGTCGGCGAGCGCGCCGATCGCCTCGGTCGTCTCGGACGCCAGCGCCTTCAGCATCTGCGCTCGCTCGATCGGATTGATGGCCATCGTGATCTCCTCGTGCGCTTCAGCAGAGTCCGGGCTTCGAGCATCGCCGCATCCGAGAAGCGCCACAAGACCCGTCGGCTCAGTGGTGGTGCTGCCCGACTGCGCTCGGCCGGGGCCGTTCGGCTCGTTCGCGTCGACAGGTCCCGCGCCCGCGAGTAGCCTGCAGGTATACGTCCCACCTGGACCCTGTGGGCTCGTCGTTCGACGAAGGGTCAGGTGCGGCCATGGGCTCGTTCATCTACGACAGGAGTGTCGCGATCGACATCGATGACCGCGCCCTCGCGCACCTCCAGGTCGTCATCCTCGACAAGCTCCGGCGCAACGAGTCGTTCGCGCTCGACCTCCGGGACGCGAAGCACTGGTCGACCGTCTGGGTCAGCCGGCGGACCCCGCTGGAGTTCGTGTACGCCGGGAATCGTCGCGTGCCGTTGAACCGCGAATGGCTGGAGGAGATGGCCGACGAGGTCGGCATCCACGGTGTGCTGCGGCTGACACCCGAGCCGATGCCGGCGCATCCGAGCGACTCCGTGCCCCAGCCCGTCCCCCGCGGCGAACCCGTGTCGGCGCCATGACCCCGTCGTCCCCCTCCGGGGGGTCCGGGAGATCGGCGGGCGAGCCGTGAGCCCCGGTGAGGCCGTCGGCCGCGCGGCCGCTCAGTTGACGGTGGCGATTGGCCCGCAGGGCCTCTGCCAGCCGTTCGTCGAGGCGTTCGCCGTCTCGGGCGCGGTGATCTCCACGCTCGGTGATCCCCTGGGCTCGCAGACCGTGTGTGCGAGCGACGCCGTGGCGGCCAGGATCGACGAGATCCAGATCGACCTCGGCGAGGGCCCGTGCTGGAACGCGCTGGAGTCGCGACGGCCCGTGCTCGAGCAGGACCGCCAGCGCCTGAGCGGCGACTGGCCGGCCGCTCACGAGGCCCTTGAAGAGCTGCACCTCGGCGCACTCTTCGCGTTCCCCCTCCACGTCGGCGACCTCGCCGTCGGCTCGCTCGACCTGTACTCCACGGCTCGGCGTCGACTCACGCCGGTGCAGGTGCAGGACATCACGGCGCTCGCGTCGATCGCGGCTCGTCAGGTGCTGCGGCGGGCGCTCGCGGAGCTGGTGGACGGCGAGGACGGGATCGCCGACGGTCGTTTCTCGCGTCGCGAGGTCCACCAGGCGTCGGGGATGGTCGCCGCCCAGCTGCGGATCGACGTGGACGACGCCCTCGTGGTGCTGCGCGCCCACGCATTCGCACACGGACGCTCGGTACGGGACGTCGCCGGCGATGTCGTCGAACGCCGACTGGACTTCCGGCCATGAGGCGGTACCCGCTCCGGCGGCCGCGTCCTAGGATGGCGACATGAAGGCCCGAACCCGCGAGGATCGCCTGGTGGGAACCTTCGTGACACTGGCGGACTCCCTGGTCGCCGACTACGACGTCGTCGACCTCCTCCAACTGCTCGTCGAGGAGGCCATCGAGCTCTTCGACGCCGCCGCCGCCGGGATCCTCCTCGTCAGTCGGGCGCAGGAGCTCGAGGTCATCGTCTCGACGAACGAGCGAAGCGAGTTCCTCGGACTCATGCAGCTCCGGGCCGGCGAGGGCCCGTGCGTCGAGGCCGTCACGACCGGCGCGGTCGTCTCAGTCGCCGACCTGGATCACATCGAGGAGCGCTGGCCGCTCTTCGCGGCGGACGCGCGCCGGTCGGGCTTCCGCTCGATGCACTCCATCCCGATGCGGCTCCGCGACAACACCATCGGCTCGCTCAACCTCTTCCGCGATCGCGTCGGCCAGCTCAACGACGAGGATGCGATGGCGGCGCAGGCGCTCGCGGACGTCGCCACCATCGGCATCCTGCAGCACCGCATCGCCGAACAGGCCGAGATCACCCAGGCGCAGCTCCAGAACGCCCTCGACAGCCGCGTGGCCATCGAGCAGGCCAAGGGCTACCTCGCACATACGCAGGGCATCGACATGGATGCCGCGTTCAGCCGTATCCGCGCGAACGCCCGCTCAACCCAGCGTCGCCTGCGCGACGTGGCCGCCGACGTCATCACCGGACGCCTCGACCTCTGATTCGCACAGCACATGGGCATCCGAGTGTCCGCCGTGTCTCGAAGGCAACCCCTTGTCGACGGAGATTCGGCGACGTAGCCTCATTCGACAGTCACCCCGGACCCTGGTCGACTCCACCGACAGCGACACGGGCTGGAGAAGGTCATGGGGGACGAATTCAACGGGGTCTCGGAACGCCCCGTCATCGCGCAGGCCGGCGTCCGGGCTACGCGAAGTGCGAGTGCGAGTGCGAGCGACTTCACGGAACTCGCGGCACGCATCCAACGCGCCGGCCTGATGCGGCGGCGCTACGGCTACTACTGGGCGAAGCTCGTGCTGCTGCCCCTCGCCATCGTCGTCGCGTGCGTCGCCTTCGTCTGGATCGGGGACACCTGGTGGCAGCTCATCAGCGCCATCGTCTTCGGGGTGCTCTTCACCCAGGTCGCGTTCCTCGGCCACGATGCCGCGCATCGGCAGATCTTCGTGTCCGGGCGGTGGAACGACTGGACCAGCCTCATCATCGGCGACCTCTTCATCGGCATGAGCTACGGCTGGTGGCGGCACAAGCACACGAGGCACCACGCCAACCCGAACAAGGAGGGCGTCGATCCCGACCTCGAGTTGCCCGTCATCTCCTTCACGGCCGACCAGGCCGAGCGACGGCGGAACCCCGTCACGTCGTGGCTCATCAGCCACCAGGGCATCTTCTTCTTCCCCATCCTCCTGTTCGAGGGTCTGTCGCTCCACGCGTCGAGCGTCGCCCGGGTGCTCTCCAAGGAGCCCGTCGAGCGCCGCTGGGTCGAGATCGGGCTGCTCGCCGCCCGCCTCGGCGGCTTCGCGACCCTGGTGTTCCTCGTGCTCTCCCCCGGCGTCGCCGCGGGGTTCCTCGCGGTGCAGCTCGGCGTGTTCGGGTTCTACATGGGGGCGTCGTTCGCGCCGAACCACAAGGGGATGCCCATCGTCCCGGCGACCGTGAAGCTCGACTTCCTTCGACGCCAGGTGCTGATGAGCCGGAACATCCGCGGGAATCGGTTCATCGACACGGCCATGGGGGGATTGAACTACCAGGTCGAACACCACCTCTTCCCGTCGATGCCGCGGCCGCACCTCCGGCGTGCGGCTCCGCTCGTGCGCGCCTACTGCGGCGAGGTCGGCGTCACGTACACGCAGACCGGGCTGTTCCGCTCGTACGGGATCGTGCTGCGGTACATCAACCGCGTCGGGCTCGGCGAGCACGATCCGTTCGACTGCCCGCTCGTCGCGCAGCGGAGCAGTCTCTAGCTCCCGGACACCCGATCCGGCTCGAGAGCGGATGCCGCGGGCGACGGCTACGCGTCCGCGACGGGCGGGTGGTGCGGGCTGCGGTGGACTTCCTCGACGTGCGCGAGCCCCGGGGCCTCAGGATCGTCGACGATCGGCTTGTCGGCCATGAAGAGCCGGATGACGTGCGCGAGCTCATCGGGATGGCTGAAGTTGATGGCATGCGCCGCGCCCTCGATGACGACGAGCACCACGTGGTTGTCGGTGTTCGTCGCGACCTCGCGCACGATGGCCGGCGGGGGCATGAGCGGGTCGCGGTCGCCGACCACCGCCAGGGTGGGGATGCGCAGGGCGAGCAGCCGCTCGTACGACGGGTACCGGGTGAGCGAACGGAACATGCGCACGGTGCTCGGGATGCCGAACTTGAGGTAGTCGGGCACGGCGACCCGCAGCATCCGCTTCGGCTCGCGGCCGCCGTCGCGCGCGAGCTGGGTGATGGCGCCCATGAGCGGCTGGTTGTAGACCCCGCCGGCCGGCGAGACGAGGATCGCGCGGTCGATGCGATCGGGGAAGCTGTAGGCGAACTCGGTGATCACCGGGCAGCCCATCGAGTTGCCGACGAGCGTCGCCCGATCGACGCCGCGGTCGTCGAGGAACCGGGCGGCGGTCTGCGCCAGGCCGGGCACGTCGAGCGCCCGCGGGGCGCGCCAGCTCCGACCGAAGCCGGGCAGGTCGGGCACGTAGGTGCGGTACTCGTCGGCCAGCCGCTCGGCGGTCGGCAGCAGGTACCGGCCCGAGAGTCCGAAGCCGTGCAGGTGCACCATCACGGGGGTGTCGGGCGGCGCGTTCGGCGACTCGCGGTAGAACACGTCCACCCCGTCGATCCGGGTCCAGCGCTCGGCCAGGCTCGACTCCGGCCGGCGGGGTCCGCGCGGCCGGGATCGCGGATCGCCACGGACGTCAGGTGCCGACAACGCCGCCTCCCCGTCGCCCGATGCCCGCCAGTGCCCAGTCCATGCCGGCCCCCGATCCACGTCTGCGATTCCGCGCGGTGCTGCCTTCAGGCTGAGTCTAGATCGAAGCCCCGGCCCGAACGTATGGTGGGCACGACCCGTTCCGAACCTCCGGAAGGAGCACGCATGTCCATGCCAGCCGAACCATCCACCGGGGCGGGCGTCCCGGCTCGCAACGTGGTCCTCGTGCACGGCGCCTACGCCGACGGCTCGTCGTGGGCCGACGTCATCGCCCTGCTCCAGCAGGCGGGCCTGTCGGTCACCTCCGTGCAGAATCCGCTCACCACGCTCGACGACGATGTGGCCGCCACACGCCGTGCCCTCGACCTGCAGGACGGGCCGACCGTGCTCGCCGGGCACTCCTGGGGCGGCACCGTCATCTCTGAGGCGGGCGCGCATCCGAATGTCTCGGCGCTCGTGTACGTGGCGGCCCGTGGGCCCGACGCGGGCGAGGACTACGCCGCGCTCGCCAAGCGATTCCCCACGCCGCCCGCCATGGCCGGGCTGGTGAACGACGCCGGCTTCATCCAGTTCGGCGAGGAGGCGTTCCTGGAGGACTTCGCGAACGGCGTCGATCCGGCCAGGGCTCGAGTGCTCTTCGCCGTGCAGGGTCCGATCACGGACACGTTGTTCGCGAGCCGCACGACCGTCGCGGCCTGGCGCGAGAAGCCGAGCTGGTACGCGGTCTCGAAGCTGGACCGCACGACCTCGCCCGAGCTCGAGCGGTTCGTCGCCGAGCGCATGGGCGCGACGACGATCGAGGTCGAAAGCGGCCACCTCTCGATGGTCGTGCGCCCCCGCGAGATCGCCGACCTCATCCTCGCGGCGAGCGGTCGGGGCTGAAGGGGGAAGCCGTCGGCCCGGCGCGGTCCCGGCGCGGCCGGCGCGCCGCCCGGCGCGGTTCGTCCCATGCGGGGCATCCGTTCACCCTCGCCTTGGCGACGCTGCGTGCGAGGCGTATAGTCCATGTCGACTATTCGGGATGGAGGACGCCACCGTGGAGCGGATCACCGGCCTCGGGTTCATGATCCTGAGCCTGCTGCGCGAGGGCGACATGCATCCCTACGAGATGATGCGGCTCATGCGCCAGCGGCACGACGACCGCTTCGTCGCGATCTCGAACGGCACGTTCTACCACACGGTCGGACGCCTCGAACGGCTCGGCCTCGTCGACGAGGTGGGCGTCGAACGCTCGGGCAACCGACCCGAGCGCACCACCTACGCGCTCACCGACGCGGGTCGCGAGACCGTCGTCGACTGGGTGCGCCGCGAGCTGCCCGGCATCGACCGTCCGGCCGAGTTCCGGGTGGCGCTCGCCGAGGCGCATCACCTCCGGCGCGACGAGGTCGTCGCGCTGCTGCGCACCCGCCGCGACGCGCTCGCCGAACTGCACGAGATGCAGGTCGAGGCCCGTCGCGAGGCGCGCGAGAAGGACGTGCCACGACAGTTCATCCTCGAGGTCGAACGCGAGGACGCCATGCTGGCGGCCGAGTTGACGTGGCTCGAGGGCATCATCACCGCACTGGAGGAGCACGCGTTCCCGTGGGGCGTCGACGAGCTCGACGGACCCACCGAGCGCTACCTCGCCGATCGAGAGGAGGCACGTCGATGACCGAGCACTCGACGGATGCGACGACCACCACTTCGGGCACCGGGGCCGCCGCGGCATCCGGTGGCCGCCGCGAGCGCGGACCCTGGCCGGCGCTCTGGGCCCTCGTCATCGGGTTCTTCATGATCCTCGTGGACACGACGATCGTGTCCGTCGCGAACCCGGCGATCAAGGCGGCGCTCGACCCCGACACGCCCGACCTCGACAACGTCGTGTGGGTGACCTCCGCATACCTGCTCGCGTACGCCGTGCCGCTGCTCATCACCGGGCGCCTCGGCGACCGGTTCGGGCCGAAGAACATCTACCTCATCGGCCTCGCGATCTTCACGCTCGCCTCGCTCGGCTGCGGCCTCTCGGGCTCGCTCGGCGCGCTCATCGCCTTCCGCGCGGTGCAGGGCCTCGGCGCGGCCCTCATGACGCCGCAGACGATGGCCGTCATCACGCGCACGTTCCCGCCAAACCGCCGCGGCGCGGCCATGGGCCTGTGGGGCGCGACCTCTGGCGTCGCCCTGCTCGTCGGCCCGCTCGCGGGCGGCCTGCTCGTCGACGGGTTCGGCTGGGAGTGGATCTTCTTCGTCAACCTCCCCGTCGGCGTCGTCGGCTTCGTGCTCGCGTGGATCCTCGTGCCGAAGCTCGAGACGCACAAGCACCGCTTCGACCTCGTGGGCGTGTTCCTCAGCGCAACCTCGCTCTTCCTCATCGTGTTCGGCCTGCAGGAGGCGGAGAAGTACGACTGGGGCGTGATCTGGGGTCCGATCTCGGTGTGGAGCCTGATCATCACGGGCGTCGCCGTCATGGGCCTCTTCGTCTGGCAGCAGGCGCGCACGCGCAGCGAGCCGCTCGTGCCACTCCCGCTGTTCCGCGACCGCAACTACTCGATCGCGAACCTCACGATCGCGACGGTCGGCTTCACGGTGACGAGCATGTCGCTGCCGCTCATGTTCTTCGTGCAGCTCGCCCGAGGGCTCACGCCGACGCAGGCCGCGCTGCTGCTCGTGCCGATGGCCGTGTTCGCGGGCGTGCTCTCGCCGTTCGCCGGCCGCCTGATCGACCGCATCGACCCGCGCTGGATGCTCATCCCCGGACTGCTGCTGGTGTCGGGATCGCTCGTGCTCTACTCGTCACTCATGAACGTCGACACCCCGATCTGGGCGTTCCTCATCCCGTCCGCGATCATGGGCATCGGCAACGCCGGCATGTGGGGGCCGCTCGCGACCACGGCGACGCGCAACCTCACCCCGCGGCAGGCGGGAGCGGGCGCGGGCATCTACAACACGATGCGCACGGTGGGGTCGGTGATCGGCTCGGCGGCCATCGCCGCGTTCATGCAGGCGCGCCTCGAGGCGAACCTCCCAGGTGCGGCCGAGGCCTCGTCCGAGGGGTTCGGCGGCGGCGCGCTGCCGCCGTTCGTGCTCGACGGCTTCTCGCAGGCGATGGCGCAGGCCACGCTCCTGCCCGCCGCGGTCATCCTCATCGGCGCGGTCGCGGTGGTCTTCCTCCGTCGGCCGCAGCGGGCGCCGCAGGGCGTGCCGGATGTCGCGGGCGCGGCGGCCGAGGCGGCGCCGGCGGGCTGAGCCGGGCGAGCACGATCAAGCCGGGTCTCGCGACGCGTCAGGCTGCACCGGGCGCTCCTCGACCAGCGGCTGAGCGAGTCGCCGCGGCATCCGTCGTCGGAGCTCAGCCCGACTTGCTCCCCATGATGATCGCCGCGCGGATCTGCTCGAGCACGAGCTCGGGATGCTCGTTGCCGATGAAGTGGCCGCTGTCGGTCCGCGTGACGTGCGTGGCGCCGAGGGACTCCGCCAACCGCGCCTGGGCGTCGACCCACGCGGGCCAGTAGGTGGTGGCGTCGCCGATGCCGAGGTAGTCGAACGGCCGGTCGGCGGTGAGCACGGCCACGGGCATCGACGTGAGCGGCGGCGTGGCCGCGAGGGCCGCGATGCTGGCGGGGTAATCGGGCGCCTCGCCGCCCGGGTTCGCCTCGCCGGCCTTCGCGATGTCGGCCATCCACTGGTCCCACACCTCGGGCGGCAGGGTCTCCTGCAGGTACTGCGATCCCGGGTCGACGAGCACGAGTCCCATCACGTCGTCGGGGTGCTCGCGCGCGTACGTCGCCGCGATCATGCCGCCCCACGAGTGCCCGACGACGAGGTACGGCCCCTCGACCTCGGCCGCGGCCAGCATCGCCGCCAGGTCGGATGCCGCATCCTGCGACGTCGTCGGCTGCGGCACCTCCATCGACCGGCTCGGCTGGCCCTCCATCTCCTCGGTGCCGGGTCGGTCGTACGCGCACACGCGCGTGGACGTGGCCGCCTGCGGGTACACGGCATCGTCGGAGGGCACCGCCGGGTCGCTCGTGCTCGTGGGGTCGCCGACGTACTCCCAGTCGTCGGCCGCGACGCCGGCGCCCGAGACGAGCACCACCGTCGGCGAGCCGCTGCCGCTGCACTGGAGGTACAGCTCGCGTCCGTCGCCGAGGTCGACCAGGCCCGAACGGTCGCCGTCGCCGGGCACGAAGGCGTCGGATGCCGCGGCCGACGTCTCGGGCGCGGTGGGACTGCCCGTTCCACCGTCGGCGACCGTGCCGACACCGCAGCCCGCGAGCAGGGCGAGCACGCCGACGGCGCATCCCGCCGCGATGGCGGGACGCGTCGCCTGGGTCATGGCGTCATCCCTGGAGGACGATCGAGTGGTTGATGCTCGTGGTCGGCACCACGAGCATGCGCAGGCCGAGGAGCCGGCTGTCGGTGCTGCCCGTACGCCAGCACCAGTCGAACGCCCGGCTCGGCAGCTGCGTCATGAACGGACCGGCCCACACCTGGCCGCCGTCGTTCTCGGCGTACCAGAAGTACTTCGCCCCGTTCGAGGCGCCGCCGCGCACCGTGGCGCGCCCGCCCGGTGCGATGGCCCACCACCCCTTCTTCGCCCAGTTGTCGCCCTCGCAGCCTGGCGAGTGGTAGGCGAGGGCGACGTACATGGTCGTCGCCGAGCCGTTGTGCACGTAGATGGCCATGTCACTGCTCCTCGACGTCGCGCGGGTTCGGTGGGCCGTCGGCGCCCGACGCCTCGGCATCGGCGTACGCCATCACGCCGGGGCGATGCGCCTCGGCGGTCGACTCGGCGCCCTGTCCGGGCCGCACGGTCGTCGGACTCTCCTCGTCCGACTCGGGAAGCGGGGCGAGGGCGGCAGCTTCGTCGGCACTGAGCGTGCGGACGAGCTCGGATGGATCCTGCATGCGAGACCTCGATTCGTCGGATGCGGCCGGCCCGGCATCCGCGACGCCACCGTCGCGCGCGCCCGACCTCACCGCCTCGGCACGGTCGACGGAGCGCAGCGTCCCGGATCGCATCCCAACGGCCGCGGTCGATGATTCCCCCGATGCACCCGACCAGGCGCAGCCCCCCGACACGCCGGAATATAGTCCCGGCCTGCAGGGGCGGCAAGGTTCGTCGGACGATCGCGTCGTCGCGGCATCCGTCGCACCCTTGCGAAGCGGAGGATGTTCTCGGTATGGATGGAGGGGCGCCCGACACCATCGACCTCGACGAAGAGGGGCTGCACATGCCATCGACCACCTCCGTGACGGCTCACCAGGCTGCGGCGCTCCACGCGCTGCGTGCGTCGGACGACGATCCCGACCGGTCGCTCCTGCTGCAGGGCGGCTGGGTCGTCGACCTGGTCGATATCGCACCGCGGCGGGCGGACGTCCTCATCCGCGGCGGGGTCATCGAGGCGATCGCGCTCGGGATCGCCGAACGCGTCGGACCCGAGGTGATCGTCGTCGACGTGGCCGACGCCATCGTCATGCCGGGCCTCGTCGACAGCCATCAGCACGCGTGGGAGGGCGCGCTCCGCGGCGTCGCGCCGACCGTCGCGTTCGGCGGGTACTGGGGACTCACCCACGGCGGGACGGCCGAGCACTTCACGCCCGACGACATGGCCGTCGGCGAGCTGATGTCGGTCGCGCAGGCCATCAACGCCGGCACGACGACGTTCATCGACAACAGCCACAACCACCGCACCGAGGCGCACGCGGATGCCACGATCGAGGCATTGCGCTCGACCGGGATCCGCGCCGTGTTCGCGGCCGGCCCGCCCGGAGACGGTCCCCACGACGACCTGTTCCCCGACGAGCTGCTGCGGCTGCGCGACCGGTGGTTCCCGAGCGACGACGGCCTTGTGCGGCTCCGCGCGTTCGACCTCTACCCGAGTCCCGACAGCCTGCGCTGGGCGACCGACCACGGCCTCGGCGTCGCGGCCGAGCTCGGACCGTGGGCGCCCGCGGCGGGTGAGCTCGCGGCATCCGGTGCGCTCGGACCGGGCCAGGCCTTCAACCACTGCGCCGGGCTCACGGCCGACACGTGGCACGCGCTCGCCGACAGCGGCGCAGCCGTGAACCTCGTCGTCCGATCGGACGCCCAGTACGGGATCGGCGGGCTGACGCCGGTGCTCGAGGCGCAGGCCGCCGGCCTCCGGTTCGGCATCAGCAGCGACAACGAGACGGCCTACGGGCACGACCTGTTCACCGAGATGCGCGTGCTGCTCACGGTGCAGCGCGGGCTCGCGTTCCGCAGGCTCGGCACCGACGAGGACATGCCGGCCCCGTTCGAGCCGTGGGACGTGCTGCGCGCGGCGACCGTCGGAGGCGCGGTGAACGCCGGACTCGAGGATCGGATCGGCATC
Organism: Agromyces sp. NPDC055661; assembly: GCF_053618135.1. Taxonomy (NCBI): domain Bacteria; kingdom Bacillati; phylum Actinomycetota; class Actinomycetes; order Micrococcales; family Microbacteriaceae; genus Agromyces; species Agromyces sp. NPDC055661. The sequence goes on from NZ_JBSHHC010000001.1 coordinate 2,476,766, forward strand.
CTCGAGCCGGGCAAGCGCGCCGACCTCGTGGTGCTCTCGCTGCGTGCCGTGCACCTGCACCCCTGGGGATCGGCCGTCGGCACCATCGTGAACTTCGCGACGCCCGCCGACGTCGACGCGGTGTTCGTCGACGGTCGGCCGCTGAAGTGGGGCGGCGAGCTCGTCGGCGTCGACTACGAGGCGCTCGCGCGACGCGCGGTGGCGTCGCGGGAGCGGCTGCTCGAGGCGGCGGGGTTCTCGATGGAGGACGCCCGGGCGGGTGGCATCACGCCGCCGATCCCACCGGGGTTCTGATCCGGTTCGTCGAACACGACCGCCGGGTCGCGTTCGGGTCGGACCGTGCGGAACCCGACGACCTTGTGGCTGCCGTCGCAGAACGGCCGGATCGCCGACGCGCCGCACCGGCACAGCGCGACGGTTCGGCGATGCGGGTCGACGTGGTTGCCCTGCTCGTCGAGGATCTCGACGTCGCCGCGGACGATGAGCGGGCCGTTCGGGCACGCGACGACCGACGGGCTCTGCGGCCGCGTCACGGCAGCGCCTTCCGGAGCGCGGAGCCGCCCGCCTCGAACACGCGGCGCACCTCACCCCACAGCCGGCCGTCGACGGTGAGGCAAGCGGATGCCCCGAACAGGATGTCGTCGGCGAGCCCGGGCTCGTCGGCCACGAGGCCGCCGGCCAGGTCGTGCGCGGCCAGCTGCTCGTGCACAGCGTCGGCCTCGACGTGCTCGTCGAAGTAGTCGGCGGCGTCGTCGCCGAGTCCGAGTCGCCGGAAGCCGTTCGCGTATGCCCGGCACGGGATCGAGCTGGTCATCTCGAAGGCGGCGAGGTGGCCGACGATCGCCCCGCGGAGCCGACGCTGCAGGCCGAGCATCGACATCAGGTTCATCGACGCGTACACGAGCGCCGGCACGTGGTCGGCGTAAGCGCCGTACCGGTCGTCGAGTCCCATGACCCGCATGGTCTTCGCGAAGATCTCGGCGTGCAGCCGCTCGGGCCGCCCGCCCCCGTACTCGTCGGCCTGGATCTCGACGAGCGCCGACTTCGCCCGGCCGTGCAGCCGCGGGATAGCCCAGCTGTGCGGGTCCGCCTCCTTGAGGGTGTAGATCGAACGATGCACGAGCACCTCGCGCACCTGATCGACGGTCGCGTCGCGCTCCACCCACGCCGAGAGCCCCGGTCCGTCGTCGGCGGCCTCGACGAGGGCGAACAGCGCCTCGGGGACGTCGCGGGTGGCATGCGGTTGTGGGATGCGCTCGCGCAGCTCGGCCTCGTAGGCGCGCTCGAGCTCACCGCGGAAGGCGAGCAGCTCGGGGTCCCACTCGAGGCGGTCGTCGACGCCCTCGAGGCCGCCGTAGTGCAGTTCGAAGAGCACGAAGAGGGCGAGCTGCAGGTCCTCGTCGTCGAGGAGGCTCCCGGAGCGGCGAGCCGCATCGGATGCCGCTGCCGGGTCCAGGCCGCGGACGCCGTCGCGGCCGCCGCCGTCGCGCAGTCGGTCGATGACGAGGGCGCTGACCTCGCCGCGAGGTTCGGGCAGGCGCATGGGCCAACGGTCGGCGGTGCGTGGGGAGACCGGTGCCGTCAGCGTCATGTGTGCCCCCTTGCCTGGCTTTCCGCCACGCTACGTCGGCCGTGGCGGCGAGGCACGGGGCTTGACCGTCAGATGGGCCCGGTGTACCCGGACGTGGGACCCGCGAGGAGCTCCTCCTCCCACAGCCCGGGCAGCCGGAGCTCGATCCCATCGGCCGCTGCGAGGCGCTCGAAGGTCGCCATCGTCACGTCGAGGCGATCGAACGCGCGCGGGAGCGGCTCGAGACCGCGCTCCAGCGGACGCCAGAACGCGTCCCAGTGCACGGGGCGCACCTGCCGTGTTCCCGTCGCGACGACGGTCTCGCGCCAGTACGCCTCCCGCCACTCCTCCGTGGCGGGGGCGGCCGCGCCCCCCCCCCCGGGGAGGACAACCACACGCCGGGCGGGGGGTGCGCGGGGCCCGCAATA
>NZ_JBSHHC010000001.1:2478773-2904370 GCF_053618135.1 Agromyces sp. NPDC055661
AGCCCACGCCCACCCCGACGCCCACTCCGACGCCCGAGCCCACGCCGACGCCCGAGCCCACGCCCCCCCCCGCCCCCCCCCCCCCCCCCCCGCCCCCCCCCCCCCCCCCCCCCCCCCCCCCCCCCGGGGGGGGCCCCCCCCCCCGACCCCGAGGTAGACGACATCCGCACGGAGGCCGTCGAGTGCTCCGGGCACGAAATTCGCACTGCCGTGCACGAGCACGGCGCCCTCGGGGTGGGCGATGTGGAAGCTCCAGGTCTCGCCCGTCCGGAAGTCCCGCGCCCTCGCGGGGAGGCCGACCGGCGCCTCGATCCGGCCCGGCACGCGGTCTCCGGGACTGTGCCGTCCGAGCACGGGCGTGACCGTGAACGCGCCGAACGCGACCGGCTCGCCGGGCGTGAGCTCGACGAACGGACGGTCCGCGAGCCCATAGCCGACCTGCACCTGCCGAGTGGACGTCGATCCGGCGAACACCGCTCCCGTGCGGTCGGCGATGACCGGGGCATCGAGCACGTGGTCGACGTGCGAGTGCGAGACGAGCACCGCCGAGAGCCGCTCGACGTTCATCGCCTCGAGGGCGGCGGCGATCCGCTCGGGGTTCGGACGGACGCGGCCGAGCAGACGGAGCAGGGAAGGCCGGCTGAAGTACCCGTCGACCAGCAGCGTGTCCGTGCCGTCGCCGACGAGCACGTTCGAGACGCCGCCGAAGACCGTGCGCACGACTACTTGGAGCTCTCGAGCAGCTCCCGCAGCTGCCGGACCTCGACCATGAGCTCGTCGATGTGCGCCTTCGTGGCAGCGCGGTCCGCCTGGTTCGTGGCGCTCACCTTCTCGATGATCCACGAGGCGAGCGTGGCCGTCACGACACCGATCAGTGCGATCCCGCCGATCATCACGCCCACCGCGACGAGCTGTCCGGTCGGCGTGACGGGGAAGTAGTCGCCGTAGCCGACCGTCGTCACGGTGACGAACGCCCACCAGATGCCTTCGCCCAAGGTCTGGATCGAGCCGTCCTGGCCCCGCTCCGCGTCGAGTACCGCGAGTCCGGCCACCCACACGAGGAGCAGCGTCGCTCCAACGACGTAGATGATCACCCGACCACGGAACGCGGCACCCGCGGTGCGTTGCAGGATGACGAGGATCGTCACCAGTCGAAGCATCCGGAGCGGGCGGAGCATCGGGAGGACCACGATCGCGAGGTCGAACAGGTGCGTGGAGAACCAGCGCCATCGCTGGGGTGCCAACCACAGCATCACCAGGTAGTCGGCGAGGAACAGGCCCCAGGTGGTCCAGATGACCGTTTCCGCGAGCACTGCGTCAGGCCCGGTGAGATTGCCGATCACCTGCCATGAGTAGGCGACGAGGAATGCGAGCGCCGCTGCCGCGAGCGGCCACTCAGTGAGCTTCTGCCAACGCTTCTGGTCCATGCCGGTCACTCTAGGACGCGTGACCACGCGAGTGAGAGGACCAGTTCGCGGGACGTGACGAGTGTGCGATCAGTGCGACTCACGGCTGACCGTCGAGCCCGATCCGCCGACGAGGAAGTCGAGGTCGGCGCCGCGGTCGGCCTGCAGGACGTGGTCGACGTAGAGGCGTTCCCAGCCGCGGCGCGGATTCGCGTAGCCGTCGATCGTCGCGTCGGTCGGCTGTCGGTTCGCGAGCTCGTCGGCCGGCACGTCGACGTCGAGCCGCCCGGCGCGGACGTCGAGGGAGATCCAGTCGCCGGTCTGCACGAGCGCGAGGGGTCCGCCGGCGGCGGCTTCGGGCGTGACATGCAGCACGACGGTCCCGTACGCGGTGCCCGACATGCGCCCGTCGCAGATGCGGACCATGTCGCGCACGCCCTGCTCGAGGAGCTTCTTCGGCAGCGGCATGTTCGCGACCTCGGGCATGCCCGGATAGCCGCGCGGCCCGCAGCCGCGCAGGATCATGACCGAGTCCGCGTCGATGTCGAGGTCGGGGTCGTCGATGCGGGCGTGGAAGTCCTCGATCGAGTCGAACACCAAGGCCCGACCGCGGTGCTTCAGCAGGTGTGGGGATGCCGCGGCGGGCTTGATGATCGCCCCGCCGGGCGCGAGCGACCCGCGCAGCACCGCGATTCCTGCGGCGGAGAGCAGCGGAGTCTCGCGCGGCGTGATGACCTCGGGATCCCAGATCCGCGCGTCGTCGAGGTACTCGACGAACGGGCGCCCGGTGATCGTGAGCGCGTCGGGGTCGAGCAGGTCGCGCACCTCGCGCATGACGGCGAGGAACCCGCCGGCCCGGTACAGGTCGTCCATCAGGTACCGCCCCGCGGGCTGCAGGTTCACCAGCAGCGGCACCTCCTCGCCGATCCGGTCGAAGTCGTCGATCGTCAGCTCGATCCCGAGCCGCCCGGCGATGGCGAGCAGGTGCACGACCGCGTTGGTCGACCCACCGATCGCGGCCAGGGCCACGATCGCGTTGTGGAAGCTCCCGGCCGTCAGGAACGTCGACGGTCGCCGGTCCTCGGCGACGAGCTGCACCGCGAGCCGCCCGGTCTCGTGCGCTGCCTCGAGCAGCCGCGCATCGGGCGCGGGCGTCCCGGCCAGCCCGGGCAGCACCGTGCCGAGCGCCTCCGCGACGAGCGCCATCGTCGACGCCGTGCCCATGGTGTTGCAGTGTCCCTTCGAGCGGATCATCGACGACTCCGACCTGAGGAACATCGCCTCGCTCAGCGTGCCGGCGCGCACCTCCTCGCTGAGCCGCCACACGTCGGTGCCGCATCCGAGGGCCTCGTTGCGGAAGTGCCCGGTCAGCATCGGCCCGCCGGGCACGACCACGGCGGGCAGGTCGACGGATGCCGCGGCCATCAGCAGCGACGGTATGGTCTTGTCGCACCCGCCGAGCAGCACCACCCCGTCGATCGGGTTCGCGCGCAGCATCTCCTCGGTGGCCATCGCCGCCATGTTCCGCCACAGCATCGCCGTCGGACGCACCTGTGTCTCGCCCAGCGAGACGACCGGGAGTTCGAGCGGGATGCCACCGGCTTCGTAGATGCCGTTCCTGACCGACTGGGCCACCTCGGTCAGGTGCGCGTTGCACGGCGTGAGGTCGGATGCGGTGTTCGCGATCGCGATCTGCGGGCGGCCGGTGAACGCGGAGTCGGGCACGCCCCGACGCATCCAGGCGCGATGGATGTACGCGTTCCGATCGTCGCCCGAGTACCAGGCGGAACTGCGGAGAACCCGGTCCATGATCTCCACCCTTCGAAATACGGGGTCCGTCATGTGAGACTGCGGTGAGCATATGGCCCGAGAGGGGAGACGCGCGAGCATGTCGACACCCGAGACCCCCGCATGAGCTCCGAAAGCCTGGTGCTCGCCACCGCAGAGCCGGGTGTGCTCTCCGAGGGGCCGTTCTGGGATCCGGTCCGCCGCAGCATCCACTGGGTCGACATCCGGCGCGGCGAGGTGCTCACCGGCACGCTCGCCGAGGACGGGACGATCGACGTCGCCGACCGGGTCCCGCTGCCGGGCACCGTCGGCGCGATGGCTCCGTCTGCGAAGGGGGACTGGATCGTCGCGAACGGCGACGACCTCGTGATGGTGCGAGACGGCCGGGTCGTCCGCACCATCCCCGTGCTCGGGAGCGACGGATCTCGCCGGTTCAACGACGGCAAGCCGGATGCCGCGGGCCGCTACCTCGTGGGCACGCTCTCGGAAGGCGGGTCCTCCGAGCGCGAGGAGCTGCTCGTCGTCGAACGCGACGGATCCCGGCGCGTGCTCGACGACGACCTCACGCTCGCGAACGGCCTCGGATGGTCGGTCGACGGCACCCGGCTGCACACCATCGACACGCTCCGGCGACGCGTGTACACCCGCGACTACGACGTGGAGACCGGACGGACCGGGCCGCGCGAGGTGCTCCTCGAGCTCGACGCGGGCTTCCCCGACGGCATGTGCGTCGACGCCGAGGACCATCTCTGGATCGCAGTGTGGGGTCTGGGCCAGGTGCGCCGCTACACCCCGGAGGGCGAGCTCGTCCGCGTGATCGAGGTGCCGGCCCCGCACACGTCGAGCGTCGCCTTCGCCGGCGCCGCGCTCGACACGCTCGTCATCACCACCGCGGCCGACGAGCTGTCGCCCGAGCAGCTCGAGCAGTATCCATACTCCGGATGCCTCTTCACGATCGTCCCCGGCGTCACCGGGCTCGCCCAGCCGCTGTGGGCAGGCTTCGTCGATGCGGGCGAAGGGGAGCGCACATGAGGGCGCTCGTGATCACCGGCCCCGGGCACGCCGAGGTGCAGGACGTCCCGGCGCCCGACGCGGGGCCGGGTGAGGTCGTCGTCGACGTGCGACGCGCCGGCATCTGCGGAACCGACATCGAGTTCTTCACGGGCGAGATGCAGTACCTCCACGACGGGCACGCGGCCTATCCGATGCGCATCGGGCACGAGTGGATGGGGGTCGTGTCGGCGATCGGCGACGGGGTCGATCCGGTGTGGCTCGGGCGTCGCGTCACCGGCGACACCATGCTCGGCTGCGGGGTGTGCCGCCGCTGCCGCACGGGATTCCAGCACGTCTGCGCCGACCGGTCCGAGCTCGGCATCCGTCGCGGACGGCCTGGTGCCCTCGCCGACCAGCTCGCCGTGCCCGCTCGTGCCCTGCATGCGCTGCCCGACACCGTCGACGACGCGGCGGGCGCGCTCGTCGAGCCCGGCGGCAACGCCTTCCGCGCCGTGCAGGCCGCCGCCCTCGAGCCGGGCGATCGCGTGCTCGTCACGGGCGCGGGCACGATCGGACTGCTCTGCGCGATGTTCGCGCGGGCCGGAGGCGCCGACGTGCACCTCCTCGGCCGCAGTCCGCGATCGCTCGACTTCGCGCGCTCACTCGGCTTCGAGCACGTGTGGTCCGACGACGCACTCCCGGAACTGCCGTGGGACGCCGTCATCGAGGCCTCCAACGCTCCCGAGCTCCCGGCGAAGGCCGTCGAGCTCGTCGAACCGGGCAAGCGCGTCGTCTACATCGGACTCGCGGGCTCGCCGAGCCTGCTCGATACCCGGATGCTCGTGCTCGGCGACGTCACGGCGGTCGGCATCCTGAGCGCGTCACCCGGCCTCGAGGGCACCATCCGCGCCTACGCGCACGACCAGGTCGACCCGAGGCCACTCGTCGCCGCGACCGTGGTGCTCGACGACCTGCCCGCGGTCCTCGCGGGTGAGCGCCCCGCAGGGTCGGGCCCGGGGCCGAAGTTCCACGTCGCCATCTGACCGTCGTCGCCGTTGCTTCGAGCAGTGACGTCCCGGACTGGGTCGAGGACCTCTGAGACAGGGCGAGCGGATGCCGCGACGGCGCCTCGCGAAGGGGGCGCTGGCCGCGGCATCCGCTCGTGGATCGGCGGCGTCACCGCCGATCAGCGTTCGAGACCTACGCGATGACGCGGATGTTCTCGGCCTGCAGGCCCTTGGGGCCGCGAGCGGTGTCGAACTCGACCTTCTGGTTCTCGTCGAGCGAGCGGAATCCGCCCGTCGCGATGGCGCTGAAGTGCGCGAAGACGTCGGCGCTGCCGTCGTCGGGGGCGATGAAGCCGAAGCCCTTGTCGGCGTTGAACCACTTGACGGTTCCGGTTGCCATGTTTCTTTCCTTCTGTAGAGCCGAGCCGCCGAAGCGGCTGCGACGTGCACGACGCTGGTCGTGCGTTGTTCCGCCGACGACGTCCGTCGGCGGAAGTGAGGGGATGCGCGTGTCGCGCATGATGGGTCGGGCCCGGCCGACGACAGCGGAGTCGACCGGGTCGTGGGCGGCGAGTCCGATGCGGGAGCGCGCCATGTCGCCGCGGGCGAGGTCCGCGGATCCGGTTCGGGGCTTCGTCGCCCGGACCGCACCGATGTATTCGGTGAAGGAGATGTGTGCACGTCCCAGCTGGATCTTGTCGACTTCCCAGCCGCGTCACGCGGGCGATCGTCCGCTGCAGATGCTCGAAGCCTACAGGCTGCACATGGGAAGGGTCTGTGAGCGCCACGCGTCAGAACGTGAGCAGCACCTTCGTGGCGCGTCGCTCGTCCATCGCCCGGTAGCCATCGGCGGCCTGCTCGATCGGCAGGGTCAGGTCGAAGACCGTTCCCGGGTCGATCCGGTCGCGCATGATGAGGTCGACCAGGTCGGGCAGGAAGCGGCGCACGGGCGCGGGTCCACCGTGCAGGTGCACGCCGGAGAAGAACAGCTCCAGCCCGGGGAGCTCGACGTCGTGCGAGACGCCGACGTAGCCGACGTGGCCGCCCGGGCGGGTGGACCGGATCGCCTGCATCATGGACTCCTGCGTGCCGACGGCCTCGATCACCGAGTGCGCGCCGAGCCCACCGGTGAGCTCCTTCACCTTCGCCACGCCGGCGTCGCCGCGCTCCTCGACGATGTCGGTCGCGCCGAAGCTCCGCGCGAGCGCCTGGCGGTCGGCGTGGCGGCTGAACGCGATGATGCGATCGGCGCCGAGCTCGCGCGCGGCGAGGATGCCGAGCAGCCCCACCGCGCCGTCGCCGACGACCGCGACGGTCTTGCCCGGCCCCGCCTCGGCGGCGACGGCGGCGAACCAGCCGGTGCCGAGCACATCGGATGCCGCGAGCAGGCTCCGCTCCTGCGCCGGGGTGGGTCGGGTCGCCGTCGCGACGAGCGTGCCGTCGGCGAGCGGGACCCGGAGGAACTCCGCCTGCGTGCCGAGCGCGCCCATCGGCACGGCGTGGACGCAGCGGGACTGGTAGCCCGCCTCGCAGATCTCGCACGTGTTGTCCGACGCGAAGAACGATCCGACGACGAAGTCGCCGACCTTCACGTTCCGCACCTCGCTGCCGATCTCCTCGACGACGCCGACGTATTCGTGGCCCATCGGGGCCGGCCAGCCGTAGTCGTCCTGGCCGCGATACGGCCAGAGGTCGGATCCGCAGATGCAGGCCGAGGTGACGCGGATGATCGCGTCGGTCGGCGCCTCGATGGTGGGGGCCTCGCGGTCCTCGACGCGGACGTCGCCGGGGCCGTGCATGATGACACCGCGCATGGGTGTGCTCCTTCTCTCAGGGGGGTGGGTCAGTGGGGGTGGGGTCAGTGCTCGGGGGCCGTCGCGAACGCGTCGGCCGGAGCGTGATGGGGCCGGGTGATCTTCGAGGTCCGGGTCGCGAGCAGGCCGGCGGATGCCGCGGCGAGCCCGATCGCGGCGACGGTGACGATGCCGAGCGGCACCATGGCCGCGGCGCCCGCGATGCCCACGAGCGGCGCGGCGACGCCGCCGAACGCGAAGCGCGCCATGCCGAGGAGTGATGAGGCCGTCCCGGCGATCCGCGGATATCCGGTGAGGGCGAGGGTCGTGGTGGCGGGCGTGGTCACGGCGACGCCGCTCACCATCGTCAGCAGGGACGCGATCACGACGCCGACCGGCAACGCGGCGAGTCCGGCGGCGAGCAGGCCGAGCGCGCCGAGCGCGCACATCACCAGCCCGACGACGAGGGTGCCGTGGAGACTCCAGCGTTCGGCGCTGCGGGCGGCGAGCCAGCCGAACACCATGAAGCCGGCCGAATTGAGGCCGAACGCCAGGGCGTACTGCTGCGGCGAGAGCCCGTAGACGCCCTGCAGCACGAACGTGGCGCCGGCGAGGTAGGCGAAGATCGCGGCGTTGGCGAAGGCGCTCACGAGCACCGCGCCCACGTAGCGCCGGTCCGAGAGCAGCACGCGGAAGTCCCGGGCCGTGTGCGCGAGTCCGCCGGTCGTGCGGCGCTCGCGCGGCAGGGTCTCGGAGAACCGGAGGGCGACGGCGAGGAGGATGACCGCGCCGATGCCCGCCAGGAACAGGAACAGGCCTCGCCAGTCCGCGATCGTCGCGAGCGCGCCGCCCGCCAGCGGGCCGACGATCGCGGCGAGGCCGCTGAGCACCGTGAGACGCCCGAAGTAGCGGATCAGCGCGCCACCGGCGTAGAGGTCGCGGCCCGCGGCCTGCGCGATCACGAGGCCCACCCCGCCCGCGACGCCCTGCACGAAGCGGGCGACGATGAGCACCTCGACGCCGGGGCTGATCGCACACCAGGCCGACGTGACGACGTACGCGCCGACGCCGATCAGCAGCGGAACCCGCCGGCCGTACCGATCCGAGAGTGGACCGGCGAAGAGCTGGCCCGACGCGAGTCCGATGAGGCACGCCGTGATGGTGAGCTGGGCCGTCGACGTCGCGGCGCCCAGGTCGAGCGTCAGCGCGGGGAGCAGCGGCAGGTAGAGGTCCATCGAGATGGGACCGAACACGGTGAGCAGGAGCAGCACGGCAGGCAGCAGGCGGCCGACGGAGGTCGACGGGTTCGGGGTGGGGACGGTGGTGGTCACGACATCAAGTGGACGCGATCGCCGCCGTTCGAGGGAGTCCCTGACGAACCGTGTACTGGCAGGGCACCCCTCGTGCGCGGCATCCGACCTACCCTGTGTGCATGGACAACCGAGCCGAGGTGCGAGAGTTCCTCATGTCGCGCCGGGCGAAGCTCACGCCCGAGCAGGCGGGCCTTCCGGCTGGGCCGAACCGGCGCGTGGCGGGCCTCCGACGCACCGAGGTCGCCGTGCTCGCCGGCGTGAGCGTGGAGTACTACGCGAAGCTCGAGCGCGGAGCGATCGCCGGGGCATCCGCCTCGGTGCTCGACGCCGTCGCCGACGCGCTGCAGCTCGACGACACGGAGCGGGCGCACCTGTTTGACCTCGCCCGCGCCGCCGACGGCATCCCCGCATCGGGGCGTCCCCGCAGGCGGACGACCCGGCAGGCGCCGTCGCGGGCGAGCCTGCAGTGGACCCTCGAGTCCATCACGGGCGGCATCGCGTTCGTCCGGAACCAGTACTCCGACCTCCTCGCGACGAACGCCCTCGGGCGCGCCTTCTACTCGCCCCTCATCGGCGACGGTGGACGTACGCCGAACCTCGCGCGCTTCCAGTTCCTCGACCCGGCGTCGCGCGACTTCTACCCCGACTGGGACCTGTTCGCCGAGATGTGCGTCGCGATCATGCGAGCGGATGCCGGGCGCAATCCGCACGACCGCACGATGCAGGACCTCGTGGGCGAGCTCTCGACCCGCAGCGAGACGTTCCGCAGGCTCTGGGCCGCGCACGACGTGCGCACGCACGGCGCGGGCACCAAGCGCTTCAACCACCCCGTCGTCGGTGAGCTCACGTTGGCGTACGAGGAGTTCACGCTCACGGCCGAGCCGGGGCTCGTCATGCTCGTCTACACGGCAGAGCCCGGCTCGCCGTCGGCGGAGCGACTGCAGCTCCTGGCGTCGTGGGCGGCGACCCAGCACACCACGGCCTAGGCCTCGGGAATGGGGCGGCCGTTCAACTCGAGGGTGATGGCTGCCGGCTCGGGTCCGCCGCGAACTCCGGTGTCGAGGGCGTCGATCGCCGCGAGTTCGTCGGGCGACAGCTCGAAGCCGAGCACGTCGAAGTTCTCGGCGATCCGACGCGGGTTCGTCGACTTCGGGATCGCCGAACGGCCCTGCTGCAGGTGCCAGCGCAGCATGACCTGCGCGGCCGAACGGTCGTGCGCGTCGGCGATGCCGAGCAGCACCGGATCGGCGAGGGTGCTGCGCCGGTCGTCGCCGTAGCCCGGGTAGAACGTGATGCCGCCGATGGGCGACCAGGCCTGGTTGAGGATGCCGTGCTCCGCGTCGAACGCGAGCAGCTTCCGCTGCTGGAAGTACGGATGGACCTCGATCTGGTTGACCGCCGGGATGACCTCGGCGACCTCCAGCAGCCGCGTCAGGTGCTCGGGCATGAAGTTGCTGACGCCGATCGCGCGCACCCGGCCCTCGGCCTGGAGCCGCTCGAGCGCGCGATAGGCGTCGATCGTTCGGTCGAACGCGGTGGGCAGCGGCTGGTGGAGGATGAACAGGTCGAGGCGATCGACACCGAGCTTGCCCGCTGACTTGTCGAAGGCGTGGAGGGTCTCGTCGAAGCCGTAGTCGCTGATCCAGACCTTCGTCTCGAGGAACAGGTCGTCGCGGGGCACGCCCGACTCGCTGATGGCACGACCGACTTCGCGCTCGTTCCGGTACGCAGCGGCGGTGTCGATGTGCCGGTAGCCGACCTCGAGCGCCTGGGTCACGGCCGCGACGGTCTCGTCGGGCGGGGTCTGGAAGACGCCGAACCCGAGTGCGGGCAGTTCGACGCCGTTGTTCAGCGTGAGGTGCGGAATGGACATGGCGGCCACGCTAGGCGCCCGGTGGACGAGGAGGGAGGCCGTGCTGGTACCTGTCACGCCAGGGACTCCCGCGCGCACGCTGGAAGGCGTGGGATGGAGGTGGTCGCGCGAACGGCGCACCACCCAGGAAGGAACACCATGCACACGAGAACACTCGGCCAGGGCCTCGAGGTGTCGGCCATCGGGCTGGGCGCCATGGGCATGTCCATGAGCTACGGGCCCAACCCCGGCGACCGCAAGGACATGATCGGCGTGCTCCGCTACGCCGTCGAGCACGGCGTGACGTTCATCGACACCGCCGAGGTCTACGGCCCGTACGTGAACGAGGAACTCGTCGGCGAGGCTCTCGCGCCCATCCGCGACCAGGCGGTGGTCGCGACGAAGTTCGGCTGGAACATCGTCGACGGGCGCATGCAGGGCCTCGATTCGCGACCCGAGCAGATCCGGCGGGTCGCCGAGGCGTCCCTCCAGCGCCTCGGGATCGATCGGATCGACCTGTTCTATCAGCACCGCGTCGACCCCGACGTGCCCGTCGAGGACGTCGCCGGCGCGGTCGGCGAACTGGTCGCCGAGGGCAAGGTCGCGCACTTCGGGCTCTCCGAGGCGGGCGCGGCGACGATCCGTCGCGCGCACGCGGTCTTCCCGGTGACGGCCGTGCAGAGCGAGTACTCGCTCTGGACCCGCGATCCTGAACTCGAGGTGCTGCCCGCGTGCGCCGAGCTCGGCATCGGGTTCGTGCCGTTCAGCCCGCTCGGCAAGGGCTTCTTCACCGGCTCGGTCGCGGCCGACGCGACCTTCGCGCCCGACGAGATCCGTGCGCGCGTGCCCCGCTTCGAAGCCGAGAACCTCGCCGCCAACCAGGTGCTGATCGACCAGGTCCGCGCGCTCGCCGACCGGCGTGGCGCGACGCCGGCGCAGGTCGCGCTCTCCTGGCTGCTCGCGCAGCGGCCGTTCATCGTGCCGATTCCCGGCACCCGGCGCCGCGAGCGCGTCGACGAGAACGCCGCCGCGACCGCCGTCGCGCTCTCGGCCGACGACGTCGCGGACCTGAACGCGCTCGTCGAGCGGGTCGGCGTTGCCGGCAACCGCTACGACGCGTCGGGCATGCAGATGGTCGGCCGCTGACGGATGCCGCGGCATCCGCGCACCGATGACGACGCGGCATCCGCCCGCCCGAGACGAAGGAGCAACCCATGAGCACGCAACGGCAGCCGAAGCGGCCGACCGTGAAGGGACCGGACGACTGGTTCACCGGCGACGTGTACTTCAACGCCTACTACGCGGGCGAGGAGCCGTCGCGGGCGCGCCTCAACCTCGTGCGGTTCACGCCCGGCGCCCACACGGCCTGGCACCGGCACGCGGTCGGGCAGATGCTGCACGTGACCGAGGGCCGCGGATACGTGCAGTCGCGCGGTGAGGAGCTGATCGAGCTGCATCCCGGCGACACCGTCTACACGCCGGCGGGGGAGTGGCACTGGCACGGCGCGACCGCCGACAGCTTCATGTGCCATCTGGCGCTGTGGGAGGCGCCCGGTGCCGGAGCGGACGAGCCCGAGACGGTCTGGGGCGACAAGCTGCGCGCCGACGAGTACCCGTCGGCGTGAGCGACGCGGCCGGTGAGGACGCCTAGGGATTCCTCGCCGGCGCCGTCGTGCGGACGGCCTCGTCGGCCGCGGCGAACTCGGCCTCGTGCGTCGCGGCCCAGGACGCGAGCAGCTTGAGCGCGTCCGCCGAGGGCGAGCCCGCGGGCGCGGTGTACACGTTCAGCACGAGACCGGGCTCGCTCGGCAGGTCCATCGACTCGTAGTCCAGGTCGAGGTCGCCGACCACCGGGTGGTGCAGGCGCTTCCGCCCGCTGCGATGGAACTTCACGTCGCGCGACGCCCACCGCTCGCGGAACAGCTCGCTCTGCGTCGACAGCTCGCCGACGAGCCGGATGAGCTCGGGATCGTGCGGGTTGCGGCCGGCCTCCATGCGGAGCATCGCGGCGGCGTCGTGGGTGATCTGGTCGTAGTCGCGCCAGAACTCCTTCGCCGCGGGGTTCAGGTACGCGAACCGGGTCGTGTTGACCGGCCGTCGGGGATCGTCGAACACCGGGGAGTAGAGGGCGCGGGCCAGCCGGTTCGCCGCGAGGATGTCGTGCCGTCCGTTGCGCACCCACGCCGGGGCATCCGCGAACGCATCGAGCACCTGCAGGACGGCCGGCCGCACCGAGGCCTTCGGCTTCGGGGCGCGGGTGAGGCCCGGCCCCGAGGCGCGCGCCAGGTCGTAGAGGTACTGCCGCTCGGCGTCGTCGAGCTGCAGGGTCGTCGCGAGCGCGTCGAGCACGCTGTCGGATGCCCCGCCGAGATTGCCGCGCTCGAGCCGCACGTAGTAGTCGACCGAGACGCCGGCGAGCATCGCCACCTCCTCGCGGCGCAGTCCCTTCACCCGGCGGTTGCCGCCGTACGCGGGGAGCCCGGCCTGCTCGGGGGTCAGCCGGGCGCGGCGGGAGCTCAGGAACTCCCGCACCTCGGCGCGAACGTCAGCCATGCCATCAACGGTAGGCCGGAGTGGGGGCGTCCGGGAGGCCCTGGCGGTGCCTGCTTCGCGGCTACGCCGATCGGGCGGGCGGCGACGCTCCGGAGTCCTGCACGGGGATGGCGCGCTGCGGGCCGGGGCCGTGGCCGGGCGGCCCGGAGTGCACGGGCGCGGTCGCGACGACCGCACTCCCGACGACGAGCACCGCGGTCCCGATCGCGCAGGCGCGCGTCAGGACGGGCGTCGTCCTCGCTCCGAGCCGCCGGCGCACCACGGCGAGCAGGCCGAACCCGACCAGGCCTCCCGCAGTGTTGGCGATGACATCGGACACGTCGGAACTGCCGACCGCCAGCACGTACTGCGCGACCTCCAGGCCCAGGCTGCTCGCCGTGAACACGAGCGCGGCCCTCCACCACGTCCACGCCGGCGCGAGGAGGCCGACGTAGACGCCGAAGGGCGCGAAGAGCAGGACGTTCGCCACGACCTCGAGGGGGCGGCTGGCACCTGTACCGGGCCCCGCCACGAACGGGACGAGCTTGACCACGCGCCTCGATTCCTCGCCGAGCCACGGGAGCTCGACCTTCCACAGCACGATCCACACGAGCAGCACGAGGTAGACGGCGAACATCACGACAAGAGCCGTTCTGCCACCGGTTCGCTCCCCGGTCACTGCTGCATCCTCGGATCCTGCGTGGGGTCGGCGAACGTGGCCGGGCAGCCGTCCGCGATCGCCTCGGGGCGCAGCTCGAAGTGCCAGGGCTCGTTGTCGTACGTGGTGCACAGCCCGAACGCGGAACCGTGCTCGGAGAGCCAGGTCGTGGCGTCGTACGACCCGATGTCGACGGCGTCCCCGGCGACGTGGGCGGAGGTCTCGGCGGTGGCGACCCAGCGGGCGGCCTCGGCTTCCGAGCCGTACGTCGAGACCGCCTCGCGCAGCAGCTGGTCCTGGTACTCGGCCGAGCGCCAGCCGCTGTTGACGAAGAACTCCACGCCGTCGGCGGAGGCATCCGTGGCGGCTGCCCGCAGCGCCGAGAGCAGCTCGGCGTCGAGGTTCGCGACGCCGGGGTACCGATCGTCGAAGACCGTCACTCCGTCGGGCATGACGCCGTCGGCCTCGGTCACGGCGCCGTCGGCAGCGGATGCCGCGCGCCCCGGTTCGCCGCCAGGCACCTCGCCGCCACCGCCCTCGTCGCCGACCCGGCCGGGGGCCTCCCCGAACGAGCTCGCCGACGACAGCGAGGACTGGGCGACGGATGCGCCGACGATCGCGGCGGCGGCGACGGCCAGGCCGATCGCGAGGAACGCGATCGTCCTGCGCAACCGTCGTCCTGCAGTCAGGGTTCGATTCATGCCGCAAGTCAATGCGGCGGCGCGTTGCAGGCCCGTATGCGATTTTCGATAGGCCGACGATATGCGCGGCCTTCTAGCATCGAGTGCATGCGCGTTCTGGTCGTCGAGGATGAGCCGTACATGGCCGAGGCCATCCGCGACGGCCTGCGGCTCGAGGCGATCGCCGCCGACATCGCCGGCGACGGGGATACTGCCCTGGAACTGCTGAGCATCAACAGCTACGACATCGCGGTCCTCGATCGCGACATCCCCGGCCCGTCCGGCGACGAGGTCGCCGAGCACATCGTCGCGTCCGGCAGCGGCATGCCGATCCTCATGCTGACGGCCGCCGATCGGCTCGACGACAAGGCGTCAGGCTTCGAGCTCGGCGCCGACGACTACCTCACCAAGCCGTTCGAGCTCCGGGAGCTCGTGCTCCGGCTGCGCGCGCTCGACCGCCGTCGGGCCGTCAGCCGACCGCCGGTGCGGGAGATCGCCGGGCTGCGCCTGGATCCGTTCCGTCGCGAGGTCTACCGCGACGAGCGCTATGTCGCGCTGACGCGGAAGCAGTTCGCCGTGCTCGAGGTGCTCGTCGCCGCCGAGGGCGGTGTCGTCAGCGCCGAGGAGCTGCTGGAGCGCGCATGGGACGAGAACGCCGACCCGTTCACGAACGCCGTGCGCATCACGGTCTCGGCGCTGCGCAAGCGCCTCGGCGAGCCGTGGCTCATCGCCACGGTGCCCGGGGTCGGCTACCGCATCGACACCGGCCCCGAGTCGGACGGCGGTGCGGTCGGCGCGGAGACCGGTGGAGGCGCGCGTGGCTAGGGAGCCCGGACTCAGCGTCCGCTTCAAGCTCACGCTGAGCTACGCCGGGTTCCTCATGGTCGCCGGTGCCCTGCTGCTCGCGGTCGTGTGGCTGTTCCTCCTGCGGTACGTGCCGGCCGAGGCGATCAACACGATCGGGGGATTCGTCCCGGGCCGCGACGACCTCGTGCGCGCGTTCGTCCCGGCGGTGGCCTGGGCGATGCTCGCCCTCCTCGTGTTCGGGCTGCTCGGCGGGTGGATCCTCGCCGGGCGCATGCTCGCGCCCCTGGCGCGCATCACGAGGGCAGCGCGACGCGCGGCATCCGGTTCGCTCTCGCACCGGATCGAGCTGGAGGGTCGCCAGGACGAGTTCCGCGAGCTGGCCGACAGCTTCGACGCCATGCTCGCGCGGCTCGAGGCGCAGGTCGCCGAGCAGCAGCGCTTCGCGGCCAACGCCTCGCACGAACTGCGGACGCCGCTCGCGATCACGCAGACCCTCCTCGACGTCGCGCAGCACGATCCGCGCCGCGAGGGGGATGAGCTCATCGAACGACTCCGCGTCGTCAACGCCCGGGCGATCGAGCTCACCGAGGCGCTGCTCCTGCTCAGCCGCACCGACCAGCGAGCCTTCACCCGGGCGCCCGTCGACCTGTCGCTCGTCGCGGAGGAGGCCGCCGAGACGCTCCTGCCGCTCGCCGAGAAGCACGGCGTCGCCATCGTGACGTCGGGCGAGGTCGCGACGACCGTCGGCTCGCACGCGCTCCTGCTGCAGCTGACGACGAACCTCGTCCACAACGCGATCGTCCACAACATCCCGGAGCACGGCACCGTGCAGGTGCACACCGCCGTCGGCCCCGAGTCCGTGACGCTGACCGTCGAGAACACGGGGGAGCAGCTCAGCCCGCCGCTGGTCTCGACGCTCACCGAGCCGTTCCAGCGCGGCACCGAGCGCATCCGCTCCGACCACGCCGGCGTCGGCCTCGGCCTGGCGATCGTCGCGAGCATCACGCGCGCGCACGACGGATCGATGCGCATCGATCCCCGTGACGGCGGCGGACTCCGCGTCTCGGTGCAGCTGCCGGCCGCGGCCACCGCACCGAGCCACGGGGTGGTCGCGCCCG
The DNA here is from genome assembly GCF_053618135.1 of Agromyces sp. NPDC055661. Lineage (NCBI taxonomy): Bacteria > Bacillati > Actinomycetota > Actinomycetes > Micrococcales > Microbacteriaceae > Agromyces > Agromyces sp. NPDC055661. The sequence goes on from NZ_JBSHHC010000001.1 coordinate 2,494,721, forward strand.
CCGGTCCGCCGAGTGTCGCGTAACGTCCGCGGAGCGGGTGCGTCGCCGGACCGGTGACTCCGACCTTGCGGTGTACCGTACGGTCCATGAGCCTCACGCACCGGCTCGTACGGATGTCGGGTCGAGACCCCGCCGAGCGGCATCGCGCACCCACACCGCTCGAGCTCCTCTTCGACCTCACCTTCGTGGTGTCGTTCAGCGTTATGTCGAGCGAGACGGCGCACGTGCTCGAGGCGGGCCACTGGGCGCCCGGGATCGCCGCGTTCGTCCTGAGCGCCTTCGCCGTCGGGTGGGCATGGGTGAACTACTCGTGGCTCGCGTCCGCCTACGACAACGACGATCTCCTGTTCCGGCTCGCGACGCTCGTCGAGATGATCGGCGTGGTCGTCATCGCCCTCGGGCTGCCGCCGTTCTTCCGATCGATCGAGGAGGGACAGCACGTCGACAACTCGATCATGGTGGCCGGCTACGTGATCATGCGGGTGGCGGCGATCGTGCTCTGGCTTCGAGCCGCAAGGGATGATCCGGAGCACCGACGCGCGTGCCTGGCGTACGCCGCGGCGATCGCCGTCGCGCAGGTCGGATGGGTCGCACTGATCTTCCTGTCACTGCCGGTCTGGGGCACGTTCGTCGCGTTCGGCGTGCTGACGGCAGTGGAGCTGACCGGCCCGATCATCGCCGAGACGCGCTTCGGCGGCACCCCGTGGCATCCGCACCACCTGGCCGAGCGGTACTCGCTGCTCGTGATCATCACCCTCGGGGAGATCGTCTTCGGCACGGTGCTCGCGGTCTCCGCCGCGGTCGACCGGGTGGGGTGGTCGCCCGAGGCGGTGCTCATCGCCTTCAGCGGGACCGCACTCGCGTTCGGCATGTGGTGGCTGTACTTCACGGTGCCCGTCGGGCGCCTCCTGGCGCGACATCGCGGTCGGGCGTACGGATGGAGCTACGGCCACATCGTCGTGTTCGCTTCCGTGGCGGGCACGGGCGCCGGGCTCCACGTCGCGGCGATGTTCATCGCGGGGGAGGCGCACATCGACGCGGTGGCCGCGGTGCTCACCGTGGTCGTCCCGGTGCTCGTGTACGAGCTGATGCTGCTCGCCCTGTACGTGCTGCTCCTGCGGTCGACGGACCGGCTCCATCTCTGGGCCTTCGCAACGGCCGCACTGGTGCTCGCCGGTGCGGTCGTCGCCGTCGCATCCGGGGCGAGCATCGGCATCGGGCTCCTGCTCGTCGCCGGCTCCCCGGCGCTCGTCATCGTGCTCTACGAGACCGTGGGCTACCGGAACGAGGCGGCTGCGCTCGAGCGGCAGGCGCTCGAGTAGTGGTGGATCGTCGGCGGCACAGCTGTACCGGCAGGCGGCGGAGCGGGTGCTCGGCCGAATCGGGTCCGCGACGCTCTCGCAAGCTGGGAAATCCCCCGACACCGTGCCTGGTTCGGGCGTCGAGCCGACACTGGAACCGCCTGATGACGGAGGCTTTCGGGTCGCGATGCCACCGCTCCGGCGTTTCCACAATGCCGAACTGACGGCTTCAGGTGCGCGGTTCGACTCTGCTAAGAAAGGAACACCCCTGCCCTGCCAGTGATTGGAACCCACCGATGAACGACAGCCGTAACGAGCAGTCCGACACCCAAGCGCGAAGCGACTACGACGCGGTCGGCGGTGGCCAGGCGGTCGCTGCGGTCGTCGAGCGGTTCTACGTCCTCATCCTCGACGACGACCGACTCCGCGGGTACTTCGACGGCGTCGAGATGGACCGGCTCAAGCGACACCAGACGGCACTCGTCTCCCAGGTGATGGGCGGCCCGGTCGAGTACACCGGCCGTCAGCTGCGTACCGTCCACCAGGGCAAGGGCATCTCGACCGATGCCTTCACCGCCGTCGCGGGTCACCTCGTGACCGCACTCACCGAGGCCGGCGTCGAGCCCGCGATCATCGACCGCACGGTGACCGCGGTCGCCGGCACGGCACCCGACATCATCGATAACGACACGGCGGCCGGGTGACGCGGTGGACACCGCTGCGCTGAAGCGGACGTGGGCGGCGGCCGAGAGCCTCGGCGACGAGGTGCCGCTGTTCTTCTACTCGCACCTGTTCCTGTCGCACCCCGAGCTGCGGGGCATGTTCCCCGTCTCGATGGCGACCCAACGCGATCGTCTCGTCGGCGCGCTCGGCCGGATCGTGTCGAGCGTCGACGAGCTCGGCGAGGTGGTCGGGTTCATCGAGCAGCTCGGTCGCGACCACCGGCGCTTCGAGGTCATCGCGGCGCACTACAACGCGGTCGGCGCCTCCCTCCTCGCCACGCTCAAGCACTTCCTCGGCGACGGGTGGACCGACGAGGTCGCGGCCGACTGGGCCGAGGCCTACGGGGTGATCGCCACGGTCATGGTCCAGGCGGCCGAGGCCGCCGAGTCGACCAGCCCCGCCTCGTGGGCCGGGCACGTCACCGCGGTGGATCGGCGGGGGATGGACCTCGCCGTCATCCAGGTCCGACCCGAACCGCAGCTGTCGTTCGTGCCGGGCCAATCCGTTGCGGTGGAGATCCCGTCGCGGCCTCGGCTGTGGCGCTACCTCAGCCCGGCGAACGCGCCGCGTGCCGACGGCACCCTCGAGTTCCACGTCCAGATGGTCCCCGGCGGGCAGGTCAGCAGCAGCATGGTGCGCCACCTCGAAGCCGGCGAGACCGTGCGCATCGGAGCCCCCGTCGGTCAGGAGCTGACCCTCGACGAGGACGAGCGTCGGCGCGACCTGATCATGGTCGCCGGAGGAACCGGCCTGGCCCCGCTGCGGTCCCACCTGGAGCGGATCGACCAGGACTGGCAGGCGACCGGCCAGGCTCCGCAGGTCCACCTGTTCCACGGTGCGCGCCTGCCCTGGAACCTCTACGAGAACCGGCTGCTGAAGAACCTGTCGGCCCGCCCCTGGTTCACCTACACGCCGGTGGTCTCCGACGACCCCAGCTATCCGGGCCGCAAGGGCCTGGTGGGGGATGCCGCGGCGGAGAGCGGATCGCTGCACGGTCGTCTCGCGCTGGTGTGCGGATCCCCCGAGATGGTGCGCCACACGGTCTCCCGACTCCGCGCCGGAGGGATCGCGCGGTCGGACGTCCGGTTCGAGCAGTTCGCAACCCTCGACGAAGACAGCCACGAACTTCACCACCACACCCATGAACCGGAGCCGGCTGGGCTGCCGGGGAGCGAATAGGGGTACTACGCATGTCGCTGAACGAGATCGACCCCGAAAGCCTCGCCGAATCGGGCACGGGGCCTGAGCACGACCTGGCCGTCGCGGTGAGCCACCTCCCCGACCCGCATTCGGTGGAGTTCACCATGAAGATCCGGGGCGGCGCCTACGACCGCCTCGAAGTCGACAACTTCATGCGGGACCTCGCGACGGCGATCGCCGAGGTCAAGGCGGCTGCCGCCAGCACTCGGCAGGAGCTCGCCGAGCTGCGGGCCCAGAAGGTCAGCGCCGGTGCATCCGGTCCTGAATCCGAGGACGAGATCACTGCCGGGGCGGTCGGGCTGCTCACTCAGGCCCAGCTCATCGCCGACAAGGCCGTGGCCGACGCCGAGCAGTACGCCCGAGACCTCGTGCTCACCGCCCGCAACCAGTACCGCGAGATCCTCGAGCGCGCCGAGACCACGGCCAGCCAGGCGGCGACCGCGACGGTCCCCGCGGAACACGGTGCAGTGGTTCCCGAGATCGAGTACGTCCGCACCTACGCGCAGGTTGCGCAGGTGCAGCTGCGCTCGGTCCTCGATGCGCTCACCGAGCAGGTCGATCGCCTCGGCAGCCTGCCCCAGCCCTCGGCCGATGCGGCCGCGCCGGCGGATGGCTCCTCCGACGAAGACACCGACGACGAGGGCCCGACGGGCGAGCCCGAGTGGCAGCCCGCGCCGGCGCGGTCGGCCGCCGACTCGCACTGACGCACGCCATCGAGAAGACCCCCGGGGCAATCGCCCGGGGGTCTTCTTCGTTCCTCGGGCCGGCTCGTCAGACCTTTCCTCGAGGTGCCGGCGGGAGTTTCTCAAGGGCGCGCCGTCTGGTTCGTCGTGGCATTGCGTGCCGCCGATTGCCCATGCACCGTCACCGCATCGCTCACGCCGGTGCAGGAATCGACGAGCTCTCCGATGTGCGCGCCGTCTGCGGGGTATCGCGCGACTCCGTACCGCCGTCGCCCCACGGCAGTTGCACCGGGCGTGCGAACGGCACGCTCGGCCCGACAGCCGCTCCAACGGCAAGATGTGGGCACGGACTGCGGCCAAGTTGCCGGCGTCGCGAGGACCATCGTTTCATCACTAGTCGGTGTCGGATTGTAGGGGCCGATCCGTTTGAGAGGCGCGGAGGTCTCAGTTCGACGAGAGGCGGGTCATCGACGTGATGAGCTCATCGATCGGGACCGAGAAGATCTGGATGCGCGCGTCGCCCACGCCCACGGGGATCCACAGGGTCTTCCGGTGGAGGATCGCGCCGCACGAGTACACGACGCGCGGGACGTAACCGTCCCGCAGGTCGCCGGTCGGTTGCAGCAGTGGCGCGGTCGACCGCGCGATCACCTTCGACGGGTGGTCGAGGTCGAGCATGAGCGCGCCGAGCGAGTAGGTGCGGAGGGGTCCCACCCCGTGCGTCAGCACGACCCATCCCTCATCGGTTTCGATCGGGGCGCCGCAGTTGCCGAGCTGGACGAGCTCCCACAGCTCGGTGGGTCGATGCAGGATTCCGAGGTCATCCCAGATCACGCCGTCGGCCGACCGCGCGAGCGAGATGTTCTCGCCATCGGTGCGGCTGAGCGCCAGATGGTGGCCGCCGACGAGCCGGGGGAACAGCGCCATGCCCTTGTTGCGCGCGCCGGTGCCGGTCAGGCGATGGATGGCGAATGCGGACAGGTCGGGAGACGTGATGAGCCTCGGTGCGATGTCCTGTCCGTCATACGCCGTGTAGGTCGCGCGGTACCCGATGGTCCCGTCCTCGTCCGTGAAGCGCACGAAGCGGGCGTCCTCCATGCCATGGTCCTCCTCGGCAGCGACGGGGAGCAGCACGCGTGCGCTCAGTGGCACGGCCGCGGGGAAGTCGGCATGGTACGCGGAGGCCGCCATGTCGCGCAGCGCCTGTGTCGGCCCGCGGCTGTCGGGACGGGTGGAGAGCTGATCGGGCAGCGAGAGGATGGCCTGTTCGAGCTCGACGCCCGTGAAGCGTTCGGGCAGGTCGCTCAGGACCGCGTTCGCGAGGTCGTTGAGGTGGCCCTCGTGCTCGAGCGAGCGGCCGAAGTGGTGCCGCGACCAGTCGCCGACCGAGACCGCAGGACCGGTGATCGGCGCCGCCCTCGGCGCGAACGTCCACGTGTCGTCGGCGTCGATGACGGCCTCGGCGAACCCGATCGACGAGATGTGTCCCTCCCCGATGCAGCGGAGGGCGATCGCCACCCTGAGCTGGTCGGGTGCGAGACCGTCCTGGTACGGATGCACCACCGCGCTCGGGTTGCAGAGGGCCGCTCCCTCGACCGCGTATTCCGCCGTGAACGCCGCCCCGAGCACGAGTGCCTGGGACTCCGTCAGCCGGGCGGAACCGCGGACCCGACTGCCGACCGCCCTGGCGTTCGCGAGGATCAGGTCCGCGGCACCCGCGTGCCGTTCTGTGAGCTCGGCCACGACACGATCGGCCGCCTCCTGCGTGAGCCGAGTGGGGCTCTCGAGCACGCGAGCGACGATCTGCGTGACTCGCGAGTGCGACGACGGGAGCCCGTCTCCGGGGAGGAAGAACCTGGCGACGACGCGTGAGGGATCGTGCTCGAGGCGTGCCGGGTGGGCGCGGATCATCGCGAGGCGACCACCTCGAGGACCCCGAGACGCCGGGCCTGTTGATATGTGCTCAGTGCCGCGAGCGTCGACTCGGCCCCGCGGTTCTCGTTACGACCGTCCCGCTCGAGTCCGTCGAACCCGGCGCCCGATCCGGGGTCGAACATGGCGGTCGAGGCGTCGTTGTCGCCCGTGAACCACGCCCACGTTGCGGTGACGACGTCGCGCCATGACGGATCGTCGGTGATGTCGAACGCCCGCGCGCAGGCGTCCGCGATGGCGGCGACCTCGATCGGCTGCTGGTCGAACTGGGCCGCCGTCTGCCCCGGGCCCCGGCCGTCGGTCCCGGTGACGGAGAGGCGTCCCCCGGTCGTCTCCAGACCGACGAGGAATCGCAGCATCCCGAGCCCCTGGCTCACGACACGAGGGCTGTCCATCGCCATCCCCGCGGCCAGCAGGGCCTCGGGGAGCACCGCGTTCGCGTAGCGGAGGCGCGGTTCCGGCCAGGCCCACTGGCCGTCCCGCGGGATCGCGATCGTCGACACCCCATCGTGCAGCAGCGCGTTCGCAGCGAGGTCGTCGGGATGCGCGGCCAGCACGTCGGTGGCCCCGAGCGTCGCGAAGGCCATCGCCCGACCATGCGGCGAGCGGGCGGATGCCGCGCGGTGGAAGGCGTTCAGTGCGCGCGAGCGTGCGGCCTCCGTCGGCGCGCGGGCGGCCGTGACGCCGAGTGCCCACAGCGCGCGACCCCACCAGTCGCCGAGCGCGGGCTCGTCGGTCCAGCCGCCTCCCGCGGCCATGCGGTTGTGCACGCGGCCGTCGACGTCGACCGCATCCTCGAGGAATGCGAGGCACGTCTCGGCGCGGGCGGCGAGTTCGGGTGTCTGGTCCGGTTCGCGCACCAGCACGATGAGGGCGCGGGCCACGTCGTCGACGCAATAGCCGTCGCCGCGGCGCGGGACGTCGAACAGCGCATGCTCGAAGATGCCGTGCTCGTCCATGAGCGCGACGAGGTGGGAGTAGGACGGCGGGCGGCCCGGCATGGTCACGCGGCGCGCGCCGCTGCGATCCGGTCGGCGAGCTCGCGATAGCGCTCGCCGACGACCGGCCAGGACGAATCGTGCGCATCGCGGAGCGCGGCATCGTGCATCTGCCGGGCCGTCTCCTCCGTCCCCACGATCGTGCGGATGGCGGCGGCCATCGATTCGGGGTCGCCGTGCCGGGCGATCAGGCCCGCCCCGCCGCTGAGCAGTTCGACGGCGTGGGGGAAGCCGGTCGAGACGACGGGCACCCCTGCCGCGATCGCCTCGACCAGCACGCCGGAGGTGGCCTGGTCGCGAGAGTCGTACGGCAGCAGCACGACGTCGGCCGATGTCACCAGGTCGGCGAGCTGCGAGGCGTCGAGATACCGGTCGTCCATCGTGACGGCGTCGTCGAGCCCGAGTCCGGCGATGAGCCGCTGCAGTGCCTCGCGGTACCGCTCGCCTTCATGTGCGAGCACCTTCGGGTGGGTCTGTCCAGCGATGACGTATTCGACCGCAGACCCGAGCTCGGCGAGTTCCGAGATCGCGCGGATGCCCCATTCGAGGCCCTTCCCAGGCGAGATCAGTCCCCATGTCAGCACTCGTTTCGTCGAGTTGTGCTTCGGCGCGGATGTCGCGTGCTGCACCGGGACGCCGTGGGGGATGACATGGACCGTCGTCGGCCTGACGCGGTACGTCCTCATCAGGATGTCGCGCGCGTTCTCGGTCATCACCACGACGGCCGCCGCCGATTCGCAGACCGACTCCAGCACCTCGCGCTGATGTCGGGTCGGCGCGGCGAGCACGGTGTGCAGCACGACGATCGTCGGGGTTCGGAGCATGCGGAGCAACGTGACGACCTCGTCGCCGTCATGTCCGCCGTAGATGCCGTACTCGTGCTGCACGATTGCGACATCGCACTGCCCGAGCGCCCGTATCGATGCGCTGAGGCTGGCCGGATCCCCCGCGAAGAGCTCCCGCGTGGTGGGGATGCGGCCGACGACGATCGGATCCGGTCGGTCATCGGGTGAATCGAGCACCCGCACGATCGTGGCGTCCCGGGTTCCGTGGCCGGCGAGGGCGCCCGAGAGCGCCTCGGTGAATGTGGCGAGCCCGCAGCGAGTGGGCGGGTAGGTGGACAGGAATCCGTATCGGGTCATGGCGATCTTCTCTTCCGACCGGCATCTGACGATGCCGGTGCTTCGAGACGTCTGCCAAAACGGCCACCCTCGTGGAACTACGCCTGCGCTGCCGCGGTCCGGTTCACGCGGCCCGATAGCAGGGCGCGCTGTGCTCCGCACCATACACTACGGTCATGCGAGCCTCCCGGGGCTCCCGAGCACCGCCTCGTAGACCTCGAGGTAGCCGTCGACCATGCGCTCCACATCGAAGCGTTCGCGTGCGCGCCGCCGCACGGTGGTGCGATCCAGGGCGGCGGCGCGAGGGACGGCGTCGACGGCCTCGACGACACCGTCGACGACGAAACCGGTCAGCCCGTCCTCGACGACCTCGGGCATCGAGCCGCGCCGGTAGGCGACGACGGGCGTTCCACATGCCATCGCTTCGATGACCGAGAGGCCGAAGGGCTCCGCGAAGTGGATCGGATGCAGCAGCACGGCCGCCGATGCGAGCACCGCGGTGCGCTCGGTGGGACCCACCGATCCGCGATACACGACCCGGTCGCCGTCGATGCGCGGTTCGATCTGCTCCGCGTAGTACGCGGCATCCTGCACGATGCCGCAGATGACGAGTCGGCGCCCCACCCGGGCGGCGATGTCGATCGCATCGGCGATGCCCTTGTCGGGGTGGATGCGGCCGAAGACCACGAGGTCGTCGCGCGCCGACGGCGCAGCGGCATCCGAGACGTCGAACTCGGTCATGTCGATGCCGTGGTGCACGGTCGCCGCATAGGTGAGTGCGGGTGAGCGGTCGGCGTCCGAGATCGACACGAACGTCGAACGCGCACGCTCGTAGGCCGGCAGGATCGCGTCACCCGAGAAGCCATGGATCGTCGTGACCATCGGCGCACCCCACTGGGCGTCGAAGGCGAGCGGGAGCCAGTCGAGCTGGTTGTGCACGAGGTCGAAGCCCGGCGAGAGGTTCATCGCGTGGGCGATGTGCAGTGCCTCCCAGACCCGGCCGTCCATGTCGGCGTCCTCGGCATAGCCGTGGGGCGCCACCGACTCGAGCGTCGCCGACGTCAGCGAATCGGCCGTCGCGAAGAGCGTGAGGTCGACGCCCCGACGCACCAGCCCCTCGGTGAGGAGGCTCGTCACCCGCTCCCACGGACCGTAGTGCCGCGGCGGCGTCCGCCACGCGATCGGCCCGAGCATCGCCACTCTCATCACCCTGGCCGAACTGTTCTCGTCACGTTGCGACACTACGCCCCGTCGTCGCGGCCTCCCCCAAGCCGTCCATCCGGATCCTCGACCTGGCGTTCGTCGGTGGTTCCTACGCCGTATTGCGAGAGCTGGCGGTGAGCGATTCGGTCGTCCCCCAGCTGCATGGCTGGCGCGATGCGATGGGATGTGGCGGCTCAAATGCTCGCGCGCTGCAGCACGAGCGGGCACTCGAAGGTGTCACGCTCCCCGAGGCCGACCCGGTTGATGTACTGGAAGACGATCACGTACGAGTGCAAGAGGGTGGTCTGCGTGTACGGCACGTCGAGGTCACGGCAGTACCCCTCGATGATCGGGGCCGCGCGTCGGAGGTGCGGGCGCGGCATCGACGGGAAGAGGTGATGCTCGATCTGGTAGTTGAGTCCGCCCATCACGACGTCGATCACGTGGCTGCCGCGGATGTTGCGGCTCATGAGCACCTGCCGCCGGAGGAAGTCGAGCTTCAGGCCCTTCGGCACCAGCGGCATCCCCTTGTGGTTCGGCGCGAAGGACATGCCCATGTAGACGCCGAACAGGCCGAGCTGGATCGCCAGGAACACGGCCGCCTTGTCGGGCGACAACACGAGGAACACGAGCGCCAGGAAGCCGATGATGCGCACGGCGAGGAACGCGATCTCCGCTGACCGGTGGGGGAGGTGCTCCCTCATGAAGACACGGTGCACGCTCGACGCGTGCAGGGAGAGGCCCTCGAGGAGGAGGATCGGGAAGAAGAAGTAGCCCTGGTGCCCGATGACCCATTTGAAGAACGCCGGCCGGTCGCGCGTGGCCTGCTCCGGCGTGAACGCGACGACGGGCAGGTCGATGTCGGGATCGACGCCGACCTGGTTCGGGTTCGCGTGATGTCGGGTGTGCTTGTGCTGCCACCACCCGTAACTCATGCCGACGAACCCGCCGAGGATGAGGCTGATCCAGTCGTTCCATTTGCCCGACCGGAAGATCTGTCGATGTGCGGCGTCATGGCCGAGGAACGCGGTCTGGGTGAAGAGCACGGCGAACCCGACGGCAGTGAACATCTGCCACCAGGTGTTCCCGACCCAGATGAACAGGGCGATCGCCACGGCGAAGACGACCGGCACGCCGATGAGCTTCGTCCAGTAGTAGCCGTATCGGCGGCGCATGAGCCCCGCCTCTTTGATGCGCCGGGCGAGTTCCGTGAAGTCGCTCGCTGGGGCGTTCGAGGGCACGCCTGAGGGGCTGCGTGTCCGGTGGACGGGGGCGATGTCGGCGGTCATGACGACCAACTCTCTACGTCGCCGCACGCGGGGTCTGGGCACGCGGACTCTGGGCGACGCTACGCGGAGGACCTCCGCGCACGCTGACGGATGATGCCGATGATCAGTGTGCCGACGAACAGGACGGCACCGATCACGGCGAGCCAGAGGAGGCCCTCGAACACGAACCCGACGATCGCCAGGATCGCCCAAAGGACGAGCAGCACGATGATGAGGGTCCACATACTCCGAGGATACGCCCGACACCTTCCGGGCGGGCGACTGAGCCGTGATTTCGATACGGGGTGATCATTGGCTGCGCAGTAGAGAAAGCTGCGGGGGTTCACAGCTGCGACGCTTCTACACTGTAAGTGAGTATTTGTCAAAATTGACCCGGATCGTACGGTCAGCGCCGCCCTTCGGGTCGAGGCATCCGTGATCACGTGTTCTGGGCACACTTCGACCCCCACTCGTCGACTGAGGCGGTGGGCCGGGAGTCTGCGCGCGTCGTGGGCTCCTGCTCGGAAGGCGAGCAGGTTGATTACCGCCGCGTTCGATGAGGACGTCGGCGTCGGTCGCATCCTCGTGAACGATGCCAGCTGCCCTCGGCGCGCCGGACAGCAAGCACCGCCGCGGCTCGGCTGGCCTCTACGCGCACCTGCTCGGCCGCGGAGCTGATCGACTTCCGGCCCCACCGATCCACGTATGAGTAGAGGGAGGAGTGAGCCCCATGTCGAAGCACACAGGCAAAGGGGACGTACCGGCAGACGAACGCTGGGAGGCGGACGGCGGCACGCTCGACGGTGACGCGACCAGCGACGCCGCTGCCGAGAAGGCGACCCCGGACGAGGAGCGGGCGAAGCGCTGGAAGGACGCCAACGCCGAGCACTGGCACGGCAGTGGTTCGAGCGACGAGACGAAGCAGCGCGCAGACGAGCACTGATTGTAATCTTCAGGGGGCAGAGGCCGGCGTGCTAGTTGCGGGCGGTCATGCGCTGGCGGCGGGGGAGGGCCTCACTCGACTCGTCAGCTCCACGATCTGCTTTCACTGGGCGACGCGGGCCGACCGCGAGATCAAGGGCAATGGAAAACCCCCGGTTGACCGGGGGTTTTCGTCGTGGCTCCGACCGGCATCGATCCGGTGACCTTTCGATTTTCAGTCCTGATCTCGCGGTTGCGGCTGGCCTATGGCGGCAACCGATTCCGACCGTGCCGACGTTGTCGCGCGCGGCTGCGCTCGACCGATTCGCACGGCCTCAGGCGTGTGGGTGCGGTGCGGCTCGCGCGTCAAGAGCCAGTGCGAGTCGTGCGCCGAGCTGTATCGAGGCGACTGGGCGGCGATCGCCCGCTCTGGTGTGTTCGATGGCCCGGTGGAGCACTACCGGTTCTACCTGCTGACGCTCACGGCTCCGTCGTTCGGTCGCGTGCATCGGGTGCCTCGAGTACATGGCGCGCGCGTCGGTCAGTGCGGCTGCGGCGTGATGCACTCCGCGGAGGACGCTGGGCTCCGCGGGGTTCCGCTCGATCCGTCGACGTACGACTACGCGGCGCAAGTGGCCTGGAACCGTGATGCGGGCCTGCTCTGGGATCGGACGCGGCGGCGGCTGCGCGACCGGTGGGAGTCGGCGGAGTACTTCGTCGTTCGTGAGTGGCAGGATCGCGGCGTACTCCACCTGCACGCGCTTGTGCGGATTGGGCGGGGTGAGGCACCGGATGCGGACGTGCTGCGCGACTCGGCGCGCTCGGCGGTCGCGTGGTCGAAGGTCGACGGTGCTGTGGTGGTCTGGGGATCGCAGGCACAGTGCGACGCGTTCCGCGCGGATGGCGAGGGGGCGCGCACGATCTGGTATCTCTCCAAGGCGCTGAACTACGTGATGAAGGACGTGGTGCAGGATGGCGAGAGCGCACACGGTGCGGTCTGGGGGCACGTCGCTCGCCTCGACCAGGCGGCACGCGAGATGCGGTGCTCGCGGGACTGTCGACCAGGCGCGTGCCGGAGCCGCGTGCATGAGCGCTTCGGCTCGCGGTCGCACGTCGTGAGCGCTTCGCGGCGCACCGCTCGGCGCTCGGGCTGGTCGTTCACGGGTCTCACGCGCACGGTTCAGCGGCGGCTGCGACGGGAGTGGTTCGAGGCGCACGCGGCGGAGACGGCCCCGGCTGCGCCTGAGGGCGTCGCGGTGGTGCCTGAGCTGTTGGAGATCATCGCGGAGCGGGCGCGCGGCGAGCTGGTATCGAGCGGCGCTGCGGTGCCATAGCACGCATAAATCGTCGACTCTGGCACGGCCGAAAATGGCCGCTCCGAGCGGCTACGATTGCGCAATGCTTTCTCGCCGCGCTCTGCTTGTTCCCGCTGTCGTTGTGTCGCTCCTGGTGCCGGGGTTGGCGCTCGCCGGGTGCTCTGCAACGCCGGCTGCCGACGCGGAGGCATTCGACGGGGAGGCATCCGCGCCCGCCGCGGAGTACGCCTGGGTGGTCGTCATGTTCGAGGGCAGGGACGACGAATTCGACGTGAATCTGATGGACGCTTTGCTGGAAACCGAACTCGCAGCGGACGAGGCCCTCGCAGCAGCCGACGCTGGTTGGATCGACGGCAACGACGTGGGAGCGCACGGGTACGAGCTCTACTTCGTTGGCGACGATGCTTCCACGATGTGGCGTGCGCTCGAGCCCGTGTTCGCAACGGCACCGGTCGCCTGGACTCGTGTTGAGCTGCGCAATAGTTTCGAGGACCCTGCTCCGAAGGTCCTCACCCAGGACTAAGCCCCTCCGGTCGTTTCGCGCTGCCGGATCCGGGAGGCGGGGCGGAGGGGCGACGGAGTGGCGCAGCGTGGCGCGGAGCGCCTGCGAGCACTCCGTCGCCCCGCCGCTCGTCGCCCTGACCGGCTCCGGGTGACACCCAGCGCGCGGCTCGATGTAGACGCGGTCGATGGCAACCGGAGCGCGGAGCGCGGAGGGCGGCAGCCTGCGGGCGGCGGAGCCGCCCGACTTGATCATGTGTAGAAGATTTCGGGAGGCCGGTTCGTCGGTCCTGGGTTCTAGGCTGTAGTCGCTGAATGTGGGACTAGCGGATTGGTGCGTCATGGCGGACTTTCGATCAGAACGGATGTCCTCGCCGGAGGGCGAGGGTCGTGCGAAGTCCGCGCTCGAACGTTCGTGGGAGGCCTACTTCAAGGCGAATCGGGCAGTCAATCGACGGGTCTTCGGGGCCTTTCCGGAACTGCGTGAGTCACTTCGAGGTCAGGCCGGCTCTCGTCTCGTCGATCTGATGGGCTTCTGGTTCATGTGGCAGGTCTGCGGCGGCTTCGAGGGCACTCAGCAGGCGCTGGGCATCAGCAAGTCGCAGATGTTCCGCCGTATCGCGCTGTTCCGGCAGGCGTTCGGGGAGCACCCCGACGTGTGCGAGTTCCCCGGTGTCACGGTCGATCCGGCGGTGTTCGCTCAGGGGTTGCAAGAGAAGGTCAAGGCAGCAGCAAAACCCAGTTAGTCGCATAACTTGCGACTAGACTAAGGACTCACTAGTCTCGCAATATGCGAGTAGTCGAGTCCGGCGCGCGTCGTTCCGCGCTGATTGAACGGCTCGGTCGGTGGTGACCGTCAATGAAGCCTTCGACCGGCTGTGGCCTGCGGTCGCGTCGCTGCTGTCTGATGGCACGGCGCGCGGATACCTGGTCGCATGGCGGCGGCGGGTCGGGCCGACGTTCGGCACGCGGGAACTGTCGGACCTGACTGCATTCGACGTCGAACTCGCGTTCGCGTCGTGGTCGGGCGCGGTGTCCACGCGCAAGGATGCCGTGGCGATGCTCTCGGCGCTGTGCCGCGCGGCGCTCAAAGCGCGGCTCATCGCCGCGAATCCATGCGTCGGGGTCGAGTATCGGCGGCGGCAGTCCGGTGATCCCACGTCACGCGCGCTTAGCCGGCGCGAGGTTGGCCGGCTGCTTGCGGTGCTTCCGCGCGAAGGGTGCCACCGGCGCTTCGTGCTCGCCATGCTCTATACCGGCTGCCGGTTCGGTGAGGTCGCGGGCCTCCGCGTTGGCGACGTCGATCTGGAAGGCCTGACCATCCGCGTTCAGCGCACCGCGTCACCAGGGCGCCACGGCGAGGTCGTCGTCGGGCCGACCAAGGGCCGCCGTGTGCGTGACGTGCCGATGCCTGAACCGTTCGTGCCTGAGCTGCTCGCGGCGATGGAGGGCAAGGGGGAGCACGACTACCTGTTCACCGGGCCGCGCGGGGGGTTCCTCTCGTCGGGGAACCTCTCGCGGGCTGTCGACTGGCATGGGATCCGCGATCAGGTGAAGACATTCCCGAACGGTGAGGCTCCGCTCCGCTGGCACGACCTGCGGCACACGGCGGCAACGAACCTGTTCCTCGCCAACGTCCCGGCAACGGACGTGCAGGCGATCATGGGCCACTCGGACCTCGCCACGACGCAGCGCTATGCCGACACGCGTCGGGATGCCGCCCGACGCGGGGGAGCAGCGCTCACGGCGTATTACGCCCAATCGAATGGTCAACTTCGAGGGGGTGAGACCCCCGCGAAAACCGCGATTGATCAGGATATTTAGAAGTGGCTCCGACCGGCATCGATCCGGTGACCTTTCGATTTTCAGTCGAACGCTCTACCAACTGAGCTACAGAGCCTCGTGGCATCCGCCCGACGAGTCGGAATGATGCCTCGATAAGGAGAAAGCCCCTTCTCTCGAAAGGGAAAGGGCTTGTCGCCTGAGCGACCCTGACGGGACTTGAACCCGCGACCTCCGCCGTGACAGGGCGGCACGCTAACCAACTGCGCCACAGGGCCTCGTAAAGAAGCTGTTCAATTGTAATGCCTTCGTGGTGACCCCAACGGGATTCGAACCCGTGCTGCCGCCGTGAAAGGGCGGTGTCCTAGGCCACTAAACGATGGGGCCGGGTGGCCTTGCTTTCGGGGCATGACCGCCGACAAGCAAGCATACGTGCCAACGCGCGCGAGCGCAAAACGAGGCTCGCGGATGCCGCGAAGACCCCGATTCCCGGCCGCGGCGCGCGCCCCGCGGCATCCGCCACGCGCGCCCGAAATACCCGGAAAGCGCCTCGCACGCGCCTAACGTGAAGGCTGCCACTGCCCGCACGGGCAGCCGATCACCGACCCACGAGAAGCCGAGAGACGCGAGGAGCGCGGGGCGAACGAGCCCGCGTGGACGGGGAACCATGGACCGCACCACCATCCGCATGCCGATCGCCCGAGACCGCACGACCTCGCCACGGGGCATCCGTCGCCGGCCCGGCCGACCGGCGTCGAGCGCGCCCGGCACGTCCGGCGCGCCCGGCACGTCGGGCGGGTCGACGTCGCCTCGCGCGAGCATGCGGCTGCACGGTCGCGTGCGGCACGTGATGGCCGGCGTCTCGATCGCGGCGCTCACGCTCGTGGGGGCGATCGCCGTGCCGACGAGTGCGCAGGCGGCGACGTATCCGACGTGGGACGAGCTGCAGGCGGCGAAGGCCAACACCGCCGCGGGCGCGGCCGCCGTGACGCAGATCACGGGGCTCATCGCCCAGCTCGAGACGAACGTCGAGGTGACGCGCGCCGAGGCCGAGCGCCGCACCGACGAGCTCATCGTGGCGCAGCAGAAGTTCGACGACGCGGTCGCGCGCGCCGACCAGATCCAGGCGCAGGCCGACGCGTCGGCGGCCGAGGCGGCCGCGGCCGAGCGGAACGCCGGCCAGGTGGCGGCACAGCTCTACCGCGCGGGCACGGGCGACGTCGGCGTGAGCCTGTTCCTCGACGCAGGGAACTCCGCCGCGACCGAGGCGCTGCTCGCGAAGCTCGGCAGCATGGAGAAGATGGTCGAGCGCACCTCGTCCATCTACAACAAGGCCAAGGAGAAGCAGAACGCCGCGCGCTCGCTCTCCGACCAGGCCGCGGTCGCCCGCGCCGAGCGCGAGAAGCTGCGCATCGCCGCCGAGGAGGCCCTCGCCGCGGCGCAGGCGGCGCAGGCGGCGGCGGAGGCCGCGCTCGCCGAGTCGCAGGCGAAGAAGATCGAGCTCGAGCAGCAGCTGAAGTTCCTGCAGGACACCGAGGCGAAGACCGCGGCGGCTTACCAGGAGGGCGAGCGCATCCGCAAGGAGGAGGAGGAGCGCCGCCGGCAGGAGGCGCTGAAGAACGGCTCCCCGGGCGCGGTCGCGGCGTCGGGTTGGGCGCTGCCGGCCGCGGGCTACATCACCGGCACGTTCGGCCCCCGCTCGTCGATCTGCACCGGCGGCGGATGCTCCGGCAGCTTCCACTACGCGGTCGACCTCGGCACCGGATGCTCCGCGCCCATCTTCGCGGCGAACAGCGGCGTGGTGCGCTTCGCCGGCTGGTCGGGCACCTACGGCAACTACGTGCAGATCGACCACGGCGGCGGCGTCTGGACCGGCTACGCGCACATCCGGCCGGGCGGCACGTTCGTGGGCACGGGCCAGTGGGTCGAGTCGGGCCAGAACATCGCGTCGAGCGGCACGACCGGCGCGTCGACCGGATGCCACCTGCACTTCGAGGTCTTCGTCGGCGGCAGCCGCATCAACCCGATTCCGTTCATGGCCGACCGGGGGGTGGACCTTGGCTGAGCACCGTACTCGACCGATCTCGCGGGTGAAGCCCGCGACCGTCTTCTCGACCGTCGCGATCGGCGCCGTCACGGCCTCGGTCGTCGCGGCGGGCGGCCCGGCGATGGCCGAGCCCGACTACCCGTCGTGGAGCGAGATCGAGCAGGCGAAGCAGAACGAGCAGACGAAGCAGGCCGAGATCGCCCGCGTCGGCGAGCTCCTCGTGGGCCTGCAGCAGGCGGCGGATGCCGCCGCGATCGCGTCCATGCAGGCGGACGAGGCCTGGCGCATCGCCGTCGACCAGCGCGACCGGGCCGCCGAGCGCGAGCGGACCCTCGAGCACCAGGCCGACGAGGCCGACGCCGTGGCCGAGATCTCGAAGATGCGCGCAGGCCTCCTTGCGGCGCACCTCGCCAAGACCGCCGGCAGCGACCTCACCACCGAGCTCATGTTCTCGGGCGACGACGCGCGCGAGCTGCTGCAGCAGCTCGGCATGGCGTCGAAGCTGAGCGAGCAGTCGAACGAGGTCTACGAGCAGGCGCTCGCCGACCGCAACACGGCCGACTCGCTCCGCGAGCAGGCGGCGGATGCCGCGGCCGAGCGCCAGCGCCTCGCCGACCTCGCCGAGCAGCGCGCCGACGAGGCGCGCGAGGCCGCCGACCGCGCCAACACCGCCGTCGCGGTGCAGGAGCAGAAGTCCGCGGAGCTGTACGCGCAGCTCGCCAGCCTCAAGGACACCACCGCCGAGCTCGAGCGCGAGCGAGCGGAGGGCCAGGCGCGCGAAGCGGCCGCGGCGGCAGCGGCGGCCGCGGCGGCTGCCGCAGCAGCGGCGTCGCGCCCGGCGCAACCCGCCGCTCCTGCGCCGCCGGCGCCTGCGCCCGGCGGCGGTGGCGTGGCCCCGGCTCCCGCGCCTCCACCACCGGCGGCGCCCGCACCGCCGAACGCCGGCGCGGTCGAGACCGCCATCGCGTTCGCCCGCGCGCAGCTGGGGGAGCCGTACGTGCTCGGCGGCGCCGGCCCCAACGTGTGGGACTGCTCGGGCCTCACCAAGATGGCGTACGCCAACGCCGGGATCTACATCGGCACGCACTCCGCGACGAACCAGTACTACACGCTCGCGGGACGCGGCCTCGCCGTGCCGGTGTCGCAGGCGCAGCGCGGCGACCTGCTCTTCTGGGGATCGGGCGGCGACTACTACCACGTCGCGATCTACCTCGGCGGCGGTCGCATCCTCGAGGCGCCGCGCGAGGGCGTTCCCGTGCGCGAGTACTTCATCTGGGGCTCGCCCTCGGCGGCGGCCCGCCCGGCGGGCTGAGTTCACCCCGCGGGCTGCGCCCGCTCCTCACCCCGCGGAGTCCGTCCCGCCTCGGATTCCGCATCATCCGAGATTCAGGCAATCGGACGCTGCTCAGGCGGCAACAGCGAAGAACGGCCTGAATCGGGGACGTTCGCCTGAATCCAGATCGATCGGTGCGCGGAAGGCCGGCCCGCGGGGACGATTCCGCGGACACGACGAAGGGGCGAGCCGATCGGCTCGCCCCTTCGTGCAGCTCAGGCCCGGATCAGTGACCCGGGTAGGCCTCGATCGCCTTCTGGATGAGCGACTCGGCCTCCGCGGCCTCCGCCCAACCCTCGGTCTTGACCCACTTGCCGGGCTCGAGGTCCTTGTAGTGCTCGAAGAAGTGCTCGATCTCCTTGCGCGTGAACTCGGGGATGTCGTTCACGTCCTGGATGGAGTCCCAGCGCGGGTCGCCCGCGGGCACCGCGATGACCTTGGCGTCGCCGCCGCCGTCGTCGGTCATGTGGAACACGCCGACCGGGCGCACCTTGACGCCGACGCCCGGGAAGAGCGGGTACTGCGTGAGCACGAGCACGTCCAGCGGGTCGCCGTCGTCGCCGAGCGTGTTCTCGAAGAAGCCGTAGTCGGTCGGGTACACGAACGTCGTGTAGAGCACGCGGTCGAGGAAGACGCGACCGGTCTCGTGGTCGACCTCGTACTTGTTGCGGCTCCCCTTCGGGATCTCGATGACGGCGGCGTACTCGCCCATGCTGGTTCTCCTTGTCTGGCGGAAGCTTCGGCCGTGCAGGCCCGCGGCAGGACGGCGGGAACGGCGCAATAAGGTTACTTGATGGCTCCTGAGGACCCTTCCGCGCGGCGTCCGCGCCTCACCTCGCCGATCGCCGACGTGCGTCGGGCGGTGCGCAGCGTCCTCGCCTCGTTCCCTGAGCCCGTCGAAGGGAGCGGCCACATCGGCCCTTCGACGGGCTCAGGGCCCGCCGCACCCCTCGTGCTCGTCGCCCTCTCGGGCGGCGCCGACTCGCTCGCCCTCGCCGCGGCCACCGCGTTCGAGGCGCCGCGCGCCGGCCTCCGTGCGGGCGCGCTGATCGTCGACCACGGCCTGCAGGATGCCTCCGCCGCCGTCGCCGAGGCGGCAGCCGATGCCGCCCGGGCCCTCGGGCTCGACCCCGTGCTCGTGCGGCGGGTCGAGGTGACGGGCGAGGGCGGCCCCGAGGCATCCGCTCGCGCCGCCCGCTACGCCGCGCTCGACGCGGCCGCCGACGAGACCGGCGCCGCGTTCGTGCTGCTCGGTCACACGCTCGACGACCAGGCCGAGACCGTGCTGCTCGGGCTCGCGAGGGGCTCGGGCGCCGCGAGCCTCGCGGGCATGGCGCCGCAGTCGGGACGCTACGCGCGCCCGTTGCTCGGGATCCGCCGGGCGACCACGCGGCAGGCGTGCCTCGACGCCGGGCTCGAGCCGTGGGACGACCCGCACAACCTCGATCCTGCGTACACGCGCGTGCGCGTGCGCGAACGCGTGCTGCCCGTGCTCGAGGCCGAGCTCGGACCCGGCGTCGCCGAGGCGCTCGCCCGCACGGCCGAGCAGCTGCGCGAGGACGAGGAGGCGTTCACGAGCCAGATCGACGAGTTCATCGAGGAGCTCTGCGAACCCGCCGAGGCGGGCATCGCCGTGTCGGCGGCGGCGCTCGCCGCGAACCCCGCCGCGCTGCGGCAGCGCATCATCCGGCACGTCGTCGCGAGCGAGTTCGGCGTCTCGCTCACGCGCACGCAGACCCTCGAGGTGGCCCGACTGGTCACCGACTGGCACGGGCAGGGCCCGATCGACCTGCCCGGGGGCATCCGCGCGACCCGCGCCGGCAGCCGGATCGTGTTCAGCACGACCGGATCGACCGAGGTGCTGCCGCACGACCACTGAGTCGTGCGCGGAGTCGTGCCGGGCCCTCTGGCCACGAGGTCCACGGCGCTAGGCTCTGAGCATCCGTTCGCCCACGACACCAGGGAGCAGGCATGGACGCGCGCGAGATCGACGGCGACCTGACCGAGGTGCTCGTCACCGAAGACGAGATCCGTGCGAAGCTCGCCGAGCTCGCCCGCCGCATCGAGGCCGACTACGAGGGCCGCGACCTGCTCCTCGTCGGGGTGCTGAAGGGCGCCGTCATGGTCATGGCCGACCTGGCGCGCGAGCTGCGCCCGCACGTCGAGATGGACTGGATGGCGGTCTCGTCGTACGGCGCCGGCACGCAGTCGAGCGGCGTCGTGCGCATCGTCAAGGACCTCGACACCGACCTCACCGGGCGTCACGTGCTCATCGTCGAGGACATCATCGACTCGGGCCTCACGCTCAGCTGGCTGCTCGGCAACCTCGAGTCCCGCGGCGCCGAGTCGGTCGAGATCTGCGCACTCCTTCGCAAGCCGGATGCCGCGAAGGTCGAGGTGACCGTCAAGTACCTCGGCTTCGACATCCCGAACCAGTTCGTGGTGGGTTACGGGCTCGACTACGCCGAGCGGTACCGGAACCTGCGCGACGTCGCGATCCTCGCGGCGCACGTGTACAGCTGACGCGCGGGCTGAGCGTCCCCCGGACGAGCCTCTGGAGACCCGAAGCCTCCGGCCATAGAGTCGTCCCCATGGGCCAGGGTGGGCGCCGCGGCAGACTGCGCGACGCCGGTGCTGCCTTCGCGAGCAACTGGATCAACCCGAATCTCCGCCGTGCGCAGCTGAGCTTCCTCGGCGCCTGGACCGCCGAGTGGGCGTTCACGGTCGCGCTCGGGATCGTCGCCTACCGCGACGGCGGCGCGGTGGCCGTGGGACTCGTGGGCCTGCTGCGCATGGTGCCGTCCGCGATCTTCGCGCCGCTGCTGTCGCCGATCGCCGACCGAGGGCGCCGTGAGCGGGTCCTCATCCTGGTGTCCATCGTCCGGGGGGCCGCGACGGCGGTCGCCGCGGTCGTCGTCGCGGTGTCGGGTCCGGCTGCGGTGATCTACGCCCTCGCCGTCGTGTCGACCATCGCCGCCACGCTGTACCGCCCGGCGCACTCCGCGCTGCTGCCGTCGCTGTGCCGCACCGGCTACGAGCTCGCCAGCGCCAACATGGTCCGCGGGCTGCTCGACTCCGCAGCCACGCTCGTGGGTCCACTGGTCGCTGCGGTGCTGCTCCAGTTCACGGGGGTGGACGTCGTGTTCGCGGTCGCGGCAGCCGCGTCGTTCGGTGCGGCCGCCCTCCTGTTGGGGCTCCGGTACGAAGCCCCTCCGCGCCCGCCGGCGCCGAGTCGTCCGAACCTGGCCAAGGAGGCCGTCGAAGGGGTGCGGGCGGTCGCGCGGAACCGCGACCTGCTGCTGATCCTCGGACTCGCGTCGGCGCAGGCCCTCACGCGAGGCGCGCTCACCGTGTTCTCCGTGGTGGTCGCGATCGAGCTGCTCCGCACCGGCGAGCCCGGCGTCGGCACCCTGATGACCGCGGTCGGGGTCGGCGCCGTGCTCGGATCGCTCGGCGCCTCGCTCCTCGTCGGCACCGGTCGGCTCGGTGCGTGGTTCGCCGTCGGGGTCGCCCTCTGGGGCCTCCCCATCGCCCTTGTGGGCGTCTTCCCCCAGCAGGCGGCCGCGTTGGTCATCCTGTCGTTCGTCGGCGTCGGCAACGCCCTCATCGACATCGCCGGGTTCACCCTGATCGCCCGGATGGCACCCGACGAGGTCCTGGCCCGGGTCTTCGGCGTGCTCGAGAGCCTCGTCGCGGTGTTCATCGGGATCGGTGCCGTCGTCGCGTCGGCACTGGTCGAGTGGTTCGGGATCCAGGCCGCGCTCATCGTGATCGGGCTGGTGTGCCCCGTGCTCGCGGTGCTGTCGTTGCGTCGACTGCGGAGCCTCGATCGCTCGGTCGACGACCTGGACGCGGATGTCGCACTGCTCAGGAGCGTGCCCATGCTCGCGCCGCTCCCCCTGCCCTCGATCGAGCAGCTCGCACGCGGGCTCGAGCCCGCGGAGGTGCCCGCGGGCGCGACCGTGTTCTCGCAGGGCGACGTCGGCGACCGCTACTACGTGATCGAGTCGGGCCAGGCCGAGGTCGTGGGCGGCGGTCGCGTGGTCGCGACGCTCGGCCCCGGCGAGGGCTTCGGCGAGATCGCACTCCTGCGGCGCACGCCGCGCACCGCGACGGTGGTCGCGTCGAGCCCGCTCGAACTCCGGATGCTCCGGTCCGACCAGTTCCTCCCCGTCGTGGTCGGCTACACCCCGAGCGCGCGCGAGGCGGAGCTGGCCGTCGACGCGGAGCTCGAGCGGTACTCGCCCGAGCCCGACGAGGCATCCGGCGACCCGTCGCCCCCGGCCTGACGCCCGACCTGTTGAGATGCGAACCCAGAGATGCGAAGGTGAGGCATGGATTCGGGGCGGGCGGTCCTCCTGATCGCCGACATCGGCGGCTACACCGAGTACATGAGCACGCACCGGATGAGCCTCGCCCACGCCGAAGTGAACACGGCGCGCATGCTCGAGAAGATGATCGACGCCGCCCCGGGCTTCGACCTCATCGAGATCGAGGGCGACGCGGCCTTCCTGTCCCGGCAGGCCGAGAACGGCGACGCCGAGACGGCGATCGCCGCGATCCTCGACGCAGCCGTCGCCATGCATCGCGCCTTCCACGAGGAACGGCAGTACGTCGCCGCGAACCTCTGCCCGTGCACCGGCTGCAAGGGGGCCGCCGACCTCAAGCTCAAGTTCGTGGCCCACGTCGGCGACGTCGCCACCCAGACGATCCGCGACCGCATCAAGCTCGTCGGGATCGACGTCATCCTCGTGCACCGCCTGCTGAAGAACCCCGTCGGCATCCCCGAGTACGTCCTGCTCTCCGAGGACCTCTACCGCACCGGCGCCGATTCGGTGCGCCAGCCCGTGCAGGAGGTCGCGCCCGACCTCGAGGGCTTCGGCACCGTGCGCGCGTTCTTCGTCGACGTCGGCGACCTCGAGGATCCGCTCCCCCCGCTGGCGCCGCCGTCGTGGCCGGGCCGCCTCTCGCGCACCGCAGTCGCCGCCGGCAAGGGGCTGCCGGCGATGATCGGCCTGCGGCGCACGCGGTACGAGACATCCGATCGGCCCGACTCCTAGGCCCTGCGCGCTTTCAGCGAACAGGGAGCCGGTGCCCAGCACCACCGGGGTAGCCTTGCAGGACCATGAACATGAAGAAGATCCTGCGCGGGCCGATCATCTACATCCTGCTCGCGATCGTCGCCGTGTGGATCGGATCGAGCCTCATCACCGCCTCGGGGTTCCGCGAGGTGTCGACCCAGAAGGGCCTCGAGCTCCTGAAGGACGACAAGGTCTCGTCGGTCAAGATCGTCGACGGCGAGAACCGCGTGGACCTCACCCTGAAGCAGGCCGACGACGAGCTCGGCAAGCAGGTGCAGTTCTACTACGTCACGCCTCGTGGTGAAGACGTCGTCAACGCCGTCGACACGGCGAACCCGTCCGACGGCTTCAACGACGAGGTGCCGCAGCCGAACTGGTTCCTGTCGATGCTCGGCATCCTGCTGCCGCTGGTGCTCATCGGCCTCTTCTTCTGGATCATGCTCTCGGGCATGCAGGGCGGCGGCAACCGCGTCATGCAGTTCGGCAAGTCGAAGGCCAAGCTCGTCACGAAGGAGAGCCCGAAGGTCACGTTCGACGACGTGGCGGGCGCCGACGAGGCGATCGAGGAGCTCCAGGAGATCAAGGAGTTCCTGAAGGAGCCGGCGAAGTTCCAGGCCGTCGGCGCGCGCATCCCCAAGGGCGTGCTGCTCTACGGTCCTCCCGGAACGGGCAAGACGCTCCTCGCCCGCGCGGTCGCGGGTGAGGCGGGCGTGCCCTTCTACTCCATCTCGGGTTCCGACTTCGTCGAGATGTTCGTCGGCGTCGGCGCGAGCCGCGTGCGCGACCTCTTCGACCAGGCCAAGCAGAACGCGCCGGCCATCATCTTCGTCGACGAGATCGACGCCGTCGGTCGACACCGTGGTGCCGGCCTCGGCGGCGGCCACGACGAGCGCGAGCAGACGCTCAACCAGCTGCTCGTCGAGATGGACGGCTTCGACCCGAAGACCAACGTCATCCTCATCGCGGCGACGAACCGCCCCGACATCCTCGACCCGGCCCTGCTGCGCCCGGGCCGCTTCGACCGCCAGATCGGCGTCGACGCGCCCGACCTCAAGGGCCGCCAGAGGATCCTCGAGGTCCACTCGAAGGGCAAGCCGCTCGCGAAGGGCGTCGACCTCGAGGTGCTCGCGCGCAAGACGCCGGGCTTCACGGGCGCCGACCTCGCGAACGTGCTCAACGAGGCCGCGCTGCTCACGGCGCGCTCGAACGCGCAGCTCATCGACAACCGCGCCCTCGACGAGGCCGTCGACCGCGTGATCGCCGGCCCGCAGCGCCGCAC
The DNA here is from genome assembly GCF_053618135.1 of Agromyces sp. NPDC055661. Taxonomy (NCBI): domain Bacteria; kingdom Bacillati; phylum Actinomycetota; class Actinomycetes; order Micrococcales; family Microbacteriaceae; genus Agromyces; species Agromyces sp. NPDC055661. The sequence continues at coordinate 2,519,410 of NZ_JBSHHC010000001.1, forward strand.
CCGCGTGATGAAGAACAAGGAGAAGCTCATCACGGCCTACCACGAGGGCGGACACGCGCTCGCGGCGGCGGCGATGAACTACACCGACCCCGTCACGAAGATCACGATCCTGCCGCGCGGCCGGGCCCTCGGCTACACGATGGTGCTCCCGCTGGAGGACAAGTACTCGATCACCCGCAACGAGCTGCTCGACCAGCTCACCTATGCGATGGGCGGTCGCGTCGCCGAGGAGATCGTGTTCCACGACCCCTCGACCGGCGCGTCGAACGACATCGAGAAGGCCACGGCCACCGCGCGCAAGATGGTCACCGAATACGGAATGTCGGCGAACGTCGGCGCCGTGAAGCTCGGCCAGTCGCAGGGCGAGGTCTTCCTCGGCCGTGACATGGGCCACCAGCGCGACTACTCCGAGGAGATCGCCGAGAAGGTCGACGGCGAGGTGCGCATGCTCATCGAGCAGGCGCACGACGAGGCGTGGCAGGTGCTCAACGACAACCGCGACATCCTCGACAAGCTCGCGGCAGAGCTGCTCGAGCACGAGACGCTCGACCACAACCAGATCGCCGAGATCTTCAAGGACGTGAAGCGGCTCCCCGAGCGCCCCCTCTGGCTGTCGAGCGACCGTCGCCCCGTCTCCGACCGCCCGCCGATCGCGTTCCCCGCCGAGGAGAAGATGCCGATCGACCAGGGCGCCGTCGACGGCGGCGTCGACTCGGGCCAGACTCCGGTCGAGGAGCCGGCCGGGGCGCGCGCGCCGCGGTCGAACCCGCGACCCGCGACGGCCTAGCCGACCGACCCGAAGAGGGGGTGCCATGGCCGGTGTCGACACCGGGCGCATCGAGCGCGCCGTGCACGAGATCCTGCTCGCGATCGGCGAGGACCCCGAGCGTCCGGGGCTCGAGCGCACGCCGCAGCGGGTCGCCGAGGCCTACGCCGACTTCTTCGGCGGCCTCGCGGTCGACCCGCTGACGCACCTGGCCGACACGGTGCCGCTCGGCGACACCGAGGCGGGCGTGCCCGCCACGTCCGACGCGGTCGTACTGCGCGACATCGCCTTCCGCTCGGTGTGCGAGCACCACCTGCTGCCCTTCGTCGGCACCGCGCACGTCGCGTACCTGCCGCGCGACCGTGTCGTCGGGCTCGGGCGCATCCCCGCGGTCATCGAGACGCTCGCCGCACGTCCGCAGCTGCAGGAGCGGCTCGCCGAGGAGATCGCCGACACGCTCGAGGCCGGCCTCGACCCCAAGGGCGTGCTCGTGGTGCTCGACGCGCAGCACCGCTGCGTCACCACCCGCGGCTCCCGGCAGGAGCGCAGCTCGACGATCACCATCGCGAGCCGGGGCGCGCTCGGCGAGCCGGCCGCGCGCGCCGAGATCATCGCGCTGATCGGATCCGTCGAACGTGGCTGACGGGGCCTCGACCCTGATCATGGGCGTCGTCAACGTCACGCCCGACTCCTTCAGCGACGGCGGGCTGTGGTTCGACGCCGATGCCGCCATCGCGCACGGGCTCGACCTCGTGGCCGACGGCGCCGACGTGCTCGACGTCGGCGGCGAGTCCACGCGACCGGGCGCCGCGCGCGTCGAGCCCGAGGAGGAGCTGCGCCGGGTCGTCCCCGTCGTTCGCGAGCTCGCCGGTCGCGGCATCCGGGTCAGCGTCGACACCATGCGCGCGGCGACCGCCCTGGCCGCCGTCGAGGCGGGCGCCGAGATCATCAACGACGTCTCGGCCGGGCTCGCGGATGCCGCGATGGCCCCGATCGTGGCCGAGACGGGCGTGCACTACGTCGCGATGCACTGGCGCGGGCACTCCGACCGCATGGACGCGCTCGCCGAGTACGGCGACGTCGCCGCGGAGGTGCGCGACGAGCTCGCGGCGCGCGTCGACGCGCTCGCCGACGCCGGCGTCGCGCGCGAGCGCATCATCCTCGACCCGGGCCTCGGCTTCGCGAAGCGCGGCGCGCAGAACTGGGAGCTGCTCGGCCGGCTCGACGTGCTCGGCGAGCTGGGGCTGCCGATCCTCGTCGGCGCCTCCCGCAAGCGCTTCATCGGAGCGCTGCTGCCCGACGATGCGCCGATGGAGGATCGCGACCTGCCCACGGCGGTCGTGAGCGCCCTCTCGGCGCAGGCCGGCGCCTGGGGCGTGCGCGTCCACGACGTGCGCGGCACGCGCCGCGCGCTCGACGTCCTCGGGGCGTGGCAGAGTGGACGACGTGGCTAGGACCCCCGACCGCATCACCCTCACCGGCGTGCGCGTCCGCGCGCACCACGGCGTCTTCGACTTCGAGCGCGAGCAGGGCCAGGAGTTCGTGATCGACGTGGCCGTCGCGGTCGACCTCGCGGGCGCGGCATCCGGCGACGACCTCGCCCGCACCGTGCACTACGGCGAGCTCGCCGAGGCGGTGGCCGACGCGGTGCGTCGCGACCCGGTCGACCTCATCGAGACCGTTGCCGAGCGCGTCGCCGCCGTTGCGCTCGCGTATCCGGCGGTCGAGGAGGTGGAGGTCACGGTGCACAAGCCAGAGGCGCCCATCTCCGTGCCGTTCGACGACGTCGCCGTCACCATCGTGCGGAGCCGCGCATGACCCGCGCCGTCATCGCGTTCGGGGCGAACCTCGGCGAACGCGAGGCCACGATCGACGCCGCCGTGCGCGGCCTCGCCGAGACGCCGGGCGTCGAGCTGGTGGCCGTCTCGCCCGTCTACGAGACGCCCGCGATCAAGGACTCCGGCGTCGACCACGACGCGCCCGGGTACCTCAACGGCGTGGTCGTCGTCGAGACTCCCCTCGATGCGCACGCGCTGCTCGACGTGCTGCAGGGCCTCGAGCACGAGCACGGCCGGGTTCGCACCGAGCACTGGGGCGACCGCACGCTCGACCTCGACCTCATCGACTTCGGCGGCGCGGTGTCGTCCGACGAGCAGCTCGAGCTGCCGCACCCGCGTGCGTGGCAGCGAGCGTTCGTGCTGCAGCCGTGGCTCGACGTCGACCCCGACGCCGTGATCCCCGGCCGCGGTCCCGTCGCCGAGCTGCGCGCGGCGGCGCACGACGAGGTGGTGCGGCGATGAAGCGCACGCACGCCTCGACCGTCATCGCGTTCGTGCTCGCCGGCGCGGTCGGCGGCTACCTCATCGACCTCGCCATCGTGTCGGGCGGCGGCAACGCGATCGTCCCGCCGCTCTCGCTGCCGATCACGCTCGTCGGCGTCGCCGCGCTCGTCGTCGCCTTCGCCTGGCCGATCCGCCGTGCGGTCAAGGGCAAGGCCACGAAGCACCTCGACCCGTTCCGCGCGATGCGCACGGCCGTGCTCGCGAAGGCGTGCAGCCTCAGCGGGTCGCTGGTGCTCGGGTTCGGCATCGGCATCACGCTGTTCCTCCTCACGCGCAGCGTCGTGCCGCCGGCCGACACGATCTGGCTCGCGCTCGCCACCGCGATCGGCGCCGGCCTGCTGCTCGCCGCCGGCCTCATCGCCGAGGCCTTCTGCACCCTCCCGCCCGACGACACCGAACCCGAGAAGGAAGAGCACGCGCATGCCTGAGATCCGCGACGACGCGGGCCGCTTCGAGCCGGGCGAGGGCGTGGTGCCGGGCCCCGACGCCGAGCCCGAGACGCCGACGACGCAGGGGGCGGATGCCGCATCCGCGCCGGTCTTCGCGTCGGATGTCGCGGGGGCGGCGGCCGCGGCTGCGTCGCCCGGCGCGCCCGCGCCCGCGGTGCCGTCGGCACTGGAGCCCCCGGCCGCGCCGACCGCCCCCAAGGACTCCGGCTGGCTCCGCGTCTCCCCGAAGTACGTCGTGGTCGAGGTCGTCGGCTCGCTCATCGGCATGGTCGTCTTCGTCGGCGGCCTGCTCGTCGCCTACGCCCTCTGGGGCATGTGGTGGGCGCTGTGGGGCGCGATCGTGATCGGCGTCATCTCGCTCATCGGCATCGCCCTCGAGCCTCGCCGCGTGCGCTCGATCGGCTACCGCCTGCGTGAGGACGACCTCGTCTTCAGGCGCGGCATCATGTTCCAGCGTCAGGTCGCCGTGCCCTACGGGCGGATGCAGCTCGTCGACATCACGCGCGGTCCGGTGGCCAGGGCGCTCGGACTCGCCGACCTCAAGTTCGTGACGGCCGCGGCGGCCACGGCCGTGACCGTGCCCGGCCTCCCGATGGAGGAGGCCGACCGGCTGCGCGACGAGCTCGTGGCGCTCGCCGAGACCCGCCGGGCCGGGCTGTGAGGGCGGGGAGCGCATCGTGACCGCACCCGTCCGGCCCCAGCCGGTGACGAACCTCGCCGACGGCGAGTGGCACCGGCTGCATCCGGCGAGCCCGCTGCTGCGCGGCGGCCTCGTGTTCATCGCCGTGCTCGGCTTCATCATCGCGAACCTTCGCGAGCGGCTCGTCGACATGTTCATCGTGATCTTCGCGCCCGACCTCGGCGACGACTTCGAGGGCGAGTTCGAGCGCTGGCAGGGCGACTGGGCGAACGACCCGATCGGCGGCATCGTCAACCGCGGCCTCGTGGGCTGGGCGATCGCGGGTGTCGCCGTCGTGATCGTGCTCGTCATCATCGGCTTCTGGCTGTCGTGGCGCATGCACACGTTCCGCGTCACGAACGAGGCGGTCGAGGTGCGCAGCGGCCTCCTGTTCCGGTCGCACCGCAGCGCCCGGCTCGACCGCATCCAGGGCATCAACGTGAACCGTCCGGTGTTCGCCCGCTTGTTCGGCACCGCCAAGCTCGAGATCTCGGTCGCCGGCCAGTCGGGCAACGTGCAGCTCTCGTACCTCGGGTCCGCGCTCGCCGACGGCCTCCGTGCCGACGTGCTGCGGCTCGCGTCGGGCGCACGCGCCGAGAAGGCGGCAGCACAGGCCGCGAAGGCGACGGATGCCCCGGGCCCGATCGATGCCGCGGCCGCGCCGGGTGCGCCCGTGGCATCCGCACCCCCGGCCAACGGCCGCAGCGCGGTGTCGGCCGTGATCGGGCACCGCGTCGACGAGTTCCTCGCACCCGAGCTCGACCCGAACCTCGCGCCGCCCGAGTCGGTGGTGCACCTGCCGTTCGGCCGCGTGATCGGCTCGACGCTGCTCGGCGGCTCGACGGTCTGGGCGATCATCCTCGTCGCGATCATCGTGATCGGCGTCTCGACGGGCCAGCTCTGGGTGCTGTTCTCGTTCGTGCCCGCTGCGATCGGTCTCGTCAGCTACCTGTGGTCGCGCATCACGAAGTCGCTGCGGTACTCGATCGCCGGCACGCCCGACGGCGTGCGCATCGGCCACGGACTGCTCTCGACGGGAAACCAGACGATCCCGCCGGGGCGCATCCACGCGATCGAGGCGCAGCAGTGGATCCTCTGGCGGCCCTTCGGCTGGTGGTCGATCCGCATCAACGTCGCCGGCCAGTCCGTCAGCGCGGGCAACGACGCCGCGCAGCGCACGCTCGTGCTCCCCGTCGGCACCGTCGCCGACGTGCACCGCGTGCTCGCCCTGCTCCTGCCCGACGCCGCGGCATCCGTCGACGCGTTCGTCGACGCCGGCCTCATCGGACGCGACGGCGACGGGTTCTCGCGCACGCCCCGCCGTGCCGCATGGCTGCGCCCGTTCTCGTGGCGGCGCATCGGCTGGAACGTCGTCGACGGCGTCGCGCTCATCCGTCGCGGCTGGCTGCTGCGCAGCCTCACGCTCGCGCCGCTCGCTCGCATGCAATCGGTGGCCATCCACGTCGGTCCGGTGAAGCGGGTGCTGCGGCTCGCCGCCGTGCGCATCCACACGGTCGCGGGGCCCGTGTACGCGACGCTCCCGGTCGCCGACCGCGAGAACGCCGACGGGCTGTTCGAGCGGCTCGCCGCCGAGGCCGTGGATCGCGCCGCGCGCGACACCTCCCACCACTGGGGCGCCGCCGGCGCCCTGGCCGCGCGACCGGAGTCCGCCGATGCCCGCTGAGCGATCCGGCCGACTCGGCGTCGGAGCGATCGGCGCCGGTCGCGTGGGCGCCGTGCTCACGGCCGCGCTCGCCGGCGCCGGCCACGCCGTCACCGGCATCGCGGCGGTCTCCGAGGCGAGCCGCGAACGCGCCGCGGCGATGCTGCCCGCGGTGCCCGTCCTGCCGATCCCCGAGATCGTGGAGCGCAGCGAGCTCGTGCTGCTCGCGGTGCCCGAGACCGAGCTCGAGGGACTCGTGTCGGGGCTCGCCGACGCGGGCGTGTGGCAGCCCGGCCAGCTCGTGCTGCACACCGCCGCGAGATTCGGGACCGGCGTGCTCGACCCCGCGCGCCGTGCGGGCGCGATCCCCCTCGCGGTGCACCCCGCGATGGCGTTCACGGGCACGAGCATCGACCTCGCACGCCTCGCCGGCACGTGGTTCGCCGTCACCGCGCCCGCGCCGGTGCTGCCCATCGGGCAGGCGCTCGTCGTCGAGATGGGCGGGGAGCCGTTCGTCGTGGCCGAGGCCGACCGCCCGGCCTACGCCGAGGCGATCGACACCGCGGCATCCTTCTCGAGCGCCATCGTCGACCAGGCGAGCGGACTCCTCGACGGCATCGGCGTCGCGCGCCCCGGCGCCGTGCTCGCCCCGCTCGTGCGCAGCGCCGTCGAGAACGCGCTCTCGCGGCACGACCCCGGACCGTACCTCGACGGGACCGGTACGATCGACGAGGCCGGCACCGACCGGCCACTGGGAGGTGGCTCGTGACCGAGGCGGCTTCGGGCATCCGCACGGTGCCCACGATCGCGGAGCTCCGCGAGCTCGTCGCCCGGCGACGTGCAGCGGGTGCGCGCGTCGCGCTCGTGCCCACCATGGGCGCCCTCCACGACGGCCACTTCGCGCTCGTGCGACGCGCCCGCGAGCTCGCCGACCTCGTCGTCGTCTCGATCTTCGTCAACCCGCTGCAGTTCGGCGCCGGCGAGGACCTCGATCGCTACCCGCGCACGTTCGACGCCGACCTCGCTGCGCTCGACGCGCTCGGCGTCGACGCCGTCTTCGCCCCCGCCGTCGACGAGATGTACCCGAACGGACGCGGCGGCACGACAGTGCAGGCCGGGCCGGTGGGCTCGCAGTACGAGGGCGCGTCGCGCCCCGGGCACTTCGACGGCGTGCTCACCGTCGTCGCGAAGCTCTTCAACATCGCGCAGCCCGACGTCGCCCTGTTCGGCCAGAAGGACGCCCAGCAGGTCTTCCTCGTCACGCGCATGGTCGCCGAGCTCGACATGCCGCTGCGCGTCGAGGTCGTGCCGACCGTGCGCGAGCACGACGGACTCGCCCTCTCGAGCCGCAACCGCTACCTCGACGAGACCCAGCGGCAGGCCGCCCTCGTGCTGGCCGAGTCGCTGCGAGCCGCGGATGCCGCGGCATCCGACGGCCCCTCGGAACTGCTCGCCGAGGGCGTGGCCGCGTTCGGCGACCACGACGGCGTGAACCTCGACTACCTCGTCGTCGTCGATCCCGACACGTTCCTGCCCGTCGGCGAGGACTACCGCGGGCGGGCCCTCGTGCTCGTCGCCGCGATCGTCGGCTCGACCCGCCTGATCGACAACGCGTTCGTCGAGGTCGGCGGCTGATCGACTGCCACGAACCTCGGAGCCACGGCTGAGTAGGCTTGGGCACGCACATTTCCGCGAACCGAGAGTGAACGATGGCCGAAACCACCACGGAAGCCGCAGCCGAGCCCACCGCCGAGGAGATCTCGGAGCAGAAGGCCGTGCGGCTCGCCAAGCGCGAGCGGCTCATCGCGGCATCCGACGACCTCGGACTCGGCGCCTACCCGGTGCGCCTGCCCATCACGGCGACCATCCCCGAGGTGCGCGACCGCTTCGTCGGCCTCGGCGTCGACGAGGCGAGCGGGCAGCAGGTGGGCCTCGCCGGCCGCATCGTCTACTCGCGCAACACCGGCAAGCTCTGCTTCGCGACCCTGCAGTCGGGCGACGGCAGCCGCATCCAGGCGATGGTGTCGCTCGCCGAGGTGGGCGAGGAGTCGCTCGCCGACTGGAAGGAGCTCGTCGACCTCGGCGACCACGTGTTCGTGTCGGGCGAGGTCATCACGAGCCGCCGCGGCGAGCTGTCGATCATGGTGAGGGACTGGCGCATCGCGTCGAAGGCGATCCTGCCGCTGCCGAACCTGCACAACGAGCTCTCCGAGGAGACCCGCGTGCGCAGCCGCTACCTCGACCTGATCGCGCGCGAGCAGGCGCGCCGCAACGTCGTCGACCGCGCGAAGGTCAACGCGAGCCTGCGGCGCACGTTCGACGCGCTCGGCTTCATCGAGGTCGAGACCCCCATGCTCCAGATCATGCACGGCGGGGCATCCGCTCGCCCGTTCGTGACCCGCTCGAACGCGTTCGACACCGAGCTGTACCTGCGCATCGCACCCGAGCTCTACCTGAAGCGCGCCGTCGTCGGCGGCATCGAGCGGGTGTACGAGATCAACCGCAACTTCCGCAACGAGGGCGCCGACTCCACGCACAGCCCCGAGTTCGCGATGCTCGAGGCCTACGAGGCCTACGGCGACTACAACACCATGGCGTCGCTCACCCAGCAGCTGATCCAGGATGCCGCGGTGGCCACGAGCGGCTCGCACGTCGTGACCTGGGCGGACGGCACCGAGTTCGACCTCGGCGGCGAGTGGGACCGCATCTCGATGTACGGCACGCTCTCGGAGGTGGTGGGGGAGGAGATCACCGCCGAGACCCCGATGTCGCGGCTCACGGAGCTCGCCGACGCCGAGGGCATCGAGATCGACCACCCGCTGCCCGGCAAGTACGTCGAGGAGCTGTGGGAGCACCACGTGAAGGGCTCCCTCGAGCGGCCGACGTTCGTCATGGACTTCCCGCTCGACACGTCGCCGCTGGTCCGCGCGCACCGGTCGATCCCCGGCGTCGTCGAGAAGTGGGACCTCTACGTGCGCGGCTTCGAGCTCGCCACGGGATACTCCGAGCTCGTCGACCCGGTCGTGCAGCGCGAGCGCTTCGTCGAGCAGGCGAAGCTCGCCGCCGGCGGCGACCCCGAGGCGATGCGCCTCGACGAGGAGTTCCTGCGGGCGCTCGAGTACGGCATGCCGCCGTCGGGCGGCATGGGCATGGGCATCGACCGCCTCCTCATGGCGGTCACCGGGCTCGGCATCCGCGAGACCATCCTCTTCCCCCTCGTCAAGTGAACGGATGCCGCGCATGAACGATTACCTCCCCAAGAAGGAACTCGAGCCCGACCCCGATCCGAAGCGCCCGTCGAACGCACGCATCGTGATCTGGATCGTCGTCGCCGGGGTCGGCCTCTACCTGCTCGGCTCGGGCATCTGGGGCATCATCAACGGCGGCTGACCCTCTCCGCGGGTTGAGGAGGCCCGCCAGGGCCGTCTCGAAACCCACTCGCTCCAACACGCGAACTCCCGAAGGCCCGATCCCACGCGGATCGGGCCTTCGTCGTCCCCGGCCATGGACGATCACTCCTGCCGCCCGCCGCGATGCAGGAAGGACTCTCCGAAACGCCGTCTTCTGGCCTGCGACGAGCGGGACCGGCCCGGGTTCTTCCTGCATTCGGCCCGGTGGTGGGCGTCTGGGGCGCGGCGCGAGCCGCCGGTGAACGCCGGCCCGCGGCATCCGTCTGCACAGAAATCTGTGAATGTGTTGCTTTCTGTTGGTTTGTGTGTGAATATTGCTCATAACACGTCGACGGCGACAGACCGGCGGCGGAACCACAGGCAGACGCAGACCGGAGGACGGGCCTCATGTACGCGACGGAGCGACACCAGCAGATCGCCGACACGCTCGAGGTCGTCGGCCGCGTCTCCGTCGCGGGCCTCGCACGCGACTTCGGCGTCACGACCGAGACGATCCGCCGCGACCTCGACGCCCTCGAGGAGGCCGGCCGCCTCCGCCGCGTCCACGGCGGCGCGGTCCCCGCCGACCAGTCGACCCTCGCAGAGACCTCGCTCGCCGAGCGCCTCGGCCGCAACGCCGCCGCGAAGGACGCGATCGCCAGGGCGGCCCTCGCCCTCATCCCCCCGACGTTCCGCGGCTCGGTGCTGATCGACTCCGGCAGCACCACGGGCCGGCTCGCCGAGCTCCTCGAGGAATGGGAGCCCGACGTGCCCGGTGCGACGCTCGACGTCTCCACGAACTCGATCCCGCTCGCCGCTCGCCTGCACAGCGCCGGCAACCCGCACCTCCAGCTGCGCAGCCTCGGCGGCGCGGTGCGCGGCATCACGGGCGCGGCCGTCGGCCCGACGACGATCGCCCAGCTCAGCGACATCCGTCCCGACCTCGCCTTCGTCGGCGCCAACGGCGTGAGCGCCGCGTTCGGGCTGTCCACGCCCGACGAGACCGAGGCCGCCGCGAAGGCCGCCATGGTGCATGCGGCCCGCCGCGTCGTCGTGCTGGCCGACTCGTCGAAGCTCGACGCCGAGTCGCTCGTGCGGTTCGCGTGCCTCGACGAGCTCGACACGCTGATCACGGATGCCGCGCCGCCGCCGGAGCTCGCCGAGGCCCTCGCCGACGCCGACGTCCAGGTGGTGCTCGCATGATCGTCACGCTGACGGCCAACCCGTCGCTCGACCGCACCGTGGAGCTCGCCGAGGCGCTGGAGCCCGGCGCCGTGCAGCGCGCCACGAGCACGCGGCAGGACCCGGGCGGCAAGGGCGTCAACGTCACGCGGGCGCTGCGCGCGTCGGGCGTCGACTCGATCGCCGTGCTGCCGGCCGGCGCGGGTGACGCGTTCCTCGCCGCGCTCGCCGCCGAGGGCGTGCCCCACCGCGCGGTGCCGATCGACGGCGCCGTGCGGACGAACCTCACCATCGTGGATGCCGCGGGCGTGACCACGAAGGTCAACGAACCCGGCCCCGAGCTCGACGCCGACGCGCAAGCGCGTCTCGTCGACGCGACCGCCGCGGCATCCGTCGGCGCCGACTGGCTGGTGCTCGCCGGCTCGCTGCCGCCCGGGGCGCCCGACGACTTCTACGTCCGCGTCGTCGAGGCCGCTCGCGCCGCAGCCGAGCGCGTTGGCGCCGCCGCCTCGCGCATCGCGGTCGACACCTCGGGCGCGGCACTCGCCGCGCTCGTCGAGTCCGGCGTCGGCGTCGACCTCATCAAGCCCAACGCCGAGGAGCTCGCCGAGCTCACCGGCTCTTCGGACGAGGCCGCCCTCGAGGCCGGCCCCGACGAGGCCATCGACCTCGCGCGCTCGATCCCCGTGGAGCGGGTCCGCGCGAGCCTCGTCACACTCGGCGCCGAGGGCGCCGCCATCGTGACCGAGGACCACGCCTGGTTCGCGCGGGCCCCCCGCGTCGTGCCGCGGAGCACCGTCGGGGCGGGTGACTGCTCGCTCGCGGGCTTCCTCGTCGCCGCGGTGGAGGGTGCGTCGCCCGCCGACGCGCTCGCCCGCGCCGTGGCCTCCGGCGCCGCCGCCGTCGCCCTCCCGGGCAGCGCGGTTCCCACCCGAGACCAGGTCGACCCGGCCCGGGTCGTCGTCACCGAGGTCGCCGGCCAGCCGGTCGGCGACCGGCAGTAAGGAGAACCCCATGTCCGACATCATCGAACCGGGCCTGGTCGTGCTGGATGCCGACCTCGGGCCCGAGAAGTCCGGCGTGATCCGCGCGCTGGCCGCCCGGGTCGCCGAGAGCGGCCGCGCCACCGACGCCGAGGCCCTCTTCGCCGACGCGTGGAAGCGAGAGGAGCAGGCGCCCACCGGCCTCCCCGGCGGGATGGCCATCCCGCACGCGAAGTCGCCCGCGGTGAAGCAGGCGAGCCTCGCGGTCGCCCGCCTCGCGCGCCCCGTCGAGTTCGACGAGGGAGAGGACGCCGACCTGGTGTTCCTCATCGCGGCGCCCGACACCGCCGCGCAGGACCACCTCGCGCTCCTCTCGACGCTCGCCCGCTCGCTCATGAAGGAGGACTTCGTCGCCTCCCTGCGCAGCGCCGCCACGCCCGACGAGGTCGTCGGCATCGTGCAGGGTGCGCTCCGGGGCGACGACGAGCCGGCAGCGGATGCCGCGCCGGCCGCGGCTGCGGCAGCGACCACGGCCGCGGCGACATCGGATGACGCACCGACCGACGCCGCGGCATCCGATCGCCGTTCGATCGTGGCGGTGACCGCCTGCCCGACCGGCATCGCCCACACCTACATGGCCGCCGACGCGCTCGCCGCGGCGGCCGGGCGCGCGGGCGTCGAGTACCACGTCGAGACGCAGGGCTCCTCGGGCGCGAAGCCGCTCGACCCCGCCGTGATCGCCGCGGCCGATGCCGTCATCTTCGCGGTCGACGTCGACGTGCGCGACAAGGCGCGGTTCGCGGGCAAGCCGGTCGTGCAGGTGCCCGTCAAGCGCGGCATCGACGAGCCCGACGCGCTCGTCGCGCAGGCGCTCGCCGCGGCATCCGACCCGAACGCCCCCCGCGTGCCCGCGGGCGGAGCGCCGACCGGTGCGACCACCGCCGTCGGCGGAGCGTCATTCGGCGCCAACCTCAAGCGGTGGCTCCTCACGGGCGTCAGCTACATGATCCCGTTCGTCGCGGCGGGCGGCCTGCTCATCGCGCTGGCCTTCCTGATCGGCGGCTACCAGGTCGGCGACAACGCCGCCGACGTGGTGCTCAACAACGCGCTGTGGAACCTGCCGCCGGGCGGCCTCTCCGAATACCTCGGATCGGTGCTGATCATCATCGGCTCCGCCTCCATGGCGTTCCTCGTGCCGGCCCTCGCCGGCTACATCGCCTATGCGATGGCGGATCGGCCGGGCATCGCCCCCGGCTTCGTCGCCGGCTCGGTCGCGCTCGTCCTGAACGCGGGCTTCCTCGGCGGCCTCGTCGGCGGCCTGCTCGCCGGTGCCGCGGCGATGTGGCTCGGTCGGCTCCGGCCGCCGCGCTGGCTCGCGGGCCTCATGCCCGTGGTCATCATCCCGCTGCTCGCGTCGCTCTTCTCGTCGGGTCTGCTGCTCCTCATCCTCGGCGCTCCGATCGCGACGCTGATGGCCGGGCTCACCGATTGGCTGAACTCCCTCACGGGCGTCAGCGCGATCGCGCTCGGGGCCATCCTCGGCCTGATGATGGGCTTCGACCTCGGTGGTCCGGTCAACAAGGTGGCCTACGCGTTCGCGGTGACCGGTCTGGCCGCGGGATCCGTCGAGAACCAGGCGCCCTGGATGATCATGGCCGCCGTCATGGCGGCGGGCATGGTGCCGCCGCTCGGCATGGCGCTCGCGTCGACGGTGCTCGCTCGCAACATGTTCACCGAGCCCGAGCGCGAGAACGGCGTCGCCGCGTGGCTGCTCGGCCTGTCGTTCATCTCCGAGGGTGCGATCCCGTTCGCGGCCGCAGACCCGCTCCGCGTGATCGCCTCGTCGATGGTCGGCGGTGCGACGGCCGGCGCCATCTGCATGGCCGCGGGGGTCACCTCGCAGGCGCCCCACGGCGGCATCTTCGTGTTCTTCGCGATCGGCAACTTCGGGATGTTCCTCGTCGCGATCCTCGCCGGCACGATCGTGATGGGCTTCCTCGTCGTCGCGCTGAAGCGCTGGGCGCGTCGCGCCCCGGTCGCGGTCGAGGAGGCCGCGCCGGTGCCGGCCGCGGCGGTCGCCGCGGCCTGACCCGCACCGCTCGCAGTTCTCGGAACCCGTCCCCGCGTGGGGGCGGGTTCCGAGGCGCGTCCAGCTCCGCCGGGCGCTCCTCGACCGCCGGAAGCGGCCCGTCCCGGCATCCGGTCGCACGAACCCGAGGAAACCCCCGTATCCTTGAAGGGCTATGGACGAATTCTGGGCGAATGCGATCTGGTCGCTGGCGCCGACCGTGCTCATCGGGCTGATCTTCTGGTTCGTGATGCGCGCGATCATCCGCGCCGACCGCGGCGAGCGCAAGGCGTACGCCCGCATCGAAGCCGAGGAGCGAGCCAAGCTCGGGCGCGAGCACCCGGCCGGCTGACGGAACGCCACGCCGGATGACGATCGACATCTCAGCGCCCGAGTTCGCGGCGTTCGTGGCCGGCGCGATCATCTTCGTCGACATCGTCATCCGCATCATCGCGGTCATCGTCGTGCCGCGGAACCGCCGTCCCACCGCGGGCATGGCGTGGCTGCTCGCCATCTTCTTCTTCCCGGTGCTCGGCGGCCTGATCTTCCTGCTCATCGGCAATCCCAAGCTGCCCAAGCGGCGGCGCGAGAAGCAGGCCGAGGTCGACGAGTACATCCGCGAGTCCACCCACGGCGTCGAGCGCATCAGCGACAGCCGCGCGTGGCCGACGTGGTTCGACGGCGTCGTGCGCCTCAACCGCACGCTCGGCGCCATGCCGCTCATCGGCTCGAACAGCGCCGGCCTGATCGGCGACTACCAGGGCTCGCTCGACGCGATGACCGAGGCGATCGAGCGGGCCCAGCGCTACGTCCACGTGGAGTTCTACATCTTCGCGTACGACCACACGACGGCCCGGTTCTTCGACGCGCTCGGCGACGCGGTGGCCCGGGGCGTGGAGGTGCGCGTGCTCCTCGACCACATCGCCTCGATCCGGGTGAAGGGCTACCGCAAGACGCTCAAGCGCCTCGACGCGATGCAGGTGCGCTGGCACTTCATGCTGCCCGTGCAGCCGCTGAAGGGCCGCTACCAGCGACCCGACCTGCGCAACCACCGCAAGATCCTCGTGGTCGACGGCGAGGTCGGCTTCATGGGCTCGCAGAACATCATCGACCGCTCCTACAACAAGCGCGCGAACATCCGCCGCGGCCTGAAGTGGAAGGAGCTGGTCGTCCGCGTCGAGGGACCGATCGTGTCGGGCCTCGAGGCGATCTTCGCCACCGACTGGTACCTCGAGACGGGCGAGGCGCCGATGCGCGAGATCGTGCCGCTCGGCCAGGAGGGCGAGGCGCAGGACCTCGACTGCCAGGTGGTGCCGAGCGGGCCCGGCTACACGAACGAGAACAACCTCAAGCTCTTCCTCGCGCTCATGTACGCGGCGCGCGAGCGCATCATCCTGACGAGCCCGTACTTCGTGCCCGACGAGGCGATGCTCCGTGCGATCAGCGGTGCCACGCAGCGCGGCGTGCACGTGGAGCTCTTCGTCTCGGAGATCGGCGACCAGGCCCTCGTGTACCACGCGCAGCGGTCGTACTACGAGGCGCTGCTGCGGGCCGGCGTGCGGATCTACCTCTACAAGGCGCCGTACATCCTGCACTCGAAGCACTTCTCCGTCGACGACGACGTCGCGGTCATCGGCTCCTCGAACATGGACATCCGCTCCTTCGAGCTCAACATGGAGGTGTCGCTGCTCGTGCGCGGCGCCTCGTTCGTGCGCGACATGCGCGCCGTCGAGAACGGCTACCGCGAGAACAGCCGCGAGCTCACGCTCGACGAGTGGCTCACGCAGCCGCTCCGCTCGACCGTGCTCGACAACCTCGCCCGGCTCACCTCCGCGCTGCAGTAGCCGCGGTCGACGGATGCCGCGCCCCGGCGCCCTCCGACACACGCGCGTAATGCGCCCGCACGTAGCCTCGACACGACGGCGCAGGTCGAGCGGGGTGCAGGAACCCGTGCTCCCGGCGCCATGGCGTGCTGCGCCGGGACGGGCACGATCGCACGAAACTCGCAACAATCTTGATGCACACGCAACGGATCGGTCTGGAATGCGCTTCACGCCGCATGCGAGAGTGGCATCACACCCGAATGACGCAGCATTGCACCACGGTGCTGCGTCACACACGCCCGCCCCGCCCACCGGCGACGGCGGGCGCGCTCCACCCATCCCGACGCACATCCGACTGACGCAACGCACGCAACATACGCAACGCAGCAGACCACGCAGAATCGGAGCACCATGTCGTTCCAACGCCTCCTCGCAGGCACGGGCATCACGGCGGTCGTCGCCGCGACGCTCGTCGCAGGTGCGGTGCCGGCGAACGCGGTCGAGGCCCTGTCGGCCCCGCCCATCGCCACGCCGATCTCCTCGCTCGTCGTCCCGCCCACGAGCTACCCGTCGCAGCCGCTGCTGCCGACCGTCCCCGACGATCCGACCGACGCGTCCATCGCCCGCGGCGTGACGCCGTACGACGAGATCGCGCCGTTCCTCAACTCGCTCATGGCGAAGAGCGACCGCATCTCGGCGCAGGTCGTCGGGCAGTCGACGCTCGGCCGCGACATCCACCTCGTCACCCTCACCGCGAAGGAGACGAAGGCGCAGACCGCCAAGCAGAAGGAGTTCCGCGAGCTCATCAAGCAGGACCCGGTGGCGGCGTCGAAGAACCGGCCCCTCCAGAACCAGTACAAGGTGCCGATCTGGTTCAACGGCAACATCCACGGCAACGAGTGGGAGGGCACCGACGGCATCCTCGACTACATCGAGTACCTCGCCACCGCGCCGTGGCCCGAGGTGCGCGACCTGCTCCAGGACTACCGGTTCTACTTCACGGTCACGAACAACCCCGACGGCCGTGCGCTCGGACAGCGTGCGAACGCCGACGGCTTCGACATCAACCGCGACATGATCACCGGCGCCACGCCGGAGTCCCGGATCGTGCGCGACCTGTCGAGCGTCATCCAGCCGACGTTCTTCATCGACCTGCACGGCTACACCAACGTGCTGCAGATCGAGCCGTGCGGTCCGCCCCACGGCGAGAACTACGAGTACGACCTGTTCCTGCCGCACGCGTACGCCGCAGCCCTCGAGATCGAGCAGGCCGTCGTCGACGCGAACATCCCGGGCAACACGTACCTCGACCGTTCCACCGGTCAGGTCACGCAGACGAACACCGGCAACATCCGAATCCCGTACCGCGACATCCGCTCCGGCTGGGACGACTGGCCCCCCATCTTCACGCCGCAGTACGTCGCCTACCAGGGCGCGATCACGAACACCGTGGAGCTCCCGCTCGGCCGCACGAACAACCAGCAGACGAACCAGGCCAACTCGAAGGTCAACATCGAGGTCGCCGGCGTCGTGATCGAGACCGCGGTCGACTACGTGGCCGACCACGCCGACGCGCTGCTCGCGAACCAGATCGAGATCTTCCGCCGTGGCACGGCGGGCGAGCCGCTCCGGGTCACCCCGGCCGACGTCGACCCGGCGACCGTGCCGGCGCCGAACGAATGGGCCGAGATCTGGGACGAGACCGACGTCTACAGCGCCGAGTTCCCCCGCGCCTACGTGATCCCCGTCGACGAGACGCAGCGTTCGGTGACGGATGCCGCGACCCTCGTCGACCAGCTCATCGCGAACGGCGTCGAGGTCTCGCGAGCCACGACCGGCTTCACGGCCGGCGGCGTGGACTACGCCGCGGGCTCGTACGTGGTCGACATGCACCAGCCGCTGCGCGGCATGGCCAACGTGCTGCTCGCCGACGGCTCTGATATCTCGAACCGCGTGCCCGACATGTACGACATCTCGGCCTGGAGCCTCGCGCTCCTCTGGGGCGCCGACGTCGAGGCGGTCGGTTCGACGACCGACGGCCCGCTCGGCGTCGTGCTCGAGTCCGTCTCCGAGGCCGCGCCCACGGGCTCGGTGCCGGCGCAGGGCACGTACCTCGAGCTCGCCACGAGCGGCGTCGCCGAGTACCAGGCGATCAACGCGCTGCTCGACGACGGCATCCCGGTATCGGCCTTCGAGGACGGCTCGGTCATCCTCGGCTCCGACGCGGCGTCGTACGCCGCCGCGAGCGACGTGGCCGACGAGTACGGCGTCGCGTTCACCGCGTCCGACGGCTCGCGCCTCGCGACCGAGGAGAGCACCGGCCTCGACGAGCTCACCGTCGCCTACTCGGGCAGCCAGGACGAGCGCATCTCGCTCGGCAAGCTCGGGTTCGACGACCTCAGGCAGGTCACCTCGGCGAACCTCACGAGCGGCCAGGTGCAGCTCGACGACGTCGACGTGCTCTGGATCGGCGCGAACCTCTCGTTCACCGGCAGCCAGGCCGCCGGGCGCACCGAGGTGACCGAGTACCTCGCGACGGGCAAGGGCGTCGCTGGCAAGGGAACGGCGGTCGCGGCCTTCGCGAACACGTTCGGACTCGTGAGCTCGACGGCGACCCAGGGCACCAGCGGCTCGAACGGCATCGTGTCGGTCGAGAACCCCGACGGCGGCCTGCTGTCGACCTACCCGCAGGACACGGCGTTCGTCTACCCCGCGGTCTGGTACACCGGCCTCGGCGCGAACGCGGTCGTCGAGCAGCGGTACGCCACCGACGGCACGTTCATCTCGGGCCACTGGGCGGCCACGCAGGCCGGGCGTACCATCGCGGATGCCGCGGGCCAGGCCTCGGTCGTCTCGGCCGAGTCCGCGGCGGGGTCGAAGGTGCTCATGTTCGGCACGTCGCTGAACTTCCGCACCCACCCGGTCGGCGGTTTCAGCCAGATGGCGCGCGGGCTCTTCTGGGCCGGTACCGAGGGCGCCGAGGTGCCCGCACCGTAGTCGGCGGATGCCGCAGCACGGCGCCGGTCGGGACCCTCCCGGCCGGCGCCGTCGCGTCTGGCGATCGAGGCGTCAGGCGCGCGGCTTCAGCCGCACGGTCGGCAGCTCGGGCGCCGGGAGCGGCGACCCGTCGTAGCCCTGCACCGTGCCGAACCGGCCGTCGGGGTTGTCGCGGCCGATGACGTCGGCCTGCCACTGCCGCCGGAAGTCGACGATCTCGTCGTGCGTGCGGCCGATGAAGTTCCACCACATGACGATGGGCTCGCCGAACGGCACGCCGCCGAGGAGCAGCACGCGCACGGGAGCATCGCCGGCGGCGAGCTCGAGGCGATGGCGACCGGGCTCCACGTAGGCGAGCTCCGACCGGGCGACGTCCGTCGCGGCATCCGCGCCGTCGACCCGGATCGACACCGGCCCCGCGTCGACGAGCACGCCGTGCTCGAACGTCGGCTCGAGGTCGAGCGTCGCGCGCCCGCCCGCCGGTAGGTCGACCTGCGCGCCGAGGAGCTCGGAGAAGACGGTGACGTCGGCGTCGAGTCCGGCGAGCGATCCGACGAAGACCCGAACGGTCGCGTCGTCGACGGTCGTCGCCTCGGTCTCGGCGTGCTCGAAGAACGGCCCGATGTTGCGGGATGCCTCGGGGAGCGCGACCCAGAGCTGCACGCCGTGCAGGGTCGTCGTGCCCGGCGGCGACACCTCGGAGTGCGAGATGCCGCGCCCCGCCGTCATGAGGTTCACGCCGCCCGGCCGAACGAGCTCGTGGCTGCCGGCGCTGTCGCGGTGCTCGATCGCGCCCTCGAACAGCCAGCTCACGGTCTGCAGCCCGGTGTGCGGATGCGGCGGCACGACCATGCCCCCGGTCTCGGCGACGTCGTCGGGGCCGTAGTGGTCGGCGAAGCACCACGCGCCGATCGTCGTGCGACCTCGCTGGGGGAGCGTGCGACGCACGTTCATCGCGCGCGGACCGCCGAGCGGCACGTCGCGCGGGGCGAGCACCTGCACGATCGGACCGGCCGGCTCGTCGGGCGGGCACAGCAGCTCCACCGGGTCGCGCTCGAGGTTGCTCATGTCGGCATGCTACCCGCGCGCCACGACCCCGGACGCGGCCGAACGAAGTCCCGACGTTGCCTCCGAATCGAGCCCTCCGCCCGCTAGCATGGCGGCATGGCTCCCTCCGTGCGTGTTCGTCGGGTCGGTTTCGCAGCAGTGGCGCTCGCGTCCGTGTTCCTGCTCTCGGCGTGCAACCCGTCGGGCAACGCGGCCGAGAACTTCTCCGGCCTCCCGGTCGCCTCCGAGGCGGAGCCGATCGACGTCGACCCCGAGTCGGGCGGCGAGACCGACGACGTCTCCGAGGAGGAGGTCGAGGGCCCGACGTTCGAGGAGTCCGACCAGCCGCAGGTCGCGTGGTGGGAGCAGGGCGGCCAGATCGCCCTCGTGATCTACGGCAGCTCGAGCTGCCCGTCGGTCGGCAAGGAGATCCGCGTGCTCGAGCCGGCCGGCGAGGGCAACCGCGTCGCCATCGACCTCGTGCAGCGCCCCGAGAACGAGATCTGCACCATGGACTTCGTGCCGCACACCACGATCTTCTGGACTCCCGTCGAGGTGACCACGACCGAGCCCCTCGTCGTCGAGGTGGCCGGCTACGAGGTCGAGATCCCGATCAAGTAGCGCCCGATCCGCGAGGCCGCAGCACGAACAACTCGCCCACCTGGCAGTCGAGCGCACGGCAGATCGCCTGCAGCGTCGAGAAGCGGATCGCGCGCGCGCGATCGTTCTTCAGCACGCTGAGGTTGACGACGCTCACGCCCACGAGTTCGCTGAGCCGCGTGAGCGTCATGCCCCGCGACTCGAGGAGCTCGTCGAGTCGGCAGTGCAGGTCGGATGCCTCGTCGGGCTCGGCCGGCGCCATCAGACGAGCCCCTCGGTCTCGCGCTGCAGGCGCTCGCCGACCGCGAAGACCGTGCTCAGCAGTGCCGCGACGAAGGCGCCGAGGATGAGGGCGAACGGGTCGACCGACAGGATCGCGTTGTCGAACGTGCGGTCGCTGAGCACGGCGAATGCGCCGTTCGCGGCCATGTTGCCGAAGAACGGCACGGCGAAGTAGCCGAGGAGCCCGGTGAACCCCGCCGTCGTGACGAGCACGGTGTTCGTGCGGCCGAACACGCGATCGCGGCTCACGTTGTGCGCCAGCAGCACGAGGCAGGACACGACGGCGAGCACCGCCGCGACGAACACGACCTGCTGGATCACGAGCGCCCAGAGCGAGGCGACGGGCAGCTCGGGCGCGGTGATGATCGCGCGATCGAGTTCGACCATGACGGGTGCGCCGTCGACGCCGATGGGCGCCTCGGCGTGCGTGCCGATGAACTCGGCGAGCACCGAGACGTTGCGGTTCGGCAGTACCTCGATGATGCGCGTCACTGCAGACCAGACCGTCCAGATCGCGATGCCCACTCCCGCGGCGATGAAGATCCAGAGGCCGACGGCGTCGCTGCGCTTGATGGTGCGTTCCGGGAGGGTGGTCTCGATCATCTGCTGCTCCATAACGAATTTCGATAATAACGATAAACGATAAACTAGGGATGCCGCCCGCTCCTGTCAACCACTCCCGCGGCATGCGCGGCATCCCGCCGCCCCTCGCGTCGCCGGGTGTCGACGGCGCTGCGCCCACGGCGAACATGCGCCCGCGCGGCATCGGCGGTGTCTACGCTCGTTGTATCGGAGCCCCCTAACCTGAAGCCGGCGCCGTGAGGAGTTGAGGATGTTCGAGAGATTCACCGACCGAGCCCGCCGTGTCGTCGTCTTGGCGCAAGAAGAAGCCAAGATGCTGAACCACAACTACATCGGCACGGAGCACATCCTGCTCGGGCTCATCCACGAGGGTGAGGGCGTCGCAGCGAAGGCGCTCGAGTCGCTCGGCATCTCGCTCGACGCCGTGCGCGAGCAGGTGCAGGACATCATCGGGCAGGGCCAGCAGCAGCCGACGGGGCACATCCCGTTCACGCCGCGCGCGAAGAAGGTGCTCGAGCTGTCGCTGCGCGAGGCGCTGCAGCTCGGCCACAACTACATCGGCACCGAGCACATCCTGCTCGGC
This sequence comes from Agromyces sp. NPDC055661, assembly GCF_053618135.1. NCBI lineage: Bacteria > Bacillati > Actinomycetota > Actinomycetes > Micrococcales > Microbacteriaceae > Agromyces > Agromyces sp. NPDC055661. The sequence goes on from NZ_JBSHHC010000001.1 coordinate 2,540,845, forward strand.
CTCATCCGCGAGGGCGAGGGCGTCGCCGCCCAGGTGCTCGTGAAGCTGGGCGCCGACCTCAACCGCGTGCGCCAGCAGGTCATCCAGCTCCTCTCGGGCTACCAGGGCAAGGAGCAGGTGCAGGTCGGCGCGAACGACCAGGCGCAGCCGCAGGGCGGTTCGCAGATCCTCGACCAGTTCGGCCGCAACCTCACGCAGGCCGCGCGCGACTCGAAGCTCGACCCGGTGATCGGGCGCGAGAAGGAGATCGAGCGGGTCATGCAGATCCTCTCCCGCCGCTCCAAGAACAACCCCGTGCTGATCGGCGAGCCCGGCGTCGGCAAGACCGCCGTCGTCGAGGGCCTCGCACAGGCGATCGTGAAGAACGAGGTCCCCGAGACGCTGAAGGACAAGCAGCTGTACTCGCTCGACCTCGGCTCGCTCATCGCCGGTTCCCGCTACCGCGGCGATTTCGAGGAGCGCCTGAAGAAGGTCACGAAGGAGATCCGCACCCGCGGCGACATCATCGTCTTCATCGACGAGATCCACACCCTCGTGGGTGCGGGCGCCGCCGAGGGCGCGATCGACGCCGCCTCGATCCTCAAGCCGCTGCTCGCCCGTGGCGAGCTGCAGACGATCGGCGCCACGACGCTCGACGAGTATCGCAAGCACTTCGAGAAGGACGCCGCCCTCGAGCGCCGCTTCCAGCCCATCCAGGTGCAGGAGCCGTCACTGCCCCACACGATCAACATCCTGAAGGGTCTTCGCGACCGGTACGAGGCGCACCACAAGGTGTCCATCACCGACGGCGCGCTCGTGGCCGCGGCGAACCTCGCCGACCGCTACGTCTCCGACCGCTTCCTCCCCGACAAGGCGATCGACCTAATCGACGAGGCCGGCGCCCGCCTGCGCCTGTCGATCCTGTCCTCGCCGCCCGAGCTGCGCGAATTCGACGAGAAGATCGCCGTCGTCCGCGCCGCCAAGGAGACCTCGATCGAGGAGCAGGACTTCGAGCGGGCCGCGTCGCTCCGTGACGAGGAGAAGCAGCTGCTCGGTGAGCGTCTGCGCCTCGAGAAGCAGTGGAAGTCGGGCGACGTGAAGACGACCGCGGTCGTCGACGAGGGCCTGATCGCCGAGGTGCTCGCGCAGGCGACGGGCATCCCCGTCTTCAAGCTCACCGAAGAGGAGTCGTCGCGGCTCGTCTTCATGGAGAAGGCCCTGCACGAGCGCGTCATCGGCCAGGAGGAGGCGATCTCCGCCCTCGCCAAGACCATCCGCCGCACGCGCGCGGGCCTCAAGGACCCGAAGCGCCCCTCGGGCTCGTTCATCTTCGCCGGCCCCACCGGCGTCGGGAAGACCGAGCTCGCCAAGGCGCTCGCCGAGTTCCTGTTCGACGACGAGGCGGCGATGATCTCGCTCGACATGTCGGAGTACGGCGAGAAGCACACGGTCTCGCGCCTGTTCGGCGCCCCTCCCGGCTTCGTCGGCTTCGAGGAGGGCGGCCAGCTCACCGAGAAGGTGCGCCGCAAGCCGTTCTCGGTCGTGCTCTTCGACGAGATCGAGAAGGCCCACCCCGACATCTTCAACTCGCTCCTCCAGATCCTGGAGGAGGGCCGCCTCACCGACGGCCAGGGTCGCGTGGTGGACTTCAAGAACACCGTGATCATCATGACCACGAACCTCGGCACGAAGGACATCTCGACCGGTCCCGTCGGCTTCCAGCTCGAGGGCGACCCGCGCACGGGCTACGACCTCATGCGCGGCAAGGTGAACGAGGAGCTGAAGAAGCACTTCAAGCCCGAGTTCCTGAACCGCGTCGATGAGATCATCGTGTTCCCACAGCTCACCAAGGACGAGCTGCTGCAGATCGTCGACCTCTTCATCAAGCGCCTCGGCGACCGCATGCTCGACCGCGACATGACGGTGGAGCTCACGCTCGCCGCCAAGGAGCGCCTGATCGAGGTCGGCTTCGACCCGGCGCTCGGCGCCCGGCCGCTGCGCCGCGCGGTGCAGCACGAGGTGGAGGACCGCCTGTCGGAGAAGATCCTGCACGGCGAGCTCAACTCGGGCGACCACGTGCTGGTCGACTACCGCGACGGCGAGTTCGTGATGACCACGACGCAGCGGGCGCTGCCCGTCGGCGTGGGCGTGAACTCCGGCGCCGCGATCGGCACGGGTCCCGTGAGCCCCGATCTCGCGGCCGCGTCGGGCGACTGACCGAACGACACGAAGAGGGCGGATGCTGCGGCATCCGCCCTCTTCGCATACGCCTACGATGATCGGATGACCGACTACACGGTGCGCCGGGCGCGCACCAGCGACGTGCCGAAGATCCTCGCCCTCGTGGAGCCGCTCGTCGCCCGACGCATCCTGCTCGGCAAGGAGCGCGTCGACCTCTACGGGTCGGTCCAGGAGTTCCGCGTGGCGGAGGCCGATGACGGACGGCTCATCGGCGCGGGCGCGCTGCACGTCATGTGGGAGGACCTCGGCGAGGTGCGCACGCTCGCGGTCGACGACGCGTGGCTCGGCCACGGCGTCGGCCACGCCCTGCTCGCGGCGCTCGAGGACGACGCCGTCGAGCTCGGCCTGAGCCGCCTGTTCTGCCTCACGTTCGAGGTGGAGTTCTTCGGCCGCCACGGCTTCGAGGACATGGGCGCCGAGACGGTCGACCCCGAGGTGTACGGCGAGCTCGTGCGCTCGCACGACGAGGGCGTCGCTGAGTTCCTCGACCTCGCCCGCGTGAAGCAGAACACGCTCGGCAACACTCGCATGCTGAAGCGCTTCTGAGCAGGCGCCCGGCGCGCCGCCAGGCTCCCGGGCCGAACGAGCCCGCGGTCGTACCCTGTGGGCATGTCGACGAATCCCGCACCGGCGCGGCGGCATCCGCCGCAGGTGTACCGGCGACGTCGACTCATGGTGTTGCTGGGACTCGTCGCGGTGATCGTCGCGGTCGTCCTCATCATCGTGCGCCCGGGCGCCAGCCAGGGCGATGAACCGGATGCCGCGGCGCAGGGCAGCACCCCGTCGGCGACTCCGCATGCGACCGAGGCGGCGACACCACCGCCGACCGTGATCCCCACCGAGCCCACGGATGCCGACGGCGCCCGCTGCAAGGAGGGCGCGCTCCTCGTCGAGGCCGTGACCGACAAGTCGGTGTACGAGGCGGGGGAGCAGCCGGCGCTCTCGGTGACGATCACGAACATCGGCAAGAACGTGTGCGTCATCAACGCCGGGACGAAGGCGCAGGTCTTCACCATCACGAGCGGCACCGAGGTCTACTGGCTCTCCACCGACTGCCAGGTGGATCCGGTCGACGCCGAGGTGTCGCTCACGCCCGGCACGCCGATCAGCTCGAGCGTGCCGATCGTGTGGGACCGCACGCGGTCGAGCGTCGACACCTGCCAGGGTCCGCGCGAAGCGGTGCCGGCGGGTGGCGCGTCATACCACCTGGCGGTGACGGTCGACGGCTTCGCGTCGGAGTCGACGAAGCAGTTCCAGCTCTACTGAGCGGGCGCCTGGGAGCTGTCGACCGAGGCCGTGCGCTGGACGCCGCCGAGCGGGGCCAGGTCGGCATCGGCCGACCAGAGCACGATCCCGATCACGAGTGCCACCACCGCGAGCATCAGCAGCGTGATGATCCCGCCGAGGATCCGATCGTCGTCGAGTGCGCCCTTGACCATGCCCATGCTTCGACGTTAATCACGGGTCGCGCTCCGTCCATCGGGGGTAGCCCTGAGTGACCCCCGGACGGGCGTCAGGAACGGGGCGCGCGGCCGTGCACCGCGGTGAAGGCGATGGTCTCGGTCCACCACGCGGCATCCGCGCACCGCGTGAGGAAGCCGTCGACGAGCGCGTCGGTGAGGTGACCGCTCGCCGTGAGCTTCGGGCGCAGCTCGGTGACCGTGTCGATCCAGTAGGTCGCCCACGGCGAACCGCCGTTGTACACGGCGGTCTCGGCGGTGCCGGCGAGGTCCTCGATCCCGAGGGCTGCCAGCCGCGGGGCCAGCGTGCGACCGATGTGGTAGTCGATGCCGGCCTCGCGGGACCACGCGAGCCAGCCGTCCCAGAATGCCTTCACCTCGGGCGGCTCGGCCACGCTCACCGGCAGGAAGTCGGGCTCGATGAGCAGGATGCCGCCGCCGGGCTTCAGCGAGGCGACGAGGTTGCGCACCGCGGCATCCGCATCGGCGACGTGGTGGAGCACTGCGCGCGCCGTGACGACGTCGAAGGTGCCCGGATCGATCGGGCCGGCCACGATATCGTCGGTGCGGAGCTCGAGGTCGGGTGCGCGCACGTCGACGAGGGAGAGGTCGATGTCGTCGGCCACGGCGGTGCCGTCGGGCGCCACGAGCTCGGCGAGCCAGGCCGAGATCGAGCCGTTGCCGCATCCGACCTCGAGGGTGCGATCGCCAGGACTCACGCCGAGCGCCTCAAGATGCCGTCGGTGCATCGGGTCGAGCAGGCGCGACATCAGGGCGAGCCGGGAGCGCTCGCCGTCGAGGTGGTGGTCCAGGACGTACTCGGCCATGGTGCCTGCATCCTACGTGCGACCGTGCGGTGACCGCAGCATGGGGGTCTTGATCGGCGCCGGTCGAGGGCACAGACTCGTCGCATGAACGCCGAAGAGGAGGCGCGCGCCGTCGGTGAGGTGGTGGATCGCCTGGCGAAGCGATTCCCCGACGTGCCCCGCGATCGTGTCGCCGCCATCGTGGGCGAGGAGCATCTCGTGCTCGAGGGCAACCGCATCCGCGATTTCGTCCCCGTCCTCGTCGAGCACGAGGCGCGCGACCGGCTCCGCGCGGAGAGTGCCGAGCCGGTGCTGACCGAGGATGCCGCGGCGGCGTTCGAGGCGGGCGACGCGGTCTCGTAGCATCCGCTCGTTACGCTGGAGGCATGGCGCAGCGCAAGAAGTCCGGCAAGCCCAGCGAGCCGGTGGAGTTCCGATCGCAGGCGCTCGCCGAGGCGCTCGAACGGCAGGACATGGCGGCCGTGGCGCTCGCCCTGCGGCACGGCAACACGGTGGTGCCGCTCGTGAAGCCCGGACCGCGTGACAAGCCGCTCGACGGCGGCGAGGTGTGGACGTATCGCGACCCGAAGACCGGCGACGTCGCTCTGCTCCTGTTCAGCGACGCGGCGAACAAGCCCGCGAACCTCCCGCCTGCGGTGGGCCTGCAGAGTCCGGCGTGGCTGCGCACGTTCCTCAAGCGCTACGAGTCGACGATCACGACCGTGTTCCTCGACATCGCCGGGCCGCACCCGATGCAGGCGCCGCCGGGCGAGCTCCTCCGGGCGCTCGAGGCGTAGGGCCGGTCGAAACGGCGGGAACGCGCAGGGCGTCAGAACGCGACGTCGAGTTCGCGCTCGCGGCTCGACGTCGACGCCATCATCGCGCGCTCGACCGCGGCGTGCACGCTGCCCGCCTCGACGTCGAGGATCGTGGTGTAACCCAGGCGCCGCGCCTCGTTGCCGCGCTGCTTCGCCGAGGTGACGGGTCGCACCTCGCCGGCGAGGCTGATCTCGCCGAAGGCGGCGAGCTCGTGCGGCACGGCGCGGTCGCGCATGGCCGATGCGATGGCCACGGCGATCGCGAGGTCGGCGCCAGGCTCGGCCAGGCGAACGCCGCCGACGGTCGAGACGTAGACGTCGTGTTCGCCGAGCTGACGGAGTCCGGCTCGCCGTTCGAGCACCGCGATGATCATGGCGACCCGCGACGGGTCGACGCCGTTGACCACCCGACGCGGCTGCGGCGCCTTCGTCGACACGACGAGCGCCTGCACCTCGACGGGCAGGGCCCGTCGCCCTTCGAGCGCGACCGTCACGCACGTGCCGCTCACGGCGGTGCGTGAGCTGCTGAGGAAGAGGCCCGAGGGGTCGGGCACCTCGGCGATGCCGTCGCCGGTCATCTCGAAGCATCCGACCTCGTCGGTGGGGCCGAACCGGTTCTTGAGCGCGCGGACGAAGCGGAGGGCCGTCTGCCGGTCGCCCTCGAACTGGCACACGACGTCGACGAGGTGCTCGAGGAGTCGCGGACCCGCGATCGAGCCGTCTTTCGTGACGTGACCGACGATGAGCACGGGGAGGCTGCGCTCCTTCGCGACGCGGATGAGCGTCGAGGCGACCTCGCGCACCTGGCTCGGCTGCCCGGGCAGCCCGTCGGAGAGCGAGCTCGACACGGTCTGCACCGAGTCGACGATGAGGAGCTCGGGCCCGACCTGGTCGACCTGCCCGAGGATGGTGGCGAGGTCGGTCTCGGCCGCGAGGTAGAGCTCATCGTGCAGCGCGCCGGTGCGCCCGGCGCGCAGGCGCACCTGGGCGGTGGACTCCTCGGCGCTCACGTAGAGGACGCGCCGGCCCGTGGAGGCGACGCGCGCGGCGACCTCGAGCAGCAGTGTCGACTTGCCGACGCCCGGCTCGCCCGAGAGCAGGATGGCGGCGCCCGCGACGATGCCGCCGCCGAGCACCCGGTCGAACTCGCCGATGCCGCTCGGGCGATGGGCGGTGTGCTCGGCCTCGACCTCGGCGATCGGTCGTGCCGCGCGCGCGGCGGTGGGCGTGACGGCCTGCACCGAGCGGACGATGCCGGTCTGCTCGGCGGCGTCGACCACGGTGCCCCACTGCTGGCACTCGGCGCAGCGGCCCACCCACTTGACGGTGCTCCAACCGCACTCGGTGCAACGGAACGTGGAGGTGGGTCGGGCCATGCCCGCAGCCTAGCCGCGGCATCCGACACCGGAGCCGCCCCCACTGGGGTGTCGCCCTGCGCGCGGTGCGGGCATACGCTGGGCGCATGTCCGCGGACGTCGACGTCCTCGTGATCGGGGCCGGCCAGGCCGGTCTCGCGGTGAGCCACGAGCTGGGCTCCGCCGGGGTGGAGCACGTCGTGCTCGAGGCGGACCGCATCGCCCGCGCGTGGTCGGCCCGGTGGGACTCGTTCCACCTCGTCACGCCGAACCACACCGTGCGGTTACCCGGTGGCGAGTACCGCGGCGAGGAGCCCCACGGCTTCATGGCGCGCGACGAGGTACTCGCCCACCTCCGCGAGTACGCGGCGTCGTTCGACGCTCCCGTCGAGGAGGGGCGCCCCGTGACGGCGCTCGTGCAGGAGGACGGCGGATTCCGCGCGGACACGCCGCTCGGCGGCATCCGTGCTCGGAACGTCGTGGTGTGCACGGGGGCGTACCAGCGCGAGCACCGGCCGCCGTGGGCCTCGGAACTGGCCCAGCGGGTGTACGTGACCGGGCCGGGCGGTTACCGATCGCCGGACTCGCTGCCCGACGGGCGCGTGCTCGTCATCGGCGGCGGGCAGACCGCTGCGCAGCTGACGGAGGAACTCCACGACGCCGGGCGCGACGTCACCCTCGCGACGGGGTCGGCGCCGTCCATGCCGCGACGGATCGCCGGGCGCGACACGGTCGACTGGCTGGAGGACTCGGGCTTCTTCGAGCACACGCTCGCCGACATGCCCTCGCCGGCCGTGCGGTTCGCGGCGAATCCGCTCGCGACGGGCGCAGGCGGCGGGCACGACCTGACGCTCCGGACGCTGGCCGCCGCGGGCGTGCCGCTGAGCGGGCGCGTGACCGGGGTCGACGGGGACGAGTTCGTCGTCGCCGATGACCTCGCCGCATCGGTCGCGGTCGGCGACGAGGCCTACCGGCAGATCTGGGGCGCGGCGGCCGGGGTCGCCGACGCGAAGGGGCTGCCGGCGCTCCCGCCGCCCGACCTGGACGACGCGCCGCTCGAGTCGAGCGAGCCGCCGCGCGTCTCCGAGCTCGGCGCGGTCGTCGTCGCGTGCGGCTACCGTCCGGCGTACGGCTGGATCCGCATCCCCGACCTGCTCGACGACATGGGCTTCCCGCTGCACGAGGGCGGTCGCAGCATCCGTGCACCGGGCCTCTGGTTCGTGGGCATGCCGTGGCTCTCGCACCGGAAGTCGCCGCTGCTCATCGGCGTCGGCGAGGATGCCGCGGCGGTCGCACGACGCATCGCGGCGTGACGGCGGCTCGCCTCAGGCGACGTCGGCGTGGTCGTGTCCGGCATCCACGAGGCGTCGGGCGACGAGGGCGAGCAGGGCGGGGCGGAAGGCATCGGCCCAGACGCGGTAGCCGTGGTCGTTCGGGTGGAACATGTCCTCGGCGAACTGGGTCAGGATGCCGCGGAGCCCCTGGCGTTTCGTGAGCTCGTGCAGCGGCACCACCGTGAGCCCGCGCTCGGCGGCGAGGCGGCGCAGGATGCGGTTGGCGACGGCGACCTTGCGCTCGTTCTTCGGGAAGTGGAAGCACGGCAGGTCGGCGACGATCGCATCGTCGGGCACCGCGTCGAGGATCGCGCGCATGTTGCGCTCGAACCGGGCCGGATCCCACAGGGCGATGTCGTTCGCGCCGATCGCGACCGTGACGAGGTCGGGGCGGAGCTTCGCGAGGCGCGGCAGCTGGTCGAGCACGGCCAGCTCGGTGGTCGCGCCCGAGATGCTGAGGTTCACGACGCGCAACGACCGCCCGGTCAGGTTGCGGATGTCGTCGGCGAGCACGCCGACGTAGCTGCGGTCGGGTCGGCTCGCGCCGATGCCCTGGGCCGCGCTGTCGCCGATCGCGACGTAGAGCATCTCGCCGCGCTCCTTGGCGTGGTCGCGCCACCACTTGGAGTGGATGGGGAGGGTCTCGTTGAGCACGAGCGAGTTCGCGGTGAGCTTCGCCTGGAACCGGCGCCAGCCCACCGCCGCGAGTGCGCCGACGGCGGCGACCGCCCCCGTGGCGATCGCCGAAGCGAGCAGGCCCTTCGACGTCACGTCTGCCGACGGTACGCCGGGCGGCTGGATGAGCGCTGGATGTCCGCTGGACGGAGCGCGCGGCACCCGTACGCGTGGCGAGGCTGAGACAGGTGCGGCATCCGCTCGTTTTGGCCCTTGCGGCAGAGTCGTCTACTATCGATCCCGGTACCGTGTCCGAGCGGCCGAAGGTGCAACTCTCGAAAAGTTGTGTGGGTTAACGCCCACCGTGGGTTCAAATCCCACCGGTACCGCCACGAAGAACCCCCCGACTCCCGCAGGATTCCGCGGAAGTCGGGGGGTTCTTTCTCGTTCGAGACCTAGTGTGGCAACATTTTGGCAAGAGTTGAATCGCCACGTGCGTGATTGAGCGCAACTGCAACGGCATCGAGGTCATCGTCGAAGAGGTCGGCGTACACATCGAGTGTCATCGCGGCAGAGGCGTGACCGAGCATCCGCTGCACGGCCTTCACGTTCGCGCCGGCGCTGATGGCCAAGCTTGCGGCCGTGTGTCGGAGATCGTGGGGGGTCACGCGCGGGAAGGCGGGGTCGGTCGCCTGCGAACGCTTCACAGCGTGTGCGAACCACCCGGCCTGGGAGTGCGGCAACCTCATGTGGTTGGTGCCGTCACCGAACAACAACTGATCTCGATCCTTGCCGTCGCACCTCCGGGCGAGCGACAGCGTCAGGAACTCTGGGAACGGGACCGATCGGATCTTGTGGCTCTTCGGCGTTCCGACCTCGACATGACCACCGACCATGACGGCGTTCTGGATGACGCTCACACGGCGCCGGAGCGTGTCGAGGTCCTTCACGCGAAGACCCGTCGCTTCGCCCCACCGGAGCCCCGTGTAGGCGAGGAAGAGCACGAGCGTCGAGTGTGAGGACTCGAGCGCCAGACGGTCGACCTGGTCGTGTGTGAGGTAGGTGTGCGCCTTCCGCGGCTTCTTCGGGAGGGTGAGACCGCGTGCCGGATTGGACGAGATGCGAAGGTCCTTCATGGCGACGTCGAGGATGCCGGCCAAGACTCCGTGAGCGCGAAGGGTCGACGTGGCGGACATCGTCGCCGCGAGCTCGGACACCCAGCTCTGGGCTTCGCTGTGTCGGATGCTGCCGACTGCCCGATCTCCCCACTTGGGGAGCACGTGGAGGCGCCAGGCGGACTCCAGCGACCGATACGCCGACGGCTTCAGGAGATTCCTTTGACTGTTGATCCAGTCCGCGCCGAGCACCCCAATCGTGATCCGCGCGGACGATTCGTCGATGAACGACCCGCGAGCCTTCGACACCTCGACCTCGGCGAGATAGAGCTCGGCGTCGCGCTTCGTCCTGAAACCGCGCTTCTGTCCCTGCTTCCGGTCCGGCTTGCGATAGACGACGCGATACCGTCGCCCGGCCGACGTTGCATAGGCGTGGATGCTACCCATGGTTCGTACCCGCATCGAGGCGATCTACGCGGGCGTCTTCCTCGCCATCTGTGTCCACAATTTGAGGCTATCGACGCCGGCCGACGCTCCACTCGGCCAAGCTCCGACGCATGTGGATAACTGGCGTTCGGCGAAGCCTCAGGGGGTCACTCACCGTACCCCTCAGGGGGTCACTCACCGTACCGCTTAGGGGGACGGTAGGCGTACCTGCAGGGGGACGCTCACCGTACCCCTTAGAAGGAGGAAGGAACAGGAAGAACAGTAAAGAAGCAGGAAGCGCGTTTCGGACGCAGTCTGTGGATAACCGACCTTCTGAGAACGTCCGAGTCGCTGACACCGTAGCCACAGACGCGGCGCCTCTGCCTTGCCGCCAGCCGCCGTCCACTGGCTCAGACCGGGGCGGAAGACGGCGGCAGACACTCTGAGGTCGTGCCAACCACAGCCGAATCGCTCGAAGAGATTCGCGACGCCATCGCACAGCTTCGTGCAGCTGCAACGCACGACGACGACGCATCCCGGGTGAGGTAGCCAAAAGGCTCGGGCGGCAGTTCGACGGCATTGACAACCCAATAGAGTTGCGCACGGCCGTCGCCAATGCTCTGCATCTATTTCGGGGTGGAATGGGTTCATTCCAAGACACTGGAACCGCGGTGATGGACGCCGCCGTTACCCGATTGCGTCATGCGCTCGGTCAGGCGATCTAGAGGCTCCGAGCGGCGGATCCTATCCGTCTGGCTCGCAAACCCACTTTCCACAACATCTGCGCCGAGCTGCATACACGGCCATTCGCTTGCCCGTTCATCAGCCGCGAATAGGCAACCGAACGGGATCGCCCGTTCTTTCCCTGTCCTGCCGCCCCTGCCGCGCTTCGCGCGCTTCCCAACCTCCCCCACTCATCCTTCGTTCTTCATGGGGGAGGTTGGGAAGTAAAGCAGGGGCGGCAGGACAGGGAAAGAATCGATAGGAGGGAAACAACGGCGGGAGCTGTCAAGAGATCAATGGACAGACGCGGGGCGCTGGAATCGGTGATGATGGTGCGTCTCGTTGACGAAGCGTCCTCGGGCTTGGCGTGGGAACGAGTGGAGGGTCCCAGTGCGGGATGTTCAGAAGTCTCCAGGCAGCTCGCCAGGGAGCCGGCTCGGGCGGTGCGCACCGTGGTGCAGATAAACGTCGGTGCAGATAAGCCACTGTCCCGATATTGCGGCCGGGTCACCCGGATCGTGTGCCGTCGGGCTGCGGACGAGGTACGGGTCATGTCGCGGCGCTCTGATTGGTCCAGCTTCTGCACCGCACATTTGAGGGTCGACCCGCTGCAGTCGGAGGGCTTCGGGTCGGGCGGTTAGCCCTCCTGTTCCGATGACGTGCGTCCGCCGCTCGCTGGGCGCGGACAGTTGCGTTCGAGGCGCCCTCATCGGGCACCTTCGCGGGCGGGTCTATCGCGAATCACCACCAGGGTCGAGACTTGCGGGTCGCGGTGAACCGGCCCCCACCTCGTGGAGCGCCGCCGATCGACCCAGACGCGCTCGTTCTTTCGTTTCAAGCTGTGGGCGACTCGGTTGTATCCGCCCAGCCAGGTTCAGAGTCTGCAAGGCTATTCACCAGCCGACCAGGACAGGAGAGGCGGCTTGTCGAAGTCATCCGGAGCGACGGACATCGCGGCCCGCGCCACGCCCGCCTCCCAACGTCGGAGGTGGTATCGGCGGCGTCCTCCGGCCCGGTACGCGGCCGCCGCTCGCGGGCTCTGGTGGACCGGGCAGTCTGCCCTCTTTCTCGGAGTATTCACGGCCATCACTGGAGTGCCGGCTTTCCTTCTGACGTACGTCGCGATCGCGGCGATAGCAATGGGGCAGGTGTCTTCGTACGGTGCCCAGTCCGCGTGGTTCGCCTACGGATGGTTCGCGACGTCGCTCGCCGGTCCGCTCTTGTTCGCCGACCTCATGTTCAAAGGACGGGCCGACGTCATCGATGCGATTGCTGACCCGTCTCGTCGCAGGTGGCTCACGCTCGGCAGCTACGCTCTGCTCACCATCGTCACAGCCGGGATAGCACTTGTCTGCACCGTCGCCGTCCTGTGGTTCTGGTGGGTCACCGGTTGGGGAGTACAGTCATGGGCGGAGCACAACCTTTGATCAGAACGCTCTGTTCTTCGTGCCGCTTGTTCAACCTGGCGCCCCTCAGCAAGGACATGGGCTGGTGAGCCCATGTCGGGGGAACAGAGTAAGGCCCCCGACAGCTCTCGCAGAGACGGTGAAGCCCCCGGGTCCCCGGCCCGTCTCGAACGGGCAACCACCCTCACCAACTGCGAGCTGGGCGCGCCCTTGAAGGGTAGGAGCGCCTGGGGCGGGTCACGACGAGGCTACAGTGCATGTCCCTCTTTGGTCGCGCCGGTGCGGTGGGTGGGCGTCTCGATCCGAGTACGCTCGACCCGCGTGCCCGTTCACTAACACGCCCCGTTTGAGGACCGGCTACCGGGCAGTTGGACCATGGCGGTCCGAGCAGGTACGTTGCACAACGTGTCGATGCAGTGGCTAACCCGCGAGTGGGCGTCTGGCGCGCTCGACGACGCTGAATGGGATTTGCGTTGGCGGGACTACCAGTCGCACCGCACCGCGGTGCTGCCGCGACTGCGTGACGGTGCTGAGAGGTTGATTCAGGGGGTCAATCTGCACGATGCGCAGATCCAATCGGTCGAGCACCAACCCGGCGGCGCGCTGGTGCTGCGTGCGCTCGTAGGCGATCTGCAGGTTGGCTACGAGTTCGTCGAGCTGAGCTTCGTCGGCGCAGAGCTCCGGTTGGAACCCGGGGCGACCATCGATTCACTGCGGCTCTATGACGCCGAGACCGAGATCCTCTATGACGAGGTCGACGTTCAAACTGACGGGCGCTTCGTGCATCGCGTTCTGCTCTGGCCGCAGGGCGAGTACGAGGTGGTCTTCACCTCACTCACGGAGCGTCGCGAGGAAGCAAGCCCAAGCGATCGGCGCTTCCGGGAGCCGGCGACGTGAGCGATGAACGACCGGTTATCGGGCGGTGCCACACGCGTTCGATCGGCTGGCCCCGTTTGATCCGTTGGCCTACGTCTCGTGGGGAGCGACTGGAATGTACGCATCCTGCTGGGCGTAGTGGATCACCGCCGCGACCGACTCGGCCGGCGTCGGTACCTTTCCGTTCCGCCAGTCTGACCAGACCTTGAGCACGTCCAGGGCGAGATCGACTTCGAGGAGGTAGGCCATCCTCTGTGGTTCGTCGAGAGCATCATCGACGGCATCGCTGATCAAAATTGCCCGTGATTCTTCGCCCCACGGCTGCTCGGCGAAGATGGTTGCGTCCGGATCGAGCGTCCGTACGCGGCTCAATAACCTGGACAAGGTGGGCATCTGCCGATCTTGGCAGACGATCGAGCTCGAGTGGCCACGATGAGGGATCGGGTTTTGGCGCGGTCCAGGTAGAGCGGGGCAGCACCCGCGCTACAAAGAGACCGAAAGGACGCTTGGAACGAAGCACTACCGTTAGTCAAATTGAGGGAGAGTGTGATGTGGGTAACAACGGGCCGCCTGTTCCAGACAGAAAGGTTGGGGCGTCCGGAGGTTCATGTGTCACCTGAGCTTCGCGAGCGGATCGCTCAGCTGAGCAGTACCGATCAGGTCCGACTTGAGCGTGAGCTCCGATCACGGTATCGCCGACTCCTGGAGGAACTCGTCGAGACGTATCCCGAGGTCGATCCGGCAGCCGAAGAAGAGTTCGTTGCCGAGTTGCTGCCTGATGAGTTTGTTCTTCAGGAATGTCCCGGTGACGACATCGTCGCGTGCATCATGCTGCAAGTTTCGGCGGCTCCGCTCAGATGGAAGCTGGACCTTGTTGGGGTTGCGGGTGATTATGTGTCGGACTTCGGGCCAAGCTACTGGAAGTGGCGCTGGATCAACGCCCGCATGGATCGTGCGGACGCCGCGGCCACCCCAACTTGATGACCGACTGTACGACCACAGACTCTCTTGTCGTTCCGTTTGAGGTAGAGGCGCTCGCCGTCGTCGAGCGCATAACCATGCTCGGATGATTTATCCCGGTATGTTTTGTCTGCCCGCGAGCATGGCGGGTCTGTTCATCGCAGCCGCTTACCCAGAGAGCGGCAGCCCGATATGCGATCCACGAACGGGCACCAATTCCGCTCCCGTTGAACCGGTGTCGCTGCGCTCGCCGGCGGTCTCTCCGCGGGTCACTACAGGTCCGTGCTCCAATTCATAAGAATTGTTCAGGCAGGGGGGCCTCGCCCGAGGGCGAGGCCTACCTGTGTCTCCTGCCGCTAAACCTTTTCGAGGATGCGGTCCGATGTCGCCTCTTCGGTCGTGCGGTCGCGCCGACCAATTCGGACAGTCCAGAATCTCAGAAGTTCTGACCGGACCGGGTTCTCCGGGCGCCGTTCAGGCACTCTCCTCCGGAGATCTTCTTGAGCGACATCCTTCTGCACGCTCTTCTCGACATCCTCGTACCACGAGTAGCACATCACCAGCCTCCTTACGTGGAGTCCTTCAATCGTCCTCCGATTTGGCTGCTTAATCGACACTTGGTATTCGACTTTCGAGAACGGGCCGCACTGCGGATCGATCATCGGCAGGATCAGCATTGACGAACCGGAAATCGCACCACGAGCTCCTGAGTACCCCCACGGCCACGGTTTGCCACCAGGCCGCGCAGCGATCATCTACATCGCGATAGCCACCGCGTGACCCACGCCGCCCTAGACGACCGTGGCCGCCTGGGAGCACTCCATCGTTCCGCGTTACTCGACAAGATCGGCTCCCCGGCCTCCGAGCGAGCGTTTGACGGCGTTCATGCGTCGTTTGCCAGATCGAACCCCTCAGCGGTCCATCAACGGACGTCCGCAGGCGGATCCCTCTCTCTCGCTCTCTCTCTCAAGCCTCAGAATGGGTCGACGACGTGGATACGGTGGGTGACTGTCTGAATTAGGCGCGCCGGCACGAACTCGACTCTTGATCCACTGAATGGACGAACGATCGCACGATGCAGGGCAGCGATGAGATTGAGATCTAGCCAGCCGAGAAACTCGCCGAGGCCGACGCGAACGGTCCAGCTGAAGACAAGTATCCACAGTGTGAAGCCGACCGGGATGATGATCCAGAGCATGACTCCGCGGACCAGCAATAGAGCGAATGCACTCAAGTCTCCGAGTGCTTCACGCGTTGGCCCATGCATGGTCTGAGCGTAGCGGCCGAGGGCACCCCCACCGCCCGATAGCCGGTCCTCAAACGGACGTCCGCAGGCGGATTCGCTTGCGGACGCGAACGGTCGCGCCGAGGGACTCGCTGCCGGCTGCTCACGGGCCGCCAACATCAGGGGTGCGGCAGCAACAGCGTCTAGGGTGCGCGGCGCGTCGTAGATAGACTTCGGCTGCCGATCTGCACGACACCCCGACGATGCCGCGGCCCGCCCAACTGGATCCTGATCGCCTGGAGTCCGATGCACACCGTCTATGACGCCCCCGCCCGTGAACCCGCCACGCTCGACCTCCCGTTTTACGGCGCGTCGTTCGGCGCATCGGTGCGCAGGTTCTTCCGCAAGTACGCCGTGTTCACCGGACGTGCCAGCCGAAGCGAGTTCTGGTGGGCGATGCTGTTCCAGTACATCGTGGGCACGATCGCCGGACTCGTCCTCACGGTCGTCGTGATCGCTGTGATGGCCTCGGTCATCGTGGGCGCGGACCAGACCGACCCAGCCGCCACGGTGCTCACAGCAACTGTGGCGTCGACCCTGGTCATGCTCTTCGGGCTTGCGGTGTTCACTCTGCCGCTGCTCCTGCCGTCGATCGCGGTCACGGTGCGCCGGCTCCACGACACGAACCGCTCAGGATGGTGGTACCTGATCTCCCTCATCCCGTTCGGCGGTTACGCACTCTACGTCTTCGCGGCGCTGGAGACCGATGCGGCCGGCAGTCGATTCGACTCGCAACACTCGCTGCCACAGCTGGAGCACACCGCATCCTGACCTGGGGCGCAGAGCCCGTGCGTGCTCCGACATGGTTGCGGCCGAAACCGGCCTGAACAGTACTCGGAGGGAGCGACCGACATTAGGATCGGCTAACGGCACGAAAGCGACGGAGGGCTCAGGTACGTTGCTGCGTTGTGCGTTCGAGGTTGAGCAAACTCAGTGCGGCATTCCTCGCGGCGCCATCGGGCGCTTGGAGCGCCACAGTCATTGTCATCGGCCGCCCGACGTGGCCGCCACCACCAGTGACGATCTCCTCGAGCACGTCTCTGGCGGAAAAGGTGTCCCAGCGCATCACGACATTGGCGATTGAGATCCTGAGGGACGTGACCGGAGACTCTCGCAGTAACGTCTCGAGCGCCGACCGCCCTTCCGGGCTCGCCGCGAGTTCATTGAGCACTGCCCAAAGTGCGTTCATCCGCTTGTTGTGTGCGCGAACTTCTCCCTTTCGTGCGTATGACAGAGTCAGCTCGCCGGCATCCACCGTGTCGCTGGCCTCGTGCAAGTCCTGGACAAGTTTCGTGACCTCGCTCACGGACATATTCTGCCTATACCTCGAGCACTCAGGGACCGGCTTGCGGTCGCTGCCTTGGTGCCTGAGAAAGGCGACCCTCCTGACGCAGGTCCGTGCGACTAGCGCAGGCTCAGTCGTCGTGCGCGGTGACGCCCTCGCTGTGTCGCCCAGGTCGCATCGGCTAGTTCTTTCAGGAGCCCCCGGTCGACATCCGAGGCTGGTAGACCCGAAAGCCAATCCAGCGCCAGCTGGACCCAGTAATCGATCTGTGTGCTCACCGCAGCAGCGGGCAACCCGCTGAGCGGCACGCGCTCGACCAAGAATCCGGACGGCAGCGAGAGTTCTCGCTCACGATCAGCAAGCTCATCGAGAACTACGGAGCGGGGCCGCTCCAGGCACGGAAGCAGTCCGACCGGGTTCGCCGGGTCCACTTCGCGTTTCGGGCCGACGGCGTCGCCGACGAAGAGTGAGCTGCCCACAAGGTCAAGCCACGCCTCTTCGCCGAGAGGAATGACACGGGTCCAGGAACTGGGCGTCGCTCGATCAGGTGCGGACATCGAAATGACAGCCAGGTCTCACGGGAGCTTCCGTGCTGAGAATCCTTGTTGGGCCACCGATCACCTACTGATCATGGCAGGGGCCTACCCGGTTCGATAGGCGACCGGCACGCGGACACTACCCGGTCAAGCAAGTGAGGCGGCTACAAACAGTGAAACGGCTCCCATTCCCAAACCAACGGCACCCACCACGACAATCATCCATGCGCGAAGATCAGCGCCGTTCTCGTCGAACTTGACTCGAAGCCGTTCGAAGATCCGGCGGGACCAGGTGAGAAGACTCGCCCCGAACACGATCTGAGCGAGGCCGATTGCATAGATCGGCCACGCTATCCACGAGTCTGTCTCGGATTCAATTTCCTGTATGCCGTCCTCGAGAACTGTCCTGACGACCCCAGTCAGTGCTACGGCGAGGATGACTATCGCGCCAATGCCCCAGAAGCGCATGATGCCGGGCGTGGAGTTCGACGCGACTTGCTCACGCATTGACTTCGGCGCAGCGACCGGCAGCGTACGAATCGATGCGGCATTCAACCGGGCGAGCGCAGCTGGCCAAAGAATCGCGGCCACCGCGAGAGGGAGCATGACGGAGAACACAAGGATCGCCATCACGAGAGCAGCAAGCGGCATGGCGAAGAGTCTATTGCTGGGCTTCCAACCAGTTGGCCCTTGCGATCGCGGACCGGCTTGTCGGACAGTGGTCCCAACGGAGCCGGGTTCGTGCTCGATAATCGGCGTGAGTTAGTCCCAGGAAAATCCGTGCTCTGCCGTCGTGGCCGGACCCGTCGGTCGACTGCAAGAGCGTCGGACGCGCGTCATACGATGACGATGCCGTGCTTATCGGGGGCGGCTCACGAAAGGGGGATCGCAATCAGGATTTCTTTGGGTTTCCAGACGATCCCGTGCGTGCGTTGCGGGGGTGACCGAATCCCCTCAGTCGAGTGCCCCGACTGCGGCGCCAAGCCTCGCCCAGGAGAAGTGGACGCACGGGTCGTTCGCCGTCGACAAGGCTTGGCGAGAGTTGAATCCAAACGAGCCTCCTTCACCACTACGGAGCGGGTCGCGCGTGCAACTCCCGCTCCCTCAGACTTGACGATCATTCTCGAGCGTATGTTGACGGCGATTGCCGCGTTCTCGGAGGCGCCGACGGCTGATTCTGCTGTCGCCGAACTTGCCGCGGCAATCCACGAAATCGACGCAATGAAGTCAATCCTCACGGCTGTGGCGAACCTTCGGCCCGGGATAGGCATGAAACGCGCGCTGCTTGAATGCGCCGACAATCTCGAGCGAATCTGGGACCTCTATGCCGATGCTTTGATAGCTCCAACACCCGCGGCGGCCCAGTCGCTTTCCGTGCGAGCTCAAGAGGCGATGGATATTGCTGCAAACCCCATAGTCGACGCCCGCAGGCTTCAGGACGCGGCCGCGGCGCTTGACCAGCAGTTGAAGCCGATTCCCGAGCGAATCTTCGAAGCACTCGACATGCTGTTCCCGCAGGCCACTTTCCGAGAGTTGCTCGCCTCGGGCTCCGAAATTGCCGGAGATGCGCTCCGCCTCAGAATAGGCAACAACTCGGGACTCTCGTACCTAATCCTGGAGCCGATCGCGGAAACCAGTCTGGATCCGCTCCGCTTCAAAGAGAAGCTGCGACAGGCCAGTCTCGGCAGCTTCGACCACAAGCGCCTGGTGACTATCGCTGGGATGGATGGCGCCGTCACTGGTTTGGCGGATACGCACCGCCTGCTTGTTGAGGCCGCGGTCGCCTACAACGCCGCCACCTCAGCCGAGTCGGACGAGCGAGCGAACGTGCGACGCACTGGGCGCTTCATCAGCGAACTTTACGAGGCCAGTGGAGCTGTGCTCGCCTGGTATCGACTACTTGAGCGGGACGTAGAGGACCCAGGTGCATTCGCCCGACAGATGATGGACGACTCTACGAAGATGGCCACCGATCTCCAACGCGGCCCGATGGGTCGGGTCTTCGAAGATGCTGCGAAGTACCTTCGTCATGCTCCGAACCACGGTCGCGCCTTTGACTATGACCCGGATACAGCATGTGTCTCCATAAGGCTCAAGAGCCATTCCGAGGAGATACCGCTCGAGGATTTTGTCGACCGTGCGTTCGCGTTTCTAGAAACGCTGCTCGCGAGTGTTTGGGGCCTGGAGAACTCGTTGGAACTCGCCGAAGTTGACGTGAGTCTGAGTAGCGCGGACGCGCTCTACCTCGGCTTCTCGCCAATTACGCTTGCAGCAATCACCCTTCCGTTCCTAGCGCCGGTGACTGTCGAACGTTACGCCGAGAGCGATGATGTCTGGTCCTTCGAAATCAAGACTGACTCCCCAGACATCCTGCTGGCCGCACTTGCGCTTGCCTCTAATCCGAGAGTGACTGCAAAGGAGCTCGCTATTCGAGGTTCTAACGAAGCCGATCTCGTGACGAAACTCTCACTCTGGAAGGAACTCGGCTCGAACATGGACCGGCACACTCGGATGATGAGCCTGCTCCACCTCAAGGCGAACTCGATTCGCGGGGACATCTCGGCGCTCGAGCGTTCCGACCTGCAATTCATGCTCGTTCTGCTCGGCATGGCGACGCTTGATGGTGACGTGTCGACCATCGCGCACCTGCGCCAGCTCCGGAGGTGGGCAGCAACTCGTGGATGGGAACCTGAGGAAGGCCTCGCGGCGCGGGTAGTGTCCGCATCCCGAGGTGTCGAGGCTGCCGCTGTGCGGCAGTCGCTCGCCTTATTGGCCGGCGCTGCCAAGACACCCCAATTGCCCACTGCAACCGCGGTGCGGGTGCTCATCGATACGTCGATCTGAGACCGGCATTTCCTGTCCGACGAATCCGACGCCGGTCGAGACGGGGATTGCATCACTCGCGTGCCGAGAGCCCAGCACGGATCGAGGCCATTGCTATCGCTCCCAAGCCACACGTGCCGGACTGCATCGTCTCGGTATGTAACAGGAGCGTTTGTGATCGGCACACAGGTACCGTCGCAGCCGCCGCGGAAGCTCAGCCGGTACCGAGCAAACGGCCACCTGGCTGGCTACTCTTTCATCTTGTGGAAGCGCCTTGGTGGTCGTTGACCGTCGCAGCAGCCTCGCTGCTCGTGACGGTGTACCTGTCGATCCGGAGCTGGTACTACGGCGGAAGCGTCATCAAAGTCGAGCTCGATCTCCTTGAACGCAGGTGGATGGGCCCGGATATCACGGGGTCGGTGCCGCGGTGGCGAACCGGCATCGGGTGGGACTCTCCGGAGCGGCGGGGGTTGAGGCTGGATATTGTGAAGCTGACCGTCCGTAACAAAGGGCGCACGGCCTCGACGATCATGGAGCCGGGACTGCGCTTCGGGCCAGCTCCGCTCCCTCGGGGCACCTACACGATCATGCCTCTCCGCCTGCTCCCCGATGGCGTCACGGAATCCGTCGTTCGCATCGAATCACACGACGCGAAAGTGTTCTACTTTTACTTGGAGCCAATCCTTCGTGGCGCTCGGGATGAATTCGGCGACATTACCCTAGCCGCCCGCGCCTCGATTACCACCGGCACCGGGAAGACGCGCCTATCGGCCCGATGGAGAGGATACCCACCGTCCTGGAACATCCTCATCTTCAGACCAGGCGTCGATTGGATCGGTGAACGGCCACTGTCCCTCGCCGACCGGCTCTGGCTGTGGACCGAACTGACCGGGGAGGTCTACCAGCCTCCGAAGACCATCGCACCGCAGATGGTCACCGAGGCCGCCCGACTTGCGGATGAAGGCGCCAGCCTGGACACCATTACCGATGGGCTCACCCAGTTGCAGGCAATCTTCCCCAGCTCCCCGGCATTCACCGCTCAGGAAGGCTGGCTCCGCGAGCTGGCTGCGCACGCACTCAAGCTTGCTGGCGCACGCGACTCGACGGTCGGGTTGCCGCGAGACGACGAGGGCAGCGCCGGGACCCTTTCAGTTCATTAGGTCGCCGCCTGAAACTCGCGGCCGATACCGCGCGGTGCCCCGCGGACTGAGGGGTCCTCGCATCGACGCCGAGCGCACCATCCGCGTCTTGTTGTTTTGCGCCGGATTCAAGGGGTCTACCTATTCAGATTCTCGCTCAGGAGTCCACTTGCCGCCCTGCCACGAAGTCTGACGCGGGACATTCGTGATCGCCTCGGCGCGGGCCGTTGTCGTACGAGTCGCCGACGGTTCCGGTGGGCGGCACGGCGCCGAGTTCGAGGGGCGGTCGGTGTAGACCATGACCTTGCTCCTTGACGACGCACTTGGCGCCGGTCCGCTGTGAGAGGTTCACCGACCGACCCTAGACCATTGATTGAGATCGGCCCGCATAGCGGATCGATCTTCGATGGGGTTCGGCATCATCGTGAGGGCGTGGGTGACTGTGTCGCGGACAGCGCGGTCGCCGAGCCACCATCGGCTTATGCAACGGGTACTTCGCGCAACCCAGCTCCGGCGTTCTTCCAGGCAACCAGGCGCTCAGAGAGCGATCACTGGTAGATAGCGAGCAAGCTCAATTGCATCGCGGGACCCTGCAACCACATCATCTCCGAGCCCTTTGGTGGCCCCTTGCGCTCGAGTTCGCGTCGAGCCTCTCTTGGCAGCTGAGAGTAGATCGGAATGCCGGGCAGAGGCTTCCACTGATCGGCTGGCCAAGTGGTCACTACCTTGCCTACAACACGTGCAACGCCATCGACGGTCACTCCGCCGGGCACCAGCGCAGCGAACTTTGAATCATCGGGCAGATCCCCCAGCAGGATGCCGGTGCCGTCCATTGCAGCGCCGAACTCAGCCATAGTCTCGAACGTGCCGTCGTCAAACTTCTCGAGTCCGGTTGGCTTACCGGTCATCTGACTGATTGCCCGTACGAGAGGCAGCATCGATAGGAACCCGTGTGAACCGGAAAGCTGTGAGACGTCCGCTGGGTACACTTCTGCCGCAAACTCGACGAGGTGGCCGGTGCGCAACTTCGAACGAGCCGACGGATCAGCCTCGAGGTCGAACCATCCAAACTGGTCGCTGTCACCCTCGACCAACGAGAGGAGGCGCTCGAATCGGGCCGGACCGTCGTCCTCATAGTCGAGCGATTCAGCGTCGACCTTTGTTTTCCCGACGCCCAGATTCGCGATCTTGGCATCGATTGCGGCCTTCTTTTCACTATCCGTTGACGACGAGCGATTGCTCGCTCTCCTTAGGCCGTCCTCTACCTGGCTGATGTACTGACCCAGTTGCTTCTCGTCCAGGTAGAGGAAGTTCCTCAGCATGACGCTCATTCCTTCGTTCGCGGCGACTGGATAAGAGCGTAGTGAGGTCGACCGACAAATCGAGGACCCTTAGGGCGTTGAGGCCTCGGCTCGGGCAGGCATCCGTCCACTACGCTCCGCCGTCCTGACTATGAGTCTCATCGATGGACGAGTCTCGGCGGCTTCAGCACGCAACAGCCACTGACCGCTCGAGGATGGGCTATCGGGCGACAGGCAGGCGAGCGCCACTCGCACCCCGTGGCAACAGAATGGCAACAACCGTTGTGATTGCGGGCGCATCTGGAGAGTGAGCGGGCGCCCAACTGAGGCGGAATTCCGCGGATCATGGCGAGTCACCGTGTACTCGCTGGGCCCAGTTTCGGGTTCAAATCCCACCGGTACCGCCACGAGAAACGCCCCGGATCCCAGCAAATGCAAGGGATCCGGGGCGTTTCCCCTTTACCGCTATTGGCAGCTTGCCCATATCTCGCCCCCACTCGCTTGGGATCCTGCGTGATCGAGAGCGAACGCAACAGGGGACGAAGGGCAGGTCGATTCAGGCATCCTGTGAGGATCTGCGCCCATGGATTCGTGGTCGCGCTGAAGCACGTCTGCGGATTTTCGAGATGGCAAGCCGCGGGGTGCATCCGAACCCGCGCTTGATGCGGAAGTACTGGATATCGGGTCGATACGCACCCGCCGATTGAAGGGGAAGTTCAATGAAGCGCATTCTCGCCACCGGATTCATCGTCGCGTTCGCCACGTTCGGCGTCGCCGGCGCCGCCCACGCTGCGCCCGCCGACGCTGCCTGCTTCGGCCAGGTGCACAAGACCATCAACACCGAAGGCGCCCTCGGGTTCACGAACGTCGGAGACGTCGTCAAGGCAGTCGGCGGGCAGGGCAAGAACGACATCGCCAGGGGGATCTGCGGCGACTGAGATGCCCTGACGCGGTCACGGCCCTGAGCGGCGGCTCGGAGCTGCGGCTTCCGAGTCGCCGACCCGATCCGCGAATGCTGCACCTCGTATGCAAATCCTGGACGAGACCCCTATACGTGACGCTCACGCCGGGGAATCATGGTGAAGTCGGACTCGGGCGGTTCGCGTCGGCATTCTAGGACACGGTGCCTCCGGACGGGCGCAGTTTCCGTGTCGGGTGACTCGAGTTGCGGGCCCGCTCCTCTTGTCAGGGAACGGGCGCCGCGGTGACGATCGATGGTCTCCAACGTGGCGGAAGGTTTGGATGATGGGCACGATCAATGTGGGCACCGAGAACTCGGCGCCGATCGATCTGTACTACGAAGACCAGGGCAGCGGACGCGCGGTCGTGCTGTTGCATGGCTGGCCGTTCGATGGCCGGTCCTGGGAGCCCCAGCTGCATCCGCTGCTCGAGGCCGGCTACCGCGTGATCAACTACGACCGTCGCGGGTTCGGTCGATCGAGCGCTCCGATCACCGGATACGACTTCGACACGCTGAGCGCCGACCTCGATACCGTGATGCGCACGCTCGATCTGACGGATGTCTCGTTGGTCGGTTTCTCGCTCGGAACCGGCGAGGTCGCCCG
Organism: Agromyces sp. NPDC055661; assembly: GCF_053618135.1. Classification (NCBI taxonomy): domain Bacteria; kingdom Bacillati; phylum Actinomycetota; class Actinomycetes; order Micrococcales; family Microbacteriaceae; genus Agromyces; species Agromyces sp. NPDC055661. The sequence continues at coordinate 2,564,893 of NZ_JBSHHC010000001.1, forward strand.
GTACATCGGACGATTCGGGGCTGACCGGGTGCGGAGCATCGTGTTGATCGAGAGTCTGACCCCGACATTCGCGAAGGGGCCCGATAACCCGCACGGGGTGGACGCCGCGGGCGTCGACGCAACCCAGCAGGCGATTCTCGCCGACCGCTACGCGTGGCTCACGGGCCTGCTCGGTGACATGTTGAACCTCGACGACTACCTCGGGAACCGGGTCAGCGATGACACCGTGCGCGCGATGTGGTCGGCGGGCGTGGACGCGTCGCCGTGGGCGACGTGGGCATGCCCGCGCACGTGGCTCGAGGACTTCTCGAGCGACATCGACACGATCGACGTGCCGGTGTTGCTCGTGCATGGCACCGCCGACCGGATCCTGGATCTCGACAGCCAGGGTCGCCGTGCCCACGCGGCGATGCCCGATGCCGAGTACATCGAGATCGAGGGTGGCCCGCACGTCGGGTGCGTGACGCATGCCGAAGAGATCAACGGTCACCTGTTGCGTTTCCTCGCCGCGTGAGCCGAAACGGGGACACGACCATGAACGACGAACAACGCGACCAGCTCGCCCAGACGCTGAAGCGAACCGAGGTGCAACGCGTCGGATCCTCGATCCCCGGGCGGGAGATCGTGCAGGTCCTGACCGAGATCCCGGTTGGGGTGTCGTCCGGCTGGCATCACCACCCAGGGGAAGAGGTGGGCTACATCGTGGGCGGCACCGTGCGAATGGAGATCCGCGACGCATCGACGCTCACGCTGCACGCCGGTGATGGCTTTCTGATTCCACCCGGCGTATCGCACAACGCGACGGACCTCGGCCCCGAGATCGGGCATATGCTCTCGACCTACATCGTCGAGATCGGCGAGCCCCTTTCGACGCTCGAGCCGTGACCGAACCCGCATTCGGCTGGAGAGCATGGTCGCTTCGCGCCATCGGTGCATCCGTTCCACCAGATCCTTCGGAAGTAGTCGTTGAGGCGACTTCGGTCACATCGATGCGACATCATGCAGGCGGTCGCGGAAGAACGATGCGGGTGTCGCTCGGGACCGCAGGAGGAGAACTGATCTCATCGCAGGGGAGCACGACCGCGACAAGGGTGCTCGGAACGCTCGTCGCGGTCTTCGTTGTCGGCCTGATGTGCGGATGCGTCGCCGATGCCGGTGATCTCGCGCCGACGACGTCGCCGGCCGCACCTGCGTCCGGACGATCAGGCGATGGATCCAGCCCGGCGGTCATGCAGCCGGCAGCCACAGTGCCCGACCTCCCACGGCGTTCCGCTGCACTCGCCGAGCAGCCCCCTCCTCCGCCCGCGCCAGTCCGCCTCGAGGTCGCCGCGCTCGGTATCGACGTCTCGGTCGAGCCCGTCGGGCTCGACGCGGAGGGCAGTATGGCACTCATCGAAGATCCGTCCATCGCGGCGTGGTACGCATGGGGTCCTGCGCCGGCGAGCGAGTCCGGCTCGATGGTGATCGCCGCACACGTCGACTCGCTCACGTACGACCTGCTTCCCTTCGCACGGTTGCGTGATGCGAGGCCGGGGACGGAAGTCCTGGTCACCGATGCGACGGGCGCCCGGCACGTTTACGTGGTGCAGACATCGGAGGTCGTGGTGAAAGAGGAGGTGGATTGGGATGCGGCATTCGACCGGTCAGGACCGCCGCGCCTCACCCTCGTGACCTGCGGAGGGGAATTCGACTACTCGGCACGCCGCTACCTCTCGAACCTGGTCGTGACCGCGACCCCGATCGCATGACCGGGCAAGGGACGGAAGGGCCTCAACCCTTCTTCTCCAACCCCCTCACCCTCGAGGTTGCGTCGCCTCAGGAGTGAACGGCACATACCGGCGCTGGGAAGTGTCGAAGCGATCACGTAGAGCGCAATTGGCCCCGTACGATCGAGTCGCCCGAGTGCGCGGGGTCTCCGTTGGTCGGCTCGGATGACACATCCACCAAGGAGAACGTTGCAAGGTCGACGTCGGGGGGCACTGCGAATCGGCCGGTCTTGCCATCGAGGAGGCCAAGGCTCACGAGGCCGCTCGCGTCGTCGTTGAGGAGCCAGACCTCCTTGACCTGACCAGGTGCCGCTTCGCCGTCCATTTCGACCACGATCGACCGGCGTCCGTCGCTGCCCTCCTCGACGAGTGCCCGGCCCTCGGCCGACCACCCCGGCAGCGGATCGAGGCGCGCCTCGGCGATGATCGCCTCGTTGGTGCGCGATACGAGGTTGGTGCCGATGGTGATGCCGGCGACGACGCCTACGACGGCCGCGGCAGCCGCGAGGGCCGGCCACCACCATCGTGTCCCTCGACGCCGACCGGTATCGGCCGGCTCAGGGCGCACCTCGGCAACAGGCCGAGGGGTGTCAGCGTCTGCGAGCGGATCGGAGGCGAGGTCGGCACTGAGCCCGAGCTGAGCGTGGATGCCGCCCCACACGGAAGGGGAGGGTCGTTCGAGATCGAAGTCGGCTGCAGCAGCGCGGCTCCGCGCGACCGTCGCGGCGAACTCCTCGTACTCACGACGACAGTCGGGGCAGGAGCGCAGGTGCGCCCGCGTCATCGCGTCGGGCTCGCCGCCGTCGGCCGCGAGCGCGGCGAGTTCGTCAGGTTCCGGGTGCATCCTCCACCTCCCACCATTGTCGAATGCGGATCAGGCTCCGCCGGATATGGCTCTTCACGGTACCCACAGGCAGTCCGAGGCTGTCGGCGATCTGCGTGTGCGTCAGCCGATCGTAGAACGCCAGTTGCATGACGCGCCGTGGCACTGGCTCGAGCCCGTCGAGCGCCTCGGAGACCATTGCGCGTTCAGCGAGGCGCTCGTCGAACGCGCCTCCTTCGATCGTCGCCTCACCAGCGAGTTCCGCTTCGATCCGGCTCGTCTTGGCGCGCGCTTCATGGGCATCTGCGATGCGATGTCGCGTGATCCCGACGAGCCATGACTGGAGAGGTGCACGCGTCGGGTCGTAACGTTCCCGGCTGTTCCATGCGGCAATGAACACCTGCTGCGTGACGTCCTCGGCGTCCAGCCTGTTTCCGAGCGATCGAGCGGCGAGGGTGTAGACGAGGGGCGACCATTTTGCGTATGCAGACCGGAGAGCCTCTTCGTCGCCGCTCGCGAACCTCTCGGCGAGCTTGTCGTCTCCTGCAAGGGGCGAGGCGCTCATCGACCGGAATCCGCTCCTCTCGCTCGACTGAGGATGCCTCGAGAGGACGTCGTCGTATCGATCTCCACGCCACGGCACCGTTCCGCTCAGCATAGCGACCCCGGCTCGGGACTGGTCGCGAGCGGGCCGAAGGCCGCGGTCGACGGGCGAACCGACCCGACCGCGGCCTTCAGGCGAAACATCTGCGTCAGCGCTCCTGCCTGGCGATCGAGGCGCGGCGGCGCATTCCGAGCGCCGACCCGACACCAACCAGAACGAGCACGACGGCCGCCCCGATCCAAACGCCCATTGCCTGACCCGGGGCGTTCGTGGCGACGAGGCCCGCGGAGCCCGCAGGCACACCGTGTGGGCTCGATTGCATGCCGGTGATGGTCTGTACCGCCAACGCCAGGTTGTCGTCATCAAGGCTGCCCCAGGCATACACGATGGTGTTCGCGCCCTCAGCGACCTGGACGTCGGCAGGACCGATCGCGGGATCTGTCGTACCTGCCGCTGCAACCGAGGCGGAGACGGTTCCCGCGGGAAGGTCGAGCTTGGCCTCGTTCGGGTTCGAGAGGTTGGTGATCACCGCGGTGCCCCCGGCGAGGACGTCCACAGCCGGCGCCGCGGCGACGTGGCGGACGGTCAAGCGTCCCTGACCCGCTGCGGTCGGGGCCGTGTCGTTCGTGAACAGGGTGGCGGTCGGGTCACCCGACTCGGTCAGGTGAGCGACGGCGGTGTAGTTCACCCCCGCTTCGAGCGGCAGATCGACCGGCCCGATCGCCGGCGAGGAGGCATCCGTTGCATCGGATGCGGTGATCGCGACCGTGTACGTGCCTGGTGGCAACTCGAGCGGACCAGCCAGGTCGCCGGGCTCGAAGTCGTCGATCGTGAGTTCGTCATTGACGTACACGTCGACCGTGAGGTCGGGCACGCCGTGCAGCACGGACAGCATTGCCGAACCTTCGGATGCCTGCGTCGGGGCGAACCCGGCCAAGGCGATGACGGCGCCGGCGAGGACGCCGACTGTGGCGGTGCGCTTCATGTTCACTCCAGTAGAACGTCGAATGGTGCAGTACATGAAGGAGTTCCGCCGAGCGATCGCGATCGGATGCATGGAATCCCGATCGCCAGTCGATGCATCCGTTTCACCGAACCAGCCCGAAGGGATTGATGAAGGTGCCGTGCGCACCCTGGGTTGACCTTCCGCACCCTGAAGGGAGGGCAGTATCCTTTGGGAGTACTGACCGCGCTGGATCGCGTGTGCCGCGCCTCCACCATCGTCGAGGCACTGCGGCTCGCTGACGACTTGACCGCGGAAGCCGGACGGGATCCGCGGGCTTCCACCATTCGGTTGCTCGCGCGGGGCGCAACGGGCGATGACGAGCTCACGGCTGTTGCGTGCACGCATGCGCTCGGCGCAGTGCCCGACGACGAAGCCGGACGTTCGCTCGTCCGCTTGCTCTCCGATGAGCGGCTCTTCGTGCGACAACACGCCGGATGGGCCCTCGGTGCGGGGCCGCCCCGCGCTGACGCCGCCGGCTCACTGTTCGAGATGACCATCGCCGGCGGATTCCCGGGAATGCTCGCTCAGCAGACCCTCGAGCACTGGTCCAAGTCAGCCGCTGACCTGGTCGTCGAAGGTGCCATGCACGCCCTTGCCTGCACCGACGAGCCCGAGGCGCGCGCACGTGTGGTGGAGACGTTGGGTCTGGTGCCAGGACCGACGCCGATCACGTCACTCGCGAACGTGGCGATGGATGCAACCGAGTCCGACGTCGTTCGTTTCGCCGCCGTTTCAGCACTGGGTGAACGGCCTCCGTATGCGCGGCTCATCAGTCTTGTGCGCTCGCTCGCCGCCACGGACGGGTTGCTGGCAGAGGTCGCACGTCTCGCGCTCATCGACCTGGAACCAGTGACTGCGATGCCGCTGCCGGGCGCTCAGGGACTCACCGTGGCTCAGCTCTTCCTGCACGCCGACATCGATACGCGGTTGAGCTCGGCCGGTTCCGGTGACAACGGTGGCATCGCCACCCTGCTCGTCAGGTTAGGTGATGCGCTCACCAGTGACCCCGGCACTGGAGTGGGTCGCGTCCTCACCCTGTCGCGCGGTTCGGTGAGCGACGCGCTCCGAAGCCTCTCGGCACTCAGCACGGGTCGACAGGGGCACGCCTTGACGCAGGTTCCGCTGCATCGGTCCGCCGGACCGGCGGCAGAGGCGTGGCCGTTCCGGGTCGTCGCGAGGCGTGGGATCCGACGAATTCTGGTGCAAGCGGGCAACGTCGATGTGTTGCACTTGCGGATGGCCGATGTCGGCAGCCTCGCCGCCGCGGATGTCGCTCGTGATCTCGGAATACCGTACGTGTTCACCTTGGCACCCGATCCTCACGCGTTGATCGACTCGCTCGAGAGATCCGGCGCCCTCCGTCGTGACAACTTCGGTGAAGTCGATCTCGTCGAGCATTTCTGGTTCCGAGCGCAGTTGGTACACCGTCTGACGGCCGGAGCCGCGCGAACGGTTCTCTTCCCGCGACCTCGTCTGCGGGAGGATCTACGTCGACTCGTCGGGTTCGATCTCGATGTGGCTCCAGAGCGCCACGCCGTCGTACCAGAAGGAGTCGACATGAAGACGATCGACCTGGCGGTCGCGGACGCACGGGCGCACGCGACCGGCGGCGAGCCAGTCTCGGCGCTTGCCGAGTTGCGTGCCCTCATCGACGACCTGTCCGCGGATCGGCGGGGCCTGCCGCTCATCGTCAGCCTCGGTCGGCTGCAACCGGTCAAGGGAATGGCGACGCTGGTGAGGGCTTGGGCAGGGTCACCGCTGCAGCGACGCGCGAACCTCCTGATCATCGGAGGGAACTTGGAGCGCCCTTCAGTCGATGAACGGCATCAGCTCGAGCTCATCGAACACGTCGTGCCGTCCGCTGAGCGGTCCGCCGCGGGCCTGCTCCTCCCTGGTCACCGTGCCAACGACATCGCGCTTCGCTGGCTCGCCGCAGCGCGCCTGGGGCTCCGCGATCTGGTGGCGCCCGGCGGTGTGTATGCGTGTGCAAGCGTGAAGGAGGAATTCGGCATCGCCTTGCTCGAGGCAATGGCGACGGGACTGCTCGTCGTCGCGCCCGACGCTGGGGGCCCGGCTACGTACGTTGAAGATGGCGTCACAGGGATTCTCGCAGCCACATCGGACGTGCGGCGCCTTCGCGCGGCACTCGACAAGGCGCTGACCGCAGCGGGTGGTCCGGACGGCAGCGCGCGTTCCGAGCGGTCGCGAAAGATGGTCCGCGACCGCTTCACGATCGAGCGCATGTCCGAATCGCTCGGAGGCGTCTACCGCACGGTCGCGTACGACGAACGCGAGCGAGTCGAACGACTGGACGTGGCGAAATGACCCTCCTGGTGATCAGTCCCGACTACGCGTCTCACCTCCTTCCCCTGGCGACCTTGGCGACGGCCTGGCGAGACCGTGGACAGCGCGTGGTCGTCGCCAGTGGTCCCGCGACCGCCGACATCGTCGCGGATTTCGGCTTCGAGCGGTCCGATCTCCGCCTCGGCCGCGGCTCGAACGCGGGCGTCATCGACCCGGAGGATCAACCACGCGATGAGGGCGAGTCGCTGCGAGCCTTCTTCGCTGCCACCCGCGAGGGCGCCGTCCCGACCTTGCGATACCAAGCCATCGAGCGGCTCGCCGACCTCATGTGGGAGCCGGACGCCGCAGCCCGCGCCACTCTGCGCGTCGTCGAGGACGTCGCGCCCGACCGGATTCTGGTGGATCACCTCGCGTTCAGCGCCCGACTGGGACTCGACGCCGCCGCCGTCGCATACGGGGACGTCGTGTTGGGGCATCCGACCGCACTGCCGATCGGCGATGAGCTCTACGGGTTTCCGCCGGCTTGGCCGTCGGCGTTTCGTCCCGACACCCGCGCTCTCGAGGATCTTCGCTCGCTGTGCGAAGTCGTCGCGCGTCGCTTCACCGCCGAGTGGAATCGAGTGGGTGCTGGGCTCGGAGAACGCTTCCGAGCGACACCCGATGCCTTCGCCGCGCACGGTCCGGTGGTGCTGTACAACTACCCGCCAGAGCTCGTCGACGACGAACGACGAGAACATGCCTCGCCGAACGGGTTCCTCGGAGCGACACTCAGGACCGAACCCGTGGAGGCGGATGTCGAGGCGTGGATCCGCGGCGCGGATCAGTTCGCGTTCGTGAGCTTCGGGAGTTTCCTCTCGGTTCGCGGCGATGTGCTGCGTCGGGTGGTCGACGCCGCCAAGTCGCTCGGCCTGCGCCTGGCGATCGCCACAGGATCCACCGATGCCGCACAGCTCGGGCACGTGCCCGCGGACTGGCTCGTTCGCAGCTATCTGCCTCAGGTCCGCCTGCTCGGCGCGGCGGCGATGGCCGTGACCCACGGAGGGAACAACTCGGTCACGGAAGCTGTGGGCCAGGGGGTTCCGCTCGTGGTGCTTCCGTTCTCATCGGATCAGTTCGCGGGCGCGGCATCCGTTGAACGAAGCGGTTTCGGTGTCGTGCTCGACCCCAACTCAGCAACGGTCGAACAGCTGCGCGAAGGAATTGCCACAGCCCTGGCGCTGGATGACGGGGTACGGGTCAGGCTCGACGCTGTGGCAGCGAGTCAGCGGGCAAGGCCAGGACCAGAACGGGCGTTCGATGCACTCAACGCCTGAGGCATCCACGAGGACGTGCATGTGACGCACACGATCGTCATTCCCTGGCGGCCCGCGCCATCGCGCCTGTACGCCTTCCGGCGTGTCGTCGAATGGTACTCGCGAATTCTGCCGGCGTTCCGGCTCGTGCCGCTCGATACCGGCGATGACCTGTTCTCGCTGTCACGCATCCGCAATCTTGCCGTGACCCGAGCGAGCAAGGCTGATGACGTGATCGTCATCAGCGACGCGGACACGCTCCCGGAACGTGAGCCGCTCATGGCGGCGATCGCGGCGGCACCGCGAAGCGGACGCGTACACCTCCCATATACGGCCTACCACTGGCTGGGCCCGAGCGGCACGGCCCAGTCGGAGGCCGGCAGAGCCCTCGAGGACTGCGACTACGAGATCGTTCACGATGCGTGCTCCGGCGTCTATGTGACCACCAGAAGCACCTGGGAGTCTCACGGCGGCCAGGACGAGCGCTTCCGTGGCTGGGGCTTCGAGGATTCAGCGTGGTACCTCGCACACCAGACGCTGCTCGGTGCGTCGCCGCAACGGCACGAGGGCGTGGTGTACGCCCTGCACCATGTCGTCGAGCGGAGGGACGGGCCCCAATTCGACCGGAACGTGGAACTCATGGAGCGGTACGTGCGAGCTGCAGGCGATCGGCGGGAGATGCGACGGCTGGTCGACGAGGGACGCAGGATGCGGGATCCGAGTACTCCGGGCATCGTGCGCTCCATCGCTCAGACGCTCGAACGGCTTCCATGAACAGGTGACGGCGCGGGGACCGCTGCGGCGACTCAGGGGCCGGCGATCGACGAGAGGAGCTCCCGTACCCGGGCTTCGATGTCATCCCGGATCCGGCGGACCTCGGCGAGCGGCTGCCCGACGGGGTCGTCCAGGTCCCAGTCGAGGTACTGCCGCCCTGGGTAGACGGGACACGCGTCGCCGCAGCCCATGGTGATGACGTGGTCGGCCGCGCGGACGACTTCGTCGGTGAGCGGCTTGGGATACTCGCCTCCCACCGGCACGCCGATCTCGTCGAGCGCAGCGACGATGGTGCCGCGGAGTTCGGCGGCCGGCTCGGATCCTGCGGTGCGCACGTGCACGCGGTTGCCGGCGAGATGGCGGAGGATCGCCGACGCCATCTGCGAGCGTCCGGCGTTCTGGACGCACACGAAGAGCACCTCGGGCACTCCGCCCTGCGTCCGGTGGTCCCCGCGTGCAAGCGCGTCGAGCCGCTCGGCGGCGAAGCCTCCCGTGAGGGATGCGAGATGGCGCGGTGGGCCGGGTCGTCTCGCGAGCAGGTCGTGGCTCTCGCGCACGTATCGCTCGATGGTCTCGGAGCCGAACGTTCCGCGATACCGCTCCGAGAGATCCGAGACGACCCGGTCGAGGACCTGGTCGACGTCGTCGGTCGACTCGGCCACGCCGAGCATCTCGGCGATCCGGTCCCGATGCGACGCGGGGATCGAGTACCAGGTGAGCCGGCCGTCGGGCGTGCGTTCCACGAGCCCGTCGTCGAGCAGCGCCTTCATGTGGTGGCTCACCGTCGGCTGGGTGAGGCCGAACTCCTTCGCGAGCGCTCCGACCTTCACGCGGCCGGACTCGCTTCCGAGGATGCGCTGCAGGATGCGGGCACGCGTCGGGTCGGACACGAGCCGCAGCTCGCGGGCGGCCTCCGCCGTGGCATCCATAGATCACAGTCTATGGTCGCGGCGACCGGCCGCGGCCGTCGTCAGCTGCAGCAGCCGGATGCCGCGGTCGGTTCGGATGCGGCCGAATCCACTCCACAGGAACTGCCGGCCGGAAGGCTCGTGGAGCACACACCGGTGGCGGGAAGTACGAGCTCGACGTTGGTCGCTGCGGACAGGTCGCCCGCGATCCACGCGGTGATCGAACGGACCTGCTCGTAGCCGGTCGCCAGGAGGAAGGTGGGCGCGCGCCCGTAGCTCTTCATGCCGGCCAGGAAGAACGCGGGCTCGGGATGCTCCAGCTCAGCGAACCCGTGGGGTTCGACCGTGCCGCACGTGTGGACGTTCGGGTCGATCAGCGGTGCGAGGCGCCTGGGCGCTTCGACGATGTCGTCGAGCTCGAGGCGGATCTCGCGCAGCATGTCGAGGTTCGGGTGGAATCCGGTGGCGTTGACCACGACGTCGGTGTCGTACTGCGCCGGCGCTCCGGCCCGTGCGCCGTACAGTCGGACACCGTCAGCGTTGCGACCCACGCGGCTGATCTCGAAACGATCCACGACTTCGATTCGGCCGACCGCAACGAAGCGCTCGACACGCCGGCCGATGGTCGCACGGGCAGCGAGTTCATCGTCATCCGACGTGGTGACCCGCACTGCGCCCGCATTGCGGAGCAGCCAGGTGACCCGGGTGTCGGGCTCCTGCTCCGCGAGCTCGGCCAGTGCGAGCAGCGTGTTCGCCGCCGAGTGCCCTGCTCCGACGACGGTGGTGTGCTTTCCGGCGAACCGATCCCGATCGCGGCCGAGCACGTCGGGCAGGGCATGGCTGACCCGCTCGGTGACGTCGGCGAGGCCGAGCGGAGCAAGACCCGACGAGGCGAGGCTGTTCGGGGTCTCGTAGGTTCCCGAGGCGTCGATGACGGCGCGGGCGGTGACCTCTTCGACCCCATCCGGTCCGTGGACGCGGAGCAGGAAGGGGGTGGTCGAGCGGTTCGCCGTGCGGGTGCGGTCCATCCCCTGCCGGGTGATCGCCTCCACTGAGACGCCGGTACGGATCCGGCTCGCGATCGGCTCGAGCGCGGCCAAGGGTTCGAGGTACTGCTCGACGAGCTCCGATCCGGTCGGCAGCGCCTCCGGTGCACGAAGCTCCCATCCCGTCGCTTCGAGGAGGCGTCGGGACACCGGGTCGACCACGTGCTTCCACGGCGAGAACAGTCGCGTGTGCCCCCACTGGCGGATGCTGCTGCCCACCTGGCCGCCGGATTCGTAGACCACGAAGTCGATGCCCCGCTCGACGAGGTTCGCGGCGGCGGCGAGTCCGATCGGACCAGCGCCGATGATCGCGACGGGCAGGGTGTCGAGTCTCCGAGAGTGCAAGCTCGGGACGGTGAGATCGACCAGGGTCATTCGGGCTGCGCCTCCAATATCGATGAACTTCGATATTGAGTGTGGCCAATACATTGATGAATGTCAATATAGCCGTCGCGGGAGAGGGTCGCGCGATTCATAGATCATGGTCTATGGTTAATCCGGAAGCGAGGTGCTCATGTCCGACAAGCCCACCGTCCTCTTCGTGTGCGTGCACAACGCCGGCCGGTCGCAGATGGCCGCCGGCTACCTGGAGGCGCTCGGCGGAGACCGCGTCGAGGTGCTCTCGGCCGGGTCGGAGCCGAAGGACCAGGTCAACCCGGTCGCCGTGCAGGCGATGGCCGAGGAGGGCATCGACATCGCAGGCAACACGCCCAAGCTGCTCACCGTCGACGCCGTGAAGGAGTCCGACGTCGTCATCACCATGGGCTGCGGCGATGCGTGCCCGATCTTCCCCGGCAAGCGCTACGAGGACTGGGAGCTCGACGACCCCGCCGGCCAGGGCATCGAGGCCGTCCGACCCATCCGCGACCGGATCAAGCAGCACATCGAGCAGTTGCTCGACGAGATCCTCCCCGAAGGCGCACGCGCTTGACGACGTGCGCCGCTGCCCTGAATATCGACGTTCGTCGATTCACGAGTAGGATCGGAGCATGACCACGACCCTGCTGCCCGTCGTCGACGTCACGGATGCGGCGTGCTGTACGCCGCTGACGAAGGAGGCGATCGACGCCGAGCGGGCCCAGGATCTTGCGCAGAAGCTCAAGGCGCTGGCGGACCCGACTCGGCTGCGGCTCGTCTCGATCGTCGCGGCATCCGAGGGTGAAGAGGCGTGCGTCTGCGACCTCATCGAGCCGGTCGGTCTCAGCCAGCCGACCGTGTCGCATCACCTCAAGATCCTGATGGAGGCCGGCTTCCTCACGCGCAGCAAGCGCGGGACGTGGGCGTACTACAAGCTGGTGCCCGGTGCACTCGGGCAGCTGTCGCAGCTGCTCGACGTGACCGCGTCACGCTGACGCTCCCGCCTCCAAGGCTCACTCACGGGCCACGCGCGGGCCATCCGGTCGTCAGCGCAGCCGTGCCCGGATCGCGTCCTCGATCTGGCCCTGGGTGGGCAGTCCCGCGTAGCCGGCTTCGGTCGCGTACAAGCGGCATGCGAGTGCGATCGCCTGCTCGTCCGTCGGGAACACGTCCAGTCCATCGAGCAGGAGTGTCGGCGAACCCGCGAACCTCAGCGCTGCTGCCTCCCGTGGCGATCGGATGAGCCTGAAGGCCACGGGGGTGTCCAGAAGTCCGAGGGCGTCGAGCGCGACGCGTGTTCGATCGCCGGCAGCCATCCGGTTGGGGCACTCGTCGATGTAGGCGATCTCAACCTTCACGGCATCCTTGCGCCGCCGAGGGTCGCCGGCGTGGGTTCCGTCGGACTCACCAGTCGTCGTCATGTTCCACCTCCCGCTCGCCGGTCAGGGCGGCCACGGGGACGTTGCAGGCGTCGCCCCGCCAGGCCTCGATGCCTTCGCGCACTGCGAATCCGGCGATCACGAGCGCCGCTACGGCGTCGGCCCAGGCCCAGCCGAGGAGCGCGTTCAGGAGCAGGCCGACCAGGAGCGCCGCCGACAGCCAGGCGCAGATCAGCGTCTGCTTCGAGTCGGCGACCGCAGACGCTGAGCCGAGCTCGCGGCCGGTTCGGCCTTCGATCATCGAGAGCACGGGCATCACGATGAGGCTGACCGTGGCGAGGGCGATGCCGACCGGTGACTCGACCGGCTCGGAGAATCCGAGCAGCGCGCGGGCGGCGTCGACGGACACGAACGCGGCGAGGCCGAAGAACGAGATCGCGATCAGACGGAGCGCGACGCGCTCACGTCGCTCGTGGTCCGCGATCGCGAACTGCCATGCCACGGCGGCGGCGGAGAGCACCTCCACGATCGAGTCGAGGCCGAATGCGATCAGGGCGGCCGAGGAGGCCACCGAACCCGCCGCGAGCGCGACGATCGCCTCCACGACGTTGTAGGTGATCGTCGCGGCGACCAGGACGCGGATGCGCCGAACGAGGACGGCGCGGCGCCCGGGCGCGCGGGTTGGCGGCGTGAGCGGGACAGCGGTCATGCGCAGGCGCATTCCTCGCCGGAGCAGCATGCCGGATCGACGGTGAGGACCAGTCGGAGGAGGCCATCCAAGGCGGGCGCGAGCGCCGGGTCCGCGAGCCGGTACCAGGTGTGCCGCCCCTCGGGCACGGCCTCGACCAGGCCGCAGCCTCGGAGACATGCCAACTGGTTCGACATCACCTGCCTGGACACGCCCAGTCGCTCCGCCAAGTCGGACGGGAATGCGGGCGCCTCGCGAAGGGTCAGCAGGATCCGCGTTCGCGTCTCGTCGGAGAGCGCGTGCCCGAGTCGCGCCAACGCCGCCATGTGGGTGACCGTCACGGTGCTCGTCGATGACATGGTTCGGACGATACAGGATCTCGTGAATTAAGGAAATCGTGTATCGAATGGCGCCTGCGGGAGTCGACGTGCCGCGTGGCAAGAGCCTGGTCGTGAGAGAGGCCGACGCTCCCTCGCGCCACGGAACTCCGATGTCAAGGCGGAAGCGCCGTGATGCGTCTGACCGTAGGGTTGGCAGTCCGAAAGGAGCACACATGCGGACTCGCCCACTCGGCCTCATCGCGGTCATCGTGGCCTTCACGATGACGGCCTGTTCGCCGGCGTACGACGCGCAGACCAGGGACGGCCTCCGCGAACACGTCGTCACCGTCAGCGAGGCGAGCGCCGCGGGGGACTGGCAGGCCGCCATCGACGAACTCGACGCGATGACCGCGAACCTCGCCACGGCGCGCGAAGACGGCAAGGTCGACGGCGAGCGGTTCGATTCGATCGTCGCCGCGATGGAGCTCGTGCGACTCGACTTGGAGGCTGCGATCGCTGCGGCCGCAGATGAGGCGGAGCGCCAGCGGCTCATCGAGGAGCAGCAGCGGCTGCAGCAGCAGATCGAAGAACTCCAGACCCAGGGCGACGGGAAGCGTGACAAGGGCAAGGGCAAGGGCGACAAGGACAAGGACGACGACTAGCCCGCATCTTCTCCACTCGTTGTCAAGGGGCCCGGGCGGATGCTGCGAATGAGGAAGGTTCGACTACAACTGAGCAAGCTGGTTGCCCGGGGAAGCAGTCAGCCGGATGCGATGCATTCCGTTTCGGTTCCCGGATGGAGGTGGCGATGATGGTGCCTGAACTGTCCCTGTTCCACCCGAGTGATCGGGAAGAGCCGCGGATCGTGTCGGCCCGCGAGCGGGAGTTCTGGGCGTTGATGCTCGGGCCGCCGCTCGAGCATGAAGGAGTTCCCCGGCACCGGGCCGTTCGCTCGTCCCGGCTCGAGTCGAGGCCCGCCGGCATCGAGGCGCCACTCATCTGACGCCTGGGAGCACGAACGGCGACGTGTCGTCCTCACCCGATCGCCGGCTCGGACCCCGACCGTTCACTCGAGCTGCATTGACATCGCGCACCGGCGTATCGAGACTCGCACCATGGGCGACCGCACCGACCGGGCAGCGATGGTGAACAGCCTGGCGTCGCGAGGGTCGGAGCGGACTCACCCCGCGTTCCAACTCGTGGTCATCCCCGATGCCGACGTCCCGTCCGGCATCGAGGAGCGGCTCGGGCGATCGGACCGGGCGAGGTTCGCCGGCCTCGACGAGCTGCAGCGGCGCAGGTTCCTCGCGGGCCGTGCCGCAGTGCTGGCCGTGACGGAGCGATTGGTCGGCCGTCCGCTCCCGGGCCTCGCGATCGACGCGGTCTGCGATGACTGCGGCGGCGCGCACGGGCGGCCGGTCGTGTCGGGCGTGCGGACGAACGTGCACGTCAGCATCGCGCACGCGAACGGGCTCGGGTTCGCCGTTGCCGCCTGGTCGCCGGTCGGCGTCGATGCCGAGCCGCTCCAGACCCCGGACGACCGGCTGGCCGCGGTCCGCGCGCTGACCGGCGAACGGGGCGGCCTCCTTGGCCGGTGGACCGCCGTCGAGGCGATCCTGAAGGCCGACGGCCGTGGCCTCCGAGTGGATCCCGCCGAGGTGCTCGTCGGGCGGCGGCACGGGCGCGTCGCCGACCGCGGCATCCGCTATCGACTGCATCGCGAGCCCGACCTCGACGGATGCGTCGTGACGATCGCCGTGGCGGCTCAGGACGGCCGCGGCGGCAGGGCCGGCAGCTCGGTGCGCAGGAGCCATGCGTCGAAGAGCGGGTCCAGCGGGGCATCCGCGAACCCGGCGGCGAACGCGCGGAACTCGACCGTCGACGCGACGCCGTAACGGCGAGACTCCGTCCAGCCTCGCAGCAGCGCGAAGAAGCGCTCGTCGCCGATCGTGAGGCGGAGCGCGTGCACGAGGCACGCCCCGCGCTTGTAGACCCGGTCGTCGAACATCAGGTCGGGTCCGGGGTCGCCGAGGAGCAGGTCGTGGGCGAGTCGAGCGAGCAGCGCGTGGGCGCGGCGGGCCATCGTGTCCGCGGAGGCGCGGCGCGACGCCTCCGACCACAGCCACTCGGCATAGCAGGCGAAGCCCTCGTTGAGCCAGATGTCGCGCCAGCTCGACAGCCCGACGCTGTTCCCGAACCACTGGTGCGCGAGCTCGTGCGCGACGAGGCGCTCGGAGCCGCCGCGGCCGTCGGCGTGGTTCGAGCCGAACGTGGCCATGCCCTGCGACTCGAGCGGGATCTCGAGGGAGTCCTCGGTCACCACGATCGTGTAGGACGGGAACGGGTACGGCCCGAATCGCGCCTGGAAGGCCTCGAGCATCGGGCCGACCGACGCGAAGTCGTGCAGGACCCGGCGGGCGATCGCGGACGGATAGGCGAGGATCCAGTCCACGCCGGCGGTGCGGCGGGGCTCCAGCGTGTAGCGCCCGACCTGCACGGTGGCGAGGTAGGTCGAGGTCGGCTCGTGCTGCTCGAACGTCCATGTGCCTCGGCCTGCGGATACGGAGTGGTCGACGAGCTGCCCGGTGGCGATCACGGTGTACGGCTGCTCGGCGCTCACCCGGATGCGGTACCGCGCCTTGTCGTCGGGGCGGTCGTTGCAGGGGAACCACGTCGGAGCGCCCGACGGCTGCGAGGCGACGAGCACCCCGTCGGTGAGCTCCTCCCACCCGATCGTGCCCCATCGCGATCGTCGGGGCGACGGCGAGCCGTCGTAGTCGACGACGAGCGTGAACTCCTGGCCCGCGGGGATCGGCGCGGAGGGTCGGACCGTCAGGTGGGTGGTGGACTGGGCGTACCGCACCTTGCGGTCGCCGTCGAGCCGCACGCGCTTCGCGCGCAGGTGCACCAGGTCGAGGTGGACCGCCCGAAGGGTGGTGACGGCTCGGCCACGGATCGTCGCCGTGGCATCCAGTCGATTGGTGGCGACCCGGTACCGCAGGTCGAGGTCGTAGTGCACGGTCGC
Organism: Agromyces sp. NPDC055661; assembly: GCF_053618135.1. NCBI lineage: Bacteria > Bacillati > Actinomycetota > Actinomycetes > Micrococcales > Microbacteriaceae > Agromyces > Agromyces sp. NPDC055661. Next base: position 2,581,185 of record NZ_JBSHHC010000001.1, read on the forward strand.
GTAGTCGGGCGACCCCGACCGGGGGAGGTAGGCGTGCGGTGCGGCCGCGGCGGGTTGCGCCATCAGGCCGGCTCGGGACGGTAGTCGCCGACGACGACCGCGCGCCATGGGCCGATCGGGTTGCCGCTCCAGCGGCTCGCGTCGGGGACCGTCTCACCGCGCATCACGAGGGAGGCCGGGCCGACGGTCGCGTTCGCGCCGATGTCCGCGGCCGGCAGGATCACGCTGTGCGGTCCCAGCGTCCCGCCGCGTTCGATCGTGACCGCGTCCATGCTCATGATTCGATCATGGAACAGGTGCGTCTGCACGACGCAGCCCCGATTCACCGTGGATGCGTCGCCGAGGCTCACGAGGTCCGCCTCGGGCAGCCAGTAGCTGTCGATCCACACGCCCGCGCCGATCCTCGCGCCCAGGCTACGCAGCCACCAGACGAGGGCCGGGGTGCCCGCGGCGGCCTGGGCGAACCATGGTGCCGCGACCATCTCGGTGAACGTGTCCGAGACCTCGCTCCGCCAGATGAACGACGACCACAGCGGATGCTCGCCCGATCGGATGCGCCCGAGCAGCACCCACTTCGCGATCGTGCTCACGCCCGCGGCGACCGCGCCCGCCAAAAGGAGGACGACCCCGCTGACCAGGACCGCCACCGCGATGCCCCACGCCTCGATGAGCGCCGCGAGCGCCAGGAGCACGGCGAGCCCGATGCCGCAGGTGACGATGACCGGCACGATCCGCAGGAGCTCCCAGACGGCGCGCGCCCAGCGCAGGCCGGAGGAGGGATCGAACGTCCGGCTGCTGTCCGCGTCCTGGGCGCGACGCCGGAGCTTCACCGGTGGGGAGCCGAGCCACGACGACCCCGCCTTCGCCTTCCTCGGGGCGACCGAGAGCACGGCGACGAGCCCGTCCTTCGGCACCCGGTTCCCGCCGCCCGCCATGCCCGAGTTGCCGAGGAACGCCCGGGCGCCGATGTCGACGTGCGCGATCCGCACGTAGCCGCCGCCGAGCTCGTAGGCGGCGACGAGCGTGTCGTCGGCGAGGAAGGCGCCGTCGGCGATCTTCGTCATGCCGGGCAGGAGCAGCACCGTGGAGGCCTCGACGTCGCGCCCGACGTCGGCGCCGAGCATCCGCAGCCAGACCGGGGTGAACAGGCTCGAATAGAGCGGGAACAGGATCGTGCGCGCGAGGTCGAGGAGCCGCTCGATCGACCACGCCTGCCAGCCGATGCGGCTGCGCACCGGGAACACGCCCTCGACGAGGCCGATGCCGAACAAGCGGACGAACAGCACGACGAGGACGACGAGCACGAGGCCGGCGACCAGCGTCGCCGGGACGAGGCCGATCGCGCTGCGGACGGCGAGGTCGGCGAGCGACGTCGCACCACGCCCGATCGCGGCGATGACGGCCGCACCGGCCACGAACGCCACGATCGGCACGAGCGACACGACGACCGACGACAACGCGTAGGCGAAGAGCCAACGGGTGTGCACGGGCGGTCGCTCCTCGGGCCACCACGCGTGCGACTTTCCGACCCGGACGGCGGGCGACCCCGCCCAGTTCTGCCCGGCCGGCACGCGTCCGAAGACCGCCGACCCGGGCGCCACGGTCGCGTGCTTGCCGATCCGCGTCCCGGGCATGAGCGAGCTGCGGGCGCCGATCGAGCTCCCGGCCCCGATCCGGATCTCGCCGATCCGCACGAGGTCCCCGTCGATCCAGTACCCGGCGAGGTCGACCTCGGGCTCGACCGATGCGCCCTCGCCGACGCGGAGGAACCCGGTCACCGGCGGCAGCGCGTGCAGGTCCACGCCGGGCGCGATGCGTGCACCGAGTGCCCGGGCGTAGTAGCTGATCCACGGTGCGCCGGCGAGGCTGGGGGCGCCCACCTGGTGCGCCACCTGCTCGGCCAGCCAGAGACGCAGGTGCACGCTGCCGCCGCGCGGGTAGTCGCCCGGTCGGAGCCCGGCGAGCGCGATGCGGGCGATCAGCACGGCGACCGCCATCCGGCCCCAGGGCGTCACGAAGACCAGCAGCCCGACGATCAGCCACGGCACCGAGACCTCGGGCAACGCGTCGAAGCCGCCGAGCGGCCGCAGGATCGCACTCGCCGTCAGCAGGTACAGCGCCCAGCGGATCCCGTTGAGCACGAACAGCGGAGCGCCGAGGAGCGTCTGCAGCACCTGCATCCGAACCGGGGTGCGGGGCACGACGTGCGTCGACGCGGCCGAACGACTGTCGGATGCCTCGGCCAGCGCCGCCGCCATCGCCCCGAAGCGCGGGTGCGCGTAGACGTCGGCGACGGTGAAGTCCGGATGCCGCGTCCGCACCAGCGACACCAGCTGGGCGGCCGCGAGGGACCCGCCGCCGAGGTCGAAGAAGTTGACGTCGGCGGCCTCGACCGGAAGGCCGAGGACGCGTCGCCAGTCGCCGGCGAGGTCCCGGGCGACGGGGTCGAGCTCGGCCTCGGTCGAGCCGTCCTCGTCGCCCCCGTCCTCGACGGGCCACGGCAGGGCGGCGCGATCGACCTTTCCCGACGTCCGCACGGGCAGCTCCTCGACCACCGCGAGCAGCGGGACGAGCGCCGCCGGGAGCTCCTCGCGCAGGCGGGCCACGGCCGCGCGCCGATCGAACCCCGCGTCGTGCGCGACGGCGAGGTAGCCGACCAGCACGTCGTTCCCGGCCGCGCTGCGTCGCACCGCGGCGGCCGCCCCCGAGACGCCGGGGAGGTCCTGCAGCGCCGCCTCGATCTCGCCGAGCTCGATGCGACGACCGCCCACCTTCACCTGGTCGTCGGCGCGACCCTGGTAGAAGAGGCCGCCGCGATCGAAGCGGACGAGATCGCCGCTCCGGTACGCCCGGTCCCAGCCGAGCGTCGGCATCGGGGCGTACTTCTCCGCGTCCTTGGCGGCGTCGAGGTAGCGTGCCAGCCCGACGCCGCCGATGATCAGCTCCCCGACGTCACCGTCGCTCACGAGGTTCCCCTCGGCGTCGACCACCGCCAGGTCCCAGCCGTCGAGCGGGCCGCCGATGCGGACCGGCTCGCCCTGCGTCAGGAGCGCGGCAGTCGACACCACGGTCGCCTCCGTCGGGCCGTAGGTGTTCCACACCTCGCGCCCGTCGACCGCGAGCCGGTTCACGAGTTCAGGCGGACACGCCTCGCCGCCGAAGATGAGGAGCCGCACGCTGTCGAGCGCCTCGGCGGGCCAGAGTGCCGCGAGGGTGGGCACCGTGGACACCACCGTGATCCGGCGGGACGACAGCCACGGCCCGAGGTCCATCCCGCTCCGCACGAGCGAGCGCGGCGCCGGCACCAGGCACGCGCCGTGACGCCAGGCGAGCCACATCTCCTCGCACGAGGCGTCGAACGCCACCGAGAGCCCGGCGAGCACGCGGTCGGTCGTCGCGATCGGATCGTCGCGCAGGAACAGGCGAGCCTCCGCGTCCACGAAGGCTGCGGCCGACCGGTGGGACACGGCGACGCCCTTCGGGGTGCCGGTGGAGCCCGAGGTGAAGATGATCCACGCGTCGTCGGCCGGATCGGGCGGGGGAGCGAACGGGGTCGAACGGGTGCCGGGGCGGGCAGCCGCACCGTCGAACACGACGCTCGTCGCGGCATCCGGTGCCGTCGGTTCGAAGCCCGCCGCCGTCATGACGCCTCGGACGAGCGCCTCGGAGAACACGAGCTGCGCGCGTTCCTCGGGGTCGTCGAGGTCGACGGGCACGTATGCGGCGCCGACCGCGAGGACGCCGAGGATCGACAGGTACAGCTCACGGGTACCCGACGGCATGCGGACGCCGACCCGGTCGCCGCGCCGGACGCCCGCGGCGTACAGCCGAGCGGCGATGACGTCGACCTGCGCCATGAGCTCGCGATAGCTGAGCGCACCCCGGTCGTCCTCGATCGCCGACGCATCCGGTGCGAGCGCCGTCGTCGACCGCAGGACGTCGAGCAGCGTCCGAGGGCTCGGCGCCTCCGCGGAACGGCTCATGAGGCCCGGGGTTTCGGTCACGTGGTGCTCCTTGCTGCCCGGAGACAGGTCCGGACAGGTCGAGACGGGTCGCGACAGGTCGCGACAGGTCGCATGAGAAGGATGCCTCACCGTAGGGCCCGGTGGTTACCTCCCGGTGAAGTCGGCAGCGTTCCGTTCGCTCGAGCGAGTGTGCCCGCGTCGCGGACACGGGTGCCGCGCGGCGCCGATTCCTCGTTCGAGGGAGGGATCGGCGATCCGCGGGTGACCGAGCCCTGAACGTCGGACGCGAAACCTCCGAGCATGGGAACACGCGGATCACGCGGTTCGCGCCGACAGCCCGAGGAGGCGTCCCATGGCGAAGACCATCGACATCCAGGTCCCCGACCTCACCGGACGGCGGGCGGTCGTCACGGGCGCCAGCGACGGCATCGGCCTGCAGATCGCCGCGCGGCTCGCCCGTGCCGGCGCAGAACTGCTGATGCCGGTGCGGAACACGGTGAAGGGGCAGGCCGCGGCCGAGCGCATCCGTGCGCAGGCGCCGAATGCGCAGCTCGAGGTGCACGAGCTGGACCTCGCCTCGCTCGCATCCGTCGCATCGTTCGCGGACGGGCTGCTCACCGACGGCCGACCCGTCGGCATCCTCATCAACAACGCGGGCGTCATGAATCCGCCGACCCGGCAGCTCTCCGTGGACGGCTTCGAGCTGCAGTTCGCCACGAACCACCTCGGCCACGTCGCCCTGACCGCGCACCTGCTCCCGCTGCTGCAGGCCGGGCGAGCGCACGTGACGACCCAGGTGAGCGTCGCCGCCGACCAGGGCTCCGTCAATTGGAACGACGTGTCCTGGGCGTCGGGATACGACCCGATGAAGGCGTACAGCTCGTCCAAGATCGCACTCGGGCTGTTCGCCATCGAGCTCGACCGTCGAAGCGCGGACGAGGGGTGGGGCATCCGGAGCAACCTGTCGCACCCCGGGGTGACGCCCACGAACCTGCTCGCCGCGCAACCGCAGCTGGGTCGGCCGCAGGACACGACCGCGGTGCGGTTCATCCGCGCGCTGTCCCGTCGCGGCATCCTCTTCGGCACGCCCGAGTCGGCCGCGCTGACGGCGGTGTACGCGGCGACGAGCCCGGATGCCGCGGGCGGCCGCCTCTACGGGCCGAGCGGGTTCCAGCACCTGCGCGGCGTTCCCGCCGAGCAGCGGCTCTACTCGCGCCTCGAGAACGCCGCGGATGCCCGGAGGATCTGGGACCTCTCGGAGCGGCTCGTCGGCGTGGATCTCGTCGCCTGACCCGAGGCCGCCTGAGGTGAGGGGGAGCGCCGATCCCTTGTTCCCCCGCCGACGAGCACGAAGACTGGCCGTATGGACCGAGCGCAACTGGCCGACTTCCTCCGTCGCCGACGGGAGGCCCTGCAGCCCGAGGACGTCGGGCTGAGCCGGGGACCCCGCCGACGCACCGCGGGCCTGCGCCGCGAGGAGGTGGCCGCGCTGTGCGACATGTCCGTCGACTACTACAGCCGGCTCGAGCAGCAGCGGGGTCCGCAGCCGTCCGAGCAGATGATCGCGGCGATCGCGCGCGGCCTGCGCCTGACCCTCGATGAGCGCGACCACCTGTTCCGCCTCGCCGGCCACACCGCGCCCGCACGCGCGCAGCGCACCGACCACGTCTCGCCGGGCATGCTCCGCATCCTCGACCGGCTCGCGGACACGCCCGCGCAGGTGATGACCGAGCTCGGCGAGACCCTGGCCCAGACTCCCGTGGCCCGAGCGCTGTTCGGTGACGAGACGGCGTACGAGGGCGCCCTGCGGAGCGTCGGATACCGCTGGTTCATGTACCCGCCGGCTCGCGACGTCTACCCCGTAGACGACCACCCCATGCACTCCCGTGCGTTCACCGCGGACATCCGCGCCGTGTACGCCAAGCAGGGCCCCGGCTCGAGGGCCGCGCGGATGGTCGACGCGCTGCTCGTCGGCAGCCCGGAGTTCGCCGCGCTCTGGGAGGCGCACGAGGTGCGCAACACGCACATGCTCGAGAAGCGCCTGCAGCATCCCGAGGTTGGCATCCTCGACCTCGCGTGCCAGGTGCTCGTCGATCCCGACCAAGGGCAGACCCTGCTCGTCCTCACCGCCCAGCCGGGCACCGACAGCTACGACCGGCTGCGACTGCTCGCCGTCATCGGCACCCAACGGATGGCGATGGAGGCCGAGTCGTGACGTGAGCAGGGCGCCGGCCCGATCGCCGGATGCCGCATGGCCCGCCTCACCAGTGGAAGCCGCCCCAGTGGTGCCCGTGATGATGGTCGAGCAGGTGGCCGGCCTTGGTCTCCGAGATGCGCTCACCGGGTGCCCTGCGGGCATGGAAGAGCGCATAGCCCGACAGGAGGAGCAGGCCCCAGGTCGGCGCAACCGAATTCAGGTGGGCGAGCGTGCCGAACACGAGCCCGACCCCCGTGGCGGTGATGCCCAGCACGACCTGGCAGAACACGACCACCTCGATGTCGTCGTCGTGTCCGAGGTTGAGGTAGAGCCACGTCGACCGCGTGCTCGAGGTCGCCGCCCCGCCGGCCGCGGCGAGGGTGATGACGACGCCGCTGAGGATCGGAAGGGCCCTGGCACCGCCGTAGTCCGCGATGAGCGCGATGAGGCCTGCAGTGACGCCCAGCGCTGCGGCCGTCAGCAGGAGGCCCCGGATCGACGCCCGGTGGCGGCTCAGGGTCCAGAGCGCCGTGAAGAGGAGGCTCCCGACTGCGGTGAGCGCCACGATCTGGTGCAGGGCCTCCGATTCCTGCCCGTGCAGGGTCGCGCTGTGCACGCTGTAGAAGCTCGTTCCCAGTGAGATCGAGAGGAACAGGATCTGCGTGATCAGGAACTCCCGGACCCAGGGGTACTTCCGGTCGGGTCGCGCGCGCAGCGCCGTGAGGATGCCGACCGGCCGGCGGCGGACGGCCGGACCGGATGCCGTCGGGCGGATCGGCAGCAGCGCGAGGGAGGCGATGACCATCGCGGTGACGCCGATCCACAGCAGCGTCACGTGGGCGTCCTTGCCCTTCGGGTCGAGGAAGAGCACGCCCATGACGACCGTGATCGCCAGTGTGAGGATGGAGCCGCCGGTGCTCTGCACGACGCTGATGGCCGACTTCTGCGACGGTGCGAGCGAGGAGGACATGACCTCCACCACGGCGATCGACGCCACGCCCGCGAGCACGCCGAGCACGGCGGCGACGATCCAGAGCGTGTTCAGCCACACCTCGTCGACGACGGAGATCGCGATTCCGGTGATCGCGAACACGGTTGCGATCAGGATGAGGATCAGCGCGAGCGACCTCGAGACGGATCGCAGCCCGAGCACGCGCGGCGCGAGGATGACCCCGAGCAGGTTGGCCGCCGTGTAGGTGGGGAAGATCAGCGCGGCGGCGAAGGCGCTTCCACCGAATGCGACGCAGATGAACGGGAGCACCACGGCCACCGCGGTGAGCTGGTTCGCCACCGCGAAGCTCACGCTCTCCGTGGCCGCGGCGACGAAGTTCCGCCGAGTGGTTGGCGCGCTCACCACGGCACCACGGTACCGGTGGCGGGACGCACGCCGGCCGACACCACGCTCACCACCCGCCGCGCGTCGGCGTGTGCCCCTCGCGGGCGTCCTCGGGCATGGCCATCTCGGCGCGCAGCCCGAGCAGCCGGATCGGGCGGCCCGGCTCGATCCGGTCGGCGGCCAGCTGCAGCACGCGGCTGAGCACGTCCTCGCGATCGGACGACGACGGGACGCGACGCTGGTAGGTCTTCGTGATGAACGGCGCGTAGCGCACCTTGAGGGTGAGGCCGACGACCGGCCGTCCCTCGGCCGCGACGTCGTCGAGCACCCGTGCCGCGAGCTCGCGCAGCGCGGCCTCCACCTCGGCGGGGTCGGCGAGGTCCTGCTGGTACGTGGTCTCCCGGCTGTGCCCGCGGGCGACCCAGGGCGTGTCGTCGACCTCCCGCGCGCCCTCGCCGCGTCCGAGCAGCGCGTACCACGGACCCATGCGCGGCCCGAACTCCTCGATCATGGGCGCCGGCCGCGCCGCGGCGAGCTCCGCCACGGTGCTGATCCCGAGCTTCGCGAGCCGCCCCGAGATGCGCGAGCCGACGCCCCACAGGTCGATCGTCGGCCGGTCGCCCATGACCTCGAGCCAGTTCTCGACCGTGAGCCGGAACACGCCGCGCGGCTTGCCGAAGCCCGTCGCCACCTTGGCGCGCACGAGCGTGTCGCCGATGCCCACGGTGCAGTGCAGGTGCGTGCGCTCGAGCACGTCCCGCTGCAGCCGTCGCGCGTACGCCTCGGGGTCGTCGGTCTCGACGCCGACGAACGCCTCGTCCCAGCCGAGCACCTGCACGGTCGCTCCAGGCTGCGCGCGCAGCGTGGCCATCACGGCCTCGGATGCCGCGAGGTAGTGCTCCGCGTCGACGGGCAGGATCACGGCATCTGGCGCCTTCCGCGCGGCGAGGCGCAGCGGCATCCCCGAGCCGACGCCGAACTCGCGCGCCTCGTAGGAGGCGGTCGAGACGACGGCCCGTTCGGTGGGGTCGCCGCGGCCGCCCACGATCACCGGCTTGCCCGCGAGCTCGGGGCGCCGCAGCACCTCGACCGCCGCGATGAACTGGTCGAGGTCGACGTGCAGCACCCACGGGCGCTCGTGATCCCCCATCCAGTCCAGATAGCGCCATCCGGGCCGTTCGCGCAACCTCTTGCCCTCGAGTCCTCGGAGGGTGCAGATTATGTTCACCCCAATCGAAGGAGCGCATATGAGTTTCCTCGCCTTTCTCGTCCTCGGCCTCATCGCCGGCGCGATCGCCAAGCTGATCCTGCCCGGCAAGCAGGGCGGGGGCTGGTTCATCACGCTGCTGCTCGGCGTCGTCGGCGCACTGCTCGGCGGCTGGCTCGGCAGCCTGATCCTCGGCCGACCGCTGACGGAGTTCTGGGACCTGGGCACGTGGCTCCTCGCCATCGGCGGCTCGATCATCGTGCTGCTGATCTGGGGGCTCATCACGCGCAACCGCACTCGCACCACCTGAGCGGGCGACCACGATCCGAGCGGATGACGCGACCTCGCGTCATCCGCTCGATCGTGTCAGGGGGGCGTTCGAGTCGCGGGTGCTAGCGTGAGCCGAGACGCGAGGGAGGCCGAGGTGGAGCTGTTCGTCATGCTGCTGCGCCAGGTGCAGGCCTCGCTCGACATCGCCATCGCTTCGAACCCGCAGGTCACGGTGATCCTGCTCGGCGTGCTCGGCGCGGCCGCGGTGGTCCTCGTCGCCGCGGCGTGGAGTTCGGTGCCCGCGCTCGTCGCGGCCGATCCCAGCGGGGCCGCCACGCGGCTGCGGCAGACGGCCGATCCCGGCACGCTGCTCGCGCAGAGCGACCCCGACGCGGCGGGGCGCCCGCGCCCGAGGGCGCCCGGACGCGGCATCCCGGCCGCGTAACCGCACCGACCATCGACGACCCTGCCCGGCAGGGTGCACGGTCGACCCCGCTGTTCCGCGGCCAGACGGATCCCGCATCCCTCCGACCGTTTGGAACACCCCATGGACCTCTACGCCTTCCCGCCCATCGCCGCCGTGCTCGACGGCGCCCACGCCCTGCTCATGGGCCTCGCCGACCTGCTCCAGCCGCTCGTCGGCGTCTCGAGCGCCGCCGCCGCGATCGTGCTCGTCACGCTCCTCGTGCGCGCCGCGCTCGTCCCCGTCGGCGTCTCCCAGGCGAAGGCCGAGCGCACCCGCGCGCGGCTCGCGCCGAAGCTCGCCGAGCTGCGCAGGAAGCACGGCAGCAACCCCGAACGCCTCCAGCGCGAGACGATGGCGCTCTACTCCGACGAGGGTGCCTCGCCCTTCGCGGGCTGCCTGCCGATGCTCGTGCAGGCGCCGATCGTGGGCGTCATCTACGCGCTCTTCATCCTGCCCACCATCGCCGGCCACCCGAATACGCTGCTCGACCACACCCTGTTCGGCGTGCCGCTCGGGTCGAGCCTGGCGGGCGAGGTCGCCGCGGGCACGCTCACGCCCGGAGCGCTCGCGGTGTACGCCTCGGTCGTCGTCGCCATCGCGCTCGTCGGCGAGGCGACCCGGCGCGTCTTCCGCCCGCAGCTGCCGGATGCCGCGACGACGGCGTCCCCGTCGGCCGGCTCGTCGCCCGGCACCACGGCGCCCGACCCGTCCGCGCTGCTCGCATCGGCCGGCATGCAGCGCGCGCTCGGACTCCTGCAGTTCATCACCGCCGTGATCGCGATGTTCGTGCCGCTCGCGGCCGCGCTGTACCTGCTCGTCACGGTCGTGTGGACGCTCGGCCAGCGGGTCGTGCTGCGCCGGGCGTATCCGCTGCAGTCGCTACCGGCCTGACGGACCAGCGGGCGGCTCAGCCCTCGGCGTCGGCGAGCTCGACGAAGCGCCGCAGCATCCGTCGCGGTTCGGTGACGGATGCCGCGGCGACGCGCGCGTTGAACGCGTCGAGCTCGTCGGCCGGGAAGTACCCGTGGTGCCGGTAGACGACGGCGCGGGCGATGAAGTCCTCGGCCGAGACCTCGGGGTGGAACTGCGTCGCGTAGACGCGGCGGCCGACGCGGTAGACCTGCACGGGGCATCGGGCCGACGAGGCGAGGAGCACCGCGTCGGGCGGCAGGTCGTCGGCGGCCTCCTTGTGGCCGGCGAAGGCGTGGAACCGCTCGGGCAGCACGCCCACGAGCGGGTCGGCGACGCCCTCGGGCGTGAGCGTCAGCTCGATGGCGTCGGCGGGCTCGGCATAGCTGGTGCCGAGCGTGCCGCCGAGCACGCGCGTGAGCACGCCGATGCCGTAGCAGGTGAACAGCACGGGGAAGTCGCGGGCGAGGGCCGCCTCCGCGAGGCGCGCGAGGTCGTCCTCGACGCGTCGCTGCGTCGCGGACTTCTCGCGCTGGGGCGTGATCACGTTGTACGAGCTGCCGCCCACGACGACCCCTGCGACGCGGTCGAGTGGCGGCTCGCCGAGCGGCTCCCGGTCGAGGCGCAGGTGCTCGAGGCGATCGGGCTCGAGGCCCATCGCGACGCGCATCGACTCGTACTCGGGCCCGACCGCGTCCGCCTCGGGCCGCGCGGCGAGGAACAGGAACGGCTTCATCGCCCGCGACCGCCCCGTTTCCGGGCGGTGCGGCCCGAGCGGGCGGATGCCGCGCGCCCCGTGCCCCGGCCCCGGGACGCGGCCGTGCCGGCGCCGCCCTTCGGCGGGGTGGCGGCGGTCTTCTTCGGCCCGCCCGCTACCGAGCCGGTCGCGTCGTCGTCGGACTCGCCGCGCGAGCTCCGCGTCGTGCGGCCGCGCACGACCCCGACGAACTCCTGGATGTCGGCGTCGTCGCGCTCGACGCGCCAGACGAGCGCGATGCGCGTCGGCGCGGCATCCGTCACCGGCACTGCTGCGACGTCGCGACGGTGGTGCAGGCGGGCGAGGCTGTGGGGGAGGATCGCGTAGCCCGTGCCCGCGGCGACCAGCTCGACGGTCATCGCGGGGTCGGGCTGCACGGGCGCGGCGGGCTCGTGCTCGAGGTCGGCGAGCGTGAGCTCCGCGGCGTCGGCGAGCGGGTGATCCTTCGGGAGCACCGCGACGGCGACCTCCTCCCAGAGCGGGATGCGGTGCAGGCCCTCGGCGTCGACGGGCAGGCGCACGAAGGCGAGGTCGGCGTCGCCGGCGAGGACCTCGGCGAGCTGCTCGGGCTGCTCGACGCGCACCGCCTCGAGCGGCAGGTCGGGACGGCGCTCAGCCCAGGCGCGCAGCCACTTCGCGGGGCTCACCCCGGCGACGTAGCGGAGCCTCAGCGTCACAGCGCCCCCGTCCGATGTCCGACCCGTCCAGCCTGTCCACAGCCTAGCCAGTCGGGCGCGTGCGGCCGCCGCCCGGCGTCACACGTCGACCGACGGGCGGATGCCGCGGAACGGGGCTACGGTGTCAGGGTGAGCCAGTCCCAGTCGATGAAACCCGAGACCGCCGCCAAGAAGCTCGGCATCCTCCTCGAGGCCGCCCCCGCGGACTTCCGCGAGGGCGTCGTGACGCGGGACGAGCTGAGCACGCTGCAGACGGATCCGCCCGAGTGGCTGCAGGTGCTCCGCCGCGAGGGCCCGCACCCGCGTGGTGTCGTGGCCGCGAAGCTCGGGGTCTCGAACTCGGGACTCGCCCGCGGCGGGGTCACCGAGCCCCTCACGACCGCCGAGATCAAGGACCTCCTCGCCGCGCCGCCGCAGTGGCTCGTGCAGGAGCGGGCGACGCAGGCGGCCGTGCGCGCCGAGAAGCGCCGCGTCGCCGACCGCGATGCCGACCGGGCCGCGAAGCGCGCCGAGTCCGGCGGCGGCGGGGGCGGCTCGGGCGTCTAGCCGAGCCGCGGACTCATCCGTCCCCGATCCTTCCGCAGGAAGAATCGGGCGACACGCCGTGGCGAGTTCGCCGACACGCTGCGAGGACTCGGGATCTTCCTGCATTTCGTCGCAGGCGGGGTTCGAAACGCGCCTGCGGCGGTCCTCAACCCTCGGCGGTCGCGTACTGCGCGCGCAGGAACGCGGTCACGTCGGCGAGCTCGCGCTCGGAGACGGAGTGGCCGAGGCCCTCGTAGATGCGGGCGTCGAGCTCGGCGTGCGACGGCAGCCACGCCTGGGTGCGGGCGACGGATGCCGCGGGGATGACCCCGTCGTCGGTGCCGCGACCCCAGAACACGGGCGGCGCGAGCTGCGACATCCGCTCGTCGCCCCCGCGCACGCCCGGGAGCGCGAAGCCCGCGAGGCTGACGGCGAACGCGAACCGGTCGGGTGCGCGGCGGAGCAGCTCGAGCGCCATCGCGCCGCCTTGCGAGAAGCCGAGGAGGCCGACCGACGTCGTGTCGGGCGCGACCCGGTCGAGCCAGTCGATGATCGCGGTCGTCGCCTGGTCGGCGCTCTCGAGCGCCTGCTCCTCGCCCTGCGCGAGCAGGGGGAACCACGCGTACCCGTAGCCGGCGTCGATCGGCGCCCGCAGCGACGCGATCGCGGGCGCGAGCGGCAGGTACGGGGCGAGCCCGAACAGGTCGCCCTCGTGGGAGTTGAAGCCGTGCAGCAGCACCAGGAGCGGGCGCTCGGCCCGGTCGGACGGCGATGCCGACCAGAGCACCGCCTCGTCGTCGATCCGCATCAGGGCATCGTACCCCGGGCCGTCGGGCCGTCCGTGAGGCAGAATCGAGGCATGAGCGTGCGCACACCCGACCCGGACTGGAACCCCGGCGACGAGCCCGTGGTTCGCCCGCCCGCGAATCCGGGCTGGCTGAGCGACCTCGAGCTCGCCGAGGTGCGCGGGCGGCTCCCGCTGCTCTACGTCGAGGCGGTGCCGGTGCGCGTCGACGGGTTGGGGCAGGTGACCGAGATCGGCATGCTCCTGCGCGCGAACGCCGTCGGCGAGATGACCCGCACGCTCGTCTCGGGGCGCGTGATGTACGGCGAGACCATCCGCGACGCGCTGTTCCGCCACCTCGAGAAGGATCTCGGCCCGATGGCGTTCCCGCTCCTGCCCGCCAGTCCCGTGCCGTTCACCGTCGCCGAGTACTTCCCGCTGCCCGGCCTCTCGCCGTTCACCGACGAGCGGCAGCACGCCGTGTCGCTCGCGTTCGTGGTGCCCGTGACGGGCACGTGCGAGCCGCGCCAGGACGCGCTCGAGGTGACCTGGATGACGCCCGTCGAGGCGGCGTCGGAGAGCATCGCGGCCGAGATGGAGGGCGGGCGCGGGGTGCTGCTGCGCCAGGCGCTCGCCGCGGTCGGCGCGCTGCGCTGAGCCCGTGGTGGGCTGAGCCGCCGGGCTATGCCGTGAGCGCGAGCGTGTCGAGGAACAGCCGGGCGATGCGCTCGGCGTCGACGTCGAGGGCGACCTCGACCCGCGTCCACTCGCCGGCCAGGCCGTGCACCATGTCCTCGCCCGAGAAGTCTCGCCGGTCGACCAGCGTCTGTCCGCGCCCGTAGCCCGCGAGCTCCACGCGCACGGGCCGCACCTCGGTGCGGAGCGCGAGGGGGTCGACGATCGAGCAGACCGCGCCGGCGTCGCCGATGAGGCCGGTGTACTCGGCACGCTCGTCCTCGGAGAGCACGACGCGGTTGCCGAGGAGCGCGCCCACCGCCCGGCCGAGCGCATCGTCGCCGTGCTCCAGCGCCCACGCCGTGTCGTGGTCGACGGCGACGCGATTGAACACGTCGAGGCCGTACATGTAGGCGGGCACGCCCGAGTCGAGCACGATGGCCGCGGCCTCGGGGTCGTGCCACACGTTGAACTCCGCCACCGCGGTCGCGTTGCCGACGCTCGCCGATCCGCCCATGAAGACGATGCGCTCGAGGTTCGCGGCGACCTCGGGGTAGGTGCGCAGCAGCAGCGCGAGGTTCGTCTGCGGTGCGAGCGCCACGAGCGTCACGGGTCGGTCGTGCCCGAGGATGAGCCGGCGCAGGAGCGCCACCGCGGCGACGGGCTCGGGCTGCCGTGCGGTCGCCGGCAGCGCGACGCCGCCGAGTCCGTCGGCGCCGTGCACGTGCCGAGCCTCCCGCGGCGCCTCGATCAGCGGTCGGGGAGCACCCGCGGCCACCGGCACGTCGGGCGCGCCGACGGCGTCGAGCACGCGCAGCGTGTTGTCGACGACCTGCGGGAGCGGCGCGTTCCCGGCCACGCACGAGATCCCGAGCAGGTCGAGGCCCGGATGCCGCACCGCGAACATGATGGCGAGGGCGTCGTCGACCCCGGTGTCGACATCGAGGATGACGGGAACGCTCATCGGATCACCGTAGCGCCCTCGCGGCATCCGCTGCCGTCACGTGCTCAGCGGACGAAGCGCACCTCGTGGATCTCCTCGCCGAGGAACGGCACGACCTGCTCGCCGCCGTCGAGCGTGTACCCGTTGCGCTGGTAGAACCGGTGCGCGCGCGGGTTGTCGGACGCCACCCAGAGGTAGGAGGGGTCGCTGCCGACGGCGGCGTCGAAGAGCTTCTGGCCGATGCCGGTGCCGTGGTAGGCGTCGAGCAGGTAGATGAAGTAGAGCTCGCGATCGCGCGGGGCGTCCTCGTCGCGGGCCGGGCCCGAGCCGACGAAGCCGACGATCTCTCCGTCGACGAGGGCCGCGAACTGTTGGTACTCCTCGCCGCGCTCGGCGTAGTGGTTCCACAGCTCGGCCATGCGCCGGGGGGAGAGCTTCTCGAATGCGGCCGCGCTGATGAGGTGGTCGTACGTCTCGTGCCAGCAGGTGGCGTGGACGCGCCCCAGGGCCTCGACGTCGGAATCGCGGATGGGACGGACGACGACTTCGGCAACAACATCGGTGCTCATGCCGAAAGGCTAAGCCAGCGCGCGCGGGACGCGAAATCGAGCGTCACACGCGAAGGGCGCCGCGAGTGCGGCGCCCTTCGTGGTCGTGCGGAGGCTCAGCCCTGCGCGCGGCGGTTCGTGCGCTGGGTTCGGTTGGGCGAGACGAGGCTGCCCATGCGCAGCGGCTGCTTCGCGGTCGAGCGACCGGATGCCCCGCCCTTCGACGAGCTCAGGGACCGGCTCCCGCCTGTCGCCTGCGCGCCGCGGCCCTGGCCCGCGCCCTGCTTGGGGGCGTGCGCCTTCAGCTCCGCCGGGCGGCCGGAGCGGTCCTTGCGCGGCGTCGCGGGCGCGACATCCGAGCTGCCCTGACCGCGACCGCGGCCGCGGCTGCGACGACCCTCGCCGGCCGGACGCTGGGCGCCGCCGGCCGCGAGCTCGTCGCGGCGGGTGCGCTTGCGCTGGGCGTTCGCGCCCTGCGAGCGGCCGCCGCCGTTCCCCGAGCCCGCGGCGGGGCGCGGCGCCGGCTTCACGTACGGCGCGACGTCGCCGACGAGCGCCGTCACCGACGCCGACTCCGCGGTGACCCGCTCGGGCGTCACGGTGATGGCGGCCTTGCGCAGAAGGGTCTTGAGGTCCTGCTTCTGGCCGGGGAGGCAGATCGTCACGACGTCGCCCTCGCTGCCGGCACGCGCGGTGCGGCCCGAGCGGTGCAGGTACGCCTTGTGCTCCATGGGCGGGTCGACGTGGATCACGAGCTCGACGTTGTCGACGTGCACGCCGCGCGCCGCGACGTCCGTGGCGACCAGGACCTTGACGGAACCGTCGCCGAACGCGGCGAGGTTGCGGTCGCGCTGCGGCTGCGACAGGTTGCCGTGCAGGTCGACGGAGGGGATGCCCTGCTCGGTGAGCTTCTTGGCGAGCTTCTTCGCGTGGTGCTTGGTGCGCATGAAGAGGATGCGGCGACCGGTGCCCGAGGCGAGGGTGCGCACGAGCTCGTTCTTCGCGTCGACGTCCTCGATCTCGAAGACGTGGTGCGTCATCTGCGCGACGGGGGAGTTCGCCTCGTCGACCGAGTGCAGCACCTCGTTCTGCAGGTAGCGCTTGACCAGCTTGTCCACGCCGTTGTCGAGGGTGGCCGAGAACAGCAGGCGCTGCCCGCCCTGCGGGGTCTTGTCGAGGATGCGCGTGACGACCGGCAGGAAGCCGAGGTCGGCCATGTGGTCGGCCTCGTCGAGCACGGTGATCTCGATCGCGTCGAGCGTGATGAAGCCCTGCTTCATAAGGTCCTCGAGGCGACCTGGGGTGGCCACGACGATGTCGACGCCGGCGCGGAGCGCGTCGACCTGTCGCTTCTGGTTGATGCCGCCGAAGATCGTGGTGGCCTTGAGGTCGTACGCTGCGGCGAGCGGCTCGATGGTCGCGGTGATCTGCGTCGCGAGCTCACGCGTCGGCGCGAGCACGAGGGCGAGCGGACGGCCGGGACGGCGGCGGCCGCCGGCGAGGGAGGTGCCGAGACGCGCGGCGATGGGCAGCGCGAAGGCGAGGGTCTTGCCCGAGCCGGTCTTGCCGCGGCCGAGCACGTCGCGGCCGGCGAGCGTGTCGGGCAGGGTGTCGACCTGGATCGGGAACGGGGAGGTCTTGCCGTCGGCGGTGAGGGCCGCGACGAGCGGAGCGGGCACGCCGAGCGTGCTGAAGGTGATGTCGGTCACTGGTGCCTTTCGGGGGCAGAGCGCACCGCAGGTCGCATCGGCAGCGCCTCGAGTGGCTCGGGGAGCGGCGGATCGGACCCGGCGGTGGGTGGTGGCGAAGGCGCCGGTCGGCGCATCCGTTCGCCGTATGAGAGTCATCGGGCGCCCTCTCGACGAGGCCCTGCCCGGAAGCGTTTCTACGACGCAGGCGGCGCGTTCATCGCGCTCGCCGGGGTCCACCCTAGCGGATGCCGCCGCGCGGATCCTGTGAGCCGCTGCTCGACCGCCGGATCGCGGCTCAGCGCGGCATCCGCTCGCCCACCGGGATCTCGTCGCGCAGGGTGTTGCCCGGCTGCGCGAGCGGGCACGACCACGACGGGTCGTAGGCGCACGAGGGGTTGTAGGCGAAGTTGAAGTCGATCACGAGCGTGTCGTCGCCGGCTCCCGGACCCAGGTCGGCGCCCTTGACCGTGTCGAGCAGGTAGCGCCCGCCGCCGTAGGTGCCGCCCGCGAGGCCCGCGAGGCCGTCCTTCACGGGCAGGAACAGGCCGCCGCCGTAGCCCGTGAGCCGCCACACGTCGAGCGAGCCGAGGTAGGGCAGGCGCACCGTGCCGACGAGCGAGAACGGGATCTTCCCGTCGGTGGCGCTGTCCACGACGATGCGCACGGGCTCCTCCGACCGGTGCACCTCGAGCTCGAAGCGCCAGTCGGGGTCGTAGCGGGCGATCCGCAGGCCGGTGAAGTTCGACCGGTCGTCGGGCAGCAGCGGCGACTGCGGATGCCCCGCGAAGAGCTCGTCGCGTCCCGACTTCCAGAGCTCGTGCCCCGACGCGGGGTCGTGCACGCTCAGCTGGCGCACGCCCGCGTAGAGGCCGAAGACACGTCTTCGCCAGTCCGCGAGCTGCAGCGACCCGATCGAGGCGTTCACGCGGCGGCGCCCAGGGTGACGGATGCCGCGCCGGATGCCCCGGCGGCGGACGCGGCGGCCGCGGCATCCGCCGTGCCGGGCGGGTCGAACGACCACGACGGGGCGAGCTGGCGGAGCCGCATGCCCCGCCACTGCCAGAACGCCCACGTCGGATACCAGGCGACCAGGTCGAGCGCGCCCGCACGCGCGCGCAGCTGGTCGCGGTACAGGGTGCGTCCGTCGGGCAGCGCGGAGACCGCCATCCGGTGGTCCCACCGGTCGAACAGGGCGAGCGGGCCGGTGAGGGCGCCGCCGCCGTCGCGCAGCATCCGCACGCCCGTCGGCAGGCCGCCGGGGTAGCTGACGTCGACGAGCTCCTCGCCCGCCGGGAAGCGACGGAACGCGAGCGCGCGCACGCGGTGCGGCCCCTCGGGCCACGTGGTGGGCAGGCCGTCCTGCTCGAGCGACGAGAAGTCGAGCCAGGGTGCGACCACCTCGCGCAGCACGGCCGGGCTCCGGAGCGCGCGCCACGCGGCATCCGGCGTGCAGTCGAGCGTGAGTTTGAGGAGCACCCGCATGTCCAGAGAGTAGGCCGAGCGGATGCCCCTGCCAAGGAACCCCGCCGGATTCACGGCGGCCACCCGGCCGGGACTCCGGCGCACGTCCTAGACTCCGGCCATGCCCGACGCGCTGTGGTGGTTGCCCTCCCTCGTCGTGTTCGGCGCCGCGGCCCTCGCGCTCGGCGCAGGCGTCGTGGGCTTCCGCCGGCTCGGCGCGCGACGCGAGCGCGCGGAGCTCGGCGACGGACGCGCCCTCGAGGTGCGTGCGAAGGGCCTCATCGTGGAGGCCGACAACGCCGTGCGCGACGCCGATCGGGAGGTCGCGTTCGCCGAGGCGCAGTTCGGGCCCGCCGTCGCGCGCGATGTGCGCACGGCGCTCGAGGCGGCGCGCGGGCGGCTCCGCGAGGCGTTCCTGCTGCAGCAGCGCCTCGACGACGCCGCGCCCCACACTGCGGCCGAGCGCCGCACCTGGAGCAGCCGCATCGCGGACCTCTGCGAGTCCGCGCTCCGAGAGCTGCACGAGGCGGATGCCGCGCTCGCCGGGCGTCGCCGGGCCGAACGCGGCGCCCGCGACGACGTGCCCGCCCTGCGCGTCGACGCCGCACGCCTCGAACGCCGTCGCACCGAGGCCGAGGCGGGACTCGAGCGGCTCGGCACGCGATTCACGCCCGCGGCGCTCGGCGTCGCGCGGGCGGCGGGAGTGCGGGCGGCCTCGGCGCTGGCGGGTGCGACGACGGCGCTCGACACGGCCGAGCGTCAGCTCGCCGGGACCGAGCCCGCGGCCGACACGCTCGCGACCGCCGCGGACCTGCTCGACCGTGCCGGACGCGACCTCGCGGTCGTCGAGGGCGTCGAGCTCGACCTCGCGGCCGCGCAGGAGGACGCCGCGACGCGGGCCGCTGCGCTCGATGCCGACCTCGTCGCCGCACGTGGCGAGCGGGACGCGCAGGAGGACGCCGACGCGCAGCAGGCGCTCGGCACGGCGATCGGCGCGGCATCCGCCGTGCTCGCCGCACGCGCGGATCTCGTCGGCGACCCCTTCGCCGACCGCGACCGGATCGCCGCCGCCCGTGACCGCCTCGAGGTGGCGCGCGCTGCGGCCCGGAACGCGCAGGGCAGGCTCGACGGCGCGCGCGGTGCGCTCGGCGGCGCGATCGCGATCGCGGAGAGCCAGGCGCGCGTCGCCCGGGCCGCGATCGACCGCGCCGGGCCCCGCGTCGGGGCGGACGCGCGCACGCGACTCGCCGAGGCCGAGCGCCAGCTCGTGATCGCGCGCCAGGAACCCGATCCCGTCGCGGCGCTCGACGCCGCGCGGCGGGCCGCCGCCCGCGCGAACGACGCCGAGGCGCTCGCCGCGTGGGACCGGTCCGGCGACGGGCGGTAGCCCTGCGGGGTAGCCCCGCGGAAATCGACCTGCGGCCGAAGCGGCCACCTGTGCGATCTCGCGCGTGACCCGTGCGCAACTCCGGAAGCCTGCGGCGACGCGCCGCCCGCGGGCGCACGTCGCTCTGCGTGTCCGCGGCGACATCCGGAGTTGTGCTCGCCCGTGTTGCGCGCGGCCCGGACGGTCGCGGGCGCCATTCCGCCGTCGCGGCGTGCACGACTCCGGGGGCGGGCGGTGGCGGGCCGCGAGCACACGGCCGTCGCCCGGCGTGCCTGCCGTGACATCCGGGGTTCCGTCTTCGCGGTGCGGCCGGCCGACCTGCCGCCTCGCCGGTCCACGGATGTCACGCGATTCGGTGTTCCGCCTCGATACGCCGTCGCGTCGCGACGTCGCACGGCGCGTCCGCCCGGGACACCGAATCCGGTCACGAGGACACCGCGGCATCCGGGGTCGTGTCGGCAGGGGTAGCCTGTCGCGGTGAGCGAGACGAGCGCGCCCGACGCGCAGGCGAAGTACCAGGTCCGACTCGACTGGGGGGTCGCCGGTGCGGAGCGCATCGTGGGCGGCGCCCACGTCGCGGTCGTGGTCGACGTGCTGCCGTCGCCCGACGGCGAGGTCATCGCCGCGGCGCTCGCCGGGCGGGGCGTGGTGGTGCTCGAGGGGTCGCTGCGCAACCGCAGCGCGGTGGCCCGACGCATCCTCGACCTGCAGGAGGAGCGGGGCGAGCGCCTCATGGTCGCGATCGTGGCCGCGGGCGAGCGGGACCGCAGCGCCGCGGGCGAGGCCGTGCGGTTCACCGTCGAGGACCAGCTCGGCGCAGGCGCCGTCGTCGACGCGCTCATCGCCCTCGGCATCGACCACACGTCACCCGAGGCGGCCGTGGCGTGCGCCGCGTTCGAGGGCCTGCGGCACGCGTCCGTGCACCTGATCGGTGCGTCGGCGAGCGGCGCCGCCCTCGTCGCGCAGGGCAGGCGACCCGAGGTCCGCGCCGCGACGGACGTCGACGCGTCGGATGAGGTGCCGACGGTCGGCTGATCGGCTGACCCGGCTGGCCGGTCGAGCTGCTCCTCGGCTCAGGCCGGCAGCGCCCGCCTAGCTGTTCGAGTCGTCCCGATCGGGCAGGTACGGCTCGATCGCGGCCGCCAGCTTCGCGGGCGTCATCGACTGGAGCCACACGTGCCCCGGCCCGTGCAGCTGCGCGAGCATCAGCGAGTCGCCGAAGAACTTGTTCTTCACGCCCTTCACGGTGGCGAACTCGAGGGGCATCTCGGCGCGGAACATCGCGAGGTGTCCCGGGTGGATGAGCAGCGACTGGCCGGCCTGCAGGTCGTACTCCACGAGTTCCCCTGCGAGCTGCACCCATGCGGTCCCGTTCCCGGTGAGCTTCTGGAACACCACGCCGGCGCCGCCGAAGATGCCGGCGCCGAGCTTCTTCTGCAGGCCGACCGAGACGACCACTCCGTGCGTGCTCGCCATGTACGAGCCCGACAGGATCATGAACTCGTCGGACGGGTCGACGCGCAGCTCCCGGATCGTGCCGGGCAGCTGCGCCGCGAAGGCGACGAACCCGCCGGCGTCGGGGGCCGTGTACTCGGTGAGGAACAGCTGGCCGCCGCCGATGACGCGCTTCAGGCTGCTCATGAACCCGCCCTGTCCGCCGCTGCCGTGGGCGGTGGACGTGTCCATGCGGAAGCCGGTGGTGAGCCAGGAGACGTCGCCGCCTTCGGCGACGATCTGCTCGCCGGGCGAGAGGGTGAGCTCGAGGATGGGCATGGTCGTTCCGACGATCTTGGGCTCCATGGCCGCACGGTAGCAGCGGGTGCCACGTGCGGCCGGTCCATCCGGAGGAGAGCCGCCGGTTCGGCTCAGGCCGCGGCCTGGTCCGCCTTCCGGGCGCGGGCGCGGTGCGCGCGCACCTTCGCGCGGTTGCCGCAACGCTGCATCGAGCACCAGCGACGGGTCGCCGCACGCGAGGTGTCGAGGTAGACGATGCCGCAGTCGCCGCTGCACTCGCGGATGCGGTCGGCGTTCACGTCGCCGAACAGGTCGACCGCGTCGCGGGCGATGGTCGAGAGCGCCTGGCCGACGGTCTGCACCGACCGGCCCGCCTGGCGCGAGCCGCCGGCGAGCACGGGCGGGATGTCGGGCGTCGCGGCGTAGAGGTTCACGAGGTCGATGTCCTGGGAGCGCACGTCGTCGCCGCGGGCGGCCGCCTGCGCCATGCGCCCGATGGCGTCGCGCAGGGAGATCGCGTCGAACAGGTCGCGCGAGCGCGCCGTGCCGACGGCGACCGGGAACCGGTCGCGGAGCCACGTGGTGAGGTCGTCGGGTGCGTGCAGCCGCTCCCAGGCCGGATTTCCGCCCATGGCGCCCGTGTAGGCGAAGTCGAGCGCGAACGATCCCGAGTCGAACCACCAGCGGACGCCCTCCGCCGAGGTGAACCACTGTCCGACGGGGATGGAGACGGTGGAGACGGGCATGGGGGAACCATCCTCGGACGTCGCGGACGCCGCATCCGCGCTGCTGGGGGTGGGACGCATGCGCCGGTGGGCATGCGCTCGACGGCCCGGCCGACGCGGCGGTCAGCCGGCTGCCGCGCTCGCGGCCCGCCGCCGCACCGCAGGCGTGATCTCGCGATGACGCCAGACGATGAGGTTCGCCCGATCGAATCCGCGACGGCACAGACCGCAGCTCAGTGGGCGCTGGGGTTCACGGTAGCGGAAATGCTCGTGCCCCGCGGGGCAGCGACCCACCCATGGCGCCAACTCGTGCGCGACCTCGCCGTCGTGCGTGCGACGCCCGACGTAGCCGAGGTCGGACGCGATCGTCGCCCACTTGGGCCCGTGCCCGGCGCGCGGCCCGGCCATGGCGTGCGCGACCTCGTGCAGCAGGATCTGGTGGATCTCGTCGTCGTCGTAGCGGGCGGCCAGGTAACGCGACACCGAGATGTGCTTGGCGGTGTAGTTGCACAGGCCCGCGCGCTTCTTCGCGTTGTCGAAGCCGAAGCTCCACACCGCGGCATCGAGGTGCAGGACGATCAGGGCCTCCGCCCATCGCCGAACCCGCTCGAGATCCGCCATGGGATGAGAATAGTCCCGCCCACCGACCTCGCGACGGAGGCATTGGCCCCCGAACGGGGCCGCATATCGCGCGGCATTCCGGGCTTTCCGGGTTCTCCGGGGCGGGCTGCGGCGACCGCTACCCCGCCGGCGCCAGCCGCACCCGGAACAGCTTGTCGTCGCCTGGAGAGGGCGAGCCGCGGCCGTCGGTGTTGTTCGAGATGAACCAGAGCTCCCCGTCGGGCCCCGCCGTCACGTCGCGCAGCCGCCCGAGCTCTCCGACGAACCACGGCGTCGCGGTGAGCGCGCCGCCCGCGGTCGCGGGGGCGATGGTCCAGAGCCGTTCGCCGCGCAGTGCGGCGAGGAAGAGCGTGTCGCCGACGATCGCGAGCCCGCTCGGGCTGGCGTCCGCGGTCGACCACTGCTGCACGGGATCGATGAAGCGCGAGTCGCCGGCCTGCCCCTCCACGATCGGCCAGCCGTAGTTGCCGCCGGGCTCGATGCGGTTGAGCTCGTCCCACGTGTTCTGGCCGAACTCCGCGGCCCAGAGGTCGCCGTTCGCGTCCCACGCGATGCCCTGCGGGTTGCGGTGCCCGAACGACCAGGTGAAGTTGTCGAACGGGTTGCCCGGCGCCGGCCGCCCCTCGGGCGTCATCCGCAGGATCTTGCCCGACAGCGACCCCGGGTCCTGTGCGGTGTCTCGGTTCCCGGCGTCGCCGGCCGTCGCGTAGAGGAACCCGTCGGGCCCGAACCTGATGCGTCCGCCGTCGTGGTTGCCCGCCTTCGGGATGCCGGTGAGCACGTCCTCGGGCGCCCCGAGGCCGAGCGAGCCCGGCTCGCCCCTGAGCGGCATCCGCACGATGCGGTTGTCGGATGCCGCGGTGAAGTAGGCGTAGACGTAGTCGGGGTCGTCGCCGTCGGTCGGGCGGAACGCGAGCCCGAGGAGTCCGCCCTCGCCGCCGGGGACCACGTCCGGAACGCTCGCCGCGACCCGCAGCGACCCGTCGCCGAGCACCTCGACCACGTTCGCGGTGTCGCGCTCGCTCACGAGCACGCCGCCGTCGGGCAACCGCAGGATCGACCACGGCGCCTGGAGGCCCTGCGCCACGACCTCGACGCCGCCACTCGGCAGCAGCACGGGCGGAGGGCCGCTCGGGGTCGGCGTCGCCGTGGCCGTCGGCGAGGCGGGCGTGCCGGGCGGGGTCGACGGCAGGGGGCTGCGCTCGGGCGCGCCGACGCACGCGGCGAGCACGGCGACCGAGGCGAGGGCGACGGATGCCGCGGCCGCGGCGCTTCGGGCACCGGATCGACGCCCCCGGCGCCGCGCACGTACCGCGTTCGGCATACGACCTCCCCATCCCAGTGTGCGCGCTGCTTCGGCAGAATGGGAGGATGACGCCTGGGATCGACCTCAACAGCGACCTCGGCGAATCCTTCGGCGCGTGGCGGGTCGGCGACGACGAGGCGATGTTCGCGATCGTCTCGAGCGCCAACGTCGCGTGCGGGTACCACGCCGGCGACGCCCTCACGATGGCCGAGAGCGCCGGTCGTGCGGTGCGCCACGGCGTCGCCCTCGGCGCCCACCCCGGCTACCGCGATCTCGTCGGCTTCGGACGCCGCGCGCTCGACACGAGCCCGGCCGAGATCGCCGCGGAGCTCCTCGTGCAGCTCGGCGCGCTCGACGGCGTCGCCCGCGGCGCGGGCACGCGCGTGCGCTACGTGAAGGCGCACGGCGCGCTCTACCACCGGCTCTCCGCCGACGAGCGCGCCGCCCATGCGTTCGTCGAGGCGGTCGCCCACTACGATCCCACCCTGCCCGTGCTCGGCCTGCCCGACAGCGAGCTCGAACGGGCGGCGGATGCCGCGGGCCTCCGGTTCGCCCGCGAGGCGTTCATCGACCGCGGTTACGTCGCCGACGGGTCGCTCGTGCCCCGCGGCGATCCGGGCGCGGTCGTCGACGACCCGGCGGCCGCGGCCGACCGTGCGCTCGAGCTCGCCGAGACGGGCGGCCTCACCGCCGACGACGGCAGCCGCGTCGAGCTCGCGCCCGACTCCCTCTGCCTGCACGGCGACACCGCGGGCGCGGTGGCCATGGCCCGCGCCGTGCGCGACGCGCTCGAGGGCGCGGGCGTCGAGATCCGGGCGTTCGCATGAGCCGCCGACTGCTGCCGAGCGGCGACGCGGCCCTGCTCGTCGAGTGCGACTCGCTCGAGGAGGTGCTCGCACTGCACGACGCGCTCGCCGCCGACCCGCACCCGGGCGTCGTCGAGCTCGTGCCCGCCGCGCGCACGATCCTCGTCGCGGTCGATCCGGCCCGCCTTCCGCTCGAGTCCGCGGCGACGTGGGTCCGGCGCATCCCCGCCGAGGCGGGCTCGCGGGTGGCCGGTGCGACGGCCGACCCGGTCGCCATCCCGGTGGTCTACGACGGCGAGGACCTCGCGACCACGGCCGCGCTCCTGGGCGTCTCCGCCGAAGCGCTCGTCCGGGCGCACACCTCGGCCGAATGGCGTGTCGCCTTCGTCGGCTTCGCCCCGGGCTTCGGCTACCTCGTGAGCGACGACTGGCCGTTCGAGGTGCCCCGGCTCGAGGCGCCCCGTCCACGAGTGCCCGCCGGGGCCGTGGCGATCGCGGGCGCGTTCGGCGGCGTGTACCCGCGGCAGAGCCCGGGTGGCTGGCGGCTCGTCGGCCGCACCGACGCGATCCTCTGGGATCCCGAGGCGGACGAGCCCGCCCTGCTCGCGCCGGGTCGCCGCGTGCGCTTCGAGGCGGTCGGCTCGGCATGACCCGCCTGCGCGTCGAGCACCCGGGCGCCTCGGCGCTCGTGGAGGACCTCGGCCGCCCGGGGCTCGCCCATCTCGGCGTCCCGGCCTCCGGAGCCCTCGACCGCGGAGCGCTCACGCTCGCGAACCGGCTCGTGGGCAACCCCGACGGCGCGGCGGCGCTGGAGGTGCTCGTCGGTGGCTTCCGCGCCCGGTTCGAGGGCGAGGCGTGGTTCGCGGTGACGGGCGCATGGGGTCCGGTCGCGCTCGACGGCCGGCCGGTCGCGCCGTACGCGGCGGCGCGGGCGCGCGACGGCTCGGTCCTGGAGCTCGGCACGGCGGCGCGCGGCATCCGCTACGTGCTGGCCGTGCGCGGCGGGCTCGACGTGCCGGCCGTGCTCGGGTCGCGCTCGCGCGACACGCTCGCCGCGATCGGTCCCGAGCCCGTGGTCGCGGGGGAGGTGCTCCCGATCGGCGCGGAGCCCGCGGCATCCGTGCCCGTGATCGACCAGGACGTCGCGTTCCCGCCGCCGCAGGAGGTCACGCTCGCGCTGCTGCCCGGCCCGCGGGCCGACTGGTTCACGGATGCCGCGCGCGCCGCGCTGTTCGAACGGCCCTGGCGCGTCTCGGAGCAGGCCGACCGCATCGGGGTGCGGCTCGCCGGGCCGGCGCTCGAGCGGCTGCGCCCGGGGGAGCTCGCGAGCGAGGCGACCGTGCCGGGCTCGATGCAGGTGGCGGGCGACGGGCGGCCGACGATCCTGCTCGCCGACCGCCCGGTCACGGGCGGCTATCCCGTCATCGCGATCGTCGCCCCGGGCTCGCTCGACGCGATGGCGCAGGTGCGTCCGGGGCAGGAGGTGCGGTTCCGGCACGCGCGGTGAGCCGAACTCCCGGCGCGGGTCCGCGCCTGAGCAGCGGAATCCCGCTGGTGCGCTGGAATCCCGATCGCGGGATTCCTCCGCGCCAACGGGATTCCGCTGGCGGCGACCGAGTCTCGGAGCCGTGGAGCCAGCTCGGAAGCAATCCTTCACATAGGCGACGAAGTATGGAAGTATCTTCCAAACCGGACCCGACCCTGGAGGATCGATGACGCACCGCCAGCCCCTGCCCGCCGACGAACCCACCGCGGCGGTCGGCCGCCGCGGCTTCCTCACGCTCGCCGTCGCGGGCGTCGCGGCATCCGCCTTCACCGTCACGATCGGCGGCCTCGCACCCGCGCCCGCCCACGCGAACGCCTTCGGCACGACGGCGGGCACGACCGCGGCCGCCGCTGCCGGACCGCGCAAACGCGAGCTGCGCGCGATGTGGATCTCGTCGGTCGTCAACATCGACTGGCCGAGCCGCACCGGCCTCAGCGCCGACGCGCAGCGCGCCGAGTTCCTGCACTGGCTCGACGTGGCCGAGCAGTTCCGCCTCAACGCGGTCTTCGTGCAGGTGCGGCCCACCGCCGACGCGTTCTGGCCGAGTCCGCTCGAACCGTGGTCGCAGTACCTCACGGGCGTGCAGGGACAGGACCCGGGCTACGACCCGCTCGCGTTCATCGTCGAGGAGGCGCACGCCCGCAACCTCGAGCTGCACGCCTGGTACAACCCGTACCGCGTGTCGATGCAGGCCGATCCGGCGCAGCTCGTGCCCGAGCACCCCGCGCGCGTGCACCCGGAGTGGATCTGGGCCTACGGCGGCAAGCTCTACTTCGACCCGGGCCTGCCCGAGGTGCAGGAGCACATCCAGCGGGCGATCCTGCACTCGGTCGAGCACTACGACCTCGACGGCGTGCACTTCGACGACTACTTCTATCCCTACCCGGTGGCCGGCCAGGTGGTCCCGGATGCCGCGACCTTCGCCGCGCACGGCGCCGGCTTCGACGACGTCGCCGACTGGCGCCGCCACAACGTCGACACGTTCGTGCGGTCGATCTCCGAGCGGATCAAGGCACTGAAGCCCTGGGTGAAGTTCGGCATCAGCCCGTTCGGCATCTGGCGCAACCGCGCGACCGACCCGCTCGGCTCCGAGACGGGCGGCTCGCAGTCGTACGACCTGCAGTTCGCCGACACCCGCAAGTGGGTGCTCGAGGGCTGGCTCGACTACATCAACCCGCAGGTGTACTGGCAGATCGGGCTGGCGGTCGCCGACTACGCGAAGCTCGTGCCGTGGTGGGCCGAGGTCGCCGCGGCATCCGGCACGCACCTCTACATCGGCGAGGCGCTCTACAAGGTCACCTCGGGCGTGTTCACCGACCCGGCCGAGCTGTCGAACCACCTCACGATGGACCGCGAGATCGACGCCGCCGGAACGCCCGTGCACGGCAACGTGTACTTCTCGGCGAAGCACGTGCCCGCGGACCCGCAGGGCTCGATGTCGCACGTCGTCGCCGATCACTACGCGCACCCCGCGATCGTGCCGGCGATGGAATGGCTGCCGGGGACGGACGTGCGCACCCCCGTGCTCGCGCGGGTCGCGCGCATCGACGGCGGCGTCGAGCTGCAGTGGTCGGATGCCGCGCCGCCGACCCGCCGTGCCACCTCGTTCGCGGTCTACCGCGTCGACGGTGCGGTCGACGCGATCGACGTCGAGGACGCGACGAACCTCGTGGCGACCGTGCGCGCGGGGGCGGGCGTCGTGCAGCGGTGGACCGATGTCACGGCGGAGGCCGGTCGCGCGTACGCCTACGCGGTCACGGCGCTCGACCGGGTCTGGAACGAGAGCGGCCCGAGCGCGGTGCGCACGGCCGGGTGACCTCCCGACCTCCCGTCAGCGACCCGGCTTCGACAGGAAGACGGAACGCGCCGGCGGCGGTGACGGCACCGCCGTGGCATCCGTCACCACCGGTGCGCCCGCGATGAACCGGCGGAGCTCGTCGCCGTCGACGAGCTTCGCCGGAGCGGGGTCGCTCGCGAGCCGTCGGGGCAGGCCCGCGAAGGGCAGCTCCTGGTCGGACGCGTACATGACCACGTTGCCGAACCGCCGCCCCTTCAGCATCGACGTGTCGGCCGCGATCGCGACGTGCGCGAACACGTGCGCGAGCGTCGCCGCCTGCGAGCGGGCGAACGCGAGCCCGGCGCCGTCGGCGACGTTCACCGCGACGATCCCCTCGGGCGCGAGGCGCGGTGCGAGGAGTCCGTAGAACTCGGCGCTCGTCACGTGCGCCGGGGTGCGCGCCCCCGAGAAGATGTCGACCACCGCGAGGTCGACCGCGCCGTCGAGGCCGGCCGGCAGCTTCTGCAGCACCTCGCGCGCGTCGCCGTGCCGGATGCGCACCTGGGCGCCGCGGGGGAGCGGCAGGTGCTCGCGCACGAACTCGACGAGGTCGCTCTCGAGCTCGACGACCTGCTGCCGCGAGCCGGGCCGGGTGGCCGCGATGTAGCGGGGCAGCGTGAGCGCCCCGCCGCCGAGGTGCAGCGCCGTGATCGGCTCGCGCTCGGGCCGCACGAGGTCGGCGGCGTGGCCGATGCGCCGCACGTACTCGAAGCCGAGCCAGTCGGGGCGGTCGAGCTCGACGTGCGACTGCGGGGTGCCGTCGACGAAGAGGGTCCACGACCCGGGCACGCTGCGCGACTCCTCGAGGCGGGCGACGTGGCCGCTCACGGCGAGGCGGCGTTCGAGGTCGGGCACGGATGCCACGCTACCCGCCTCGTGCGCGACCGGCCGTGTCGCGGCATCCGCTCGGTGCCGTGCGCGACGCGGCGCGGCTCAGCAGGCGCCCCACAGCGCGACGTCGAGCCGGTGCTCCGTGAGCACCTCGCCGGGGAACGGGCCGCCCAGCGTGAGGCGGTCTACGAGACCCGTCGGAAGGCCGTCGGGCGCGGCCACGAGCACCGCGTTCCCCTCCTCGGCGCCCGAGAGCGTGGTCGGGTCGCCCGCGACGAGCAGGGCGGCGCCCGGGTCGGCCCGGGCGAGGGCCCGCGTCTGCGCGCGCAGGCGGGCGAGCCCGGCGGCGTCGGCCACGTTCACGACGAGGAGGCCCCCGGGCGACAGGAGCGTGAGGCATCCGCCCATGAAGGCCGGCTCGTCGACGAAGGCGGGAGCGTCGAGCCCCGTGTAGAGGTCGAGGACGACCGCGTCGAACGGGCGGGCGGCCGCGAGCGGCGAGAGCATCTCGCGGGCATCGGCCACGACCACCCTGATGTCGGCGTCGGCGGGCAGCGGCAGGCGGCCGAGCACCAGGTCGACGAGCTCGGCGTCGTGCTCGACCACGACCTGCTCGGAGCCGGGCCGGGTCGCGGCGACGTAGCGGGGGAGCGTGAAGGCGCCGCCGCCGAGGTGCAGCGCGCGGATCGGCTCGCCCACCGGACGCACCGCGTCGAGCACGTGGCCGATCCGGCGCACGTACTCGAAGAAGAGGCGGGTCGGGTCGTGGGGGTCGACATGCGACTGCGCCGTGCCGTCGACGAGGAGCGTCATCCCGGTGCGGGAGAACACGTCGGCCTCGAACTCGATGCGCGGTGGCGCCATGCCTGCATCGTGCCACGATCCGGCGGCCGCGTGCCGGGTGAGCAACGGTTGCTCATGCGCGCTCGCCGCGAATGCCCGACACTGGGACCACGCGACGACGAGGAGGCGGCATGGCCGAGGTCTACGAGCAGCTCGGGGGTCCCGACGGGGTGCGCACGGCCGTCACGGTGTTCTACAACCGCATCACCGCCGACGAGCAGCTCGGCCGCTGGTTCGAGGGCATCGACCTCGACCGACTGAAGGCGCACCAGCGCGCGTTCCTCACGGCCGCGTTCGGCGGGCCGCAGGTGTTCTCGGGCCGGGGCCTGCGCGAGGCGCACGCCGACCTCGCGATCACGGATGCCGCGTTCGACGCCATGGTCTCCACGCTGCTCACGAGCCTCGCCGACCTCGGCGTGGCGAAGGAGGCGGTGACCGCGGTCGGCGAGCGGCTCGAGGGCGCGCGGGCGGAGGTCGTCACCGCCTGAGCAGGTGACGTCGTGCCACGGAAGGCAGTTCGCCGCGGCGCCCCGGCGCTCAGGCGCGCAGCTCGTGCCGCCCGCGGATGCCGAGCTTCGTGTACGTCGACTGCAGGTGGTTGTTCACCGTGCGGGGCGAGAGGAAGAGGCGCGTCGCGATCTCGTTCGAACTGAGCCCCTGCGCGGCGAGCGAGGCGATCTCGCGCTCGCGCGGCGTGAGCGGCTCCGCACCGTCGGAGAACCGCAGCAGCGGCGTGCGCGCGCCCTCGCAGGCGGCGGCGAGCGACGCCGCGCGCTGGAGGTCGGCGGTCGCCTCGCGACCGTCTCCCGCCGCACGGGCCGCCTGCCCGGCCGAGGCGTAGGCCTCGGCCGCGGAGAGGAGGTGCCCGATCGACTCCCACTCGGCGCCCACCGCGCGCAGCGCCGCCGCGTCGGCGGCCGCCTCGGCCGCGGCGTGCGCGAGTCGACGGCGCACCGCGGGCGAATCGGATGCCGCGGCGAGCCGCCCGAGCCGCTCGGCCGCCGTGCGCGCGTGGGCGCGTGATCCGAACCGCACGAGGTGGTGCAGGAGGCCAGCCGCCACGCTCACGGCGCCGCGCTGCTCGAGCACGTCGACGCGGGCGAGGATCGTGGCGGCCGCGGCATCCGGTCGCCCCTCGCCGACGGCGATCCACGCGTCGGCGAGCGCCGTGACGGAGTTGTCCTCGTCGAGTCCCGCGATCACCTGGGCGCGCAGCTCCCGGGCGCGCGCGACATCGCCCTGCTCGGCAGCGACGATCGCGAGGAAGCAGCGCGCGAACTCGCGCAGCGACTTCGGGCCGTGCAGCTCGGCGCCGCCGACCGTGTCGCGGAACCAGCGCGCGGCCGTGTCGAGCCGGCCGAGCTGCCAGAAGATGCGGCCCATCATGAACTCGTCGAGCCGGGCGGTGAGGGCGTCGTCGTGTCGGATCGCGTCGTGCAGCGACTCGATGACCGTCGCCCGCGCGTCGTCGAGCCGGTCGGCCGCGATGAGCACGTGCGCGAGCGCGAGCTCCGCGCGCCGGGGCACGATGACCGAGTGGTCGGCCTTCGCGAACCGCACCGCGCGCTCGGCGGACGCGATCGCCTCGGCGTCGCGTCCGAGCGTCACGAGCGGCATCGCCCGGGACAGGTCGAGCACGGCCTGCTCGAAGGCGGTGTCGCCGGCCACGGCGGCGGCGGACTCGACGTGGGCGAGCGCGTCGTGCGCGTATTCGAGGTTGACGAGGAGCACCGCCTTGCTGAGCGCGATCGTCGCGGACTGCCCAGGCAGCGCATCCTCGAGCGACTCCAGCAGCTCGAGCCCGCGCGCGCTGCCCAGCGGGTCGCCGCCGAACACGTCGGCACGGGCCGCGCCGATGGCGGCGAGCAGCTCGGGCGGATCGCCGTCGGTGACCGCGCGCTCCTCGGCGCGCGCGAGCACGGCGAGCGCGTCCTCGGCCCGGCCGAGCGACCAGAGCAGCTCGCCGTGCAGCAGGAGCGCCGCCGCGTCGTCGGCACCGGCGGCCACGGCGGCCGCCGCCAGGCGCTCGGCGGTGCGCCGGTCGTGCGCCATGCGCGCGAGCGACGCCGAGCGGGCGAGCACGCCCGCATCGGACGGCCGACCGGCGTCGAGGCGCCAGATCGCCACCCGGAGCTCGTCGGCCGGGGTCATCGGGCGGGAGGCGACGACGTCGGCCTGCTCGAGGAGGAGCGAGACGGCGCGGAGCCGCGGGATGCTGTCGCGCACCGCCGAGGCGTAGTGGGGGTGCGCGAGTCCGACGCGCATGCGAGCGCCCGACTCGTCGACGCGGATGAGCCCTCGCATCTCGAGCTTGGCGAGCGCCTCGGGCGCGCCGGGGCGGGCGAACTCGTCGAACGCGAGCGGCTCGCAGAGCGCGAGGCGCTCGACCGTGTCCCGCTCGTCGTCGCCGAGCACGCGCAGCCGGGCGCGGATGAGGTCGCGCAGGGCGGGCGTGCCGACCGGCTCGCCGACGAGCTGCCACAGCCCGTCGGCCGAGACGAGCGACCCCGCGTCGGCCGCGCCGATCGCGAGCTCGCGGAGGAAGAGGGGATTGCCGTGCGACACCGCGTGCAGCTCGACCGCGTCGCGGTGCGCGATCGGCCCCCCGAGCACGCGCGTGAGCAGTTCGCTGACCTCGTCGACGTCGAGCGGAGCGACGTCGAGCCGCACCGCGTCGCCGGCCGCCGCGAGCGAGAGCAGTCCGTCGGGCACCGGGTCGGACTCGCCGACGGTGCCGACGAGCCGCAGCACGCCCGACTCCACGAGCTGGGCGATGAGCGCCACCGAGACGGAGTCGACCGCCGAGACGTCGTCCACGGCGAGGACCGTGCGCCGTCCGGCGGCGACCTTGCGCACGGCCGCGCTCGCCGCTGCGTAGAGGGCGATCGGATCGCCCGCCGCCGTCACCATCGCCACGGGATCGCCGGCCAACACGGGCGCGAGCGCGCCGAGGGGCACGGCGCTGAGGGCCGTGTTGCCGCTCGCCGCGAGCACGCACCAGCCGTCGTCGCCGAGGCGCTCGGTCACGGCCTGCATCACGCGGCTCTTGCCGATGCCCGACGGCCCGTAGACCAGCAGCGTCCGGGCGGAGCCCGTGAGCGCCGCGACGCCGCGGTCGACGAGCAGGTCCCGGCCGACCAGCGGCCACGCCTCGTCCAGCCCGCGCGGCGCCCCCGCCGACTCACCAGGTCCCACCGACACCCTCACCCTCGGTTCCCGGCGACGCCGGTGGATTCACTGTACGACCTCGTCCGTCGCCGGAGCAGGGCGGCGGTGTACCCCGAACGGGTGCCCGCTGAGCAACGGCACCCGTCTCCCTGAGCAATCGTCGCCACCCACTGAGCAACGGATGCCGCGACGTGAGCAACGACCTCCCGACGCGATTGAGCAGCCCCTGCCCATCCGCCGCCGCACGCCGCCGAACCAAGCTGATCTCCGGCAGCCACGGCTGCCCCGCGGAGCCCGAAGCCCCGCGGCCCACGACCGGCAGGAGCGACCGAGATGCGATCCACCACCCACGTGCCCGAGTCGGCCGGCGACGGCCGTCGCCCGTTCGCGTCGCGGCTCGCGGCCCTCGGCCTCGCCGGGGCGCTCGCGACCACGGTGGCGCTGACCGCCGCGCCCGCCGGCGTGGCGGCGTCCGATCGCGGGCCCTCCGATGAGGCGCGCGTCGCGGCATCCGCCCGGCCCGTCGACCTCGAGGCCTACGTCGAGCGCACGGTCGCCGAGTACGACGTCGCACCGGCGCACTGATCCACCAGACGAACCACCCACCACACGAACACCGACGCCGGGCGATCGCCCGGCACCAACCTCAGGAGCAGATCATGAACATGTTCAAGCAGTTCGGCGACATGGCGAAGATGGTCCAGGCCGCACCCGGCCTCATCGACCAGGCCAACGCCCTCTCGGCCCAGTCCGAGTCCTACCGCGCCCAGATGGACGCGCAGGCCGTGCACGCGATGACGGCGCAGCCGGCGCCCGGCAACCTCGAGCCCATCGCGGGCGTCGACCTCGACCGCTACGCGCGCATCGTCAAGGGCATCGCCGCGTACCAGTACGACGAGACCAAGCTGCCCGTCGTCGCCGGCATGTTCGGCGTCGACCCGGCCTCGTGGGCCGAGGCGCAGTCGGGCTGGGGTGCGCGCATCCAGGCCGACCGCGGCGTCGGCCGCCGATTCAACGAGATCTACGCGGTGGTCTGAGATGGGCTTCCTCAAGGACCTCACGACCCTCACCCGCCAGGCGAACATCGCCTACGACCGGATGGACGTCGGCGCGAGCCTCGCCGCCGCGAGCCGCTCCATGGAGGACGCGAGCCGTGTGCTCGCCGCGACCACCCCCCGCCCCGAGGACGCCGCGCTCGAGGCCGTGCGCCTGCGTGCCACGGCGAACGTCGTCGACGCGCGCCAGCTGCCCATGGTCATCGGCATGAACGTCGTGGTCGAGCTCGACCTCGTCGTGGCGATGCCGAGCGGGTTCCCGTTGCCGGTGACGCGCACCGAGCAGATCGCGCCGCTGCACCTCGCCCGTGTGACGCCCGGCTCGACGGTCGACGTGAGCATGGTGCCAGGACGTCCGGACACCGTGCGGATCGAGTGGGGCGCCTGACCACGGCCTCGCGCCCCGGGAACGCCACCGACGCCCCGCCGGCACCCTCGCCGGCGGGGCGTCGTCGTGCCCGCGAATGTGCGTCGCACGGGCATGCCGGGGGGATCGGCGCGGTCGTCGCGCAGGCGTGGCACGGGAATCAGTGGGGCCGTCGCGGGGTTATACCCGACATCGGCGCACAAATCAAGATTCCGACTGGACATGGCGCGTCGTATCGCATATAGTTGTTCTTTGCGCTCCCAGACCTACCCTGCCTTCATATTGTGGTCGGCTTTCGCGTGCCGGGGTTCATGACCTCAGGCATCCGCGACACGTCTCGGGGGTCCTACTCTCCGCTACCGACAGTGAACCGGCCCGACAGGGCCGATGGAGGTTAATTCACTTGGCTGCTGCGCGCAACGCAACCACGCCCACCCCCAAGAACGGACGCGGTGCAAGCCGCCTCTCGTTCGCAAAGGTCACCGACACCCTCACGGTACCCGACCTGCTCGCCCTCCAGACCGAGAGCTTCGACTGGCTCGTCGGCAACGACGCGTGGAAGGCGCGCGTCGAGGCGGCGGTCGAGGCCGGTCGTCAGGACCTGCCCGAGGCCACCGGCCTCGAGGAGATCTTCGAGGAGATCTCGCCCATCGAGGACCTCGGCGAGACCATGCAGCTCTCGTTCACGAACCCCGAGCTCGAGCCGCCGAAGTACACGATCGACGAGTGCAAGGAGAAGGGCAAGACCTACTCCGCCCCGCTCTACGTGAACGCCGAGTTCATGAACCACCTCACGGGCGAGATCAAGACCCAGACGGTGTTCATGGGCGACTTCCCGCTCATGACCCCCAAGGGCACCTTCGTCATCAACGGCACCGAGCGCGTCGTCGTCTCGCAGCTCGTCCGTTCGCCCGGCGTCTACTTCGAGCGCACCCCCGACAAGACGTCCGACAAGGACATCTACTCGGCGCGCGTGATCCCGAGCCGCGGTGCGTGGCTCGAGTTCGAGGTCGACAAGCGCGACCAGGTCGGCGTCCGCATCGACCGCAAGCGCAAGCAGTCGGTCACGGTCTTCCTGAAGGCCCTCGGCCTCACCTCCGAGGAGATCCTCGAGGAGTTCGCCGGCTACGAGTCCATCGCGCTCACCCTGGAGAAGGACAACATCCTCACCAAGGAGGAGGCGCTCAAGGACATCTACCGCAAGCTGCGTCCGGGCGAGCAGGTCGCCGCCGAGGCCGCGCGTGCGCTCCTCGACAACTTCTACTTCAACCCGAAGCGATACGACCTCGCCAAGGTCGGCCGGTACAAGATCAACCAGAAGCTCGGCCTCGAGGCCCCGCTGACGGACTCGGTGCTCACGGTGCAGGACATCGTCGCCACGATCAAGTACCTCGTCGCCCTGCACGAGGACCGCGCCACGCTGCCCGGCCGCCGCGGCGGCAAGGACGTGGAGATCCGCCTCGACGTCGACGACATCGACAACTTCGGCAACCGTCGCATCCGCGCGGTGGGCGAGCTCATCCAGAACCAGGTGCGCACCGGCCTCAGCCGCATGGAGCGCGTCGTCCGCGAGCGCATGACGACGCAGGACATCGAGGCGATCACGCCGCAGACCCTGATCAACGTGCGACCCGTCGTCGCGGCGATCAAGGAGTTCTTCGGCACCTCGCAGCTGTCGCAGTTCATGGACCAGAACAACCCGCTCGCCGGCCTCACGCACAAGCGCCGCCTCTCGGCGCTCGGCCCCGGCGGCCTCTCGCGCGACCGCGCGGGCGTCGAGGTCCGCGACGTGCACCCCTCGCACTACGGCCGCATGTGCCCGATCGAGACGCCGGAAGGCCCGAACATCGGCCTCATCGGCTCGCTCGCGTCCTTCGCGCGCATCAACTCGTTCGGCTTCATCGAGACGCCGTACCGCAAGGTCGTCACGGGCAAGGTCACCGAGCAGATCGACTACCTCACCGCGATGGAGGAGGAAGACTACATCGTCGCCCAGGCCAACGCGCCCCTGAAGGCCGACGGCCACTTCGTGGAGGACCGCGTCCTCGCCCGCAAGAAGGGCGGCGAGGTCGACCTGTTCCCCGCCGACGAGATCGGCTACATGGACGTCTCGCCGCGCCAGATGGTGTCGGTCGCCACGTCGCTCATCCCGTTCCTCGAGCACGACGACGCGAACCGCGCCCTCATGGGTGCGAACATGCAGCGCCAGGCGGTGCCGCTGCTCCGCAGCGACTCGCCGTTCGTGGGCACCGGTATGGAGGGCTACGCCGCGGTCGACGCGGGTGACGTGGTCACCGCCGGCCGCTCGGGCGTCGTGACCGAGGTCTCGGCCGACTTCGTGACCGTGCAGCTCGACGAGGGCGGCACCGACACGTACTACCTGCGCAAGTTCGACCGCTCGAACCAGGGCACGTCGTACAACAACCGCGTCATCGTCTCCGCCGGCGACCGCGTGGAGGCCGGCGAGGTCATCGCCGACGGTCCCGCGACCGACAACGGCGAGCTCGCGCTCGGCAAGAACCTCCTCGTGGCGTTCATGCCGTGGGAGGGCCACAACTTCGAGGACGCGATCATCCTCAGCCAGAACCTGGTGAAGGACGACGTCCTCTCCTCGATCCACATCGAGGAGTACGAGGTCGACGCCCGCGACACCAAGCTCGGCAAGGAGGAGATCACCCGCGACCTCCCCAACGTGAGCCCCGACCTGCTGGCCGACCTCGACGAGCGCGGCATCATCCGCATCGGCGCCGAGGTGCGTCCCGGCGACATCCTCGTCGGCAAGGTCACGCCGAAGGGCGAGACCGAGCTCTCGGCCGAGGAGCGCCTGCTCCGCGCGATCTTCAACGAGAAGAGCCGCGAGGTGCGCGACACGTCGCTGAAGGTCCCCCACGGCGAGCAGGGCACGATCATCGGCGTCAAGGTGTTCGACGCGCAGGACGGCGACGACGAGCTCGGCTCGGGCGTCAACCAGCGCGTGGTCGTCTACATCGCCCAGAAGCGCAAGATCACCGAGGGCGACAAGCTCGCGGGCCGTCACGGCAACAAGGGCGTCATCTCGAAGATCCTGCCGGTGGAGGACATGCCGTTCCTCGCCGACGGCACCCCGGTCGACGTCATCCTCAACCCGCTCGGCATCCCCGGCCGCATGAACTTCGGCCAGGTGCTGGAGACCCACCTCGGCTGGGTCGCCAAGCAGGGCTGGAAGGTCGAGGGCAAGCCGACGTGGGCGAAGCGCCTGCCCGAGGCCGCGCACGAGGCCGCTCCCGGCACGAAGGTCGCGACCCCGGTGTTCGACGGCGCCCTCGAGGAGGAGATCGCGGGTCTGCTCGACTCGACGCTCCCCAACCGCGACGGCGAGCGGCTCATCGACTCGAGCGGCAAGACGCAGCTCTTCGACGGCCGCTCCGGCGAGCCCTTCCCGTACCCGGTCTCGGTCGGCTACATGTACATCCTGAAGCTGCACCACCTCGTGGACGACAAGATCCACGCGCGCTCCACCGGCCCGTACTCGATGATCACCCAGCAGCCGCTCGGTGGTAAGGCGCAGTTCGGCGGCCAGCGCTTCGGTGAGATGGAGGTGTGGGCCCTCGAGGCCTACGGCGCCGCCTACGCGCTGCAGGAGCTCCTCACGATCAAGTCCGACGACATCCTCGGCCGCGTCAAGGTGTACGAGGCGATCGTCAAGGGCGAGAACATCCAGGAGCCCGGCATCCCCGAGTCCTTCAAGGTGCTCATGAAGGAGATGCAGTCGCTCTGCCTGAACGTCGAGGTCCTCTCGGCCGACGGCACCGCGGTGAGCCTGCGCGACACCGATGACGAGGCCTTCCGCGCTGCGGAGGAGCTCGGCATCAACATCTCCGCGCGCTTCGAGTCGTCGAACATCGACGAGATCTGATCCCCGGCCAGAACGACGACAGAGACTTTCTAGGAGAGAAATTGCTCGACGCAACCACTTTTGACGAGCTTCGCATCGGTCTGGCCACCGCCGACGACATCCGTCGTTGGTCCTATGGCGAGGTCAAGAAGCCCGAGACCATCAACTACCGCACGCTCAAGCCCGAGAAGGACGGCCTCTTCGGCGAGCAGATCTTCGGACCCAGCCGCGACTGGGAGTGCGCGTGCGGCAAGTACAAGCGCGTGCGCTTCAAGGGCATCGTCTGCGAGCGCTGCGGTGTCGAGGTCACGAAGTCCTCGGTGCGCCGTGAGCGGATGGGCCACATCGAGCTCGCCGCCCCGGTGACCCACATCTGGTACTTCAAGGGCGTGCCCTCGCGCCTCGGCTACCTGCTCGACATGGCGCCGAAGGACCTCGAGAAGGTCATCTACTTCGCCGCCTACATGGTGATCGACGTCGACGACGAGGGTCGTCACGCCGACATGCCCGGTCTCGAGAACGAGCTCCGCCTCGAGCTCAAGACGATCGGCGACCAGCGCGACGCGCGCATCGCCGAGCTGATGGCGCGCAAGGAGGCCGAGCTCGCCGAGCTCGAGGCCGAGGGCGCCAAGAGCGACGTGCGCAAGCGCGCCGAGGCCGCGGCCGACAAGGAGATGTCCGGCGTCCGCAAGTCCGCGGACGAGCAGATCGCGCACCTCGAGCGCGTGTGGGAGGCCTTCCGCACCCTCAAGGTCGGCGACCTCAAGCCCGAGGACTCGGACTTCCACGAGCTCCAGGACCGCTTCGGCATGTACTTCGACGCCTACATGGGCGCCGAGGCCATCAAGAAGCGCCTCGAGGCGTTCGACCTCGCGGCCGAGGCCGAGGACCTGCACCTGCAGATCGCCGAGGGCAAGGGCCAGAAGAAGATCCGCGCCATCAAGCGCCTCCGGGTCGTCAACTCGTTCCTCGCCACGGGCAACTCGCCCGCTGCGATGGTGCTCGACGTGGTCCCGGTGATCCCGCCCGAGCTGCGCCCGATGGTGCAGCTCGACGGTGGTCGCTTCGCCACGTCCGACCTCAACGACCTCTACCGTCGCGTGATCAACCGCAACAACCGCCTCCGTCGCCTGCTCGACCTCGGTGCCCCCGAGATCATCGTCAACAACGAGAAGCGGATGCTGCAGGAGGCCGTCGACGCGCTGTTCGACAACGGCCGTCGTGGTCGCCCCGTCACGGGCACCGGCAACCGCGCCCTCAAGTCCCTGAGCGACATGCTCAAGGGCAAGCAGGGTCGCTTCCGCCAGAACCTGCTCGGCAAGCGCGTCGACTACTCGGGCCGTTCGGTCATCGTGGTCGGCCCGCAGCTCAAGCTGCACCAGTGCGGCCTGCCCAAGCAGATGGCGCTCGAGCTGTTCAAGCCGT
Source organism: Agromyces sp. NPDC055661 (assembly GCF_053618135.1). Taxonomy (NCBI): domain Bacteria; kingdom Bacillati; phylum Actinomycetota; class Actinomycetes; order Micrococcales; family Microbacteriaceae; genus Agromyces; species Agromyces sp. NPDC055661. The sequence goes on from NZ_JBSHHC010000001.1 coordinate 2,621,121, forward strand.
TCGTCATCAAGCGCCTCATCGACCTCAGCCACGCGCAGAACATCAAGGCTGCCAAGCGCATGGTGGAGCGTTCGCGTCCGCAGGTGTGGGACGTGCTCGAGGAGATCATCCGCGAGCGCCCCGTGCTGCTGAACCGTGCGCCCACCCTGCACCGCCTCGGCATCCAGGCGTTCGAGCCGCAGCTCGTCGAGGGCAAGGCCATCCAGCTGCACCCGCTCGTCTGCGCCGCGTTCAACGCGGACTTCGACGGCGACCAGATGGCCGTGCACCTGCCGCTGTCGGTCGAGGCCCAGGCCGAGGCCCGCATCCTCATGCTCGCGTCGAACAACATCCTGAAGCCGTCGGACGGCCGTCCGGTGACCCTGCCCTCGCAGGACATGATCATCGGCCTGCACCACCTGACCACGCAGAAGGACGGCGCAGCGGGCGAGGGCCGTGCGTTCTCGTCGATCGCCGAGGCCATCCTCGCGTTCGACCAGAACCGCTTCGGCGCGCTCGAGCTCGACCTCAATGCCAAGGTGCGGATCCGCCTCGAGGGCCTGCACTTCGCCGAGGGCGACGAGCCCGAGGGCTTCGAGTCGGGCAAGCCGTTCCTGATGGAGACGACCCTCGGTCGCGCCCTCTTCAACGAGGCGCTGCCCGAGGACTACCCGTTCTTCAACCAGCAGGCCGGCAAGGGCCAGATCTCGTCGATCGTCAACGACCTCGCCGAGCGCTACCCGAAGACGGAGGTCGCCGCGACCCTCGACCGCATCAAGGACGCCGGCTTCCGCTGGGCGACCCGTTCGGGCGTGACCGTCGCGCTCTCGGACATCGTGACCCCGCCGAACAAGGGCGAGATCGTCTCGAAGTACGAGAAGCAGGCCGCCAAGGTGCAGTCGCAGTTCGAGAAGGGCCTCACGACCGACCTCGAGCGTCGCCAGGAGCTCATCCAGATCTGGACCAAGGCCACCGACGAGGTCGCCCGGGCCATGCAGGAGAACTTCCCGACCGACAACACCATCAACCGCATGGTGACCTCGGGCGCTCGTGGCAACTGGCTGCAGGTGCGCAACATCGCCGGCATGCGAGGCCTCGTGAACAACCCGAAGGGCGAGATCATCCCGCGTCCGATCATCTCCTCGTACCGCGAGGGGCTGTCGGTGGCTGAGTACTTCATCGCCACGCACGGTGCCCGCAAGGGCCTCGCCGACACCGCGCTCCGTACCGCCGACTCGGGCTACCTGACCCGTCGTCTGGTGGACGTCTCCCAGGATGTCATCATCCGCGAGGACGACTGCGGCACGACGCGCGGCCTCGACCTGCCGATCGCGACGACGGATGCCTCGGGCGAGCTCGTCCGCGACCCCAACGTCGAGAACTCGGTGTTCGCTCGCTCGCTCGCGGCCGACGCCGTGAACGCGAAGGGCGAGGTCGTGGCCGAGGCCGGCTCCGACGTCGGCGACGTGCTCATCAACGAGCTCATCGCGGCCGGTGTCGAGTCGATCAAGGTCCGCTCGGTGCTCACCTGCGAGTCCGCGGTCGGCGTCTGCGCGAAGTGCTACGGCCGTTCGCTCGCGACCGGCAAGCTCGTGGACATCGGCGAGGCCGTCGGCATCATCGCGGCCCAGTCGATCGGCGAGCCGGGCACCCAGCTCACGATGCGTACCTTCCACACCGGTGGTTCGGCCTCGGCCGACGACATCACGCAGGGTCTTCCCCGCGTGCAGGAGCTCTTCGAGGCCCGCACCCCCAAGGGTGCGTCGCCCATCGTCGAGGCCCCCGGCCGCATCACGATCGACGAGACCGAGCGTCAGCGCAAGGTCATCCTCACGCCCGACAACGGCGACGAGCCGATCGCGTACAACGTGCTCAAGCGCTCCACCCTCCTCGTGGAGGACGGCCAGCACGTCGAGCTCGGCCAGCAGCTGATCGTCGGCACCGTCGACCCGAAGGAGGTCCTCCGGGTCAAGGGCGTCCGCGAGGTGCAGAAGCACCTGGTGGACGGCGTGCAGGACGTGTACCGCTCGCAGGGCGTGCCGATCCACGACAAGCACATCGAGGTCATCGTCCGCCAGATGCTCCGCAAGGTCACCGTCGTCGACCACGCCGACACCGACCTGCTCCCGGGCGAGCTCGTCGACCGTTCGCGGTACAACGAGATCAACCGTGCGGCGCTCACCGAGGGCAAGAAGACGGCTTCGGCCCGCCAGGAGGTCATGGGCATCACCAAGGCCTCGCTCGCGACCGAGTCGTGGCTGTCGGCCGCGTCCTTCCAGGAGACGACCCGCGTGCTCACGCAGGCCGCCATGGAGGGCAAGTCCGACCCGCTCGTCGGCCTCAAGGAGAACGTGATCATCGGAAAGCTGATCCCCGCCGGCACCGGTCTGAACAAGTACCGGAGCGTCGCGGTCGAGGCCACGGAGGAGGCGAAGGCGGAGCGCTACCCGAACCGCATCTTCGCCGACGACGCGGCCTTCGCCGAGGGCGACCTCAGCTTCGTCGACTTCGACGCGTTCTCGAGCGACGACTTCACCCCCGGCAACTACAGCTAGTCGCCGAATCGCACGAAGGGCCCCGGAGCATTCCGGGGCCCTTCGTCGTGCCGCCGTATCTTCCGCGCGGCTCCGCGGCGGGGCGTGCGCGCGTTGCTACAGTGAGGCCATTCGCGGGTGCGAGGGCGCCCGGAAGGAGCGCGATCATGAGCAGCACGACTCCCGGATCCGACCCGGAACGCCCGCTCGACCCCGATGCCGTCGACGGCGAGCCGTCAGTCGATGACGTGCCCGCCGACGACGCGCCGGCCGACACGGGCGCGCACGAGCCCGTCGTCGCCGATGACGCACCGGCTGCGGCATCCGAGCCCGTCGCCGAACCCGAGCCCGACGTACGGTCGGCGGATGCCACGCCGGAGGCCGAGCCCGAGCCGGTCGTGACCGAGCCCGCGGCATCCGAGCCCGTCGCCGCCCCGCCCGTGGTGACCGAGCCCGCGGCCGACGACACCTCGCGCCTCGACGCGGCGGTGCAGCGCGCGAACGCGGAGCCCGTGGCATCCCACGACGTGGGGGAGCCGGATGCCCCCGAGCCCGTGCCCGCCGGCAGCGTGCGCCGCGAGACCTACGTGCCGGCCGCGACCGTCGCCGCGGGCACCGCCGCCGGCGCCGCGACCTTGGCTCCCGACCACGAGGCCGTGCCCGCCGCGCTCGCCGCGCCGCAGACGATCTACGTGCAGGCGCCCACGCCGCCGAAGGCCCGCGGCAACCGCGGATTCGGCGTGCTCGTCGCGCTCGTGGCCGCCGTCGTGTTCGCGCTGCTGTACGCGGGCATCGGCTACCTCGTGCTGCTCGCGCAGACCGACCCGCAGCAGGCGGCGTCGGTGTTCCTCCAGTTCGTGGCGCAGCCGGTGTACTGGGTGCCCGTCATCGCGACGTTCGTGGGCTTCACGCTGCTCGCCGTGATCGTGAACCGCGGGCCGTGGTGGCAGTACGCGGTGTTCGGCCTGCTCGTCGGCGTGTTCGTGTACCTCTCCTACATCGGCGCCGCGCTGCTCACCGTGCAGGCGTGGACCATGACGATCGACCAGGCGAACGACTTCATCCGGGCCCGCTGGCTCGACCCGTTCGCCCTCATCGCGGGCATCCTGGCCCGCGAGATCACGATCTGGCTCGGCGGCTGGGTCGCCTCGCGCGGCCGCGGCGTGACGGAGCGCAACCGCCTGGCCCGCGAGGCCTACGACCGCGAGCTCGCGGCGGGTCCGCAGCCGATCCGCCCGTAGAGCTTCCGCAGCGACCGGAACGTACCCGGCGGCTTCCCGGCCGCCGGGTACGCTGCTGTGTCGGGGATGGTGACTCCTCCCCATCGACAGCACCCGCCCGATCGGGTTTGCTGGCTCGTTGACCCTGCACCCGAGGAGCCACGTGAGCATCACCATGCACGTCGAGGACGCGCCCGTGCCCGGCCTCGACGCCTCCGGGCGGCCCGATCCGGCGTACGCGGCCCGCCTCGGACTCCGGCCGGCGCCGGCCGGTCGACGCGCCGCCGCGTTCGCGCTCGACGCCGCCGCCTACGTGTTGGCCGCATCGCCCGCCATCGTCGGCGCGGTGCTGCTGGCGAACGCGATCGTCGGGTCGGATGCCGCGACCGGCGTCGATCCGTCGTCGCTCGTGCTGCCGCTGGTGCTCGTCGCCGTCGGGCAGGTGCTCGTGGCCGCGTTCGGCATCACGCAGCTCGCCCTGCACGGACGACGCGGCGTCACGCTCGGCAAGCGCGCGCTCGGGCTCCGCTCGGTGCAGGTCGCCGACTTCGGGCGCGCCGGGTTCTGGCGCGTCGTGCTGCGCGTGCTCGTGCTCTGGGCGTCCCAGGTCGTGCTGCCGCTCGTCGGACCTGCGCTGATGTTCGCGTCGGGGCTCTGGGACCCCGAGCAGCGCGGCCGCAGCTGGCTCGACCGCGTCGGACGCTGCTGGGTCGTCGACGTGCGCGAAGGCCTCGACCCGTTCGACCTCAAGGCGCTGCGGCATGCGCGTCGGCAGCTCGATGCGCCCGCCGCCTCGGTCGCGCGCATGCCGTCGCTCGCGACCGACCGTGCCATCGACGAGCAGACGTTCATCCCGCAGGCGCGCTCCGCCTCCGGCGTGGTGGCCGCGGTGCCCGAGGCGGGCGCGTGGACGCCGCCGCCGATCGCGGGGCCGGCGGTCGCAGCGCCGGCCGCCGCGGCGGTCGCGCCCGCTCCCGCCGCCGTGCCTGCTGCAGCGGCCGCGCCCGCTTCCGCATCCGCCCGCGCCGCCGTGTTCGCGTTCGACGACGGCAGCCGCTTCGACGCGGCGGGCACCGGCCTCCTCGGCCGGCGTCCCGCGCGCGCCGAGGGCGACCCCGCGAGCATCCTGCTGGTTCCGCTCGCCGACGACTCCATGGGCATCTCGAAGACCCACGCGCGCTTCGACGTCGACGACGCCGGCGTCTGGATCACCGACCGCTGGTCGCGCAACGGCACGAGCGTCGCCGCACCCGGACGCGCCCCGGTCGAGCTCGTGCCCGGCGCCCGCACGCGCGTGGACGGCGGCACCAAGGTGGAGCTCGGCGGCCGCTGGTTCGTCGTCGAGGAGGTGGCGGCCCGATGAGGCTGAAGCTGGGCCTGCGCCGTCAGGCCGGCGCCGCGGCCGACGTGGTCGTGACGACCGACGCGACCGCGACCGTCGGTGACGTGGCGCGAGCGATCGCCGACGACGATCCGGCCTCCGCGCATCTGCCGCGGCACACCGGGCCGCTCACGCTCGCGGTCGCGCCGCCCACGTCGAGCGAGCCCGTCGTGCTCGACCCCGACCTGCTCGTCGCCGATGCGCCGATCGGCTCGGGCTTCAACGCCGCGGTGGTGTCGCCGACCGCACGTCGAGCGGCCGACGCGGGCACCGTCGCGATCCTGCACGTGCACACCGGCTCCGAGGCCGGACGCCAGGTGCCGCTCGGACGCGGCCAGCACGTCATCGGTCGCAGCGCCGACGCCGACGTCGTGCTGCAGGACGCCCTCGTGTCCAAGCGCCATGCGCGCATCGAGGTCGATCAGGCCGTCGAGCTCGTCGACCTCAACTCCGCCAACGGCCTCATCGTCGACGGCGGTCCCATGACGCGCATCCGCGTCATCCCCGGCCAGCGCATCACAATCGGCGACACCGACGTGTCGTTCTCGCTCGTCGCGGGCACGGATGCCGCGGCCGACCCGGTGCTCGAACGCGGCGGCGCGCTCATGTTCAACCGCTCGCCCCGCGTGGAGGCCCGTCACCCCGGCACCGAGCATCCGCAGCCGCGCATCCCCACCGAGGAGAATCCGCGACTCTTCCCCTGGCCGATGATCGTGTCGCCGATGATCGCCGGACTCGCGATCTTCGCGCTCAACGGGCGCCCCGCCTCGCTGCTCATCGTCGTGCTCTCGCCGCTCATGCTGCTCGCGAACTGGTTCGGCTCGCGCACGCAGTCGAGCCGCAAGCTCAAGCAGGAGATCGAGACCTTCGAGGTGCAGCTCGAGGAGCTCGAGGAGACGCTGACCCGCGAGGTCGTCGTCGAGCGCGAGCGCCGGCAGGGGGAGACGCCGCCCGTCGCGGTCGTCTACGAGCAGGCGATGCGGCTCGGCCCCATGCTGTGGACCCGCCGGCCCGAGCACTGGAACTTCCTCGCGCTCCGGCTCGGCGTCGGGTGCGCGCCGAGCCGCAACACGATCGCCACCTCGGAGGCGGCACTGCCGGGCATCGTGACGTACTCCCGGCAGGTCGAGGTGCTGCGCGACCGCTTCGCCGAGATCGACGACGTGCCCGTCATGGAGCTCCTCACGAGCTCGGGCGCGCTGGGGATCGCCGGACCGATGCACCTCGCGGCCGACGCGGTCCGCGGCCTCGCCGTGCAGCTGTTCGGCCTGCACGCGCCGAACGAGGTCGTCGCGGCCGCGATCGTCGACCCCGCCTGGAGCCGCGAGCTCGAGTGGCTGAAGTGGCTGCCGCACACGTCGGGCGCGCGGCATCCGCTCGCCGACGTCGCACTCGCCGACAGCCAGTCGGCCGGCGCGAGCCTGCTGAGCGCGCTCGAGGAGACGATCCTCGAGCGGCTCTCGGCCTCGGCCGCGCGCCGCGGGCCGCTCGCCGACACCAAGGCGTCGATGTCGCGCGGTGCCGACGTCGGCTCGCCCTCGGGCGAGCGCTCCGACGACCCGCGGCCCGACAGCGCGCTCATCCTGTTCGTGTCGGCGGATGCCCCGGTCGACCGTCCCCGGCTCATCCAGCTCATCGAGCGCGGGGCCGACGCCGGCATCCACACGGTGTTCGTCGGTCCGAGCGTCGAGTCGCTGCCGGCCGCGTGCCGCACGTTCGTCGACGTGACCGCCGGGCTCGACCAGGCCACGGTCGGCGTGGTGCGGTCGGGCGCCGAGTACGCCGGTGTGCGCGTCGAGGGCGTCTCGGCGCGGTACGCGGAGGTCTTCGCGCGCCGGCTGGCGCCCGTGGTCGACGCCAGCACGGTGGTGGAGGACTCGAGCGACCTGCCCCGCAGCGTCTCGATGCTCACGCTCATCGGCGACGAGTTCGCCTCGAGCCCGGCGGGCGTCGTCGACCGCTGGCGGCAGAACAACTCCGTGATCGACCGCTCGGGCGCGAAGCTGCCCCGGCTGAAGCGCGCCGGCACCCTGAAGGCGTTCATCGGCCAGTCGAGCCCCGATGCGATGACACTCGACCTGCGCACGCAGGGCCCGCACGCGCTCGTGGGCGGCACCACCGGCGCGGGCAAGTCCGAGTTCCTGCAGGCGTGGGTGCTCGGCATGGCGGCGCAGTACAGCCCCGACCGGGTCACGTTCCTGTTCGTGGACTACAAGGGCGGCTCGGCCTTCGCCGACTGCGTCGAGCTGCCGCACTGCGTCGGCCTCGTGACCGACCTCAGCCCGCACCTCGTGCGGCGGGCGCTCACGAGCCTGCGAGCCGAACTGCACCACCGCGAGCACCTGTTCAACCGCAAGAAGGCGAAGGACCTGCTCGAGCTCGAGAAGCGGCAGGACCCCGAGACGCCGCCGGCGCTCGTGCTCGTCATCGACGAGTTCGCGGCGCTCGCCGGCGAGGTGCCCGAGTTCGTCGACGGCGTCGTCGACATCGCGCAGCGCGGCCGGTCGCTCGGCATCCACCTCATCATGGCGACGCAGCGCCCCGCGGGCGTCATCAAGGACAACCTCCGCGCGAACACGAACCTGCGCGTGGCGCTCCGCATGGCCGACGAGTCGGACTCCCGCGACGTCGTGGGCGACGCCGTGGCCGCGGGCTTCGACCCGTCGATCCCCGGGCGCGGCATCGCGAAGACCGGCCCCGGCCGGCTCGTGCCGTTCCAGTCGGCGTACGCGGGCGGCTGGACCACGGCAGAGGTGGCAGAGGCCGAGGTGAAGGTCGCGGAGCTCCGATTCGGGTCCACGATCACCTGGGAGTCGGACGCCGAGCCCGAGAGCGACGCGCACGACGAGGACCCGGGTCCCAACGACCAGAAGCGCATGGTGCGCACGTTCATCGCGGCCGCCGCCGAGGCCCGCGTCCCTGCCCCCCGGCGGCCATGGCTCGACGAGCTCGCCGCGACGGTCGCCGTCGAGTCGCTGCCGCAGCGCGGCGACGCCGAGATCGTGTTCGGCCTCGCCGACGTCCCCGAGCGGCAGCTGCAGGTGCCCATGGCCTTCGTGCCCGATCGCGACGGCGCCATGCTCGTCTACGGCACGAGCGGCTCGGGCAAGTCGACCGCGCTCCGCACGCTCGCGGTGGGCATCGGCCTGCGTCCCGACCTCGGCGCGGCCGAGGTCTACGGGCTCGACTTCGGCGCCGGCGCCCTGCGGTCGCTCGAGGCGCTGCCGCACGTCGGCTCGATCGTGTCGGGCGACGACCCCGAGCGCGTGCAGCGCCTGCTGCGCACGCTCAACGACGTGCTCGACCGCCGGGCCAAGGCGTTCAGCGACGCGAACGCCGCGACCCTCACGGAGTATCGCGAGTTGACCGGCCGAGACGAGCCGCGCATCCTCCTGCTCCTCGACGGCTTCGCCACGTTCAAGACCGAGTGGGACTCCACGACCGTGCGCATGCCGTTCTACAACGTGGTCATGCGCATCCTCGGCGAGGGGCGCCCGCTCGGCGTCCACGTCGTGGCGACGGCCGATCGCGCCGGCGCGGTGCCGACCGCGGTGAGCGCGAACGTCACGAAGCGCGTGGTGCTGCGCCTCAGCGACGAGTCGGGCTACCAGGTGCTCGGCGCGCCGAAGGACGTGCTGACCGAGCGCTCGGCTCCCGGCCGTGCGATCGTCGAGGGCTTCGAGACGCAGCTCGCCGTGCCGGGCGGCACGACGAACGTCGCCGAGCAGACCCGGGTGCTCGAGTCGCTCGCGCGCGACCTGCGCGCCCGCGGGGCGCGCGATGCGGCGCCCATCGGGGCGCTGCCGGCCCTGTTCGGCGCCGGGGAGCTGCCCTCCACCGTGGGGGAGGAGCCCGCCCTCGGCATCGCCGACGACACGCTCGCGCCGATCGGCTTCGAGCCCGTCGGCACGTTCGCGGTCACGGGGCCGCCGCAGAGCGGCAAGACGAACGCCATGCGCGCCATCGTCGACGCGGTGCGCCGGTTCGACCCCGAGGTGAAGCTCTTCCACCTCGCCGGACGCCGGGCGCAGCTCGCCGACCACGCGCCGTGGGTGCGCAGTGCGACCACCGTCGACGGCGTGAAGCTCCTCGCCAAGGAACTCGTCGACGTGGTGGGCGATGCCGACGTGCCCGGGCGGTTCGTCATCGTGGTCGAGAACGTCACGCAGTTCGCCGACTCCGACGCCGAGCGGCCGCTGAAGGAGCTGTTCCAGGCGATCAACCGCAGCGACCACTTCCTTGTGGGCGACGCGGAGGTCGCGACGCTCTCGGCCGGGTTCGGATTCGTCGGCGACTTCAAGGCCGGCCGCCGCGGGCTCGCGCTGAAGCCCGACGCGTTCGACGGCGACTCCGTGTTCAAGACGCCGTTCCCGAAGGTCAAGCGCGCGGACTTCCCGGAGGGCCGCGGCATCTTCGTGCAGAACGGCCGGATCATGACCGTGCAGGTCCCGTTCGCGGGCTGATCCAGGGACCACCCGTGCCGGGCGAGACGGTCCGCCACGGCTCCGGGCAGTGGTGGAACAGGGTGGGGAGTGCTCCCCATGTGACCCGCGTTCGACCTTCCGTACTGTGGAGCACACCGGCCCGGACGAGGGTTCGGACCGATCGAACGGAAGGATCCCCCGATGGCGGATTTCGGCGCCTCCTACGGCGAGATGGAAGCGATGGCCAACAAGCTGAACGACGCGCGTGACGACATCCAGTCGCAGCTCGACCAGCTGAAGAACTCGGTGGACTCGCTGCTCGGCAACGACTTCAAGACGCAGCACGCGTCGGGCAAGTTCGGCCAGGGCTACGAGGAGCTCACCACCGGGCTCAAGAACGCGGTCGACGGCATCGGCGAGATGGGCGAGGCCCTCCGCGGCATGATGCAGGCGATCCAGGACCTCGACCAGCAGCTCGCCGGCCGCTGACGCATCGCACGGCGGGAGGGATGAGCCTCCCGCCGTGCGTCGTCCCCGAGGCATCCGATTCGCGGATGCCTCGCCCCCACCGCACACCGCAGACGACCGAGGAGCCCGCCGGTGACCGACATCCTGATCGAGTACTCCGTGCTCAACGAGCTCAACGGATCGCTGAAGCAGATCATCGTCGAGCTCGAGAAGGCCGAGGAGCGCGCCACCAGCCTCGAGGGCGACATCGGCGACCCCTACGGCCGCGACAGGCTCCGTGAGGCGGCCGAGGAGTTCGAGGACGGCTGGGACGACCGCCGCGCCGCCCTCAAGGAGGACCTCATGAAGATCCAGGAGCGCGTCGAGGCGACCGGCAAGGGCTGGGCCGAGTGGGACACCGCAGCCGCCAAGGAGCTCGCCGTCGAGGCGAACGAAGTCGACACCATGCCGCGGGCCTGACCCCGAGATCACGAGGAGCACGAACGAGATGGAGCCGTCACCCGCCGGGAACCCGATCGAGGTCGTCACCGGCAACGCCTTCGGCATCCGCACGCGCGGGCGCGCGATCGAGGACCTCGGCGACCAGATGATCGGCGCGGCCGGCGTGCTGCGGGCCATCGCCGACAACGGCGTGCCGCAGCAGGGCCTCTCGATCGACAAGATCAAGGAGGTGATCGGCGAGATCGACGGCGAGCTGAAGCTCGCCGGCGAGCGGTACAAGCCCTCGGGCACCGCGCTCGTGACGTACGCCGACGCCCTCGACGGCGTGCAGCAGCAGATGCGCGTCATCGTGCCGCGCTGCCAGGACGCGTGGGACGACTACCAGTCGGCGCTCGGCCGCTACCAGGACGCCAACCACCCGCTGCCGCCCGGCCAGGCCGGCACGCCGCCCGCCGGTGGTGGGCAGAGCCCCGAGCAGGAGGCGCACGACCGCGACATCCGGTCCGCGCTGAACCGCGCCAACGACGCCTACGACGAGTTCGTGGCCGAGGCCCGCAACTTCGACACGCAGTTCGAGACGTGGGAGGACGCGTTCGAGGCGGCCTCGAACGGCATCCGCGAGGCCACCGACGGCGGCATCTCCGACGGGTTCTGGGACGACGTCGACGGCTTCGTCGCGGGCGTGCTCGTCGTGCTGCAGTGGGCCGGGATCGTGCTCGCCGTGCTCGCGTTCGTCATCGGCGGGCCGATCATCGCGGCGCTCGGCGCGATCGTGGCGATCGCGTCGCTCGTCCTCACGATCTACCAGAAGACCCGCGGTGACACGGGCTGGCTCGAGCTCGGGCTCGCCATCGTCGGCGTCATCCCGTTCGGCAGCCTCGCCAAGTTCTCGGGCGGCTTCAAGCCCGGCATGGCCGGCTTCCTCGACGACATGGTGGGCGGCCTCGGCACCTCGGGCAGCCGCGCGATCATCGGCAACGCCATCACGCGCTTCCCCGAGACCTACGGCATCAGCCGCGCGTTCGGCGCCTCGCCGTTCACCTCCTTCGTCGCCGCCGCGCGCGGCGGCCACTCGGGCGCCGACATCGCGGCCCGCCTCATGGGCATCGGATTCGGCGACGAGTCGACCCGGGCGATGTCGAGCGGCTGGGGCGCGGCCGCCCACGTCTTCGGGCACTACGGTTGGGTGGTGAACTCGCCGGTGGCCGCCGGCATGGCGATCACCGACGCCGTGGGCGACCTCTTCGAAGACGACGTCGAGACCTGGGAAGCCCAGCTCGCCGCGTGACCGACACCACCCACGACCGGAAGGCCGGCATGAACCTGCGCGATGAGCTGCTGGGCACCGTCCGTCCCGTGCCCGAGTACACGCTCGTCCTGCCCTCGGGCTGGGCCGAGTACGAAGCGACGGCGGAGTCCGAGCGCGAGCTCGTGCGGCTCGCGAGCACGCGGCTCCGGCAGCAGCACCGTCCCGACCTCGACGCGCAGCTGCGTGCGCTGACCGGCCGCGCGTTCGCCGGCCTCCGCTCGGCGAACACGCACCGCATCTACCTCCAGACCGAGGCGTGGGCCGACGAGCTCGTGCTGCCGCTCTCGATCACGGCCGCGGTGCGCACGGCGCCCGGCGGCGGCACGCTCGACGGGGTCGTCGCCGAGCTCATCCGCGACGGCGCGACCTCGCTGCACGGTGACAAGCGCTTCGTGCGCTGGGAGCGCGACGCCACCGTCGCGGTCGGCACCACGACCGTCGGGCAGCGCACGGCGGCCTACCTCACGCCGTTCCCCGACCGCCGCACGAAGGCGCTGCAGTTCACCGCCGTGGCCGTGCACCCCGTCGACGACCCGACCGAGGCGTGGCGTCCGGTGGTCGAACGGATGCTGGAGCTCACCGACGCCGTCGTGAGCACGTTCGCGTGGCGGGCGGCCGCGTGAGGCTCGACGTCGAGGTCGACGAGCGCTACTGGGCGCACCTGCCGGGCGAGTTCCCGTCCGACGGCTACGCCGACCGCGGCGCCTGGGAGCGCGACATCGTGGCCCGGTACCTGACGGTGCGGCCCGATGCCGACGACGCGACGCGCGCCGCCGCTGCCGGCGTCGCCGAGGCGGCGGTCGACGGCCTCATGCCGTCCGCCTTGTTCGGCCTGCTGTTCTGGCCGACCCGCCGGCCCGAGGCCGCCCTGCTGCACGTCGACCTCGCCCCGACGCTCCGTGCCGGCGACGATCCCGTCCGCGAGCTGCTCGACGGCGTACCCACCGCCCTGCCGCCGAGCGTCGATCCCGTCGAGGTGCCCGGCGTCGGCAGGGGCGTCGCCGTGCGGTTCGTGCTGCCCGCCGCGCCGGGCGAGACGCCCGTGGCGGGGATCGGCTACGTGCTGTCGGGCCCGCAGGGGTCGGTGCGCATCGTGTCCTCGCCCACCAGCACGACCATGGTCGGGATGCTCGACGCTCCGCTTCGCGAGCTCGTCGGCACGCTCCGCTTCGTCGCATGACCGAGCCGAGCGCCCCGGTGGCGGCCGAGCCCACCGCGACCGCGTACGCCCGTGCCGTGGCCGGCGATCCCGGCCGATTCGACTGGGTCGAGTTCGAGCGCAGCCTGCTCTCGAGGCGCGCCGACCTCCTCGGGCCGTGGGAGGCCGCGCTGCGCGACCTGCACGCGCCCCGGCGCGCGTCCGCCTGGCGCGGTGCGGCCGTGTTCGTGCTGTCGATCCTCCCGCTCGTCGTGCCGGGCCTGCTCGTCATCGGCATCCGCACCGACCAGCCCCTCGCAGGTTGGCTCGCCGCCGCGCTCGCGTGCTCGCTGGCGCACGTCGCGTTCCGCGTCGTGCAGCTCCGGGCCGCCCGACGCGGCGCCGCCCCCGACGCGCCGCAGGGCCTCGTCCTGGCGGGCGTCTCGGTCGCGTTCGCCGTGCTCGCCGCGGTGCTCGCGGCGCTCATCGCGATCCAGCGCCCGCAGCCGCTCGCCTGGCCGGCCGTCGCCGCCGCCATCGCGATGGCCGTCGTGCTCGTGGTCTGGGTCCTCGCCGAGCGCCGGCGCAGTCGAGCTGCGGGCACCGCGGATGCCGCACCCGCCGACGCCGTGGGTTCGCTTCGCGCCGCGGTCGACCGGCTCGCCCCGAACGACCGGGCGGTCATCGAGCGCGATCGCGACGACGCGCTCGAGCTCCTCGTGCGCGACGGCGTCCTCTCCGACGACGCGCGACGCGACGCCGCCGAGGCGCCGCTCGGCGGGATCACGCGCTGGGCGTGGGCCGCGGAGCGCCGGGCCTCCGGCGCGCGCGGCTGACCGTCGTCCCGGCGGTCGGCGTACGCTCGGATCGATGGACCTCACCCGTCGCAACGCCTGGGTCGTCGCCGCATTCGCGGCCGCGCTCGACCTCGCCCTCGTCGTCTGCGCGTGGGGGTTCGTGAGCCTGCTGACGAACGAGGACGTGATCGCGGCCCCCGATGCGGGCCTGCTCGTCGGACCCGCGGCGGCCGGGGCATCCGTCGGTGCCGTGCTGCTCACGCTCGCGCACACGCTGCGGCGCCCCGACCGGCAGCTGCCGAGCGTGCTCTTCTCGGCGCTCTGGAGCTGGGTCGCCCTCGTCGTCGTGGCGACGGTCGGCTACGCGATCGCGACCGGCACGCTCCTCGCCGCGCTGCTCTTCGGCCTCGGGCTCGGCGTCACCTGGTTCGGGCTGCTCGTCCCGGCGCTCGCCGCCGTGGTCGCGTCGTTCGCGGTGCTCGTCGCCCGCGGGCGCTCGAGCGGCATGGCCCGCCCCCGGTGGCCGTGGGAGCACGACGACGAGGAGTGAGGCGCCGCGAGCCCGTCGAAGGGTCCCTGAGCCCGTCGAAGGTCCCTGAGCCCGTCGAAGGGCGCACGCCGCGCCATCCGGCCGCCGGATCGGAGGCTGTCGTGAGGTCGCGCAGTATCGTGAACGCGTGGAGGGTTCGATCGAGGCGCGGGTGAGCCACGAGGTCGACCGATGGCTGGCGTGGTTGCCGAGGTGGCGGCCCGGCACCCATCGCGGCCGCGTCCGGCTCTGCACGCGATGCTTCGGATCGCCCATCCTCGCCGCGGCGGGTCTCGACGTCGACGTGCCGCACCCCGTGCAGCACGCGTTCTCGATGCGCATGAAGGGCATCATCGACGGCGCGGTCGACGACTACACCGCCCGAAACCTGCCGATGCTGCACCGCGAGATCCGCCTCGCCGAGGAGCGCAAGGCGCGCCGGCCGTACCGCGCGGGGGAGGGCCTCGATCACGAGTTCCTCGGCCTCGACGTCGACCCGGAGCCGGTGCCCGACCAGCCGTTCCTCTTCACCCTCACCGGCCTCGAGGCCGACGCCGCCGCCGAGTCGAACGAGCCGGCGCCGCGACCGTTCACGCCCGAGGAGAAGGAGGCGCTGCGCGAGGAGGTGCGCCTCGCCGACGAGTTCGCGAAGCAGCTCGGACGGCGCATCTGCGTGGAGCTCGCCCAGCACCGGGAGCGGATCGGCGCGGCGGTCGTCGCCTACGTCGAGCCCCAGGTGGAGGAGCTCCTCGCCGACCTCGACCGCGAGCTCGATGCTCCGGGTTGGCCGGGAATGCCCTGAGAGCCGCCGACGTTGAAGAACGATGGTGGAGTGCGCGAGCCCCGGCCCCGCGCGGGTTCCGCCCTCGGAGAACGTGCCGCTCGTGGCATCCGTCGCCATTTGACCATGAGGTTACGCGGCATTACCATTGAGCGGGTGTGCGCGTTGACGCGCGCTTGAACCGTGCCCGCCGGCGGATCGTGAGATCGACTGCGGGCACATCTCCGGTTCGCACCAGAACGCACACTTCAAGGGCACCCCACGGTAGCCCCCACGGCATACCCACCACGCAAGGCACCGCAGCTCTGCGGCGCCGGTGGGTCTGATGTGAATTCCATCAACGCTGTCACCGTGCAGCACCAACAAGGAGAAGCAGTGCCAACCATTCAGCAGTTGGTCCGCAAGGGTCGCTCGCCGAAGGTCACGAAGACCAAGGCTCCCGCCCTGAAGGCCAACCCCCAGCAGCGCGGCGTGTGCACGCGTGTGTACACCACCACCCCGAAGAAGCCGAACTCGGCGCTCCGCAAGGTCGCCCGTGTGAAGCTCTCGAACGGTACCGAGGTGACCGCCTACATCCCCGGCGAGGGCCACAACCTGCAGGAGCACTCGATGGTGCTCGTCCGCGGCGGTCGTGTGAAGGACCTCCCCGGCGTGCGCTACAAGATCATCCGCGGCGCGCTCGACACGCAGGCCGTCAAGAACCGCAAGCAGGCCCGTAGCCGCTACGGCGCGAAGATGGAGAAGAAGTAATGCCTCGCAAGGGACCCGCTCCGAAGCGCCCCGTCGTCGCCGACCCCGTCTACGGCTCGCCGGTCGTCAGCCAGCTCGTCAACAAGATCCTGATCGACGGCAAGAAGGACCTCGCGCAGCGCATCGTCTACGAGGCGCTCGAGAACGTCGCGAACAAGTCCGGCCAGGATGCCGTCGCCACCCTCAAGAAGGCGCTCGACAACGTGCGCCCCACCCTCGAGGTGCGCTCGCGCCGCGTCGGCGGTTCGACCTACCAGGTCCCCGTCGAGGTCAAGCCGCACCGCGCCAACACCCTCGCCCTGCGCTGGCTCACGAGCTACGCGAAGGCCCGCCGCGAGAAGACGATGACCGAGCGTCTCACCAACGAGATCCTCGACGCGTCGAACGGCCTCGGTGCCGCCGTGAAGCGTCGCGAGGACACGCACAAGATGGCCGAGTCGAACCGCGCCTTCGCCCACTACCGCTGGTAGCAGGTGAGCGGATGCCGCGACCAGACGGTCGCTGAGCCCGTCGAAGCGCGGCATCCGCTGCACCAACCCCATCCGAACCTGAACTCCCCCGGAGGAACCCCGTGGCACTTGACGTGCTCACCGACCTGAGCAAGGTCCGCAACATCGGCATCATGGCGCACATCGATGCCGGCAAGACCACCACCACCGAGCGCATCCTGTTCTACACGGGCGTCAACCACAAGATCGGCGAGACGCACGACGGCGCCTCGACCACCGACTGGATGGAGCAGGAGAAGGAGCGCGGCATCACGATCACGTCGGCCGCCGTGACCTGCTTCTGGAACAAGAACCAGATCAACATCATCGACACGCCCGGCCACGTGGACTTCACGGTCGAGGTGGAGCGCTCGCTCCGCGTGCTCGACGGTGCGGTCGCCGTCTTCGACGGCAAGGAGGGCGTCGAGCCCCAGTCCGAGACCGTGTGGCGCCAGGCCGACAAGTACAACGTCCCCCGCATCTGCTTCGTCAACAAGATGGACAAGCTCGGCGCGGACTTCTACTTCACGGTCGACACGATCGTCAGCCGCCTGGGCGCCAAGCCGCTCGTGCTGCAGCTGCCGATCGGCGCCGAGAACGACTTCGTCGGCGTCATCGACCTCATCGAGATGCGGGCCCTCGTGTGGCCCGGCGACGCCAAGGGCGACGTGACGATGGGCGCGAAGTACGAGATCCAGGAGATCCCGGCCGACCTCAAGGAGAAGGCCGAGGAGTACCGCAACACGCTCCTCGAGACCGTCGCCGAGACCGACGACGCGCTGCTCGAGAAGTTCTTCGGCGGCGAGGAGCTCACGGTCGACGAGATCAAGGGCGCGATCCGGAAGCTCACGGTCAACTCCGAGATCTACCCGGTGCTCTGCGGCTCGGCGTTCAAGAACCGCGGCGTGCAGCCCATGCTCGACGCCGTCATCGACTTCCTGCCGTCGCCGCTCGACGTGCCGGCGGTCGAGGGCCGCAACCCGCGCAACGAAGAGGAGATCATCGAGCGTCACCCCGACGCGAACGACCCCTTCGCCGCGCTCGCGTTCAAGGTCGCGGTGCACCCGTTCTTCGGTCGCCTCACCTACATCCGCGTGTACTCGGGCCACCTCGACTCCGGCGGCCAGGTCGTGAACTCGACCAAGGGCAAGAAGGAGCGCATCGGCAAGATCTTCCAGATGCACGCCAACAAGGAGAACCCGGTCGACTCGGTCACCGCGGGCAACATCTACGCGGTCATCGGCCTCAAGGACACGACCACGGGCGACACCCTGTGCGACCCCGACAACCAGGTCGTGCTCGAATCCATGACGTTCCCGGCCCCGGTCATCGAGGTCGCGATCGAGCCGAAGACCAAGGCCGACCAGGAGAAGCTCGGCACCGCGATCCAGAAGCTGGCCGAGGAGGACCCGACCTTCCGCACCGAGCTCAACCAGGAGACGGGCCAGACCGTCATCAAGGGCATGGGCGAGCTGCACCTCGACATCCTCGTCGACCGCATGAAGCGGGAGTTCAAGGTCGAGGCGAACGTCGGCAAGCCGCAGGTCGCGTACCGCGAGACCATCAAGCGCGCCGTCGAGAAGCACGACTACACCCACAAGAAGCAGACGGGTGGCTCGGGCCAGTTCGCGAAGATCCAGTTCGCG
The DNA here is from genome assembly GCF_053618135.1 of Agromyces sp. NPDC055661. NCBI lineage: Bacteria > Bacillati > Actinomycetota > Actinomycetes > Micrococcales > Microbacteriaceae > Agromyces > Agromyces sp. NPDC055661. Next base: position 2,639,006 of record NZ_JBSHHC010000001.1, read on the forward strand.
CTGGAGCCCCTCGAGATCGAGGGCGACAAGACGTACGAGTTCGAGAACAAGGTCACCGGTGGCCGCGTCCCGCGCGAGTACATCCCCTCGGTGGACGCCGGCTTCCAGGACGCCATGCAGTACGGCATCCTCGCGGGCTACCCGATGGTGGGCGTCAAGGGCATCCTGCTCGACGGCGCCGCCCACGACGTCGACTCCTCGGAGATGGCGTTCAAGATCGCCGGTTCGATGGGCTTCAAGGAGGCCGCTCGGAAGGCGAACCCGGTTCTGCTCGAGCCGCTCATGTCCGTCGAGGTGCGCACCCCTGAGGAGTACATGGGTGACGTCATCGGCGACCTGAACTCGCGTCGCGGTCAGATCCAGTCGATGGAGGACGCCGCCGGCGTCAAGGTCGTGCGCGCGCACGTCCCGCTCTCGGAGATGTTCGGGTACATCGGCGACCTGCGGTCGAAGACCTCGGGCCGTGCCGTGTACTCGATGGAGTTCGAGAGCTACGCGGAGGTCCCGAAGGCAGTCGCCGACGAGATCGTCCAGAAGAACAAGGGCGAATAGCCCTGGGAGCGCAGCCCGACCGGGTCGCGTAACATAACAACACAACCCCCGTAGCCAACCGTGCGCAATCCAGCGCCCGGCGACGGCTGCATGAAAGTCCTGAGGAGGACCCACAGTGGCTAAGGCCAAGTTCGAGCGGACCAAGCCGCACGTCAACATCGGTACGATCGGTCACGTCGACCACGGCAAGACGACGCTCACCGCGGCGATCTCGAAGGTGCTCGCCGACAAGTACCCGTCGGCAACCAACGTGCAGCGTGACTTCGCGTCGATCGACTCGGCTCCCGAGGAGCGCCAGCGCGGCATCACGATCAACATCTCGCACGTCGAGTACGAGACGCCGAAGCGCCACTACGCGCACGTCGACGCCCCGGGTCACGCCGACTACATCAAGAACATGATCACCGGTGCCGCTCAGATGGACGGCGCGATCCTCGTGGTCGCGGCGACCGACGGCCCGATGGCCCAGACCCGCGAGCACGTGCTGCTCGCGAAGCAGGTCGGCGTGCCCTACCTGCTCGTCGCGCTGAACAAGGCCGACATGGTCGACGACGAGGAGATCCTGGAGCTCGTCGAGCTCGAGGTCCGCGAGCTGCTCTCGAGCCAGGGCTTCCCCGGCGACGACGCTCCGGTCATCCGCGTCTCGGGCCTCAAGGCGCTCGAGGGCGACGCGCAGTGGACCCAGTCGGTCCTCGACCTCATGGACGCCGTCGACGAGTCGATCCCCGACCCCGTGCGTGACAAGGACAAGCCCTTCCTCATGCCGATCGAGGACGTCTTCACCATCACCGGTCGTGGCACGGTCGTCACGGGTCGCGCCGAGCGCGGCACGCTGAAGATCAACTCCGAGGTCGAGATCGTCGGCATCCGCCCGACGCAGAAGACCACGGTCACGGGTATCGAGATGTTCCACAAGCAGCTCGACGAGGCGTGGGCCGGCGAGAACTGCGGTCTCCTGCTCCGTGGCACCAAGCGCGAGGACGTCGAGCGCGGCCAGGTCGTCGTGGCCCCGGGCTCGGTCACCCCGCACACCAACTTCGAGGGCACTGCGTACATCCTCTCGAAGGAGGAGGGCGGCCGTCACAACCCGTTCTACGCGAACTACCGCCCGCAGTTCTACTTCCGCACCACCGACGTCACCGGCGTCATCACGCTGCCCGAGGGCACCGAGATGGTCATGCCCGGCGACACCACCGACATGACGGTCGAGCTCATCCAGCCGATCGCCATGGAGGAGGGCCTCGGCTTCGCCATCCGTGAGGGTGGTCGCACCGTGGGCGCCGGTACGGTCACGAAGATCATCAAGTAACACCCTTCGCGTCGCTCGCGGCGCGGAACCGACACGGGGTCGGGCCTTCGGGTCCGGCCCCGTTTCGCATGCCCAGGCCGTTTCCCGAGGTGGACGGGAGGTTTCGCCAACCCGGCAATCCCCTGTCAACCCCCGGCCCGGCTTCGAGCCCTGAACGGGGGCCTGCCTAGGGTCGAGGGGATGCCCTCATCCCCTGCGGTCACTTCGCGCGCCTCCGTGCGTCCCGAGATCCAGGCGCTCCGCGCCGTGGCGATCGGATGCGTCGTGCTGTACCACTTCTGGCCGGCCGTGCTGCCCGCGGGGTTCGTGGGCGTGGACGTCTTCTTCGTCGTCTCGGGCTTCCTCATCACGGGACTGCTGCTCCGCGACGCCGAGCGGTTCGGGCGCGTGCGACTGCGCGACTTCTACGTCCGCCGCGTCCGCCGCATCCTCCCGGCCGCGCTCGTCGTGCTGAGCGCGTGCGCGGTCGCGACGCTGCTCGTCGCCCCGCGCGTGGAGTGGCGCCCGTTCCTGCAGCAGGTCCTCTCGAGCGCGCTCTACGTGCAGAACTGGCACCTCGCTCGCGACTCGCAGATCCCGCGCCGCGCCGACCTCGAGTCCACGCCCGTGCAGCACTTCTGGTCGCTCTCGGTCGAGGAGCAGTTCTACCTGCTCTGGCCGCTGCTGATCATCGCCGCGCTGTGGCTCGCCGTGCGGCTCGGCCGGCGGCGCCTCGTCGTGGTGGCCGCCGTGCTCGGCGTCGCGACGGTCGCCTCGTACGTGCACGGCGTCGCGCTGACCGCGCAGGACCACAACCTCGCCTACTTCTCCACGTTCGCGCGCGCGTGGGAGTTCGGCGTCGGCGGGCTGCTGGCGCTCGCGCCGGCGATCGTGGGGGAGCGGCTCCGGCGGACGCGCGCCCTCGCGACCTGGCTCGGTCTCGCCGCCATCGCGGCGGCCGCGCTCTCGTTCACCGACCACGAGCTCTTCCCGGGCGTGATCGCGCTCGTCCCCGTGCTCGGCACCGCGGCCGTGATCTGGGCCGGGATGCCGCGGGCCGCCCTCTCGCTCGCGCCCGTCGCCGCGCTCCGGCCCGTGCAGTGGTTCGGCGACCTCTCCTACTCGCTGTACCTCTGGCACTGGCCGATCATCATGTTCACGCCGTTCATCCTCGGGCGGCCCAGCGAGGCGCCCGTCATGGTGCTCCTGCTCGTGATCTCGATCGCCGTCGCCGCGGCGTCGAAGCGCTGGATCGAGGACCCGTTCCGTCGCCCGGCGCCTCGCGAGCGGGTGCGGATGCCGCGCGCGCGACGCATCGGCGTGGCATCCGCCGCCGCCCTCGCCGCCGTCGTGCTGCTCACGTCGGGCGTCGCCGGCTACACCGTGGAGAAGCCGCACGCGCAGCTGTGCCGCAGCACCGACGACGGGGACTGAGTCCGCGCAGGCGTCGGGTCGTCCAGTCGGCTGTCGTCAGGCCGGGTGCGATCGGAGCTCGGTGCCGTCGACGGTCGTGGGCATCTCGACGACCTCCTCGATCGTGCGGGCCACGGTGCATCCGCGCTCGATGGCCTTCGTCATCACGTCGAGCAGCTGCTGCCGCTCGGCCGCGTCCAGGCCGGACAGGTCGAGGAGGAACTCCTCGTCGATGCGGTGGTAGCGGTTGTCGTCGGCCGACTTGCCGTGCGCCCAGACCGTGAGGGCGAAGTCCTCGCCGAGGCGACGCGCGGTGACCCGGTCGGCGCTGAGGCCCGAGCACGCGATGAGCGCCAGCTTCAGCAGCTCGCCCGGGCTGAAGTGCTCGCCCTCGAGCTCGGGACCCCCGACGCGCAGCGTCGCGCCGCGCTCGTTGAGGCCCTCGTACATGCGCGGACCGATCCGCGTGACCGAGACGCTGCCCGGTCCGATGCGGTCGCTCACGGCGTGCGCGTACTGGGTGGTGGGCTGCTCGTCTGCGGTCGTCATCCCTCGATTCCACCACTCCTGGGCGGCCCGCGGCATCCGCAAACCGACAGGACCCTGTGAACCCGCGGAGCGCGACACGCCCGGGTTGCACGGAAGGGGTCGGCTGTGGCAAACTCGTTGGGTTCAACATTTCGAACGCGCGCCTTGTTGCGCGCGTTTCGGATCACTGCCAGGCAGTGCATAACCACCGGAACCGCAAGGTCGCCGGGTCAGGTTAGGCCGCAGGCAGCAGAACACGACAATCGACACCCATCACTCACGGGGAAACCCGTGTGCGTTCGCGCGGCCATCGCACGAGCACGGGGGTCGGTGGCTCGGGGTCGAGCGTGTCGAGGCCACCGCGGCTGTGTTCAGCAGAGCAGCGGGGTGCCTTCGACAGGCTCGATCAACGGCCGTTGACAGCAGAACAGTGGTGCTCCATACAAGCAGTGCTACGCGGCGTCCAATGCCCTCGGAAGGGGTATGACGCCTTGACAGAGAGAGAGTCAGCAATGGCGGGACAGAAGATCCGCATTCGACTGAAGTCGTACGACCACGAGGTCATCGACACCTCGGCGCGCAAGATCGTCGACACGGTGACCCGCGCGGGCGCCACGGTCGTCGGCCCCGTGCCGCTTCCGACGGAGAAGAACGTGGTGTGCGTCATCCGCTCGCCCCACAAGTACAAGGACAGCCGCGAGCACTTCGAGATGCGCACCCACAAGCGTCTCATCGACATCGTGGACCCGACGCCCAAGGCCGTCGACTCGCTCATGCGTCTCGACCTCCCGGCCGACGTCAACATCGAGATCAAGCTCTGAGGTACCTGATGTCCACCGCTACCAAGAACGTGAAGGGTCTGCTCGGCACCAAGCTCGGCATGACCCAGGTGTGGGACGAGAACAACAAGCTCGTTCCCGTCACCGTCATCGAGATCGCCCCCAACGTGGTGACCCAGCTGCGCACCCCCGAGAAGGACGGCTACGAGGCCGTGCAGATCGCCGCGGGCGCCATCGACCCCCGCAAGGTCAACCAGCCCGCCGCCGGCCACTTCAAGGCCGCAGGCGTGACCCCTCGCCGCCACCTCGCCGAGGTCCGCACCGCTGACGCCGCGAGCTACGAGCTCGGCCAGGAGCTCACGGTCGACGGCACCTTCGAGGCCGGCCAGCTCGTCGACGTCGTCGGCACGAGCAAGGGCAAGGGCTTCGCCGGTGTCATGAAGCGCCACAACTTCAAGGGCGTCTCCGCTTCGCACGGTGCCCACCGCAACCACCGCAAGCCCGGCTCGATCGGTGCGTCCTCGACGCCCAGCCGTGTCTTCAAGGGCATGCGCATGGCCGGTCGAATGGGTGGCGAGCGCGTCACCGTCCTCAACCTCCGCGTGCACGCCGTCGACGCCGAGAAGGGCCTGCTGCTCGTCAAGGGCGCGGTTCCCGGTGCTCGCGGCCGTCTCGTGTTCGTCCGCAACGCAGTGAAGGGGGCGTAGTCCATGGCTACCGCGACCAACACCATCGACACCCTCGACGTCACCGGCAAGAAGTCCGGCACGGTCGAGCTCCCCGCTGAGCTCTTCGACGTGCAGACCAACGTGCCGCTGATCCACCAGGTCGTCGTCGCCCAGCTCGCCGCGGCGCGCCAGGGCACCCACAAGACCAAGACCCGCGGCGAGGTCTCCGGCGCCGGCCGCAAGCCCTTCAAGCAGAAGGGCACGGGCCGCGCCCGCCAGGGCTCGATCCGCGCGCCGCAGATGACCGGCGGTGGCATCGTCCACGGCCCGCAGCCGCGCGACTACTCGCAGCGCACCCCCAAGAAGATGATCGCCGCCGCCCTGCTCGGCGCCCTCTCCGACCGCGCCCGCGGCGGCCGCGTCCACGCGGTCGAGGGCTTCGTGGCCGGCGACGTGGCGAAGACCCGCGACGCGATCGCGCTCCTCGAGGGCATCGCCCCCGCCAAGCACTACCTGGTCGTGCTCACGCGCGACGAGGAGCTCAGCGAGCGCGCGGTGCGCAACGTCCCGACCGTGCACGTGCTGCCGGTCGACCAGCTCAACGCCTACGACGTGCTCGTCGCCGACGACATCGTCTTCAGCACGGCCGCGCTCGAGGCGTTCATCGCCGCCAAGTCGGCGAAGAAGGAAGAGGTCTCCGCATGAGCGCCGCCCAGAACAAGGACCCGCGCGACATCATCATCGCGCCCGTCGTCTCGGAGAAGAGCTACGGCCTGATCGACGAGGGCAAGTACACGTTCATCGTGGACCCCCGCTCGAACAAGACCGAGATCAAGCTCGCCATCGAGAAGATCTTCAACGTGCAGGTCGCGACGATCAACACCCTGAACCGCCAGGGCAAGACCCGCCGCACCCGGTTCGGCATCGGCAAGCGCAAGGACACCAAGCGCGCGATCGTCACCCTCAAGTCCGGTTCCATCGACATCTTCACGGCTGTCGGCTGAGGAGCATAGAGAAACATGGCTATTCGTAAGTACAAGCCCACGACCCCGGGTCGTCGCGGTTCGTCGGTCGCCGACTTCGCGGAGATCACGCGCTCGACGCCCGAGAAGTCGCTGCTCCGTCCCCTGTCGAAGACCGGTGGCCGCAACAACCAGGGCCGCATCACGACGCGTCACATCGGTGGTGGCCACAAGCGCCAGTACCGCGTGATCGACTTCCGTCGCAACGACAAGGACGGCGTGCCCGCCAAGGTCGCGCACATCGAGTACGACCCGAACCGCACCGCGCGTATCGCGCTGCTGCACTTCGTGGACGGCACCAAGCGCTACATCCTCGCGCCGAACAAGCTGCAGCAGGGCGACCCGATCGAGTCGGGCCCCAACGCCGACATCAAGCCCGGCAACAACCTGCCGCTGCGCAACATCCCGACCGGTACGGTCATCCACGCCATCGAGCTCCGTCCCGGCGGCGGCGCGAAGATGGCGCGCTCGGCCGGTGCCTCCGTCCGCCTCGTGGCGAAGGACGGCCCCTACGCCCAGCTGCGCCTGCCCTCGGGCGAGATCCGCAACGTCGACGCGCGCTGCCGCGCGACCGTCGGCGAGGTCGGCAACGCCGAGCAGTCGAACATCAACTGGGGCAAGGCCGGCCGCAAGCGCTGGAAGGGCGTCCGCCCGACGGTCCGCGGTGTCGCGATGAACCCGATCGACCACCCGCACGGTGGTGGCGAGGGCAAGACGTCCGGTGGTCGCCACCCGGTGAGCCCCTGGGGTCAGCCCGAGGGTCGCACGCGTCGCCCCAACAAGGAGAGCGACAAGCTCATCGTCCGTCGTCGCACCGTCGGCAAGAAGCGCAAGTAGGAGTAAGAGAAGATGCCTCGCAGTCTCAAGAAGGGCCCCTTCGTCGACGAGCACCTGCTTCGCAAGGTCGTCGTCCAGAACGAAGCGGGCAGCAAGAACGTCATCAAGACCTGGTCGCGTCGTTCGATGATCGTGCCGGCCATGCTCGGCCACACGATCGCCGTGCACGACGGCCGCAAGCACATCCCGGTGTTCGTCACCGAGACCATGGTGGGCCACAAGCTCGGCGAGTTCGCGCCCACCCGCACCTTCCGTGGACACGTGAAGGACGACAAGAAGGGCCGCCGCCGCTGACCGCGGTGGTGTGAAGGAGGAAGAAATGGTGGAGTCGATCGCCCGAGTGCGACACATCCGCGTCACCCCCATGAAGGCTCGCCGCGTCGTCGACCTGATCCGCGGCAAGCAGGCACAGGAGGCCCTCGCCATCCTGAAGTTCGCACCCCAGGGTGCGAGCGAGCCCGTGTACAAGCTCGTCGCCTCGGCCATCGCGAACGCTCGCGTCAAGGCCGATGCCACGAACACCTACCTGGACGAGCAGGACCTCTACATCACGCGCGCATTCGTCGACGAGGGCACCACCCTCAAGCGATTCCAGCCGCGTGCGCAGGGTCGTGCCTTCCGCATCAACAAGCGCACGAGCCACATCACCGTCGTGCTCGGCACGCCCGAGGAGGGTACGAAGTAATGGGTCAGAAAGTAAACCCGTACGGCTTCCGTCTCGGCATCACCACCGACCACGTGTCGCGTTGGTTCTCCGACTCGACGAAGCCCGGTCAGCGCTACGCCGACTACCTCGCCGAGGATGTCAAGATCCGTCGCCTGCTCCAGACGTCGCTCGACCGTGCCGGCGTGTCCCGCATCGAGATCGAGCGCACCCGCGACCGCGTCCGCGTGGACATCCACACGGCGCGTCCCGGCATCGTGATCGGCCGCCGCGGCGCCGAGGCCGAGCGCATCCGCGCCGACCTCGAGAAGCTCACCGGCAAGCAGATCCAGCTCAACATCCTCGAGGTGAAGAACCCCGAGGCCGACGCCCAGCTCGTCGCCCAGGGCATCGCCGAGCAGCTCTCCGCTCGTGTGGCCTTCCGCCGCGCGATGCGCAAGGGCCTGCAGGGCGCGCAGCGCGCCGGGGCCAAGGGCGTCCGCATCCAGGTGTCCGGCCGCCTCGGCGGCGCCGAGATGAGCCGCTCGGAGTTCTACCGCGAGGGCCGCGTGCCCCTGCACACGCTCCGCGCGAACATCGACTACGGCTTCTACGAGGCGAAGACCACCTTCGGCCGCATCGGCGTGAAGGTCTGGATCTACAAGGGCGACATCACCAACAAGGAACTCGCGCGCGAGCAGGCGGCCCAGAAGCCGTCCCGCGACCGCAATGACCGTCCTCGCCGCGACCGCGCCCCCAAGGCCGAGCCGGTGACCGCAGGAGTTGAGGCATAACCATGTTGATTCCCCGTCGAGTCAAGTACCGCAAGCAGCACCACCCCGGCCGTTCGGGCCACGCCACCGGCGGCACGAAGGTCACCTTCGGCGAGTTCGGCATCCAGGCCCTGACCCCCGCCTACGTGACCAACCGTCAGATCGAGTCCGCTCGTATCGCGATGACGCGTCACATCAAGCGTGGCGGCAAGGTGTGGATCAACATCTACCCCGACCGTCCGCTCACGAAGAAGCCCGCCGAGACCCGCATGGGTTCCGGTAAGGGTTCGCCCGAGTGGTGGGTCGCCAACGTCAAGCCGGGTCGCGTCCTCTTCGAGGTCTCGGGCGTCTCCGAGGAGCTCGCTCGCGAGGCCCTGACCCGTGCCATCCACAAGCTGCCCCTCAAGGCACGCATCATCAAGCGCGAGGAGGGCGACGCATAATGGCCGTCGGTACCAAGGAGCTCAGCCCCGTTGAGCTCGACACGTTTGAAGACGAGCGACTCGTCGACGAGCTGAAGAAGGCCAAGGAGGAGCTGTTCAACCTGCGCTTCCAGTCGGCCACCGGTCAGCTCGAGAGCCACGGCCGCCTCCGTGCGGTCAAGCGCGACATCGCCCGCATCTACACGGTCATCCGTGAGCGCGAGCTCGGCATCCGTGCCACGCCCGCCCCGGTCGAGGCTCCGGCCAAGGCCGAGAAGAAGACGAAGAAGGCCAAGGCCGAGGCTGACGCCCCGGCCGAGGCCGCAGAGACGAAGGAGGCCTGATCATGGCTGAGACCAAGAAGGCTGATGCAGCCGAGGTCGCCGAGACGGCCTCGCACCGCCCGTACCGCAAGGTGCGTCGCGGCTACGTCGTCAGCGACAAGATGGACAAGACCATCGTCGTCGAGGTCGAGGACCGCGTGAAGCACCCGCTCTACGGCAAGGTCCTGCGCCGTTCCTCGAAGGTCAAGGCGCACGACGAGCAGAACACCGCCGGCATCGGCGACCTCGTCGTGATCAGCGAGACCCGCCCCCTCAGTGCCACCAAGCACTGGCGCCTGGTCGAGATCGTCGAGAAGGCCAAGTAAGCCCCCGGCTTGCTTGAGAGAAGGAATCCAAGATGCTTCAGCAGGAATCGCGCCTGAAGGTCGCCGACAACACCGGCGCCAAGGAGCTGCTCACGATCCGTGTCCTCGGTGGTTCGAAGCGCCGGTACGCCGGCCTCGGCGACGTCATCGTCGCGACCGTCAAGGACGCAATCCCCGGCGGCAACGTCAAGAAGGGCGACGTGGTCAAGGCCGTCGTCGTCCGCACCGTGAAGGAGACCCGTCGTGCCGACGGCTCCTACATCAAGTTCGATGAGAACGCCGCTGTGATCCTCAAGAACGACGGTGACCCCCGTGGCACCCGTATCTTCGGACCGGTCGGTCGCGAGCTCCGCGACCGCAAGTTCATGAAGATCATCTCGCTGGCACCGGAGGTTATCTGAGTCATGGCCAACATCAAGAAGGGTGACCTCGTGCAGGTCATCTCGGGCCGCAGCCAGGCCCGCGGCGGAGACCGCGGCAAGCAGGGCAAGGTCATCGAGGTGCTCGTCGCCGAGAACCGCGTCGTCGTCGAGGGCGTGAACTTCGTCACGAAGCACGTCCGCGTCGGCCAGACGCAGCGCGGCACGAAGACCGGCGGCATCGAGACCCACGAGGCCCCCATCCACGTCTCGAACGTCGCGCTCGTCGACCCCGAGACGAAGAAGCCGACCCGCGTCGGCTTCCGCAACGAGACCGTCACCAAGGACGGCGTCACGAAGACGGTCCGCGTCCGCTACGCGAAGAAGTCAGGTAAGGACCTGTAACGATGACTGACACCGCGACTGCCGCGCCGGCTGGCAAGATCCAGCCGCGCCTCAAGCAGAAGTACAAGACCGAGATCGCGCAGGCGCTCACCGAGGCCAGCGGGTACACCAACCCGCACCAGGTCCCGGGCCTCGTGAAGATCGTCGTGAACATGGGTGTGGGCGAGGCCGCCCGCGATGGCAAGGTCATCGACGGCGCCATCGCCGACCTCACCCGCATCACGGGCCAGAAGCCGCAGGTCACCAAGGCCCGCAAGTCCATCGCGCAGTTCAAGCTGCGCGAGGGCCAGCCGATCGGCGCGCACGTCACGCTGCGCGGCGACCGCATGTGGGAGTTCCTCGACCGCCTGCTCTCGCTGGCGCTGCCCCGCATCCGCGACTTCCGCGGCCTGTCGGACCGCCAGTTCGACGGCACGGGCAACTACACCTTCGGCCTCGTGGAGCAGTCCGTGTTCCACGAGATCGACCAGGACAAGATCGACCGCGTGCGCGGCATGGACATCACCGTGGTGACCACCGCCAAGACCGACGACGAGGGTCGTGCGCTGCTCAAGGCGCTCGGCTTCCCGTTCCGCACCAGCACGCCCGAGAACTGAACATCGGATGCCGCGGGCGATCCCCGAGCTCGTCGAGGGGACTCCGCGGCATCCACCCGGTGACGGCATCCGCCGTCGCCTCCCACCACAGGTCATCACTCGTGTAACGGGTGCTGAAACCTGGTGAACGTAAGGAAACATCCGTCATGACGATGACCGACCCGGTCGCTGACATGCTGACCCGCCTTCGCAACGCGAACTCGGCGCACCACGACTCCGTGTCGATGCCGAACTCGAAGCTCAAGGCGCACATCGCCGAGATCCTCGCCAACGAGGGCTACATCGCCGGCTTCGAGGTCACCGACGCGCGCGTGGGCAAGACGCTCACGCTGCAGCTGAAGTTCGGCCCGAACCGCGAGCGCTCCATCGCCGGCATCAAGCGGGTCTCGAAGCCCGGCCTCCGCGTGTACGCGAAGTCGACTGAGCTCCCCAAGGTGCTCGGCGGCCTCGGCGTCGCGATCCTGTCCACTTCCAGCGGTCTGCTCACCGACCGCCAGGCCGAGAAGAAGGGCGTGGGTGGGGAAGTCCTCGCCTACGTGTGGTAGTTCCATGTCACGAATCGGACGACTTCCCATCGACATCCCCAGCGGTGTCGACGTCTCGGTCGACGGCAGCGCCGTCACCGTCAAGGGCCCAAAGGGCGAGCTCTCGCTGACCGTCCCCTCGCCGATCGAGGTCAAGATCGAGGACAACCAGGTCCTCGTCACCCGCCCCGACGACGAGCGCGACTCGCGTTCGCGCCACGGCCTCACCCGCACGCTCATCGCCAACGACATCTTCGGGGTGACCCAGGGCTACTCCAAGGGCCTCGAGATCGTCGGCACCGGCTACCGCGTCGCCCAGAAGGGCAGCGCCGTCGAGTTCGCGCTCGGCTTCTCGCACCCGGTGACCGTCGAGCCCCCGGCCGGCATCACGCTGACCGTCGAGGGCAACAACAAGATCACGGTGTCGGGCATCTCGAAGCAGGCCGTCGGTGAGACCGCCGCCAACATCCGCAAGATCAAGAAGCCCGAGCCGTACAAGGGCAAGGGCATCCGCTACGCCGGCGAGGTCGTGCGTCGCAAGGCCGGAAAGTCAGGTAAGTAATCATGGCTGTGAAGAGCAAGACGGCCGCGCGTTCGCGCCGCCACACCCGCCTTCGCAAGAAGATCGTCGGCACGGAGCTGCGCCCGCGCCTCGTCGTCACGCGTTCGGCCCGTCACGTCTTCGTGCAGGTCGTCGACGACGCCGCCGGCCGCACCCTTGCGTCCGCATCCACCATGGAGGCCGACCTCCGCGCGTTCGACGGTGACAAGACCGCCAAGGCCAAGAAGGTCGGCGAGCTCGTTGCCGAGCGCGCGAAGCAGGCCGGCATCGAGTCGGTCGTCTTCGACCGTGGCGGCAACAAGTACGCCGGTCGCGTCGCCGCCATCGCCGATGGTGCGCGAGAGGCGGGGCTGAGCCTGTGACCGACAACAAGAAGGAGAACGAGGTGGCTGCAGTGGCAGAGGCACCCGTGGAGACCGCCGCCGCGAGCGAGGCTCCCCAGAACGAGCCGCGCGAGGCCCGTCGTGGCAGCCGCGACCGTGGCCAGAGCCGCGACCGCGGTGGCCGTGACGCCGAGAAGAGCCAGTTCCTCGAGCGCGTCGTGACCATCAACCGCGTGTCCAAGGTCGTCAAGGGCGGCCGTCGCTTCAGCTTCACGGCGCTCGTCGTCGTGGGTGATGGCAACGGCCTCGTCGGCGTCGGCTACGGCAAGGCGCGCGAGGTCCCGACCGCGATCTCGAAGGGCGTCGAGGAGGCGAAGAAGAACTTCTTCCGCGTCCCGCGCGTCGGAGCGACCATCCCCCACCCCGTGCAGGGTGAGGCCGCGGCCGGCGTCGTCCTGCTGCGTCCGGCTTCCGCCGGTACCGGTGTCATCGCCGGCGGCCCCGTGCGCGCCGTCCTCGAGTGCGCCGGCATCCACGACGTCCTGAGCAAGTCGCTCGGCTCGTCGAACACCATCAACATCGTGCACGCCACGGTGGAGGCCCTCAAGCAGCTCGAGGAGCCCCGTGCGGTCGCCGCGCGTCGTGGTCTCGACTACGACGAGGTCGCCCCCGCCCGTCTGCTGCGTGCCGAGGCCCAGGCGGCCGAGGCCGCTGCAGCAGCGAAGGCAGGTGCCTGATGGCCAAGCAGCTGAAGGTGACCCAGATCAAGTCCAAGGTGAGCGAGAAGCAGTACCAGCGCGACACGCTGCGCAGCCTCGGGCTCAAGCGCATCGGCGACTCGGTCGTCCGTGACGACACCCCGCAGAACCGCGGGTACGTCAAGACCGTCGCCCACCTCGTGAAGGTTGAGGAGATCGACTAATGGCTGAAGAGAAGAACGAGGCCGTGGCCGAGGAGACCCCGAAGAAGGCTCCGGCCCGCCGGGCCGCTGCGAAGCCGGCCGCCAAGGCCGACGACGCGAAGGCCGAGAAGGCTCCCGCGAAGAAGGCTCCCGCCAAGGCCGCCGCTGCCAAGGCCGACGACGCGAAGGCCGACAAGGCCCCCGCGAAGAAGGCTCCGGCGAAGAAGGCCGAGCAGGATGTCGCGAAGCGCGAGCCCGTGCTGAAGGTGCACCACCTTCGCCCGGCGCCGGGTGCCAAGAAGGACAAGACCCGCGTCGGACGCGGTGAGGGTTCGAAGGGCAAGACCGCCGGTCGCGGCACCAAGGGTTCGAAGGCCCGCAACAACATCCGCCCCGGCTTCGAGGGTGGCCAGCTTCCGTACCACATGCGTGCGCCGAAGCTCCGCGGCTTCAAGAACCCGTTCCGCGTCGAGTACCAGGTGGTCAACCTGGACAAGCTCGCCGAGCTCTACCCGAAGGGCGGCGACGTCACCGTCGCCGACCTCGTCGACAAGGGCGCCGTCCGCAAGAACGAGCGCGTCAAGGTGCTCGGCAACGGCGACATCCAGGTGAAGCTCAACGTCGAGGTCGACAAGGTCTCCGGCTCCGCAGAGCAGAAGATCGTCGCCGCCGGCGGCTCGGTCAAGTAGACCGCGGCATCACCGATTGTTCGAGCCTGTCGGGACCTCGCGTATGATTCACGGGGGTCTCGACAGGCTCGAGCCGCATACGGACTGAGTCCGCAAGCGCAGCAACCCGCTCCACGACGGAGCTACAGGAGGACGAGTGTTCAACGCCATCGGGCGGATCTTCCGCACGCCGGATCTTCGACGCAAGATCGGATTCACGCTGGGCATCGTTGCCCTGTTCCGCCTCGGCTCCTTCATCCCGGCGCCGTTCGTGGACTTCGGCAACGTGCAGGCGTGTCTGGCGGCGAGCCAGGGGGCGTCCGGACTCTACGAGCTGGTGAACCTGTTCTCGGGCGGCGCGCTGCTCCAGCTGTCGATCTTCGCGCTGGGCATCATGCCGTACATCACGGCGTCGATCATCGTGCAGCTGCTGCGCGTGGTGATCCCCCACTTCGAGACCCTCTACAAGGAGGGCCAGGCGGGCCAGGCGCGCCTCACGCAGTACACGCGCTACCTCACCATCGCGCTGGGCGTGCTGCAGTCGACGACGCTCATCACCGTCGCCCGCTCGGGCGCGCTGTTCCCGTCGAGCGCCCCCGAGTGCTCGCAGCTCATCACGAACGACGCGTGGTACGCGATCCTGCTCATGGTCATCACCATGACGGCGGGCACCGGCCTCATCATGTGGATGGGCGAGCTCATCACCGAGCGCGGCATCGGCAACGGCATGTCGCTCCTGATCTTCACCTCGATCGCCGCGACCTTCCCCGGCGCGCTCTGGGCGATCGCCATCTCGCGCGGCTTCGACGTGTTCGCCGTCGTGATCGCGATCGGCCTGCTGGTCGTCGTCGGCGTCGTCTTCGTCGAGCAGTCGCAGCGGCGCATCCCCGTGCAGTACGCGAAGCGCATGGTCGGCCGGCGCACCTACGGCGGCAACAACACGTACATCCCGATCAAGGTCAACATGGCCGGCGTCGTGCCCGTCATCTTCGCCTCGTCGCTGCTGTACCTGCCGGCGCTCATCGCCCAGTTCAACCAGCCCGCGGCGGGCGAGGAGCCGCAGCCGTGGGTCGTGTGGATCACGAACTACCTCACCAAGGGCGACCACCCGCTCTACATGCTCCTGTACTTCCTGCTCATCGTCGGGTTCACGTACTTCTACGTGGCGATCACGTTCAACCCCGACGAGGTCTCGGAGAACATGAAGAAGTACGGCGGGTTCATCCCCGGCATCCGTGCCGGTCGCCCGACCGCCGAGTACCTCGACTACGTGCTCACGCGCATCACGCTGCCCGGCTCGGTGTACCTGGGCCTCATCGCGCTCATCCCGCTCATCGCGTTCTCGCTCGTCGGGGCCAACCAGAACTTCCCGTTCGGCGGCGCCTCGATCCTCATCATCGTGGGCGTCGGCCTCGAGACGGTGAAGCAGATCGACGCACAGCTGCAGCAGCGCCACTACGAAGGGCTCCTCCGATGACGGCTTCCGCGAACAGCTCCGCCCGCTTCCTGATCGTCGGGCCGCAGGGCTCCGGCAAGGGGACGCAGGGCGTGCTCGTCGCGGAGGCCTTCGGGGTCCCGTCCATCTCGACCGGCGACGTGTTCCGCGAGAACATCTCGGGGGGCACGGAGCTCGGCAAGCGGGTGCAGTCGATCGTCGAGGCGGGCGACCTCGTCCCCGACGAGCTCACCTGCGAGCTGGTGCGCGACCGGCTCGCGCAGTCGGATGCCGCGGGCGGCTTCCTGCTCGACGGGTTCCCCCGCAACCGGGGCCAGGTCGACGACCTCGCCGACTTCCTCGCCTCGCGCGGTGAAGCCCTCGACGCGGTCATCGAGCTCAGCGTGCCGCGCGACGAGAGCATCTCGCGCCTGCGCCAGCGCGCCATCGACCAGGGCCGCACCGACGACACCGAAGAGGTCATCGCCAACCGCCTCGCGATCTACGAGCGCGAGACGGCGCCGATCCTCGACGTCTACCGCGGGCAGGGCCTCGTCGTCGACATCGACGGCGTGGGCACCCTCGACGAGGTCACGGCGCGCATCTTCGAGGCGCTCGCCGCCCGTGGGCTCTCGGCGGGCCACGACGGCGGCAACGGCGCAGCCGCCTGACCGTCCGCGTGTTCAAGCGCTCGATCTACAAGTCCCCGGCCGAGCTTCGCTCGATGCTGGCCGCAGGCGCGGCCACCGCGGCGGCACTCGCGGAGGCGCGGCGCCTCGTCGCAGCGGGCGCGACGCCGCTCGAGCTCGACGCGGCGGCCGAACGCGTGATCCGCGGACTCGGCGGCAGGCCGAACTTCCAGCTCGTGCCGGGCTACCGCCACACGCTCTGCGTGTCCGTGGACGACGACGTCGTGCATGGAATCCCCGGTGAGCGCCCGTTCCGGCCCGGCGACATCGTGTCGGTCGACGGCGGCGCCGAGCTCGACGGCTGGAACGGCGACGCGGCCTTCACGGTCGTGCTGCCCGATCCCGAGCGCCCCGACGTCGTGCTGGCGCGCCAGGCGCTGTCGGACGTCACGGAGTCCGCGCTCTGGCGCGGCATCGCGGAGCTCGCGGCCGCGCGCCACCTCAACGAGGTCGGCGCCGCGATCGAGGAGCACGTCGAGGCGGCGGGCTCGTACGGCATCCTCACCGACTACGTCGGCCACGGCATCGGGCGCACCATGCACGAGGAGCCGCCCGTGTTCAACTACCGGGTCCGGCAGAAGGGCCCGGCGATCCGCCCCGGCCTCGTGGTCGCGATCGAGCCGATGATCGTCGCCGGGTCGATCGACACCTTCGTGCGCGACGACGAGTGGACGGTCACGACCTCCGACGGCGCGGACGCCGCGCACTGGGAGCACTCCGTGGCCGTGCACGACGACGGCATCTGGGTGCTCACCGCGGAGGACGGCGGTGCGGCCGGCCTCGCCCCGTTCGGCGTCGCACCCGTGCCGATCGCCGCGCGCTGACGGCGCCCGTCACGCCGCGTGCGGCTCCATGAGCCGTGAGAGCTCGGCGAGCAGTCCGGGGTAGTCCGTCGCGCCGACCACGAGGCGCTGCACGTTCTCGCGCTCCGAGAACGCCTCGACGAACTGGTCGAACACCTCCTGGAACTCGGCCCGGCCGCTCTCGGCGAACGCGATGAGCGCGACGACGTTCACGCTCGCGCCGCCCCAGTCGATCGGCACGTCGTCGATCGCGATCGCGATCGCGGTGCGTCGAGCGGTCATGGTCATCGCGTGCGGCACGGCGAGATGCTCGGTGAACGCGGTCGACGACAGGCGCTCGCGTTCGAGCGCGCCCTCGACGTAGGCGCGGTCGATCACCCCTGCCGAGATCATGCGGTCGCCGAGCATCCGGATGGCGCCGTCGCGATCGAAGCCCCGCAGCCCGCGCACGAACAGCTCGGGCGCGATGTAGCGCGACAGCGACGCCGCGAGCCGGGCACGTCGGCGCGCCCGACGGACGCGGGCGATCTCGACGCGCACGCGCTCGAGGTCGACCTCCGTGGGGAACGGCGCCACGAGCACGAGCCGTTCGACGGGCGACGACGGCTCGATGACCGCGACGAGCACGTCGGCGCGCTCGGCCTCCTCGCCCGGTGCGACGAGCTCGACCTCGTCGTCGACCGCCGAGCGGATGCGCGCCGCGAGCGCCGTGTGCACGTCGTGGTACGCCGGAGCAGAGACGGCGACGCGCACGATCTCGCCGCGCGAGCGGCGCTGGTCGAGGTAGGCGCCCACGTGCATCGCGATGTACGCGATCTCGTCGTCGTCGACCGCGATGCCCTCGGTGCGCGCGAGCTCGCTCGCGATGTAGACGGCGAGCTCGTAGATGAGCGGGTAGGCGGCCTTGATCGAGGCCGTGAGGGGATTGCGCGAGAGGTTCGACGTGCTCGCCCGCGCGACGAGGTTGTCGACGTGCAGGGCGAGGCGGTCGATGAAGTCCTCGTCGTCGAGGTCGACGAGGTACGCGGCCGACGCGCCGGCGACGATGCGCCGCACGAGGGGCACCCGCGGCGAGATCGGGCGGCCCGCGGCATCCGCCTGCGCCGCCGCCGTGGTGCGGGTGGCGGCACGCGTCTCGAGGAGCCGGGTCAGGTGCGCGAGGTCGGCCGGACCGACCGAGGTGCCGAAATGCTCGTCGACGAGCCGGGCGAGGAGTTCGGCCAGCGGGCCGTCGGCGGCGGTCGACGCGGATGCCGCGACCGGGGCCGTCGAGCCATCCGACGACGCCGGGGGAGCCGCCGCGTCCGCCTCGTCGAGCGGATGGTTCGTCGCCACGCGGTCGAGCGCGATCGCGGTGTGCAGCAGCACGTCGTTGAGCCCGTACTCGTTCGGCGCGTAGCCGGCGTCGGCGAGCCCCGCGACGAGCGCCGTGCGGAACTCGGACACCTCGGGGAAGGCGGCCCGGAGCGCGTCGAGCTCGAGCATGCCGCGCGCCGACTCGTCGCGGAACAGCGCGCCGAGCAGCCGTCGCCTGGCGGTCTCGGGACCCTCGAGCGTGATGCGCGGCCCCTGCCGTACGAGCGTGAGCCCGGTGCCGTCGAGGCGCGCCCGCACGCGCGCGAGGTCGGCCTCGAACGTCGAGTCGCTGACGTGGTTGGCGGCCGCCGTCTCGTGCACGTCGAGGCCGTCGGTGGCGTCGATGAGCGAGCGGATGACGCGGGCGGCCCGCACCGGGGGCGAGGAGTCGCGCCGGGCGGGGACGCCCCTGTTCGCCCAAGCCGCGCGGTCGAGTCGGTACCCCGCCGGGCCGGACTCGACGATGACGCCGCCGGAGTTCGCCTGCGCCGCGTAGTTGCGGATCGTGCGCGTCGTCACGCCCAGGCGGTCGGCGAGCTCCGACGCGGTCGTCCAGCCGTCGGCATGGCCGAGCGCGTCGACGAGGCGCTCCCACTTCTCGGCCACTGCAGCTCCGGTTCCTCGGCGCCACGCGACGCCGTGCGGTGCAGACAGTCAACCATCGACGCCGCGGGAGGTGGGCGGATCCGTCCCGGATTTTCCGGGGGTGCGGAAGAAGATCGGGTGGCTGCCTCCTGAGCGACGCGGGCAGAATCGGCTCGATCGCGGCAGTCGCCGCGGCCGAACGATCGACGAGGACCGGGCGATGGCCGGGCGAGGAGGCTCAGCGATGCGCATCATCGTGGTCTGCGGGGCCGGCGCCTCGAGCACCTTCGTCGCCCACCGGATCCGCCGGGCCGCCACGGCCAGGGGGCTCGAGGTGCGCGCGACGGCGACGAGCGAGTCCCAGCTCGACGTGGCGCTCGCCGACGCGGACGTGCTCCTCGTGGGCGCCCATCTCGCCGATCGCGTCGACCGCCTGCGCGAGCGCGCCGCAGCGGCATCCGTGCCGATCGCCATCCTCTCCGACGTCGTGGCGACCTCGCCCGACGGCGGCGGGGCCCTCGACGTCGCCCTCGAGATCGCTGGGGCGCCGTCATGAGCCCGCGCGCCCCGCGCGCCGTGGTTCCCACCGCAGAGCCTGCGGGCTATGGTGAACGAGGGAACGGAAGCCAGCGACGGGAACCGGAATCATGGTGGAACGCACTGTTCGAATCGGATCGACCCACGGCCTTCACGCACGGCCGGCCAAGCTCTTCACCCAGGCTGCAGCCGCATCGGGGTCGTCCGTCACGATCCAGAAATCCGGTGGCTCACCCGTCAACGCGGCGAGCATCCTCGCCGTCATCGCGCAGGGGATCGACCACGGCGACGAGGTCACGATCGTCGTCGACGGCGGCGACGAGCAGGCGGTCCTCGACCAGCTCGTGGAGCTGCTCAGCACCGACCACGACGAGTAGCGCGAGGCATCCGTCGCCCATTCAACCGAACTGGAGGGGCGAGTGATGGAGATCAACGGCACGGGCATCGGACTGGGTGTCGCCGTCGGACCGGTCGTGCGGATGGCCGAGCAGCTGCCGCCGCCGGTCGACCGGCCGAGTCACCTCGACCCCGGGCTCGAGGGCGAGCGCGCCCGCGCGTCGCTCTCGGTCGTCGCGGCCGAGCTCGCGAACCGCGGGGCGAAGGCCGGCGGCGCCGCGAAGGACGTGCTCGAGGCGCAGGCCATGATGGCCGAGGACCCGAGCCTCGTCGACGAGGTGACGAAGCTCCTGGCCACGGGAAAGACGGCCGAGCGGGCCGTGTACGAGTCGTTCGCCGCCTACCGCGACCTGCTCCTCGGAATGGGCGGGTACATGGCCGAGCGCGCCACCGACCTCGACGACATCTCCCAGCGCGTCATCGCGAACCTGCTGAAGCTGCCTGCGCCGGGCGTGCCGAATCCGGGGCATCCGTTCGTGCTCGTCGCCCGCGACCTCGCGCCGGCCGACACCGCGACCCTCGACCTCGACCAGGTGCTCGGGCTCGTCACGATCGACGGCGGCCCCACCTCGCACACCGCGATCCTCGCCCGCGAGAAGTCGATCGTCGCGATCGTCGGGGCGACGGATGCCGCGACCCTCGCCGACGGCGACACGGTCGTCGTGGACGCGGCGAACGACATGGTCGTCTCCGACCCCACGCCCGAGCAGGTCGCCGACGCCAAGGCCCGGATCGCCGAGCGCGCCGCCCTCGAGGCAGCGCCGGTCACGCCTGGCGCCCTCGCCGACGGGACGCCCGTGCCGCTCCTCGCGAACCTCGGCTCGGCCGACGGCGCCGCCGAGGCCGTGAAGCTCGGCGCGGAGGGCGTCGGCCTGTTCCGCACCGAGTTCCTCTTCCTCGACGCCGACACGGCGCCGAGCGTGCGCGAGCAGGAGGAGCACTACGCACGGCTCCTCTCCGCGTTCCCTGGGCGAAAGGTCGTCGTGCGGGTGCTCGACGCCGGCGCCGACAAGCCGCTCTCGTTCCTCAACGAAGCGCACGAGGAGAACCCGGCGCTCGGGCTCCGCGGCATCCGCGCGCTCCGCCACTCCGAGATCATCCTGCGCGAGCAGCTCACGGCCCTCGCGATGGCGGATGCCACGACCGACGCCGACCTCTGGGTGATGGCGCCCATGATCGCCACCGTCGAGGAGACGGAGTACTTCACGAAGCTCGCCGACGAGCTCGGCATCAAGGTGGCCGGGGTGATGGTCGAGACCCCGTCGGCGGCGCTCATCGCGGACCGGGTCCTGCGGGTCGCGGCCTTCGCGTCGATCGGCACGAACGACCTCACGCAGTACACGATGGCGGCCGACCGGCTCCTCGGCACCGTGGCGAACCTGCAGAGCCCGTGGCACCCCGCGGTGCTGAAGCTCGTCGCCGACGTCGGCGCTGCAGGCGCCGAGCTCGGCAAGCCCGTCGGCATCTGCGGCGAGGCCGCAGCCGATCCGCTGCTCGCCGTGGTCCTCGTCGGACTCGGCGCCACCAGCCTGTCGATGTCGCCATCGGCACTCGCAGATGTCCGCGCCTCCCTCGCGCGGTACACGCCCGACGACGCGAAGGCGCTCGCCCGGGCAGCCCTGGCCGCTGAGGGAGCGGCCGACGCCAAGCAGGCGGCCCAGGCCGTCGCGACCGAGATCACCACGGCGCGGGCATCCGCGTCGTGACCACGAGAGAGGCATTCGCATGACAACGACGTCACCCGAGACGAAGCGGCCGGGGGGAGCACGCGTCGCGGTACAGAAGTTCGGTTCGTTCCTGTCCAGCATGATCCTGCCGAACATCGCGGCCTTCATCGCCTGGGGCATCGTGACGATGTTCTTCATCCCGGCCGGATTCACCCCGAACGAGTCGCTCGCGGCGCTCGTCGGGCCGATGATCATCTACCTGCTTCCGCTCCTGATCGCGAACCAGGGCGGGCGGCTCGTGTACGACACCCGCGGCGGCGTCGTGGCGTCCATCGCCACCGTCGGCGTGATCGTCGGCACGGACATCCCGATGTTCCTCGGCGCGATGATCATGGGCCCGCTCGCGGCGTGGCTCATGAAGCAGGTCGACAAGATCTGGGAGGGGAAGATCAAGGCCGGCTTCGAGATGCTGGTCAACAACTTCTCGGCCGGCATCCTCGGCTTCATCCTGGCCATCGTGGGCTTCTTCGCCTTCGGTCCCGTGGTGCAGGCCCTGAGCAACGGGCTCGAGGCCGCGGTTGACTGGCTCGTGAAGCTCTCGCTGCTCCCGCTGCTGTCGATCCTCGTCGAGCCCGGCAAGATCCTGTTCCTGAACAACGCCATCAACCACGGCGTGTTCACCCCGATCGGGACCCAGCAGGCGAGCGAGACCGGCAAGTCGATCCTGTTCCTCGTGGAGGCGAACCCCGGCCCCGGCCTGGGCATCCTGCTCGCGTTCACGTTCTTCGGCATCGGACTGGCACGGGCCAGCGCTCCGGGCGCGATCATCATCCAGTTCTTCGGCGGGATCCACGAGATCTACTTCCCGTACGTGCTCATGAAGCCGATCCTGATCCTCGCCGCGATCGCGGGAGGCATGACCGGTGTTGCGACGAACGTGCTCTTCAACAGCGGCCTTCGAGCGCCGGCGGCACCGGGCAGCATCATCGCGGTGCTGGCGCAGACGGCCTCCGACAGTTACGTCGGGGTGATCCTCTCGGTGATCCTGTCGGCCGCGGTGTCGTTCATCATCGCCGCGGTGATCCTCAGGGCCAGTCGCAAGCGCGACCTCGAGAAGGCGAACGCCGGCGACCTCGCGGCCGCGATCGCGCAGACCGAGGCCAACAAGGGCAAGGAGTCGGGCGTCCTGCAGAACCTGCAGGCGGGGATCGACGAGGGCGGTGCCGAACTCCTCTCCGAGGGCGAGGAGGCCGCGTTCGAGCGCAAGCCGATCCACAACATCATCTTCGCGTGCGACGCGGGGATGGGCTCCAGCGCGATGGGCGCAACGGTGCTGCGCAACAAGATCAAGAAGGCCGGCATCGACAGCGTCACGGTGACGAACAAGTCGATCGCCAACCTGACCGACGACGTCGACCTCGTGATCACGCACCAGGACCTCACCGACCGCGCCAAGCTGCAGTCGCCGAGTGCGCTGCACGTGTCGGTGGAGAACTTCATGAACTCGCCGAAGTACGACGAGATCGTGAACCTCCTCCAATCGGAGGGCGTGCGCTGATCGTCGCCACGACGACCATGCACGAACGGCGCCAGCCCGGAGCCGCGGTCGGCCTCGCACCACGTGAGGCCGCCCGCGGCTCCGCGGCGTCGCCTCGACGGAACCGCTGAATCCCGAGACGCACGACGAGACGCACCAACGACGAGAGCAACGAGAGAAGGAGCATCCCATGACCGATGAGATCCTGCCCGCCGACAACATCCGGCTGGCCGCCCGTGCCGCGAGCCGGGAGGACGCGATCCGCGAGGCGGGCGCGATCCTCGTGGAGGCCGGCGCCGTCGACCCCGGGTACGTCGACTCGATGCTCGAGCGCGAGGGCTCGGTCTCGACCTACATGGGCAACTTCCTCGCCATCCCGCACGGAACGAACGAGGCGAAGGACCAGATCCGCCGGTCGGCGCTCTCGGTCGTGCGCTACGACGAGCCTGTCGACTGGGGCGGCGAGGAGGCCCGCTTCGTCGTCGGCATCGCCGGCATCGAGAACGAGCACCTCGACATCCTGTCGAAGATCGCGATCATCTTCTCCGACGACGACGCCGTGCAGGCGCTCATCGCGGCGCCCACCGCGGCCGAGCTGCATGCCCTGCTCTCCGAGGTCAACGACTCGTGAAGGCCGTCCACTTCGGCGCCGGCAACATCGGGCGCGGGTTCGTCGGCCTCCTCCTGCACGAGGCCGGGTACGAGGTGGTCTTCGCCGACGTGAACGCCGAGCTCATCGACGCGCTCGCGGCATCCGACCGCTACACGGTGCACGAGGTCGGGGTCGGCGCGCGCGACCAAGTGGTCACCGGCTACCGGGCGATCAACAGCCAGGCGGATGCTGCGGCCCTCCTGGACGAGCTCGTGACCGCCGACGTGGCGACCACGGCGGTCGGCCCGACCATCCTGCGCTTCATCGCGCCGCACCTCCTCATGGCGCTGCGCGAACGGCCGGCGGATGCCCCGCCGCTCGTGATCATGGCGTGCGAGAACGCCATCAACGCCACGAACCTCCTGCGTGACGAGATCGCTGCGCTGTCGAGCCCCGAGGAGTGGCCGGAGCTCGAGGCGCGCGCGGTGTTCGCGAACACGGCCGTCGACCGGATCGTGCCGGGGCAGGCCGCCGACGCGGGCCTCGACGTGACGGTCGAGACCTTCTTCGAGTGGGCGATCGAGCGCCCGCCGTTCGGCGCTGCCGCCCCCGACATCCCCGGGGCGCACTTCGTCGACGACCTCGCGCCGTACATCGAGCGCAAGCTCTTCACGGTGAACACCGGCCACGCCGCGACGGCCTACTTCGGCGCGGCAGCCGGACACAGCCGGATCAGCGATGCGCTCGCCGACCCGGCCGTCGCACAGGCGGTCGAGCGCGCGCTCGAGGAGACGTCGGCGCTGATCGTCGCCAAGCACGACTTCACCGCCGAGGAGCAGGGCGCCTATCGGGCCACGATCCTCGAGCGGTTCCGCAACCCCGAGCTGCCCGACACGGTGGAGCGGGTCGGCCGCCAGCCGCTGCGCAAGCTCGGCCGGCACGAGCGGTTCATCGGGCCTGCTGCGGAGCTCGCCGAGCTCGGACGTCCGGTGCCCGGCCTCCTCGCGGCCGTCGGCGCGGCGCTCCGCTTCGACGTGGCCGCCGATCCCGAGAGCGTCGAGCTGCATGCGCTGCTCACGAGCCGGGAACCCGAGGTGTTCGTGCACGACGTCACGGGCATCGAGCCGGGGCATCCGCTCGAAGCGGGCCTCGTCGAGGTCGTCGAGGCGGCGACGCGCACCGCCTGAGCGGGCCGGTCGCGGGGCCGGTCGGGGCGCGGCATCCGTCGCCCGGCATGGGCGCAGCGGCATCCGCAGGCTCGACTGGCGAAGATGCCCGGAATCGCCTATAGTTGACCCTTGGTGTTCTGGCACGCCTGCTTCGGCGTGCCCGACGAGCGATCGTCGATGAGCACATCGCACGACCAGCATCCCAAACTCCAAGCGATAGTGAGGCTATGGCCAAGAAAGACGGCGTCATCGAGATCGAAGGCTCGGTCATCGAGGCACTCCCGAACGCGATGTTCCGGGTGGAGCTCACGAACGGGCACAAGGTCCTCGCGCACATCTCAGGGAAGATGCGCCAGCACTACATCCGGATCCTCCCCGAGGACCGCGTGATCGTCGAGCTGAGCCCGTACGACCTGACGCGCGGCCGCATCGTCTACCGCTACAAGTAAGGGCTGTCGGAAAGTAACGGCCCGCGGCACCCCGCGGGCACGAGGACAGCGAACCCAAGGAAACAACTGTGAAGGTCAACCCCTCCGTCAAGCGCATCTGCGACAAGTGCAAGGTCATCCGCCGCCACGGCCGCGTCATGGTGATCTGCGAGAACCCGCGCCACAAGCAGCGCCAGGGCTAGTCGCACGACTCGCGGGCCGTCCGACGGCCCGCACCCACAACTGAACACCGAATCGGCAACGCCAGAACCTCGACGTCTCGGATGTCGCGGGGACACCTCGGGTCGGAGGCCCGGGCACCGGCGCTGCTCCACACCTCCACTTCGAAACAGGAGATAGCCAACATGGCACGTCTGGCAGGAGTCGACATCCCGCGCGAGAAGCGCGTGGAGATCGCACTGACCTACATCTACGGCGTCGGCCGCACGCGAGCGCTCACCACGCTCGCCGAGACCGGCATCGACGGGAACATCCGCGTGAAGGACCTCAGCGACGAGCAGCTCGTCGCCCTCCGCGACTACATCGAGGGCAACTTCAAGGTCGAGGGTGACCTCCGCCGCGAGGTCGCCGCCGACATCCGCCGCAAGGTCGAGATCGGTTCCTACGAGGGCCTGCGCCACCGTCGCGGCCTCCCGGTCCGCGGCCAGCGCACCAAGACCAACGCTCGTACCCGCAAGGGCCCGAAGCGCACCGTCGCCGGCAAGAAGAAGCCCGGCCGCAAGTAACCGCTCGCGCCAAGATCTAGGAGATTTCGAACATGGCAGCACCCAAGGCGGCTACTCGCAAGCCGCGCAAGAAGGAAAAGAAGAACATCGCCGTGGGCCAGGCCCACATCAAGTCGACGTTCAACAACACGATCGTCTCGATCACCGACACCACCGGTGCCGTGATCAGCTGGGCCTCCTCCGGTGGCGTCGGCTTCAAGGGCTCGCGCAAGTCCACGCCGTTCGCCGCGCAGCTGGCCGCCGAGTCGGCCGCCCGCCAGGCGCAGGAGCACGGCATGAAGAAGGTCGACGTCTTCGTGAAGGGCCCGGGTTCGGGCCGCGAGACGGCGATCCGCTCGCTCCAGGCCGCGGGCCTCGAGGTCGGCAGCATCAACGACGTGACGCCGCAGGCGCACAACGGATGCCGCCCGCCCAAGCGTCGCCGCGTCTAGTTCTCCGTCCTGCGGACCGGGGGGCCGCAGGCCGCGCCGAGATCCCCGAGGGATCATCGCGCCGTGCCCGCATCCGGGCCCCCCGGACCCCGCAGCATCCGTTCTCTCAACAACTCAAGATCCTCGACCTCGCAGGTGTCATATAGCGGACACCCTGCCGAAAGGAATCACACCGTGCTGATCGCACAGCGCCCGACGCTCACCGAAGAGAACATCTCGGAGTTCCGTTCGCGTTTCGTGATCGAGCCCCTCGAGCCGGGCTTCGGTTACACCCTGGGCAACTCCCTCCGTCGCACCCTCCTCTCGTCGATCCCCGGCGCAGCCGTGACGAGCATCCGCATCGACGGCGTGCTCCACGAGTTCTCGACCGTCCCCGGCGTGAAGGAGGACGTGACCGAGATCATCCTCAACATCAAGAACCTCGTCGTCTCGAGCGAGCACGACGAGCCCATCACCGCCTACCTCCGCAAGCAGGGCGCCGGTGAGGTCACCGCTGCCGACATCTCCGCTCCGGCCGGTGTCGAGGTGCACAACCCCGAGCTCGTCATCGCGACGCTCAACGACTCGGCCAAGTTCGAGCTCGAGCTCACGATCGAGCGCGGCCGCGGCTACGTCTCGGCCAGCCAGAACCGCAACGAGTACTCCGAGGCCGGCCAGATCCCGGTCGACTCGATCTACTCGCCGGTGCTGAAGGTCACCTACCGCGTCGAGGCCACCCGTGCCGGCGAGCGCACCGACTTCGACCGCCTCGTGGTCGACGTCGAGACCAAGCCCGCCATCTCGCCGCGCGACGCCATCGCCTCGGCCGGCCGCACGCTCACCGAGCTGTTCGGCCTCGCCCGTGAGCTCAACGTCGCCGCCGAGGGCATCGAGATCGGCCCCGCGCCGGTCGACGCCGTGCTCTCGAGCGAGCTCTCGATCCCGATCGAGGACCTCGACCTGTCCGTCCGCAGCTACAACTGCCTCAAGCGCGAGGGCATCAACACGGTCTCCGAGCTCGTCGCCCTGTCGGAGTCGCAGCTCATGAACATCCGCAACTTCGGCCAGAAGTCGGTGGATGAGGTCAAGGACAAGCTCACCGAGATGGGTCTTTCGCTGAAGGACTCCGTCCCCGGATTCGACGGCGCCCACTTCTACACGGGCTTCGACGACGAGAACTGAGTCGTTCCCCGACGTACCGACCCCCCACCACTGGAGATAACGAACCATGCCGAAGCCCACCAAGGGCCCCCGCCTCGGAGGCGGACCCGCGCACGAGCGGCTCCTGCTCGCGAACCTCGCCGCCGCGCTCTACACGCACGAGCGGATCACCACGACCGAGACGAAGGCCAAGCGCCTCCGTCCGCTGGCCGAGCGCCTCATCACGTTCGCGAAGCGCGGCGACCTGCACGCCCGTCGCCGCGTCCTCGCCGTGATCGGCGACAAGGCCGTGGTGCACAAGCTCTTCACCGAGATCGCGCCGCAGGTGGCCGACCGTGAGGGCGGCTACACCCGCATCACCAAGATCGGCAACCGCAAGGGCGACAACGCGCCCATGGCGGTCATCGAGCTGGTGCTCGAGCCCGTGACCCCGAAGAAGCGCGCCGCCAAGCCGGCCGCCGCCCCCGTCGCCGACGAGGCCCCCGCCGAGGAGCCCGTGGTCGAGGAGACGCCCGAGGAGGTCGTGACCGAGGCCGAGGCCGCGGTCGACGAGGCCGCCGGCGCCGAGGCGTCGGAGGAGTCCGCCGAGGAGCCCGCCGAGGTCAAGTAGCCTCGCAACACCCGCGAAGGGCCGTGCTGCAGCAGCAGCGCGGCCCTTCGCCGTCCCGGGCCGGCGAGCGCGTCGCCGTAGGCTGGACGCATGTCCGAGACCGAGTCCATCGCCGAGACGGATGCCGCGGCATCCGTCGTGCGCGTGCGGCTCGGCATCGCCTACGACGGCACCGACTTCAACGGCTGGAGTCGCCAGCCCGGGCTCCGCACCGTGCAGGGCGTGCTCGAGGACGCCCTCGCCACGCTCTTCCGCCGCACGGGCACCGCGCCGCGCCTCACGGTCGCGGGCCGCACCGACGCAGGCGTGCACGCGCTCGGCCAGGTCGCGCACCTCGACGTGAGCGAGGACGCCCTCGCGGTCGTCGCACGGCCGCGCCGCGGACAGGACCCCGACCCCTCGCCCGAGGCGGCGCTGGCGCGGCGCCTCACCGGCATCATCGGCGCCGACGCCGACGTGGTGATCACGCACGCCGAGCGGGCGCCCGATGGCTTCGACGCCCGCTTCTCCGCGATCTGGCGACGGTACGAGTACCGGGTCGCCGACGCATCCGCGATGCGCGACCCGCTGGAGCGCCGCCGCACGCTCGCCGTGCCCCGGCACCTCGACGAACGCGCGATGGATGCCGCGGCGGCCTCCCTCATCGGCCTCCACGACTTCGCCGCGTTCTGCCGGCCGCGCGAGGGCGCGACCACGATCCGCACACTGCAGTCCTACCGCTGGGCGCGCGCCGAGGACGGCGTGCTCGTCGCGTCGCTCCAGGCGGACGCGTTCTGCCACTCGATGGTGCGCGCCCTCGTCGGGGCGTGCGTCGCGGTGGGGGAGGGGCGGCTCGAGGCATCCGCCCCCGAGGCGCTGCTGCGGGCGGGCGAGCGGACCAGCGCGTTCAAGGTGATGCCCGCGAAGGGGCTCGTGCTCACCGAGGTCGGCTACCCCGGCGACCACGAGCTCGAGGCCCGCGCCGCCCAGACGCGCGCACGTCGCGAATTGCACGTGGAAGGCATCGTCGGCTAAGCTACCTCTTTGGTGCCGCCATCGCTGCTCCCTGAGCCCGTCGAAGGGCGGCATCCGAAGTTGAGCCCTCCACCAGGGCGTTCGCCCGCATCGCGGTCGAACACCCATCGGAGTGGGATTCACGAACCCCTCACTCGATCAGAAAGCAGCACTTCCGTGACGCGCACCTACACCCCGAAGGCGAACGAGATCCAGCGCGACTGGGTCGTCATCGACGCCACCGACATCGTCCTCGGCCGCCTGGCCAGCCACTCCGCAGCCCTGCTGCGCGGCAAGCACAAGCCGATCTTCGCGAACCACGTCGACACCGGCGACTTCGTGATCATCGTCAACGCCGACAAGGTGGCCCTCACCGGCCAGAAGCTCGAGCAGAAGAAGGCGTACCGCCACTCCGGCTACCCGGGCGGCCTCAAGGCCGTCGGCTACGCCGAGCTCCTCGAGAAGAACCCCGTCCGCGCCGTCGAGAAGGCGATCCGCGGAATGCTCCCCAAGAACTCGCTCGGTCGCCAGCAGCTCAAGAAGCTGAAGGTCTACGCCGGCCCGGAGCACCCGCACGCGGCTCAGCAGCCCAAGCCGTACACCCTCACCCAGGTCGCCCAGTAAGCCCGGCGAACTCGACCTTCTCGAACTAAGGATTCACAACCACCATGGCGAAGATCGCAGACCAGATCGACCAGGCTCCCGAGAGCTACACGACCGAGAGCACGCCCGCCGCGGCTCCGGCCACGCCCCGCCCCGTCCTCAACGTCTCGGGTGCGGCCGTCGGTCGCCGCAAGCAGGCCATCGCCCGCGTGCGCGTCGTCCCCGGCGCCGGCACCATCACGGTCAACGGCCGTGAGTTCGCGGACTACTTCCCGAACAAGCTGCACCAGCAGCTCATCACCGACCCCTTCACCGTCCTCGAGCTCAGCGGCTCGTACGACGTGATCGCCCGCATCACCGGCGGCGGCCCCTCGGGCCAGGCCGGCGCGCTGCGCCTCGCGATCGCGCGCGCGCTCAACGAGATCGACCGCGAGAACAACCGCCCGACCCTCAAGAAGGCCGGCTTCCTCACGCGTGACGCCCGCGTCATCGAGCGCAAGAAGGCCGGTCTCAAGAAGGCCCGCAAGGCGCCTCAGTTCTCGAAGCGCTGATCCGGGTTCCCGGTTCTCCGTATGCCCCGGCTCTTCGGAACCGACGGGGTCCGGGGCCTGGCCAACCGTGAACTCACGGCTGACCTGGCCCTGGGCCTCGCCCAGGCGGCTGCGGCCGTCCTCACGCAGGGACGCCACGCCGACGAACTCCGCGCGGCCGGTCGCCGGCCGACCGCGGTCGTCGCGCGCGACCCCCGGGTCTCGGGCGAGTTCCTGACCTCGGCGGTCGCCGCCGGCCTCGCGAGCTCCGGTGTCGACGTGCTCGACGCCGGCGTCATCCCGACGCCCGCGACCGCGTTCCTGATCGACTCCATCCACGCCGACTTCGGCGTGATGATCTCGGCGTCGCACAACCCCGCGCCCGACAACGGCATCAAGTTCTTCTCGTTCGGCGGCACGAAGCTGCCCGACGAGGTCGAGGACCGCATCGAGTCCTACCTCGGCAAGCAGAAGCTCGCTCCCATCGGCGGGGGCGTCGGCCGCATCCGCCGCTTCTCCGACGCCGAGGACCGCTACGTCGTGCACCTGCTCGGCACGTTGCCGAACCGCCTCGACGGCCTCCACGTCGTGCTCGACTGCGCCCACGGCGCGGCCGCCGGCGTCTCGCCCGAGACGTTCCGCGACGCCGGGGCGAAGGTCACCGTCATCGGGGCCGACCCCGACGGCATGAACATCAACGACGGCGTCGGATCCACCCACCTCGACAAGCTGCAGGCCGCGGTGCTCGAGCACGGCGCCGACGTCGGCATCGCGCACGACGGCGACGCCGACCGCTGCCTCGCCGTCGACGCCGAGGGCAACATCATCGACGGCGACCGCATCATGGCGATCCTCGCCGTTTCGATGCACGAGCGGGGCGTCCTCACCGACGACACGCTCGTCGTGACCGTGATGTCGAACCTCGGACTGCGACGCGCGATGGCCGAGCGCGGCATCCGCGTGATCGAGACCAAGGTCGGCGACCGCTACGTGCTCGAGGCGCTGTCAGCCGAGGGACTCGCCCTGGGCGGCGAGCAATCGGGCCACGTGATCATGACCGAGTTCGCCACGACGGGCGACGGCGTGCTCACCGGCCTGCACCTCGTGGCCGAGATGGCGCGCACCGGCAAGACGCTCGCCGAGCTCGCGTCGGTCATGACGGTGTACCCGCAGGTGCTCGTCAACGTGCGCGGGGTCGACCACCACGCGCTCACCGACGACGACGTGATCGCCGCGGCCGTGGCCGCCGCGGAGGCCGAGCTGGGCGACTCCGGGCGCGTGCTGCTGCGCCCGTCGGGCACCGAACCGATGGTGCGCGTCATGGTCGAGGCCGCCGAGCAGGAGACCGCGGAGCGGCACTCCGCGTCGCTGGCCGAGGTCGTGCGCGAGCGCCTGGCGCTGCCCGCCTAGCGCTACCGGCGGCGCCCACCGAGAGCTTCCGCTGCCCGCCTAGAGCTTCCGCAGCAGCACGCTCGACACGGTGTGGTCGGCGCTCTTGCGCAGCACGAGCGACGCCCGCGACCGGGTCGGGCGGATGTTCTGCAGCAGGTTGGGCTCGTTGATGGAGCGCCAGATCTCGCGTGCGCGCTGGCGCGCCTCGGTCTCGGTGAGGCTCGCGTAGCGGTGGAAGTACGAGCGCGGATTCGAGAACGCGCCGCGCTGCAGCTTCAGGAACCGCTCCTCGTACCAGCGCGCGATGTCGCTCGTGCGGGCGTCGACGTAGATCGAGAAGTCGAACAGGTCGCTGACGGCGAGGCGGTGGCCGGGACCGGGCGGTTGCAGCACGTTGAGGCCCTCGAGGATGAGCACGTCGGGGCGGCGCACCGTGACCTGCGCGTCGGGCACGATGTCGTATGCGAGGTGCGAGTAGAACGGCGCGCGCACCTCGGGGGCGCCGGCCTTCACCTCGCTCACGAAGCGGAGCAGCGCGCGGCGGTCGTACGACTCGGGGAATCCCTTGCGCGTCATCAGGCCGCGTCGCTCGAGCTCGGCGTTCGGGAAGAGGAACCCGTCGGTCGTGACGAGCTCGACCCGGGGCGTGTGCTCCCAGCGTGCGAGGAGCTCGCGCAGCAGGCGGGCGATCGTCGACTTGCCGACCGCGACCGAGCCGGCCACGCCGATCACGAACGGCGTCGCCTCCATGCGCTCGCGGAGGAACTCGCTCGTCACGCTGTGCAGCGACTTCATGCCGCCCACGTAGAGGTTCAGGAGCCGGCTGAGCGGCAGGTAGACCTCCGCGACCTCGCGGAGGTCGAGGGGCTCGCCGAGCCCGCGCAGCTGCACGATCTCGGTCTCGCGGAGCGGCGACGGCATCGACGGGGCGAGCGCCGCCCAGTCCGCCCGGTCGAGCTCGGTGAAGGGCGAGATCTGCGCGGCGTTCGTCGACGGGCTCAGCGGATCCAGCACCGTGTCAGTCTAGTGAAGGGCCGCCGGCCGGCCCGCGCATGAGGCTCCCAGCCCGCTGCGCATACAATCGAGCCCATGTGTGGAATCGTCGGATACGTCGGAGAGCGCAACAGCCTCGACGTGCTCATGGGAGGCCTTCGCCGCCTCGAATATCGCGGCTACGACTCGGCGGGGGTCGCGATCGTCGACGACGACGGCGTCATCGAGACGGCGAAGCGCGCCGGCAAGCTCCAGGTCCTCGCCGACGACCTCGCGGCCGCGCCGCTGCACGAGGGCAGCACCGGCATCGGCCACACCCGGTGGGCGACCCACGGTGGCCCCACCGACCGCAACGCGCACCCGCACCTCGGCGACGAGGGGCGGCTCGCGCTGATCCACAACGGCATCATCGAGAACTTCGCCGAGCTGAAGGACGAGCTCCTGGCCGAGGGCTTCACCTTCGAGTCCGAGACCGACACCGAGGTCGCCGCCGTGCTGCTCGGCCGCGAGTACCGCCGCATCGGCGAGCTCACCGAGGCGTTCCGGTCCACGGTCTCCCGCCTCGACGGCGCGTTCACCCTGCTCGCCGTGCACCGCAACCAGCCCGGCGTCGTCGTCGGCGCGCGCCGCAACTCCCCGCTCGTGATCGGCCTCGGCGAGGGCGAGAACTTCCTCGGCTCCGACGTCGCCGCGTTCGTCGAATACACGAAGCGCGCGGTCGCGATCGGCCAGGACCAGATCGTCACCATCACCGCCGATGGCGTCACGGTCACCGACTTCGACGGCGGGGCCGTCGAGGTCGAGCCGTTCGACGTGGCCTGGGACGCGTCCGCCGCCGAGAAGGGCGGCTGGTCCTCCTTCATGCGCAAGGAGGTCTCCGAGCAGCCCGAGGCCGTCGCGAACACGCTGCGCGGCCGGGTCGCCGACGGCCAGGTGCACATCCCCGAGCTCGAGGGCCTCGGCGACGAGGAGCTCCGCGGCGTCCGTCGCATCACCATCGTCGCGTGCGGCACGGCCGCCTACGCCGGCATGGTCGCGAAGTACGCCATCGAGCAGTGGGCGCGCGTGCCCGTCGAGGTCGAGCTCAGCCACGAGTTCCGCTACCGCGAGCCGGTCCTCGACGACGGCACCCTCGTCGTCTCGATCAGCCAGTCGGGCGAGACCATGGACACCCTCATGGCCGTGAAGTACGCGAGCGACAACGGCGCCCGTACGATCTCGATCTGCAACACGCAGGGCGCGACCATCCCGCGCGAGTCCGACGCCGTCGTCTACACGCACGCCGGGCCCGAGGTCGCGGTGGCCTCCACGAAGGCGTTCGTGGCGCAGATCGCCGCGCTCTACCTCTTCGGCCTGCACCTCGCGCGCGTTCGCGGCACGCTCGACGACGAGGCGCTCGCCGAGAACCTCGCCGAGCTGCAGGCCGTGCCCGAGAAGCTCAGCACCGTGCTCGAGCAGGCCGAGCGCGTCGAGCAGCTCGCGCACTGGATGGCCGACACCCGCTCGGTGCTCTTCCTCGGCCGGCACGTCGGCTACCCGATCGCCCTCGAGGGTGCGCTGAAGCTCAAGGAGCTCGCGTACATCCACGCGGAGGGCTTCGCGGCCGGCGAGCTGAAGCACGGTCCGATCGCGCTCATCGAGCCGGGGCAGCCGGTCTTCGTGGTGGTGCCGAGCCCGCGCGGGTCGGCGAACCTCCACCCCAAGGTCGTGTCGAACATCCAGGAGATCCGCGCCCGCGGCGCCCGCGTCATCGCGATCGCCGAGGCCGGGGATGCCGCGGTGCTGCCCTTCGCCGACGAGGTGATCCGCATCCCGCTCGCCGCGCCGCTGTTCGAGCCGCTGCTCGCGGTCGTGCCGCTGCAGGTGTTCGCGATGGAGTTGGCTCAGGCGAAGGGCCTCGACGTCGACCAGCCGCGGAACCTCGCGAAGTCCGTGACGGTGGAGTGACGACGGGGCGGGAGGTCGTGTCGTGATCGTCGGGATCGGCATCGACGTGGTCGACATCGTGCGCTTCGAGCGCTCGATCACGCGCACCCCCGGCCTCGTCGAGCGCCTGTTCGCCGAGAGCGAACGCGATCGCCCCGCCAGGTCCCTCGCGGCCCGGTTCGCCGCGAAGGAGTCCCTCATCAAGGCGCTGGGCGGCCACACGATCATCCGCTGGCACGAGATGACCATCGTGTCGGACGTCGACGGCAACCCCGACTTCCGGCTCACGGGCGGCATGGCCGAGCACATCCGGCTGCTCGGCATCGACCGCGTGCACCTCTCGATGAGCCACGACGCGGGCATCGCGAGCGCGTT
The DNA here is from genome assembly GCF_053618135.1 of Agromyces sp. NPDC055661. Classification (NCBI taxonomy): domain Bacteria; kingdom Bacillati; phylum Actinomycetota; class Actinomycetes; order Micrococcales; family Microbacteriaceae; genus Agromyces; species Agromyces sp. NPDC055661. The sequence goes on from NZ_JBSHHC010000001.1 coordinate 2,673,851, forward strand.
CGTCGTGCTCGAGTCCGATCGGAGCGCCGGGTGAGCGAGACCCCGTCGACGGATGCCGCATCGCGTCCGTTCCGCGAGGCCGTCGTCGACCTCGACGCCGTGCGCGAGAACGTGGAAGCGCTGATCGCGCAGGTCGCGCCCGCACGGGCCATGGTCGTGGTGAAGGCGGACGCCTACGGCCACGGCGCCGTGCCGGTCGCCCGGGCGGCGCTCGCCGGCGGCGCGGCATGGCTCGGGGTCGCCGACCTCGACGAGGCGATCGCGCTGCGCGACGCGGGCATCGACGCGCCGATCCTCGCCTGGCTGCACGACCCCGACGCCGACTTCGCCCGGGCCGTGCGGCGGAACGTCGACGTCGGCGTCTCGTCGATCGGGCAGCTGCGGGCCGTCGCGGCGGCCGCGGCATCCGTCGACGGCATCGCCCGGGTGCACCTGAAGATCGACACCGGGCTCAGCCGCAACGGCGTCGCGCCCGAGGAGTGGGACGAGGCGGTCCGCATCGCCGCCGCCCTCGAGGCCGACGGCCTGGTGCGGGTGCGCGGCGTCTTCAGCCACCTCGCGAACACCTCGCCCGACGAGGACGCCGCGCAGCTCGCCGCCTTCGAGGCCGCGCTGGCGGCGGCATCCGGCGCCGGGCTCGACCCCGAGGTACGGCACCTCGCCTCGACCGCGGGGGCGCTGCGCCGCCCCGACTCGCGCTACGACCTGGTGCGCCTCGGCATCGGATGCTACGGCGTACCGCCGTTCGGCGACGGCACGACGGCCGCCGAGCTCGGGCTCCGGCCCGTCATGACCCTGCGCGGGCGCGTCGCCGCCGTGCGCCGCATCGCACCCGGCACCGGCGTCTCGTACGGACACGTATGGCGCGCCGACCGGCCCACGACGCTCGCGCTCGTGCCGCTCGGGTACGCCGACGGGGTGCCGCGGCAGGCGTCGGGCCGTGCGGAGGTCTGGCTGGCCGGAGCGCGCCGGCCCGTCGTCGGGCGCATCGCGATGGACCAGTTCCTCGTGGCGGTCGGCGACGACGCCGTGGCCGTCGGCGACGAGGTCGTGCTGTTCGGCGACCCGGCGACCGGCGCGCCGTCGGCCGACGACTGGGGCGACGCGGCCGACACGATCGGCTACGAGATCGTCACGCGCGTCGGGCCGCGGGTGCCGCGCACCTACGTCGGAGGCGCCTGATGCGCGTCGACGCCCCCGACGCGGCGGCGATGGAGGCGTTCGGCCGGGAGCTCGCCGGCGGGCTCCGCGCGGGCGACCTCGTGCTGCTCACGGGCCCGCTCGGCGCGGGCAAGACGACGCTCACGCGCGGCATCGGCGACGGCCTCGGCGTGCGCGGACCGGTGCAGAGCCCCACGTTCGTGCTCGCGCGCACGCACCCGAACCTCGCCGGCGGGCCGCCGCTCGTGCACGTCGACGCGTACCGGCTCGAGAGCGCGCTGTACTTCGACGACCTCGACCTCGACTTCGAGCGTTCGGTGGTCGTCGTCGAGTGGGGCGCCGGCCTGCTCGACGGCGCGTCCGACTCGTGGCTCGAGGTCCTCATCGAGCGGCCGGAGGGCATCGCGGTCGCGCCGGCGGATGCCGCGGACGCCGAGCACCTCGGCGCCGACGAGCCGCGCGTGCTCGAGCTCCGCGGCTACGGCCCGCGCTGGGCGGGAACCCCCTTCGAGGCGTCCCAGTAGGCTGGATCCATGCTCCTCGCGATCGACACCTCGACGGGCACGAGTGTCGCCGTCGTCGATCGCGACGGCGGCATCCTGGCCGAAGCCGGCACCGACGACACCATGCGGCATGCCGAGGTCGTGGGCGAGCTCATCCGCGACGCCCTCGCCGGTGCGGGCGTCCGCCCGGCCGACCTGTCGGGCGTCGCGGGCGGCATGGGCCCGGGGCCGTTCACCGGGCTCCGCGTGGGGATCGCCGCCGCGCACGCGTTCGCGGTCGGCATCGGCCGGCCGTTCGTGCCGGTCGTGAGCCACGACGCCGTGGCGTGGTCGTGGTACCGCGCGGGCAACGAGGGCGCGCTCCAGGTGCTGACCGACGCGCGCCGGCGCGAGTTCGCCGTGTCCGGCTACGACGGGCTCGACGACGACGAGCTGCCGGTGCGCGTCGAGGGCCCGGTGCTCTGTCCGCGCGACGACGTGCCCGACGCCGTCGGCACGCGCCTCGAGGCGCACTACGTGCAGGCGGGCGCCGTGGGCATGGTCGCCGAGCTCGCCTTCGCGGCGCGCCGCCTCCCACTCGCCGAGGACTCGCCGCTCTACCTGCGCGCGCCCGACGTGACGCCGTCGCCCGGGAAGCGAGTGCTGCAGTGAGCGTGTTCATGCGACGGGCGAAGGTCGACGACCTCGAGGCGATCATGCGGCTCGAGCGCGAGACCTTCGTGAACGACGCGTGGCCCGAGGCATCCATGCGCCGCGAGCTCGAGAACCCCGACGCGTACTACCTCGTGGCCGTCGACGACGACGCCGAGGACCCCGAGCGGCGCCTCCTCGGCTACGCCGGCCTGCTCGCGCCGCCCGACGGCGGGCAGGGCGACATCCAGACCATCGCGGTCGCCGAGTTCTCGCGCGGGATCGGCCTCGGCCGGGGCCTCATGCATGCGCTCATCACGGCGGCCCGCCGCAAGCACGTCGCCGAGATCTTCCTCGAGGTGCGCGCCGACAACCCGATCGCGCGCACGCTGTACCGCTCGCTCGGCTTCGTCGAGATCGGGGTGCGTCGCGGGTACTACCAGCCCGACGGCGTCGACGCGATCTCGATGCGGCTCGAGGTGCCGGCCGCCGTCACGCGCCCCGCGGCATCCGGGACCGGCGCATGAACCGCGCGGCGCCGCTCGTGCTCGGCATCGAGACGTCGTGCGACGAGACCGGGGTCGGCATCGTGCGCGGGACCGACCTGCTCGCGAACGTCATCGCGTCGTCGATGGAGGAGCACGCGCGCTACGGCGGCGTGGTGCCCGAGGTCGCGGCCCGTGCCCACCTCGAGGCGCTCGGCCCGACGATCGACGCGGCGCTCGCCGAGGCCGACGTGTCGCTGTCCGACGTCGAGGCGGTCGCGGTGACGAGCGGCCCAGGACTCGCCGGTGCGCTCATGGTGGGCGTCGGCGCCGCCAAGGCGCTCGCGCTCGCGCTCGACCGGCCCATCTACGCCGTGAACCACCTCGTCGGCCATGTCGGCGCCGACATCCTCGACGACGCGGCGCCGCTCGAGACGCCGACCATCGCCCTGCTCGTCTCGGGCGGGCACACCTCGCTGCTGCTCGTGCGCGACCTCGTCTCCGACGTGGAGCTCCTCGGCGAGACGATCGACGACGCCGCGGGCGAGGCGTTCGACAAGGTCGCGCGGCTGCTCGGGCTGCCGTATCCCGGCGGGCCCGAGATCGACCGCGCCGCGATCGGCGGCGACCCGGCGGCGATCCGGTTCCCGCGCGGGCTCACGCAGCCGAAGGACCTCGCCGCGCACCGCTACGACTTCAGCTTCTCCGGGCTCAAGACCGCAGTGGCGCGCTGGGTTGAGCAGCGCGAGGCCGCGGGGGAGCCCGTGCCGCTGGCCGACGTCGCGGCGAGCTTCCGCGAGGCCGTCGTCGACGTGCTCGTCTCCAAGGCGATCGCCGCCTGCACCGACCTCGGCGTGCCCCGCCTGCTGCTCGGCGGCGGCGTCGTGGCGAACGCGCGGCTCCGCGAGGTGGCCGAAGAGCGAGCGGATGCCGCGGGTATCGCGCTGCGCATTCCGCCCCTCTCGCTGTGCACCGACAACGGCGCCATGATCGCCGCCCTGGGGGCGCAGCTCATCATGGCCGGACACGGTCCCTCGAGCCTCGGCTTCGGCGCCGACTCGACGCTTCCGGTCACCGACATCCAGGCGTGATCGCACCGCGCGGAAGGCTGTGCGCGGCCGATCCGGAGCGATAGTGTGTGCAACGTAAGCGGATGTCGCGAACACGCGCGCCGCCGCCGGCGCCCGGGTGTGGCGCGGCGACCATGTGAATCCACAGCACCGAGGGGACAACGACCGTGACCGATCCGAACCTTCCCGAGCAGCAGCCCGGCGGCGCGGTGCCGCCGCCCCCGCCTCCGCCGCCGCCCGCTCCCGCCTACGGCGCGCCGCAGCCGCCGCAGGCCCAGCCGCCCGCGGCTCCCGCGTACGGCCAGCAGGCTCCCGCCTACGGCCAGCCCGCACCGGCCTACGGCCAGCCCGCGGCCGCCTACGGCGGCCCGCCCGCCAAGAAGACCAACGTGCTCGCGATCGTCTCGCTGATCGCCTCGATCGCCGGCTTCGTCATCGCCTGGGGCATCGGGTCCATCGTCGGCATCATCTGCGGGCACATCTCGCTCAGCCAGATCAAGAAGACGGGCGAGGAGGGACACGGCCTCGCCGTCGCGGGCCTCATCGTCGGCTACATCGGGCTCGCGCTGGCGATCCTGTCGGTCATCATCATCGCCATCGTGTTCGGTGCGATCGCCGCCAACGGCGGATTCGACCGGTACCAGTATTGAGCGCCGCCCACTCCGACCAGATGAAAGGCCGATGACATGAGCGATCCCAAGAACCCCGACGCCCCCGGACCCGAGGAGCCCACGGTTCCGACGCCCGAAGAGCCCACGGTTCCCTCGGAGCCCGAGCCGACGTTCCCGTCGCCGACGGAGCCGTCCGTCCCCGACGCGCCGTCGGCGCCGCCGGCCCCCGAGGCGCCCGGTGCTCCGGGTGCGCCCGAGGTGCCGTCCGCGCCGGTGCCGCCGTCCGCGCCCGAGCCTCCCGCTCCGCCCGCGCCGCCGAGCTACGGCGCCGCGACGCCGCCTCCGCCGCCGCCCCCCGCGCCGGGCTCTGGCGCCCCCGCCGCGGCGGCCGACGGTTCGCCCTACGGCGCCCAGCAGCCCGCGTACGCTGCCCAGCAGCCGGCGTACGGCACGGGCCGCCCGCCCGGATACGGCGAGCCCGGCTACGTCGCACCTGCCGCCTACGGCACGGCCGCTCCGGCGAAGCCGACGCCCGTGTTCAGCCTGATCTCGCTCATCGCGGGCATCATCGGCGTGGTCGGTGGATTCGCGGTGGTGTGGATCCCGATCGTCGGCGGCATCATGCAGCTGATCATCCCCGCCGGCGCCGTCGTGCTGGGCTTCATCGGCCGACGGAAGGAGCCGGCCGCGAAGGGCATGTGGCTCACGGGCATCATCCTGGGCTTCGTCGGCATCGCCATGGCGCTGCTCTCCGTCATCTTCTGGAGCATCGCCTTCGCGACCTTCCCGAACTACGTCGACTACACGTACTGAGGACACCGATGACCGATCGCGAAGGGGTCCCGCCCACGGGCGGGGCCCCCGACCGTTCTGAGGCCGAGGCATCCCCGGTCGCGGCATCCGATCGCGGCGACGACCGCGACGCCGAGGCGTTCGTGTCGCCGCCGACCGAGCCGACGCTGCGCGCCGACCCCGCCGTGCGGGAGTTCGAGGTGCCGTTCGACACCGGCGAGCTGCAGCGGGTGCCGACCGGTCAGTTGCTGGTCGTGCATCGGCAGGACCTGCCCGACCGAGCGTCCGCCGACGACGAGGAGCAGGACGACACGCAGCGCCGCGTCTACAGCTGGGTGGCCGCGGTCATCGGCGTCATCGGCGCCGCCGCCTCGCTGTTCGTCGGCTGGATGCTGCCCCTGTCGATCGCCGCGCTCGTCTTCGGCGTGCTCGGCCTGCGCCGCGAGGAGGAGGGCCGCACGCTCGCGTTCGTCGGCATCGGCACCGGCATCGCCGGACTCGTCTTCTCGGCCGTCTGGATCGGCTACTACGCCATCGTCTTCGGGGCGCTCCCGCACTGACGGCGGCTCAGACGCGCTCCACCAGGAGCACCACGTGGCGGCCCTCCTCGCGCGTGAGGACGATCGTCGCGCTCGCGTCGCCGCGCAGCTTCAGTCGCGTGCGCAGTCCCGCCGGGTCGACGTCGACGCCGCGCTTCTTGATCTCGAGCGTGCCGATGCCGCGCGCCGCCAGCGTCCGGCGCAGCTGCCGCTCGTCGGCGGGCAGGCGATCCAGCACGCGGAAGCCGCGCGCGAACGGCGTCTCGAACGCGGTGTCGGCGGTGAGGTACGCGATGCCGGCGCTCAGCATCCAGGCACCGTTCGCGCGGGCGAGGTCGCCGATGAGGCGGGCGCGGATGACGGCCCCGTCGGGCTCGAAGAGGTAGTCGCCGAGGGGACCCGTCGGGGCGTCCTCGCTGTCGGCCGGCGCCGTGAGCTCCGCGGCGCCGTCGTCGCGGATGACGAGCGCCGCCCGGCCGATGCCGGGACGCGCGACGGCGCCGAGCCAGACGGCGAGCTCCACCACGTCGCCGTCGACCGACACCCACTGCGCCTCGGCTCCCTCGGGGATGACGTCGCGGTCGGTCCCGGGACCGAGCTTCACGCCGACCGGCAGCCGGTCGGCCAGCCCGAACGCGAAGTCCAGGCTCGGCGAGTAGTCCGCGGCATCCGCGAGTCGTCGGGTCGTGCCGCCCGAGGTGGTGCGACGGGCCGGGTCGAGCCAGGCGCCGCCGATGCCGCCGAGGGGCACGTCCTCGGCGGTGGCGTGCAGCACGCGCGCCTTCGGGAACGGCGTGAGGTTGAACGCGGCGATGGCGGCCGTCACCTCGTCGGCCTCGGCCGCCGTGACCTCGAGGTCGACGGCCGCGAGGGCGAGGGCGTCGCCGCCGATGCCGCAGCCGAGGTCGGCGACGTGGGCGATGCCGGCGCGCGCGAAGCGGCCCGCGTGCAGCGCCGCGACCTTCAGCCGGGTGGCCTGCTCGAGCCCCGCCTCGGTGAACAGCATGCGCGACGCGAACTCGCCGAACTTCGCGTGGGCCTTCGCGCGCAGCTTCGACTGGCTGAGCACGGCGGCCACGAGGCCGGGCGGATGCCCCTGCCGGCGCAGTTCGGCGACGGTGCGCACGATGTCGGACTTCGAGTCCCACTCGGGGAGCTGGTCGAGGAGCCGCAGTCCCTCGGGGGAGAGGAGTTCGACGAGGTCGGCGCGGTCCACCCGGCCACGCTAGCATCGCGCACCGGGGACTTCCGAGCACTGGCACTCACGTTGCACGAGTGCCAAATCGCGCCTAGACTCGGCTTAGCACTCTCGCAATGAGGCTGCTAATCAGTCTTCGCAAAAGACAGTCACTCGCAAACAGAGAAGGGGTCAACCGTGTCGGTTTCCATCAAGCCGCTCGAGGATCGCATCGTCATCAAGCAGGTCGAGGCAGAGCAGACCACCGCGTCGGGTCTCGTGATCCCCGACACTGCCAAGGAGAAGCCCCAGGAGGGCGAGGTCGTGGCGGTGGGCCCCGGTCGCATCGACGACAACGGCAACCGTGTCCCGCTCGACGTGGCCGTCGGCGACAAGGTCATCTACTCGAAGTACGGCGGCACCGAGGTGAAGTTCGGCGGCGAGGACTTCCTCGTGCTGTCGGCCCGCGACGTGCTCGCGGTCGTCGTCCGCTAGGTCGACACGAACCATCCGAGGCCCGGACGCCCAGCGGCGTCCGGGCCTCGTCGTGTCCGTGGCGGGATGTCGAGGCACGTCGGCAGCCGCCCGGGCCGGGGGCATCCGACGCCGGGCGTAGTCTGAGCGGGTGTCATCCCGCTCCGAGACCGAGACCTCAGCTCCGCCCGCGCAGCGCGCCGCGGTGAGCCGGTCGGGGCTCGCGTTCGCGATCGCGGCCTACGCGCTCTGGGGCTTCCTCCCCATCTACTTCATCGCCCTCGAACCGGCCGGACCGATCGAGATCGTCGGATGGCGCGTGCTGCTCTCGCTCGTCTTCTGCCTGCTGCTCCTCACCGTGACGCGCGCCTGGCGACCGTTCATGGCCCTCGTGCGCGATCGACGCGTCCTGTTCACGATGGGGCTCGCGGGCGTGCTCATCTTCGTGAACTGGTCGACGTACGTCTACGCGACCCTCACGGGCCAGGTCGTCGAGGCGGCGCTGGGGTACTTCATCAATCCGATCGTCACCGTGTTCCTCGGCGTGCTCGTGCTCCGCGAGCGACTGAACCTCACCCAGTGGATCGCCGTGGGCATCTCGATCGTCGCGGTCATCGTGCTCGCCATCGGCTACGGCCAGCTGCCGTGGATCGCGCTCGTGCTCGCGTTCTCGTTCGGCTTCTACGGGCTCATCAAGAAGCGGGTGGGACCGAAGGTCGACGCGGTGTCGGGGCTCACGCTCGAGACCGCGTGGCTCGCGCCGCTGGCGGTCGCGCAGCTCGTGTTCGTCGCCATGACCAGCGGGCTCACGATGGGCACGGTCAGTCCGTGGCACAGTGCGCTGCTGCTCATGGCCGGTGTGGTGACGGCCATCCCGCTCCTGCTCTTCGCCGCGGCATCCCGTCGCCTGCCGCTCATCTTCATGGGCTTCATCCAGTACTTCGCGCCCTTCATCCAGTTCCTCGTGGGCGTGTTCATCCTCCAGGAGCCCATGCCGCCCGAGCGATGGATCGGATTCGGCCTCGTCTGGCTCGCCCTCCTGGTGCTCACGTTCGACCTCATCCGCAGCGCCCGGTCGGCGCGGCGTGCCCCGGTCGAGCCGATCTGACGGAGCCCGTCGGGGCATCGGGCCCTCGTCCGGGGGCCACGCGCGATCTGCGCGTCGCGGCGGTCCCACACGACGATTCCGTGCGCGCTCGCGCAGGAAGGTGTCGGCAAGGTAACGATTCCGAGGGTGTTACACGGTTGTGACCGGGTTCCCTTGTTTCCTCCAGAGGCGGGCAATACTGTCAAAACCACGGCGTCGCCAGACGCTGCTTTGTGTACCAGTCCTTCAGTCCCAAGGAGCAACATGAGCGTATTCGCGAAGGCCACGGCCTCGCGCTCGGCTCGCGCAGTCTGGACGGGGGTCGCCCTCGCCGGCGTCAGTGCCCTCCTCCTCACCGCGTGCAGCTCGGGTGCCCCGGCCCCCGCCGAATCGGAAGCACCGACCGAGTCGGCCGGCGACGCCCTGCCCATCGAGGCCGGCGACCGCGACCTGACCCTCAAGGTCGGCACGATCCTCCCGCAGAGTGGAACGCTCGCCTTCCTCGGCCCGCCCGAGGAAGCCGGTGTCGCGCTCGCCGCGAAGGAGATCAACGAGGCCGACATGGGCATCAACGTCGAGGTCGTCTACCGCGACTCGGGTGACACCACCACCGACATCGCCACCGTCTCGGTGACCGACCTCCTCTCGCAGGACGTCTCGGCCATCATCGGTGCCGCGTCGTCCGGTGTGTCGTTCACCGTGATCGACCAGATCACCGCCGCCGGTGTCGTGCAGTTCTCGCCGGCGAACACGTCGCCCGACTTCACCGACTACGAGGACAACGGCCTGTACTTCCGTACCGCGCCGTCCGACCTCCTCCAGGGTGAGGTGCTCGGCAACCAGATCGCCGAGGACGGCGCTTCGACGCTCGGCCTGCTCGTCCTGAACGACCCCTACGGCACCGGCCTCGCGGCCGCGACCAAGGAGGCCTTCGAGGCGGCCGGTGGCGAGGTCGTCGCCGAGGAGCTCTTCAACACGGGTGACTCGAACTTCGACGCGCAGCTCTCGTCGATCAACGCCGCGAACCCCGACGCCGTCGCCGTCATCACCTTCGATGAGGCCAAGGTCGTCGTTCCGGCGCTCGTCGGCTCGGGCTACCCGGGCGACCAGCTGTACTTCGTCGACGGCAACCTGGCCGACTACAGCGCGGACTTCGCGCCCGGCCTGATCGCCGGCGCCAAGGGCACGCTGCCCGGCCCGAAGCTCGAGGACGACTTCCGCGACCGCATGCTGGAGGTCAACCCCGACCTGGCCGACTTCAGCTACGGTCCCGAGTCGTACGACGCGCTGATGCTCATCGCGATGGCGGCGTACGCGGCCAACAGCACCGATGGCACCGACATCGCGGAGTACCTCCGTCAGGTGTCGGGCGGCACGGGTGACGGCGAGGTCGTCAACACCTTCGGCGACGCTGCGAAGCTCCTCACCGAGGGCCAGCAGATCGACTACGACGGTGCGTCCGGTCCCATCACGCTCGACGAGCACGGTGACCCGACCGAGGCGACCATCGGTATCTACCAGTACGGCGACGACAACACGTACACGCGCATCAACTAGTACGCGTCGCCTGGAAGGGCCCCGGCTTCTGCCGGGGCCCTTTCGCGTGCCCGGCGCTCAACGCCGCGCCTGGTACCTGGTCAGGACCACGCCGCCGGGGAACGTCAGTCGGCCGTGTCGATCGTCGAGGACAACACCACCTTCGGCGTGTCCCGCCCGTTCCGCGCGAACTCGATCCGCGTCGGGGTGGCGTCGGGCTGCTGGTCGCCGGTAGGCGAGGAGGAGCTCATCCCCTCCCACACCCTGCGCCCGTACAGCGACAGGCTGCTCGCCAGCTCCTGGTCGAGCCACCACTGGAACAGCTCTCGTTCGTCCCGCCCCAAGCCGATGTCGTCGCCGGCCGCGGCGATGCAGCCGTCGAGGGGCATGCTCATTCCGTAGATCACCCCGCATGGCGCCAGCCTTCCGTCAGACGCCCCCGAGCGCAGGCGTCCCACCACGGCCCGCAGGCATGCGAAGAGGGGCGGATGCCGCGGCATCCGCCCCTCTTCGGGATCGATCGGGTCTACTCGTCCTGGCCGAGCGTGCCCAGGTACAGGCCGATGACCTTCGGGTCGTTCAGCAGGTCGCGACCGGTGCCGGTGTAGGCGTCGTGACCCTGGTCGAGCACGTAGCCGCGGTCGCAGATCTGCAGGCAGCGGCGGGCGTTCTGCTCCACCATGATCGTGGTGACGCCGGCCCGGTTGATCTCCTTGACGCGCAGGAACGCCTCGTCCTGGCGTACCGGCGACAGGCCCGCGCTGGGCTCGTCGAGGAGCATGACATGCGGTCCCATCATGAGCGCGCGCGACATGGCGACCATCTGACGCTCACCGCCCGACAGCGATCCGGCCCGCTGGCCGAGGCGCTTGCCGAGCTCGGGGAAGATCTCGGTCACGAACTGGAGACGTTCCTTGACGCCCTTCGGCTTCTGGAACATCCCCATCTCGAGGTTCTCCTGGATCGTCAGCGAGGGGAACACGTTGTTCGTCTGCGGGACGAAGCCGACCCCCTTCGCGACCAGCTTGTTCGCCTTGAGATTGGTGATCTCCTCGCCGTTCAGCCGGATCGCGCCCTCGCGGACGCGCACCAGGCCGAAGATCGACTTCAGCAGCGTGGACTTGCCGGCACCGTTCGGGCCGATGATCCCGATGAGCTCGCCCTGCCGGGCGACGAGGGAGCACGCGTTGAGGATGTTCACGCCGGGCAGGTAGCCCGCGGTGACGTTCTCGACCTCGATGACGGCCTCCGCCACGGGATCGAGCACCGCGCCGGCGGCCGGTTCACTGTTCGTCATCGATGAGCTCCTTCAATACCTCGACGTGCTCGGTGTCGATCCCGAGGTCGGTGTCGTGATGGGCGCCGAGGTAGGCGTCGATCACGGCCTGGTCCTGCATGACCTTGTGCGGGTCGCCCTCGGCCACGATCTTGCCCTCGGCCATCACGATCACCCAGTCGGCGATGTGACGCACCATGTGCATGTCGTGCTCGACGAAGAGCACCGTCATGCCCTGGGCCTTCAGGTCGAGGATGTGGTCGAGCAGCGACTGCGTGAGCGCGGGGTTCACGCCCGCCATCGGCTCGTCCAGCATGACGAGCGTCGGGTCGCTCATGAGCGCCCGCGCCATCTCGAGGAGCTTGCGCTGCCCGCCCGAGAGGCTCGCCGCGTAGTCCTCCTTCTTGGCGTCGAGCTTGAACCGGGTGAGCAGCTCGACCGCCTTGGCGTCGATCTCCTCCTCCTGCTTGCGCCAGATGAAGGGCAGCACCGAGCGGAACAGGTTCTCGCCCGACTGGCCCTTCGCACCGAGCTTCATGTTGTCCATGACGGTGAGCAGGCCGAGGGCCTTCGTCAGCTGGAAGGTGCGGATGAGGCCCATGCGCGCCACCCGGTAGGCCGGGACGTGCGCGAGCGAGCGACCGTCGAACTCCCACTTGCCCTCGTCGGGCTTGTCGAAGCCCGTGAGCAGGTTGAAGAACGTGGTCTTGCCCGCGCCGTTCGGCCCGATGAGGGCCGTGATGGCCCCGCGCGGGATCTCGACGTGCGCGACGTCGACGGCCGTGAGGCCGCCGAACGTGCGCTTGACGCCGTCGGCGATGAGGATCGGGTCGACCTTCTGGACGCCCGGTGCGGGTTCGCCGACGTGGAGGCCGGTGGTCTTCACCGGCTTCGACGTGGGGGTGGTGTCACTTGACAAAGGCCAGCTCCTTCTTGTTTCCGAAGATGCCCTGGGGCCTGAACACGACGAGCAGCATGATCGCCACGCCGACGAGGATGAACCGGAGCTGACCGGCCTGCACCTGCGACATGAACGGCAACCAGCCGGCCTCGACCGCGCGGGCGACGAAGCCCGAGAAGAACGAGAGCAGCACCCAGAAGATCATCGAGCCGATCACCGGCCCGAGGATCGTGGCCGCACCGCCGAGCAGCAGGATCGCGTAGATGAAGAACGTGAGCGACGTCTGGTAGTTCGCGGGCACGACCGCACGCGGCATGATGAAGATCATGCCGGCGAGGGTGCCGTAGACGCCACCGATGATGAGGCTCTGCATCTTGTAGGAGTAGACGTTCTTGCCGAGGGCGCGCACGGCGTCCTCGTCTTCGCGGATGCCCTTGATCACGCGGCCCCACGGGCTGCGCATGAGCAGCCAGGTGAGCAGCGCGAAGATCACGACGAGCGTCCACCCGACGATCCGGATCCACCAGTCGTAGGCGTTGTACGTGAAGGGCCCGAAGCCGTAGGTGCCGGGCGGGATGGGGTTCAGGGCGGCGAAGCCGTCCTTGTAGCCCTGCAGGCCGCTCGCGGAACCCGTGAGGGCGTCGAACGTGTTCGTGGTGAAGATGAGCCGCAGGATCTCCGCCGCCGCGATCGTGACGATCGCGAGGTAGTCGGCCCGCAGGCGCAGTGTCGGGATACCGAGGATCAGGGCGAAGATCACGGATGCCCCGACGCCGACGAGCACGGACGCCCACACGGGGAATCCGAAGCTCAGCGTGGAGATCGCGTAACCGTACGCGCCCAGGGCCATGAAGCCCGCCTGACCGAAGTTCAGGAGGCCTGTGTATCCGAAGTGGATCGCCAGGCCGAGGGCGGCCAGGGCGTAGGCGGCAGTGGTGGGGCTGATGAGCTCCTGCGCCGCGTTGGAGAAGATCGCAATCCAGTCGATCATGTCGGGTTCCTCCTTATCCGATTCTCTCGCGGCGACCGAGGATTCCCTGCGGTCGGAACAGCAGCACCAGGATCAGCACGACCAGCGCGCCGACGTACTTCATGTCGGACGGCAGCCACAGCGTCGACAGCTCGATGAAGAGGCCGACGATGAGGGAGCCGACGAGTGCGCCGAACGCGGTGCCCAAGCCGCCGAGGGTGACCGCGGCGAAGATGAGGAGGAGGATCTGGAAGCCCATGTCCCAGCTGACGCCGGGACGGAAGTACGCCCAGAGGATGCCCGAGAGGCCGGCGAGCGCGCCGCCCGCGACCCACACGATGCGGATGACGCGATCGACGTCGATGCCGCTCGCTGCCGCGAGGCTCGGGTTGTCGGAGACCGCTCGCGTCGCCTTGCCGATGCGGGTGCGCAGCAGGAAGAACGCGAAGGCGGCGAGCACCACGACCGACGTGGCCATGCTCGCGACGTCGATCCACGAGAGCGTGATCGGCCCGATGTGGATCTCCGACGGCAGGGTCGCACCCGGCAGCTGCCTGGTCGCGCCGCCGTAGAAGAACTGGTACGTGTACCGCAGCGCGAGCGAGAGGCCGATGCTCACGATCATCAGCGGGATCAATGCGACCCCTCGCCGCCTCAGCGGTTTCCAGATGACGGCATCGAGGGTGTAGCCGAGTCCGGCGCTGAGGACGATCGCGATCGCGATCGCCAGCCAGATCGGCAACGCCAGGTCGACGCCGAAGGTGAGCACCATCAATGCGCCGAACGTGACCATCTCCGCGTGCGCGAAGTTGGAGAGGCCGGTCGTGCCGAAGATGAGCGAGAGGCCGATCGCCGCCAGCGCGAGCAGGAGGCCGAAGTTGAGGCCGTTGACCACGCGGATCAGCACCTGGGCGCCGATGTCGGTCGTCGTGCGGGTGCCCTCACCGAGGAAGAAGTTCACCGCCTTGCGGTTGGTGAGGCCGAACTCGGCCGTCACCGTGGCCTGGCCCTCCTGGACGACGACGCCCTTGGGGAGGGTGTCCTCGTCGAGCGTGAGCTTGTACTCGGCCTTCTCGGGTACTCCGAGCTCCCATCGGCCCTCGGCGTTGGTCTTGGTCGAGGCCTCGTAACCGTTGCCCTCGACCGTGATCTGCACGCCCTCGAGCGGCTTGTCGTCGAACTTGACGTTCCCGATGAAGAAGAACTCGAAATCTTCCTCGGAACTCGGGCTGGGCGTACTCCCATCCTCCGCCATCGCAGGGGACGCTGCGATGCCGGACAGAGTGAGTGCGGACAACAGAATTCCGAGGAGGATGAGCCACCTCCCGCGAGACCGTCTGGCGACTGTTTGCGTGGGTTCCACTGCACCTCCTGGGGTCCCGGGGGCTGTTGGCCGTCCGGGTCCGGTCTTTCCTGCCGACAACGTCGTCTGACAGTACGTGCCGATTATGTCCCATGTGTTTCGCACACAGGGACAATGGCCCTCGATTGTTATCCGGGGAATGCCCGCCGCGCAAACTCGCTTAACATTGATGCATCCCGGGAGCTCCACCACTCACGGGTGCGCCATGACTCGGAGAGACGAAGGGGAGAGATGGATCAGGCAGATCCGTTCGGATTCACAGGACTGACCTACGACGACGTCCTGCTGCTGCCAGGTCACACCGACGTGATCCCGAGCGAGGCCGACACGACCTCGCGACTGACGCGGCGCATCGACGTCGCGACGCCCCTGCTGTCCGCCGCGATGGACACCGTGACCGAGGCGCGCATGGCCATCGCCATGGCCCGCCAGGGCGGCATCGGCATCCTGCATCGCAACCTCTCCATCCAGGAGCAGGCCGACATGGTCGACCGGGTGAAGCGCAGCGAGTCGGGCATGGTCTCCAACCCGGTGACCACGACGCCCGACGCGACCGTCGCCGAGGTCGACCACCTGTGCGCCACCTATCGCGTGAGCGGCCTGCCGGTCGTCGACGGCGAGGGCGTGCTCGTCGGCATCATCACGAACCGCGACATGCGCTTCGTCTCCGACTTCGAGAAGCCCGGCACCTACGTGCGCGACGTCATGACGAAGGCGCCGCTCATCACCGGCCGTGTCGGCATGGACCCCGACGAGGCGATCGCGATCTTCGCGCAGCACAAGGTCGAGAAGCTGCCGCTGGTCGACGGCGCCGGCCGACTGACCGGCCTCATCACCGTCAAGGACTTCGACAAGTCCGAGCAGTACCCGAACGCCACGAAGGACGCCGAGGGCCGCCTCCGCGTCGGCGCGGCCATGGGCTTCTTCGGCGACGCGTGGGAGCGCGCCGAGGCGCTGCGCGACGCGGGCGTCGACGTGCTCGTGGTCGACACGGCCAACGGCGAGAGCGCCGGCGTCCTCGACATCATCCGCCGCCTCAAGGCCGACCCGTCCTTCGCCCACATCGATGTGATCGGCGGCAACGTCGCGACGCGCGAGGGCGCCCAGGCGCTCGTCGACGCGGGCGCCGACGCCGTGAAGGTCGGCGTCGGGCCGGGCTCGATCTGCACCACGCGCGTCGTCGCGGGCGTGGGCGTGCCCCAGATCACCGCCGTCTACGAGGCGTCGAAGGCCACGAAGCCCGCGGGCGTTCCCCTCATCGCCGACGGCGGCCTGCAGTACTCGGGCGACATCGCGAAGGCGCTCGTCGCCGGCGCCGACACCGTCATGCTCGGCTCGCTGCTCGCCGGCACGGCCGAGAGCCCCGGCGAGCTCGTCTTCCAGAACGGCAAGCAGTTCAAGACCTACCGCGGCATGGGCTCGCTCGGCGCGCTGCAGACGCGCGGCAAGAAGACCTCGTACTCGAAGGACCGCTACTTCCAGGCGGATGTCCCGTCGGACGACAAGCTCATCCCCGAGGGCATCGAGGGCCAGGTGCCGTTCCGCGGACCCGTGTCTGCCGTGGCGTACCAACTCGTCGGCGGCCTGCGCCAGTCGATGTTCTACGTGGGCGCGCGCGACATCCCCGAGCTGAAGACGAAGGGCCGGTTCGTGCGCATCACGCCCGCGGGCCTGAAGGAGTCGCACCCGCACGACGTGCAGTTCGTCGTCGAGGCGCCGAACTACACGAGGTGAGGGTCAGCGTGGCGCGGCGAAGCCGCGACACGCTTCCCTCACGAAGACGGCAGCCGTAGCGCTCGCGACGCGACGGCGTTGCGAAGCGTGCCGCGGCAGTCTCGAGGGCTGGACGTCACGCGCCGTTCCGCGCCTCCGCGAGCCGCGTCACCGCCTCCGCCAGCACCTCCGGGGTGCAGGCGAAGTTGAGCCGGGCGTGGCCGCGGCCGACGGATGCCCCGAACTGGGGTCCGCTGCCGAGCGCGACCTTCGCGTGCTCGAGCGCGTGGGCGGCAGGGTCGTCGCCCCAGCCCAGCGCGGACAGGTCGAGCCACGCGAGGTACGTGGCATCCGGCATCCGATAGCGGACGTCGGGCAGTTCGTCGGCCAGGAGGTCGGCGAGCAGGCGACGGTTGTCGTCGAGGCTCGCGAGCACGCCGTCGAGCCAGTGGCCGCCTTCGCGGAACGCCGCGATCGTGGCGATCGCGCCGAACTGGCTCATGCGCCACGAGACCTCCTCGGGCATCCGGGCGCGCACCGCGTCGCCGCGATCGCTCGCCGTGACGATGAGTGCCGCCTTGAGCCCGGCGATGTTGAACGCCTTGGTGGCGGCGGAGACGGCCACGCCCCATTCGCGCGCGGCATCCGACACCGTGAGGAACGCCGTGTACGGCGTCGTCGGCTGCGCGAGCGCGCCGTGCACCTCGTCGGACACGATCGTCGCGCCGAACCGCGCGGCGAGCTCGGCGAGGGCGGCGAGCTCGGCGGGTGTCGGGTTGAGGCCGAGGGGGTTGTGCGGGTTGCAGAGCACCATGGCGCGGGCGCCGGCCGCGAACGCCGCCTCGAGGCCGTCGAGGTCGAGCGACCAGCCCCCGTCGATGCCGCCGCGCATGGGCACCTCGACGGCGGTGCCGCCGGCCTCGGCGACGAGGGCGTAGAACGGCGGGTACACGGGCGGCGTGATGACGATGCCGTCGCCCGGGGCGGTGACCTGGCGGAGGACCTCGACGATGCCCATGCTGACGTCCGCGGTGGGGGTGGTGCGAGCCGGGTCGACGTCCCAGCCGAGCCGCGTGGCGGCGAAGCCCTGGAACGCCTCGGCGACCTCGCGCCCGCCCGAGGCGTAGCCCGTGTCGGATCGCTCGATCGCGGCGTGCAGCGCGTGCGCGATGGGCTCGGCCAGCGGGTAGTCCATCTCGGCGACGGGCAGCGGCAGCACGTCGGGCGGGAAGGTGCGCCACTTCACGCTGGTGCGGGTGCGGAGGACGTCGAGGGGCTCTGCGGCGACGCGTTGCATGCGTCCAGCTTGCCGCACGGCCGCGGTCTGGCGTCGGATGCCGCGGACCGGTAGTCTGATCGGCTGCCCAGCGGGCGGCGCGGCTCGCGCCGCGAACGGATCGGACATCTCCCATGGGCTTCATCGACGTCAACGGCGTCTCCTTCTCGCTTCCCGACGGGCGGCCGCTGCTCGCCGACCTGGCGTTCCGCGTGACCGAGGGGCGCACGACCGCGCTCATCGGCGCGAACGGCGCGGGCAAGTCGACGCTGCTGCGGATCATCCGCGGCGACCTCCGTCCCGACGAGGGGAGCGTGCAGGTCGACGGCGGCCTCGGCGTGATGGACCAGTTCGTGGGCACCGGGCGGACCGTGCCGGGTGCCTCGCCGACCGTGGCGGGACTGCTCGTGTCGGTGGCGCCGAAGCGCATTCGCGACGCGGCGCTCGAGCTCGAGGCATCCGAGGACGCCCTCATCGAGCGCGACGAGACCGAGACGCAGATGCGGTACGCCTCGGCGCTCGCCCAGTACGCCGAGGCCGGCGGCTACGAGCAGGAGGTGGTCTGGGACCACTGCACGATGGCCGCGCTCGGGATCCCGTTCGAGCGGGCGAAGTGGCGCGAGCTCGCGACGCTCTCGGGCGGCGAGCAGAAGCGGCTCGCGCTCGAGGCGCTGCTGCGCGGACCCGAACAGGTGCTCCTGCTCGACGAGCCCGACAATTCGCTCGACGTGCCCGGCAAGCGGTGGCTCGAGGCGCAGCTGCGCGCGACGCCGAAGACCGTGCTGCTCGTGTCGCACGACCGCGAGCTCCTCGCCCGGGCGGCCGACCGCATCGTGACGCTCGAGCTCGGCGCCGCGGGCAACACCGCGTGGGTGCACGGCGGCAGCTTCGAGGGCTATCACGACGCCCGCGAGGAGCGCTTCGCGCGGCTCGACGAGCTGCGCCGGCGCTGGGACGAGCAGCACGACGCGCTGAAGACGCTCCTCGCGACGCTGAAGGTGAAGGCGACGTACAACGACGGCATGGCGTCGCGGTACCAGGCGGCGGTCACGCGCCTGCGCAAGTTCGAGGAGGCCGGCCCGCCCGAGGAGCGGCCGCCCGCGCGGGCGGTGTCGATGCGGTTGCGCGGATCCCGCACGGGCAAGCGCGCGGTCGTGTGCGAGCAGCTCGAGCTGTCGGGACTCATGAAGCCGTTCGACCTCGAGGTCTGGTACGGCGACCGGGTCGCGGTGCTCGGCTCCAACGGGTCGGGCAAGTCGCACTTCCTGCGGCTGCTCGCGGGCGGCGGGACCGAGCCCGATCGCACGCTCGGCCACGTCACGACGGTGGGGGAGACGCTCGCGCGCGTGCCGCACGAGGGCCGCGCGGTGCTCGGGGCACGGGTCGTGCCGGGCTGGTTCGCCCAGAACCACGAGCACGCGGAGTTCCACGGCCGGACGCTGCTCGACATCCTGCACCGCGGCGACGCGAACCGGGAGGGCATGGCTCGCGAGGCGGCGAGCTCGGCGCTCGACCGGTACGGGCTCGCGGCGGCCGCGCAGCAGCGGTTCGAGTCGCTCTCGGGCGGGCAGCAGGCGCGGCTGCAGATCCTGCTGCTCGAGCTGTCGGGCGCCACGCTGCTGCTGCTCGACGAGCCCACCGACAACCTCGACCTCGTCTCGGCCGAGGCGCTGGAGGACGCGCTGTCGCGGTTCGACGGCACGGTGCTCGCGGTCACGCACGACCGGTGGTTCACGCGCAGCTTCGACCGGTTCCTCGTGTTCCGCTCCGACGGCGAGGTGGTCGAGGCGGATGCACCGGTGTGGGACGAGGCGCGGGTGGTGCGGGCGCGATGACCGCGGGTGAGGCGCCGCGTGGCGGCATCCGTGTGCCCGTCGTGGCCCTTCGGTAGGGTTGACGGGTGACCCAGGAGATCGAGATCGGCCGCTCCAAGCGGGGCCGTCGTGTCTACGCGTTCGACGACATCGCGATCGTGCCGAGCCGGCGCACCCGCGACCCCGAAGACGTGTCGGTCGGCTGGTCGATCGACGCGTACCAGTTCGACATCCCGTTCCTGGCCGCGCCGATGGACTCGGTGGTGTCGCCGCAGATCGCGATCATGATGGGCCAGCTCGGCGGCCTCGGCGTGCTCGACCTCGAGGGGCTCTGGACCCGCTACGAGGACCCCGAGCCCGTGCTCGCCGAGATCCGCAACCTCGCGCCCGAGCAGGCGACGTCGCGCATGCAGCAGCTCTACGCCGAGCCGATCAAGCCCGACCTCGTCACCGCGCGCCTCGCCGAGATCCGCGCGGCGGGCGTGACCGTCGCGGGCGCCCTCTCGCCGCAGCGCACGCAGGAGCTCTACGAGACCGTCGTGGCGGCGGGCGTCGACCTCTTCGTCATCCGCGGCACCACGGTGTCGGCCGAGCACGTCTCGAAGAACGTCGAGCCGCTCAACCTCAAGAAGTTCATCTACGAGCTCGACGTGCCCGTGATCGTCGGCGGCGCGGCCACCTACACAGCCGCTCTGCACCTCATGCGCACCGGCGCGGCGGGCGTGCTCGTCGGCTTCGGCGGCGGCGCGGCCTCGACCACGCGCGCGACGCTCGGCATCCACGCGCCCATGGCGACGGCGGTGGCGGATGTCGCGGGCGCCCGTCGCGACTACCTCGACGAGTCCGGCGGCCGCTACGTCCACGTCATCGCCGACGGCGGCGTGGGCAAGTCGGGCGACATCGTGAAGGCGATCGCGTGCGGCGCCGATGCCGTGATGCTGGGTGCGGCGCTCGCCCGCGCGACCGACGCGCCCGGCGGCGGATACCACTGGGGCGCCGAGGCGCACCACTCGAAGCTGCCGCGCGGCCAGCGCGTGCAGGTCGGCCAGGTCGCGTCGCTCGAGGAGGTGCTCTACGGACCGGCACCGGCCGCCGACGGCACCGCGAACCTCGTGGGCGCGCTGCGGCGATCGATGGCGACGACCGGGTACTCCGACCTCAAGGAGTTCCAGCGCGTCGAGGTCGTCGTGGCGCCGTACCAGGGGGCCTGAGCACCCGTCGCGTCACGCACGAGGGCGGGATCTCGCGGCGCTCGTGCTCTCGACTCGTCCTCCCCACCGCAGCGCGTCGCTCCGCGGCTGTGAGACGCCCGCGCGCCCGTTCCAAACGTCCCGGCGCTCGGGTAGCGTTGAAGCCGGATCACGCGGTCTCGCCGTGAAACCGCGGGGATGGGGTACGACGATGGCACGTCTCAAGTCGGTGACGCGTTCGACGAAGCTCGGACCCGAGGAGCGCGAGGCCGCGCTCGCCCGGCTGAAGGAGAAGGAACTCGACATCCTCGTGGTCGGCGGCGGCATCGTCGGCACGGGCGCCGCGCTCGATGCGGTCACCCGCGGGCTCTCGACCGGCCTCCTGGAGGCCCGGGACTGGGCCTCGGGCACGTCGAGCCGATCGTCGAAGCTCGTGCACGGCGGCATCCGCTACCTGGAGCAGCTGGACTTCCGCCTCGTGCGCGAGGCGCTCATCGAACGCGGCCTGCTGCTGCAGCGCATCGCGCCGCACCTCGTGAAGCCGGTGCGCTTCCTCTACCCCGTGCAGAAGCGCATCTTCGAGCGCTTCTACGTGGGCGCCGGCATGATGCTCTACGACATCTTCAGCTACACGGGCGGCCGCCCGCCCGGGGTGCCGCACCACCGCCACCTCTCCAAGCGCCAGGTGATGAAGGCCATCCCGTCGCTGTCGAACGACGCGCTCGTGGGCGGCATCACCTACTACGACGCCCAGGTCGACGACGCGCGCTACGTGGCGAGCCTCGCCCGCACGGCGTCGTTCTACGGCGCACACGTCGCGAGCCGGGTCAACGTCGAGGGCTTCGTCAAGGTCGGCGAGCGGGTCGTCGGCGTGAAGGCGCACGACCTGCAGACCGGCGAGCACTTCGAGATCCGGGCCCGCCAGGTCGTGAACGCCACCGGCGTCTGGACCGACGACACCCAGCGCATGGTCGGCGAGCGCGGCACCTTCAAGGTGCGCGCCTCGAAGGGCATCCACCTCGTGGTGCCGCGCGACCGCATCCAGTCCGCCATGGGCATGATCTTCCGCACCGAGAAGAGCGTGCTGTTCGTCATCCCGTGGGGCCGGCACTGGCTCATCGGCACGACCGACACCGACTGGAACCTCGACAAGGCGCACCCGGCGGCCACCGCGGCCGACATCGACTACCTGCTCGAGCACGTGAACTCGGTGCTGGCCGTGCCCCTCACGCGTGAAGACGTCGAGGGCGTGTACGCCGGGCTCCGGCCGCTGCTCGCCGGCGAGAGCGACCAGACGTCGAAGCTCTCCCGCGAGCACATCGTCGCGCACACCGTGCCCGGCCTCGTCGTCGTGGCGGGTGGCAAGTGGACGACGTATCGCGTCATGGCGAAGGACGCGATCGACGCCGCCGCCGACGCGATGGACGGACGGATCCCGCCGTCGACGACGCAGGACATCCCGCTGCTCGGCGCCGAGGGCTACCAGGCCGCGTGGAACAAGCGCGGCAAGATCGCCCACGCGTTCGGTGTGCACAAGGTGCGCATCGAGCACCTGCTGAACCGCTACGGCACCATGACCGACGAGCTGCTCGACCTCATCCGCGCCGATCCCGAGCTGGGTGAGCCGCTGCCGGGCGCCGACGACTACCTCGCCGCCGAGGTGGTCTACGCCGCCTCGCACGAGGGCGCGCTGCACCTCGACGACGTGCTCGCCCGCCGCACCCGCATCTCGATCGAGGCATGGGACCGCGGCGTGTCGGCGGCCCCGGTCGCGGCGAAGCTCATGGGAAAGGTGCTCGGATGGGACGAGGCGCGCGAGGCGCTCGAGACCGAGCGCTACCTGCAGCGCGTCGCCGCCGAGCGCGCGTCGCAGCAGCAGCCCGACGACGAGTCAGCCGACCGGGTGCGGCTCGAGGCCCCCGACATCGTGAAGGTCGACTGATCCGGCGCGGATAGACTGGACGGCGGGCCGATCGAGTCCGAGGAGAGCGCGCCATGGTTGATGTCCGCCGGGTCACCCTTCCCGGGGTCGGCGTGCTGCATTCCTTCGAGACGGCCGACGGCGCCGAAGTCGCGGTCGTCGCGCACCGCACCGGGTCCAGCGACCTGGTCAGCCGTCCCGCCGGCGCCCGCGAGGACGACGATGCGGTGACGGTGCGCCTCGACGAGGAGGAGGCGCACACGCTCGCCGAGCTGCTCGGCGGAACGCGCATCGTCGAGTCCATCGCCGAGCTCGACGAGCTTCCCGGCGTGCCGATCGACTGGATGACGGTCGACGAGGGCGACGCGATCGTGGGCCGCTCCCTCGGCGAGGTGCCCGCGGCATCCGGCGTCGCGATCGTCGCGATCGTGCGCGACGACCACGCCCATCCGTCGCCCGGCGCGGAATTCGTCGTGCAGCCCGGCGACACGGTCGTGGCGGTCGGTCCCACCGAGCAGATCGCCGAGGTGTTCCGCGCGATGAACGACGGCACGTCCCGAGGCGCCGAGGCCTGATGCTCCAGATGATGCTGCGCCCCCGGTGGGTGCTCGCGCTGCTCCTCGCCCTCGGCATCGCCGCCGGCTTCGCGCTCCTCGGCCAGTGGCAGCTCGAGCGCGCGGTCGAGCAGGCCGTCGTGCAGGAGCGGCCGACCGAAGACGTTCGCCCGCTCGCCGACGTCGCCCAGCCCGACGGTCCCACCGAGCAGGCGGCGACGGGCCAGCGCGTCGAGGTCACCGGCACGTTCGTGCCCGGTGACACCGTCATCGTCGAGGGTCGGCTCAACGACGGCGTCGCGGGCTATTGGCCCGTTGCGCACCTCGAGGTGACGGATGCCGCGCCGGGCGGCCTGCCCATCGCCCTCGGTTGGGCGCCCGACCTCGAGGCCGCGCAGCAGGCTGCTGACCGCTTCGACGCGCAGGCCGGCGGCGAGGTCACCGTGGTCGGACGATTCCTGCCGAGCGAGGCGCCCATCGCGCCCGACGCCGAGGCCGACCCGAACTCGATGCAGACCGTCGCCGTGGCGCAGCTCATCAACGTCTGGGCGGACTACGACGACCGGCCCGTGTACTTCGGCTACGTGACCTCGGCGGAGCCGGCCGCCGGGCTCGAGGCCATCTCGTCGCCGCCGCCAGAGGAGTCCAAGGAGCTCAACTGGCTCAACGTGTTCTACGCCGTCGAGTGGGTCGTGTTCGCCGGCTTCGCGATCTTCCTCTGGTACCGGCTCGTGCGCGACGCGGTCGAGCGCGAGCGCGACGCGGCGGAGGAGGCAGCCGAGGCGGACGCCACGGGCGGTGCCGCCGCCGGGGCCGACGACGGCGACATCGGCACGGCTACTGCGACGACCGAGGACGCCGGGACGCCCAGGAGCTAGGGCGCCCAACCGTTCCGCCCGGGGCGAACTCCGCCACCGCGCGCCCGCGGTGGGCGGATGATCGACGTGTGGACGAAGCAGACCCCCTCGACGCCTACTCGGCCGTGGTCACGCGGGTCGCGGCATCCGTGCTGCCGAGCGTCGCGAGCCTCGCGGTGCGCACGTCGCGTGGGGAGGGCGCGGGCAGCGCGAGCGTGATCTCCACCGACGGCGTGCTGCTCACGAGCGCGCACGTCGTCTCGGGTGCGCGCTCGGTCGAGGCCACGTTCGCCGACGGCACGTCGGTGGCGGTCGACGTGATCGGGCGCGACGTGCTCTCCGACCTCGCGGTGCTCCGCGCGCGGGCGAGCGTGCCGGCGCCGGTCGAGCTCGGCGACGCCGCCGCGCTCAGGGTGGGCCAGCTCGTCGTCGCGCTCGGCAATCCCATGGGGCTCGCGGGCAGCGTCACGGCCGGCATCGTCTCGAACCTCGGCCGTTCGCTGCCGACCGCCTCGGGGCGCGTCATCGACGAGGTCATCCAGACGGATGCCGCGCTGAACCCGGGTAACTCGGGCGGCGTGCTCGCCGACGGCACGGGCCGCATGGTCGGCGTGAACACCGCGGTCGCGGGCGTCGGCCTCGGACTCGCGGTGCCGATCAACCGCGCGACGAGGGACATCATCGACACGCTCACCCGTGCCGGACGCGTGCGCCGCGCCTGGCTCGGCATCGTCGGCACCAAGGTGCAGCTCTCGCCCGAGCTCGCGGCCCGCATCGGCTCGCCGACCGGCCTGCAGGTCGCGGGCATCGCGCCCGACAGCCCGGCGGACCTCGCCGACATCCACCGAGGCGACATCGTCGTGTCGCTCGACGGCAACGACGTCGTGACCTCGACGTCGATCCAACGCCTCATGGTCGAGGACGCGATCGACCGCCAGGTCGAGATGACGGTGTGGCGCAACGGCGCACTGGTGGACGTGTTCGTCGTCCCGCGTGAGCTCGTGGACGCGTCCTAGGCGCGGTCGGGCCGTAGCGTCTCGATACGCGTCGCCTCCGGCGGCGCTACTCGACGACCGGGGCAGCGGCGCTACTCGACGACCGGGGCATCGTGCGCCACGTAGACTGTTCGCATGCCCCTCGAGCCCAAACTCGCCGATCTGCCGCGCATTCGCGGGGCGCTCCGCTTCTACCAGGTGGCCGCGATCATCACCGGTGTGCTGCTCCTGCTGCTGTGCGCCGAGATGCTCATGAAGTACGCGTTCGGGCTCGAGCTCGAGCTCGGCGGCCCTGACGGCTTCCTCGCCTTCGTGCCGATCGACACCGTGACCGCGGTCAACCTCTCCACGGGCATCCTCATCGTGCACGGCTGGTTCTACGTCGTGTACCTGTTCAGCGACTTCCGCCTGTGGAGCCTCATGCGCTGGCCGTTCACGCGGTTCATCGTCATCGCGCTCGGCGGCGTGATCCCGTTCCTCTCGTTCATCCTCGAGGCCCGCATCGGCCGCGAGGTGCGCACGTACCTCGAGCGACGCGAGTCCGAGGCATCCGCCGCACCGGCCGCCCCGACGGATGCCGCGACCGACCCCGCCGACTCCATGGAGGCCCAGCAGTGACCGACGCGTCCCCCGAGCAGCCCACCGAGCAGCGTCCCGTCCTCGTCGTCGACTTCGGGGCGCAGTATGCCCAGCTGATCGCGCGGCGCGTGCGCGAGGCATCCGTCTACTCGGAGATCGTGCCGCACACCATCACGGCCGAGGAGGTGCGCGCGAAGAACCCCGTCGGCATCGTGCTCTCGGGCGGACCGTCGTCGGTGTACGAGGAGGGCGCGCCGGCGCTCGACGAGGGCATCCTGCAGCTCGGCGTGCCGACGCTCGGCATCTGCTACGGCTTCCAGGTCATGGCGCAGCAGCTCGGCGGCGAGGTCGCGCACACCGGCCACCGCGAGTACGGCTCGACGGCCGTCACCGCGCGCACCGACGACGACAACGCGCTGCTCTCGGGCCAGCCCGAGGCGCAGATCGTATGGATGAGCCACGGCGACTCGGTCTCGCGGGCGCCCGACGGCTTCGAAGTGCTCGCCTCCACGGCGACGACGCCGGTCGCGGCCTTCGCGAACGACGAGCGGTCGCTCTACGGCGTGCAGTGGCACCCCGAGGTGAAGCACTCGGAGTTCGGCCAGCGCGTGCTCGAGAACTTCCTGCACCGTGCGGCCGGCATCCCCGCCGACTGGAACCCCGACAACGTCATCGCCGAGCAGGTCGAGCGCATCCGCGCCCAGGTCGGCTCCTCGCGCGTGATCTCGGCGCTGTCGGGCGGCGTCGACTCGGCGGTCTCCACCGCGCTCGTGCAGCGCGCCGTCGGCGACCAGCTCACCGCCGTGTTCGTCGACCACGGCCTGCTGCGACAGGGCGAGCGCGAGCAGGTGCAGCAGGACTACGTCGAGGCGACCGGCGTGCGGCTCGTGACGATCGACGCGGTCGACACGTTCCTCGACGCGCTCGCCGGGGTCACCGACCCCGAGGAGAAGCGCAAGATCATCGGCCGCGAGTTCATCCGCGCGTTCGAGCAGGCCGAGCGCGACCTCATCGCCGAGGCCGCGGCCGACGGCGAGCCCATCCGATTCCTGGTGCAGGGCACGCTCTACCCCGACGTCGTCGAATCGGGCGGCGGCACGGGCACCGCGAACATCAAGAGCCACCACAACGTGGGCGGACTGCCCGAGGACCTGCAGTTCGAGCTCGTGGAGCCGCTGCGCACGCTCTTCAAGGACGAGGTGCGCGCCATCGGCCGCGAGCTCGGGCTGCCCGAGGCCATCGTCGGGCGCCAGCCGTTCCCCGGCCCCGGCCTCGGCATCCGCATCGTCGGCGAGGTCACCCGCGACCGCCTCGAGGTGCTGCGCCACGCTGACGCGATCGCACGCGAGGAGCTCACCGCCGCCGGCCTCGACCAGGAGATCTGGCAGTGCCCGGTCGTGCTGCTCGCCGACGTGCGCTCCGTGGGCGTGCAGGGCGACGGTCGCACCTACGGCCATCCGATCGTGCTGCGTCCCGTCTCGTCGGAGGACGCTATGACGGCCGACTGGACCCGCCTGCCCTACGACGTGCTCGCGCGCATCTCGAACCGCATCACCAACGAGGTGCGCGAGGTGAACCGCGTCGTGCTCGACGTCACGTCGAAGCCGCCGGGCACCATCGAGTGGGAGTGAGGTCGCGCAGCGGCCGATGACGAAGGGCGCGGACCGTGTGGTCCGCGCCCTTCGTCGTTCTCCCTCAGGTGCGTTCAATCGAGTTTGCTGAGGTCCCAGTCGGGCGCGCTTTCGAGCTGGATGAGACGGTTGTAGACCACTCCGTTGACGACCGAACGACCCCCAAGGATGACGACGCGATGCGGCTTCAGGCGCACCAACTCCCGCTCCACGACATCGGGGAGGCCGTCGTACGTGGTCAGGAGAACGGGTCCGCCTGTGAGCCCGGCCAATGGGGCGCCGGCCAGGGCGTCGGGGAAGTTGAACCCGTTCGCGATGTAGACGACCGGAACGCCGGGCTCGTACTGCGAGGCCGAGATCTCCACCGAGGTGGCGAATCGGTCGTCGCCGGCGAGGCGTGTCGGAGCGCCCGAGATCAGCGCGTCGAGTCGGGCTTCGACGGAGTCGCCGATGACGGAGGTGCCGCCGAGGATGATGATGCGGCTCGGCGCGAGTCGGCGCAGCTCATCGGCGACCACGTCGGGGACGCCATCGGGTGCAGTGAGCAGCACGGGACCGTCGGTGAGGCCGGCGAGGGGCGCTCCCGACAAAGCGTCGGGAAAGTTCAGGCCGCTCGCCACGTACGCCACGGGCACACCCGGCTGGAAGTGCGAGGCTGAGATGGCAGCGGAGGTCGCATAGCGATCGTCACCTGCCAGTCGAGTCGGCGAACCCGAGACGATGGCATCGATCGCCGATTCGACCGCAGTGCTGATCACCGCGGTTCCCCCGAGGATGACGACGTGAGACGGCTGCAAGCGCCGCAGTTCGTCAGCGACCACGTCGGGCAGCGCATCGGGCTCGGTCAAGAGCACGGGGCCACCCGTGATGCCGGCCAACGGTGCTCCGGAGAGGGCATCGGGGAAGTTCAACCCGCTCGCGATATAGGCGACCGGCACACCGCGCGCGAACTGAGACGCCGAGACCATCGCGGAGGTGGCGTACCGGTCGTCCCCCGCGATCTGCACGACTTCGTCCCATGGGGCACCGGGAAGATCGAGCTCGGCATTCAGGCCGGTAACGACAGCCCGCTCCCCGAGAACCACCACATCCGATGCGGACATGTCGGATTCGTTGCTCCACCATTCGTTCCGGTAGGGCGACCCTTCCGGAGCCCAGAACTCGAGGTGGTACGCGTTGGCGGGCATCCCACGGAACTCGAAACGGCCGCTCGAGTCCGTGCGAACCGAGCTCCCGGTGTCCTCGACGAACGTACCGTCGATGGAGCGGGGGTTGGCCCTCGCATCGATCCGCACGTCGGCGAGGGGTGCGCCACCGGTTCCCACCACTCGGCCCGACATCGAGCCGCCCTTCTCGAGCGCGGCATCCATACCCGTCAGCGTCTGACCCTCCGCCACCGTGAAGTACTCGGCCTGCCACGGCTGGGCCCGGTCGTTCCAGTATTCGCTGGCGTAGTCGCGATACAGCGGGTCTGTTCCCCTTCCGAAGAAGATGGTGTAGCGACCCGCCCTGATGTCCGTGAACCGGAACACGCCGTTCCCGTCGGCGTCCTTCCAGTAGTAACAACTCGGAACCGGGCCGAGCCCCGGTTCGCAGAGCACAGTGTTCGCGTGTGGGATGGGGAGTCCGCCTTCGTCGGTCACCGTTCCAGAGATGGATGCCGAGAGCGACAACCGGGCGTCAAGTCCGACGATGGTGTCGCCCGGGCTGACGGTGAACACTCTGGCTGAGAGGCTGTCGCGGGTGTCACCCAGCCACTCGGAGACGAAACCGGGACTGGAGAACCCCAGCGAGTACGACCCAGCGGGGACGCTCTCGAAGCGGAAGATGCCGTCGGCGTCCGACTGTGCGGTGCCGCGGAAGGCGAAGTCGGGCTTGATCGACTCGTAGAGGGTCACCTGCACGTCCGCGAGAGGGGTGTCTCCGGTTCCCGTGACCATTCCAGAGATCGAACCTCCCGTCACTGTGCTGTCAGCGTGGGCCGATGCGGCGCTGAGCCCCGCGAGCGCGACGGCGACGACCAGCGTGAGGGCGGCGGGGAGAGTGGAGCGCGCACGTCGACGGCGCGCAGCAGGGCGAGGGGACAATCGGGTCTCCGGGCGGGTTCGGGTCGGTCGCCCGGGATCGTTGCGCGCAACGTTTGGGGTGGGCTCGATGATGATTCGACCACACCGACGGCACCCGGGGGAAGCACGCGTTCGGGGCGCGCCGCGCGCAGCCTCAGTCGAGCAGCAGCCGGTGGATGGCGCGACGATGCGACGCGACGTCCACGGGCTCGTCGTGGCGGGCCGTGAGCTGGTGCAGCAGCACCCCGTCGGAGTAGTCCGCGAGCCAGCGGGATCGCTCCTCGGCGTCGTCGATGCCGGCCGCCTCGACCATGGCGCGGGCCACGCCCATGAAGCGGCGGTGCCCGCCGACGACGGTGTCGGGGTCCGCGAGCGAGAGCGCGAAGCGTGCGCGCGTGAGGTCGGCCTGCTCCGCCACGAACGCGGCGAGGTAGGTCGCGAGGCGATCGGCGAGCGCATCGGCGTCGGTGGGGGGCGGTGCGTCGGCGCCCGCCGACCAGAGCTCGAGGTCGCGCTGCTCCAGGCGATCGACCGCGGCGGCGACGAGCGCGGCGCGCGTGCGGAAGTAGTTCGAAGTGGTGCCCGCGGGCGAACCGGATGCCGCGTCGACGGCGCGGTGCGTCAGCCCCTTCATCCCGTGCGCGGCGACCACGTCGAGGGCGGCGTCGGCGACGAACGTTCGGCGATCCATGCGGCGAGTGTAGCGGAAAGGACTACAGAAGTAGTGGCATCACTATTTTTGTAGTAACGTTCCGGGCATGACCAGTCCGACTCGCATCCGCATCGTCGGCGGCGGCATCGCCGGCCTCGCCCTCGCGGCCTCGCTCGACCCCGAGCGATTCGACGTGACGCTCGTCGAGCAGCGCGGCGAGCTGCCCGACGTCCGCACGATCCTGGCGATGTGGCCCGAGGCGGTCGACGCCCTCGCGCGGATCGGCGTGGCCGAGCAGCTGCGGAGCATCAGCCCGTCGATCGACCGCTTCCCGATCCGCAGCAGCACGGGGCGCAGCTGGTCGGAGCTGACGACGCCCGTCGGCGTGCTGGTCGCCCGCGACGACCTGCTCGCGGCCCTCGACGCGGCCGTTCCGGCATCCGTCGCCCGCGTCACCGAACGCGTCGATCGAGTCGTGACCGAACCGGGTGAGCTCGTCGTCGGCGCCGACGGCGTGCACAGCACCGTGCGGCGGTCGGGCTGGGGCGGTCGGGCGGATGCCGCGCTGACGCCGTTCCTCGCGGTGCGCGGCGTGCTGCCCGAGTCCACGCCGGCTGAGGCGATGGGCGAGTACTGGGGTCGGGGACGCCTCTACGGCGTCGGACCGCACCGCTCGGGCACCAACTGGTACGCCTCGTTCCGCACCGACCTCGGGCCACGGCACGTCGACGTCGCCATCGCGCTCGACCTCGCCCGCGAGGGCATCGAAGACCTCGCGCCGGGGCTGGCACGGGTGCTCTCGGCTGCGGACCCCGAGACCTCGCTCGCCCAGCGCATCTGGACGACGCCGCGCCTCCGCTCCTACGTGCGCGGCCGGCTCGTACTCGTCGGCGACGCGGCGCACGCCATGACGCCCAACCTCGGCCGCGGCGGCTGCGAGGCGCTGGTCGACGCCGTGACGCTGGGGCGGCTCCTCGGCGAGCTGCCCGTCGACGAGGCGCTCGTCGCGTACGACCGGGAACGCGTCCGGCCGTCGCAACGGCTGCGCGCGGCATCCGCTGCCCTCATGCGGGTCGCGCTCGCCGAACGCGCCCAGCCGGCGCGCGACGGGCTGCTCGGCGTCGTCAGCCGCGTCGCGGCTCGACGGGCGCGACGTACGCGACAGGATGCCGCGGGGCCGTCGGCCGCCGTTCCGAGCTGACGCGGCGACGAACCGGCGAGCGACCCCGCGCCACTGGCAGGATGGGCGCATGGGAGTCGTCGAGAACTCGAAGCTCACCGTCGTCGGCGCTGGCAGCGTGGGCGCCAGCCTGGCCTACGCCGCGCTGATCCGCGGCTCGGCGAGCGAGGTCGCGCTCTACGACATCGCGGCCGAGAAGGTCGAGGCCGAGGTGCTCGACCTCGCCCACGGCACGCAGTTCACCGACGCGCGCGTGACCGGCGGCACCGACCTCGCCGTGGTCGAGGGATCGCACGTCGTCGTGGTCACGGCGGGGGCGAAGCAGCATCCGGGGCAGTCGCGGCTCGAGCTCGCCGACACGAACGTCGGCATCCTCGAGGGCCTGCTGCCGGCGCTGCAGCAGCGGGCGCCCGACGCGATCTTCCTGCTCGTGACGAACCCGGTCGACGTACTGACGGTGGTGGCGCAGCGGATCACGGGCCTGCCGCCGAACCGCGTCTTCGGATCGGGCACCGTGCTCGACACGTCGCGCCTGCGATGGCTGCTCGCGCGTCGCGCGGGCGTCGCGACCTCGAGCGTGCACGCCGACATCGTGGGCGAGCACGGCGACACCGAGTTCCCGCTGTGGTCGAACGCCCGCATCGGCCCGGTGCCGATCCTGGACTGGCGCGGCGGCGATCCGTTCACGCTCGGGCAGCTCGACGAGATCGCGCACGAGGTGCGCAACGCCGCCTACACGGTCATCCGCGGCAAGGGTGCGACGAACTCCGCGATCGGCCTCGCCGGGGCGCGCATCGTCGAGGCGATCCTCGACGACGAGCACGCGGTGCTGCCCGTGAGCACCGTGCTCGACGGACAGCACGGGATCGAGGGCATCGCGCTGTCGGTGCCCTGCCTCGTCGGCGGCGACGGGGCGTTCCCGCTCGGGGGCGTGCCGTTCTCGGCCGACGAGGAGGGGTTGCTGCGGGCGTCCGCGGATGCGATCCGCGCGTCGGTGGAGTCGCTCGGGCGCTGAACGGTTCGGGCGTGTCGGCTGAACCTCGGCGCCGCAGCATCCGCTCGAGTGCGGCGCGGCGCCGCGGCATCCGCTCGGTGCACCCGAAACGCGGAACGGCCGCCCCGAAGGGCGGCCGTCCGTGTGTCGATGCTGTCGCTAGTTCCGGGCGATGGCGAGGAAGCGCAGGATCTCGAGGTAGAGCCAGATGACGGTGACCATGATGCCGAAGGCGCCGGTCCAGCCGTACTTCTTGTGGGCGCGGTTGCGCACGCCGCGCTGGATCATGTCGAAGTCGAGCACGAGCGAGTACGCGCCCATCAGGATGACCAGCACGCCGATGATGAGGCCGAGCGGGATGCCGCCGATGCTCACGCCCAGGAGGCCCCACGGGTCGTTGTTCACGCCGGTCCACATCAGGATGAGGTTGATGAACGAGAACACGACGTAGCCGAGGAGCGCCACCATGAAGATCTTCGTGGCCCGCTTCGAGGCGCGGACCTTGCCGCTCGCGAAGAGCGCCAACGTCACGCCGACGACGGCCAGCGTGCCGATGACCGCCTGCGCCACGATGCCCGACCACTGGGACTCGAACATGAGCGAGATGCCGCCCAAGAACACGCCCTGCGCGGCCGCGTAGGCGAGGATGAGGGCCGGCGAGGGCTCCTTCTTGAAGATGTTGACGAGCGCCAGCACGAAGCCGACGAGCGACGCGACCCAGAACACCCACGGCGCGGCGGGCGTGATCGTCCAGCCGACCGCGGCGAACACGACGAGCACGCCGAACGAGGCCGCCGTCTTGGCGATGGTGTTCTCGACGGTCATGACCTCGCGGTCGGGGAGCGTCGCAGGCTGGTTGTACAGCTCTTGGAGCTGCTGCGCCGACACGTCTTGTGCGGCGGCGACGGCTCCCTGCTGAGAGAAGGCGGAATTCCGCGAGAACGCGGGATTGTCGAGAGCCATGGGGTTCCTCTGCTTTCGGCTTTCGTCGGTGCGGGGGACGGGCATCGGATGGGGCATCCGCGCCGTGCACCAATCTACCGGTCGTAGCAGTGATAACGCCCAGAGTTCTGCGCGGATTCCCGCGGATGCGCGGGTCGCCGCCGCTACGCTGGGCCCATGCTGCACGACTCCGGCGCGCGCCCCCTCGTGATCGGGCACCGCGGCGCGTCGGGGTACCGCCCCGAGCACACCCGCTCGGCGTACGAGCTGGCGTTCGCGCTCGGCGCCGACGCGGTGGAGCCCGACATCGTGTCGACGCGCGACGGCGTGCTGGTGCTGCGGCACGAGAACGAGATCTCGGGCACGACGGATGTCGCGACGCGGCCCGAATTCGCCGCCAAGCGCACCACGCGAGAGGTCGACGGCCGGCCGCTCACGGGCTGGTTCACGGAGGACTTCACGTGGGGGGAGCTCTCGACGCTCCGCGCTCGCGAGCGGCTCGGCGCCCTCCGCCAGGCGAGCGCGAGCTTCGACGACCGCTACCCGGTGATCCGGTTACGCGACCTGTTCGCGCTCATCGACACGGCCGCCGACGAGCAGCGGCGGCTCATCCGCATGGTCGCGGAGTTCAAGCACGCGTCCCACTTCGCGGCGCTCGGCCTGCCGCTCGACGAGCTCTTCGCCGCCGAGCTCGACGACGCGGGCTGGGGACGCGGCGATGAGCGGCTGGTCATGGAGTCGTTCGAGCTCGACGTGCTCGACCGGCTCGGGGCTCGCGGCATCCGTGGACCGAGGGTCTTCCTCGTGGAGGCGACCGGGGCACCGGTCGACGTCGTCATCGCGCAGGGCCGAAGCGCGTCGAGCTACGACCACTTCATGACGGAGGCCGGGCTGCTCGGCCTCGCCGGACGGGTCGACGGCGTGAGCGTCGGCAAGGCACGGCTCGTCGGGCCGTGGAAGCAGGCCTCGCCGCTCACCGGTTCCGACCTCGTCGACGCCGCGCACTCGGCGGGGCTCGTCGTGTACACGTGGACGCTGCGGCCCGAGAACCGCTTCCTCGCCCCGGGATTCCGCCGCGGGTCGGCGCGATCGGCGTTCGGCGACTGGCTGGGGGAGTTCCGCGAGGTGATCGGCGCCGGCGTCGACGGGATCTTCGTCGACCACCCCGACCTCGGCGTCGAGGCGCGGCGGGCGGCATCCGGCGTGCGCTGAGGCGGCGTCGCCTGCACATCCCCCGCCAAGTCACGACTTTCGGTCGCCTGCGTCTCACGGATGCGACGAGAACACGTGACTCGCGCAGAGGGCCGGGCGGCGGCGGCGCGAAGCGCACCGCGCAGGGCCGGCTGTCGGATGCCGCGCCTAGAATTGACGGGACATGACGCTGATCCTCGACCCCGACGACCCGGCCGGCTGGCGCGAGGCGCCGCCCGCGTCCGCCGCACCGTCCGCCGCCGCTCCGACCGGCACCGTGCCCTCCGCCGGCGACCGCCTCACCGACGGGCTCAACCCCGAGCAGCGCGAGGCCGTCGAGTACCGCGGGCAGGCGCTGCTCATCGTCGCGGGCGCAGGCTCGGGCAAGACGCGCGTGCTCACGCACCGCATCGCGAGCCTCATCCAGAGCCGAGAGGCGTGGCCGAGCCAGATCCTCGCCATCACGTTCACGAACAAGGCCGCCGCCGAGATGCGCGAGCGCGTCGAGGCGTTGCTCGGCGAGGCCGCCGGCGGCATGTGGATCTCGACATTCCACTCGGCGTGCGTGCGCATCCTGCGCCGTGAGGCCGAGTCGCTCGGGCTCTCGTCGACGTTCACGATCTACGACTCCGCCGACACCCGCACGGTGCTGAAGCGCATCATCAAGGAGCTCGACGCCGACACGATGGGCTTCACGCCCGCGAGCGCCCAGGCGAAGATCTCGCGGCTGAAGAACGAGCTCGCCGACGTCGAGACGTACGCGCGCAATGCCAACACGAACGACCCCAACGAGGTCATGTTCGTCGAGATCTTCCGGCAGTACACGCGTCGGCTGCGCGACGCGAGCGCCCTCGACTTCGACGACCTCATCGCCGAGACCGTCTACCTGTTCCGCGCGTTCCCGAAGGTCGCGTCGCTCTACCAGCGCCGGTTCCGGCACATCCTCGTCGACGAGTACCAGGACACGAACCACGCCCAGTACTCGCTCATCCGCGAGCTCACCCAGCCGGTCCCGGCCGACCGGGTGCACGAAATGGAGGGCCACGGCGTGAACGTGGCCGCGCTGACGGATGCCTCGGGCGGCATCCCCGGTGCCAGCCTCACGGTCGTCGGCGACTCCGACCAGTCGATCTACGCCTTCCGTGGCGCCGACATCCGCAACATCGTGGAGTTCGAGCGCGACTTCCCCGGAGCGAAGGTGGTGCTGCTCGAGCAGAACTACCGGTCGACGCAGAACATCCTCTCGGCCGCCAACGCCGTCATCTCGAACAACTTCGACCGGAAGGACAAAAAGCTGTGGACGGCCGTCGGCGACGGCGAGCTCATCACCGGCTACACCGGTTACACGGCGCACGACGAGGCGCAGTTCGTCGCCGACGAGATCGAGTCGCTGCACCGCGCCGGCATCGCGTACCGCGACATCGCCGTCTTCTACCGCACCAACGCGCAGACGCGTGCGCTCGAGGAGATCTTCGTGCGGTCGGCCCTGCCGTACCGCGTCGTCGGCGGCACGAAGTTCTACGAGCGCGCCGAGATCAAGGACGCGATGGCGTACCTCATCTCGGTGGCGAACCCGGTCGACGAGCTCGCGCTCCGCCGCATCCTGAACACGCCCAAGCGGGGCATCGGCCCGGCCACCGAGACCGCGTTGGCGAGCTTCGCGGAGCAGAACGGCATCTCGTTCCGCGAGGCGATGCGCAACGCCGACGCACTCGGCCTCGGCCCGAAGGTCACCGGCGCGATCCTCGGGCTGGCCCGCGTGCTCGACGAGGCCGCCGCGATGCTCGTGCCGTCGTCGCGCGCCGTCGCCGAGGGCACGAACGAGGGTGCGTCCTCGGTCTCCGACGTGCTCGTGTTCCTGCTCGAGAGCTCGGGCCTCATCGACGCACTCCGCAATAGCCGAGACCCGCAAGACGAGACGCGCGCCGAGAACGTCGAGGAGCTCGTCGCCCAGACGCGCGACTTCGACCGCGAGAACCCCGGGGCGACGCTCGTCGACTTCCTCACCCAGGTCTCGCTCGTCGCGGCGGCCGACGAGATCGACGACGCCTCGGGCACCGTGTCGCTCATGACGCTCCACACCGCGAAGGGCCTCGAGTACCACGCCGTGTTCCTCACCGGACTCGAGGAGGGCCTGCTGCCGCACCAGATGTCGGCATCGGAGCCAGGCGGTCCCGCCGAGGAGCGCCGCCTGTTCTACGTCGGCATCACGCGGGCCCGCAAACGCCTCTTCCTGTCGCTCGCGATGAGTCGCGCCCAGTTCGGCGAGGTCGCGGTGGCGATGCCGTCGCGCTACCTGCAGGAGATCCCCGAGGGGCTCATCGACTGGCGGCAGTCGCCGGGCATGGCCACGTCCCGCGGCGGTACCCAGCCGCGTGCGCTGAACGCCCGCCGCCCCGGTGGCGCCTGGGGCACGCGCGACCGCGACCTCGAGAAGTTCAGCGTGCTGAAGAGCGCCGCGCCCAAGGCCGAGTGGGCGAACCGGGTCACCGGCACCGTGCGCGACAACGGCGACCTCACGCTCGAGGCGGGCGATCGCATCCGGCACGTCGACTTCGGCGAGGGTCGCGTGACCCAGGTCACCGGTGAGGGCACCAAGCGCATCGCGCACGTCGCCTTCGACACCGCTGGGCAGAAGAAGCTCCTCATCAAGATCGCGCCCATCGAGAAGCTCTGAACGTCGAGCGGATGCCGCGTTCCCAGCCGGCCCACAGGCGACCCATCGCTCGGCGATAGGGTCCACCAGCACGATGGCGTCATGGCATTCCTCCTGCACGACGCCCGGCACCTCGAGCGGCCCGCCCGCTCGATGGCCGGTCCCGAGCGGGAGCGTGCCCGTCGGCGGCTGTGGCGGAGCGACCTGCTCGCCGCCGGTGCGGTGGCATCCGTTGCGGTGGCGGTCGGCCTGTTCCTCGCCGAGGGCGGGGCGAACCGGTTCGGCGACGTCGGCTCGGCGCTGACCTCGCTCGGGATCGTCGCGGGCCTCGTCGCGACCGACCTCGTGCTCGTGATGCTGCTGCTCGCGGCGCGGGTGCCGCTCATCGAACGCGCCGTCGGCCACGACGCCGCGATGGCGTTGCACGGCCGACTCGGGAAACCGGTCGTGTACCTCCTCGTGGCGCATGGCGTGCTGCTGCTCACGGGTTACGCCGTGGCCGACGGTGTCGACCTCGTCGCCGAAGCGGTGGCGATCTGGTCGCTGCCCGACCTGCCGCTCGCGCTGCTGGGGTTCGGCCTGTTCGCGCTCGTCGTCGTGACCTCCCTCGTCGCGGTGCGCCGCCGCCTGCGGTACGAGACGTGGCACCTCGTGCACCTGCTCGCCTACGCGGCCGTGCTCGCCGCGCTGCCGCACCAGTTCAGCGTCGGCGGGCTCTTCGCCGAGGGCACGTGGCAGTACTGGTACTGGCTCGCCATCACGTGGGGCACACTCGCCGCGGTGGTCGTCTTCCGACTCCTCGTGCCGCTCGTCGCGACCCTTCGGCACCGCCTGGTCGTCGAGGCCGTCGAGCCGATCGGCACGAGCGGCCAGGCCGTCTCCGTCACGATGCGGGGCGCCGACCTCGAGCGCCTGCGCGCCACGGGAGGGCAGTTCCTCGTCTGGCGGTTCCTCGCCCGCGGGCAGTGGTGGCAGGCGCATCCGTACTCGCTGTCGGCCGCGCCGCGCGGCGGCAGGCTGCGCATCACCGTGCGCGCGCTCGGGGCGGGATCCGCGAGCCTCGCGGGCATCCGGCCCGGCACGCGCGTCGCGATCGAGGGCCCGTACGGCATCTTCAGCGAGGCGGCGCGCAGCCGGTCGCGCATCGCGTTCGTCGCGGCCGGCATCGGCATCACGCCCGTGCGGTCGCTGCTCGAGACGGCGACGTTCCGTCCGGGCGAGGCGACGGTCGTCGTCCGCACGCCCGAGCCCGCTGCCGGGTGGCTGCTCGACGAGCTCGGAGAGCTCTGCGCGGCGCGCGGCGCGACCCTCATCACGGTCCCGGGTCCACGCGGGCGCGGCTGGCTGACGGACGCCGCGGAGCACGAGGGCCTCTCGCTGGCGGCGTTCGTGCCGCGGCTCGACGACACCGACCTGTACGTCTGCGGACCGCGCGACTGGGCGGAGCGCGTCATCGCCGAGGCCCGCGCGGCGGGCATGGCCCCCGAGCAGGTCCATCACGAGAGGTTCGACTGGTGAGACGACGAGCGGTGATCCTGGCCTCCGCCGCCTCGGCGACGGCGATCCTCGGCGGCTGGCAGCTCGGGCTGCTGGGCACGCCCTCGGCGCCCGTCGCCGAGACGACGACGCAGACCGTCGGTGGGTCGAGTGGCATCCCAGGCGGCAGCTCCGAGAGCGGAACGAGCGGCAGCTCCGACACCGGAAGCTCCGGCTCGACGGATGCCGCGACCTCCGCCCCGTCGACGGGCTCGGGTACCGACGCGAACACGGGCACGTCGACCGACACGAACGCCGCCGCCTCGACCGACGGCACCTACTCGGGATCCTCGGTCGGCACGCGCTTCGGCGACGTGCAGGTGCAGGTCACGATCTCGGGCGGCGCGATCACCGACGTGACGGCCCTCCACCTCACCGATCACGACGGCCGCTCGGTGTCGATCAGCAATCGGGCGGAGCCGATCCTGCGCGACGAGGTGCTGCAGGCGCAGTCGTCGTCGGTCTCGCTCGTGAGCGGCGCCACGTACACGAGCGCCGCCTACCTGCAGTCGTTGCAGGCCGCGCTCGACGCGGCGGGCTTCTGATGGGCGCGCGGCCGACGGTCGGGCTCGCGGGCGGCACGTTCCATGCGATGGGCACCGTCGTCAGCGTCCGGGTGGGCGTGCGGCCGGGCGACGACACGGATGCCGCGGCCGCCGTCGCGGCGGTCGATGCCGTCTTCCGCCGGTGGGAGGCTCATTGCAGCCTGTTCGACCCCGCGTCCGAACTGAGTCGGATCGCCCGCGGCCAGCTCGCCCTGCCCGAGGCCGGCGCGGACGTGCGCGACGCGTACGCCCTCGCGCTCGAGTGGCGCATGCGCACCGACGGCGCCTTCACGCCGCATCGCGGCGACGGGGTGATCGACCTCGATGGGGTGGTGAAGGCGCTCGCGATCGCCGAGGCCGGCGAGTTGCTCGCGCACGGCGGGTCTCCGCGGTGGGCGATCGACGCGGGCGGCGACGTGTTCGTGTCGTCGACGACTGGCGACGACGAATGGCACGTCGGGATCGTGGACCCGGCCGATCGCGCGGCGCTGCTCGGCGGCATCCGCCTGGGTGCCCGACGACGCGCGGTCGCCACGTCGGGCAGCGCGGAGCGCGGCGACCACATCTGGACCCGGCCGGGCGAGGGGCCGACCCCGTTCGTGCAGGTGAGCGTGGCAGCCGACGACATCGTCACAGCCGACGTCATCGCGACGGCGATCGTCGCGGGCGGCCGCGCAAGCCTCGACACGTGCGCCGACCGGTTCGACGTCGACGTGCTGGCCGTGGAGCACGACGGCTCGCTGCTCGCCACGCCGGGCTGGCCGCGAGCCGTCAGCGCCCCGGCGGTTCCGCGGTCGGCGCCTCCTGCAGCCCCGCCGGCCGCGGGAGCCGCGCGATGAGCCCCATCGCGTCGAACGGCGCCCGCACCTTCACGTCGTTGTCGAAGTAGAGGAACGCGTCGCGACCCGCGTCGAGATGCGTCCGCGTCCAAGTCGCCCAGCGGTCGAGCGATGCGTCGTCGTACCCCGAGGCATAGAGCTCCTCCTCGCCGTGCAGCCGCGCGTACGCGAAGTCGGCGGTCGTGCGATCGATGCGCGGGTAGCGGCCCGCGGTGTCGGCGGTGACCGAGGCCACGCCGTGCCGGGCGAGCAGGTCGGCCCACTCCTCCTGCCGGTCCTCGAACTCCGGATGCCGCACCTCCACGGCATGCCGCAGCGGCCGGTCGACGATCGCCGCGGCGTCGAACCACGACGTCCCCTCCATCCGCTCGTCGTGCCCGGCCGCGAGCGCCGCGGCATCCGTCGTCGTTCGCGGCAGCAGGCCGAGGAAGCGGTCGGCGACCTCGGGATCGAACCCGAGGTTCGGCGGCAGCTGCCAGAGCACCGGACCGAGCTTCGACCCGAGCGCCAGCACGCCCGACGCGAAGAAGTTCGCGAGCGGCGCCCGGATGTCGCCGAGCCGCTTGATGTGCGTGATGAAGCGCGGGCCCTTCACCGCGAAGACGAAGCCGTCGGGCGTCGCGTCGTGCCAGCGCACCCAGTTCGCGGGCCTCTGCAGCGAGTAGAACGAGCCGTTCACCTCGATCGAGGTCATCCGCTCGGAGGCGAACGCGAGCTCGTCGGCCTGGCGGAGGCCCGTCGGGTAGAAGCTCCGGCGCCAGTTCGGATAGCGCCAGCCCGAGATGCCGATGCGCGCCTCGGCCATGGCTACACGGCGGTCCCGAGGAGTGCGCCGATGACCCAGGTGACGACGAGTGCGAGCGCGCCCCCGACGACCACGCGCAGCACCGCGCGACCGCGAGGGCTCCCGCCGATCCACGCCGATAGCCAGCCCGTGATCGCGAGCGCGACGATGACCGCGACGAACGTCGTGGCGACGCGCCATTCGGGCGGCGGCAGGAGGATCGCGAGCATCGGCAGCACCGCGCCGACGAGGAACGACAGCGCGGATGCCCACGCCGCGTGCCACGGGTTCACGACGTCGTCCTGCGAGATGTGCAGCTCCGTCTCGAGGTGGGCGGCCAGCGCATCGTGCGCCGTGAGCTCGACGGCGACGCGCTCGGCCGTCTCGGCCGAG
This sequence comes from Agromyces sp. NPDC055661, assembly GCF_053618135.1. NCBI lineage: Bacteria > Bacillati > Actinomycetota > Actinomycetes > Micrococcales > Microbacteriaceae > Agromyces > Agromyces sp. NPDC055661. Next base: position 2,714,734 of record NZ_JBSHHC010000001.1, read on the forward strand.
AGCCCCTTCGTGCGGTAGAGCGCGGTGAGCTCGGCCAGCTCCTGGGCGGGCATGGTCTCGAGCTCCCAGCGCTCCTTCGCGATCAGGGCGCGCTCGGTGTCCCGCTGGCTCGAGACCGACACGTATTCGCCGAGCCCCATCGAGATGGCGCCGGCGAGCACCGCCGCGACGCCCGCGATGAGGATCGCGGCGAGGTCGGTGGTGGCGGCCGCGACGCCGACCACGAGCGCGGCGACCGAGACGATGCCGTCGTTCGCGCCGAGCACGCCCGCCCGTAGCCAGTTGAGCTTCGCGTGCACCGATCCGTCGTGGGGATCGGTGCGATGGATCGGTTCCACGGGGTCGACCATGCGGCCAGTCTCGCAGCGGGCCGGGCCACCCGCCAGCATGGCGAGCCTGTCCTCACCTGCGCTCGCCGCGGCATCCGCTCGCCGTCGCGGTCGTCGGATGCCGCCGCCGCACGTGCTCGCCGGCAGTCGCGCCTGCCCGCGCGCATGTCCGGGACCCCGGACATCCCGGTTCGGACGCCCCACGACGGGGGAGTACCATGGTCGTCGGCCCGCTATCTCGATATCGAGAGAATTCTCGACGTCGAGACAACATCCGGCCGGGCCTCTCATCCCACCATCCCTGCGCGATCACGCGCGGACCGATTGGAAGCAGAGCGTGGATCTTTACGAGTACCAGGCCAGAGACCTCTTCGAGAAGTACGGAGTGCCGGTGCTCGCCGGCATCGTCGCGGACACCCCCGAGGACGTGCGCAAGGCCGCCGAACAGCTCGGCGGCGTCGTCGTGGTCAAGGCCCAGGTGAAGACGGGCGGCCGCGGAAAGGCGGGCGGCGTCAAGGTCGCCAAGACCCCCGACGAGGCGGAGGAGGCCGCGAAGGCGATCCTCGGGCTCGACATCAAGGGCCACGTCGTCAAGCGCGTCATGGTCGCCGCCGGTGCGAAGATCGCGCAGGAGTTCTACTTCTCGGTGCTCCTCGATCGCGCCAACCGCTCGTACCTCTCGCTCACGAGCGTCGAGGGCGGCATGGAGATCGAGCAGCTCGCCGTCGAGAAGCCCGAGGCGCTCGCGCGCGTCGAGGTCGACCCCGGCACGGGCATCACGCCCACGAAGGCGCGCGAGATCGCCGAGGCCGCGAACTTCCCGGCCGAGCTGGTCGACAAGGTCGCCGACGTCTTCGTCAAGCTCTACGACGTGTACGACAGCGAGGACGCGACGCTCGTCGAGGTCAACCCGCTCATCCTCGACGAGGACGGGAACATCATCGCCCTCGACGGCAAGGTCACGCTCGACGAGAACGCCGAGTTCCGCCACGCCGGACACGCGCTGCTCGAGGACAAGGCCGCGGCCGACCCGCTCGAGGCGAAGGCCAAGGAGCTCGACCTCAACTACGTCAAGCTCGACGGCGAGGTCGGCATCATCGGGAACGGCGCGGGCCTCGTCATGTCCACGCTCGACGTGGTCGCCTACGCCGGCGAGAACCACGGCGGCGTGAAGCCCGCCAACTTCCTCGACATCGGCGGCGGCGCGTCGGCCGAGGTCATGGCCAACGGCCTCTCGATCATCCTCGGCGACCCGCAGGTCAAGTCCGTGTTCGTGAACGTCTTCGGCGGCATCACCGCGTGCGACCAGGTCGCCAAGGGCATCGTCGGCGCGCTCGCCGAGCTCGGCTCCAGCGCGAACAAGCCGCTCGTCGTGCGCCTCGACGGCAACAACGTGGTCGAGGGCCGTCGCATCCTCGAGGAGGCGGCGCACCCGCTCGTCACCCTCGCCGACAACATGGACCAGGGCGCCGACAAGGCCGCCGAGCTGGCGAACGCGCAGTAAGGGATTCGAGACAAATGACGATCTTCCTCAACAAGGACAACAAGGTCATCGTCCAGGGCATCACCGGCGGCGAGGGCTCGAAGCACACCGCGCGCATGCTCGCGGCGGGCACCCAGGTGGTCGGCGGCGTGAACGCCCGCAAGGCCGGCACCACCGTGCTGCACAAGGACCAGGACGGCAACGACGTCGAGCTCCCCGTCTTCGCGTCGGTGACCGAGGCCATCGAGGCGACCGGGGCCGACGTCTCGATCGCGTTCGTCCCGCCGGCCTTCACGAAGGACGCCGTGATCGAGGCCATCGACGCCGAGATCCCGCTTCTCGTCATCATCACCGAGGGCGTGCCCGTGCAGGACTCCGCCGAGTTCTGGGCCTACGCCAAGGAGCAGGGCGACAAGACCCGCATCATCGGCCCGAACTGCCCCGGCATCATCAGCCCCGGAGAGGCGCTCGTCGGCATCACGCCGGCGAACATCACCGGCAAGGGTCCGATCGGCCTCGTCTCGAAGTCGGGCACGCTCACGTACCAGATGATGTACGAGCTCCGCGACCTCGGCTTCTCGACCGCCATCGGCATCGGCGGCGACCCGATCATCGGCACCACGCACATCGACGCGCTCGCCGCGTTCGAGGCCGACCCCGAGACCAAGGCGATCGTCATGATCGGCGAGATCGGCGGCGACGCCGAGGAGCGCGCGGCCGACTTCATCAAGGCCAACGTGACGAAGCCCGTCGTGGGCTACGTCGCCGGCTTCACGGCGCCCGAGGGCAAGACGATGGGCCACGCCGGCGCCATCGTGTCCGGCTCGGCCGGAACCGCGCAGGCGAAGAAGGAGGCCCTCGAGGCCGCCGGCGTCAAGGTCGGCAAGACGCCGTCCGAGACCGCGCAGCTGCTGCGCGAGGTCTACGCGGCGCTCGGCGCATAGCGTTCAGCGACCCGCAGCGAAGGGCCCCGTCGGCGATGCCGGCGGGGCCCTCGTGTCTGCGGTGCGATCGCACTCCGGCGCCGGCGCGGTGTCGGAGAACCCGGGAAGCAGGCGGAACGGAGCCCCGCAGAAGCACCTGCGGGGCTCCTCCCTCGGTGGCGGACGTTCGGGGGGTCGCATCCGTCACCTCGTCACTCGACGGACCGAGGCGACCTCTTCGACGAAGGTTCCCTCTCGGCCGCAGCGTAACCCGGTCCGAGGAATCGGACCACAAAAAGTGAGCAATGCTCACCCACCAATTCAGGGGTCAACGGAGCCCCGCCGTGAGAAGGTGAGTGCATGGTCGAGTCGCAGTCGGATGCCGCGGGCCGCGCGCCCGCCGGCCGTGCCAGCGCCACGTCGAAGATGCTCGCGCATCCGTTCATGCGCACGACGTTCGCGACCGAGGAGTCGGTCTACGGCGTCATCCTCGTCTCGGGCATGATCGTGGTCGCCGGCGGCCACGGCGAGTCCTCGTGGTCGGTGTTCTGGACCGTGCTCATCACGGTGATCGTGTTCTGGGCGGCCCACGTCTACGCCGGCACGGTGGCGCGGCACGGCCTCGACCACGAGCGGGTGATCGGGCTCCGAGAGGCGTTCCGTATCTCCTTCCGGCGCTCGCTCGGACTGCTGGCGTCGGCCCTCATCCCGTCGGTCATCCTCCTCCTCGGCGCCACGCGCGCGATCCCTGACCAGTACGCGATCTGGACCGCGCTCTGGGTCGGCGTGGGGGTGCTCGCCGTGCTCGGCTGGATCGCCTTCTCGCGGCGTGGGTCGTCCTGGCCCATCCGCGTGGCTGGGGCGCTCGGCACGGCGTCGTTCGGCATCGCGATGATCGTGCTGAAGGCCTTCATCCACTGAGGGCCCCTCCGACGGACCCGACGGAATCCCCTCGAACGGGGGAACCGGAATCCGCGCGAATCCACTGACCGCGCGAGCCCTGGGAGCGATATCGTCATCCCAACGGGAGGGGGCCCGAGATGGCCGACATGAGCACGAGTGAGCTCCAGGCGCGGGTCGCCGAGCTCGAGGCGGAGAACCGGGCGCTCCGGTCGGATGCCGATGCCGCCGCGGCCGCGCTGGGTGCGACACCGTCCGAGGAGCCGCCGGCGCGCCGGAGTCGAGGGCGGGGCCGCACGGCCGCCGCGATCGTGCTGGTCGTCGTCGGCCTGCTCCTCGCGCCGGTCGCAGTGATCGCCGGCTGGGCGAGGCTCGAGCTGGTGGACACCGACCGGTTCGTCGCGACGTTCGCTCCGATGGCCGAGGATCCCGACGTGCAGGCGTTCATCGCCGACCAGGTGACCGCCGCCATCGAGGAGCAGGTCGACATCCCGGCCCTCACGGCCGACCTCTTCGACGGCCTCAAGCAGCTCGACCTGCCGCCGCGCGCCGCGACCGCGCTCGGACTGCTCGAGCAGCCCGCGACGCAGGGCCTCCAGTCCCTCGTCTCGGGCGTCGTCGACCGCATCGTCACGTCCGACGCGTTCGAGGACATCTGGGCGGCGGCGCTCCGTGCGTCGCACACGCAGTTCATCGCGGCCGTGCAGGGCAGCCCCGACGCGGCGCTCGAGATCGGCAGCGGCGGCACGCTCTCGGTGCAGCTCGGCCCGATCGTCGAGGCCGTCAAGCAGCGCCTCGTCGACCAGGGGGTGGGCTTCGCGTCCGCGATCCCCACGGTCGACAAGAGCATCGTCGTCGCGCAGAACGACGCGTTCACGCTCGTCCAGACGGTGTACGCGCTCGCGGTCGCCGCGGGCACGTGGATCCCGTGGATCTGCCTCCTCCTCCTCGTGGCCGGCGTGCTCATCGCGAAGAACCGGCCGAAGGCGCTCGTCTGGACGGCCGGCGGCCTCGCGCTGAGCATGGGGCTGCTCGCCGCCGGGGTCGGCGTCGGCCGCCTCTACTTCGTCGGCGCGGTGAGTCCGTCGATCATGCCGAGGGATGCCGCGGAGTCGCTCTTCGACGGACTGGTCGAGCTCATGATGTCGACCATCCTCGCCCTCTTCGTGCTGGCGTTGCTCGTCGCCGTGATCGCCTGGTTCTCGGGGCCCTGGCGCCCCGCCCGCGCGGCCAGGGAGTTCGCCGGATCGGGATTCTCGGCCGTGCGACGCTCCGCGGCCAAGCGCGGCATCACCACTGGTGCGTTCGGCATCGCGCTCGACCGCTGGCGCGGCGTGGCCTACCTCCTCATCGCGCTGGTCGCCGCGGCCGTCGTATGGTTCAACCGGCCGGTGACGCTCGGCGTCGTGTTCTGGACGCTCGTGCTCGCGCTCGTCGTGCTGCTGATCGTCGAGCTCCTGCGCCGCCCGGCCGACGAGGTCGCGGAGACCACGGCCGAGGCGGCCGCCGCCGAGGTCGCCGCCGACGCGGCATCCGATGACGAGGCCGACACGCTCGTGCTCGCCGAGGGCGTGGTGGTCGACACGGGGGAGTCGACGACGCCGCCGGCGAGTCCGTCCGATCCCGCACGTCGCACCGACTGAGCCCGGCGGGCCGGGTTAGGCTCGCCGAGGAATGAGACGCACGACGATCGCCCTGCTGGCTGCCCTCGAGGCATCCGTCGCGGCGCTCATCGGTCTCGGCATCGTGCTCGTGCCGCTCATGCTGCTCTGGGCGATGCACTTCGAGCTCGCCGTCGATGCGGGCGTGTTCCTGCGCACGTCGGCCGATGTGTGGCTGCTCGGCCACGGCGTCGATCTCGTGGTGCAACTCGACCCGGTCACCGCCGGCCGCATCCCCGTTCCGGGCGCCGGCGACCCGTTCCCGATCACGATCGCGCTGCTCGGCTTCGCCCTCATCACCGTGGCCTTCGGGCGCCGCATCGGGCGCCGCTCGGCGGCGGGCGGTCACTCGTTCAGCGGCGGAGTCGCCGCCGTCGTCGTCTTCGTCGCGGTCGGCGTCGGGCTCGCGCTGCTCGCGGGCGACGACGCCGCCCGCGCCGACGTCTGGCAGGCGGCGTGGCTCCCGGCGGCGATCATGGCGCTCGGCGTCGTGATCGGCGCGGTCGGCGAGGTGCTGCGCACGTCGGGCACGACGGATGCCGCGACCGGGCTCGTGCGCCGGGCGCTCGCCGTGATGCCCGCCGGCCTCGTGGCCGGCGGCCGCGCGGCCGTCCGGATCGGCGCGGGCGCGGTCTTCGGCATGCTCGCGATCTCGGCCGTGCTCGTCGCCGTGCTCATCGCGCTGGACTACGCGACGATCGCGGGCCTGTACCAGGCCCTCGGCGCCGGCGTCGACGGCGGGATCGCCCTCACCGTGGCGGAACTCGCGCTCCTGCCGAACCTCGTGATCTGGGCGGCGGCGTGGCTGCTCGGACCGGGCTTCGCGATCGGCACCGGCACCCTCGTCGCTCCCGGCGGGACGCTGCTCGGGCCGGTGCCCGGCATCCCGGTGCTCGGGGCGCTGCCGACGGATGCCCCCGCGCTCGGCGCCCTCTGGCTCATCGTGCCCGTGCTGTTCGGCTTCGTCGGCGGGTGGCTCGTCGGCAGCGGCGAGGACCCCGATCGCGACGTGCCGCGCGCTGCCGGATGGTGGGCGCCGCTCGCCGTCGCCGTCGCGGCATCCGTCGTCGCCGGCGTCGTCATGGGCCTGCTCGCGTGGTGGTCGGGCGGGGCGGCCGGGCCGGGTCGACTCGCCGACGTCGGACCCATACCGCTGCCCGTGGCCGGGGTCGCCGCGGCGACCGTCGGGATCGGCGCGCTCGTCGGGACCTACGCCGCCCGGTTCCGCGGCCGACGCGACGAGTTCGACGATCGCGATGACGTCGAGCCGCGGCCGAGCGCGCTGGCCGACCTCGTCGACCGCTGACCCCCACGGCGTCGCGGACGGAGTGCTAGCCTGCGCGTGACGGCACGATCGAGGGGGTTCGATGTCGACACCGACCACGCCGGCGCCCGCGCCCGCACCGGCGTCGAATGAGGGCAAGGGCCTCGCGACGGGGACGCTCGGGCTCTTCGGATCGACGGTCATCGGCCTCGCGTCGACGGCTCCCGTGTACTCGCTCGCGGCGACGCTCGGATTCGTGGTGCTCGCCGTCGGCGAGCAGGCGCCCATCGCCTTCGTGATCGCATTCGTCCCGATGCTGCTGATCGCGTTCGCGTACCGCGAGCTCAACCGCGAGATCCCCGACTGCGGCACGACCTTCACCTGGGCGACGAAGGCGTTCGGACCGTGGGTGGGGTGGCTGGGCGGCTGGGGCGTCGCGGTCGCCGGCACCGTCGTGCTCGCGAACCTCGCGCAGATCGGCGGCATCTACTTCTGGCTGCTCGTGGCGCCCGACCTGGCCGAGAACGTGTTCGTCGTGACGCTCACCGGTGTCGTGTTCATCGCGCTCATGAGCTGGATCAGCTGGCGGGGACTCGAGATCGGCGAGCGCATGCAGAACGTGCTGCTCGGCATCCAGTACCTCGCCCTCATCCTGTTCGTCGTGTTCGCGGCCTGGCACGTCATCGCCGGCACCGCTCCCGAGGGCTCCACGACACCCCAGCTCAGCTGGTTCAACCCGTTCGCGTTCACCTCGTTCGACGCGCTCGTGCAGTCGGTGCTGCTGGCGCTGTTCATCTACTGGGGCTGGGACACCTGCCTCGCCCTCAACGAGGAGACGCGCGACCCGAAGCGCATCCCCGGGCGCGCGGCGGTGCTCACGACCCTCATCCTGCTCGTGACCTACGTGGGCGTGACCGTGGCCGCGATGTCGTACGCGGGGCTCGGCGACACCGGTATGGGACTCGGCAACGAGGGCAACGCCGACGACGTGTTCTTCGCGCTGAAGGACGCGCTGTTCGGGCCGTGGGCGTGGCTGCTCGTCGTCGCGGTGATGATCTCCGCCATCTCGTCGACGCAGACGACGATCCTGCCGACCGCCCGCGGCACGCTCGCGATGGCGGTCTACAAGGCGCTGCCCAAGCGGTTCGCGACGGTGCATCCGCGCTACCGCACGCCTTCGTTCTCGACGCTGTTGATGGGCTTCGTCGCCATCGTCTTCTACGTCGGGATGACGCTCATCAGCGACAACATCCTGCAGGACACGATCCTCTCGCTCGGCCTCGCGATCGCGTTCTACTACGCGATCACGGGCTTCGCGTGCGTCTGGTACTTCCGGTCGACGCTGTTCACGTCGTGGCGCAACTTCTGGAACCGGCTCGTGTTCCCGCTGGTCGGCGCGCTGCTGCTGACGGGCGCGTTCATCTACTCGGCGATCGACATGCTCGACCCCGACTACGGTTACACGGTGCTCCTCGGCGTGGGCGGCGTGTTCGTCGTCGGCGTCGGATCGCTCCTGCTCGGCGCCGTGCTCATGGTCGTGTGGTCGTTCTTCGCCGAGGCGAAGCCGTTCTTCCGCGGCGAGTCGCTCAACCGCGACACCGAGGTGCTGGTGCCCGACGACGAGCTGGCCGTGCCGCGGTCGATCGACGGCGGCGTCTGAGCGCGGAGCGCGCGGGCGGCAGGGCAGCGCCGGCGGCCGGGCACGCCGGCGGCCGCGGCATCCGAGCGGCGGATGCCCCGCACGGTGCGCATCCGCGCAGCGGGTAGGCTCGAGGAGTGCAGAAGCTCGTCGTGCTCATCTCGGGCACAGGCTCCAATCTCCGCGCCCTGCTCGAGGCCTCAGAAGACGCCGAGTTCCCGGCGCGCGTCGTCGCCATCGGCGCCGACCGCGAGGCCGACGGCCTCCTCCTGGGCGAGGAGTTCGGCATCCCGACCTTCACGGTCCCGTTCACGGCGTATTCCGACCGGGAGTCGTGGGGTGCGGCGCTCATCGAGCAGGTGCGCCACTGGGAGCCCGACCTCGTCATCCTCTCGGGCCTGATGCGGCTCGTGCCGCCCGCCGTGGTCGACGCCTTCTCGCCGCACCTCATCAACACGCACCCCGCGTACCTGCCCGAGTTCCCCGGGGCGCACGGCGTGCGCGACGCGATCGCCGCCGGCGTCGACCAGACCGGGGCGAGCCTCATCGTCGTCGACAACTCCGTCGACGGCGGCCCCATCATCGCGCAGGAGCGCGTGCCGGTGCTTCCCGACGACACCGAGTCGACCCTGCACGACCGCATCAAGCCCGTCGAGCGTCGCCTGCTCATCCAGGCCGTGCTCGACATCGCCAACTCGCATCTCGACCTGAAGGAACTGAGCAGAAGATGAGCAGCGGCCACTCGATCGACCCGAGCCTCTACCGGGAGCGCGACCGGGTGCCCGTTCGCCGTGCGCTCGTGGCAGTCAGCGACAAGCGCGGCCTCGTCGAGCTCGCGTCGGCGCTCGTCGACGCCGGCGTCGAGATCGTCTCGACCGGCGGCACGAGCGCCGCCATCGCCGAGGCCGGCCTGCCCGTGACGCAGGTCGCCTCCGTCACCGGCTACCCCGAGCACCTCGACGGGCGCGTGCGCACGCTGCACCCGGCAGTGCACTCCGGCCTCCTGGCCGACCTGCGCCTCGAGCACCACGAGCGCCAGCTCGCCGAGCTCGCGATCAAGCCCTACGAGCTCGTGGTCGTGAACCTCTATCCGTTCGCCGAGACGGTCGCCGCCGGTGCCACGCTCGACCAGGCCGTCGAGCAGATCGACATCGGCGGCCCGGCCATGGTGCGCGCCTCGGCGAAGAACCACGCGAACGTCGCCGTCGTCGTCTCGCCCGACCGCTACGACGAGCTCGTCGAGGCGGTCCGCGGCGGCGGCACCACGATCGCGCAGCGCCGCGAGCTGGCCCGCGAGGCGTTCCGGCACACGGCGACCTACGACATCGCCGTCGCCTCCTACCTCGGCAGCGTCGTCGCGCCCGACCAGGCCGTCGACGTGTCGCCGTTCCCCGCCTGGGTGGGCGGCTCGTGGACGAAGACCGCCGACCTCCGCTACGGCGAGAACTCGCACCAGCAGGCGGCCCTCTACTCGTCGCAGGGCGGTCGTCCCGGCATCGCGCAGGCCGTGCAGCTGCACGGCAAGGAGATGTCGTACAACAACTACGTCGATGCGGATGCCGCGGTGCGCGCCGCCTTCGACTTCGACGAGCCCGCCGTGGCGATCATCAAGCACGCCAACCCGTGCGGCATCGCGGTCGCGGCGCCCGGGGCAGCCGACCCCATCGCCGACGCCCATCGCCGTGCGCACGAGTGCGACCCGGTGTCGGCGTTCGGCGGCGTGATCGCCGCGAACCGCACCGTGACGCTCGGCATGGCCGAGACGGTGTCGGGCATCTTCACCGAGGTGCTCGTGGCGCCGGCATTCGAGGCCGAGGCCGTCGAGCTGCTCACGCAGAAGAAGAACATCCGCCTGCTCACGCTGCCCGAGGACTTCTCGCCCACCGCGGTCGAGCTCCGTCAGGTCTCGGGCGGGATGCTGCTGCAGCAGGCCGACCGCCGGTTCGCGTCCTCGGCGGAGTGGACGCTCGCCGCCGGCGACCCCGCCGACGAGGAGACCCTCGCCGACCTCGACTTCGCCTGGCGCGCCTGCCGGGCCGTCAAGTCGAACGCGATCCTGCTCGCCTCGGGAGGCGCGTCGGTCGGCGTCGGCATGGGACAGGTCAACCGCGTCGACTCGTGCAAGCTCGCGGTCGAGCGCGCCGGCGACCGGGCCTCAGGGTCCGTCGCGGCATCCGACGCCTTCTTCCCGTTCGCCGACGGGCTCCAGATCCTCATCGACGGCGGCGTGCGCGCGGTCGTGCAGCCCGGCGGATCGGTGCGCGACGAGGAGGTCGTCGCGGCAGCGAACGCGGCCGGCATCACCATGTACTTCACGGGGGAGCGGCACTTCTTCCACTGAGCGCGCGGTCGGACGCGGCATCCGCTCACCGGCGGTACCCTTGAGGTGTGGCGCTCAGAAGGCGCCCGCACGGTTCCGCCCACGAAGCGGATGGACAAGGAGACCGATCGATGACGATCACCCACGCCCCGGCCACGCCTGCAGCCGAGGTCAGCGCAGCACTTCCCACTGAGGCCCCCGAGCACGAGCGCGTGCTCATCACCCGCGGCCCCCGCTCCGGCCTCACCATCATCGTCGCCGTGCACTCCACGCGCCTCGGCCAGGCCCTCGGCGGTGCGCGCCTCTGGCGCTACGGCCACTGGACCGACGCACTCGCCGACGCCCTGCGCCTCTCGCAGGCCATGACCATGAAGAACGCCGCGGCCGGCCTCGCGCGCGGCGGCGGCAAGTCCGTCGTGTGCATCCCCTCGGGCGTCACGCTCGACGAGCCGACCACCATCGCCGCGATGCTCGACCTCGGCGACGCCGTCGAGTCGCTCGGCGGCGCGTACATGACCGCAGAAGACGTCGGCACGAGCGCCGAGCTCATGGCCGTCGTCGCCGAGCGCACCGCGCACGTCTGCGGCCTCCCGCCCGAGCAGGGCGGCGTCGGCGAGCCCGCCGACGCGACCGCCGCGGGCGTCTACGCCTCGATCGTCGCGACGCTCGGCCACGTGTTCGGCTCGGACGACGTCGCAGGTCGCCACTTCGTCGTCGCCGGCCTCGGCCAGGTCGGCGGGCGCCTCGCGCGCAGCCTCGCCGCCGCGGGCGCCCGACTGACGGTGACGGATGTCGCGGAGTCCAAGCGCGCGCTCGCCGAGGAGCTCGGCGCCACCTGGGTCGCTCCAGAGGAGGCGCACCTCGTCGAGGCCGATGTGTTCGTGCCCTGCGGCCTCGGCGGCGTGCTCACACACGAGGTCGTCGACGCGCTGCGCGTGCGCGCGGTCGTCGGCGCCGCCAACAACCAGCTCGCCTCGCGCGACGTCGCCGCCCGCCTCACCGAGCGTCGCATCGTGTGGGCGCCCGACTTCGTCGCCAACGCCGGCGGCGTGATCTACCTCGACGTGGCCAGCGAGCCCGACGCCGACCAGGCCGCCCTTGACGCCCGGATCGCGGGCATCGGCGACACCGTGGCATCCGTGCTGAGGTCGGCCGAGGAGCACGGCACCACGACGCTCGCGGCCGCCGAGCGGCTCGCCCGCGGGCGCCTCGACGCCGCGCGCTGAGGGGCGGGCACCGGCCGATAGGCTCGGTGCCATGACGTCCCCCGCCGCCACGCCCCCGCCCGCCCCTGCCCGGTTCCGACCGGCGCCGAGCACGGGGCGGCGGGTGCTGGCGGTGCTCACGTCGTCCGCCGTGGTGGCGGTCTCGGCGCTGATCGTCGCGCTGTTCTCGTTCTTCGTCGGCAACGGCCAGGACCCGCGGATCTTCTCCCAGCTGTTCCCGCACTTCGCGCTCGTCGCACTCATCACGTGGCTGCTGCTCGCGATCGCGAACTCGCTCGGCGCGACGCGGGCGTGGTTCCTCGCGCTCATCACCGGCCTGACCTCGTCGTGCCTCGCGGCGCTGCTCGCCACCACCGTGACGGCGGCCGGCGCCGGCAACCCGCTCTCGGCACAGCTCTACCTGTTCGTGGTCGGCTCGCTCGTGAGCCTCAACCTCGTGTTCGTGCTCGCGGCGACCGCGGCGGAGGTGTTCCTCGCGCCGAAGGTGCTGCGCGGCATCCTGCGGTACGCCCCGAACCGCGCCCCGCGTCGCATGGCGCTCGTGCGCATCCCCGCCTCGAACCTCGACGAGGGACAGCTCACGCACCGCGAGCGCGTTCCGGTCGACACGGAGCTCGCCGACGAGCAGTGGGACAACTACTGCGCGGCGCTGCTCGCCGAGGGCTGGGAGACGCTCGAGATCGACGCGGCGCCCGAGCTCGCCGACTCCGTGTTCGTCGAGGACACGGTCGTGCTCTTCGGCGACCTCGCCGTGATCACGAGCCCCGGCGCGGAGTCGCGCCGCCCCGAGATCGAGGCGGTCGAGCGCACCGTGCGCGCCATCCCGGGGCTCACCGTGCAGCGCATCGAGCTGCCCGGAACGCTCGACGGCGGCGACGTGCTGAAGGTCGACTCCACGGTGTACGTCGGCGCGTCGAGCCGCACGAACGCCGAGGGCATCCGGCAGCTGCGCAACCTCCTCACGCCGCACGGCTACTCCGTCGTCGCGGTGCCCGTCACGAGGGCGCTGCACCTGAAGAGCACGATGACCGCCCTGCCCGACGGCACGATCATCGGCGACCCCGACCTCGTCGACGTGCCGAGCCTGTTCCCGCGGTTCCTGCCGGTGGGCGAGCCCGAGGGCGTCGCCGTCGTCGAGCTGTCGCCCGAGTCGCTGCTCATGTCGTCGGCCGCGCCGAAGACCGCGGCGATGCTCGCCGAGCTCGGCTACCGCGTCGTGACGGTCGACATCAGCGAGTTCGAGAAGCTCGAGGGCTGCGTCACCTGCCTGTCGGTCCGGGTCCGGTAGGCGACCCGATCAGGCGATCGACGGCGTCTTCACGCGTCCGTCGTGGAGCTCCAGCACGCGGTCGGCGCGGCGCACGAGCGCCGCATCGTGCGTCGTGACCACTGCGGCCACGCCGCGTGCGTGCACGAGCTCGCCGATGAGGTCCATCACGGTCGCCGCCGTGCCGCTGTCGAGCTGGCCGGTCGGCTCATCGGCGAGCAGCAGCTGCGGACGGGCGGCCAGCGCTCGCGCGATGCCGACGCGCTGCTGCTGTCCGCCCGAGAGCTCGTAGGGGCGCTGGGCCGCGTGCCCGCCGAGGCCGACGAGCCCGAGCGCCTCGGCGACGCGCGCGTCGCGCTCGGACGGAGGCATCCGCTGCAGCCGCAGGGGCACCTCGACGTTCTCGGCCGCCGACAGCACCGGGATGAGGCCGAACGACTGGAAGACGTAGCCGAGCCGGTCGCGGCGTACGGCGGCGAGCTCGTCCTCGCCGAGCGCGGACAGCTCGTCGTCGCCGAGGAGGACGCGACCCGCGGTCGGCCGGTCCAGGCCGCCGAGCAGGTTCAGGAGCGTGGTCTTGCCCGCGCCCGACGGGCCGGTCACGACGAGGAGCTCGCCGGGCCGCACTTCGAGCGAGACGTCCTGGACGGCGTGCACCGCCTCGCCGGCCGTCTCGAAGACGCGGCTCACCGCCTCGGCGCGCAGGGTGCTCATCGGTCCTCCTCGGGTGCGGCGCCGGCCACGGCGTCGGTGGGGGCGTCGGATGCCGGGGCGGCGTGGCGCCCGCGGTGCGATGGGGAGTCAGCAGGCCCGGATGCCGCGGACGGCTTGCCGGCCGCGGGCGTGCGTCGCGGCGGGGCATCCGCCCCCTCGTGGCCCGGCCACACGCCCACGTGATCGGGCTCGAGCGCGAGCCGCACGCGATCGCGGAGCGCGAGGTTCTGCACGAACTCGTGGGGGAGCTGCAGGCGGCCGACCCGGTCGAGCACCGCGAACTCCTCGGCGACGTGCTCCTCGGCGCCGTGCTCGTCGACGCGCGTGGAGCGGAGCACCTCGGTCGACGTGCGCCCGTCGCGGATCTGCACAGTGCGGCGTACGTGCCCCGACACCGTCGGGTCGTGGGTCACGATGAGCGTCGTCACGCCGAGCTCCTCGTTGACGCCGCGCATCGCCTCGAGCACCGACGCCGATGTGGCCTCATCGAGCTCGCCGGTCGGCTCGTCGGCGAGCACCACGAGGGGGGCGTTCGCGAGGGCGACCGCGATCGCCACGCGCTGCTGCTGGCCGCCCGAGAGCTCGGCCGGGCGTCGATCGCGCGCCTCGCCCACGCCCGTCAGCTCGAGCAGCTCGTCGACCCGCCGCGCGCGCTCGGCGCCACGATGCGTGCGCGCGACGTTCATCGCGAGGGCGACGTTCTCGCCCGACGTGAGGTAGGGCAGGAGGTTGCGCGAGGTCTGCTGCCACACGAATCCGACCGTGCGCCGCTGGTAGGCCACGCGTTCGCGCGATCCCATGGTGAGCAGGTCGTGGCCCGCGACCCTGGCGACACCGGCCGTGGCGGTGTCGAGCCCCGAGAGGATCGTGAGCAGCGTCGACTTGCCGGAGCCCGAGGCGCCGACGACGGCGACCATCTCGCCCGGGTCGACGCGGAGGTTCAGCCCCTGCAGGGCCTGCACCTCGACGCCGTCGGCGGTGAAGATCCGCACGAGGTCGGTGCACAGGATGTGCGGTTCCTTCGTCGTCTCGGCCACGCCGATCATCCTTCCTCCTCCTTGCGCATCGCGCGAGCCGCGTTGACGCGGCTCCCGATGCGCGCCGCGGCCCATGCCGCCGCGACCGACACGAGCACCGATCCGGCGAGCACCGCCGTGATGAGCCACGGGTCGTACGCGATGGCGGGCTGCGCATCGCCGCCCGTGAACGCACGCAGGTCGACGCCCTGCAGCACGACGACGGGCAGTACGACGCCGAGCGCGGCGCCCACGACGACGGCCACGACGGCCACGGGGCCGACCTCCCAGGCCACGAGCGCCTGCTCGCCCCGGCGACCGAGGCCGAGCGTCGCGAGCAGCGGCAGGAGCCGTTCGCGCGCCGGGCGGCCGACCACCAGCGTGAGCACGATCGCGAGCGCCGTGAGCAGGCTCGCGAGCACGATCGCGGCGACGAGCCCGACCACGAGGCCCTGCGCGGTGGCGCGGCCCGACAGCTCGTCGGCGAGGTCGTCGGGCGTGACCACGGTCGTGCCCTCGCCCGCGATGGACGCGAGGGCGGTCGTGACCGCGTGGGCGTCGGCGCCGGGCTCGAAGCGCACGAGCACCGTGCGCGGCACGAGCGTGTCGGTGAACGGCTCGGCGTTCGCCCTGTCCATGAGCACCCAGTTGGCGCGGGGGGAGTACGCCGTCCGGCCGTCGGCCACCCCGAGCACGCGGAACGCCTCGCCGTCGAGCTGCGCGGTGTCGGCCTGCTCGACGAGCCCGTCGACGATCCCCGAGAGGAGCACCGGCACGCCATCGTCGTCGGGCGCATCGCCGAGCGCCGCGGGCAGCGTGGTGGCATCGGCGCGGCCGGCCTGCACCGCGCGCATCTCGGCGGCGTCCACGACGATGAGGGTCGTCGAGCGCTGGCGGCCGTCGAGGGACAGGTCGGCGCCGCGGGTCGAGTACACGGGCGCGATCGCGTCGACCCCGGCCACGGCGCTGAATTCGTCGAGCTGCTCGAGGGTCAGGGGCATGCCCGTCACCGCGGCATCCGCCCCGACCTGCTGGGCCGCGGCGCGATCGACGCCGGACTGCACCGTGCCGAGCAGGACGGCCGAGAACACGGCGACCGAGACGCCGACGACCACCGCGAGCACGGGCACGAGACCCGCGCTCGGGTCGCGCAGCGCCCGCGCCGAGCCGAGGAACGGCACCAGGCCCGATCGAGCCGCCGTGGCGCGCAGGAGCCGGGCGAGGGGGATCGGGTAGAGGCGGAGCACGACGATGCACGCCACCAGCGCGAGCAGGAGCGGCACCGCCGCGAGGAGCGGATCCACGCCGGTCTCGGCGGCGGACGTCGCGAGCCCGCGCCGCAGGAGCAGCACCACGGCCGCCGCGGCGAGCAGCACGACGACGAGTTCGACGACCCATCGGAGCCTGCCGCCGCGGGCCCCGCCGAGGTCGGCGCGGGCGCGACGCAGCGGGCTGAGCGCGGGGGCCGACGCGACGAGCAGGATCGCCGGGGTCAGCGCGAACGCGGCGACGACCAGCCAACCGCCCGGCCCGGCATCGGCGGCGACGACCAGGGTGCCGACGATGCCGCCGAGCACGGCAGCGGGCACGCCGATCACGAGTCCTTCGAGGCCGAGGATGCCGCGGAGCTGGCCGGTCGAGGCGCCGCGCGCCGCGGCGAGCTCGAGTCCGGTGCGTCGCCGCTCGAAGACGACCCGGCCGCCGAGCACGAGCACGGCGATCATGACGCCGATCGGGCCCGACGCGATCGTCGCCAGCACGGCATCGCTCGCGGCCGCGGCGGCGGCCGCCTCGCCGAGCGCGTCGCCGAGCCCGCTGAGGAACCCCACATCGCCGACGATCGGGACGAAGCCGTCGAACTCGCCCGATCCGAGGCGGTGGACGGCGCTCGAGAACTCGCCGAGCTGCCCGCGCAGCTCCGCGGTCTCACCGGCGACGACCCGGTCGGGCTCGATGGGGATCCACGCCTGCATGATCGTCGGGAGGCTGACCTCCGCGAGGGCGGGCCACGATCCGGGGTCGACGAAGACGACGCCCGTGATGACCGGCGGCGCGAGCCCGTTGTCGACGACCGACGGCGTCAGCGCGCTCGTGAGGTGGGTCCAGATGCCGGCGTCGGGGTCGACCGCTGCGGCGGTGCCGATGAGCCGGATGGGCTGGTCGAGTGCGCCCTGGCCGAAGTACCGCACCTCCCCGAGCTTCCACTCCATGCGGTCGGCGACGGCGTCGATGAGCACCACGTCGAGCGGCGTCACGCCGTCGAGGCTGCCCTCGACGGGCGCGGGCCACTCACCCGACGCCAGCTCCACGTGCTCGCGAAGCCGCGGGTCGAAGCCGGGCATCACGCGGTAGACCGGGGAGCTCGGGCTCGCGCCCGGCACCCGCGCCTGCACCGGCCCCATGGTCAGCGCGGCGAGCGGCTCGCCCGTGACGCCCCGGAGCGGTTGGGGCAGGTCGTCGCGGATGCCGAGGAGGAGCTCCTCCTGGCGACCCCACTCCGCGTCGACGTCGTCGGCGAGCGACGTGCCGCCCGTCGAGGGGCCGGCGTCGGGGTGCGCGCGCGTCTCCATGGTGAGGTCGAGCTCGTTCGCCGGGAACTGGGCGAGGTGCTCGGCCAGCGCGGCGTCGTGCAGCGCGGCCACGGCTCGGGGGACCACGGTCGCGAGGAACGCCCCCACGAGCACGAGCACGGCCAGCGCGATGGATGCGCCGGGGCCGGCGAGGAACTGCCGGCGCAGCAGTCCGAGGACCGACAGGTGCGAACGGTGCCCGCTCATCGCTCCTCCTCCCGCAGGCCGGGCCGTGCAGCCACGCGACGCACGGATGCCGCGGCGCCCGCGCCGATCGCCGCGGCGAGGCCGAGGAAGGCGACGAGCACGACGGCCCAGGGCAGCCAGTCGACGTGGGCCGCGACGGGGAGTGCGGCCGGCGCTCCGGCGACGGACGCGCGTGCAAGCTCGCGGGCGGTCACGAACGCCGTGACGGCGCCGACGAGGACGCCCACCGCGCTCGCGGCGAGGACGGCGGCGGCGAGCTCGGCGAAGCGCGAGCGAGCCTGGAGCCCGGCGGGAACGCCCACCACGCGCAGTACGACGACCTCGCCGAAGCGGGCGCGGGCGAGCGCGGCGACCAGGGCGACGACGGCGACCAGGGCGAACAGCAGCGCGCCGACGGCGCCGACCCAGAGCGCGGCGAGGGCGGTCGCGATGAACGCCGAGGAGGAGGCATCCGCCGCCGTGCGCGTGGTGAGCGCCGCCGTGCGGTCGCGCTCGATCGTCGCGGCGACCCGGTCGGGCTCCGCCGTCGCGAGCCAGCGCTCGGAGAAGGCGGGCACGCCCGCGTCGGTGTCGAACGCTGCTCGGCTCAGCGCGCCGAGGTCGGCGAGGATGCCGGCGTCGCCCACGCCGGGGACGGTGTCGACGACCCCGGCGACCACGGCGTCGACGTCGGCGCCGCCGGTGAGCAGGCGGAACGCGAGCGGGTCGCCGGGCCCGGCGTGGATCTCGTCGGCGAGGGCCGCGCCGAGCAGCACGGGAAGGTGGTCCGTCGGGTCGGTCGTGGTCGGGATCCGCCCGCTCGGCCGGGTCGACGAGAGCTCGAGCGTGCCGTCCACCGCGAGGCCGCCCACGTCGGCGCTGCCGCCGTCGGTTGCGACGTCGTCGATCGCCACGGTCACGTCGTCGGTATCCTGCGCGCCCGAGAGCGACGCGGCGAAGCCGAGCAGGCGCAGGCCCGACGCATCGGGCAGCTGCGCCTCGGCCGTGCCGCCGCCGCCGGCGACCGCGAACTCCCCGGCCGGCAGGCGGCTCGCCGCGCCGTCGGCGCCGAGGACCCACGCCGACACGGCCACCGAGCCGGGCGTGCCGGCGGGCGCGTCGATGCGGACGCGGGCGGTCACGGCCTCGGCCTCATCGGGAAGCGCGGGTGCGGCGGCCTCGCCCGAGGCGACGAGCTCTCCCACGGCATCACCGCCACCGCGGCCGGCGACGTCGCCGCCGTCATGCTGCCCGGCCTGCGCCGACCACGCCCCGACCGGCAGCGCCACGATCGTCGTGGGCTCCGAGCCGATCCGCGCCTCGCCACGTGCGACCGGCAGGCTCGCCGTGACGCCCTCGACCTCGGCGAACGGGTCGACGAGCGCGAGCGGATCGTCGTCGCGCACCACGTCGCGCCCCGCGAGGACCACGCGCACGTCGCCCCCGGTCTCCACGGCCGATGCCGCCCGGTCGAACGCCTGCCAGCTCCCGGCGAACACCGCGGCGAGCGTGATCCCCGCGACGCCGAGCATCGCGACGAGCGACGCCGAGGAGTACGACGCCGCACGGCGGGCCAGCTGCCGCATGGGCAGCGCCGGTACGAGGCCCGTCGGACGCGCGCCGACGCGCTCGAGCAGCACTCCGATCGGACGCGTGAGCAGCTGCGCGGCGAGGCAGAGGGCGACGAGCACGAGCACGGGCGCGAGTACGGCCAGCGGGTCGACCTCGACCGTGCCCGCCGCGCTCCGCACGAGCGGCGAGCCGTGCAGGCGGAACTGCCACAACGACACCGCGGCGGCGACCGCGAGGAGCACGGCGCCGCCGAGGGCGGCGAGGCGCGGCGTCCGCCCGACCTCGTCGCCCGAGCCGCGCACCACGGGGCGGGTCGCGTCGCGCCAGGCCCGCCCGGCGGCGAGCAGCACGGCACCTGCGAGCGCCACGGATGCCGCGACGAGCGCGAGCGGCCACGCGCGGGCCTCACCGTGGCGGAGGAACCCGAGCACGACCTCGGCCGCGACCGCGCCGACGGCCGCCGCGGGGATGCCGACCGCGAGCACCTCGAGCGCCGTGTCGCGTGCGAGCCGACCCGCGGAGGCGCCGCGGGCGCGCAGCAGCACCGTCTCGCCCCGGCGCGACGACGCGAGCAGCGCGGCGAGCCGGTCGAGCGCGGCGAACCCGGCGAACGCGAGCAGGAGCAGGGGGAGCGGGGCGATCGCGCGCACGGCGCCCAGCCCGGCGAGCACGCGGTCGAGGGTGGCGCCGAGTCCGCCGAGCGCGACGAGACCGTCGGTGCCGATCGCCTCCTCCGCGCGGAGCGCCGGCTCCACGTCGGGCAGCGACGAGCGAAGCGCGGCCGCGGCTTCGGGGGTCAGGTCGCCCGCGTCGACGGTGGCCGTCCAGCGGACGATCGTGGCGGCGGGGAGGTCGTCCATCGCGTGGTCGCCCACGAGGAAGGGGCCGTCGCCGCCCTCGACCGCGCCGGTCGCGACGACCGGCTCACCGAACCAGGCGGGGTCGGTGGGGTCGACCGGCGACCAGGTGCCGACGACGAGCAGTCGCCGCGGACCGTCGCCGTCCTCCAGCACGACGACGTCGCCGACGCCGAGGCCGAGCGCGTCGGCGGCGGCCGCATGCAGCGTCGTCGGCTCGGCGTCCGCGGCGGCGGCGGCGGACACCGCCTCGTCGGCGTCGGGCCACGATCCGCTCGCGAGTTCCGCCCGGTCGGGCACGCCCGCATCGGCGAGCAGCACGGCGCCGAACGCGGTGCCGTCCTCGGTGACGGCGTCGACGGGCGCGGTCTCGACCGTGCGGGTCCAGGCGGCGCCGTGCGGCACGATCATGCGGTCGAGCACGGATGCCGCGGCATCCGCCTGCGCGCCGGCGTCGCGTGCGAGGCGGATCTGCCAGCGTGCGGCGGCGTCGGTGCCGGTGGTCGAGGCGAGTTCGGCGCGCAGGCCCGAGGTCGAGGCGCCCGCGAGCGCGTCGGCGACGCCCGCGCCCAGGCCGGCGAGGAGGAGCACCACGGCCGCGATCGACCCGAGCACGCCCGCGCGCGCGGCGGCGCGCGCGAACGCGATGCGCAATGCTCCCACGGGGTCTCCTCGTGACGTCGGTCCGGTCGCGCGAGGGCGTGGTGTAGGGCACTGCCTCGCACGTCGACGAGTTCGCACAGCGTACCCCGCAGATCGGTCTTGCATGCGACGGCCCGATCCCCATAGGCTGTAGGGCTGGCCTGCGCGAGAGATCGCCGGCCGCGAGGTTCGGGACGACGACGCAGGAGGACACCATGACGACAGACAGCTACGCCCGCACGGTCGCGGTCGGCGGCGCTGCCCGTCCGGCGTTCCTCGTGCACGAGGGCATCTCCGGGTAGCACCCACCCCAGCCCCGCAGGCCACGCCTGCACGATGCGCGGCATCCCGCCCGCGCCCTGACGCGCCCACTCGCGTGTCGCTCGATCCAGCACGCCGCTCGGCGTCCCACGAGGACCCCCAGCTGCGCCTTCCGGAAGGAACCGGCTTGTCAGCCACCCCGCTCCACCAGGACCCCTCCGCCGCACGCGTCGGCACCGTTCGTGCGCTCTCCCGGCTGCGCACGTACATCGGTCCGGCCATGGTCGCGATCGTCGCCAGCATGGCGGCCTACCTCGTCGCGCAGCTCATCGCGCTCGCCATCCCGCAGGTGCTCGAGACGATCGTCGACGGCCCGCTGGCCGACGGCGACCGTGCGGCGGTCGTGCCGCTGTCGCTGCTCGTGCTCGCGCTCGGGGTGGGCGAGGCGGCGATGTTCGCGCTGCGCCGGTGGCTCGTGCTCACGCCGACCACCCGGGTGGAGGCGCGCATGCGCAACGCGCTCTACGCCAAGCTGCAGGACCTGCCCGTGAGCTTCCACGACCGCTGGCCGAGCGGGCAGCTGCTCTCGCGCGCCGTGAGCGACCTCGGACTCATCCGCCGCTGGCTCGCCTTCGGCCTCGTGCTGCTCGTCGGCAACCTGCTCGTGCTCATCGTCGGCGCGGTCGTGCTCATCTCGATGAACTGGGTGCTCGGGCTCGTCTTCCTGGCCTGCTCGGTGCCGCTGTGGATCGTGGGCTACCGCTTCGAGGGCCGCTACTCCGAGGTGTCCCGGCGCAGCCAGGACCAGTCGGGCGACCTCGCGACGGCGGTCGAGGAGTCGGTGCACGGCATCCGCGTCCTGAAGGCGTTCGGACGCGGCAAGCACGCGCTGTCGTCGTTCCGCGCACAGGCCGAGCAGCTCCGCTCGACCGAGATCGAGAAGGCGCGCCTCGACGCGAACATCTGGGTCTGGATCCTCATCGTGCCGACGGTCGCGCTCGCGATCTGCCTCGTGCTCGGGGTCTGGCTCGCGTCGCAGGGGGAGCTCACCATGGGCCAGCTCGTCGCGTTCTTCGCGACGGCGGCGGTGCTCGCCTGGCCGATCGAGTCGATCGGGTTCCTCCTCGCGTTCTCGCTCGACGCGCGCACGGCGACCGACCGGTTCTTCGACATCATGGACAGCCGCAACGACGTGACCGATCCCGAACGGCCGGTCTCGGTCGAGCGCCCGCGCGGCGAGCTCGCGTTCGACGACGTGCACTTCCGCTACCAGGACTCGCCCGACCGCTTCGGCGACCTGCTCGACGGCGTCGACCTCGTGCTGCAGCCCGGCGAGACCATGGCGCTCGTGGGGCTCACGGGCAGCGGCAAGACGACGATGACGGCGCTCACCACGCGCCTCTACGACGTCACGTCGGGCTCGGTGATGCTCGACGGCGTCGACGTGCGCGCGCTCACCCGCGAGGAGCTCCGCCGGCAGGTCGCGATGGCGTTCGAGGACGCGACGCTGTTCTCGGCCTCGGTGCGCGAGAACGTGCTGCTCGGCCGCCCCGAGCTCGCCGGCGACGATCCCGCCACCCGTGCCGAGGCCCAGCGCGTGCTCGAGGAGGCCCTGCGCATCGCGCAGGCCGGCTTCGCGTACGACCTGCCCGACGGCGTGGAGACGAAGGTCGGCGAGGAGGGCATGAGCCTCTCGGGCGGCCAGCGCCAGCGCCTGGCGCTCGCACGCGCGGTCGCGGCCAAGCCGTCGGTGCTGGTGCTCGACGACCCGCTCTCGGCGCTCGACGTCACGACCGAGGCGATGGTCGAGGCGGAGCTGCGCACCGTGCTGGCCGACACGACCGCGCTCATCGTCGCGCACCGCCCGTCGACGGTCATGCTCGCCGACCGGGTGGCGCTCCTCGAGGAGGGCCGCATCACCGCGGTCGGCACCCACTCGGAGCTCCTGCGCGAGTCCGAGCACTACCGCTTCGTCATCTCGAGCCTCGAGGACGAGGAGCGTCGCGCCCAGGCGGAGGCATCCGACCTGATCGATGACGAGGAACTGGCGGAGACGGCCGCGACGGCCGTCACGACACCACCGGAGGAGAACGTGCGAGAGGAGGCGATCCGATGAGCACCGTGACCGGTGTGCAGGGCGAGGAGCGCCACGAGTACACGAAGGCCGAGTCGCGCCAGATCCGGACGCGCAGCCTGCGCCTGCTCGGATCGCTGCTGCACCCCCTGCGGGCGCAGCTGTGGGCCACGATGGCCATCATCGTGGTCTCGACGGGCGCGCAGGTGGCCGGACCGGCGATCATCGCGTACGGCATCGACCAGGGCCTGCCCGCGCTCATGCAGCAGGACTGGATGCCGGTGGGCCTCGCCGGCCTGGCCTACCTCGTGACGGGCGCCATCGGCGCGTTCCTCATCGCGTGGTACATCCGACTGTCCGCACGGGTCAGCCAGGCGGTGCTCATCGACCTGCGCACGCGGGTGTTCCTGCACACGCAGAAGCTCTCGCTAGAGTTCCACGAGTCGTACACGTCGGGTCGCATCATCTCGCGGCAGACGAGCGACCTCGACGCGATCCGGGAGCTGCTCGACGAGGGCATCAACCAGCTCGTGCGCGGCGTGCTGTACATGGTGTTCACCGCGATCGCGCTCGTGTGGCTCGACTGGGTCTCGGGCCTCGTGCTGGTGGCCACGCTGCTGCCGCTCGCGCTGCTCACGCGGTGGTTCCAGCTGCGCTCGCAGAAGCTGTTCCGGCGCTCCCGCGTCGCGAGCGCGAAGCTCATCGTGCAGTTCGTCGAGACCATGACGGGCATCCGCGCGGTGCAGGCGTTCCGCAAGGAGCGTCGCAACGAGCGCGAGTTCGGCGACCTCGTCGAGGACTACCGCGACGTGAACGCGCGCGTGCTCGGGCTGTTCGCGATCTACAACCCGTCGCTCGCGCTCATCGGCAACATCGCGGTCGCGGCCGTGCTGCTCATCGGCGGCTTCCGGGTCGTCGACGGCGCCCTCGAGGTCGGCGTGCTGCTGGCGGCGGTGCTCTACACCAAGCGCTTCTTCGACCCGATGGAGGAGCTCGCGATGTTCTACAACTCGTACCAGTCCGCGGCATCCGCCCTCGAGAAGATCTCGGGCGTGCTGGAGGAGCAGCCGAGCGTGCCCGACCCGGCGCACCCGGTCGACCTCTGGACCGCCGACGGCGGCGTGCGGTTCGAGCGCGTCGAGTTCGCGTACACGGCCGATCGCGTCGTGCTGCCCCGGTTCGACCTCGAGATCCCGGCCGGGCAGACGGTCGCGCTCGTGGGCTCGACGGGCGCCGGCAAGTCGACGCTCGCGAAGCTCATCGCCCGGTTCTACGACCCGAGCGACGGCGTCGTGGAGCTCGACGGCGTCGACCTGCGGCGGCTGCACCCGAAGGACCTGCGCCGCGCGATCGTCATGGTCACGCAGGAGGCGTACCTGTTCTCCGGGTCGGTCGCCGACAACATCGCCCTCGGGCGGCCCGACGCGTCGTTCGACGAGATCGTGGCCGCGGCGACGGCGGTGGGCGCGCACGAGTTCATCGAGTCGCTGCCGAACGGGTACGACACCGACGTGAACAAGCGCGGCGGACGCGTGAGCGCCGGCCAGCGCCAGCTGATCTCGTTCGCGCGCGCGTTCCTCGCGAACCCGGCGGTGCTGATCCTCGACGAGGCGACCTCCTCGCTCGACATCCCGAGCGAGCGCCTCGTGCAGGAGGGGCTGCAGTCGCTGCTCGCCGACCGCACGGCCGTCATCATCGCGCACCGCCTCTCGACGGTCGCGATCGCCGACCGCGTGCTCGTCATGGAGCACGGCCGCATCGTCGAGGACGGCGCACCCGCCGACCTCATCGGCGGGGAGGGCCGGTTCGCCGCGCTGCACACGGCCTGGCGCGACTCGCTCGTCTAGGGGGTGACGACGAGCGGGGCGGATGCCGCGGGCACGGGCTCGCGGCATCCGCTCACGTCATGCGGGGCGCGCAGGCGCCGACCCGCGGCATCCGCTCACGCCGGCACCACGACGACGGGCGTCGGCGCGAAGCCGTTGAAGCCCGTCGCCGTGGCGAGCGTGTACGCGCCCATCATGGGGCTGACCAGCAGGTCGCCCGCCCGCAGCGTCGGCAGCGGCATGTCCCTGGCGATGACGTCGAGGCTGTCGCAGGTCGGTCCCGCGAGCGTGACCGGGCGGTGCCGGCGCGCCCGCAGCCGCCGCTCGACGCGCGCCCGCTCGGGCTCGCGCACGGGCTGCGCGTCGAGCTCGGCCGCGGCGAAGACGAGCGGATGCGTCTGCTCCGACGGGATGTTCGAGTACGCGCCGTAGACGCCGTCGTCGAGGTAGGCCCATGCGCCGTCGGCCCGCTCGGTCGTGCCCACGACCCGCGTCGCGAGCATCATCGCGGGCGCCGAGACGAAGCGGCCCGGCTCGACGAGGATGCGGTAGCGCGAGGGCGCGGCCGCGAGGGCCGAGCGGATGCCGCGTGCGAGCTCGGCGAACGCCGGCACGGGCTCGTCGTAGGCGATCGGGAAGCCGCCGCCGATGTCGAGCGTGTCGAACCGGATGCCGTGCGCGTGCTCGAGGCGTCGCATGAGCCCGAGCGTGCGGTGGATGGCGCGCATCCACGGCCGCGCCGAGACGGTCTGGCTGCCGACGTGGAACGTGAACCCGGCGACGC
This sequence comes from Agromyces sp. NPDC055661, assembly GCF_053618135.1. NCBI lineage: Bacteria > Bacillati > Actinomycetota > Actinomycetes > Micrococcales > Microbacteriaceae > Agromyces > Agromyces sp. NPDC055661. Next base: position 2,740,248 of record NZ_JBSHHC010000001.1, read on the forward strand.
GGAGCCCGGCGCGCAGGCAGTGCGCGACGAGTGCGTCGGCCTCCTCGGGCGCGACGCCGAACTTCGACGACAGGTCGCAGGTGACCGCCGGATTCGGGAACGAGAGTCGCACGAGCACGGCGACGTCGGCGGGGAGCCCGCGGAACTTGCCGACCTCCGAGTGGCTGTCGACGACGAACGTGCGGATGCCGCGGAGGTAGGCGCCCGTGATGTCGGCCACGGTCTTCACGGGGTGCGTGTGCAGGCACTGCTCGATCGCGACGCCCTCGCGCTCGAGCAGGTCGATCTCGCCGCGCGACGCGACCTCGAAGGTCGCCCCGAAGGCGTCGACGGCGCGGATCACGGCGGGGTGGGGGAGCGACTTCGTCGCGAAGTGGATCTGCACGCCGGGCAGCTCGCGGCGGAGCGCGAGCAGCTGCGTCGTCACGCGGTCGACGTCGAGCACGAACAACGGGCTGCCGTGCTCGCGCACGAGGTCGGTCACGCGCACGCGCGCGGCGTAGGCGGCGAGCTCGCGCCGCACCTCCTCGCGGTGCGAGGGCTGCTCGGGCGGGGTCGGGTCGGGCTCGGTCCTGGTGGTGCGGGCGGCACGCTCGGCGATGCGCCGGGTCCGTTCCGCGATCGTGGTGGTCATCGCAGTGCCCCTTCACGCTGGGGTTCGGAGAGGAGGGCGGCGGCGGATGCCTCGGAGGACCGCCCGCCGTCGGGGAGGATGATGCGGCGACCGGCCTCGAACGAGGCGATCGCGACCGTGTAGAACACGACGTCGGCGGCGAGCTTGCCGACGAGCCACGCGACGGGGGCGGCGCCCCAGATCGCGGACGCGGCCCACAGCAGCGCGGGCCGCACGACGATGGTGTCCACGAGCTCGGCCGGCCCGAACTCGGCGGCGACCGAACGCGCGGTGAGCCACGTGGTGGCCCATGCACGGCGTGCGACGCCCGGCAGCATGCGGACCCGGGCGGATGCCGCGTGGCCGCGCGCCGATCGCACGACCACGAGCGCGTAGTACCCGACGCTCTCGCCGAGCGACCCGGCGATCGCGGCGATCGCGAGCGAGCCGGATGCCTCGTACGCCGCCCAGGCCGCGACCAGCGCGGCGATCGTGCCGAGCACCTCGAGCGGGAGGTAGCGCAGCACCCAGCCCTTCACCCGTACCCGGTCGATCGTGGACATGCCCTCGATGCTGCTCGGCGGCCGCCGCAGCCGGATCCGGGCGGTCACCCCGAATGCGTGGGGGCTGCCCCTGAACGTCCGGTCGTGCCCGTCCGGAGAGCCGCCCGCGGCGGAAACACGCGGATCAACCCCCAGAACTGGGTGAAACCGCGCATGCGGCGGACGCGATACAGTCGGCACAGGCGGGTGGCCTCCCCCGAACGGTCGCCCCTGCCTTCGGACGGAGGTGCGATGAACGACGCACGACCCCTGCGCGTCGCGATCGCGGACGACGCGCTCCTGCTGCGCGAGGGTATCGCGAAGGTCCTCGAAGGCGGTGGCATCGAGGTCGTGGCCTCGGTCGGCACCGGCGACGAACTGCTCGAGGTGGTGAGCGAGGGCGGCGTCGACGTCGCCGTCCTCGACATCCGGATGCCGCCGAGCCACCGCGACGAGGGCATCGTCGCCCTCGAGCAGATCCGCGAGAGCGGATCCACGATCGGCGTGCTGCTGCTGTCGATGTACGCGACGCCCGAGTACGCGCTGCGCGTCATGGGCGCCGGCAGCGGCACGGGCTACCTGCTGAAGGAGCGCGTGTCGGAGCCGCAGACGCTCGTGCGCGCCGTCGAGACGGTCGCGTCGGGCGGTTCCGTGGTCGACCCCGAGGTGGTCGAGCAGCTGGTGAAGCGCACCCGCGCCGACGACCCGCTGTCGCGCCTCACCGAGCGGGAGCGATCGGTGCTCGAGCTCATGGCGCAGGGCTACTCCAACGGCGGCATCGCCCAGACGCTGTTCCTCGGCCTGAAGACGGTCGAGACGCACGTGCGGAGCATCCTGCAGAAGCTCGACCTCGAGGAGTCGCCCGAGCATCACCGCCGCGTGCTCGCCGTGCTCACGCTCCTCGGCGAACGGTGATGGCCTCCGGCCGCAGAGGCCGGATCGCCAGGCGCACCGCGATCATCGTCGCGGTCATCGCGCTGAGCCTGTGGATGGAGATCGCCGGATTCATGGCGACGCCCGCCGGCGAGCGCCCCGAGGTGTCGTACACCACCCTGCACACCGTCGTGCCGCTCGTCTTCGCCGCGTGCGCCGGCGTCGCGTGGCGCACCGCCCCGACGCCCGTGCCCGCGCGGCTCATGGTGACGTTCGTGGTGCTGTGGATCCCGCAGTCGATCTACTGGGTCATCGGCGGCATCGACTGGCTCTGGCCCATCGTGCGCGGCGTGGACCTCGGCTGGGCGGTCGTCGCCGGCATCCTGGTGATGGTCTACCCGAAGGGCTACCTCAGCGACCGCTTCGACCGCTGGATCGCGGGCATCGCACTCGTTGCCACGGTCGTGAACTTCCTCGCCGTCGTGCTGCTCGCGACCCCCGAGAACGTGTCGTGCGGGTGCGTCGCGCCGAACCCGTACCAGGTCGCCGACGCGCCGACGCTGTTCGCGCTCATCGACATCGGCTACCGCATGGTCGGCGGCGCGTTCGCGCTCATCATCGCCGCCCGGCTGCTCGTGCGCTGGGTGCGCGGCAGCGTCCCGGCGCGCACGGTCGCGTTCCTCATGCCCCTCGCGCTCTTCGCGTGGGCGACGACGCTCGCCGCGCAGGCGGTCACGTACGCGGTGCAGACCACGGCCGACACCGTGCTCGCCACCGTCTCGCTCATCGCGATGGCGTCGATCCCCGTGTGCTTCGACGCCGGCGTGGCGCACACGCGCAACATGCGCGCCCGCGTCGCCGACCTCATGCGCATCACGCGCGAGGGCGCTGACCGCGGGCTCTGGGCCGAGTCGCTCGCCCGCACCCTGCGCGACGCATCGGTCCGCGTCTACTGGTGGGACGAGGAGAAGGGCCGGTACGCGGATGCCGCGGGCACGCCCATCGAGGGTGCCGACGCCGATCCCCGGGGCAGCCACAGCATCCTCCCCGTCGCGTCGCCCCTCGGCGCTCCCATCGCGCTCATCCGGCACGACCGCGTGCTCACCGACAACTCCCGCCTCCTCGACGGCGTGTCGAGCGCCCTCCGGCTCTCGGTCGACAACGGCCGGCTGCGGTCCGAGATCGAGCGCACGCTCGAGCAGGTCCGCCAGTCCCGCCAGCGCATCGTCGAGGCGGGCGTCGAGGCCCGGCGGCGCATCGAACGCGACCTGCACGACGGCGCGCAGCAGCACCTGGTGTCGCTCGGCATGCGCCTGCGACTCGCGGCGAACGAGGCGCGCGACACCGACGAGCTGGCGCTCGCGACCGAGCTCGAGGGCACCATCCAGATGCTGAACATGGCGCTGCGCGAGCTCCGCGAGCTCGCCCACGGCATCCACCCGAGCCTGCTCTCGTCGGGCGGACTCGCGCTCGCCGTGCCCGAGCTCGCCGGGCGCTGCCCGGTGCCTGTCGAGGTCGACGTGCAGGCCGAGGGGCGCCTGCCCGAGCTCATCGAGTCGACGGCGTACTTCGTGCTCTCCGAGGCGCTCGCGAACGTGGCGAAGCACTCCGGCGCGAGCCGGGCGTGGGTGCGCGCCTACGTCGAGGGCGACGACCTCGACCTGGTCGTGCGCGACAACGGCGTCGGCGGCGCGTCGCTCGACAAGGGCACGGGCATGCTCGGCGTGGCCGACCGCGTCGACGCCGTGGGCGGCTCGCTCGAGGTCGACAGCCCGCCCGGCGCGGGCACGACCCTCAGCGTGCGGATCCCGCTCGGCCCGCCGCTCGACGGGGACTGACTGGCGTCACGGCCGCCAGCGGCACGCGGCGATGACGATGCGGTAGCCGTCCTCGTCGGTCGTCGTGACGAGCGGTGTGCCCTCGGCGTCGTAGTGCGGCCGCGCCGAGGCGGCGTGCCCCGACGGCGGACGTCCGCCCGCGCGCACGACGCGCCACCACGGGACATCCGAGCCGTACCTCGCCATGACCTGCCCGACGGCGCGCGCGCCGCGCGACCCGAGGATCGCGGCGATGTCGCCGTACGTCGCGACGCAGCCCGGGGGGATGTCGTCGACGACGGCGAGCACGGCCTCGACGAAGCCCGCCGGCGGCTCGGGGGCGCGACGCGCGGCAGCGGGCTGCGGCATCCGTGCGCTCAGAGCGCGAGGGCGCCGATCACGTCGCCGTACTGCGTCTCGCCGACGTCCTGGAAGCCGATGCGGTGGAAGAACTCGCCGGGGCCCTCGGCGCCCGGCTCCCACAGCACCGTGATGCGGTCGAAGCCGCGGCGCTTGGCCTCCTCGGCGAGGGCGTGTGCGAGGAAGCGGCCGACGCCCTTGCCCTGGACCTCGGCGTCGACGTTGATCCGCCAGATGCAGGCGCGGAACTCCTCGTGGACGTTCTCGGGGTCGAAGTTGCCGTGGATGAACCCGACGACGCGCTCCTCGGAGAGGGCGACGCGCTGCCATGCGGTGTCGGGATTCACGACCGAGGCCTCGGCGGCGTAGGTGACCGGGGCGATGAACTGCTCCTGCCCGGGCTTGAGCGACAGGTTGTTCGCGGCCACGATGTTCGTCGCGTTCAGTTCTTCGAGTCGCAGATCAGCCATGCCGCTAAGGCTAACCCGTGGCGGCCCGGGTCAGGAAGCAGAGCTTGTGCACGGCCGCCTGCGAGTCGGGCTCACGCCGACAGTTGTCTCGATGTCGAGATATTCGCGCGACGCGGTAAGCTGGCAGGCGGCGTGTCCGCCCACGAGACTTCCTCATTCCCCACGAGAGATCCAAGGAGAACTCAACTTGTCCAAGATCAAGGTTGAAGGCACCGTCGTCGAGCTCGACGGCGACGAGATGACCCGAATCATCTGGCAGGCCATCAAGGACCAGCTCATCCACCCGTACCTCGACGTCAACCTCGAGTACTACGACCTCTCGATCCAGAAGCGCGACGAGACCGACGACCAGATCACGATCGACGCGGCGCACGCCATCCAGAAGCACGGCGTCGGCGTCAAGTGCGCGACCATCACGCCCGACGAGGCGCGCGTCGAGGAGTTCGGCCTCAAGAAGATGTGGCGCTCGCCCAACGGCACCATCCGCAACATCCTGGGCGGCGTGATCTTCCGCGAGCCGATCATCATCTCGAACATCCCCCGGCTCGTGCCCGGCTGGAACAAGCCGATCATCGTCGGCCGCCACGCGTTCGGCGACCAGTACCGCGCGACCGACTTCCGCTTCGAGGGCGAGGGCACCCTCACGATGACCTTCACCCCGAAGGACGGCTCGGAGCCGCAGTCGTTCGAGGTCTTCCAGTCGCCGGGCTCGGGCGTCGCGATGGGCATGTACAACCTCGACGAGTCCATCAGGGACTTCGCGCGCGCCTCGCTCAACTACGGCCTCGACCGCAACTACCCGGTGTACCTCTCGACGAAGAACACGATCCTGAAGGCCTACGACGGTCGATTCAAGGACCTCTTCCAGGAGGTCTTCGACACCGAGTTCAAGGAGAAGTTCGACGCCGCGGGCCTCACCTACGAGCACCGCCTCATCGACGACATGGTCGCCGCCTCGCTGAAGTGGGAGGGCGGCTACGTCTGGGCCTGCAAGAACTACGACGGCGACGTGCAGTCCGACACCGTCGCGCAGGGCTTCGGCTCGCTGGGCCTCATGACCTCCGTGCTCGCCACGCCCGACGGCAAGGTCGTCGAGGCCGAGGCGGCCCACGGCACGGTCACGCGCCACTACCGCCAGCACCAGCAGGGCAAGCCCACCTCGACGAACCCGATCGCCTCGATCTACGCGTGGACGCGCGGCCTGTCGCACCGCGGCAAGCTCGACGGCAACCAGGAGCTCATCGACTTCTCGCACACCCTCGAGGACGTCGTGATCACGACCGTCGAGTCGGGCGCCATGACCAAGGACCTCGCGCTCCTCGTCGGCCCCGAGCAGCCGTACCAGACGACGGAGGAGTTCCTCCAGACCCTGAGCGACAACCTCAAGGCGCGCCTGGCGGCCTAGTCGCCGCCCCACCGGTCGAAGGGGTCGGATGCCGCGGCATCCGACCCCTTTGCCGTACCCGGGGCAGGATGGGAGGCATGGGTCGCCTCCTCCGGATCGCCCGCCGCTACTGGGTCGTGACGCTCACGCTCGCGATCGGGCTGCTCGGGATCGTGCTCGCGCTCACCGGTGCCGGCGCGGCCGTGCCGTGGATCTTCAGCGGCTACGCGCTCGCGATCGCGGCCTGGCAGGCGGTCGGCATGGTGCGCGACATCCTGCGCGGGCACTGGGGCCTCGACATCCTCGCGGTCACCGCCATCATCGCCACGGTGCTCGTGGGGGAGTACGTCGCAGCGCTCCTCGTCGTGCTCATGCTGACGGGCGGCGAGGCGCTCGAGGACTACGCCAACCGGCGCGCCAAGCGCGAGCTCGACGCCCTGCTCACCCGGGCGCCGCAGCTCGCGCACCGCATGGAGGGCGACGAGATCGTCGAGGTCCGCGCCGACGAGGTGCGTCCGGGCGACGTGCTGCTCGTGCGCCCGAGCGAGATCGTGCCCGTGGACGCGACGCTGCGCTCGGCGGAGGCCGCGGTCGACGAGTCCTCGATCACGGGCGAGAGCGTGCCCGTCGAGAAGGTCGCAGGCGACGCCGTGCTGAGCGGCTCCGTGAACGGCCAGGTCGCGGTCGAGGTCGTCGCGACGGCGACGGCCGCCGACAGCCAGTACCAGCAGATCGTCGCCCTCGTCACCGAGGCCGCGGCGTCGAAGGCGCCGGTGGTGCGGCTCGCCGACCGCTACGCCGTACCGTTCACGGTGTTCTCGCTCGCGCTCGCCGGCGTCGCCTGGTGGATCTCGGGCGATCCCGTGCGGTTCGCCGAGGTGCTCGTGCTCGCCACCCCGTGCCCGCTCCTCATCGCCGCGCCGGTGGCGTTCATCGGCGGAATGAGCCGGGCCGCGCGCAACGGCGTGATCGTGAAGGGCGGCGGCGTGCTCGAGCAGCTGTCGTCGGCGAGGACGGCCGTGTTCGACAAGACCGGCACGCTCACCTACGGGACGCCGACGCTCGTGGCGATCCGCCCCGAGAACGGGTTCGGCGAGGACGAACTGCTCACGGCCGTCGCGTCCGCCGAGCAGTATTCGTCGCACGTGCTCGCGACCTCGATCATCGCCGCCGCGCACGACCGCGGTCTGCACCTCGGCGAGGCGGAGTGGGCGCGCGAGGCCGCCACGAACGGCGTGCAGGCGCGCGTCGGCGGCCGCGAGGTCGTGGTCGGCAAGTTCCGCTTCGTCGCCGAGCATGCACCGGATGCCGCGCGCACGCCCATCGCGCCGGGCGAGCTCGCCGTGTACGTGGCGATCGACGGCCGCTTCGCCGGCGCGCTCCTCGCGAGCGACCGCCTGCGCGACAACGCGCGGGCGACGCTCGAGCGGCTCGACGCGCTCGGCGTGCACCAGACGATGATGCTCACCGGCGACGCCCAAGCGACCGCCGACCACATCGCCGCCGAGCTCGGCATCACCCGCGTGCGCGCCGACTGCCTTCCCGGCGACAAGGTGCAGGAGGTCGCGGGCATCGCCGAGCGGCCCGTGATCATGGTGGGGGACGGCGTCAACGACGCGCCCGTGCTCGCCGCGGCGGATGTCGGCATCGCGATGGGGGCGAAGGGCGCCACCGCGGCGAGCGAGTCCGCGTCGGCGGTGATCCTCGTCGACGACATCTCGCGCACCGCGAAGGCCGTCGAGATCGGCCGCGACACCGTGCGCATCGCGCTGCAGAGCATCTGGCTCGGGATCATCGTGAGCGTCGCGCTCATGATCGTCGCGGCATTCGGCGTCATCCCCGCGACGGTCGGCGCGCTGCTGCAGGAGGTCGTCGACCTCGCGACGATCCTGGCGGCGCTCCGCGCCATCGGCGGACGCCTCGACGCGAAGGCGCCGGCGCCCGCCGCGCCGGTGCCCGCGGCATCCGCCCGCTGACCGACCAGATCACAAGTCGGTAACAGGACCGATGAACCCCAGACGAAGCTTGCATCTGGTTTGTTCGTAAGCTTTACTAACAAACGTGACGACGGACGCGCAACGAGGCCCCATCGAGGCCGGCACCCCCCACCAGGCCGGTGGCGACGTGCTCACCGTGCCGTTCGTCGACGCCCCGATCTTCACCCGGTCGCGGGCCCTGCGCCCCACCGGCAAGGTGCTCCCCGAGCACGCGCGCAGCCACAACCGTGCGTTGGTGCTGCAGACGCTCTACACGTCGGGCGCGCGCAGCCGGGCGGATGTCGCGCGCGAGACCGGGCTGACCCGGGTCACGGTGTCCGACCTCGTCGCCGAGCTCATCGCCGAGGGCCTCGTCGTCGAGCTGGGCCAGCGCGAGGACGCCCGCCCCGGCAAGCCCGCGACCCTCATCGACGTCGACCGCGGCGCGTTCCAGATCGTCGGCGTTGACCTCTCGGAGCACCAGCGGTTCCTCGGCGCGGTGGTCGACCTCGACGGCGGCATCGTCGCCCGCGACGAGGTCGCCTGCGGCGGCGCGAGCGGCGAGCACGCCGTCGAGCTCGTCGTGGAACTCGTGCGTCGGCTGCTCGACGCCGCGACCACGCCCGTGCTCGGCATCGGCGTCGGATCGCCCGGTGTGGTCGACCCGCTCGGCGTCGTGCGCTCCGCCCCGAACCTCGGCTGGACCGACGTCGCCCTCCAGGCCCGCCTGCAGCGCGAGTTCGGCGTGCCGGTGCACGTCGCGAACGACGCGAACGTCGCGGTGCTCGCCGAGCACGGCGCGACGCCGCTCGACGACCTGCTCCTCGTGAAGATCGGGCACGGTGTCGGCGCCGGCCTCATCGTCGGCGGCCGGCCGGTCATCGGCGGCGGCTTCGCCGCGGGCGAGATCGGCCACGTCGTCGTCGGCACCGACGGCGGCCCGCGCTGCGCGTGCGGCAAGGACGGATGCCTCGAGGCCTGGCTCGCCGTGCCGCGGCTCACCGCCCAGCTCGACGCGATCGACCCCGAGTCGCCCGACGCGGCATCCGCTCGCGACGAGATCCTGCACGAGGCCGGCCGCCGGCTCGGCATCGTGCTCGCCCCGGTGGTCGGGGCCCTGAACCTGTCGGAGGTCGTGCTCAGCGGCCCCGCGGAACTGCTCGACGGTCCGCTCCACGAGGCGACCGTCGACACGCTCCGGATGCGGACGATGGCGGAACACAACCGTGATCTGAGGCTCCGGATGACCGAGCAGGCGGAGGACATCGTCCTCCGCGGCGCGGCCGTCATGGTCCTGTCCGGACAACTCGGGGTCTCGTGAGGGACTCCAACGCACCAAGGGCACAGCGAACCCCCGCTGCTTCCCTCCACCCCATGAAAGGAATCGACAAATGAGGAAACTCGGCATCGTGGCGCTCGGCGCCGCGGCTGCGCTCACCCTCGCCGGTTGCGCCTCCGGAGGCAGCGGAGCCTCGGACGAGGGCGCCGAGATCCGCGTCTGGCTGGTCGGCACCGACACGCCCGACGAGGCGCGTCAGTACCTCATCGACACGTTCGAGGAGGAGAACCCCGGCTCGACCCTCGTCATCGAGGAGCAGTCGTGGGACGGACTCGTCGACCGCCTGACCACGAGCCTCTCCGGCTCCGACAGCCCCGACGTGGTCGAGGTCGGCAACACGCAGGCGTCGGCGTTCACGTCGGCCGGCGCGTTCCTCGACCTGACCGAGTACTACGACCAGCTCGGCGGCGACGACCTGCTCCCCGGCTTCGTCGAGGCGGGTTCGTACGACGGCAAGTTCTACGCGGCCCCGCTCTACTCGGGCGCCCGCCTCGTGTTCTACAAGAAGGACGCGCTCGCCGCGTCGGGCCTCGCGGTCCCGACGACGCTCGACGACTACATCGCCAACGGCGAGAAGCTCGCGGCGGACAACCCCGGCAAGTCGGGCATCTGGTGGCCCGGCCAGGACTGGTACAACGCCCTGCCCTACATCTGGGAGAACGGCGGCGAGGTCGCGGTTCCCGACGGTGAGGAGTGGGACGCGCAGCTGAGCTCCGACGAGTCGATCGCCGGTCTCGAGCAGGTGCAGCAGGTCATGACGAACGCCTCGCGCGCTCCGAAGGACGGCAACGAGACCAGCCCCGAGGTCGGCTTCTGCGACGGCACCACGCTGCAGCTGTCGGCTCCGAGCTGGGTCAAGTGGTCGATCCTCGCCCCGGCCGACGCCGAGGCGCCCGGATGCCCCGACCAGGAGGCCAACCTCGGCGTCTACGCCCTCCCGGGCAAGGACGGCGGCGCGGCGCAGGTCTTCGCCGGCGGCTCGAACATCGGCGTGTCGGCCAAGTCGGCGCACCCCGAGCTCGCGGTGAAGGCGCTGGAGATCATCCTCTCGGACGAGTTCCAGACGATCTACGGCGAGAACGGCCTCGTGCCGGCCAAGCTCTCGCTCGCCAAGACCCTCGGCACCGACGAGGTCGCCCAGGCCATCGCGGCGGCCGCGGGCAACGCGAAGCTCACCCCGGCGTCGCCGAAGTGGGCCGACGTCGAGGCTGCGGGCATCCTGCAGGACCTCTTCGTGAACATCGCGCAGGGTGGTGACGTGAAGGCGCTCGCCGAGCAGGCCGACACGGACATCGAAGCCATCCTCAACGGCTAGTCGGACCCGTCCGGCTCGCGCGGTGCGGCGGCGATCCCCTTCCCGCCGCCGCACCGCACCCCATCCCGGGCGCGCCGACCACACACGGCGGATCCGGACCGGGGGCGGGCCTCATCCCCCGCCCCCACCCCTCGACTTCAGGAGCACCACCATGACCACGGTCGACCGCGGACTCGACCCCGCACCGAGCGCCTTCGAGGGCGAGCGCCTCATGGCGCCGAACCCGAAGCCCGCCGGCCCGCGCCGCCGCCGCCGCGGCGGGCTCGCTCCCTACGCGCTGCTCGGCCCGGCGATCGTCATCCTGGCGCTCATCACGGGCTGGCCGCTCATCCAGCTGATCATCACGTCGTTCCAGCAGTTCGGCCGGGCCCAGGTCTTCGGCGCCCCGCCGGAGTGGGTCTGGTTCGAGAACTACGTGAACGTCCTCACCGACCCGGTGTTCTACGACGTGCTCGTGCGTACGCTCGTCTTCTCGGCCGCCTGCGTCGTCGTCACCATGCTCCTCGGCACGCTCGTCGCCCTCATGATGGTGCGGCTGCCGAAGCCGTTCCGCATGCTCCTCTCGGTGGGCATGCTCCTCGCCTGGGCCATGCCCGCCCTCACCGCCACCGTCGTGTGGGGCTGGATGTTCGACACGGCCTACGGCGTCATCAACTACGTGCTCGTGAACTGGTTCGGCCAGGAGCAGTACGTCCAGCACTCCTGGCTCATCGACCCGCTGAGCTTCTTCCTCGTCGCCGGCATCATCATCGTCTGGGGCGCCGTGCCGTTCGTCGCGTTCACGCTCTACGCCGGCCTCACCCAGGTGCCCGACGAGGTGCTCGAGGCCGCGCAGCTCGATGGCGCCGGCGGCGTCAAGCGGTTCCGGCTCATCATCTTCCCGTACCTCAAGCCGATCTTCCTGATCGTCACGATCCTCCAGGTCATCTGGGACCTGCGCGTCTTCACGCAGATCTTCGCGCTGCAGGACATCGGCGGCATCCGCGCCCTCACCAACACCCTGGGCGTGTACATCTACCAGATCTCGATCGCGGGCGGCGAGTTCGGCCAGGGCGGTGCGATCGCGGTCATCACGGCGATCCTGCTCATGTCAATCTCGATCTACTACATCCGCCAGGTCACCAAGGAGGAGGAGCTGTGAGCGCCACCGTCGCCCCCGGCCAGCAGGTCGGCGGACTCATCGCCGAGACCGGGCGCACCCACGACGCCCGTCGCTCGGGCGGCGGACGCCGTCGCGTGACGACGTGGCTCCTCAGCGCCCTCTCGGTCCTGCTCTTCGTGATCTTCGTGTTCCCCGTCTACTGGATGGTGAACACGTCGTTCCAGCCGAACAACGAGATCCGCGGCTCCGAGATCCACTTCTGGCCCGACAACTTCACGCTCCGCAACTACGAGACCGTGCTGTTCGACCCGGGTCGCACGCCGTTCCTCCCGGCGGCGGCGAACTCGCTCGTCGTCACGATCCTCACCGTCATCGTCGCGCTCGTGTTCGCGTTCCTCGCGTCGATCGCGGTCACGCGGTTCCGGTTCAAGACCCGTCGCCTGTTCATCGTCACGATCCTCGTCGTGCAGATGATCCCGGGCGAGGCGATGATCGTCTCGATCTTCCGGGTCATCGACGGCTGGCACCTGCTCAACACCATCCTCGGCCTCACGATCGTGTACATCGCGACGGTGCTGCCGTTCACGATCTGGACCCTCCGCGGGTTCGTGAACGGCGTTCCGGTCGAGCTCGAAGAGGCCGCGATGATCGACGGATGCTCCAGGGCCGGCGCCTTCTGGCGGGTCACGTTCCCGCTGCTCGCGCCCGGCCTCATCGCCACCGGCGTCTTCGGGTTCATCCAGGCCTGGAACGAGTTCATCATGGCGCTCGTGCTCAACGCGCGCCCCGAGATGATGACGCTGCCCGTGTGGCTGCGCACCTACCTCGTGGCGAACGGCACGACGAACTGGGCCGCGATCATGGCGGGCTCGACCCTCATGGCGATCCCGGTCATCGTGTTCTTCCTCATCGTCCAGGGCCGCATGACGAGCGGACTCGTGAGCGGGGCCGTCAAGGGATGACCGAGCCGGACCCCACCGGCGCGGGCGACGACCTGCGCCGGGACATCCTCACGACCCTGCTCCCGGGCTTCCCGGGCGTGGCGGCGCCCGAGTGGCTGCTGCGGCGGCTGCGCGACGGGCTCGGCGGCGTGTGCCTCTTCGGGCAGAACCTCGCCTCGGCCGAGCAGCTCCTCGCGCTGAACACCGCGCTCCGGCGGGCGAACCCCCTCGCGGTCGTCGCCATCGACGAGGAGGGCGGCGACGTCACGCGCCTGTTCTACGACCGCGGCGCGCCGTACCCGGGCAACGCGCTGCTCGGCCGGATCGACGACGTCGACCTCACCGAGCGGGTCGCCCGCACGGTGGGCGAGGCGCTCGCCGCGCTGGGCTGCACGGTCACCTTCGCGCCCGACGTCGACGTGAACTCGAATCCCGACAACCCCGTGATCGGCGTCCGCAGCTTCGGGGCCGACCCCGAGCTCGCGGCGCGGCACTCCGCGGCCTGGGTGCGCGGCGTGCAGTCGACCGGCGTCGGCGCGAGCGCGAAGCACTTCCCGGGGCACGGCGACACCGCCACCGACTCGCACCTCGCGCTGCCGGTGGTCGACGTGGCGCTCGAGACCCTCCGCGAACGCGAGCTCGTACCGTTCCGCGCGGCCGTCGCCGCGGGCACCCGCACGATCATGACCTCCCACATCCTCCTGCCCCGCCTCGACGCGGAGCAGCCCGCGACCCTCTCCCCGCACATCGTGCAACGCCTGCTCCGCGGGGAGCTGGGGTTCGAGGGCGTCATCGTCACCGACGCCCTTGACATGCACGGGGCGAGCGGCGTGCACGGCATCCCCGAGGCCGCCGTGCTCGCCCTCGCCGCCGGCTGCGACCTGCTGTGCATCGGCAGCGACAACACCGACGAGCAGCTCGACGAGATCGTGGCGGCCGTCGAGGCCGCCGTCGCGGCGGGCCGACTTCCGGCCGAGCGCGTCCGCGAGGCCGCCGCGCGCGTGCGCGGGCTCGCTGCCTCGGCGCCGGCGCTGCCCGCCTCCGTCGCGTCCACCTCGCTCGAGCCGGTGCACGACGCGGGCGAGCTCGCCCGCATCGCCGCCGCGTTCGACATGACGGATGCCGCGCGCGATCGCCTCGCGGCATCCGACCGGCTCGGCACCGTCGTGCGCATCGACACGATCGCGAACATCGCGATCGGCGTCGCGCCGTGGGGGCCGTTCGCGGTCGACGCGGTCGCGGGCACCGGTGCGGCCGCGGGCGCGCGATGGCCGGATGCCGCGGACGTCGTCGCCGTCTCGGCGCAGACGCCCCTGCGCGAGCCGGCGTCGCTGCGCGGACCCGTGCTCGTCGTGGGCAAGGACCTGCACCGGCATCCGTTCGCCGTCGAGGCGATCACCGCGCTGCGGGCCGTGCGCGACGACGTCGTGACGGTCGACATGGGCTGGCCGTCCGACGATCGCGCGCTCGCCGACATCGCGACGTTCGGCGCCTCCCGCCTGGTGGGGGAGGCGCTCATCGGGCTGCTCGACGCGACGCTGTCGGGGCCGGCGCCTGCGACGCTCGCGGCGCCTGCCGTCGTGGCATCCGCACCGACCCCCGTCGCGCTGGGCACGACATGAGGCTCGGCATCGACATCGGCGGAACGAAGACCGCCGCGGTCGCGGTCGGCGCCGACGGCGAGCTCAGCGACCAGGTGCGCATGCCCACGGGCTTCGGCGCCGACGAGGTCGTCGCCACGGCGCTGCGGACCGTCGAGCGGATGACCGAGCTCGCGGGCGTGGCGCCGGGGGCGTTCACGTCGATCGGCATCGGCATCCCCGGCGCGGTCGACAGCTCGACGGGCCGCGTCGCCCACGCGGTGAACCTCGGCCTCGAGGGCCTCGACCTCGGTCCCCGCCTCGCCGACCGGCTCGGCGTCGACGTGCGCGTCGAGAACGACGTGAAGGCCGCGGCGCTCGGCGCCCACCACCTGCTCGGCATCGCCGACGGCCTGCGCACGCACTCGATGGCGTACCTCAACCTCGGCACGGGGCTCGCGGCGGGCATCGTGCTCGACGGGAAGCTGTTGAGGGGCGGGCACGGCGTCGCAGGGGAGATCGGCCACATCCCGGTCGACCCGGCGGGCGAGCCCTGCGGCTGCGGCCAGCGCGGATGCCTCGAGACCCTCGCCTCGGGCTGGGCGATCGCGCGCGACTGGCCGACCGCCGGGCGCCACCCGGCGCGCGACCTCTTCGACGCGGCGACCGCCGGCGATCCGCGGGCCGTCGAGGTGCGCGAACGGTTCCTCACGGGCGTGGCGGCGGCCGTGCGACTGCTCGTGCTCACGACCGACGTCGACGACGTGGTCATCGGCGGCGGGCTCGCCGCGCTCGGCGGCGAACTCCTGGGTGGGACGCACCGTATCCTGAACGGGTGGGCCGAATCGTCGGCCTTCCTCGCATCCCTCGACCTCGCCGCTCGCGTGCAGGTCATCCCACCAGGATTCCCGGCGGCCGCCGTTGGTGCCGCCCTCGTAGGAGGACACCGATGGCCGAAGTCGTGATCGTCGCCGATGAGGACGCCGCAGGCGCCCTCCTGGCCGACGCGATCGTCTGCCTCATCCGGCAGAAGCCCGACGCCGTGCTCGGGCTCGCGACGGGCTCGACGCCGCTCGCGAGCTACCGCGCGCTCGCCGACCGCATCGCCGGCGAGCGCATCGACGTGCGCGGCGTGCGCGGCTTCGCCCTCGACGAATACGTCGGCCTGCCCGCCGGGCACCCCGAGAGCTACCGCTCCGTCATCTCGCGCGAGGTGGTGGAGCCGCTCGGCCTCACGCCCGAGCTCGTGCGGGTGCCGAACGGCGACCCGGCGACGATCCGCACGGCCGGGTCCGACTACGAGGCCGCGATCGACGCGGCCGGCGGGGTCGACCTCCAGATCCTCGGCATCGGCCGCACGGGGCACATCGGGTTCAACGAGCCCGGATCCTCGCTCGCGTCGCTCACGCGCGTGAAGACCCTCACCGAGCCGACCCGCGTCGACAACGCCCGGTTCTTCGACTCGCCCGACGACGTGCCCATGCACTGCATCACGCAGGGCATCGGCACGATCCTGCGCGCCCGGCACCTCGTGCTGCTCGCCTTCGGCGAGGCCAAGGCGCACGCCGTCGCGGCGGCCGTCGAGGGCCCGGTCACGGCGAGCCAGCCGGGCTCGGCGATCCAGCTGCATCCGCACACGACGGTGATCGTCGACGAGGCGGCCGCGGCCGAGCTCGAGAACCTCGACTACTACCGCCACGCGTGGGCGAACAAGCCCGCCTGGCAGGGCATCTGAGCATTCGGCGTCGTCGCGGCATCCGCATGAACCCAGGTGAGCGGATGCCCAGTGCGCGGCGTCAGTGCGGGAGGAGCTCGGGCAGCGCCCGCAGGTAGGCCTCCTCGTCGAAGCCCTCGATGATGGCACGCTGCACCATGAAGCCCGGTCCGAGGCCGAGCACGACGGGGGCCATCCGGGCCGCCCACTCCCCGGGATCGTCGTCGACGTGCCCTGGCACCGCCGCCCACTCCGCGAGCCCCGCCTCCACCGCGCCGCGCAGTCGGCGGAACACCTCCTGCACGAGGTCGCGGATGGCGGGGTCGACCGACGCCTCCGCCCAGAGCTGCACGATCACGTGGCCGAAGGGCTCGCCGCGCATGCCCTCGAGCAGCGTGGCGACGACCATGCCGGGGGACAGCGGCTCGCCCGTGCTGCCGCGGCGGGCCTCGAGCTCGCTGCGCCGGGCCTCGAGCACGCGGCCGGCGACCGCGGCGAACAGCTCCTGCTTGCCCGCGAAGTGCCCGTAGATCGCGCCGGCCGACAGCCCGGACTCCTCGATGATGTCGGACATCGACGTGCGCTGGTAGCCCTTCTCGGCGAAGCAGCGCAGCGCGGCGGCGATGATCTCGTCGCGCCGCGCGGTGCGATAGGCCTCGGTCACTCGCGGCATCCGTGAACCCCTTCCAGCCAAACCGAATGAACGTTCTTGACAAGCATAGGCGGTGGTCGCACACTAATAAAGAACGAACATTCGCTTTTTTTGGAGGAATCATGGCACACGCGGATGCCACGACCGAACGCACCCCGCTCGGTCGCGTGATCGGCCTCTCGCTGGCCCTCGCGGCGGTCCTCGCCGTGATCGTGCTGGCGTTCGCCTGGCCGTCGGTGACGGCCGAGCCCAAGGACCTGCCCATCGCCATCACCGGCCCGGCCGAGGCGGTCTCCGCCGCCGAGGACGCGGTCGGCCAGCAGTCGCCCGGCGCCATCGCGTTCCAGGAGGTCTCCGACCGGGCGGCCGCGATCGACGCGATCGAGGCCCGCGAGGCCTACGGCGCGATCGTGCTCGGCCCGGAGCCGGAGGTGCTCACCTCGTCGGCCTCGAGCCTCGCCGTCGCGCAGCTGCTGGGGAACGTCGCCCGCCAGCTCGAGGAGGGCGTCAACGCGCAGGCCACCGCTGCGGCCGCCGCGGCCGGGGCTCCGGCAGCACCCCCGCACATCGCCGTCCCGGTCACCGACGTGGTGCCGCTCGCCTCGAGCGACCCGCGCGGCACGGGCCTCACCGCGGCGCTGTTCCCGCTCGTGCTCGGCGGCATGATCGGCGGCATCGCCATCTCGCTCGTCGTCATCGGCGCGATGCGACGTGTGGTCGCCGTGCTGGTGTACTCGGCCGTGGGCGGCGTCGTGCTCGCGGCGATCCTGCAGGGCTGGTTCGGCGCGCTGCAGGGCGACTATTGGCTGAACTCCGCGGGCATCGCGCTCGCGCTCACCGCCATCGCGGCGCCGATCACGGGCTTCGTCGCCCTCATCGGCCGCGCCGGCATCGCGGTCGGCCCGATCGTGATGCTGCTGTTCGCCAACCCGATCTCCGCGGCCGCCATCCCGAAGGAGTTCCTCCCGGTGCCGTGGGGCGAGGTGGGCCAGTGGTTCCCGCCGGGCGCCGCCGCGACGCTCATGCGCGAGCTGTCGTACTTCCCGTCGGCCGACACCACGTTCCCGTGGCTCGTGCTCACCGGATGGGCGGTCGGCGGCATCCTGCTCTCGGTGCTCGGGCACTTCCGCACCGCGGGCGGCGCGGAGCCCGACGACGAGGCGGCGCACGCCGACGATGACGCAGGCGATAGGGCCGCGCTCAGGCAGGATCCGCGCGTTCCGGCCTGATTCGAGGACGATCGCCTGAATCCGGATGGGCGTCGGCGCGAGCCGGCGCCCATCGGCGTGTGGTTGGGCGCAGCCGGAGGTTGAGCGGGCGCCGGGCCTCAGTCGGCGAGCTGCTTGCGACCGTGCAGGATGCCGCTGACCGCCGCCACGACCGCGAACACGATCGCGACCACGGGCTGGCCCATCAGCCACCACGCGATCGCCGCGGCCGAGAACACCCCGATCTCGACGAGCGCCTGCCCGAACGGGTCGATGTGGAACACCGCCTTCGGTGAGAGGAAGAGCGCCCACGCGAGGATGGCGAGCGCCGGCGCGCCGAGCCCGATGAGCACGCCCGGCCACGGCAGGGGGAACGCCGTGAAGCCCCAGATGCCGAGGCTCACGAAGGCGAAGAGCTCCAGCAGGAAGCGGAGGACGTCGTTCGGGCCGATCTTCGGCTGGGACTGTGGGGGGACTGCGGTGCTCACGGCTCTCCAGCCTAGTTCGCCCGCGACGGGCCGAGGCTCAGCGGAAGATGATCGTGCGCGCGCCGTCGAGGAGCACGCGCCGCTCGGCGAACCACTTCACCGCCTGGCTCAGTGTGCGGCTCTCCTCGTCCTGGCCGATCGCGACGAGCTCGGCGACCGAGCGCGAGTGGTCGACGCGCACGACGTTCTGCTCGATGATCGGGCCCTCGTCGAGATCGCTCGTCACGAAGTGCGCGGTGGCGCCGATGAGCTTCACGCCGCGCGCGTGGGCCTGGCGGTAGGGGTTGGCGCCCTTGAATCCCGGGAGGAACGAGTGGTGGATGTTGATGCAGCGCCCGGCGAGGGCGTCGCAGAGCTCGGGGGTGAGGATCTGCATGTACCGCGCGAGCACGACGAGCTCGATGTCGTGCTCGTCGACCGCGGCGAGCACGCGCCGCTCGAACGTGGCCTTCGACGCGGCATCCGTCACCGCAGCCGACTCGAAGGGCACGCCGTAGAAGTCGACGAGGTCGCGCAGCGTGCCGTGGTTCGACAGCACGAGCGGGATCTCGACGGGCAGCTGGCCCGCGTGCTGGCGGAACAGGAGGTCGTTCACGCAGTGGCCGGCGGTCGAGGCGAGCACCAGCGTGCGCAGCGGACGGCCGACCTCGTCGAGGTGCCAGGTCATGCCCCACCGCTCGACGACGGGCGCGAGCGCCGCCTCGAACTCCTCGCGGCCCGCGGGCGACTCGACCTGCACGCGCATGAAGAAGCGGCCCGTGTCGAGGCTCGCGAACTGCTGGCTCTCGGTGATGTTGCCGCGCGCGGCGACGATCGCCCCGCTCACGGCGTGCACGATGCCGGGCCCGTCGGTGCAGGCGAGCGTCACGACCCAGTGGTACAGGTGGGTGGGGGCGGCATCCGTGGTCATCCGCCCAGAGTAGTGCGTCCGGTACACTGGTTCGTGGTCGGCGGACAACGCATGGCCCTGGGCGCGCACATGAGCGCGTAGTCGACCCGCGCGGTGAGGTTTCCCGCGGCGGGGAACGCCGTCGGAGAGACATTCTGATGTCCGTCACCGAATCCGCGCGCGTGCGCGCACCCCGACTGCCCTGGCCCGGCCTCCTGCTGCTGGCCGCGGGCGTCTTCCTGTCCATCACCATCGAGATGCTGCCCACGGGCCTGCTGCCCGAGATGAGCGAGGGCCTCGGCGTCGCCGAGCCGTTCATCGGGCTGCTCGTCTCGGTCTTCGCCTTCACCGTCGTCGTCACGTCGACGCCGCTCACGGCGCTCACCAGCCGGATGCCGCGACACGGCCTGCTCGTCATCGTGCTCGCCGTGCTCGGGCTCACCACGCTCGCGTCCGCGTTCGTGCCCGAGTACTGGATGCTCGCCTCCGTGCGGGTGGTCGGCGGCGTTGCGCACGGCCTGTTCTGGGCCATCGTCGCCGCGTACGCCTCGCGGCTCGTGCCCGAGGACCAGATCGGTCGCGCGATCTCGGTCACCCTCGGCGGCGGCACGCTCGCGCTCGTCGCCGGGGTGCCCGCCACCACCGTGCTCGGGCAGGTCATCGGCTGGCGCCCCGTCTTCGCGATCGTCGCCGGCCTGACGCTCGTCGGCGCGCTCGCCGTGTGGCGGTTCCTGCCGCCGGTGGCCGTCGAGGCCGGTGCGACCGCCGCGCGCTTCCGCCGCGGTGACGCCGCCCTCGGCCCGGTGCTGCTCGTCTGCGCCGTGACAGGCGCGACCATGCTCGGCCAGTACGCGGTGTTCACCTACGTCGCCCCGCTCATCACCGACGTCGTCGGCCTCGAGCCCGGCGCCGTCGGCCCGCTCCTCTTCGTCTACGGCGTGACCGGCGCCATCGGACTCGTCATCGCGGGCTCACCGCTCGCCCGGCGCCCGACGGCGGCGATCGTGATCGCCATGGTCGTCGCCGCGGCGGCGCTCGTCGTGCTCGGGCTCGCGCCCGGCGTCGTGGCGTCGCTCGTCGCGTTCGCGGTGTGGGGCCTCGCGTTCGGCGCGATCCCCCCGCTGCTGCAGACGCGCCTGCTGCAGGCCACGCCGGCGCGCCAGCGGGATGCCGCGAGCGCCCTGTACACCACGGCGTTCAATGTCGGCATCGGCGGCGGCGCGCTCGTCGGCGCCGTGCTCTTCGAGCGGATCGGCGTGCAGGGCCTGCCGCTGCTCTACGCGGTGGTGCTGGTGCTCGTCGCGGTCGTGCTCGTCGGCACGTCGACCCGCCACGCCCGACGCATGCGTCAGCCGCGCTCGAACGTCGCCGTGGAGACCGGACCCGTGCGAGCGTCGACCGCGTAGCGCACCTCGACCAGGCTCTCGGGCGTGATCCAGCCGAAGCCGATGTAGCGGGCCGACCCGTTGCGGTCGAGCGTCACGGTGGCGGCCGGCGCGCCGTCGATGAACAGCTGCACGTCGGCGGATGCCGCGCCGCCGAACGTCAGGTGCCACACGATCGGGCCGCTCGGCCGCACGGTGAGCGACGGGGTCGACAGGTCGACCACGACCGGGTCGCTCGCGGTGGACGCGTTGCCCGCGACGTCCACCTGGGCGGCCGTGAGGCGGGTGCTGCCCGCAGGGAGTCCGTCGGCGACGAGGCTCCACGCGCCCGCCGCGTCGGCGGTCGTGGACCAGGTGCGTCCGTCGCCCGAGGTCACGGCGATCGTCGCGCCCGCCTCGGCGCTGCCCGTGAGCAGCGGATCGACGAGGCCGCCCGCGGTGTCGGCGGTGAACGCCGGCGGGAGGGCGACCGCGTCGACCGGCTCGGGCTCGGGCTCGGGGGTCGGGGTGGGGGTGGGGTCGGGTGTCGGCGCGGGCGTCGGGTCGGGCCCGGGAGCGGGCGTCGGGCCGGGTGCCGGTGGTGACTTCTGCGACGCCGGGGGCGCGGCATCCGTGCCCTCGTCGTCGGCGTCGTCGGCCGCGGGGGCGTCGGGAACAGGTGGCGGCGCCGGGAGTGGCGTGGGCAGCACCGGCACGCCCGGACCGGGCAGGTCGATCGCCGGGGCGTCGACATCGGGATCGGCCTGCGCGACGACCGCCGTGGGCGCCTGCTCGGCGTTCGCGAGCGTCGGGATCACGATGACCGCAGTGACGGCCGCCGCCGCGAGGGCGACCGCGCCGATCCCGGCACCGATCGCGACGCCGTTGGCGCCGGTCGCGCCCGCCGCACCCGCCGTGGTCGCGCCGGCAGCGCCCGCGGAGCCGCCGCCGGCCGAACCGGCGGACGCACCCGCTCCCGCTCCTGCACCGGCACCGGCACCGGCCGATCCCGCCCCGGACCCGGCGGCGACGTGCCCCGCGAGCACGGGCGGCAGTCCCGCGGCGCCCATCGCGACGTGCGCGACCGGCGCGCCCTGCGAGAGCCACGCCGAGTACGCGGTGGCCCCGCCGACGCCGGCCGCGAGCGGCAGCAGCACGAGCGCGAGCCGCGAGCCGACCTCGCGGGCCTCGGCGGCGACGATGGTGCACCGGGCGCAGGCGTCGAGGTGCGTCTCGAGTCGCGCCGTGTCGCGCGTGCGGAGGCGTCCGCGCGTGTAGCTCCCGAGGCGGTCGATCGTCCAGCGGCACTCGGGCTCCTCGGCGTTGCGCAGGTGCGCCTGGATCCACGCCTGCCGCAGCCCCTCGCGAGCGCGGTAGGCGAGCGCGGCCGTGGCGTTCGCGCTCATGCCGACAAGTGGGGCGACCTGCGCGGGCTGCATGCCCTCGACCTCGGTGTACCAGAGCACCTCCTGCCAGCGCGTGGGCAGCGAGCGGAACGCCTGCGCGGTCGTCGACCGGTCGAGCGCGTCGAGGGTCGCCGACTCGCTCGTCGCCGGGTCCTCGAAGGACTCGAGCGTCTCGAGGGCCGTCTCGTGGCGTGCGCGTCCCCAGCTCGCGGCCGTGTTGCGCACCGTCGTGAAGAGGTACGGGCGGAACGCACCGGTCGGGCCGCGCCCGGCGAGGATCGCGTCGTAGATCCGCGTGAACGACTCGGCCACGAGGTCGTCGGGGTCGAGCGAGCTGAACGAGCGGGCCACGGTGCGCGCGGACGGCGCGTGGCGCTGCCAGAGCTCGCCGTAGGCGGCACGGTCTCCGCGGCGCGTGCGCTCGATGAGCGCGCCGTCGGACAGGTCGGTGCGCAGGGGTGGCACGTCGCCTCCATGGGTGGGGGGAATGGGCGTCATGGAAGAGACGTGGAGCAGGGGCGATCATGACGCGCCGCGCGGGGATTCGACCAATTCCAGCAGATTTTCCGCGAACGCGCGTCATGGATGCACGGGGTCCCCGTCTCTCAGGGTGAAAGGCCCGTGCACGGGCCGGATCGAACCGCCGCCTCCGCGACCCGTACGCGAGGCGGGGCCGGCGCAGCCGGCGTGAGGCGCCGCGTCGGGGGGTCGAGGCGGCGCCTCGGACGGGCGGAGGTCCGGAGGCGATGGGGAACACGCCTCCGGACCCCGCCATGACCGAGCCCGTCCGTCAGGCCGTGACGGCCGAGGATGCGTCAGGCCAGCCGCGCCCCCGCGCCCCAGACCGCCTCGATCTCGAGGTCGTCGGTGAGCAGCACCGCGTCGGCCGCGAAGCCGGTGTCGAGGCATCCGAGATCGCCCGACCGCCCGATCGCCGCAGCGGGCGCGACGGTGAGCGCTCCGACGGCCTCGTGCAGCGGGATGCCGCTGTCGATGACGGCGCGGCGCAGGGCGACGTCCTGCGTGAGGGTCGAGCCCGCGATCGAGCCGCCCTCGACGAGTCGCGCGACGCCGCCGTCGACGACGACCTCGAGCGAGCCGAGGAGGTATCGTCCGTCGCCCGCGCCCGCCGCGGCCATGGCGTCGGTGATCAGCGCGACGCGTCCGGGTGCGCCTGAGAACGCGAGGCGCACGACGTCGGGGTGCACGTGCACGCCGTCGTTGATGACCTCGAGCGTCACGTGGTCGGCGTGCATGGCGGCCACGACCGGACCCGGCGCCCGGTGGTGGATGCCGCGCATGCCGTTGAAGGCGTGGGTGAGGATCGACGCGCCCGCCTCGAACGCCGCGAGCGCCGTGTCGAAGTCGGCGCCCGTGTGCCCGACGGCAACGGCGACGCCCGCGTCGACGAACCGGGCGATGGCCTCGGGCGCGCCGTCGTGCTCGGGCGCGACGGTGACCTGGCGCAGCACGCCCTCCGACGCGGCGAGCAGGCGCTCGACCGAGGCGGCGTCGGCGGTGCGCAGCAGCGCGGGGTCGTGCGCGCCCCGGAACTCGCGGTCGAGGAACGGGCCCTCGAGGTGCGCGCCGAGCACGCGCGGGTCGGATGCCGCGACGCGGGCGATCGTCTCGAGATGCCCTTCGAGCACCTCGACGGGCGCCGTCACGAGCGACAGGATGCTCCGGGTCGTGCCGTGCGCCGTGTGGACGGCGAGCGCGCGCTCGATCGCGGCCTCGCCCTCCTCGACGGAGGCGCCGCCGGCCCCGTGGCAGTGCAGGTCGATGAAGCCGGGCACGAGCGTGCGGCCCGCGGCATCCGTCACCGTCGTGTCGGCGTCGAGCGCGGTGCGCCAGTCGTCGCCGATGCCGCGCCCGGCCACCCGATCGCCCTCGAATCGGACCCACGCGTCGGCCACCGTGTCGCGGCCGCTCACGAGGCGGGCGGAGTGGATGACCGTCGAGGGGGTGCTCACCTACGCAACGATAACGTCGTAGCCGCTGTCGGCGAGGCGCTGGCGCTGCTCGAGGGTGGCCGAGGCATCCGTGATGACCGTGGGGAACAGCCGCCGGTGGCCGATCGCCGCGAAGGCGCGCTTGTCGATCTTCGACGCGTCGGCGACGAGCACGGGGTGGGCCGCCCGCGACGCCATGAGCGCGTTCACCGCGGCCTCGCGCTCGTCGTGCGACGTCGGGCCGACCATCGCATCGAGGCCGTTCACGCCGATGAACGCGAGGTCGAGCGTGATGCTGCCGAGCACGGCGTCGGCGTAGGCGCCCACGAGCTCGTACGAGCGCGCGTGCACGACGCCGCCCGTGACCACGGTCCGGATCTGCGGCCGCATGGCGAGCTGCATCGCGATGTTGATGGCGTTCGTGACGACGGTGAGGCTCGGCTCGTGCGAGGGCTCCATGATGTCGGCGCGCGACATGAGCGCGTCGGCGATGGCCGTCGCCGTCGTGCCGCCGCACAGGCCGATGACGGCGCCCCGCGGCACGAGCGCGCTCGCCGCGCGGGCGATCGCCGCCTTCGCCTCGGGGTTCTGCTGGTTCTTGTAGCGGATGGGCAGGTCGTAGGCGACCGAGTGCGCCACCGCGCCGCCGCGCGTGCGCGTGAGCAGCTGCTGCTCGGCGAGGGCGTCGAGGTCGCGACGCGCCGTGGCCGGCGAGACGTCGAGTCGCTCGACGATCTGGTCGACGTCGACCTGGCCGCCCTCGGCGAGCAGGTCGAGCACGGCGCTGAGCCGTTCGGCGCGGTTCATGCGGGCTCCTTCTCGGTGGCGTGCTCGGTCGATGCGAACAGGACGAGGAGACGGGCGGCCTCGTCGCGCACCGTCGCGCGACCCGCTGCGACGTACCTGCGCGAGTCTACGGCCGTCGGATGCGCCGTCAGGTAGGACCGCACCGCGCCCGTGAACCCCGCGTTGAGGTGCGTCGAGACGTTGACCTTCACGAGCCCCGAGCGGATGCCGCGCACGATCGTCTCGTCGGGCACGCCCGAGGAGCCGTGCAGCACGAGCGGCACCGGCACGGCGTCCGCGAGCCGTGCGACGAGGTCGAGGTCGATGGCGGCGACCCGCTCCGTCATGGCGTGCGACGAGCCGACGGCGACCGCGAGCGCGCCGACGCCGGTCTCGGCGACGAACCGGGCGGCCTCCTCGGGGTCGGTGCGCACGCCGGGCGCGTGGGCGCCGTCCTTGCCGCCGATCTCGCCGAGCTCGGCCTCGACGAGGACGCCCGCGGCATCCGCCCGCTCGACGACCCGTCGCGTCGTGGCGACGTTGTCGGCGAAGTCGAGCTTCGCGCCGTCGTACATGACCGAGCCGAAGCCTCGGTCGATCGCGCGCAGGGCGAGCTCGGGCTCCTCGGCGTGGTCGAGGTGCACGGCGATGCGGGCCGATGACGCCTCGGCGATCGCGAGCGTCGCGAGGGCGATCGGGTCGAGCGCGCCGTGGTACCGCACGCAGTTCTCGGAGATCTGCAGGATCACGGGCCGGCCCGCATCCTCGGCGGCGCCCGCGAGGGCCTCGGCCGTCTCGAGGTGCACGACATTGAACGCGCCGATGCCGCGGCCTGCGGCGCGCGCCTCGTCGAGCAGCGTGCGGGTGGGCGTCAGCGTCATTCGGCGTCCTCGTCCTCGTCTTCGTCGATCGTCGTGATGTCGACCTCGTCCGCGAGCGCGGCGTGGTCGGGCGACAGCTCGCCCGCGAGCGGCATGAGCACGGCGCTCGCCGACCACGCCGTGGCGCGCCGGGCGAGCCGGGCCCTGGCATCGGTCGCGGCATCCGTGTCGGACCACAGGTCGTCGCCGTCGGCGAGCGAGACGGCGATCGCGGCGACCACCGCGTCGCCCGCGCCCGTCGCGTTGCCGTGCAGCACCCGCGGGAGTCGCCCGCGCACCGGCGCCCCGTCGTGGCCGACGACGAGCAGCCCGTCGGCGCCGAGCGACACCACCACGACTCGCGCGCCGCCCGCGAGCAGGGTCCGGGCGCCGTCGAGCGGATCGTCGAGGCCCGTCGCGGCCGCGAGCTCCTCGCGGTTCGGCTTCAGTGCGGTCGCGCCGGCGGATGCTGCGGCGAGGATGCCGGGGCCGCTCGTGTCCACGACCACGGGCACGCCGGCGTCCACGAGCCGCTCGACGAGGGCGCCGAGCTTGCTGCGGCCGAACCCGGGCGGCAGGCTGCCGCTGATCGCCACGGCGGACGCCTCGCCGCCGAGCTCGGCGGCGGCGTCGGCCAGGGCCCGCGCCTCGGCCGACGCGAGGGAGGCGCCGAACTCGTTGAGGATCGAGGTGTCGCCCGCGCGCTCGTCGACGATGGCGACGGTACGGCGGGTGGCCGCCCGCGTCGGCACGAGCCGGTGCGGCACGCCGGATGCCTCGAGGTCGGCGCGCAGTTCGTCGCCGGTCGCGCCGCCCGCCGTCGCGACGGCCAGCACGTCGTGGCCCGTCGCGTGCAGCACCCGAGCGACGTTCAGGCCCTTGCCGCCCGCGCGAGACGCACCCGTGGGCACGCGGTGGGTGGCGCCGGGCTGCAGCGCATCGACGTGCCAGGTGAGGTCGACGGCCGGATTCGGCGTGACGGTGAGGATCATGCGCGGACGCTCTCGCGGGCGATGATCGCGGCGCCGAGGAGGCCGGCATCGCCACCGAGCTGGGCGGGCACCAGCCGCGGGCGGCGGTGGAAGCTGAGCCGGGCGTCGACGCGCTCGGCGAGCGGAACGAAGAGGGCGTCGCCCGCGCGGGAGAGTCCGCCGCCGATCACGATCGCCTCAGGCGCGACGGTCGCGGCCAACTGCGCCACGGAGAAGGCGAGCGCGTCGAGCGCCGCCTCCCACACCGCTCGGGCATCGTCGTCGCCGGTCTCGGCGCGGGCGAGCACCGCGCGGGCGCCCTCGACGGTCTCGCCGGTGCGCTCGGCGTAGCGGCGCACGATCGCCCCCGCCGAGCCGATGGCCTCGAGGCATCCGCGCGCACCGCACGGGCACAGCGGCTCGTCGGCGACGGGGGAGTGCCCGATCTCGCCGGCGTAGCCGCCGCCGAGGTGCGGGCGGCCGTCGAGGATGATGGAGCCGGCGATCCCCGTGCCGATGACGAGGACCACGACGTCGTCGAACGCGCGGGCGGCGCCGAGCCGGTGCTCGGCCCAGCTCGCCGCGGTCACGTCGTGGTGGAAGGCGATCGGGAGCCGCGTGGCGCGCTCGGCGAGGTCGCGGATCGGGGCGTCGCGCCAGCCGAGGTTGCTCGCGTACACGCCGACGCCGCGCTCGGCGTCGACGATGCCCGGCACGAGGAGTCCGGCCGCGACGGGGCGCACGTCGGGGTGGGCGTCGCGGAGGTCGGCCGCGAGCTCCGCGACCCGCCCGACGACGGCCTCGGCCGTGCGCGCGCCGTCGAGCGGCGTGGGCGTTCGGCGCAGGTCGAGCACGCGTCCGTCGGCGTCGACGAGCGCCGACTTGGTGTCGGTGCCGCCGACGTCGAACGCCAGCACGGCCTCGCCGGGCCCGAGGGGCGCCGGTGCGGCATCCGTCGTCGTCGTCACGCCCGTCAGCCCTCGAGGATGACCGAGCGCGTGAGGTTGCGCGGCGAGTCGGGGTCGAGGCCGCGGTCGAGCGCGCGCGCGAGGGCGACGCGCTGCGCCCGGACGAGCTCGGCCATCGGGTCGAGCGAGCCGGCCTCGAAGCGGGCGCCCGTCGCCGCGACGTCGTCGGCGAGGCCGGCGGGCGGCTCGCCGAAGTGCCAGGTCACGCGGCCCGGCGCCGCGATCGAGATCGGGCCGTGGCGGTACTCCATCGCGGGGTAGGACTCGGTCCAGGACTGCGAGGCCTCTCGCATCTTGAGCGCGGCCTCGTGCGCCAGCCCGACGGTCCAGCCGCGGCCGAGGAAGGCGTACTGCTCGGCGGCCACGAGCTCGGGGTCGAGGGCCTCGTCGACTGCGCGGCGGGCGTCGGCGACGGCGTCCTCGAGGTCCTCGCCGAGCGAGGCGCGGAAGAGGGCGAGCGCGGTCGTCGCGAACCGCGTCTGCACCACGGACTGCTCGTCGGCGAACGGCAGGGTCACGGCCTCGTCGACGAGGCCGACGAGCGGCGAGGTCGGGTCGCCGATGACGCCGATGGTGGGCACGCGGCCGCGCAGCCGCTCGACGAGCTCGAGCACCTCGGTCGTCGTGCCCGACCGCGTGAGCGCGACGACCGCGTCGTAGCCGCGGTCGACGAAGGCCTCGGATGCCGCGAATGCGTCGGTCTCGCCGCGCCCGCCGGTCTCGCGCAGCCACGCGTACGACTGGGCGATGAACCAGGAGGTGCCGCAGCCGACGACGGCGATGCGGGCGCCGCGGACGGGGAGGAGGGACTGCTCGTCGCGCAGCGTCGCCGCACGCGCCCAGGTGTCGGGCTGCGAGGCGAGCTCGGCGGCCATGTGCGCCCCGGGCGCGCCCGCGCCGGCGGCGTGGTCGACGTGGTCGGCGGGCGGTGCGGCGTCGATGCCGTGGGTCATCGTGGTTCCTCCGGAGGGGCGTGAGTCGAGCGAGCAGATCAATGATTGCAAATGAGCGATGCGGCTGTCCAGTGATCATCTGGGTGAGCGAGAGGACGACCGTCTCCGGTTCGAGTCGCGGCGGCATCCGCTTGGTAACGATCATGTGGCCGGTACTTGACGGATCGACCATCGCTCCGCCATCATCGTGACCACGAAGTGACTGGAACTGATCGTTGCCTGCTGTTTCGCGTCAGTTTCATGCACACGGCGGAGAGAACTCCGCCACCCACCGCACCGGCGCGGCCATCGCGGCGCCTGTGATCACACCATGCACAGTGAGGAAGCACGAATGAAGAAGTCGCAACGCCTCGGCGCCGCGATCGCGCTCGCGGCCGCCGCATCGCTCACGCTCGCGTCATGCGGGTTCGGCGGCGGCGGTTCCGGCGGCGAATCCGAGGGCGGCACCACGCTGGACCTGCTGGTCCCGAGCTACTCCGATGCCACGCAGGGTCTCTGGGAGGACGTGATCGACGGGTTCGAGAAGGAGAATCCCGACATCACGGTCAACCTCGAGGTGCAGTCGTGGGACAACCTCGAGAGCGTGATCACCACGAAGATCCAGGGCGGTGAGGCTCCCGACATCTACAACGGTGGTCCGTTCGCGGGCTTCGCGGCCGATGGGCTGCTGTACCCGGCCGAGGAGGTCGTCTCCTCCGACACGTACAAGGACTTCCAGGAGTCGTTCCTCGCGAACGCCGAGGTCGATGGCACCGCGTACGCGCTGCCGCTGATCGCGTCGGCGCGTGCGCTGTTCGTGAACAACGCCCTGCTCGAGCAGGCCGGTGTCGCAGCGCCGCCTACGACGTGGGATGAGCTGCTCGACGCGGCGACGAAGATCTCCGCGCTCGGCGGCGGCATCGCCGGCTACGGCATGCCGCTGGGCTCGGAGGAGGCGCAGGCCGAGGCGGCCGTGTGGCTCTGGGGCGGCGGCGGCACGTTCGGCGACGCCGAGGCGATCACGGTCGACGACCCGGCGAACCTCCCGGGCGCGGACCAGATCAAGAAGATGATCGACGCGGGCGCGACCCAGGCCGACCCCGGCTCGACCGACCGGTCGCCGCTGATGGACATCTTCATCCAGGGCAAGATCGGCATGCAGGTCGGCCTCCCGCCGACCGTGGGCCAGATCGCGGACAACAACCCCGACCTGGACTACTCGATCGTCCCGATCCCCACGAAGGACGGCAGCCCGTTCACGCTCGGCGTGATGGACCAGCTCATGGCGTTCCAGAACGACGGCGACAAGCAGGACGCGATCACGAAGTTCTTCGACTACTACTACTCGTCGGACGTGTACGTGCCGTGGGTGCAGGCCGAGGGCTTCCTGCCGGTCACGAAGTCGGGTGCTGAGGCGCTCGGCGGCGAGGAGTCGCTCGCACCGTTCCTCGAGGTCCTGCCCGACGCGCAGTTCTACCCGTCCACGAACCCGAAGTGGTCGGCGACGGATGCCGCGTTCAAGGCGCTGTTCGGCCAGATCCAGACCAAGCCGGCACAGGACGTGCTGACCGAGATCCAGGCCCAGGTCGACGCCGGCTGACGCCGCGGCATCCGTTTCGAATCGCACCACCGGAGGGAATCGGTGACCATCGCACCATGAGCACCTCGACCGATACGTCATCGACCCCCGCGGGGGCGGCCACCGGCCGCCCCCGCACCGGCGGGGGCAAGGTCGACGGGCCGGCCCCGCGCAAGCCCGGCGGCCGCGACCTGCTCGCCTCGCTGCCCTGGATCGGCCCCGCGCTGATCCTGATCCTCGGCGTCGTGCTGTTCCCGGCCGTCGTCATGTTCTACAACTCCACCCGGGACATCTCGATCTCGGGCCTGGACAAGGGATCGGTCGGCTTCGACAACTACGTCGAGGTGTTCTCGTTCCCGTACTTCTGGCCGATCTTCGGGCGCACCATCGTGTGGGTCGTCGTGGTCGTCGCCGCGACCGTGCTCATCTCGCTCGGGCTCGCGCAGATCCTCGACAAGGCGTTCCCGGGCCGGCGGATCGTGCGGCTCGCGGTGATCATCCCGTGGGCGGC
The DNA here is from genome assembly GCF_053618135.1 of Agromyces sp. NPDC055661. Lineage (NCBI taxonomy): Bacteria > Bacillati > Actinomycetota > Actinomycetes > Micrococcales > Microbacteriaceae > Agromyces > Agromyces sp. NPDC055661. The sequence goes on from NZ_JBSHHC010000001.1 coordinate 2,770,840, forward strand.
GTCCGTGGTCATGACCACCCTGGTGGTGTACTACGGGCTCGAGCCGTACTTCGGCATCATCAACAAGTTCCTCGTCGACGTCGGCCTGATCGACACCCCCGAGGGCTACGGGTGGACCCGCAACCCCACCACCGCGTTCGCCTGGTCGATCGTCGTGGCGGTGTTCGTGTCCCTGCCGTTCACGACGTACACGATCCTCGCGGGCCTGGCGACGGTGCCCGGCGACGTGGTCGAGGCCGCGAAGATGGACGGCGCCGGACCCGTGCGCACCTACTTCAGCGTGGTCCTCCCGCAGCTGCGCGGCGCCCTCTCGGTGGCGGTGCTGATCAACATCATCAACGTGTTCAACTCGCTGCCGATCCTGAAGGTGATGACCGGATCCATCCCCGGCTACGACGCCGACACGATCATGACGCTGATCTTCAAGTACATCCAGAACCAGCACAAGGTCGACGTCGCCAGCGCCCTGTCCGTCGTCGCCTTCCTCATCGTCATCGTGATCGTCGCGGTGTACGTGAGGGTCGTCAAGCCCACCCGAGAGGTCTGACCCGTGGCCGTCACCGCACCCGCGTTCGAGACGATCGACGCCCCCGCCCCGGTCAACCGGCGACGCCGATACACCGAGGACCAGGTCTCGATCTGGCGCGTCCTGCTGCGCATGTTCGCCGGCGCGATCGTGCTCGTCGTGTTCATCCTCCCGTACACGATCATGTTCTTCGGCTCGGTCAAGACGAAGTCCCAGATCCGCTCGGTCGACCCCACCTACTTCCCCACGGAGTGGCACTGGGAGAACTACATCACGATGTGGTCCACCCCCGAGACGCCGCTGCCGCAGAACCTGACCTCGACCATCGTCATCGCGGTGTTCGCGACCCTGCTCGTGCTCGGCGTCGCCCTGCCCGCCGCGTACTACACCGCACGGTTCCGGTTCCCCGGACGGTTCGTGTTCCTGTTCCTCGTCATCGTCACCCAGATGCTCCAACCCGCCGTGCTCACCTCGGGCCTGTTCCGCCAGTTCGTCACCCTCGGCCTGATCGACACCTGGGCCGCGATGATCTTCATCAACGCCGCGTTCAACCTCTCCTTCGCGGTCTGGATCATGCACTCGTTCTTCGCCGGCGTCCCCAAGGAGATCGACGAAGCCGCGCAGATCGACGGCGCCGGACGCCTCACCGTCCTGTTCCGCATCCAACTCCCACTCGTCTGGCCCGGCATCGTCACCGCGATCGTGTTCACCTTCGTCGCCTGCTGGAACGAGTTCGCCGCCTCCCTCGTGATCCTCTCCACCGCCGGCAACCAGCCCCTCTCCGTCGCCCTCACCAAGTTCGTCGGCCAATACGAGACCTCATGGCACTACGTGTTCGGCGTCTCCATCGTCGCGATCATCCCCGTCGTCATCCTCTTCATGCTCATCGAGAAGCGCCTCGTCGGCGGCCTCACCGCCGGCAGCGTGAAGTAGCGCGGCGGCGCGCGCCCGCGCCGGCCCTGCGTCGTGGCAGGAGATTCGCACGGCAGGAGGAGGTTCTCGCATCGCAGATCCTCCCGCCGTGCGAACCTCCTCCTGGGGCCATCGCCGCAAGCGGGGCGCGTCACGAAGCGAGATGCACGCGCTGTGCGATCGCCGTCCGGATCTCCAGTTCGACCGTCGGCCAGTCGAACATGACTTGGGCGTAGTCGTAGCGGAGGACGGTGTATCCGGCCAGCACCAGTCGGCGATCATGCGCGATATCCGCACGTCGTTGATGCGCTTCTCGGTGATGCTCGAAGCCGTCGATCTGGTAGACCAATCGATCCCCGATCAACCCGTCCACGCGATGGCCGAGAATCGTCACCTGCTGGCGAACGGGTATCCCGATCCGCCGCAGGCGCACCGCCGGGATCGTCTCGATCCCGCTGTCCGACAGTTCCGAGCACACGTCGAGCAGCGACCTCGCTCGAGGTCCTCGCAGCGAAAGGCGTCGAAGCACCTCCAGTCCGATCCGTTGTGTCCTGATCGCGGACTCCCAGACGACGAGGCCGCGTTCCAGCGGCTGGCAACCCGCCACCTGCGCGAGGACGTTCGGCAGCGGTTCGACGAGTTCCCATCGGTGAGTGGCGATCGGACCGCTGTTCCAGTGCCGCACTGTGTTCGTGGCATCCGTGTGCCCGGAGTGCGGTCGCACGGCGATATGCAGGCGTGGATCGTCGAACGTCCAGAGTCCGAGGTGCCGCGCCGCGCTCACGCACCCCAAGCGCCCACCGGCTGCGGCAGCCGCGACGATGGCAGGCGGTGCGTCAGGATCGACCAGCCAGGACCTCCTGATCCGTTGCACCGCACCTGACGCGACCGCCCGATCGACGACGTGTCGCGAGAATCCCGCCGAGGTCGCCGCGCCCTGATGGGCCGCTCCGCCTGCGTTCCGCAGCCACGTTTCGAACGTCATTCTCGCATCGTGGCGGCGCTGGCGCGTGGCAAGGCCCTGCGTCGCTGCACGTGGTCGTGTCGGGCAGTCGGCGGGCATGTGGAGGACGAGTCCCACGGGTGGTCAGCCCCTCAACCGTGAGGTGATTCGCACGGGCGGAGGATCGAGTCGGCGAAGACCTCCTCCGCTCGTGCGAATCTCCTCCCGCCCGATTCGGTCAGGAGGGAGGGCCGGCAGGCGGCACGGGGCGCCGCGGCCCCGCGCCAGCTCCTACTCCGCCCAGGGCACGCCGCGCACGCGGTGGTACGCGACCCCGAGCGCGTCGAGGTGCCGCCCCACGGCGGCCACGCGACCGAAGAACTCCGCGATGTCGCCGTCGCCGCGCACGCCGGTGTCCGACGCAGGACGCGGCGACCACCCGATCTCGGCGATCGCGAGGATCCGCGGGAACGCCATGAACTCGAGCTCCGAGTGCGCGCGGATGGTCTCCGTCCAGAGCGGCGCCTCGACGCCGAGGAGCTCGTCGTCGCCGATCCCGGGCACGACCGCCGCCGGATCCCACTTGAACGCCTCGTCGAGCGACGTCGGGCCCTTGGCCCAGTCGAGTCCGAGCCGGCCGCCGAGCGGCCCCTGCGGATCATCGACGTACTCCATGTCGAGGTAGGCGACGTCGGCGGGCGACATGATCACGCGTCCGCCCTGCTCGACGAACGACTGCGTCTGCGGCACCGCGTCGCCCTCGGGCTCGACGAAGCTCCAGTACTGCCCGATCGTGCCGGGCGGCAGCTCCCGCGAGGCGCCCATCTCGTGCCAGCCGATCACGGTCTTGCCCGTCGCGGCGCCGGCCGCGCCGATGCGGCGCACGAGGCCGAGGTAGTCCTCGGTGCTCGTCGAGAGCGACTCGTCGCCGCCGAGGTGCAGCCACGGCCCGGGCGTGAGCTCCGCGACCTCGCGCGTGACATCCGCGAGGAACCGATCGGTGACTTCGGCCCGCGACGGCGAGGCGCACAGCGACGAGAACCCGACCTCGGTGCCCTCGTACGGCTCGGGCGCGACCCCGTCGCAGTTCAGCTCGGGGTACGCGCTCAGCGCGGCGTTCGTGTGCCCGGGCAGGTCGAGCTCGGGCACGATCGTGATGAAGCGAGCCGCGGCGTAGTCGACGATGCGGCGGTAGTCGTCCTTCGTGTAGAAGCCGCCACCGTCCCCGCCGACCGACGTCGAGGCGCCGATCCCCGTGAGCTCGGGCCACGAGTCGATCTGCAGTCGCCAGCCCTGGTCGTCGGTGAGGTGCAGGTGCAGCACGTTGAGCTTCACGAGCGCCATCGCGTCGAGGGAGGCGAGCACGTCCTCGACGGGGAAGAAGTGCCGCGCGACGTCGAGCATCGCGCCGCGGTAGGCGAACCGGGGTGCGTCGGCGACGGATGCCGCGGGCACGGTCCATCCGCCCTCGGGCTCGCCGCCCGCGGCATCCGTGCGCTCGATCGCCGGGGGCAGCAGCTGCCGCAGCGACTGCGTGCCGCGGAACAGGCCCGCCGCCGTGTCCGCCGCGATCCGTACGCCGTCGCCGCCGGCCTCGAGCACGTAGCCCTCCTCGGCGCCGTCGGGCGCCGACCCGGCGGCCACGACGAACGCGAGGTCGGCGCGAGCCGAAGCGGATGCCCCGCCCTCCCCGTCGACCACCGGCAGTTCGAACCCGGTGGCCCCCCGCGCCTGCTCGGCGAACAACTCCGCGACCGCAGCGGCGCCCGCGCCCGACGCGACGATGCGCGACGACGCGTCGAGGCGGAACGGCGCCGCGTCGGGGTACTCGGCGGACGTGGGGGCGGGGACGATGCCGGTCACGGCGTCTCCGTTCTCTGGTGCGGTGCAGCCGGTCAGGGCGCCGAGCACGGCCGCGGCCACCGCGGCGGCGGCGAGTGCGGCGGTGCCCGGGCGGGCGGTGCGTCGATGCATGCGTCCCCTGGGTCGTGGCGGCCGGCGTCGGGCCGGACCACCCGGCACGACGATCCTCCCACCGATAAGGCAGGAGTCCTAACAAACACGTGCGTCCACCATCCTGCCACGCCTCGTCGTCGAAGGACAGCGTCGCCGGATGACAGGTGCGGATGCCGCCGACACGGCCGCGCGCGGCATCCGTTGCTATGCTTGCCACCGTCGCGACTGGCGTTGAGATGGGCACCCATCGGGGAGCGACTGGCACGGACCGACCGCACGCCTGGGCCGGTGCGCCTGCTGCCGCGCGAGTCGCGCTCGCAGCAGCACCCTTCAGGTCCGCATGTCATAAGGAGCCAGTCTTGGCCGAATCCGTCTTCAATGCCCCGCTGTCCGAGGTCGACCCCGAGATCGCCGAAGTCCTCGAGCTCGAGCTCGGACGCCAGCGCGACTACCTCGAGATGATCGCGAGCGAGAACTTCGTCCCGGTGTCGGTGCTGCAGTCCCAGGGCTCGGTGCTCACGAACAAGTACGCCGAGGGCTACCCCGGCCGTCGCTACTACGGCGGCTGCGAGTTCGTCGACATCGCCGAGTCGCTCGCCATCGAGCGCGCGAAGAGCCTCTTCGGCGCCGAGTACGCGAACGTCCAGCCTCACTCGGGCGCCACCGCCAACGCGGCCGTGCTGTCGGCCATCGCCACGCCGGGCGACACCATCCTCGGCCTCGAGCTCGCGCACGGCGGCCATCTCACGCACGGCATGAAGCTCAACTTCTCGGGCAAGCTCTACAACGCCGTGTCCTACGGCGTCGACCCCGAGACGTTCCTCGTCGACATGGACGTGGTGCGCGACAAGGCCCGCGAGCACAAGCCGCAGGTCATCATCGCCGGCTGGTCGGCGTACCCCCGTCACCTCGACTTCGCCGCGTTCCGCGAGATCGCCGACGAGGTCGGCGCGAAGCTCTGGGTCGACATGGCGCACTTCGCGGGCCTCGTGGCCGCGGGCCTGCACCCGTCGCCCGTGCCGCACGCCGACGTCGTGTCGTCGACCGTGCACAAGACGATCGGCGGCCCGCGTTCGGGCTTCATCGTCGCGCGCGACATGGAGCTCGCGAAGAAGCTCAACTCCAACGTGTTCCCGGGCCAGCAGGGCGGCCCGCTCATGCACGTCATCGCGGCCAAGGCCACGGCGTTCAAGATCGCGGCATCCGCCGACTTCAAGGACCGCCAGGAGCGCACCATCCGCGGCGCGCAGATCCTCGCCGAGCGCCTGACCGCCGACGACTCGCGCGCCGCCGGCGTCGACGTGCTCACGGGCGGCACCGACGTGCACCTCGTGCTCGCCGACCTGCGCAACTCCGCGATGGACGGCCAGCAGGCGGAAGACCTGCTGCACGACGCGCTCATCACCGTGAACCGCAACGCCGTGCCGTTCGACCCGCGCCCGCCGATGGTCACCTCGGGCCTGCGCATCGGCACGCCCGCGCTCGCGACCCGCGGCTTCGGCGATGCCGAGTTCACCGAGGTCGCCGACATCATCGCGCTCGCGCTGCAGGGCGGGGCGGATGTCGCGGCGCTGCGCTCGCGCGTCGAGGCGCTCACGGCGGAGTTCCCGCTCTACCCCGGCCTCCAGCAGTAGGGAGTGGCATGACGGCGATCACCCTCGACGGCGTCGCCACCGCGTCGTCCGTCAAGAACGAGCTGAAGAGCCGGATCGCGCTGCTGCGCGCCCACGGGGTCGTGCCCGGACTCGGCACGCTCCTCGTGGGCGACGACCCGGCGTCGCGGTCGTACGTCGCGGGCAAGCACCGGGACTGCGCCGAAGTCGGCATCGAGTCGATCCGCATCGACCTCCCGTCGTCGGCGACCACCGCCGACGTGCGGGCGGCGATCAAGGACCTCAACTCCTCGCCGGCGGTCACGGGCTACATCGTGCAGCTGCCGTTGCCCCCGGGGCACGACGAGAACGCGATGCTCGAGCTCATCGACCCCGACAAGGACGCCGACGGCCTGCACCCGACGAACCTCGGGCGGCTCGTGCTCGGCATCGAGGGCGAGCTGCACTCGCCCCTGCCGTGCACGCCCGCCGGCATCGTCGAGATGCTGCGCCGCTACGACGTGCCGATCCGCGGCCGTCACGTCACGGTCATCGGCCGCGGCCTCACGGTCGGTCGTCCGCTCGGGCTGCTGTTCACCCGCAAGGGCCTCGACGCGACCGTGACGCTCACGCACTCGCGCACGGCCGACCTGGCCGCCGAGGTGCGCCGCGCCGACATCGTCGTGGCCGCCGTGGGCGTCCCGCACCTCGTGCAGCCCGACTGGATCAAGCCGGGCGCCGCGGTGCTCGACGTGGGCATCACGCGCGTGCAGGACGAGGAGACCGGCAAGGGAAGGCTCACGGGCGACGTCGATCCGGCCGTCGCCGAGGTCGCCGGCCACCTGTCGCCGAACCCCGGCGGCGTGGGCCCGATGACTCGCGCGATGCTCCTCGCCAACGTCGTGAAGGCGGCCGAGCAGCGCCTGAACCGCTAGTCGCGGGGGCGCGACAGCGCTGACGCATCGGATGCCGCGAGCCTCGTGCTCGCGGCATCCGCTCGTTTCGGGCGGCCTCGCGCCCGCCCTCCCGTCTCTCCTCCGGCCAGGCCGGGGCGCGCCCTCCCGTCCGTCCCCTCTCCGGCAATCGCCCGTTCACCCCGCGTGCACGATCGCGCCACCGTCGCGGCATAGCTTCGCCGCATGGACCGCGACCAGCCGAGCGCCGACCGCGCGCACGCCGTGGCGATCATCCCGGCGCGGGGCGGCTCGAAGGGCCTGCCCGGCAAGAACGTGATGCGCGTCGGCGGGATCCCGCTCGTCGCCCGGGCGGTGGCCGCGGCCCGGGCCGCGCGCACCGTGGGCCGCGTCGTCGTCACGACCGACGACGGCGAGATCGCGCGCGTCGCTCGCGAGGCGGGCGCGTCCGTCGTGCAGCGTCCCGCCGATCTCGCGGGCGACACCGCGTCGTCGGAGTCGGCGCTGCTGCACGCGCTCGACGCGCTCGCGGGGATCGGCCGGGACGAGGCATCCGTCACGCTCTTCATCCAGGCGACGTCGCCCTTCATCGAGCCAGAGGATCTCGACGCGGCGGTCACCGCCGTCGCGACCGGCGAGGCCGACAGCGTCTTCGCGGCCGTGCCGAGCCACGCCTTCATCTGGCGCGACGAGCACGGTCGCAACTCGCGCGGCGCGTTCGGCGTGAACCACGACGCCGGCGTACGACTGCGGCGCCAGGACCGCCCGGCGGAGTTCCGCGAGACGGGCGCGTTCTACGCCATGCGCACGAGCGGCTTCCGCGAGGCGCGACACCGGTTCTTCGGCCGCATCGCCGTGCACCTCGTGCCCGACCTGCACGGCGTAGAGATCGACACCGCCGCCGACCTCGTCGTCGCGCAGGCGCTCGCGAACCTCATCGACGGCCCGTCGCACGCCATCGACGTCGACGCCGTCGTCACCGACTTCGACGGCGTGCACACCGACGACACCGCCATCGTGGGGGAGGCGGGCGTCGAGTTCGTGCGCGTCAGCCGCAGCGACGGCCACGGCGTCGGGCGCCTCCGCGAGGCCGGCATCCCGATGCTCATCCTCTCCGCCGAGACCCACCCCGTCGTGAGCGCCCGCGCTGCCAAGCTCGGCGTCGAGGTTCGACAGGGCGTCGCCGACAAGGCGACGGCACTCGCCGACTGGGCGAGCGCCCGCGGCATCCGCCTCGACCGCATCGCGTACCTCGGCAACGACCGCGGCGACCTGCCCGCGCTCGAGCTCGTCGGATGGCCCGTCGCGGTCGCCGACGCGATCCCCGAGGTCAAGCGGCTCGCCCGCGTCGTGCTCGAGCGCGCCGGCGGCCAGGGTGCGGTGCGCGAGCTCGCCGACGCCGTCGTGGCCGCACGTGCTGCGGCTTCCCCCGTCCTCACCACCGCCCTCGAAGGAGCCTGACAAATGTCAGCAGTGCGCATCGGCCGTTCGGTCGTCGGACCCGGCATGCCCGTCTACGTCATCGGCGAGATCGGCCTGAACCACAACGGCGACGTCGAGATCGCCAAGCGACTCATCGACGTGGCCGTCGAGTCGGGGGCGCAGGCGGTGAAGTTCCAGAAGCGCACGCCCGAGATCGCGACGCCCGAGCACATGCGCGACGTGCTCCGCGAGACGCCGTGGGGCACCATGACCTACCTCGACTACCGCCGTCGGGTGGAGTTCGGCGAGGCCGAGTACCTCGAGATCGCGTCGTACGCGCTGCGTGCGGGCGTCGACTGGTTCGCCTCCCCGTGGGACGTGCCCTCGGTCGAGTTCCTCGAGCGACTCGACGTCGTGGCGCACAAGATCGCGTCGGCGTCGGTCACCGACCTCGAGCTGCTCGAGGCCGTCGCCGCCACCGGCAAGCCCGTGATCCTCTCGACCGGCATGTCGACGCTCGACGAGATCGACCGAGCCGTGGAGGTGCTCGGTACCGAGCGGCTCGTGCTCATGCACGCCACGTCGAGCTACCCGATGCCGGCGGACGAGGCCAACCTGCGCATGATCCCGGCGCTCGAGAGCCGGTTCCCGGGGGTGCCGGTCGGCTACTCGGGGCACGAGCGCGGCCTGCAGATCTCGCTCGCGGCGGTCGCGCTCGGCGCGGTCGCGGTCGAGCGGCACATCACGCTCGACCGCGCGATGTGGGGCAGCGACCAGGCCGCCTCGCTCGAGCCGCAGGGCCTCGAGCACCTCGTGCGCGACATCCGCATCATCGGCGAGGCCATGGGCGACGGCGTGAAGCGCGTCTTCCCCGGCGAGGAGGCCCCGCGGGCGAAGCTGCGCCGGGTCCCGGCGTGACGGGCGGCTTCGAGCGGGCGGATGCCGCGGTCGCGGCCGATCCCGAGTGGGCGGATGCCGCGACGCGACGCCTCCTCGTCCTCGCCGACTCCGACTCCTACGTGAAGTGGGGCGCGGCGCTCGCCTCCACGCTGCCCGAGTCGTGGACGGCCCGGCTCGTGATCCTCGCCTCGCCCGTGATGCCGAGCGGACGTCAGCTGGCCGATGCGCTCGCCGGCACGCGGTTCACGAGCGGCGACGCGCACGTCGTCCACCTCGACGACCTCGACGCGCTCGTCGACGAGGCGCAGCCGCACGCGGTGCTGCTCTCGCTCCGAGGACCGTTCGTGCGCGTCGTCGCGCCCCTCCTGCAGCGCCGCGACGACCGGCCGGCGCTCCTCAGCGGGTTCCCCGGGCTCACGATCCCGGCGGTGCCGAAGGCGGTGATCTACCGCGAGCAGACCGATCTCATCGTGCTGCACAGCCGCCGGGAGGTGCGCGAGTTCGAGGCGAACGCGCTCGACCTCGGCGTCGACCCGGGGCTCGGGCTCGCGACGCTGCCGTTCCTCGCGACGGGGGCGCGCGGGGCCGTGCCCGCGGCATCCGATGGCGACGTCGTCTTCGCCGCCCAGGCGAAGGTGCCCGCGCAGCTCGAGGATCGCGTGCGCGTGCTCGCGGCCCTCGCGGAGCACGCCCGCCGGAACCCCGAGCGCCGCGTGATCGTGAAGGTGCGGGCGCGACGCGGCGAGGCGCAGACCCACCGCGAGGAGCACGACTACGCCGAGCTCGTCGAGGACCTGGGGCCGGCCGCGCCGCCGAACCTCGTCGTCGAGCACGGGCCCATGGCCGCGAAGCTCGCGCGGGCCGGCGCGCTCGTGACCGTCAGCTCGACGGCCGCGCTCGAGGCCGTGGCGATGGACCTCCCCGTGCTCCTCCTCGACGATTTCGGCGTCTCGCCCGCGATGATCAACACCGTGTTCGAGGGCTCGGGACTGTTCGGCTCGACGCACGACCTCGTCGCCGGCCGCTTCCGTCACGCGGCGCCCGCGTGGACCGCCGACAACTACTTCCACGGCCTCGACGGCGACGACTGGACCGGACGCCTCGACGCACTCGTCGCCGCCCGTGAGATCGTGCCCCTGCCGCCGATCGAGCGCCGCCACGACACGAGCGGCGGCGCGCTGCGCACCGCCTACGAGCGGCGCCGCATGCTCGGCGACTACGACCGCGATCCGGTCGGCACGGTGGCGTGGACGTTCGGCGTCGCGGCCCGCACGGCGGTGCGGCGTGCGCGCCGCCTGCGCCGGTGGCTGCAGCGCCCGACGGATGCCGCGACCGGCCGCACGGGCTCAGTCGACGGGCGCGGTGTGCTCCTCGACGTGCCGCAGGTAGGCGGCGGCGTTGCGGCGGATGCCCTCCCGCTCCGCGTCGGAGAGCTCACGCCGGACCTTGCCGGGCACGCCCGCGACCAGTGACCCGGGCGGCACCACGGTGCCCTCGAGCACGACGGCGCCGGCGGCGACGAGCGACCCCGAGCCGATGACTGCGCCGTTGAGGACGGTCGCGCCCATGCCGATGAGGCACTCGTCCTCGACGGTGCAGCCGTGCAGCACCGCGCCGTGACCCACGGAGACGCCGCGTCCGATGGTGAGCGGGAAGCCCGCGTCGACGTGGCAGACCACGGTATCCTGCAGGTTCGCGTCGGCGCCGAGCACGATGGGCTCGGCCTCGGCGCGCAGCACGGCGTTGTACCAGACGCTCGAGCCCGGCTCGAGGCGCACGTTCCCGACGATCACGGCGCCGGCGGCCACGAATGCGTTGTCGTCGACGACCGGGGCCGGGATGCCGGCGATGGTGAGGATGCGGGCTGAGGGGTCTGCGCTCATGGCGCCAGCCTATTCGGCCGCGTCCGTCCCCTCGGCGGGACGGGCGGTCCCCGAACTCCGACGCCGGCGCAGCGCGAGGACGACGAGGCGCACGAGCGCGCCCACGGCGAAGACGACGAGGCCGCCCACGACCGCCTCGACCGGCAGGGTGGCGACGAGCACGAGGCATCCGATCGCGCCGGCGATGCTGAGCCACCGCGGCACCCGTCGCTCCTCGCGCGGCTGCGTCACGGCGGAGAGGTTCGCGATCAGGTAGTAGACGAGCACGCCGAAGCTCGAGAAGCCGATGGCGCCGCGCAGGTCCGCCACCAGCACGAGCGCGATGACGGCAACCGCCACGACCACCTCGGCGACCCAGGGCACGTGCGAACGCGGATGCACCGTGGCCAGCGGCGTGGGCAGCTCGCGGTCGCGCGCCATCGCGAGCGCGGTGCGGCCGATCCCGGCGACGAGCGCGAGCAGGGCGCCGAGGGCGGCGATCGCCGCGCCGACCTGCACGACCGGCGCGGCCCAGCCCCAGCCGCTCACGACCACGAGGTCGGCGAGGGGGGCGTCGACCGCACCGGCGAGGTAGGCGGGGCCGAGGACGAGCAGCAGCACGATTGCGAGCGCCGCGTAGACCACCACGACGATGCCGAGCGCGATCGCGATCGCGCGAGGGATCGTCCGGGCCGGCTCGCGCACCTCCTCGCCGAGCGTCGCGATGCGGGCGTATCCGGCGAACGCGAAGAACAGGAGGCCGGCGGACTGCAGCACGCCGTACCAGCCGACGTCGGGGGTGCCCGCGGCCTGCTGCGGCGCGACGCCCGTCTGGAACAGGTGCGTCGCGCCGGCCGCGAGCACGAGCGCAAGCACCGCCAGCACCACGACCACGATGATCGTGGCCGCCCGCGCCGTGCGCGTGATCCCGAGGAGGTTGACGCCGGCCAGCACGACCACCGCGAGCACCGCGACCGGGCGCTCCCACTCCGTCGGCACCAGGTAGTCCGCCGCCGTCATGGCCATCGCCGCGCAGCTCGCGGTCTTGCCGACCACGAACCCCCAGCCCGCGAGGAAGCCCGGCCACGCGCCGAGTCGCTCGCGCCCGTACCGGTAGGCGCCGCCCGACTCGGGGTAGCGTGCCGCGAGCTGGCCGGTCGAGCTCGCGTTCGCGTAGGCCACGAACGCCGCGACCGCGAGGCCGACGAGGAGCCAGGCTCCGGCCGCCTCGGCCGCCGGATGCCACACCGCGAACACGCCGGCGCCGATCATCGACGCGAGGCCGATCGCGATCGCGTCGCGGAGCCCGAGTCGCCGGGCGAGGGAGGGCTGCTGGGCGGTCACGCGGGCACCCTACTCCACCGCGGTGAATCGCGTCCGCCGGGCCCGCCGTAGGATCGACGCATGCCCGCCGAGCAGACCAGCACGCCATCGCACGCCGCCGTCGACCGCGTCACCGAGGCGCTCCACGCGCAGGGTGTCACGCCCGAGGTGGTGTGGTTCGACGACGCCGTCACCACCGCCCAGCTCGCCGCCGACGCCCTCGGCGTGCAGGTCGGCCAGATCGCGAACTCGCTGGTGTTCACGCTCGACGACGAGCCCATCCTCGTGCTCACGTCGGGCGCGCACCGCGTCGACACCGAGTGGCTCGGCGGCGAGCTCGGCGGGGTCATCGGCCGCGCGTCGAAGGAGGTCGTGAAGTCGGCGACCGGCCAGGTCATCGGAGGCGTCGCACCGGTGGGGCATCCGTCGCCGGTTCGCACGTTCGTCGACACCGACCTCGCGCAGTACGACGAGGTGTGGGCCGCGGCAGGGCACGCCAAGACGGTGTTCCCCACGACCTTCGACGAGCTCGTGCGCATCACCGGCGGCACGCCGCGCGCGGTCGAGCCGAACGCGGCCACGGCGTGACGCCGCACGTCGCCTGGCCACGACCGGCCGGGGTGCTCGAGCTGCGGCCGCCGACCGCCGCCGACCTCGACGCGGTGCTCGCCTGGCGCAACCGGCCCGAGGTGACGCGCTGGCTGCTGCGCACCACCGTCGATCCCGAGGCCTACCGCCGGGCATGGTCGGCGGCCGCCGACGACCCCCACGACCACGCGGTCGTCGCGGTGGTTGACGGCGCGGTCGTCGGCACCGGGTCGCTCGAGGTGAGCGACGCGATGGGCCAGTTCGAGGGCGCGGATGCCGCCGACGGCCCGTCAGCTGCGGCGCCGTGGCGACGCAGGGAGGGAGGGCTCGGCTACCTCATCGACCCCGACCACGCCGGCCGCGGATACGCGACGGCGATCTCGCGCGCGCTGCTCGACCTCGCGTTCGACGAGCTCGGCCTGCACCGCGTCACGGCCGGGTGCTTCGCCGACAACGTGGCCTCGTGGCGCGTGATGGAGAAGCTCGGCATGCGCCGCGAGCAGCATGGCGTCAAGGACTCGTGGCACGCCGAGCTCGGCTGGGTCGACGGATTCACCTACGGGATCCTCGCCGACGAGTGGGTCACGCGTCGCGACGCGCGCCCTGGCTCGGGTGCACCGTGAACACCGAGGGCTCGCGGTAGCCGCGCTCCGCGAACGCCGAGCGCACCGCCCGGGTCAGGTCGGGCACGAGCTCGTCGGCGATGAGTGCGATGGCCGAACCGCCGAAGCCGCCGCCCGTCATGCGGGCGCCGACGGCGCCGTTGGCCTGCGCGGTCTCGACCGCGAGGTCGAGCTCGGGCACCGAGATCTCGAAGTCGTCGCGCATCGACACGTGCGACGCGTCGAGGAACGACCCGATCGCGCCCGGGCCCCGCTCGCGCAGGGCGCGCACGGTGTCGAGCACGCGCTGGTCCTCGGTGACCACGTGCCGCACGCGGCGGAAGGTCTCGTCGTCGAGGAGCGCCTGCGCGCGCGGCAGGTCGTCGGGCCGGAGGTCGCGCAGCGACTCGACTCCGAGCGCCCGCGCGCCGGCCTCGCACGAGGCGCGCCGGGCCGCGTAGCCGCCCGAGGCGTGCGCGTGCTCCACCCGGGTGTCGACGACCAGCAGCGACAGCCCGTGCGCCGCGAAGCCCAGCGGGATCACGTCGGCGTCGAGGCTGCGGCAGTCCAGGAAGACGCCCGCGTCGGCCTCCCCGAGGAGCGACGCCGACTGGTCCATGATGCCCGTGGGCGCGCCGACGACGCGGTTCTCGGCGAGCTGACCGACCTTCGCGAGCGTGGGCCGGTCGAGGTTGAGGCCCCAGTGCTCGTCGAGGGCGAGCGCGACCGCGGACTCGATGGCGGCCGACGAGGAGAGACCCGCCCCGATCGGCACGGAGCTCGTGATGTAGAGGTCGACCCCGCGCACGTGCTCGAGGTCGGCCCCGTGCTCCCCGAGCGCCCAGGCGACGCCGAGGGGGTACGCGGCCCAGCCGTCGACGGCGTCGGGCGCGAGCTCGTCGAGGTGCACCTGCACCGGCTCCGCCGCGAAGCTCGAGGCGACGCGGATGACGCGGTCGTCCCGGTCGCCGAGGGCGACGGCCGTGCGCTGGTCGATCGCGAACGGGAAGACGAAGCCGTCGTTGTAGTCGGTGTGCTCGCCGATGAGGTTCACCCGGCCCGGTGCGGACCATGCGCCGACGGGGCGCCGTCCGTACCACTCGGCGAATCCGTGCATCGCCTCGGCGACCTCGTTCATGCCTCGACCTCTCCGACCTCGTCGATCGCTCGGCGCAGGGCCTCGGCCTGCGTCTCCGGGGGGACGTCCCCGATCCATGCTCCCATCGCCGCCTCGGAGCCGGCGAGGTACTTCAGCCGGTCGGCGGCGCGGCGCGGGCTCGTGAGCTGGAGCATGAGCCGCACGTCGTCGCGGTGCTCGTGCACGGGCGCCTGGTGCCAGGCGGCGATGTACGGCGTGGGGGTGTCGTAGAGCCGGTCGACGCCGCGCAGGAGCCGCAGGTAGAGCCCGGCGAGCTCGTCGCGCTCCTCGAGCGTGGTCTCGGCGAAGTCGGGCACGTGCCGGTGGGGGAGCAGGTGCACCTCGATGGGCCACCTGGCCGCGAACGGCACGAACGCCGTCCAGTGCTCGCCGCTCAGGAGCATCCGCGGGCCCTTGCGCTCGCGCTCGAGGACGTCGGCCATGAGCGTGGGGCCGTAGGCGTCGATCGACGCGAGGAGCCGCTCGGTGCGCGGCGTGACGTAGGGGTAGGCGTAGATCTGCCCGTGCGGGTGCGGCAGCGTGACGCCGATCTCGCGGCCGCGGTTCTCGAACGGGAAGACCTCCTCGACGCCCGGCAGCGCCGACAGCGCGGCGGTGCGCTGCGCCCACGCCTCGATCACGGTGCGGGCGCGCGACCGGCTGAGCGTGCCGAAGGAGCCCTCGTGCTCGGGGCTGAAGCAGACGACCTCGCAGCGACCGACCGAGGGGCGCGTGCGCTCGAGTCCGACCTCGCGGAAGGCCGCCAGCGCGTCGGCGCTCGGCGCGTCGGCCGCGGCGAGCTCGGGCCCGAACGACGGCGAGCGGTTCTCGAACACCGCGACGTCGTAGCTGCTCGGGATCTCGGACGGGTTCGTCGGCGTCTGCGGCGCCAGCGGGTCGGCGTCGGCCGGCGGCAGGAACACGCGGTTCTGCCGGGCGGCGGCGATCGAGATCCACTCGCCGGTGAGCGGGTCCTGCCGCATCTGCGCGGTCGCGGGCCGGGGGTCGAGGGCTCGCGCGTCGATCGCGCGCTCGGGCGGGAGCTGCGTGTCGGCGTCGTCGAAGTAGATGAGCTCGCGGCCGTCGGCGAGCGTCGTCGGGCGCACGGCGATGCGGGGGTGGGTCTGCACGCGGCCACGATACGCGACTTTCGTTTCGCAAACAACCGGGTTTCGTATTGCAAAGTACGCCGTGGGCGCGCATGATGCCGGTATGACGGATGCCCCAGCCGTGACGAACGCGCCCATCGACGCGCCACGGCGCCGCGAGCTGGCCCTCGCGCTGGTCGCCGAGCGCGGCTTCGTTCGCGTCGCCGAGCTCAGCACCGCGTTCGGCGTCACCACCGTCACCGCCCGCGCCGACCTCGACGCGCTCGAGCGCCAGGGCGCCATCCGCCGCGTGCACGGTGGCGCCGTCCCGCTCTCGTCGGCCGTCGAGGCCGAGCGCCCCGACCGCGAACCGTCGTTCGAGGAGGCGCTCGCGGCATCCGTCGAACCCAAGCGACGCATCGGCGAACATGCGGCCGCCATGGTGCGCAGCGGCCAGAGCATCATCCTCGACGTGGGCACCACGACCCTCCAGATCGCGCGCGCCCTGCGCGACCGCACCGACCTCGAGGACCTCGTCGTATTCACGAACGGGCTGTCGATCGCGCTCGAGCTCGAGGACGAGATCCCGCGCTTCACCGTCGTCGTCACGGGCGGCACGCTGCGGCCCAAGCAGCACTCGCTGGTGCATCCGCTCGCCGGCTCGATGCTCGACGAGGTGCACGTCGACCTCGCGTTCATCGGCTGCAACGGCGTCGACCCGGTGCACGGCGTGACCAACGCCAACCTGCCCGAGGCGGCCGTGAAGGCGCTCATGCTGCGGGCCGCAGCACGCTCGGTCGTGGTCGCCGACGGCTCGAAGCTCGGCGAGGTGCACCTCGGCCGCATCGCCCCGATCGACGCGTTCGACGTGCTCGTGACGGATGCCGCAGCGCCCACGCCGCTCGTCGCCGAGCTCGAGGTCTCGGGGCTCGCGGTGCAGCTGGCGCAAGACCCTAGAGTGGACGCATGACTCTTCCCACGGGCGAGCAGTTCGAGCTCGAGACGTCGACCGCGAGCGGCGACCTGAAGGCGACGATCACCGCGGTGGCCGCGGGCATCCGCACCCTCAGCATCAACGGCATCGACCTCGTGCCCGCCTACGGGGAGGACCAGGCGCCGCCCATGGGCGCCGGCATCGTGCTCGCGCCGTGGCCGAACCGCATCCGTGACGGGCGGTGGACCCACGACGGCGTCACCCGCCAGCTCGCGATCACCGAGCCGGCGCGCGACAACGCCATCCACGGACTGCTGCGCTACACCGAGTACACGCCCATCGCGCGCGAGCGCGACTCCGTGACGCTCCGCGCCGTGATCTACCCGCAGCTCGGCTATCCGTTCCTGCTCGGCACGGCCGTGCACTACGAGCTCGTGTCCGACGGCCTGCAGGTCACCCACTTCGTGGAGAACCTCGGCGTCGAGGCCGCGCCCGTCGCGATCGGGTCGCACCCCTACCTGAAGATCGGCGGCGTGCCGACGGCCGACCTCTCGCTGCGGCTCGACGCCGCGAGCCACATCGAGGTCGACGACCGCCTGCTGCCCACGGGCGAGGTGCCGGTCGACGGCACCGAGTGGGACTTCCGCGAGGGACGCCGCGTGGGCGACGTCGACCTCGACGACGCGTTCGGCGAGCTCGCGAGCGAAGACGGCCAGGTGCTGCACACGCTCACCGCGCCCGACGGCCGCAGCGTGTCGATCTGGGCCGACGACGAGTTCGACTACGTGCAGGTGTTCACGACGCGCGAGTTCCCCGGCGAGCACGGCGACGTCGCGATCGCCGTCGAGCCGATGACAGCGCCCGCCGAGGCGTTCAACTCCGGCCGCGGCCTCCGCTGGCTCGGCCCGGGCGAGGACTGGCAGCTCAGCTGGGGCATCCGCTTCGAGGGCTTCAGCGCCGACTGAGCCTGGCGCGTCCCGCTCGCGCCGCTTCGCCGGCGCCCGTCAGCCGAGGCACGAACCCGAGTCGACGGGCTCCTCGAGCGAGGCCGCCTGGTCGGCCAGCGGCCGCAGCGTCGACACCGGGATGGCGAAGCCGACGTTCTCGACCGAGTCCGACTTGGCGAACACCACGCCGCCGACCGACCCCTCGCCGGTGAGCACCGGTCCGCCGGAGTTGCCGTGGTCGACGTCGGCCGCCAAGGTCACGATGTCGCGGACCGACGTCCGGCCCGACTCCTCGATCGTGATCGGGCCGATCGACATCACGCGCGCGGGCCGCACCTCGAGCGGTCCGCCGAACGGGTAGCCCGCCACGGCGACCTCGTCGCCCGACGCGGGCTCGGCGATCGCGAGGGGCGGCGTCGCCAGCCCCGAGACCGCGATGAGGGCGAGGTCGTTCGCGTCGTCGTAGGCGACGACGCGGCCCTGCACGGCCGGCTGGCCCGGCGCCTCGACGATCGGCTCGGTGACGCCGGCGACCACGTGGGCGTTCGTCACGATCCGGTCCTCGGCGACGACGAAGCCGCTGCCCGAGAGGTTGCTGCCGCACTGGTACGCGGTCCCCGTGATGCGCACCACGGAGTTCGACGCAGCGGCGAGGGCGCCGTCGTCGAGGCCGCCGGCGGGCAGCTGAGGCGCCTCGGTGGGGCCCTCGAGCACCTCGACCAGCCACGGGATGCCCTCGCCGAGCGCGGCAGTGCGCAACTCCGCGAGCAGCGTGCGCGCCGGCGCCGGCGTGACGAGGTCGAGCGTCGAGAGCACGCGGGAACCCGCGACCGCGGGCGAGAGCACCGGGACGCCCATCGCGGAGATGCCCGACCCCACGAGCGCCACGACGAACGCGGTCACGAGCAGGTTGCCGATCGCGCCGAGCACGCGGTCGACCACGGCGAGCTTCACGGCCTCGGCGCCATGCCGGAGCGCACGGCCGACGACCGCGCCGAGCCACGCGCCGAGCGACAGCAGCACGAGCGCGGTGAGTACCGCGACGGGTGCGCGCCACTGCGGCACCGGGATGAGGTTCGCCACCCAGGGCATCACGAAGTACGCGGCGATGCCGCCGAGGACGAGTCCGACGAGCCCGGCGGCGGTGCGCAGCAGGCCCGATCGGTAGCCGTTCACGACCGCGCCGATGAAGACGAGCACGAGCAGCACGTCGAGCACGATGCTCCACACCATGTCGGCTCCGTCCGCTCGTCGGGTCGCGGCCTCCAGCCTGCGGCATCCGCCTTCGAGACTGCTGCGAGCGGGCGCCGGTGGTGCGGGGCTCGACCGGAGGAGCGGGCCGGCCTGCAGGCACGCGGACGGGCGGCCACGAGGTCCCCCCGTCGTAGCCGCCCGCGTCCATGGCGCCGCCGCACGGTCACATCGGCATGAGCACCGTGTCGATCAGGTACACCGTGGCGTTCGCGGTGTGCACCCCGCCGCAGATCACCGCGGCGTCGTTCACCTTCAGGTCGTCGCCGGAGCCGGTGACCTCGACGGTGCCGCCCTGCACGGTGGTCTGCGTGCCGACGACCTCATCGGGCGAGAGCTGTCCGGGAACGACGTGGTACGTGAGGATCGACGTGAGCGTCGCGGAGTCCGTCTTCAGGGACTCGATCGTGGCGGCGTCGATCTTCGCGAAGGCGTCGTCGACGGGCGCGAACACGGTGAACTCGTCGCCGTTCAGGGTGTCGACGAGGTTCACGTCCGGGTTCAGCTCGCCGGAGACCGCGGCCACGAGCGTCGTGAGCAGCGGGTTGTTCGACGCCGCGACGGCGACGGGGTCGGTGGACATGCCGACGACGGAGCCGGGGCCATCGGGCACCTGCTCCGCGTAGGCCGCGCAACCGGGACCGACCAGGTCGGCCGCGGGGTCCATCTCCATGGCCTCCTCGGTCGGCTCGGCGGACTCGGTCATGGCCGGCGCGTCGCTCTCGGCGGCGTTCCCCCCGGACATGCTGCAGCCCGAGAGGCCGAGCATCGCGAGGGCGACGACGGAACAGGCGGCGAGGGCTGCTCGGGTGCTGCGGGTTGAGGATCGCATCGGTTCACTCCTTCGTCAGGCGGCCACGAGCTGGGCCGTTGCGAGGGATTCGAGACCGAGCACCGACCGGATTGGAACCGACGGCGACCAATCGCATCCGCGCACCGCTGCGAATCACGGGTGACCTCGAGAAAGCAGGACCTCCGTGATCACGCTCGCCCTCATCGGCCTCCTCGGCGGCCTCATCACCGGCATCTCGCCGTGCATCCTCCCCGTGCTGCCGGTGATCTTCCTCTCGGGCGGCGCGCAGAGCGCGAGGGGCACCGCGGATGCCCCGCAGGCGAGCCGGTGGCGTCCCTACCTCGTGATCGCGGGGCTGGTCCTCAGCTTCAGCGTCTTCACGCTCGTGGGCTCGCTCCTTTTGGGCCTCCTCGGACTGCCGCAGGACGTGCTGCGGTGGGCGGGGATCGTCGTGCTCGTGCTCATCGGCGTCGGGCTCATCGTGCCGCGGTTCGAAGAGTTGCTCGAGAAGCCGTTCTCGTGGATCCCGCGCAAGGACGTGGGCACGGAACGCGGCGGGTTCGCGCTCGGCTTCGCCCTCGGCGCGGTGTACGTTCCATGCGCCGGGCCCGTGCTCGCCGCGATCACGGTCGCCGGATCGACGGGTCGGATCGGCGTGGAGACGGTGGTGCTCACCGTCTCGTTCGCGATCGGCGCCGCGCTGCCGCTGCTCGTCTTCGCGCTCGCGGGCCGGCGGGTCGCGGAGCGGGTGCGGACCTTCCGGACGCACCAGCGCGGCATCCGCATCGCCGGCGGCGTCGTGATGATCGCGCTCGCGGCAGGTCTCGTGCTCAACCTGCCGCAACTGCTGCAGCGTCTCGTGCCCGATTACACGAGCGGCTTCCAGGATCAGCTCGCCGACTCGGAGGAGGTCACCCGCGCGCTCGACCTCGGCGGCCTCGTGAACGACGAGAACGCGGAGCTCGACCGGTGCACGAACGGCGCGGCGGAGCTCGAGTCGTGCGGCACGGCGCCGTCCCTGAAGGGCATCGAGCAGTGGTTCAACACCGAGGGCGGCGCACCGGTCGAGCTCGCGGAACTGCGGGGGCGGGTCGTGCTCGTCGACTTCTGGGCGTACTCGTGCATCAACTGCCAGCGCTCGATCCCGCACGTCGTGGCGTGGGACGCGGCGTACCGCGACGCCGGTCTCGCGGTGGTCGGCATCCACTCGCCCGAGTACGCGTTCGAGAAGGAGCCGCGCAACGTCGAGGCCGGCATCGCCGCATTCGGCATCCGGTACCCGGTCGGCCTCGACAACTCGCTCGCGACCTGGACGAACTATCGCAACCGGTACTGGCCCGCGCACTACCTCATCGACGCCGAGGGCACCGTGCGGCACATCTCGTTCGGCGAGGGGAACTACGCCGCCACCGAGGGCCTCATCCGCGAGCTGCTGGTGCAGGCCGATCCCGCGGTCGCACTGCCCGCGGCCACCGAGCAGGCCGACGACACCCCCGAAGCCGGTTCCACGACACCCGAGACGTTCCTCGGCACCACCAAGCAGGTCAACTTCGCGGGCGAGGAACCCTACCGGCGGGCGACCACTGCATTCGCGTTCCCCGAGCGGATGCCCGCCGACGCCTTCGCGCTCGACGGCTCGTGGGCGCTCGACACGCAGTCGATCGCTCCATCCGACGCTGCCGCCCGCGTGCGCCTGTCGTACACCGGACGCGAGGTCCGCATGGTGCTCGGCGGCACCGGGTCCGTGACCATCGACGACGGCAGCGGCGAGGCGCGTCGCATCGAGGTTTCCGGCGTGCCGCGGTCCTACCGGCTGCTCGCGACGGATGCCGCGGCATCCGGCACCCTCACCGTCACCGTGTCGGCCGGCGTCGACGCCTACTCGTTCACGTTCGGATGATCACCCATGTGCTGGCTCCGCCCACCGCGCCGTCGACCGGCCCGGCCCGCGGCCCGCGATCTGCCATGCTGGGACACGTGGCAGGTGACGGCGACCGGACGTCGGCGTCGCAGCCGACCGTCGACGAGTTGCTCATCGCGATCGGTCGGGGCGACCGAACGGCGTTCGGCGAGCTCTACGACGCGACCTCGCCGCGCGTCTTCGGGCTCGTGCGGCGCCTCGTCGTCGACGCCGCGCAGGCCGAGGAGGTGACCCAGGAGGTGTACCTCGAGATCTGGCAGCATGCGCCGCGATTCGACGCGGCGAGGGGCAGCGCAATCGCCTGGATGTTCACGATCGCGCATCGCCGCGCGGTCGACCGCATCCGCTCGGCCCAGGCCGCGCACGACCGCGACCTGCGCATCGGTGCGCGCGATGTCGACGTCCCGGTCGACACGGTCGCCGAGGCCGCCGAGACGAGCATCGAGCACGAGCGGGTCGTGGGCGCGCTCGGCGAGCTCAGCGACCTCCAGCGCGAGTGCGTCGCGCTGGCGTACTACGGCGGCCTCACGCAGTCCGAGATCGCCGAACGGCTCGACGTCCCGCTCGGAACGGTGAAGACCCGGCTCCGCGACGGGATGATCCGCCTGAGGCACGCGTTGGGGGTGACGACATGACCGACCACGACGAGGATCGCGATCGCGAACGACGCGCCGAGGCGGCATCCGCCGGCCGGCCGGCCTCGATCGAGGCCTTCCGGGGACTCGCCGCCGCCTACGCGCTCGACGCCCTCGACGCCGACGAGCGCGCGGACTTCGAGCGCGCCCTCGACGGCTCGCCCGAGCTGCGCGCCGAGGTCGACGCGTTCCGGGCGTCCGCCGCGCACCTCGCCGAGCAGGTCGAGCCCGTCTCGCCGCCGCCGTCGCTCCGCGACCGGCTGATGGCCGACGTCGCCGAGACGCCGCAGGCCGGGTCGACGGATGCCGCGACGGCGGTCGAGCCTCCGGCTGCGGATGCCGCGACGTCTGCTGGGTCGCAGCCGGTCGGCCCCGCGCACGCCGTTGCCCAGCGGCGCTGGTTCCAACGGCCTGGCGCCATCATCGCAGCGGCCGCCGCCGCCGTGCTGCTCGTCGTCGGCGTCGTGGTCGGCGTCGGCTGGCCGGGGACGAACGGGTGGGGCGCGCAGCGCGAGCGGGCCGCGATCGCCTCGGCTCCCGACGCCCAGTCGCAGACGCTCGACGTCGAGGGCGGCGGGCAGGTCACCCTCGTGTCGTCGGCCGAGCAGGGCCGGTCGGTCGTGATCACCGAGGGGCTGCCCGAGCTCGCCGCGGACCAGACCTACGAGCTCTGGTACATCGACGACGCCGGTGCTGCGCCGGCCGGCACGTTCGACGCATCCGGCGACGAGACCTGGCGCGTGCTCGAGGGCTCGTTCACGCCGGGGGTGGTCGTCGGCATCACGGTCGAGCCCGCCGGCGGTTCGCCGCAACCCACGACCGAACCGATCGTCGCCATCGAGACGTAGTCGGGAGTCCACAATCGACGGGGTCGGCGCACGACCGTCCGTTATGGTTCGAGGTGCCCGACGGCATCGGCGCCGGGCGCAGCACACGACGAGGGAGTGACGGATGCGCGTCGGCATGTTCCTGAACTACGCGGGCGGCTTCCGGGAGGTCGCCGACGAGGTCGCCGAGCTCGAGGCATCCGGCGTCGACCTCGTCGCGGTGCCCGAGGCGTACTCGTTCGACGCGGTCAGCCAGCTCGGGTTCCTCGCGGCGCGTACGAGCCGCATGACGCTCATGTCCGGCATCCTGCAGCTCTACACGCGCACGCCGACGCTCACCGCGATGACGGCGGCCGGCCTCGACTACGTCTCCGACGGCCGCTTCGAACTCGGCGTCGGCGCATCCGGACCGCAGGTCGTGGAGGGCTTCCACGGCGTGCCGTACGACGCGCCCGTCGGCCGCATCCGCGAGCTCGTCGACGTCTGCCGCCAGGTGTGGCGACGGGAGCCGGTGGTGCACGAGGGGCGCCACTACAACATCCCGCTGCCCGCGGGGCAGGGGACGGGGCTCGGCAAGCCGCTGAAGCTCATCAACCACCCGGTGCGGGCGCGGATCCCGATCACGGTCGCCGCGCTCGGACCGAAGTCGGTCGAGCAGACCGCCGAGATCGCCGAGGGCTGGTTGCCGATGTTCTTCCACCCCGAGCGCGCCGCGGCCGTCTGGGGCGACGCGCTGGCGGCGGGAGCGGCGAAGCGATCGGCCGACCTCGCGCCGCTCGACGTCTTCGCGAGCCCCGCGCTCGCCATCACGGATCACCCGGAGGCCGTGCTGCCCCTCGTCAAGCCCCAGCTCGCGCTCTATGTGGGCGGCATGGGCGCGCGCGGCAAGAACTTCTACACCGACCTCATCGCGAGCTACGGCTTCGAGACGGAGGCCGCGCGCGTGCAGGACCTCTACCTCGAGGGACGGCGCGACGAGGCGGTCGCGGCGGTGCCCGACGAGCTCGTGCGGGCGATCTCGCTCATCGGGCCGGCGTCGTACGTGGCCGAGCGCGTCGCGGCCTTCCGCGAGGCGGGCGTCACGACGCTGGCCGTGACGCCGCTCGCGCGCGACTCGGCCGAGCGGGTGACGTTGATGTCGGGCTTCCGGCGGCTCGTGGGCTGAACGGATGCCGCGGCATCCGCCCGCACCGGGAAGTACCCCAAAACGGGGCACGATGCTGGCGCGGGAACGCGCTCGGGATTAGCGTTTGTGTCACCCGCACGATGCCGTGGGGGAAGGGGAACCTGGGGAGGAGCCGCCGTGGCGGGGACGTTCGAGCTCTGAGCCTGGGTCGCACCCGTCTCGACGCTCGAACCCCCGTCTGGCGGTGCCCACGGGAACGACCGGGGATCCACGTGATCCCGGGGCTGCGGGCCGACGATCGGCCGTGGCCGCCCAGCGTGAGCTCGTCAGTCGACGAACGACGTGCGGTCGAGCCGCACCGTGATCGCGGCGACCGCGGCCTCCATCGTCGGGTGCCGGTAGACGGCTCCCGGATGCGGTCGCATCCACAGCATCTCGTACTCGCCGTCGAGGTCCTGGAGGTACCCCACGACCCGGCGTCGGTCGCCCGCGTCGAAGCGTTCGTCGCATACGCGCCAGGTCGTTTCACTGAGCGGCGTGAGCTCGACGTGGGAACGAATGGTCGTCTGCGGTCGCGAGAGCATGTCGCACACTCCCCATCGAATGAACGGTGATGGCGGACCGGCACCGGTCGACACGTCCTGGGATGCGCGTGGTCGATTGCGCAGCGCCGGCCGGTCCGGCCCGCCTCTTCGGGCCGCTCGGACCCGTGCGAACATTCAACGCCCCGCGAACGGGGGACGATAGGGCTTGACACGGTGCCCGCGAGCTGCATCCGGCGCGTTTCGCGGCCGGGCCAAGTGTCGTTCCGCAGCTGGCGGCGAAGCCGTGTCGGCAGGGCCGAATAGGTTCGGAGGACTGGGAACGAAGGAGTCGGGATGGGCCCTGGGGCGCGAGCACGACACGCAATCGGGACGCCCGATCAGCGACCGCTCGGTGGTGCCCCCGGGGAATTCCGACATCCCGACCCGCTGATTAAAAGTCAGCTGCTCTTCCTCTGAGCTACGGGGGCTCTCGATGACGACGAAGCACTGCTCCGCCTGCCAAGAGTCTAGGCCACTGGCCGATTTCAACATCCGGCGTGCCTCCGCCGACGGCCTGCAGAACATCTGCAGATCGTGCAATCGAGCGAAGGCACGAAGGTACTACGCGGAGCACCGCGAAGCGCACATCCGGGTGATCATGGCGCGTAAGGCGCAGATCCGACGAGCGACCTTCGAGGCGGTGGCCGAGTACCTTCACGGCAACCCGTGCATCGACTGCGGTGAGAGCGACCTCAGGGTGCTCGACTTCGACCACCGCCCCGGAGTCGCGAAGCGGGCCGAGGTCATGAAGCTCGTCCAGGACGGGTATTCGATCGCCCGCGTCATGGACGAGATCGCGAAGTGCGACGTCCGGTGCCGCAACTGCCACGCGAAGGTCACCTACGAGCGCATGGGCGACACGTGGCGCACCGCGCTCATGCGACGGGCCGGGGAAGCCACGTGAGTCACCGCACCCGCCCCGCCCGGCCGGCGTGCGGCGGCGAGGAGTATCGTGGCCGCGATGGCTTCCGACTACCACCGACCCACCCGCATTCCGCCCGGCATGTTCGAGGGCTTCGTGGGCGGCGACGATCCGGCGACGCTGAGTCGCGTCGCGCACGACACCGCAACGGCGATCCTCTCCCGCGTGCGCGAGAACCCCGACCCCGTCATCGTCCAGCGGCTCATCACCTACACCGACGAGCACGGCATCGACGCGATCGCCGAGCTGTGGTCGCAGTCCTCCGCCAAGAGCCTCCCCGGCGCCCTCTGGCGCGTCTACCTCCTGCGCACGCTCATCCGCCAGGACCCGCTCGGCGTCAGCCACGCGTTCCAACGCGGCACCGAGGTGTCGCACACGATCGACCAGGTCGTCGCCGGCGCGGCCATCCCCGCCGGACCCACCGAGGTCCAGGAGCTCGCCGACCGCATCCTGCACGGAGTGTTCACGGGCGACTTCGCCGTCGCGCTCGAGCGCGCGGCCGCCTTCTGCCGGGTCGTGGCCGCGGGGTTCGCGAGCCTGGCCGACGACGCGGATGCCGCGGATGCGGCGCATCCCGATCGACCCACCGAGCTCACCCAGCGCGCCCTGCGCCTCACCCAGCTCGCCGACGAGTTCACCTCGTGCGCGCGGCTCTGGCGGCGCGACGCGCTCGACTGACGCGGAGCGCGGCACCAGCCCCGGCCGCAAGCCGCCGCGACGGCGCGCACCCGCTCGCACCAGCTTGCGCGATCGGATCCGTGGAGTCGGGAATGAACCACCCCCGGCCGTCGTTTAGACTCTTTGTGCCGGGCCGCAGTAACCCCGGGCTCCAATATTCGCCGCTCCGAGCGGCCTCGCGCCGAGAGGCGTTCTGCGGCCCGGTATTTCCATGTCCGGGGGCGGACTCCCGCGGCATCCGGGCGCATTCGCAGGCCTGTCGGGCCGCGTAGCATCGGAGGATGCCCGACACGGTCACCCTGCTCATCGAGCCCCTCGCCGCCGCCGCCGACGCCACCGCGGTCGACGGCACGTTCCGGGAGGTCGACGCCTCCGCGCCCGCCCTCCGCGTCGGCGAGCTGTCGACGCAGCGCGGCGACGGCATCTTCGAGACCATCGGCGTCGTCGACGGGCACGCACAGGAGGTGCGGCCGCACCTCGAGCGCCTGCGCAACTCGGCACGCGTCTGCGAGCTCCCCGAGCCGAACCTGGCGCAGTGGGAGGCGGCGGTCGCCCGGGCGGTCGCTGCACTGCCCGCGACCGGGGAGTTCGCCCTCAAGCTCGTGCTGAGCCGCGGCGTCGAGCACGGCCCGGCGCCCACGGCATGGCTGCACGTCTCGCCCGCGGCGGACTTCAGCGCGCCGCGTGAGCGCGGCATCCGCGTGGTCACCCTCGACCGCGGCTACGACCGCGGCACGGCCGAGCGGGCGCCCTGGCTGCTGCTGGGCGCGAAGACCCTGAGCTACGCGGTCAACATGGCCGCGCTGCGCGAGGCGCACCGACGCGGCGCCGACGACACGATCTTCGTCACGAGCGACGGCTACGTCATGGAGGGGCCGACCTCGAGCGTCATCCTGCGCCACGGCGACGCCTGGTCGACGCCCGCCCCGTCGGGTGCGATCCTGCACGGCACCACCCAGCTCAGCCTCTTCGAGCACCTCGAGGCGACCGGGCGTCGCACCGAGTACCGCGACATCCCCGTCGACGAGCTCCGGTCGGCGGATGCCGCGTGGCTCGTGTCGAGTGTCCGGCTCGCGGCCGGCATCACCGAGCTCGACGGCGAGGCGATGCCGTACTACGCGGAGGAGACGCGCGGCCTCAACGACTACCTGCTCAGCCCTCGGGATTGACGCACCGGCATCGACGCCGAAGATGGTTCCTGAGCCCGTCGAAGGATGGTTCCTGAGCCCGTCGAAGGACGGTTCCTGAGCCCGTCGAAGGACGGTTCCTGAGCCCGTCGAAGGACGGTTCCTGAGCCCGTCGAAGGATCAACCGAAGCGACCCGAGACGTAGTCCTCGGTGGCCTTGACCGACGGGTTCGAGAAGATCGTCGTCGTGTCGTCGTACTCGATGAGGTTGCCCGGCTTGCCGGTGCCGGCGATGTTGAAGAACGCCGTCTTGTCGGAGACGCGGCTCGCCTGCTGCATGTTGTGGGTCACGATCACGATCGTGTAGTCGAGCTTGAGCTCCTCGATGAGGTCCTCGATCGCGAGGGTCGAGATGGGGTCGAGGGCCGAGCACGGCTCGTCCATGAGGATGACCTCGGGCGATACGGCGATGGCGCGGGCGATGCAGAGACGCTGCTGCTGGCCGCCCGAGAGGCCCGAGCCGGGGCGGTCGAGGCGGTCCTTGACCTCGTTCCAGAGGTTCGCGCCCTGCAGCGACTGCTCGACGAGGTCGTCGGCGTCGGACTTCGAGATGCGGCGGTTGTTGAGCTTCACGCCCGCGAGCACGTTGTCGCGGATCGACATCGTGGGGAACGGGTTCGGGCGCTGGAACACCATGCCCACCTGGCGACGCACGAGCACCGGGTCGACGGCGGCGTCGTAGAGGTTGTTGCCGTCGATGAGCACCTCGCCCTCGACGCGCGCGCCGGGGATGACCTCGTGCATGCGGTTGAGCGTGCGGAGGAACGTCGACTTGCCGCAGCCCGACGGACCGATGAAGGCGGTGACGCTGCGGGGCTCGATCTCGAGGTTCACGCCCTCCACGGCGAGGAACTTGCCGTAGTAGACGTTGAGATCGCGGACTTCGATGCGCTTGGACACGGGTTTCCTAACTGGCGGGTTCAGCGGCCGAACTTGGGGGCGAAGGCCTTGGCGACGACCCGCGCGACGAGGTTGAGCAGCATGACGATGAGGATGAGGGTGAGGGCGGCGGCCCACGCGCGGTCGAGGTACGCCTCGGGCGGATTGCCCTGGTTGGCGTACTGCGTGTAGACGAACACCGGGAGCGACGACATCCGACCGTCGAACAGGTTGTAGTTCATGCTCGCGGTGAAGCCGGCCGCGATGAGCAGCGGTGCCGTCTCGCCGATGACGCGGGCGATCGAGATCATGATGCCGGTGGTGATGCCGGCGATCGAGGTCGGCAGCACGACCTTCACGATCGTGAGCCACTTCGGCACGCCGAGCGCGTACGCGGCCTCGCGCAGCTCGTTCGGCACGAGCCGCAGCATCTCCTCGCTCGAGCGCACGACGACCGGGATCATGAGCACCGACAGCGCGACGGCGCCGGCGATGCCGGTGCGGGTGCCGGGGCCCCAGAAGATCGCGAACAGCGCGTAGGCGAAGAGGCCGGCGACGATCGAGGGGATGCCGGTCATGACGTCGACGAGGAAGGTGATGCCCTGCGCGAGCTTGCCGCGACCGTACTCGACGAGGTAGATCGAGGTCATGAGCCCGATCGGGATCGAGATGAGCGCGGCGGTGCCCGTCATGAGGAGCGTGCCGACGATCGCGTGCAGCGCCCCGCCGCCCTCGCCCGTGACGTTGCGCATCGACATCGAGAAGAAGTCGAGGTCGAAGCGGTTGAGGCCGAACGTGACGACCGTGATCGTGAGCGAGACGAGCGGGATCATCGCGATCACGAACGCGCCCGTCACGAGGGCGGTGACGAGGCGGTCCATGGCGCGGCGGCGGCCCTCGACGAGCATCGAGAACAGCCAGATCGATGGGATGTAGAGGATCGCGCCGACCAGGAGCGCGCCGCCCCAGTTCAGGCCGGTGCCGGCCGCGAGCGCCATCACGCCGAACACGGCGAACGACACGGCGATCGCGGTGCCGAGGATGATCCACGGGACGGGCGTCGGCAGGCGACCCGCGGTGAGCGAGTTCGCGATGGGGGTGCCGGTGGCCGGCTCGGGCTTCATCGTCATGGTCATCAGTTGGCTCCCGAGAATTCCTTGCGCCGGCTGACGATCCAGCGGGCGATCGCGTTGACGATGAAGGTGACGATGAACAGGATGAGGCCGGTCGCGATGAGCACGTTGACGTTCATGCCGTACGCCTCGGGGAAGCTCAGCGCGATGTTCGCGGCGATCGTGGTCGGGTTCACCGAGGTGAGCAGCTGGAACGTGATGACGCCGGTCGCCGAGAGCACCATCGCGACGGCCATCGTCTCGCCGAGTGCCCGGCCGAGGCCGAGGACGGACGCCGAGATGATGCCGGAGCGGCCGAACGGCAGCACCGCCGTGCGGATCATCTCCCAACGCGTGGCGCCGAGCGCGAGGGCGGCCTCCTCGTGGAGGACCGGGGTCTGCAGGAACACCTCGCGGCAGATGGCGGTCATGATCGGCAGGACCATGACGGCGAGCACGAGGCCCGCGGTGAGGATCGTGCGGCCGGTGCCCGAGACCGGGCCGGCGAAGAGCGGGAACCAGCCGAGGTTGTCGACCATCCAGGAGTAGATGGGCTGCACGGCCGGGGCGAGCACGCCGATGCCCCAGAGGCCGAAGACGACCGAGGGCACCGCGGCGAGCAGGTCGACGATGTAGCCGAGCACCGAGGCGAGCCGTCGAGGTGCGTAGTGCGAGATGAAGAGCGCGATGCCGATCGAGATCGGCACGGCGAAGAGCAGGGCGAGGGCCGCGGCCCAGACGGTGCCGAAGACCAGGGGGCCGACGTACTCCCAGAAGTTGGTGTCGAGGATCGACGCGTCCTCGTGGCTCGCGACGAGCGCCGGGATGCTCTGGATGATCAGGAAGAGCGCGACGGCGGCGAGGGTGACGAGGATCATGGAGCCGGCGAAGACCGCCGAGCCGGAGAATACCCGATCGCCGGGACGCTGCTTCGCCTTGATGACGGTGGGTGTGGTGCTCATCTGGCGCTTACCCTCGGGATTCTGTGGTGGTTCAGGGACATGGTCGTGCCCGACCCCGTCGGATACCGATCGATCCTCGGGGGTCGGGCACGTTCCGTACTACTGGATCGAGTCGATCGCAGCGTTGATCTGGTCGCGGAGCGAGTCCGAGATCGGGGCGGAGCCGGCAGCCTCGGCCGCGGCGTCCTGGCCTTCGGGGCTGGCCACGTAGGAGAAGTACGACTTCACGAGCTCGACGTTCTCCGAGTCGGCGTACTGCTGGCAGCCGATGAGGTAGCTCACGAGGATGATCGGGTAGACGCCGGCCTCCTCGGTCGCGTGGTCGACCTCGATCGCGAGGTCGCCCTCCGAGCGGCCCTCGGCGAGCGGCGAGGCGTCGACGACGGCAGCCGCGGCCTCGGGCGAGTACGACACGTACTCGTCGCCGACCTTGATCGAGACGGTGCCGAGGTCACCGGCGCGCGACGCGTCGGCGTAGCCGATGGTGCCGGTGCCGTTCGTCACGGCGTCGACGACGCCGGAGGTGCCCTGCGCGCCCTCGCCGCTCTCGAGCGGCCACACGCCGTCGGGCTCGAAGGTCCACACCTCAGGCGCCGTGGCGGCCAGGTAGTCGGTGAAGTTCTCGGTCGTGCCCGAGTCGTCCGAGCGGTGCACCGGGGTGATCGCCTGGTCGGGGAGCGTCGCGTCGGGGTTCTGCGACGCGATGGCCGGGTCGTTCCACTTGGTGATCGTGCCGGCGAAGATGCCCGCGACGGTCGCGGCGTCGAGGTCGAGCGAGTCGACGCCCTCGACGTTGAAGATCACGGCGATCGGGGAGATGTAGACGGGGAGCTCGACGATGTCGGTGTCGGGCGCGCACTTGGCGAAGCCGCCCGCGGCGATCTCCTCGTCGTTGAACGCGCGGTCGGAACCGGCGAAGTCGCTCGCGCCCTCGAGGAAGGTCTCGCGGCCCGCGCCCGAGCCCGAGGGGTCGTAGTCGATCGTGACATCGGGGTTCGCCGTCTGGAATGCGGCGATCCAGGCCTGCTGGGCGGCGTCCTGCGAGGACGCGCCGGCGCCGACGAGGTTGCCCGAGAGCGACGAGGCCGACTCCGAGGAAGCGGAGGCGCCGGCCTCGTTCGAGGCGCAGGAGCTGAGCGCGATCGCCGCGGTGACGGCGATGACGGCGGGCACGCCGAAACGCTTGAGGTTCACGTGATTCCCTTCCGGGGTTTCGATTGCAGGGTTCGGGCCGGGTGCCGACCCGCCTGCGACGCTAGGACTCGCGCCTTACGAGCTTCCGCCACGACGGTAAACGGGAGGTGAACGAGACTTGTCGGCTCCGGACGCCCCCGATGAGAGCCCGATTCAGCGGTGGGCACCCCGCGGACTTCGCGCAGGCGGGTTTCGAGACGGCGCTTCGCACCTCCTCAACCCGCGGACTACGCGCGCGGCGCGTGCGTCTCGATCGCGATGAGGCCCGAGCCCGAGTTCGTGGCGGAGAGGTGCACGACGCTGAACGCGCCGGGCTCGAGGCCCGCGGCATCCGTCACATAGGAGCCGAGGGGCGTGCCGGTCGCGAGCGCGATCTCCCGGATCATCTCGGGCAGCACCGGGCCGTGTCCGCAGAGCACCGTCGTCTTGCCGGCGCGCACGCGCTTCCCGACGACCCGCCTCACCTCGTCGTGGCCCGACTCCCACGCGTCCTGGCTGATGCCCTCGTCGCGCTTGATCGTCATGCCGGTCGCGGCGGCGAGCGGAGCGACCGTCGTGACGCAGCGCACCGCGGGGGAGGACACGATGCGCTTCGGCGCCCACGCCGTCAGCGTGTCGACCATCGCCGCCGCCTGCTCCACGCCTCGCTCGACGAGCGGCCGCGCGGCGTCCGCACCCTTCCAGCCGCTGCGCCCCACCGCCTTGCCGTGCCGCACCAGGAGCAACGCGAACGTCGACGTGACCCCCTGGTCGACGAGCTTCGCGAAGTTCTCGAGGATCTCCACGTCGGGCTCGTAGCTGAGGTAGGTTCGGGCGCGCCGGATCGTGACCCATTCGAGGGCGGCGATCTCGGCGTTCGGCTTGAACGTCGACCGCTGCACCGCCTTCTCGCTGACCTCGGCCGCCCAGTAGTGCACGATCTTCTCGCGGCCGCTCGGCAGCGGGTAGCGCGAGATGCCGAGCGGCACGCCGAGCGCGACCTCGAGTCCCGTCTCCTCGGCGATCTCCCGCACGGCGGTCTGGGGGAGCGACTCGCCCGGGTCGACCTTCCCCTTCGGGATCGTGACGTCGCCGTAGACCGTGCGGTGCACTACGAGCACGTGGATCCGCCCGTCGATGACTCGCCAGCAGACGGCGCCGGCGGCGTAGATCGCGGTCGTCACCGTCGCTTCCCCGAGCGGGTGCGCTGGCCCGTCTGCTGCATGAACCGGGTCTGCGAGTCGTCCAGCGGATGCCCCGCCTCGTCGACCGAGTGCCGGATCCAGTCCCCCGTCCCGTCGAGCCACCACGAGCTCGTGCGGTCGTCCATGGCGAGGTCCCAGAACGTATCGATCTCCGCCAGGTGGTCGGGGTCGGTGAGCCGCACGAGCGCCTCGATGCGGCGGTCGAGGTTGCGGTGCATCATGTCGGCCGAGCCGATGTACAACTGCGGGTCGCCGTCGTTGTGGAACGAGAAGATGCGCGAATGCTCGAGGTATCGACCGAGGATCGAGCGCACCCGGATGTTCTCGCTGAGGCCCTCGACGCCGGGTCGGAGGCTGCAGATGCCGCGTACCCAGATGTCGACGGGCACGCCCGCGTTCGAGGCACGGTAGAGCGCGTCGATGATCGACTCGTCGACCATCGAGTTGACCTTGATGCGGATGCGCGCCGGCCGCCCGGCCTCGGCGTTGCCGACCTCGCCCGCGATGAGCTTGAGCAGCCCCTTGCGCAGGTGCAGGGGCGCGACGAGCAGCCGCTTGAACTTCTTCTCGATCGCGTAGCCCGAGAGCTCGTTGAACAGCCGGGTGAGGTCCTTGCCGACCTGGTCGTCGGCGGTGAGGAGCCCGAGGTCCTCGTAGATGCGGCTCGTCTTGGGGTTGTAGTTGCCCGTGCCGATGTGGCTGTAGTGGCGCAGCCCGCCCTTCTCCTGGCGGATCACCAGCGCGAGCTTGCAATGCGTCTTCAGCCCGACGAGGCCGTAGACCACGTGCACGCCCGCCTTCTCGAGCTTGCGCGCCCAGGTGATGTTCGCGGCCTCGTCGAAGCGCGCCTTGATCTCGACGAGCGCGAGCACCTGCTTGCCGGACTCGGCGGCGTCGATGAGGGCCTCGACGATCGGGCTGTCGCCCGAGGTGCGGTAGAGCGTCTGCTTGATGGCGAGCACGTCGGGGTCGGCCGCGGCCTGCTCGAGGAACGCCTGCACGCTCGTCGCGAAGGACTCGTACGGGTGGTGCAGCAGCACGTCCTTGCGCGAGACGGCGGCGAAGATGTCGGCCGGCCGGTTGGGCTCGGCGGGCTGCAGCTGGCGGTTCGTCGCCGGCACGTGGATCGGGTAGTGCAGGTCGGGCCGGTCGATCCGGGCGAGGTCGAAGAGCCCGCCGAGGTCGAGCGGCGCGGGCAGTCGGTAGACCTCCTGGTCGGAGATGTCGAGCTCGCGCACGAGCAGGCCCAGCGTCACCTCGTCCATGTCGTCGGTGATCTCGAGCCGGATGGGCGGGCCGAACCGACGGCGGAGCAGCTCCTTCTCGAGCGCCTTGATGAGGTTCTCGGTCTCGTCCTCCTCGACCTCGACGTCCTCGTTGCGCGTCACGCGGAAGACGTGGTGCTCGATGATCTCCATGCCGGGGAAGAGGTCCTCGAGGTGGTTCGCGATGAGCTCCTCGAGCGCGATCCACCTGGCGTCCTCGATGGACTCGTCGGGGTCGACCTGCACGAAGCGCGGCAGCATTTGCGGCACCTTCACGCGGGCGAACTCCTGACGACCGGTGCGGCTGTTGCGCACGCGCACGGAGAGGTTGAGCGAGAGGCCCGAGATGTAGGGGAACGGATGCGCCGGGTCGACCGCGAGCGGCATGAGCACCGGGAAGATCTGCCGCGAGAAGTACCCGTGCAGGTGCTCCTGCTCGCGCTCCCCGAGCTCCGCCCAGGTCACGATGTGGATGCCGGACTCCGCGAGCGCCGGCTTCACGAGCTCCTGGTAGGCCAGGGCGTGCCGCTCCTGCAGTTCGTGCGCCTTCTTCGAGATGTCGCTCAACACGTCGATGGGCGCGCGCCCGACGTTGGTCGGCACGGCCAGGCCGGTGTTGATGCGGCGCTTCAGGCCCGCCACGCGGACCATGAAGAACTCGTCGAGGTTCGACGCGAAGATCGCGAGGAAGTTGGCCCGTTCGAGCACGGGGATGCGCGGATCCTCGGCGAGTTCGAGCACGCGCAGGTTGAAGGCGAGCCAGCTGAGTTCGCGGTCGAGGTAGCGCTCGGCGGGCAGCTCGGGCGCACCCTCGATGTCGAAGGGCTCGAAGTCGTCGTCGAAGTCGCTCGCGGTGCGGTCTTCGTCGAGGGCGGCGTCCGTCATCCCAACATCATGCCACTGGGCACCTCGCCGAGGGTGAGGACCGTGTGAACGGCTCGTGACGGCCGACGTCAGCGCGTGCTGACGGGCGTCGCGCCCTGGTCGTCCTCTTCGTGCACATTGAAGCGGTAGCCGACGTTGCGCACCGTGCCGATGAGGCTGTCGAGGTCGCCGAGCTTGGCGCGGAGGCGCCGCACGTGCACGTCGACCGTGCGGGTGCCGCCGAAGTAGTCGTACCCCCACACCTCGCTGAGCAGCTGCTCGCGGGTGAACACGCGAGACGGATGCGCCGCGAGGAACCGCAGCAGCTCGAACTCCTTGTACGTCAGGTCGAGCGTGCGACCGTGCACCTTGGCCGAGTAGCTCGCCTCGTCGATGACGACGCCCGACGTCTGGATGCGCTCGGACGGCTGGTTCGACTGCGCCCGGCCGAGGGCGAGGCGGATGCGGGCGTCGACCTCGGCGGGACCGGCGTCGACCAGCACGACGTCGTCGACGCCCCAGTCGGGCGTGACGGCCGTGAGGCCGCCCTCGGTGACGATGAGGACGAGCGGGACGGACAGGCCCGTGGTGCGCAGGATCTGCGAGAGCGCCTTGGCGCCGGCGAGGTTGGTGCGCGCGTCGAGGAGGACGAGATCGGATTCGGGCGCTCTGACCAGCTGCTCAGGCGATGCGGGGATGATCCGCACGCGGTGAGTCAGGAGTGACAGAGCCGGGAGAACATCATCGTTGGCCGCCGGCGACAGGATCAGCAGCTGCGCCACGCACACCCTCCAGTAGTAAGGTGCGGTCAATACTACGTGACGCCGGCCGTCGGCCGCGCGAGGCGAACGGGGAGACGATGCAGGCGGGTTCTGAGACGCGGGGCGGATGGCCCGGGATCGTGCTCGTGTGGATCATCGCGGCGGTCGGTGCGATCCTCGTCGTGACGCTGGCGTACTCGGGCTCGTCGGACTGGTTCGACGACCCCGCGTCGCTCGGCGTGTACGGCGCACTCGGCATCGTCTTCGCGGCATCCGTGCTCGGCGCGCTCATCGTCCAGCTGGCCACCCGACGGCCCGGGGGATACGTCACGCGGGCGAGCGCGAGCGTGGCCGGAGCCGCCGTGATCGTCGCCGTGGCCGCCCTCGCGGTGGCGCCGTCGGCCCTCGGGTGAGCGGGTAGACTCGGACCATGTCGCAGCTGCTCGCCCTCGAACTCCTCTTCATCGGCCTGCTCGGGCTCGCCAGCCTCGCGATCGCCTGGATCAGCGGCGTCGTCGTCTACAAGCTCTTCAAGGGGCAGCGCTGATCGCATGATCGAGCTTCCCGTCGACCTTCCGGCCGAGCTCGTCCCGCTCTCCTGGCTCATCGGGGTCTGGGAGGGGTCCGGCGTCATCGACTACAAGGTCGGCGACGAGTCGGTCACCCACGAGTTCGGGCAGCGCGTGAGCTTCAGCCACGACGGACTGCCGCACCTCAACTACACGTCGTACACCTGGCTCTTCGCCGACGAGCCCGGCGGCGACCCGAAGCCGCTCGCGACCGAGACGGGCTACTGGCGCATCGAGCGCGAGCTCGGCACGGGCGACGTCGGCCCGGGCCTGCTCCCCGCGGTCGGCGATCCCGAGTACCCCGACGCCGAGTCGGTCGAGACGTTGCGCAACGCCGACGGCGGGTTC
Organism: Agromyces sp. NPDC055661; assembly: GCF_053618135.1. NCBI lineage: Bacteria > Bacillati > Actinomycetota > Actinomycetes > Micrococcales > Microbacteriaceae > Agromyces > Agromyces sp. NPDC055661. Next base: position 2,807,549 of record NZ_JBSHHC010000001.1, read on the forward strand.
GACCTCGAGGTCTCCCTCGTGCACCCGGGCGGCGTCGCCGAGCTGTACCTGGGCCAGGTCAAGGGCCCGCGCATCGACCTCGCCACCGACGCCGTGATGCGCACGGCCGGCGCCAAGGACTACGCCGCGGCGACCCGCCTCTACGGGCTCGTCGAGGGGCACCTCCTCTGGGCGTGGGACATCGCCGCGCTCGGCCAGGACCTGCGCACGCACGCGTCGGCGCGACTCGCGAAGGTCGACTGATGACGGGCTCGCCGTTCCTGGCGGTCGACGGCGCGGTGCCCGCCGAGGGCATCGACGAGGGCGTCCCGGGACACTACGGCAACCCGATCGTCGAGCAGCGGCGCCTCGAGCGCGGCGAGGCGATCGTCGACCTGTCCGACCGCGGCGTCCTGACCGTCACCGGGCCCGACCGGCTGAGCTGGCTGCACTCCATGGCCAGCCAGGCGCTCGACCGCCTCGCGCCCGGCGCGTCCGCCGAGGCCCTCTTCCTCGACGCGGCGGGTCACATCGAGCACGTGGCGCACGTCGTCGACGACGGCGAGACCACCTGGCTCGTCGTCGAGGGGGCGGATGCCGCGCCGCTGGCCGTCTTCCTCGACCGCATGCGCTTCATGCTCAGGGTCGAGGTCGCCGACCGCTCGGCCGAGTTCGGCGTCGTCGCCGCGGCATCCGTCGCCGCGCTGGATGCCGCGGTGCCCGCGTCCGCGCCGAACGGCGTGCCGCTCGACTGGACCGATCCGTGGAGCGAGCCCGCCGCCTCCGCGCACCGGTACGCGCCCGACGCCGGCCACCCGGCATCCGAGTGGCGCTGGATCGAGCGGATCGTGCCGCGCGACGAGCTCGCGAACGCCGCCGACGCCGTGCGCGGCGGTCGAGTGCGGGTGGCCGGATCCCTCGCCGCCGAGGCCCTGCGCATCGCGGCGTGGCGCCCGCGGCTCGCGTCCGAGGTCGACGAGAAGACCATCCCGCACGAGCTCGACTGGCTGCGCACCGCCGTCGACCTCGGCAAGGGCTGCTACAAGGGCCAGGAGACGGTCGCCAAGGTGCTGAACCTCGGCCGGCCACCGCGACGGCTGGTGCTGCTGCACCTCGACGGCAGCGACACGGTGCTGCCCGCGCGCGGCGACGTCGTGGTCGGCGAGAAGGTGCGCCCCGAGCCCGCCGAGGGCGAGGAGCCCCAGCGCCGGCCCGTCGGCCGGATCACGTCGAGCGCCATGCACCACGAGCTCGGCCCGGTCGCGCTCGCCGTGGTGAAGCGCGCCGTGCCCGCCGGCCTGCCGCTCATCGTGGAGAGCCACGGCATCGACGTGGCCGCCGCTCAGGTCGAGATCGTGCCGGCCGACGCCGGCGCCGCAGTCGAGGTGCCACGACTGCCCCGGCTCGGCATCCGGAAGTGAACGCGGCCGCCGGGCTCTCCGCGCGTCTCGCGGACGGGTCCCGGCGGCTCCGCGACTCCGTGCCTGCGATCCTGCAGGTCACGATCACGGCCGTGGCCGCCTACGCCTTCGCCGTGTACGTGCTCGGCCACGACGAGCCGCTCATCGCGGCGATCGTCGCGATCACGGCGCTCGGCTTCGTGCGCGACGCTCGACCCGTGCGCGTGCTCGAGACCGTGATCGCGATGACGCTCGGCATCGCGCTCGCCGAGGTGCTCCTCATCGCCGCCGGCCCTGGCCTGCTGCAATACGGGGCCGCGCTCGCGCTGACCCTCGCCGTGGCGCGACTGGTCTCGGCGAACGCGGCCTTCGCCATCGCGGCCGCGGTGCAGTGCTCGCTCGTCATGCTCGTGCCCGCGCCGCCGGGCGGTCCGTTCGTGCGCACGCTCGACGCGGTGGTCGGCGGCGCGTTCGCGCTCGCGGCGACCGCGGTCATCCCGCGCGACCCGCGGCGCACGGCGGTGCGCGACGGCCGCCGCCTCATCGAGGAGCACGTGGCCGTGCTGGGCGAGCTCGCCGACGCGCTGCGAGCGGGGCGAACGGATGCCGCGGGCCGGGCGCTCTCGCGCGCCCGCGCCACGCAGCCCCTCGTCGAGTCGTGGACCGCGTCGGTCGACTCGGGACTCGCCATCGCCCGGGTGTCGCCGTTCGTGCGCCGGTCGCGGTTCGACCTCGAGCGACTGCTCGTGATGTGCTCGGGCCTCGACCTCGCCACGCGCAACCTCCGCATCATCGCGCGGCGCATCGAGTGGGTGCTGCGCGACGGGCGCCCGCGGCCCGAGATCGCCGACGTGCACGCGCGCATCGCGACCGCACTCGCGCTGCTCGCCGACTCGCTCCGCGACGTCTCGGCGCAGCCGGTCGCCCGACAGGCGTTCTCCGAGATCGCCCGGCACCTGGACCCGATCGCGATCCTGCCCGACGGCCCGGTGGGGGACCGGAACACGATCACCGCCCTGCGGCCGTACCTCGTGGACCTGCTCACCGCGACGGGGCTCGAGCTCGGCGCGGCGCGGTCGCTGCTGCCGGCGGACTGAGCCAGGGCGCGCGGAGTCCGGACGCGCGGGCACGGCGACGCGGCATCCGTCAGCCCGGAGCGACCGCCTCCCAGGGCAGGGTGAGCTCGCCCAGCCGCGTGCGCCGCGGCCCGCCGATGACGTGCCAGCCCTCGTACCGCAGGGTGGCCACCGCGGCGATCCAGCGCTGCGACGGGCCGTAGACCGACATCGGCGCGTGGACGCGCCAGGCGAGGTCGAACGCGGTGAGGAGCTCGTGGATGCGCTCGCCGGGGACGTTCCGGTGGATGAGGGCCTTCGGCAGGCGCTCCGCGACGATCGACGGCGCCTCGAGGCCCGACCGCCGCAGGCTCATGGTGAACGTGCGCGGGCCCGACGCCGTGACCCCGACCCAGCTCGCGACCCGGCCGAGCTCGTCGCACGTGCCCTCGACGAGCAGCCCGCCGGGCGCCAGCCGCGCGGCCATGCGCTGCCACGCCTCGGGGACCTCCGACTCGTCGTACTGGCGCAGCACGTTGAACGCCCGGATGATCGCCGGCCGGCGTCCGCCCGGCGTCGGGACCTCGAACCCGCCGAGCCCGAACGCGACCGGCAGGTCGGCGGGGAAGTGCCCGTCGCCCTCGCGGGTGCGCTCGAGCTGCTCGCGCGCCGTGCGCACGCGCGCCGGGTCGATCTCGAGCCCGAGCACCTCCACGTCGGGTCGCGTCCGCGTGAGCCGTGCGGCGAGCTCGAACGTCGTGACGCCGCTCGCGCCGTAGCCGAGGTCGACCACGAAGGGATCTGCGGCATGACGGAGCGCGGCCTGCTCGCCGATCCATCGGTCCACGCGGCGGAGCCGGTTGGTGTTCGTCGTGCCGCGGGTGATCGATCCGACGGGCATGCCCCCAGTCTCGCAGCACCGCGACGGCGGCCGACGTCGCGGGGTCGTGCGTCGCCGGGCGAAACGCGGCATGGGCACGGATGCCGCCGCGGCTAGGCTGTTCCCCATGCCTCACACGCTCGTGCTGCTGCGCCATGGCAACAGCGAATGGAACCAGAAGAACCTGTTCACCGGTTGGGTCGACGTGCGGCTCAGCGACATCGGCACGGAGGAGGCGAACCGCGCCGGCGAGCTCCTCGTCGAGCAGGGCGTGCTCCCCGACGTGCAGCACACCTCGGTGCTCACGCGTGCGATCCAGACCGCGAACATCGCGCTCGACGTCGCCGACCGGGCGTGGATCCCCGTGCGCCGGTCGTGGCGGCTCAACGAGCGCCACTACGGCGCGCTCCAGGGCCTCGACAAGGCCGAGACGCTCGAGAAGTACGGTCCCGAGCAGTTCCAGCTCTGGCGCCGCTCGTTCGACGTGCCGCCGCCCCCGCTGCCCGACGACGCCGAGTGGTCGCAGGTCGGCGACCCGCGCTACGCCGACCTGACCGACGACGAGCTGCCCCGCACGGAGTGCCTGAAGGACGTCATCGCCCGCATGCTGCCGTACTGGGAGACCGACATCATCCCCGACCTCGCCGCGGGCAAGGTCGTGCTCGTCACCGCGCACGGCAACTCGCTGCGCGCGCTCGTGAAGCACCTCGACGGCATCTCCGACGAGGACATCGCCGAGCTGAACATCCCCACCGGCATCCCGCTCGTCTACGAGCTGGGCGACGACTTCATGCCGCTCGGCCCCGGCCGATACCTCGACCCCGAGGCGGCTGCCGCCGGGGCCGCCGCCGTCGCGGCGCAGGGCAAGAAGTAGCCCGGGGCCACCCGGGAACGCCGAAGGGCGGAGGATGTCGCATCCTCCGCCCTTCGTGCGTCTGCGGGATCAGGCCGCTGACTGGTCCCAGTCGCCGGTCGCGAGGTACTGCACCATCTTCGCGATCGCGACGGCGTGGTCGGCGAAGCGCTCGTGGTAGCGGCTCGCGAGGGTGGCGTCGACCGTGTCGACGGCCTCGCCCTTCCACTTCTCGCCGAGCACCTTGTCGAACACGGAGAGGTGCAGCGCGTCGACCTTGTCGTCCTCGTTGCGGATCTCCTCGGCGAGCTGCACGTCCTCGCTGCGGAGGAGCGAGGTGAGCTTGTTCGCGATCTCGACGTCGAGGGCCCCCATCTCGGCGAAGGTCGAGCGCAGCGACTTCGGCACGACCTTGTCGGGGAAGCGGTAGCGGGCGAGCTGCGAGATGTGCGTGGACAGGTCGCCCATGCGCTCGAGCGAGGCGCTGATGCGCAGCGCGCTGACGACGATCCGGAGGTCGCGGGCGACGGGCTGCTGCCGCGCGAGGATCGTGATGGCGAGCTCGTCGAGCGCGACGGTCGCCTGGTCGATGCGCGGATCCTCGGCGATGACCTCCTCGGCGAGGCTCACGTCGGACTCGTTGAACGCCCGCGTCGCCTTGTCGATCGAGATCGCGACGAGCTCGGCGATCTCCACGAGTCGGTCCTGGACCTCACGCAGTTCCTGCTGGAACACCTCACGCATGTAACGAATCCTTGTCTGCTCGATCCCGCGCCGGAGCGCGCGCGGATGCACCGGTCGAATCCGGCCTCTGGCATCCTCCACGGAGGAGGTGAACAACAGGTGCCCGGACCCTGAACACTCGTTAACCTACCGCCGGAACCTCGGGGCGGTCGGCGTCGCAGCGGGCTGAGCACGGCCTCGGACTGGTTATGGTGAAGCCATGGACTCCATGTGGTTGGTGCTCACCGCACTGGCCTTCGGCATCTTCCTCGGTGCCGCCTTCATGATCGTGCTGCACGTGGCCGAGCGCCGTGGTTCGAGCGCTGCCCGGGTGGTCGCGCCGACCGTTCCCGACGGGATCGATCAGGTGCTCGAGGTGCTGGAGTCCGCCGGCGTCGTGCTCGATCCGTCGAACAACGTGCTCAAGGCATCGCCCGGCGCGCTCGCGATGGGTCTCGTGCGCCAGGCGCAGCTCATGCATCCCGAGCTCGTGGAGCTCGTCGGCCTCGTTCGCCGTTCGGGCGAGACCGTGGCTGAGGAGCTCGACGTCGCCCGCGGGCCGTACGGCGAGTCGACCATGCGCCTGCACGTGCGCGTCGCGCGGCTCGGCACCCGGTTCATCCTGCTGCTCGCCGAGGACCGCACCGAGGCGCACCGCCTCGACGAGGTGCGCCGCGACTTCGTGGCGAACATCAGCCACGAGCTGAAGACGCCCATCGCGTCGGTGAGCCTGCTCGCGGAGGCGCTCGACCAGGCGGCCGACGAGCCCGAGCAGGTCCGGCGGTTCGCGGGGCGGCTCTCGGTGGAGGCGGCTCGACTCGCGCACATCACGAGCGAGGTCATCGAGCTGTCGCGGCTGCAGGCGCGCGACGCGCTCCGACCCGACGTGCTGGTGCCCGTCGACGAGGTCATCGCCGCCGCGGTCGACCAGAATCGCGTCATCGCGACCGCGAAGCACGTCGACATCGTGGTCAAGGCGTCCACCAAGGCGCAGGTCTACGGCGACCGAGCGCTCATGGTCGTGGCCGTGCACAATCTCGTCTCGAACGCGGTCGCGTACTCCAACGAGGGAGGACGGGTCGGCGTCGGCGCGAAGGTGTCCGACGGCACCGTCGAGATCGCGATCACGGACCAGGGCATCGGCATCGACGGCGAGGAGCTCGATCGCATCTTCGAGCGCTTCTACCGCGTCGACCAGGCCCGCTCGCGCAACACGGGCGGCTCGGGCCTCGGCCTCAGCATCGTGAAGCACACCGTGCAGAACCACGGCGGCGACGTGCGCGCGTGGTCGAAGCCGGGGCGCGGCTCGACGTTCATGATCCGGCTCCCGGTCGCCGAGACGGTTCCCGAGCCCGAGCCCGAGGCGGACGACGCGCGGCGCGAGCACGCCGCATCGCAGCTCCCACCGGCATCCGCCGGCAAGCCCAAGCGCGGCGCACGACGCTCGTCCCGCGCGACCGAGTCGGCGACGCGCGTCGCCACCCCTGACCGAGGAGACCGTACGTGACCCGCATCCTGCTCGTCGAGGACGAGATCGCCCTCAGCGACCCGCTGAGCTTCCTGCTCGAGCGCGAGGGCTACGAGGTGGAGGTCGCCGCGGACGGGCCGTCGGCCGTCACCGCCTTCGACCAGCGCGGAGCCGACCTCGTGCTGCTCGACCTCATGCTCCCCGGCCTGCCGGGCACCGAGGTGTGCCGGGAGCTGCGCGCCCGCTCGACCGTGCCGATCATCATGCTCACGGCGAAGGATTCCGAGATCGACATCGTCGTGGGCCTCGAGCTCGGCGCCGACGACTACGTCACGAAGCCGTACTCGACCCGCGAGCTCCTGGCGCGCATCCGGGCGGTGCTCCGCCGCCGGCTCGAGGTCGAGGACTTCGACGAGGCGATCCTCGAGGGCGGCCGCGTGCGCATGGACGTCGACCGCCACACGGTCGAGGTCGACGGCGAGCCCACGGCCATGCCGTTGAAGGAATTCGAGCTGCTCGAGCTGCTCATGCGCAACCCGGGCCGCGTCCTCACCCGCGGCCAGCTCATCGACCGCGTGTGGGGCTCCGACTACTTCGGCGACACCAAGACGCTCGACGTGCACATCAAGCGCATCCGGTCGAAGATCGAGAGCCAGCCGTCGGATCCGGTGCAGCTCGTCACCGTGCGCGGTCTCGGGTACCGCTTCGAGGCCTGACCCGCGATTCGGGTTCCGCGCCCGTCGGGGTGTCGAAGCGGTCGTACGCCGGTCAGGGCATGCGAGCGCATGCGGCAGCACGGATGCCGCGGCATCCGCTCGCGAGCGCCGGGCGGCGCCGCCTACGGGGCGAGGTGGGCGTACTCGGGGAGGCGCGAGTCGAGCACGGGGACCTGCTTCTCGAGGCCCTCGGCGTCGCCCGCCTGGAAGAAGAGGACCGCCAGGCCGCCGACCTCGGCGTCGAGGCCCTCGAGCACGACCTTCTTCTCGTCCTCGCCGCCGAGCACCACGGTCTCGCCGGCCTCGACCTCGATCTCGGTGACGTCGCCGCCGCCCTCGCCGACCTGCACGCCGAGCGTCGCGTCCTTCTCGCCGGTGTTGACGACGGTCATCACGAGGGTGCCCTCGTCGCCGTCCTCGCTGACGAGGAGGATGTTGCGGAGGTCGAGGTCGCCGATGTCGGCCGAGACGCCGTCGCTCGCGTCGTACTTCTCGGTGGTCGCCTGGTACGTGAGCATCGCGCAGCCGCTCGCGCCGAGCGCGAGAACGATTGCCAGGGCAGCGGATGCCGCGAGACGCGCCTTCACAGAACCTCCAAGAGCGAGCGTGCGCGCGAACGGATGCGAGCCCGCGCGAAGGGGATCGATCCGAGTGTAGCCTACGGCGCAGGCGCCTCCCGGGAGGGGTGGCGAACCTTAGCATGATCTCGAATGTGATATCCTGAAAGTTGCCGAAAGGACATTCATTCATGCTTTTTGAGGTTGGCGAAACCGTCGTTTACCCCCACCACGGAGCCGCAACGATCACCGAGGTCAAGAAACGGATCATCAAGGGTGAAGAGAAGCTCTACCTCAAGCTGAACGTCACGCAGGGCGACCTCGTCATCGAGGTTCCGGCCGAGAACGTCGACCTCGTCGGCGTGCGCGACGTCATCGGCAAGGAAGGCCTCGACAAGGTCTTCGAGGTGCTTCGCGCCCCCTTCACCGAGGAGCCCACGAACTGGTCCCGGCGCTACAAGGCGAACCTCGAGAAGCTCGCCTCCGGCGACGTGATCAAGGTCTCCGAGGTCGTGCGCGACCTGTGGCGGCGCGACCAGGACCGCGGCCTGTCCGCCGGGGAGAAGCGCATGCTCGCGAAGGCTCGCCAGATCCTCATCTCCGAGCTCGCGCTCGCCGAGAAGACCGACGAGGAGCAGGCCTCGACCGTGCTCGACGAGGTGCTCGCCTCCTAGCGCGGAGCACCCGCTCACCGTCCCACCGCACCCGGCCTCGCGCCGGGTGCGGCGCGATACGCTCGAACCATGAGCGCGTCAACGGTCGCCGTCATCGTCGTCGCCGCGGGCAGCGGCACGCGGCTCGGGCATACCGAGCCCAAGGCGTTCGTGCCGCTCGGCGATGACACCATCCTCGGCGTCGCCATGGATGCCGTGCTCGGCATGCACGAGACCCCCCACGTGGTGCTGGTGGTGCCGGGCGACCGCGTCGACGAGACGCGGTCCCGATTCGCGACCGCGGCAGCCGCGGCATCCGCACCGCTCGACGTCGTCGCGGGCGGCGACTCCCGGCAGCAGTCCGTCGCCGCCGGCCTCGCGGTGCTGCCGCACCTCGTCGACACGGTGCTCGTGCACGACGCGGCCCGTCCGCTGACGCCCTCCATCGTCTTCGACGAGGTCGTGGCGGCCGTCCGGTCGCGGGGGCACGGCGTGATCCCCGCCCTCGACGTGGTCGACACGATCAAGCGCGTCGGCGCACACGGGCGTGTGCTCGAGACGGTCGACCGGTCGGAGCTCGCCGCGGTGCAGACCCCGCAGGGCTTCCCGCGCTCGGCGCTCGACGCCGCCTACGCCGCCGCGACGACGGAGTTCACCGACGACGCGGCGCTCGCGGCATCCGCCGGACTCGCCGTCGACGTCGTGCCGGGCGACGCGCGCTCGTTCAAGGTCACGCTGCCCGCCGACCTGCGCCGGGCCGAGGCGATCGTCGCCGAGCGCGAGGCCCGCGTCGTGCGGGCGGCGACCGAGGCGACGGATGCCGCGCCCGCGCCGGTCGACGTCGAGGAGGCGCCAGACGCGTCGGCGTTCGTCGCCCCGCGCATCGGCACGGGCGTCGACGTGCACGCCTTCGCCGACGACCCCCGAACCCCGCTGTGGCTCGCGGGCCTGCACTGGGAGCACGAGCGCGGGCTCGCCGGGCACAGCGACGGCGACGTCGCCTGCCACGCGATCTGCGATGCGCTGCTCGCCGCGGCGGGCCTGGGCGACGTCGGCGGGGTGTTCGGCACGGGCGATCCGCGCTTCGAGGGCGCGCACGGCGAGGTGTTCCTCGCCGAGACGCTGCGCCTGCTGCAGGAGGCCGGGCTCGCCGTCGGCAACGTGTCGGTGCAGGTGCTCGGCAACCGCCCCAAGCTCGCCCCACGGCGCAGCGAGGCCGAGGCGTTCCTCTCGGGAATCCTCGGCGCCCCGGTGAGCGTCGCGGCGACGACGACCGACGGCCTGGGATTCACGGGCCGCGGCGAGGGGATCGCCGCGATCGCGACCGCGGTGGTCGTGCCCGCCTGAGGTCGTCGCGTCACGGGAGTGGGCGGTGCGACGCCCGCCGGTAGGCTTGGCGGGTGACCGTGCGACTCTACGACTCGAAGGCCCAGGCCCTGCGTGACTTCGTGCCCCTCCGCGAGGGGCGCGTCGGCATGTACGTCTGCGGCCCGACGGTGCAGTCCAGCCCGCACATCGGCCACCTGCGCAGCGCGCTCGCCTACGACATCCTGCGTCGCTGGTTCTCGTACCGCGGCTACGACGTGACGTTCGTGCGCAACGTCACCGACATCGACGACAAGATCCTCGCGGCCGCCGATGAAGCGGACTCGAAGACCGAGGAGTGGTGGGCGCTGGCCTACCGCGTCGAGCTCGAGTTCACGTCGGCCTACGCCTCGCTCGGCATCCTCGCGCCGACCTACGAGCCGCGCGCGACGGCGAGCGTGCAGCAGATGCAGGAGCTCATCGCGCGCCTCATCGCGAAGGGCCATGCGTACGCCGCGCCCGACGGCTCGGGCGACGTCTACTTCGACACGTCGAGCTGGCCCGCCTACGGCGAGCTGACGCGGCAGTCGCGCGACCACATGGAGGCCGCGGCCGACGCCGATCCGCGCGGCAAGCGCGACCCGCGCGACTTCGCGCTCTGGAAGGGGCGCAAGCCGGAGGAGCCTGCGTCGGCGGCGTGGGCGTCGCCGTGGGGTCCCGGTCGCCCCGGCTGGCACATCGAGTGCTCGGCCATGGCCGCACGCTACCTCGGCGAGGAGTTCGACCTCCACGGCGGCGGGCTCGACCTGCGCTTCCCGCACCACGAGAACGAGCTCGCCCAGTCCACCGCCGACGGCCAGGCCTTCGCGCGCTACTGGGTGCACAACGGGCTCGTCAACGTGGGCGGGCAGAAGATGTCGAAGTCGCTCGGCAACTCGGTCTACGCGAGCGACCTCCTCGAGCTGGCCACGCCGCTGGCCGTGCGCTACCTGCTCGGGGCGGCGCACTACCGCTCGACGCTCGACTACCAGCCCTCGTCGCTCGCGGAGTCCGAGGCGGCCGTCGACCGCATCCGCTCGTTCCTCGTCCGCGTCGAGCGACGCCTCGCCGGCACGCGCTTCGCGGGCGTCGGCAGCCCCGTCATCCCCGACGCGTTCGCCGAGGCGATGGACGACGACCTCTCGGTGCCGCAGGCGCTCGCCGTGCTGCACGACACCGTGCGCGCGGGCAACCAGGCGCTCGACGCTGAAGAGCTCCACGACGCGGCGACGCTGCACGGCCAGGTCGTCGCGATGGTCGAGGTGCTCGGCATCGACCCGCGCGACCCCCACTGGGCGCCCGACGCGGGGCCTGCGGCATCCGCGCTCGACGTGCTCGTCACCCGCCTCATCGAGGACCGCCAGGCCGCACGGGCCGGGCGGGACTTCGCCGCGGCGGACCGCATCCGCGCGGAGCTCACCGCCGCGGGCATCACCATCGAAGACAGCCAGACCGGAACGCATTGGAGCCTCGGATCATGAAGGGCAGCAGCGGCAAGTCGCGCGCCGGAGCGGTGCGCAAGAGCAAGGGCAAGCAGGTCGGCTCCGGCGGGCAGGGCCGGCAGGCGCTCGAGGGCAAGGGCCCGACCCCCAAGGCGGAGGACCGCGCCTGGCACCCCGCGGGCAAGCGGAAGGCGGCCGAGGAGCGCTACCGCGCCTCGGGCGGCAGGGGCAAGCCGGGCCAGAAGGTCGCCGGCCAGCGCGGCGGTGCTCCTCGCGGCGCCTCCGGCGCGTCCCGCCGGGCGAAGACGGGCGACGAGTCCGAGATCGTGACGGGCCGCAACTCGGTCGTCGAGGCGCTGCGCGCGCGGATCCCGGCGACCACGCTCTACGTGGCCGCTCGCGTCGAGATGGACGACCGGGTCAAGGAGGCGATGAAGATCGCCACCAACCGCAACATCCCGATCCTCGAGGTCATGCGGCCCGAGCTCGACCGCCTCGCGGGCGAGGGCGGCGTGCACCAGGGCCTCGCGCTCAAGGTGCCGCCCTACGAGTACGCCCACCCGATCGAGCTGCTCGACGAGGTGCTGGCCCGTGACGAGACGCCGCTGCTCGTGGCGCTCGACGGCATCACCGATCCTCGCAACCTCGGCGCGATCCTGCGATCGACGGGGGCCTTCGGCGGGCAGGGCGTGATCGTGCCGCAGCGCCGTTCCGTGAGCGTCAACGCCGCGGCATGGAAGACCTCGGCGGGCGCCGCCGCCCGCGTGCCCGTGGCGATGGCCGCCAACCTCACGCAGACCCTGAAGTCGCTCAAGGAGCGCGGCGTCTTCGTGCTGGGCCTCGACGGCGACGGCGACGTGTCGCTGCCCGGGCTCACGTGGGCCGACCGTCCGATCGTCGTCGTGGTCGGCAGCGAGGGCAAGGGCCTCTCCCGGCTCGTCGCCGAGACGTGCGACGCGATCGTCTCGATTCCCATCGAATCGTCGACCGAGTCGCTGAACGCGGGCATCGCGGCATCCGTGACGCTCTACGAGATCTCGAAGCTGCGCACGACGGAGTAGGCGCGGCTGTCAAGGCCTCGATCGGCGGCGGCCGCCTGCGTAACGTGGCCCGGCATGAGCGACCGCATGGATGACCTCCGGGACGACCGGGCCGCAGCCGAGCCCGCGCGAGCCGAGCTCGCGGACCCGCCGCCCGACTCCGAGGACGAGCGCGAGCTGATCACGAAGCTCGTCACGAGCGCCGACACCGCCCTCCTCACGAGCCGCGGCGCCGACGGCACGCTGCACGCGCGACCGCTCGCGGTGCTGCAGAAGGAGTTCGACGGCGTCGTGCGGTTCCTCGTGCAGCATCCGAGCGAGAAGACGCTCGAGATCGAGGCGGACCCGATCGTGAACGTGTCGTTCGCGTCGCGGCACGGCTACCTCTCGATGGCCGGCCGCGCCTCGGTCGTTCGCGACGACGCGATCATCGACGAGCTGTGGAACCCCGCCGCCGAGGCGTGGTTCCCGCAGGGCAGGGACGACCCGCGCATCGCGGTCGTCGAGGTGGCCGGCGACGGCGCCGAGTACTGGGCGAAGACAGAGCCCGGCGTGTTCTCGCTCGTCAAGGCCGCCGCGGCCATCGTGACGCGGCGCCCGCCCGACATCGGCGAGAACCGGTCCGTCTCGCTCTGATCGAGCTCACTCCCGCGTCGCGGCGGCCAGCACGCCCACGTTCGCGGAGTCGGGCTCGAGCTCGCCGCGCTCGATGCGGTGGCCGAGCTCGACGACCGCGCGGTTCACCGGCGTCGGCACGCCGAGCCGCTCGCCCTCGGCGACGACGGTGCCGTTGAGGTCGTCGACCTCGCTCCGACGTCCCTTGCGCCAGTCCTGCAGCACGGTCGTCGTGGCGCCGGGCACGACGAAGCGGTCGTAGAGCACGTCGAGCATCGTCTCGACGACGCGGTCGGGTCGGTCGAGGTCGGATGCCGCGAGCCCGAAGATCGGCAGGATGTCGCGTCCGCCCGCCAGTCCGACGTCGAGCGCCTCCAGGCCGGCGCGGAGCATGAGCTCGCGCATGCCCGGAACGGCGATCGCGTCGAGCATCGACATCCCGAGGCTCGCGGTCGTGACGAGCGTGGTGGCGTTGCTCACGAGCTTCATCCACTTCGCGGCGGCGATGTCGGCGAAGCGGTCGACGCGTCCCGAGTGCGCGAGCAGCGCCGCGACCGCATCGGCGGCCGGGTCGGCGTCGACCGCGAACCAGGAGCGCGCGGGCGGGGTGTGCCGGTGCACGATGCCCGGCTCGGTCATGGTCGCCGACACCTCGATGACGGTGCCCACGGCGCGGTCGGGTCCGACCACCCCTGCGACCGCCTCGGTCGTCATGCCGTTCTGCACGGCCGCGACGACGCCGCCGTCGGCGAGCACCGGGCGGATGAGCTGGGTCGCCCACGCCGAGTCGTACGCCTTCATCACGAGCAGCACGACGTCGAACGGATGCCGCAGCGTCGCGACCTCGCACAGGTGCGCGACGCGCGGCCGCACCTCGAGGTCGCCGCCGGCCATGCGGATCACGAGCCCGCGCTCGCGCATCGCGTCGACGTGCGCCGGCCACTGCTCGACGAGCGTCACGTCGACGCCCGCCGCGGTGAGGTCGGCGCCGATCGAGGCGCCGTTCGCGCCGGCGCCGAGCACCGCGACCCGCAGGCCGGTCACGCCATCGGTCATGCCGTCTCCTCCGATCGGCCCGGGAACACGCTCGAACGCCGAGGCTACAGTCACATTGAACACCCGGGCAAGAAATGGTTGCAAACGGCCCATGAACCGGGGCAGAGTGTTGATTGCAGCTGAACATTCTCGAAGAGGAGAAGTGATGAGCGCAGCCGATGCGGCCTCCGCCCGAGCCCCCCGTCCCGACGAGTTCACCGCGGATCGACCGTTCGTCTTCCGCAATGCCATCGTCATCACCGTCGACTCGCCCGGCGTCATCGAGGGCGGCGACGTCCTCGTGCGCGGCGACACGATCGAGGCCGTCGGCCCGTCGCTCGAGGTGCCCGAGGGCACGCTCGAGATCGACGCGTCGGGCGGCATCCTGACCCCCGGATTCGTCGACACGCACCGCCACATGTGGCAGACCGCGCTGCGCGGCTACGGCGGCGACTGGGCACTCAGCCAGTACTTCGTCTTCTACTACCTGCAGTGGGGTGAGGTGTTCCGCCCCGAGGACGTGTACGCCGGCAACCTGCTGAGCGCGCTCGAGTCCGTCGACACGGGCGTGACGACCACGCTCGACTGGTCGCACGGCCTGCGCAACCCCGACTACGGCGAGGCGGCCCTGCAGGCGCTCCGCGAGATCCCGGGCCGGTTCGTGCTGGCCTACGGCAACTACCTCGCCGGTCCGTGGGAGTGGTCGAACACGCCCGAGTTCCGCACGTTCGTGTCCGACAACTTCTCGTCGCCCGACGACATGATGCGGCTGCAGCTCGCGTTCGACGTGCCCGGCTCCGCCGAGTTCCCCGAGCGCGCCGCGTTCGAGGCCGCCCGCGAGCTCGGTCTGCGCGTCACTACGCACGCCGGCGTCTGGGGCGCCACGACCGACACCGCGATCACGCAGATGTACGACGCGGGCTTCATGACGCCCGAGATCACGTACGTGCACGCGGCATCCCTCAACGAGCAGAGCTACCAGAAGATCGCCGCGACCGGCGGCACCATCTCGATCGCCACCGAGTCGGAGCAGAGCGCCGGGCAGGGCTACCCGTCGAGCTGGGTGGCGCGCCGCTACGGCATCCCGACCTCGATCTCGATGGACACGAGCGTCTGGTGGAGCGCCGACTTCTTCTCGGCGATGCGGGCCACGCTCAGCGCCGACCGCTCGCGCGACCACCTCGAGGCGCACGCCGTGAACGAGACGATCGTCGCCAACCGCCTCCGCGCGGAGGACGTCGTGCGCATGGCGACCATGGGCGGCGCGAAGGCGCTCGGCATGGAGGACGTCATCGGCTCGATCACGCCCGGCAAGAAGGCCGACCTGCTGCTCATCAAGAACGACGACTCCCCGGCGATGACGCCGATCCTGCACCCGTACGCGCACGTCGTGTACCAGGCGGGCACGGCAGACGTGCACACCGTGGTCGTGAACGGACGCGTCGTGAAGTACGCGGGGAAGCGCATCGGGCTCGAGCTCGCGCCGATCGCCGACAAGGTCGCGGCATCCGTCGAGTACGTGCGCTCGAAGCTCGGCGAGCAGGCCTGGGACGAGGGCATGCACCCCGAGCTGCCGCCCGCGGAGCAGATCGAGAACCCGTACACCTACACCGAGGGCGACGCCCACGTCACGGCGGCGACGGGAGACCGATGATCCTGCACCTCGCCGCGTTCACCTGGAAGGACGACGTCACCGCCGACGACATCGCCGAACTCACCACGCAGCTGCGCGACATGGCTGCGCAGATCCCCGAGTTGCGGTCGTACTACTGCGGGCCGAACCTGCGGGTGCGTCCGAGCCCGGCGGACTACGGCGTCGCCGCGACGGTCGAGGACACCCGGGCCCTCGAGGCCTACCTCGACTCGCCCGTGCACGCCGCCGTCTACGAACGCCTGCTCGGCCGCATGATCGCCGAGCGCGTCGCGGTGCAGCTCGACCTGGGTGCGGGCGCCGGGCCGTGACCGGGACCATGCGTGCGGCGGTCCTCCACGCGGCGGGCGACCTGCGCGTGGAGGATCGGGAGGTGCCGACTCCGGGGCCCGGCGAGGTGCTCGTTCGTGTCGCCGTGTGCGGCGTCTGCGGCACCGATGCGACCGAGTACGACCGCGGGCCGGTGCTCACGGTGCCGCCCGTCGTGCTCGGGCACGAGTTCACGGGCGTGGTCGAGGCGGTCGGCGAGGGCGTCGAGGGGCTCGAGCCGGGCGCGGTCGTCGTCTGCGGCGCCGGCGTCAGCTGCGGCGCGTGCAGGCGCTGCCGCGAGGGCCGTACGAACCTCTGCCGCGAGTACCGCACGCTCGGCCTGCAGCTCGACGGCGGGCTCGCCGGCTACGTCGTGGCGCCCGCCGGCATCCTCCTCGACGTCTCGGACTCCGGGCTGCCGCTCGACACGCTCGGCCTCGTGCAGCCCATGGCCATCGCGGTGCACGTCGTGTCGCGCAGCGGGCTGCGTGTCGGCCAGGACGCCGTGGTCGTCGGCGTGGGCGGCATCGGCTCGTTCATCACGTTCGCCGCCGCGGCATCCGGAGCCCGCGTCGTGGCGGTCGACCGCAGCCCGGCGCGCCTGGAGCTGGCTCGGGCACTGGGCGCCTCCGACACGGTGCTCGCCGACGAGCCGCTGCCCGACCGGCTGCGGCGGCTCGGCGTGGAGCCCGACGTGCTCTTCGAGGTCAGCGGTTCGTCGGCCGGCCTCGAGGCGGTCTTCGCGGCGGCGGTTCCGGGCTCGGTCATCGTCCCGGTCGGCGTGCAGAAGGCCGAGGTCGCCGTGCCGCTCGGATCATGGACCCTGCGCGAGCTCGCCGTCGTCGGCAGCGTCGCCCACGTCTTCGCGACCGACGTGCCCGAGGCCGTCCGCCTGCTCGGCACCCGGCTCGACTGGTCGGACCTCGCGGCGGAGGTGCTCCCGCTCGAGGGCCTCGTCGACGACGCGCTCGCCCCCCTGCTGCGCGGCGGCGCCCGGCAGATCAAGACGCTCATCGACCCGTGGATCGATGTGCCCCGGCGCGCCGTGCACGCCCGGTCGTCGACGTCATCGTCGTCGACGTCATCGTCGTCGACGTCATCGTCGGGGGAGTCGTGATGCGCCAGGGCACGCCGGGGCGAGGCGGGTCAGCGGGACAGGCCGTCCATCGCCCGCAGCACGTCGACCGCGGAGTTCAGCGGCGCAGCGGCGTCGAACTCGGGCGCGTCGGGCGCGTCGGGGAGGGTGCGGTTCTGCTCCCTGCGGCCCACGATGAACCAGATGCCCCGGGCGGGCGCCGCACCGCGGTTCGAGTAGAGGTGCGGTCGCACCGAGTCGAAGTGCAGCGAGTCGCCGGGCCCGAGCACGAACGTGTCGAAGTCGAGCTGCATGGTGAGCTCGCCCTCGAGGATGTACGCGTACTCGACGCCGGAGTGGCGCATGAGTCGACCCTCGACGGAGCTCGACGCGCCCGGCTCGTAGGTCACCAGCAGGGCGTCGGCGCTGCCGTCGCCCACCGCGAGGCGCTCCCAGCGCACGCCGTTCTCCATCTCGAGCACCGGGTTCTCGACCGCGCGCTGCACGGGGCTCGGCTGCGCGGCGTCGCGCGGGGCGGCCGGTCCGACGCCGAGCAGCTCGTCGAGCGAGACGCCGAGCTGGCTCACGATCGCGTAGAGCGTCGAGACCGAGGGCTGCGTCTTGCCCGTCTCGACCTGGGAGATGAGGCTCGGCGAGACGCCGAGCGACTTCGCGAGCCCGCGCAGGCTCAGGCCCTGGCGGAGGCGAGCGGCGCGCAGGCGCTCGCCGATGTCCTCCGCGGCCATGCCGACTCCGTTCCCTCGCACCCCTCGTGGTGGCGAGGATACACCGCAAATCGTTCAGCGAAGCTGCACAACGTTCGGCATCGACACACGGATGCCGCCACCACGAGAGGAGGGCGACCGTGAAGGACACCGGCACGACGGGGATGAACGCCGTCGACTGGGAGGCTCGCGTCGACATGGATCGGTTGCGCTGGGATCGGCTCGGCCGGCTGAAGGCCGAGCTCGAGCGCTCCGACGTGGGTGCACTGCTCGCGTTCGACTTCTCGAACATCCGCTACATGACCTCGACCCACATCGGCACGTGGGCGATGGACAAGCTGATCCGGTTCAGCCTGCTCACGCGCCAGTCCGACCCGATCTCGTGGGACTTCGGGTCGGCGGCCCGCCACCACGCGCTGTACAACCCGTGGCTCGACGTGACGACCGCCGAGCTCGACGCCGACCCGAACGCCCCGCACGAGGGTGCACGGCGGCCGCGGCTCGAGCGCGGTGCGCGTGCGGGCATCTCGACGCTGCGCGGCGCGTTCACGCCCGACGCCGGCATCGCCGAGGAGCTGGCGCGCAAGATCAAGCGCGAGCTCGAGAAGTTCGGCGTCGCCGACCAGCCGCTCGGCGTCGACGTCATCGAACTGCCGGTGCTGTTCGCGCTGCAGCAGCAGGGCATCGAGGTCGTCGACGGACAGCAGGTCTTCATGGAGGCCCGGCGCATCAAGACCTCCGATGAGATCCGGCTGCTCACGCAGGCGTGCTCGATGGTGGATGCCGCGTACGAGGACCTCTATCGCTTCCTCCGGCCGGGCGTGCGCGAGAACGAGGCCGTCGGGCTCGTCGCCAAGACGCTGTACGACCTCGGCTCGGAGTACGTCGAGGGCGTGAACGCCATCTCGGGCGAGCGGTGCTCGCCGCATCCGCACGTGTTCTCCGACCGGCTGATCCGCCCCGGCGACCCGGCCTTCTTCGACATCCTGCACAGCTACAACGGCTACCGCACCTGCTACTACCGCACGTTCGCGGTCGGCTCTGCGAGCTCGGCGCAGCGCGACGCCTACACGCGGGCACGCGAGTACATGGACCGCGCGATCGCGCTCGTGCGGCCGGGAGCGACAACCGCCGACATCGTCGAGGTGTGGCCCGAGGCGCAGGAGTTCGGCTTCGCCGACGAGGAGGCCGCGTTCGCGCTCCAGTACGGCCACGGCGTCGGGCTCTCGATCTGGGAGAAGCCGATCTTCTCGCGGCTCGTCTCGCTCGAGCATCCCGAGGTGCTCGAGGAGGGCATGGTCTTCGCGCTCGAGACCTACTGGCCGGCATCCGACGGCTGGGGCGCGGCCCGCATCGAGGAGGAGGTCGTCGTGACCGCCGACGGATGCGAGGTCATCACGAAGTTCCCGGCCGAGGAGCTGCTCGTGGCTGGCCGCCGGTACTACACGGTCGACGGGCCGCTCGACCTGCGGCGCGACAGCCAGTCGCACCTGAACACCACGTGGGGACGCGGCGAGGCGTGAGCACGCCCGCACGCGGCATCCGATGACTTCGAGGCACGGAGGACGGACGAGATGACGGAACGAACGATCGTCGTGATCGGCGGCACGTCGGGGATCGGCCTGGAGCTGGCGCGCAGCCTCGTCGCGCGCGGCGACCGGGTCGTGCTGACGGGGCGTCACCAGGCGAAGGCCGACGCCATCGCCGCCGACGTCGGGCCAGGCGCGTCGGCCGTCGCGGTCGACATCTCCGAGCCCGCGACGATCGCCGGCGCGCTCGCCGCGATCGAGGGACCGGTGCACGGGCTCGTGCTCGCGGCGATCGAGCGCGACGCGAACACGATCCGCGACTACGACCTGGCGCGAGCCCAGCGCCTCATCACGCTGAAGCTGGTCGGCTACACCGAGACGGTGCACACGCTGCTCGACCGGCTGGAGCCGTCGGGCGGCACGGGCATCGTACTCTTCGGCGGCCGTGCGAAGGACATGCCATACCCCGGCTCGACGACGGTCTCGACGATCAACGGCGGCGTCGAGGGCCTCGTGAACACGCTCGCGCACGAGCTCGCGCCGATCCGCGTGAACGCGCTGCACCCGGGCATCATCGGCGACAGCCCGTTCTGGTCGGCGAAGCCCGAGGGCGTGCTCGACCAGTATCGGAGCCGCACGCCGGGCGGCGAACTCGCGACGATGGCCGACGTGGTGGGCGCCGTGCAGTTCCTGCTCGACAACCGCGGGGTGTCGGGCACGAGCGTATACGTCGACCGGGGGTGGCGCCTCACCTAGTCGCGCCGGAGGCGCCGCCGCGTGATCTCGGCGATGGCCGACCAGTCGGCGTCGTGCAGCTCGGGATCGGCGAGCGCCTCCTCGAACACGCCGCGGAGCGCCTCCGCCGTCGGCAGCTCGACGCCGGCCGCCGCGGCGATGTCCTCGGCGAGCCCGAGGTCCTTGAGGCCGAGCGAGATGTCGAAGCCCGCGGGGTGGTACCTGCGGTTGGCGATGAGGTCGCCGTAGGAGGTGTAGACGATCCCCGCGAACAGCGTGCTCCGCAGCAGCTCGACGAACTCGTTCGCATCGACGCCCTCGGACTCGACGAGCGTGAGCGACTCGCCGATGGCCTGCATCGCGTGGATGATGTCGTAGTTCACCGCCGCCTTCACGACGTTCGCCGTGCGCGGGTTCGGGCCGAGCACCCAGACGCGCTTGCCTATCACGTCGAGGAAGGGTCGCGCCCGCTCGATGTCGTCGGGGTCGCCCGCGACGAGCAGGTTCAGTGCGCCCTCGGCGGCGACGGTCGGCCGCCCGAGCACGGGGGAGGCGAGGTAGTGGACGCCCGCGCCGGCAGCCACGGCGGAGATGCGGTCGGCGGCGTCGGGACTGATCGATGCGGTCACGACGTGCAGCCGGCCGGGCTCGCCGGCGAACGCCTCGGCGGTGAGCACCGACTCGGCCGCCTGGTCGTTCGCGAGCATCGAGAACGACACCGGTCGCTGCAACGCCTCGGCGGCGCTGTCCGTGGCGGTCGCACCCGCGGCGACATGCGGCTCCGTCGCCTCGGGCGATCGGTTCCAGACGAGGACGTCGTGACCCGCCGCCACGAGCCGGGACACCATCGCGCTGCCCATGTTCCCGAGGCCCAGGAACCCCACTTCCGCCATCGCATGCTCCTCACGCGGTCGGCTCGGCCGTTCAGCCCAGCTTCACTGTAGCGACGCCGTCCCGGCGCCGTCGAAGACCTCCGGATGCTTCGCTAACGCGAGCCGTGTGCGCCGGATGTGCCCGAGCAGCACGCGTTCGGCATCGTCGGCGTCGCCGGTCTCGATGGCGTGCACGAGCAGGTGGTGCTCGTGGTGCACCGCCCGGGCCGCGTGCCGGAGGAACAGCCGGGAGTAGACCCGGCGATACGCCTGCGTGCGATTCCACAGCTGCGCGACGGTGTCCCCGAGCATGAGCGTCTCCGCGCCCCGGTACGTGAGGTCGTGGAACTCGCGGTCGAGGCGCACGAACTCGTCGGCGTCGGCCGCGGCCTCCATGGCGTCCGCGAGTCGCGCGAGCTCCGCGGCATCCGCCTCGTCGAGGCCGGGGATGCTCATGCGGATGAGCAGCGGCTCGATGCGTTCGCGCACGCGGTAGAGCTCGTCGCACTCGGCGAGACTCAGTCGCGACACCCACGCGCCGGTGTTCGCGACGACCGTGACGAGCCCCTCGCCCTCGAGCGCCCGGATGGCCTCGCGCACGGGCACACGGCTCGCGCCGTACTCCTCGGCGAGCTGCTCCTGGCGGATGCGGGTGCCGGGGGCGAGCACGCCGTCGAGGATGTCGCGGCGCAGCGCGTCCGCGATCCGGCGGCCGGCGGCGCCGTGCGCCGCGGTCTCGGGGTCCGCTGCGATGGGGGTCGCCGTCGCGTGGGGCATCGTGCTCACGCCTCGGGGTGGGCCGGATGCCACAGGAGCACCGGGGCATCCGCCTCGTAGGCCTTGCCCTTCGGGAAGCTGACGAGCTCGAACTGCATGCTCCACGGCGCGCGGAAGTACACCCAGCGCTGCCCCTCGCTGGCGTTGCGGCTCGCGACGGGCTCGCCCATGACCTCGACCCCGCGTGACCGGAGGTACTCGACCGCCGCGTCGAGGTCGTCGACGTAGATCGCGAGGTGATGCCCGCCGAGGTCGCTGTTGCGCGGCACCGGCTTCTGCCCGTCGGCGGCCTCGTACTGGAACACCTCGAGGTTGGTGCCGTGGCCGAGGCGGTAGAAGCGCAGCTCGCGCATGACCGTGCGGGGATGCACGCCGAGCTGCTCCTGCATCCAGTCGTCGTCGCGCTGGAACGGTCCGAGCGTGTAGACGTACTGCGCGCCGAGCACGTCGACGAGGAACTCGTGCGCCTCCTCGAGATCGGGCACCGTGATGCCGAGGTGGTCGGCGCCGCGCAGTCCGGGCAGTGGCATGGTCGCGTCCTCGCGTTCCGCTCTCCCGCGCGTCCGGTCGAGCCGAGCCCGCGGGTCGTATTGGATCCAGTATCACGCGATGCGCGCCGGATTGCGAGCAGATGTCGCTGAATCCATTGAGATTGGATGCAACGCGCCATATGCTGGCGGCACGTGACGCCCGCGTCGATGCGGCGCCGCGCGCCCCGTCGACGGAGAGGAGGGCGTGATGCCCACCCGCGAGCCCCTCGCACCCGGCGCCCCGTGGATCGAGCTGCGCTCGACCGAGGAGGACTGGCGCGCCGCCGATCCCGCGCTGCTCACGGGCATGCTCGCCGAGCTGCACCTCATCCGCGCGTTCGAGGAGGCGGTGCTCGACCTCGCCGGAGCCGGCCTCGTGCACGGTCCGGCGCACTCGAGCATCGGACAGGAGGGCGGCGCGGTCGGCTCCATCATCGGGCTGCGGTCGACGGACGCCGTGAACGGCTCGCATCGCGGGCACCACCAGTTCCTCGCGAAGGCGCTCACGCACGTCACGGGCGGTCGCTTCGCGCTCGACGCGGTCGTGACGCCCGACGTGGCCGAGGTGCTCCGGCGCACGCTCGCCGAGATCCTCGGACTCGCGCAGGGGTACTGCCGCGGACGCGGCGGCTCGATGCACCTGCAGTGGCTCGAGGCCGGGGCGCTCGGGACGAACGCGATCGTCGGCGGCGGCGTTCCCGGAGCGGCGGGCAGCGCCTGGGCGCAGCGTCACGCCGGCACGAGCGACGCGACCTTCACCTACTTCGGCGACGGCGCGGTGAACATCGGCTCGGTGCTCGAGACGATGAACCTCGCTTCGGCATGGGACCTGCCGCTCGCGTTCTTCATCGAGAACAACCTCTACGCCGTCGCGACGCGCATCGACGAGGTCACCCGTGAAGGGCGCCTCTCGGCGCGCGGACTCGGGTTCGCGACGCCGGCCTGGCGCGTCGACGGCATGGATCCCCTCGCCGTGCACCTCGCCACCGCCGAGGCACTCGAACTCCTCCGCACGGGCGGCGGCCCGGTCGTGATCGAGGCGGAGGTGTACCGCTACTTCCACCAGAACGGGCCCTTCCCCGGCAGCGCGTTCGGCTACCGCACGAAGGACGAGGAGCAGTCGTGGCGCGACCGCGACCCGATCGCGCGGATGGAACGAGAGCTGCGCGCGCTCGGGCACGTCGACGAGGCCGAGGCGGCCTCCGTGCGCGAGCAGGCCGTGCAGGCGATGCGCGAGACCGTCGCCCAGCTCGTCGAGGACGACCCCGAGACGGAGGGGCAACGCCGCATCGTCCCGGCGCTGTGGCCCGATCCGTCGTTCGTCGACGTGGGCATCCGCGGTGACGCGAGCGAGCTCGCCGACGCGCGCGTGGCCGACCCGGCGGCATCCGTCAGCCCCGGCAACGACGCCGGCGCGGAGGAGGAGACCCGGTTCGTCGACGCCATCGCGGCCGTGCTCGACCGCCGCATGTCGCAGGACGAGCGCATCGTCGTGCTCGGCGAGGACATCCACCGGCTCGCGGGCGGCACGAACGGCGCGACGAAGGGCCTCGCCGCGACGTACCCGGGTCGCGTGCTCGGCACCCCCATCAGCGAGAACGCGTTCGCCGGGCTCGCAGGCGGCCTCGCGCTCGACGGGCGGTTCCGCCCCATCGTCGAGTTCATGTACGCGGACTTCACGTGGGTCGCGGCCGACCAGGTGTTCAACCAGATCGGCAAGGCGCGGCACATGTTCGGCGGCGACAACCCGATCCCGCTCGTGCTCCGCACGAAGGTCGCGATGGGATCGGGCTACGGCTCCCAGCACCTCATGGACCCGGCCGGCGTCTTCTCGACGAGCCCGGGCTGGCGCATCGTCGCGCCGTCGACCGCGGCCGACTACATCGGCCTCATGAACGCGGCGCTCGCCCTCGACGACCCCGTGCTCGTCATCGAGCACGTCGACCTCTACGCGCGACGCGACCCCGTGCCGGCCGGCGATCTCGACTACGTGCTGCCGCCGGGTCGCGCGGCGATCCGGCGCGAGGGCACCGAGGTCACGGTCATCAGCTACCTCTCGATGGTCGGCCACTGCCTCGAGGCGATCGAGCAGTCGGGCATCGACGCGGAGCTCGTCGACCTGCGCTGGCTCGACTTCGCCTCCCTCGACTGGGAGACGATCGGCGCGAGCATCCGCAAGACGAACAACGTGCTCATCGTCGAGCAGGGCGCCCGCGGCACGTCGTACGGCGGCCGGCTCGCCGACGAGCTGCAGCGCCGCTTCTTCGACTGGCTCGACCAGCCCATCGAGCGCGTGACGGGCGGCGAGGCGAGCCCGAGCATCTCGAAGGTGCTCGAGCGCGCCGCGATCGCCCGCACTGAGGAGGTCGTGGCCGGTCTCGAGCGCATCCGCGTCGGGCGAGGCGGTGCCTGATGGCCATCGTCGTGCGGATGCCGGCGGTCATGGCCGGGGCGACCGAGGCGTCGCTGCAGTCCTGGCTCGTCGCCACCGGCGATGACGTTGCGCTCGGCCAGCCGGTCGCCGAGATCGAGACCGAGAAGGCCGTGGTCGAGTACGGCGCCGAGGACGCCGGGACCGTCGCAGCGCTGCTCGTGGGCGCGGGGGAGGCGGTCGCGGTGGGGTCGCCGATCCTCGTGCTCGCCGAGCCGGGGGAGTCGGCCGACGACGCGCGGCGCGCGGCCGACGCCGAGTCCGTCGCCACGATGGCGGGGTCAGGGGCGACGGATGCCGCGGCGCCCGCGCCGGCGCCGACGG
Source organism: Agromyces sp. NPDC055661 (assembly GCF_053618135.1). Classification (NCBI taxonomy): domain Bacteria; kingdom Bacillati; phylum Actinomycetota; class Actinomycetes; order Micrococcales; family Microbacteriaceae; genus Agromyces; species Agromyces sp. NPDC055661. Next base: position 2,832,267 of record NZ_JBSHHC010000001.1, read on the forward strand.
ACCCCGAGTCCGGGGCCCCCGTGCTCGAGGATGCGCCCGCGCCGCCCCCGGCCGAGACGACGGATGCCGCGGCCTCGGCGGCGGAGCCGGACGCGCCCGTCGCCGCCGCCGAGTCGGCGACCACGCCCGAGACGCCCACCGGGCGACGGTTCGTGAGCCCGCTCGTGCGTCGCCTCGCGCGCGAGCACCACCTCGACCTCGCCGACGTCTCGGGCAGCGGACCCGGCGGACGCGTCGTCCGCCGCGACGTCGCCGAGCTCCTGGCGGCCGCGGCCGTGACGGCCGACGCCGGTGCGAGCGCCGGGCCCGAGGCCGAGCCGGCTGCCGTGCCGTCCGCCCCCGCGGCATCCGCACGCCCGATGGAAGCGCGGGCCGAGGCCGGCTTCACCGACGAGTCGCTCACGCCCATGCGCCGGGCGATCGCCCGACGGCTCACCGAGAGCGTCACGACCGTGCCGCATTTCGAGGTGCGGGCCGACTGCCGCGTCGACGCGCTGGTGCGCCTGCGGACCGACCTCCTCGAGCAGACGGGTGAGCGCATCTCGCTCAACGACTTCGTCGTGAAGGCCGTCGCGCTGGCGCTGCGCGAGGTGCCCGAAGCGAACGCCATCTTCCTCGGCGACGCCATCCGCCGCTTCGACGGCGTCGACGTGGCGATCGCCGTCGCCCTCGACGACGGCCTCATCGCCCCCGTGATCCGGGGCGTCGACCAGATGCCGCTCGCCGACCTCGCCCGCGCGACGCGCGACCTCGCCGACCGCGCCCGCTCGGGGCACCTGCGTCCGGCCGAGCTCTCGGGCGGAGCGTTCTCCGTCTCGAACCTCGGCATGTACGGCACGACGGCGTTCACGGCGATCATCGACCCGCCGCGCTCCGGCATCCTGGCAGTGGGGGCCGCGACGCCGCGGCCCGTGGTCGTCGACGGCGAGCTCGTCGCCGCGACCGTCATGACCGTGACGCTCTCGGCCGACCACCGCGTGCTCGACGGCGCGGTCGGCGCGCGCTGGCTCGCAGCCTTCGCCGCGTTGTTGGAGCATCCGCTGCGGCTGCTCGTCTGACGGTGCTGCGCCAAGCCAAGCCGGGCCGGGCCGCAGACCGCCGCCGCCGCGACCGGCTCAGACCTTGAGGCGCCAGTCCTCTTCGTCGTCGGGATCGACGACGGCGATGGCCGAGGTCTCGGGCGCGACCACGTCGAGCGTCGCCGTCGACCCCGTCGGCGGCCCGATGACCGTCGCCTCGTCACGCCGGTGCCGAAGCACGGTGTTGACGTAGGAGGAGACCGCCTCGGCGAGCGGGATGTCGTGCCCCGCCTGCTGCGCCATGAACCAGCGGTGCTCGAGCAGCTGGTGGAACACCTCGGCCGGCTCGAGCTTGCCGCGCAGCTCGACCGGGATCGCGCGCACCACCGGCTCGAAGACGCGCATGAGCCACTCGTGCGCGACCATCTCCTCGTCGAGGTCGCCCTTGCCGTACGCCGCGCGGTAGGAGTCGAGGTCGTTGAGCAGGCGGCGGGCCTGGTTCTCGCCGGCGTCGAGACCGGTGAGCCGCAGGAGGCGCCGCTGGTGGTGCCCGGCGTCGACGACCTTCGGCTGGATCCGCACGGTCGTACCGGTGTCGTCGGTGCGGATCGCGAGCTCCTCGATGTCGAACCCGAGGTCGTTGAGCCGGTTGACGCGTTCGTTGATCCGCCACCGCTCCGCCGTCGAGAACGACTCCGAGCCGGTGAGCTCCTTCCAGAGGCTGCGGTACGCCTCGACGATGCCGTTCGAGATGCGCACCGGGTCGAGCTCATCGGCCACACGCCCGCCCGCCTCGAGGTCGAGCAGCTCGCCGGCGATGTTCACGCGCGCGATCTCGAGGTCGTTCTCGCGCTGGCCGTTCGAGAGGCCGCCCTCGTAGAGCTTGCCGGTCTCGGCGTCGACGAGGTACGCCGCGAAGGCGCCCGCGTCGCGACGGAACAGCGTGTTCGAGAGCGATACGTCGCCCCAGAAGAACCCGACGATGTGCAGGCGCACGAGGAGCACCGCGAGGGCGTCCACGAGGCGCGTCGCGGTGTCGGGGCGCAGCGTCTGCGAGAAGAGCGCACGATAGGGAAGGGAGAAGCGCAGGTGCCGGGTCACGAGCACGGGCTTCAGCTCCTCGCCGTCGGCGTCGGAACGGTTGGTGATGACGGCGACCGGTTCGACGCAGGGGATCTCGATGCGCTGCAGCATCCGCAGCATCTCGTACTCGCCCTTGGCCATCTCGGCCGTGGTCTCCTTGATCGCCACGACGTGTCCGGCCAGATGGGCGAAGCGCACGAGGTGCCGCGAGATGCCCTTGGGCAGTGCGGCGATCGCGTCGTTCGGCCACGATTCCAGGGGCAGGTCCCACGGGAGGTCGAGCAGGGCCGGGTCGGCCATGGCCGACGTGATCGAAAGTGAACCGCTCATCGTCGTTCAGCGTAGCCGCGCTGCACGCATGCCGCAGGCGCACGGATGCCGCAGGCCCGCGTCCGCTCGGAGACGGCGATGCCGGCCGGGGCGAACCCCGGCCGGCATCATCGGCTGTCGCGTGGACCTCAGGCCACGACCGGCTTCTTGCTGAGGCGGAGGCCCGTCTCGGCGTCGAAGATGTGCACGTGGCCCGGCGTGGCCGTGAGGTACACGCGCTCGCCGGCGTTCGGGTGCACGCGACCGTCGACGCGCGCGACGATGTCGGTGCGCTTGCCCTCGACCGTCGAGTGGCCGTAGAGGTAGCCGTCGGCGCCGAGCTCCTCGACGAGGTCGACGTCGACCGCGAGGCCCTCGCCCTCGTGCGGCGACACCATGATGTCTTCGGGACGCACGCCGATCGTGGCGACCGTGCTGCTCGTGTCGGCGAGCGCCTCACGCTCGACCGGCACGTTGGCGGTGCCGAACATGATGCCGCCCTCGACGAGGTCGGCGTGGAACAGGTTCATCGCGGGCGAGCCGATGAAGCCGGCGACGAACACGTTGTTCGGCGACTCGTAGAGGTCGCGCGGGGTGCCGACCTGCTGGAGGATGCCGTCCTTGAGCACCGCGATGCGGTCGCCCATGGTGAGGGCCTCGGTCTGGTCGTGCGTGACGTAGACCGTGGTGACGCCGAGGCGGCGCTGGAGCGACGCGATCTGGGTGCGGGTCTGGACGCGGAGCTTGGCGTCGAGGTTCGACAGCGGCTCGTCCATGAGGAACACCTGGGGCTGGCGCACGATCGCGCGGCCCATGGCGACGCGCTGGCGCTGGCCGCCCGAGAGGGCCTTCGGCTTGCGGCTGAGGTACGGCTCGAGGTCGAGCAGCTTCGCGGCCTCGAGGACCCGAGCGGCGCGCTCCTCCTTGCCGACGCCCGCGATCTTGAGTGCGAAGCCCATGTTCTCGGCGACGGTCATGTGCGGGTACAGCGCGTAGTTCTGGAAGACCATGGCGATGTCGCGGTCCTTCGGCGGCACGTCGGTGACGTTGCGGTCGCCGATGAAGATGTTGCCCTCGTTCACCTCTTCGAGGCCGGCGAGCATGCGGAGCGAGGTGGACTTGCCGCAGCCCGAGGGGCCGACGAGGACGAGGAACTCGCCGTCTGCGATGTCGAGGTCGAGCTTGTCGACCGCGGGGCGGGTGCCACCGGGATAGAGCCGGGTGGCCTTGTCGAACGTGACGGTTGCCATGGTTCTGCTTCTCCTTCACCGGCAGGTACGTGCCGGACGATCCGTAGTGAATGGATGAGTGCGTCGCCATCGACGCCCGCTCAGTATCCCATACGCGTGAGCACGGTCCGAATCGCGGTCCGTGTGCCCGAGCCGCGGGGTCGTGAACGGCCCCTGCGCGACGTGGGGCGTTCTCCCATGTCGGACGCGGCCTGCACGCGGCATCCGCTTGGGTGATTCCCAGACACGCTTCCTACTATCGTGGGTGCGTTCGCATGCATTCGCGCGCGCCCACACAGCGACCGGAGTTGACCATCTGATGACCTACGGCGGATCCAATCAGCCACGCCAGACCCGTAACGAACGCAGGGACGCGGCCCGGGAGAAGGCCCGGATCCTCCGGGAGGAGCAGAAGAAGCGGGAGCGTCGCAACAAGGTCCTCATCCAGGGCGGCATCATCGTCGCGGTCATCGCCATCGCCGCACTCGTCGGCACCCTGATCTTCCAGAATGTGAAGCCCGACGGGCCCGGCCCGGCGAACATGGCGAGCGATGGCATCCTCATGACCGCCGGCGAGGACGGCACCATCGTGGCCGTCGAGACGCCGGCGCTGGCTGCTGGTGAGGCCCCGACCCCCACGACGCCCGACGAAAGCGGCGAGGTCGCCAACATCGTCATGTACGTCGACTACCTGTGCCCGTTCTGCGGCCAGTTCGAGGCGACGAACTCGGATTCGATCCGCACGATGGTCGAATCGGGCGCCGCGACCCTCGAGCTGCACCCCATCGCGATCCTCTCGAACAAGTCGGCGGGCACGCGGTACTCGGACCGCGCCGCGAATGCCGCGGCGTGCGTGGCTGACTCGTCGCCCGACTCGTTCTTCGACTTCAACGCGATCCTCTTCGAGAACCAGCCCGAAGAGGGCTCCGAGGGCCTCACGAACGACGAGCTGAAGTCGCTCGCCGACGAGGTCGGCGTGTCCAGCCTCTCGACGATCGAGAAGTGCATCGACGACGAGCAGTTCAAGGCCTGGGTGCGGGATGCCACGAATCGTTCGCTGACCGAGCCGATCCCGAACACCGACCCCGAGCTGCCCTCGGTCACGGGCACCCCGACGGTGCTCGTGAACGGCCAGCAGTACGGCGGCTCGCTCGAGGACCCGCAGGAGTTCCAGGCCTTCGTCCTCCAGGCGACGAGCGCGACCTTCAACGACTCGGGCGCGACGCCCACGCCGACGCCGACCCCGACGCCGTCGCAGCAGTAGGCGCCGTCGGCTCCGGCCGCTGCACCACCGAAGGCCCGGCCCGTGCCGGGCCTTCGTGCTGTCGATAGGATGTCGGGGAGGCATCGCGCCCTCGCCGGCTTGGCGCAATTGGTAGCGCACCGCTCTTGTAAAGCGGTGGTTGCGGGTTCGAGTCCCGCAGCCGGCTCTTGACCGAGAATCCCAGCACGGATGCCGCGGCCACGGCCGCCCCGTCCGAGCACCAGCACCGCCATGCCCACGTGGAGCGCACCCGCCTCCCGATGTGGCTCGCGATCGTGTTCGCGCTCGCCTGCGGCGCCCTGACCGCGCTGCAGTCGCGCATCAACGGGCAGCTCGCGCACGCGATCGACGACCCCTACACCGCCGCGGCGATCTCGTTCGGCAGCGGGCTCGTGATCCTGCTCGTCGTGCTCGTCGCGTGGCGGCCGGGTCGCCAGGGCTTCGGCCGGGTGGCGCAGGCCCTGCGCGAGCGGCGGCTCGCGTGGTGGATGGTGCTCGGCGGCCTCGCCGGCGCGTGGTTCGTGATCACGCAGGGGCTCTCGGCGGGCGTCGTCGGCGTCGCGCTCTTCACGGTGGCGATCGTGGCGGGCCAGACGCTCGGCGGCATCGTGTTCGACCTCGTCGGACTCGGTCCGGGCGGGCGTCGCCCACTCACGCCGAACCGCGTGATCGGCGCGGTGCTCGCGCTCGCCGCGATCGGCTGGACGGTGTCGGCGCAGCTCGCACACGACGTACCCATCCTGCTCATGCTCCTGCCGTTCGTCGCCGGCATCGGCGCGGCCTGGCAGCAGGCCGTCAACGGCCGGGTGCGCAGCGCCGCCGAGAGCGCGCTGACCGCCACCGTGTTCAACTTCGGCGTGGGCACCTCGGCGCTCGTCGTGGTCATGCTCGTGCACGCGGCATCCGCCGGCTGGCCCGAGGCGATGCCGACCGACTGGTGGCTGTACGCGGGCGGGGCGATCGGCTGCGTCTTCATCGCCGGCCAGGCCGTGCTCGTGCGCATCGTCGGCGTGCTGGTGCTCGCCCTGTGCGGCGTCGCCGGCCAGCTCGCGGCGGCCCTGTCGCTCGACCTGCTCGTGCCGACGGCCGGCCGGCCCGTCGACGTCGCGACCATCGGCGGCACGGTGCTCGCGCTCGTCGCGGTCGTCATCGCGAGCCTCGGCTGGACGCGTCGCCGGCATGCGATCCCGCCGCCGCCGCGAACGGGCGCGATCCCCGTCGTCGCGCCCGACGGCACCCCGCCGAAGCACGCCGGGTCGGAGCCCGAGTCGGAGCCCGCCGAGGCCGATCGCGCCTAGTCGAGCACCGTGAGCCGGCTCGCCGAGATGCGGTCGGTGCGGCGCTCGCCGCGGCGCCCGTCGGGCAGACCTCCGACGTAGAGCCAGCCGAGCAGGTGCTCGTTCGCGGCGAGGCCGTGCACCTCGGCGACGAGCGGATGCCGCGTGTACGGGCCCGTTCGCCACATGACGCCCCAGCCGGCCTCGTCGAGCAGCAGGCTCAGCAGGTGCGCGACGCCGGCCGCGGACGCCTCCTGCTCCCACACGGGGACCTTCTCGTGATCGGGGACCGTCACCGCGACCACCCCGAGCAGGAGCGGCGCCCGGAGCGGCTTGCCCGCGAGCTTCGCCGCCGCGTCGCCCTCCGCACCCGACGCCGCCGCGAGCGCGGTACCGAGCCGCTCCCGCGCGGCGCCGCGCAGCGCGACGATGCGCCACGGCCGCAGCGACGCGTGGTCGGCCACGCGCGACGCCGCCTCGAGCAGCTCGAGCAGGGCCGCGTCGTCGGGTGCGGCATCCGTCACCTTCGAGGCGGAACGCCTGGCGAGGGCCGCCTCGAGCGCGGAGCCCACGCCTAGGACTCCGGCGTGAAGTCGAGGGCGATCGAGTTCATGCAGTACCGGTCGCCCGTGGGCGTGCCGAAGCCGTCGGGGAATACGTGGCCGAGGTGCGAGCCGCAGTTCGCGCAGCGCACCTCGGTGCGCGTCATGCCGAGGGAGGTGTCCTCGATGAGCTCGACGGCCTCGGGTCGCACTGACTCGTAGAAGCTCGGCCAGCCGCAGCCCGAGTCGAACTTCGTGCCGCTCTTGAACAGCTCGGCGCCGCACGCCGCACAGGCGTAGACGCCGGCGCGCTCCTCGTCGAGGAGCTCGCCCGTCCACGGACGCTCGGTCGCCGCCTGGCGCAGCACCGCGTACTGCTCGCCGGCGAGCTCGGCGCGCCACTCCTCGTCGGTCTTCTCCACGCGATACGCCACGGGGCGCTCCTTCCGATCTGCTGCCGTGATGGCCGGCATCCATGCTCGCAGGTCTTCCTGCAAGCGGGTGCAACGCCCGGCGGATGCGCCGTGTTCCGCGCACGGGCGACGCACACGCCGCGACGCTCGGCCGACACTCGGCGTCCGGTCCCTAGGATGTGCTGCAGGCGGCGACCGCCCGCCGGGGACGGGAGGACGCATGACCGCCGAGCGCGTGCCCGCCCGCGACGACGGCGAGTCCGGCCTCGACGACCGCGCGAGGCGCGTGCTCGCGTTCGAGGGCCGGGCGTGGCAGCAGGCCGGCCTCAAGGCGGAGGCGATCCGCGAGGAGTTCGGGATCTCGGCCGCCCGTTACTATCGGATCCTCGGCGAGCTCATCGATTCGCCTGCAGCGCTCCGGCACGACCCCATGCTGGTCAAGCGCCTGCAGCGGATGCGCGAGGCACGCGCGGCGACGCGCGCGCGTCGCTCGCTCTCGATCGGCCGACCGCTCGACTGAGCACGACCCCCGACCCCCCGACGACTGGACCCCATGGCGCAGAAGTTCCCCCGCGATCGATTCGACTCCATCCCGCACGGCATCGAGCGGGTGGGGGCCCACCGTGCTCCGGCGCGGCGCGGTGCGCGCTGGGTGGCGTTCGGCTGGGCCGCGCTCGCGACCGTCGTGCTCGTCGCCGTGGGGATCGGCTCCGTGATCGTGTTCAACGACCGACTGGACTTCGGCGACACCGGGGTCGCCACGCCCACGCCGACGCCCGTCGCGACGGCGGCGCCGACCGTGGCGCCCGACATCCCCGTCACCGTCCTCAACGGCACCACGACGAGCGGTCTGGCCGCACGGGCCGCGGAGACGCTGACGGCCGCCGGGATCCCGGTCGGCACGACCGCGAACGCGAGCGAGCAGGACCTCGAGGAGACCGTCGTCTACTACGCGACGGCCGACCTCGAAGGTGCGGCGCGAGGCGTCGCCGGCGCGATCCCCGAGGCCGACGTGCGCCTCGACGCGAAGTTCGCCGAGGTGGGCACTCCGCTCGTGCTCGTGGTGGGCTCCGACTACGCAGCCGCCACCGGCGGTTGATCGCGACCGAATCGTTGCCATTCTGCGACATTTCCTTGCGTCCGGCCTCTTGTGCCGCGACGTCACGTCGTTAGTATCTGGAATTGGTCGCTCTATCCCGTGTGAAACGCCCGGTGCCGAACGAGGTGCCTCGTCAGCACGAACGAGGGGGCCCGGTACAGGCGACAGGCACGTGCTGATCGACACACGGCAACATGGGAGCAACGCATGGCGAACGGAACCGTCAAGTGGTTCAACGCTGAAAAGGGATACGGGTTCATCACGGTCGACGGGGGCCAGGACGTGTTCGTCCACTACTCCGCGATCGACATGGCGGGCTACAAGGTCCTCGAAGAGGGCCAGCAGGTCGTCTTCGAGGTCGGCACGGGCGCCAAGGGCCCGCAGGCCGAGGCCGTCCGCCCGGCCTGATCCCCACGAGCTTGAACGCGCCGCCGGTTCGCCGGCGGCGCGTTCGTGCATTCGTGGGCGGATGCCGCGCGCATCCGTGTGCCCGGTTCTGGGGGTGCGCGGGGCCCATCGATCGGTGCGCCGGACCTCCCGGGGGTACTCCCGCGTGATTAGCATGGCGCCATGGCACGGCGTGCCCGCCCGGTCCTGGGGCGCAGGGGTGTGCCGCTGGTCGCGATCGCGGCATCGGCACTGCTCCTCTGCGCCTGCGACGCGGGGTCCGTCGACCTGATCCTGCCGACTCCGACGCCCACGCATGAGGCACGTCCCGCGGCCGACGCCGTGCCGATCGGGATCGCCTTCGCCCCGCTGCGCGGAACGCCCGCGGATGCCGCGGCGATGCGGCATCCGTCGCTCGCGGTGAAGATCGACAACCACTGGGACGCCCGCCCGCAGATCGCGCTGAACCGCACCGACCTCGTGTACGAGGAGCTCGTCGAGGGCGGGCTGACCAGGTACCTCGCGGTCTGGCACTCCGACGTGCCCGACGTGGTGGGCCCGGTGCGCTCGGTGCGCCCGATGGACCCCCTCATCGCGAGCCCGCTCGGCGGGATCATCGCGTATTCGGGAGGGCAGCAGTACTTCGTCGACCTCATGCACGCGACGCCGCTGCTCAACCTCGTCGGCGACGAGGACGACGGGACGTACTTCGATCGCGCCGACGATCGGGAGATTCCGCACGACATGATCCTCGCGGCGGCCGCCGCCGTCGCCGCGAACGCCGGGCTCGCCCCGCCGCCCGTGCAGTTCGCGTACGGCACCGCCGATCCGCTCGCCGCGCCCGCGCTCACTGCGACGCCGACGTCGCGCATCGAGCTGGTGTTCTCGGAGTCCAGCAGTCCGTCGTGGGAGTGGGATCCGACGACGTACGCGTGGCTCCGCATGCAGGACGGTACCCCCGACCTCGAGGCGTCGGGTGACCGCATCCGGGCGACGAATGTCGTCACGCTGCGCGTCGCGATCGAGTGGCCGTATGAAGAGGTGCCGCTCACGGCGCTCACGGGCGCCGGGGAGGCCTGGGTGTCGGCAGGCGGGCGCACGGCGCACGGCACGTGGACGAAGCCCGACGCCGGCGCGCCGATCACGCTCACGGCCGACGACGGCTCGACGCTCCGGCTCGCGCCGGGCAACACCTGGATCGAGCTCGTTCCGAACGAGGGCTCCGCGGCGTTCGCGCCCTGATCGATCACGGATGCCGCGAGGCCGCGTCCCGGGGCCGCTCGAGCCGTCGCGCCCTCGGCGAACACGGGCGCGACGGCGCCCGCGGCATCCGCGCTCGCTTGCACTCGCGACGGTCGAGTGCCAGAATCGTCTTAGCACTCACTCGATTTGAGTGCTAACCAACGAATCTTTGAGACGTCCGAGAAGGGACGAGAGACACACATGGCAAAGATCATTGCTTTCAACGAGGAGGCCCGCCGCGGGCTCGAGCGTGGACTCAACCAGCTCGCCGACGCGGTCAAGGTGACCCTCGGCCCGCGCGGTCGCAACGTCGTGCTCGAGAAGAAGTGGGGTGCCCCCACCATCACGAACGACGGCGTGTCGATCGCCAAGGAGATCGAGCTCGACGACCCGTACGAGAAGATCGGCGCCGAGCTCGTCAAGGAGGTCGCCAAGAAGACCGACGACGTCGCCGGTGACGGCACCACCACGTCGGTCGTGCTCGCCCAGGCGCTCGTGCGCGAGGGCCTCCGCAACGTCGCCGCCGGCGCCGACCCCATCTCGCTCAAGCGCGGCATCGAGAAGGCCGTCGCGGCCGTCTCCGAGGAACTGCTCAACGCCGCCAAGGAGGTCGAGACCAAGGAGGAGATCGCCGCGACCGCGTCGATCTCGGCCGCAGACCCGCAGATCGGCGAGATCATCGCCGAGGCGATCGACAAGGTCGGCAAGGAGGGCGTCGTCACCGTCGAGGAGTCGAACACCTTCGGCACCGAGCTCGAGCTCACCGAGGGCATGCGCTTCGACAAGGGCTACCTGTCGGCGTACTTCGTCACCGACCCCGAGCGCCAGGAGGCGGTCTTCGAGGACCCGTACATCCTCATCGTCAACGGCAAGGTCTCGAACATCAAGGACCTGCTGCCCATCGTCGACAAGGTGATCCAGACCGGCAAGCAGCTGCTCATCATCGCCGAGGACGTCGACGGCGAGGCGCTCGCGACGCTCATCGTCAACAAGATCCGCGGCATCTTCAAGTCGGTCGCCGTCAAGGCCCCCGGCTTCGGCGACCGTCGCAAGGCGCAGCTCCAGGACATCGCGATCCTCACCGGCGGCCAGGTCATCTCCGAGGAGGTCGGCCTCAAGCTCGAGAACGTCACCCTCGACCTGCTCGGCCAGGCTCGCAAGGTCGTCATCACCAAGGACGAGACCACCATCGTCGAGGGCGCGGGCGACCCCGAGGCCATCGCCGGCCGCGTGGCGCAGATCCGCTCGGAGATCGAGAACACCGACTCCGACTACGACCGTGAGAAGCTCCAGGAGCGCCTCGCGAAGCTCGCCGGCGGCGTGGCCGTCATCAAGGCGGGTGCCGCGACCGAGGTCGAGCTCAAGGAGCGCAAGCACCGCATCGAGGACGCCGTTCGCAACGCGAAGGCGGCCGTCGAGGAGGGCATCGTCGCCGGTGGTGGCGTCGCCCTCATCCAGGCCGGCCAGAAGGCGTTCGCGAACCTCGAGCTCGTGGGCGACGAGGCGACCGGTGCCAACATCGTCAAGGTGGCCATCGAGGCGCCGCTCAAGCAGATCGCCCTCAACGCGGGCCTCGAGCCGGGCGTCGTCGCGGCGCGCGTCGCGGAGCTCCCGGCGGGTCACGGCCTCAACGCCGCGACCGGCGAGTACGGCGACCTCGTCGCGCAGGGCATCATCGACCCCGCCAAGGTGACGCGCTCGGCGCTGCAGAACGCGGCGTCGATCGCCGGCCTCTTCCTGACGACCGAGGCCGTCGTCGCCGACAAGCCCGAGAAGAACCCGGCTCCGGTCGGCGACCCGACGGGCGGCATGGACTTCTAGTCCGCACACCTCAGGGCCTCGTGCCCGAACGCGATGGGCGTCTCCTCCGGGAGGCGCCCATCGTCGTGTTCGGGGATGAGTCCCCGCGACGCCGTCGCGCGCTACCGCAGGAACAGTCGCGCGTTCGCCTGCTCGGCCTCCGCGTACTGCGTCGCCGCCACGCCGAGGGCATGGCTGAGCTGGGCGAGGCTCTGCTCGACGTGCAGCTGCGTCGTGCGCCAGTCGGCGACCGCGCCCTGGAAGGCCGTGGCGGCCTGGCCGGTCCACGACGACTGCAGGCCGGTGAGCTGCGCGACGAGCGAGCCCACCTCCGACTGGATGCGGCCGATGGTGCCCTGCACCGAGTGGGTGGCGGCGGACACCTGCGCGGCGTCGACGTGGTAGGTGGTCATCGTGGTCCCTTCATCGGTGGGTGGGACCCCACGGTAGGTCGACGCCTCGTGGCCCGATCTCACGCCGAGGACGTGCGGTGCGCGGCATCCGCTCGACCGACGATGTCGAGGACGAGTGACCCGACGCCGCACGCGAACGCGGCGGTCGACGCGACGCCGGGCGCTCAGGCCGACGTGACCGACTGCGGCGCCGCCGACGAGCCCGCGAGCGGCAGCGACACACGGAACGTCGCGCCGCCGCCCGGCGTCTCCACGACGTCGACCGAGCCGTTGTGCGCCGCGATGATCGACGACACGATCGCGAGCCCGAGGCCCGACCCGCCGGTCTCGCGCGTGCGCGACGTGTCGGCGCGCCAGAAGCGCTGGAAGATCTTCTCGCGGATCTGCGACGGGATGCCCTCGCCGTGGTCGACGACCTCGATCATGGCGCGCTCCGCCGCGTCGTCGACCGACACCCGGATCTCGATCGGGCTGTCGTCGGTCGTGAACCGGATCGCGTTCGCCATCAGGTTCGTGATGACCTGGCGGATCTTGTTCTCCTCGGCGAGCACCACTGCGCGTCGCACGGGCGCGATGACCGTGCCGTCGGTCACGGTCGTCGCGGGCAGCGACTCGTCGCCCTGCGGCTCGACGCTCGGGTAGGTCGTGATGCGGGCGTCGGCGCTCGACGAGGTGCGAGCCCGGGCCGACTGGCTGCGACGCGATCCGGATGCCCCGGCGCCCGCGCGCTGGCCCGCCCCGCGTCGTGCTGTGCCCGACGTCGGCGACTCGCCGCCGCCGCGGGGCCGCCGTCCGCGCAGCCGCGCCAGGGTGGCGCCCGCGAAGGAGATCGCGCCCGCCGCCGGACGGTCGGGCTCCAGCTCGACCTCGAGCTCTGGGGTCGCCTGGCCCGCGGCATCCGCGCCGCCGAGCTCTTCGGGTGCGATCACGGTGACCGTTCGGCCGGGGTTCGCGGCCATGGCGTCGAGCGCTGCGTCGCGGGCGAGCGGCACGAGGTCGACCTCGGCGAGCTCGAGCGGCTTCGCCTCGTCGAGCCGGGCGAGGGCCAGGAGGTCCTCGACGAGGCCGCCCATGCGGATGGCCTCCTTCTCGATGCGGTCCATGGCCTGCGCGACCTCGTCGGGCGTCTGGAGCGCGCCCATGCGATAGAGCTCGGCGTAGCCGCGCACCGAGACGAGCGGCGTTCGCAGTTCGTGCGAGGCGTCGCCGACGAACCGGCGCATCTGCTCGATGGTGCGCGCGCGGTCGCGGAACGCCCGGTCGATGCGGTTGAGCATGGTGTTGAGCGAGCGGTTCAGGCGCCCGACCTCGGTGTTCGGGGTGGCGCCGCCGAGGCGCTGGCCGAAGTCGCCGTCGGCGATGGCCGCGGCCGTGCGCTCGACCTCGCGCAGCGGCGTGAACGTCGAGGTCACGAGCATGCGCGTGAGCAGGGCGCCGACGAGCACCACGCCGAGGCCGAAGCCGAGGAAGATCGTGAGGTACACGGCGAGCAGCCGCTCGGTGTCCTTCGACGAGATCGCGATGATGATCGGCGCGTAGTTGCCGTGCTGGTCGGCCGTCATGAGCGCGCTCACCGCGCGGAAGGTGGGCTGGCCGCTCTCGTCCTCGAGTTGGTAGACGGTGTACTTGCCGCTCTGGCTGCGCTCGTTCGTGACGTTGACCTCGGCGACCGTGAGGCTCGACGGGATCTCGGGGTAGGACCCGCTGCCGCGCTGCTCCCAGTTGTGGTCGTAGAGCTTCGCGGTGATCGGGTCGTAGATCGCGACGAACACGTCGTCGGACGACGCGAACGAGAGGTCGTCGAGGTTCGCCTTCGCGCCGGGCATGTTCTGGCCCTCGAAGTACTTGTCGAGGCTGCCCGCGGCGATGGTGTCGAGCTTGGACGCCATCTGGTCCTCGACGTAGGAGCGCAGCATGGCCGCGGTCCCGATGCCCGAGACGAGCAGTCCGAGGGTCAGCATCAGCACCGTCACCCCGGTGATCTTGGTGCGCAGCGAGATGCGGTTCCACCGCTCGGAAATCGTCTGATGCATGGCGGGCCGAGTCTAGGCGGCGAAGCCTGAGTCAGGGCTTGGAGGACTTCAGCATGTACCCGAATCCTCGCTTCGTCTGGATGAGCGGCTCGCTGGAGTGCTGGTCGAGCTTGCGGCGCAGGTAGGAGATGTAGCTCTCCACGATGCCGGCGTCGCCGTTGAAGTCGTACTCCCAGACGTGGTCGAGGATCTGGGCCTTCGACAGCACGCGGTTGGGGTTGAGCATGAGGTAGCGCAGGAGCTTGAACTCGGTGGGGGAGAGCTCGACGGGCACGTCGCCGACGAGGACCTCGTGCGTGTCCTGGTCCATCGTGAGCTCGCCGGTGCGGATGACCGCGTCCTCCTCGGCGTGCATCGTGCGGCGCAGGATCGCCTTGATGCGCGCGACGATCTCGTCGAGGCTGAACGGCTTGGTGACGTAGTCGTCGCCGCCGACCGTGAGGCCGGTGATCTTGTCCTCGGTGTCGTCCTTCGCGGTGAGGAAGAGGATCGGCGCCGTGTACCCGGCCGACCGCAGGCGCTTGGTCACGCCGAAGCCGTTCATGTCGGGCAGCATCACGTCGAGGATGATGAGGTCGGGCTCCTCCTCGAGGACTGCGCTGATGGTCTGCGCGCCATTGCCCACGGCGCGCACCGCGAACCCGGCGAACCTGAGGCTCGTCGTGAGGAGGTCGCGGATGTTGGGCTCGTCATCGACGATGAGAATGCGGGGTCCATCACTCATGACCCTCATTCTCTTGAAGTTCGCTGTGATTCGTCTGAGAGTCAGTTGGGCGAATCGAATGACCCGGCGATGCGCAGGCAGCAGCCGCCGGCGCCCGGGTCGAGCTGCACTCGATCGGATGCCGCGCCGACCTCGTCGGCCATGGCGCACACGAGCGCGTGGTTGAGATCGCAGACGACGCCCGGATGCTGCTGCGCCAGCTTGTGGAACGGGCACGTGCCGAGCACGGTGTCGTCGCCCTCGGCGCGCGGCTCGAAGCCCTCGCGCAGGAGCGCTCCCTCGAGGTCCGCCGCTCCGGCCGCGAGCCGATGCCCCGCGCGGCTCGCGGCGTCGTGCAGCGCGGCCTTCGGAGAGGCGCCCGCAGCGGCGTGCTCGATCGCCTCGGCCATCACGCCGCCCGCGACCGCGTAGAGGCGGCGGGGCACGCTCAGCGCGAACTCGGAGTCGCCGCGGCGATACAGCTTCGCGGGGCGCCCGGCGCCGGGGCCCGACCGTCCGTTGACGCGCCGGAACTCCACGGCCAGGAGGCCGGCCGCGGCGAGGCGCTCGAGGTGGAACGCCGCCGTCGAACGGGCGAGGTCGAGCTCCTGCGCGACCGCCTCGCGGGTCACGCCGTCGTCGTGCTCGACGACGGCGGCGTAGACGCGCCGCCGCAGGGGGTCGGCCAGCAGGGCGGCGGCCGACCAGCGGCCGCCGGCTTCAGGTCCGCCGTCGGATGCCATGCCCGTCACTCTACTCTAAAAACAGGATCCGTTGACAGAATTCCGAGCCCGACCTAGCGTCGATCGCACAGGGTGTCGAGGGCGCGTGGCCGAGGTGGACGCGCCAGGAGGAGGTGCGGGATGAGCCCCGAGGGAACGCCGGCGGTCGTGTCGCTGCACGCCGTCACCGACGACGAGGAGGCGCGGCCGGTCATCGACCGCGACCGTGCGCGGGCCGCCGTGGCGGACCTGCTCGTCGCGCTCGGGCAGGACCTCCACTCGCCGCACCTCGCGGAGACGCCGCGCCGCGCCGCCGACGCGCTCATCGAGCTCCTCACGCCCGAGCCGTTCCGCGCGACGACGTTCCCGAACGACGAGGGCTACGACGACCTCGTCGTCGTCGCGGGGATCCCGTTCCACTCGCTCTGCGAGCACCACCTGCTCCCGTTCCGCGGCGTCGCCCACATCGGATACCTGCCGGGCGACCGGCTCGTCGGCCTGTCGAAGCTCGCGCGCATCGTGGAGCAGTCCTCTCGG
The DNA here is from genome assembly GCF_053618135.1 of Agromyces sp. NPDC055661. Taxonomy (NCBI): domain Bacteria; kingdom Bacillati; phylum Actinomycetota; class Actinomycetes; order Micrococcales; family Microbacteriaceae; genus Agromyces; species Agromyces sp. NPDC055661. The sequence continues at coordinate 2,848,339 of NZ_JBSHHC010000001.1, forward strand.
GCGCTCCAGGTGCAGGAGCGGATGACGCGGCAGCTCGCCGAGTGGCTCGAGGGCGAGCTCGCGCCGCGCGGCACCGGTGTCGTGCTCGAGGCCGAGCACCTCTGCATGTCGCTGCGGGGGCCACGTATCGTGGGCAGCGTGACCACGACCAGGAGCTTCACCGGGCTCCTCCGAGACGACGCACGCCTCCGCCGCGAGTTCGAGTCGCGGTGCGAGGCGGCGGGAACGGAGCGCACGCCATGAGCACCGAGCACGGCATCGTCATCGTCGGGGGCGGCCTCGCCGGGGCCCGCGCCGCCGAGGGCGCGCGAGCAGCAGGGTACGACGGGCCCGTGCGCATCGTCGCGGCAGAGGACGCCATGCCCTACATCCGTCCGCCGCTGTCGAAGGAGTTCCTCAACGGCACCGGCACGCGCGAGTCCGTCGACGTGCACCCCGCCGAGTGGTACGACGAGCACCGGGTCGAGGTGCTCCGCGGCATCCGTGCGACCTCGCTCGACCTGCCCTCGCACCGCGTGCGGCTCGACGACGGCCGCGACCTCGGCTACGACCGCCTGCTGCTCGCGACCGGCTCGGCGCCCCGGCACTGGCCGGGCGCCGGCGCCGACCTCGAGGGCGTGCACGTGCTGCGCACGATCGGCGACTCCATCGCGCTGCGCGACCTGCTCTCGCCGGGCGGACGCCGCATCGTGCTGATCGGCTCCGGCTGGATCGGCCTGGAGGTGGCCGCCGCCGCGCGCGGGTACGGCAACGAGGTCACGGTCGTCGCGCCCGAGGCGGTGCCGCTCCAGGCGGCGATCGGACCCACCGCGGGCGAGGTGTTCGCACGGCTGCACCGCGAGCACGGCGTCGACCTGCGCATGTCCACCACGGTCGACGGCATCGTCGGCGACGGCCGACGCGCGACCGGCGTCGCGCTCGAGGGCGGGGAGGTCGTGCCCGCCGACGCGGTCATCGTCGGCATCGGCGCGGTGCCGCTCACCGCGCTCGCCGAGGCGGCCGGCATCGAGGTCGACAACGGCGTGGTGACGGATGCCGCGTTCCGCACGAGCGCCGACGACGTCTACGCCGTGGGCGACGTCGCGAGCGTCTACCAGCCGTTCCTCGGCTCGCACCTGCGCACCGAGCACTGGGCCACCGCCGAGAACCAGGGGCCGGCGGCCGGACGCGCGATGGCGGGCGAGTCGATCGAGTACGACGCGCCGCCCTACTTCTACACCGACCAGTACGATCTCGGCATGGAGTACTCGGGCTACGCGCCCCTCATGACGGGCGTCGAGCCCGTGTTCCGGGGCGACGTGCCCGGGCGCGAGTTCATCGCGTTCTGGCTCGCCGACGACCGGGTCGTGGCCGGCATGAACGTCAACGTGTGGGACGTGAACGAGCAGGTGCAGGAGTTCATCCGCTCGCGTGCCCGCATCGACGTCAAGCGACTCGTCGACCCCGACGTGCCGCTCGACGTGCTGCTCCAGGAGGCCCGCGTATGAGGCGTGCCTCCGGAGCCGCGGCATGAGTCTCCCGCTCGGCTGGGTCGAGCCCGAGTACGCGCACCCCGTGCGCCGGATCGCCGGATTCGACGTCGACTTCCGGCGCACGATCGCGGTGATGGCGGTCGTGAACCGCACCCCCGACTCGTTCTACGACCGCGGCGCGACCTTCGGCCTCGACGCCGCGGTCGCCGCGGGCCGGCGTGCCGTCGAGCAGGGCGCCGCGTGGATCGACATCGGCGGCGCGAAGTTCGGACCAGGCCCGGCGATCCCCGTCGCGGAGGAGATCGACCGGGTGGTGCCGGTCGTCGAGGCGCTCGCCGGCGCGGGGGCGGCGCTCTCGGTCGACACGTTCCACGCCGAGGTCGCGGCCGCCGCGATCGCGGCGGGCGCGCACGTGATCAACGACACGACGGGCGTGCACGACCCGGCGCTCGCCGACGTCGTCGCGGCATCCGATGCGACGCTCGTCATCACGCACAGCCGGGCCGAGCCGCGGCAGTGGTTCCCGCGACCGCAGTACGACGACGTGGTCGCCGAGGTCGCGGCCTTCCTCGAGGAGCGCACCGCGCTCGCCGTGGCGCACGGCGTGCCCGAGGAGCGCATCGTGCTCGACCCGGGCCACGACCTCAACAAGAACACGCGGCACAGCCTCGAGCTGACGCGTCGCTTCGGCGAGCTCACCCGACTCGGCTTCCCGCTCGTGGCCGCCGTCTCGAACAAGGACTTCATCGGCGAGTCGCTCGACCGGCCGCGCGAGGAGCGGCTCGCGGGCTCGCTCGCGGCGGCGGTGTTCAGCGTCGCCCAGGGCGCGCGCATCCTGCGCATGCACAACGTGCCCGAGTCGGTCGACGCGGCGCGCATGGTCGAGGCGATCATGGGATGGCGCGAGCCCGCGCGCCTGCAGCACAACGTGGTCGACGGACCGAACGAGGAGTCATGAGCGCACCGACGCGGGAGCAGTTGCTCGAGGCCTACGCGATCGACGACCGCGCGACGCCACGGGTGCGGATGAACTTCGTGATGAGCCTCGACGGCGCCGTGACGCTCGAGGGCCGCAGTGGCGGGCTCGGCGACGAGCACGACCGGCTCGCGATGCAGGTGCTGCGCACCCTCGCCGACGTGGTGTTGATCGGCGCCGGCACGGTGCGCGTCGAGGGCTACGGCGGGCTGCAGGTCGGCGAGGCGGATGCCGCGTGGCGGCGTGCGCACGGCCTCCCCGCGCAGCCCAGGGTCGGCGTGGTCTCGGCGCGGCTCGGCCTGTCGCCCGAGCATCCGTTCTTCGCGGATGCCGTGGAACGCCCGATCGTCGTGACCAACGCCGCCGCGCCCGCGGACCGGCGTGAGGCCCTCGCCGAGGTGGCCGACGTGATCGTGGCCGGCGAGGCATCCGTCGACGTGCGCGGGATGGTCGACGCGCTCGCCGACGCCGGGATGCCGCAGGTGCTGTGCGAGGGCGGCCCGCACCTGTTCGGCTCGCTCATCGAGGCCGACCGGGTCGACGAGCTGTGCCTGAGCCTCAGCCCGAAGCTCGTGGCGGGCGAGGCCGGACGGATCGTCCGCGGCGCGCCCGAGGTCGACCGGTCGATGCGGCTCGTGCACGCGATCCCGGCCGGCGACCTGCTGCTGCTGCGGTATTCGCGCTCGCGCTGAGGTCAACGCACCGGACGGTAGACGAGGTGCGTCACGAGCGACGTGCCGCGCGCCGACACCTGCTCGAACCGCTGCCGCGGCACGCCCTCGAAGAGGCGCTCGCCGGCGCCGAGGATGACCGGGGTCACGTGCACGCGGAGCTCGTCGATGATGCCGGCGGCGAGGAACTGGTTCACGGTCGATGCGCCCCCGGCGACGGCGACGTTGCGGTGGCCCGCCGCGGCGCGTGCCCGCTCGAGCGCCGCGGGGACGCCGTCGGTCACGAAGTGGAACGTGGTGCCGCCGTCCATCGCGACGGGCTCGCGATCGCGGTGGGCGAGCACGAACACGGGCCCGTGGTAGGGCGGGTCGTCGCCCCACCAGCCCTTCCAGTCGAGGTCCCACTCGCCGCGGTCGGGCCCGAACATGTTGCGGCCCATGATGAACGCGCCGGCGTCGACGATGGCGTCGACCTCGGCCTGGTTCTCGTCGGCCCCGTCGAACATCCAGGCGTGGAGCCACGTCTCGTCGATGTCGCCGAGCGGCTGCTCGAGGCTCTGGTCGGTGCCGGCGGAATAGCCGTCCATGGAGACGGAGATGTCGCACGTGACGATGGACATGGGGTTCCTCCTCGAACGGTCCGCGATCCACAACTGGTGCGAGCCTACGAGGAACCCCCGACGACGGCGATCAGGCCGCGATGGCGTGCGCGTCGAGGATCGTGTAGCTGTAGCCCTGCTCGGCGAGGAACCGCTGGCGGTTCTGCGCGAAGTCCTGGTCGACGGTGTCGCGGGCGACGAGCGTGTAGAAGTTCGCGGAGAGGCCCGACTCCTTCGGGCGCAGCAGGCGGCCGAGGCGCTGGGCCTCCTCCTGTCGCGAGCCGAACGATCCCGACACCTGGATGGCGACCGTCGCCTCGGGGAGGTCGACCGAGAAGTTCGCGACCTTCGACACCACCAGCACGGGCGTGCGCCCGTCGCGGAACTCCTGGAACAGGCGCTCGCGCTCGTCGACCGGCGTCGCGCCGGTGAGCTGCGGGGCGTCGAGCGCCTCGGCGAGCTCGTCGATCTGGTCGAGGTACTGGCCGATCACGAGGATGCGCTCGCCCTCGTGGCGTGCCACGAGCTGCCGGACCACGTCGAGCTTCGCGGGCGCGGTGGCGGCGAGCCGGTAGCGCTCGTCGTCGGCGGATGCCGCGTACGCGAGCCGCTCGGACTGCGGCAGGTCGATGCGCACCTCGTAGCAGGCCGCGGGAGAGATGAAGCCCTGGGCCTCGATCTCCTTCCACGGGGCGTCGAACCGCTTTGGACCGATGAGCGAGAAGACGTCGCCCTCGCGGCCGTCCTCGCGCACGAGCGTCGCGGTGAGGCCGAGCCGGCGGCGGGCCTGGAGCTCGGCGGTCAGCTTGAACACCGGTGCCGGCAGCAGGTGCACCTCGTCGTAGATCACGAGGCCCCAGTCGAGCGCGTCGAGCAGCGCGAGGTGGGCGTACTCGCCCTTCCGCTTCGCGGTGAGGATCTGGTACGTCGCGATCGTGACGGGCTTGACCTCCTTCACCTGCCCCGAGTACTCGCCGATCTCGTCGGCGGTGAGGCTCGTGCGCTTGAGGAGCTCGTCGCGCCACTGCCTCGCCGAGACGGTGTTCGTCACGAGGATGAGGGTCGTGGTCTTGGCGGTCGCCATCGCGCCCGCGCCGACGAGGGTCTTGCCCGCGCCGCAGGGGAGGACGACGACGCCCGAGCCGCCGTCGAAGAAGTTGTCGACGGCCTTCTGCTGGTAGTCGCGCAGGTGCCAGCCGTCCTGGTCGAGGTCGATCTCGTGCGGGGTGCCCGGCGTGTAGCCGGCGAGGTCCTCGGCGGGCCAGCCGAGCTTGACGAGCTCCTGCTTGAGCTGGCCGCGCGCCCACGCCTCCACGAGGAAGCTCTGGTCGTCGAGGCGCTCGGTGAGGAGGGGCGCGATCCGCTTCGCGTTCGCGATCTCGGTGAGCACCGCCAGGTCGTCGCTGTGCAGGCGCAGGGCGCCGTCCTCGGTGCGGTCGACGACGAGCCGACCGTAGCGCGCGACGGTCTCGCGCATGTCGACGGACACCGTCTGCGGCACCGGGAACTTCGCGTAGCGCTCGAGCGTGCCGAGCATGTCGTCGGCGTCGTGTCCGGCCGCCCGTGCGTTCCACAGGCCGAGCCGCGTGATGCGGTAGGTGTGGACGTGCTCGGGTGCGCGCTCGAGCTCGGCGAAGACCGCGAGGTCGTGCCGGGCGTCCTCGGCGAGGGGATGCGCGACCTCGAGGAGCACGGTCCGGTCGCTCTGCACGATGAGGGGGCCGTCTGACATAACCGTCGAGTCTACGCCTGCTTCATGAAGGCACGGCCGTCACGCCGCTGTGCACGGATGCCGCGCCTAGACGTTCGTCGGCGCCGGCGACACCGCGGCGATCGCCGACAGCGGCAGCGTGCGCTCGATGTCGGCCTTGCGGTCGCGAGCGCGCAGCCGCCCGTTGGCGACGCTCGCGGGCGCGAGGAGGTAGTCGGCGGTCTGGCCGCCGGGCATCCGCACGGTGACGGTGAGCGTCTCCTTCGCGCGAGCCGCCGCCTCGAGCTGCCGCGCGAGCCACGCCTGCTCGGTCGCGCCCTCGTCGCCCGTCGCGAGCACGCGGTCGAGCATCGCGGCGACCGGATCGGTCTTCGGCGGCGGGGGCGGCGCCGGCGCGAGCCGGTGGCGCTTCAACCGGATGATGTCGCCGTTCGCGTCCTCGGCGGCCACCGGGTACTTCGCGTCGGAGAGCGCCCAGAACACGACGTCGGGCGTGAACCGCGAGAGCAGGCGGTGCGGCCCGGTCTGCCGGAGCCCGAGCGACGTGAGCGACTGGTCGACCGCGAGCGTGCGCACGAGCTGCTCGTCGTCGGACCGGATGGACGCCCGCGCCGGGACATCCGTCTCGTCGGCTGCGGCAACCCGTACCGAGCCGAACCGCGTCGACGCCTCGGCCACGAGGTACTCGAGCGGCTGCGGGATGCCCGTGAGCGAGAGCCCGCCGAGGAACTCGAGAATCGACTCGGCCGACTCCCCGGCGGCCAGGCCGCGGTTCACGGATGCCGCGTTGATGCGGTAGGTCGACGCCAGGTCGCGTCCCTCGACGTCGGCGAACCCGCGCAGCCGGGCGTCGAGCGCGGGCTCGAGCGGACCGGGGGACACGACCGTGAGGTCGTGCTGCAGGTAGACCTTGTCGACCTGCGCGGGGAAGTGCGCCGCGAGCGCTCGCGCGGCCCGGTCGATGTCGCCCGCGAGCACGAGGCGTCCCGGTTCGATCGGCTCGCCCGCCACCGCGAGCCCGAGCGCCTCGGCTTCGGCGACGAGCCGGTCGAGCCCGTCCTCGATCCAGCGGCCGCCCGCCGGGTAGAACCAGTGCACGTCATCGCGCAGGTCGGTGGCGGTGAGGTTCTCGCTGCGCCGGGCGACGAGCTCGCGCAGCGGGGCGGGCACGCGGTCGCGCCAGCACTCCGCGAGGCGCCGCCAGCGACGAGCGGCGCTGTGCTGGGTCCACTCCGCGCCCTGGTCGGACTCCAGCCAGAACGCGCCGTCGCGCACCACGAGGCCGGCCTCGTCGGCGCGGTGGAAGAGCCGGGGGAGCGACTCGAGCGCGACGCCGCTCACCTCGGCGAGGCGCTTCGAGTCGGGCAGCGCGAGGCCGCCCTTCGCGAGCTCGCGGGCGGGCTGGTTGCCGAGCTCGGCGAGCAGCTCGGCCGTCGCGGCGACGGTGGCGTACGCGGTCTCGGCGGCGCGCCGCTCGAGCAGGCTCCGGTCGATGTCGTCGACCCCGACGAGCACGGGCGGCGCGGGCGCCGCGAGCTCGTCGGCGGGCGGGATGTCGCGCGGGGTGTGCATGGCGATGCGGCCCGTGACCGCGTTGGGCACGTGCACGTGGTCGTCGGAGTGCACCACGATCAGCAGCGCGGCCAGCTCGTCGACGAGGGCGGGCGCGGCATCCGCCAGCTCGTCGGTGGCCCCGAGCTCCTGCAGCCGGCCGCCGACGGCCTCGAGCGTGGAGTCGCCGTGCTCGTCGGCCACCTCGGAGGCCGCGGCGAGCACGGCGAGGTGTCGCCGGTCGAGGCGGCTCAGCGCATGGTCGACCGAGTCGGGCGCGAGCAGCACCTCGGCGAGGTCGAAGAGGTCGCGCACGCCGGAGGCGTCGAATTCGCGCGCCTGCAGTGCCGACGCGAGTTCGGGTCGCGGCAGCCCCCTGAGTCGTGCGGCGAGCTCGAGCATCGGCCGCCGGTCAGCTCGATCCGGCTCGGCCGGCGCGGGCTCGACGGACGCCGTTGACGATGAGGAGCGCGATGAGGAGGAGGAACGCGATGGGCAGCCCGAACAGCGGGAGCGTCAGCACGAGGGGCCAGATGCCCTGGCTGAAGCCGTCGTTCTCGCCGGCCCCGACGGCCGTGCCGATCATGACCGCGATGAACGCGAGGATCGAGAGCCCCACGATCGCGACGAACATGTACGCGAGGACGCGCTCGGCACGGTGCTGGGTCACGGGACCGGAATCGCTCACTTTCCCAGAATAGGGCAGCGGACGGTCCTCGGGGTCGAGGACTCGTAGACTGGATGGAGCACGGCGACGCGGTCCAGCGCGCCCTCCGACGCGAGCGAGGTTCACACGATGCCCACCGGCAAGGTCAAGTTCTACGACGAGGAGAAGGGGTTCGGCTTCATCAGCTCCGATGACGGCCAGGAGGTCTTCCTCCACGCGTCCGCCCTCCCCGCCGGCGCGACCGTGCGCAGCGGCACCCGCCTCGAGTTCGGCGTCGCCGAGGGCAAGCGCGGTGCGCAGGCGCTCTCGGTGCGCGTACTCGACGCGCCCGTGAGCCTCACCAAGATCAACCGCAAGCCCGCCGACGACATGGCGATCATCGTCGAGGACGTCGTGAAGGTGCTCGACGGCATCGGCGCCGACCTGCGCCGCGGCCGCTACCCCGACAAGTCCAAGGCGCGCACGGTCGCAGCGGTGCTGCGCAAGGTGGCAGACGACCTTGATGCCTGAGCCGACCGAGCAGACCGAGGCGGTCGAGACGCCGGTTTCGACGGATGCCGCGGCGCCCGCCGAGTCGACGGATGCCGCTGAGGCGGCCGAGTCGACGGATGCCGCTGAGGCCGCCGAGTCGACGGATGCCGCGGCGCCGGCCGAGGCGCCCGCCCCGGTGTTCGAGCCCGACGCCGTCCTCCTCGACGCGGTCGACCTCGCTCGACGCGCGCTCCTCGAGGTGACCGCTCCCGAGACCGTCGGATCGGTCGTGAGCCACGTCGCCGAGGACGAGCACGTGCTCACGCTGTTCTTCGCCGCCGACCTCGCCGGGTATCCCGGCTGGCGCTGGAGCGTCACGATCGCCCGCGTCGACGACGCCGAGCCGACCGTGCTCGAGACCGAGCTCATGCCCGGTGACGCCGCACTGCTGGCGCCCGAGTGGATCCCATGGTCGGAGCGCCTCGCCGAGTACCGCGCCGCCCAGGAGGCGGCCGCCGCGGCCGCAGCCGAGGCGGCGGGAGACGACGAGGAGTCCGAGGCCGAGGGCGAGCCCGACGAGGGCGACGAGAACGAGGACGAGTCCGACGACGAGGATCTCGACGAGGACGACGAGGACGACGACGATGACGAGTCCGACCTCGACGACGACGTCGAGCTCGACGCCGCGTTCGGCCACGACGACGGGCACGACGAGTTCGACGGCATCGACATCGACGCGCTCGACGACTCCGACGACTCCGACGAGTCGGACGACGAGGACGCGGACACCGACGATTCCGACGATTCGGACGCCGACGCGGACACCGACGACTCGGACGACGAGGACGCGGACTCCGACGACTCCGACGACGCCGACGAAGACGACCCCGAGGATCAGCCGGCCGAGCCGGCCTCCTGACGCGCGGCGCGCCGCCGGACCACCAGCACCGCGACGAGCCCGATCACGCCGAGCACGAGCCCGGTGAGGGCCGCCCACAGCAGCCAGCCGAGCCCGGCGGCCTCGAGCGGCGCGCGGAAGGCGAGCGACACGACGAGCGCCACGAGCCACGCGATGGTGCCGACGAGCACCGCCTTGCGCGCGTCGGCCCGTGCCGGCGCCGGATCGGGGCGCCGCTCCGACTCGTTCAGCCAGAGGCGCACGGGACTCAGTCCATCCGCTCGAGCACGTAGTCGATCGACGTCGTGAGGGCGCGCACGTCGTCGGGCTCGATGGCCGTGAACGTCGCGACGCGCAGCTGGTTGCGGCCGAGCTTGCGGTAGGGCTCCGTGTCGACGATGCCGTTCTCGCGGAGGATCGACGCGATGCGCGCGGCATCCGTCGACTCGTCGAAGTCGATGGTGACGACGACCTGCGAGCGGTCCGCGGCATCCGTCACGAAGGGCGTCGCGACCGGCGTGCGCTCGGCCCAGTCGTAGAGCACCGAAGAGGACTCGCGGGTGCGGGCGTCGGCCCAGGCGAGGCCGCCCGACCCGTTCATCCAGTCGAGCTGGCTCTCGAGCAGGAGCAGCGTCGCGAGGGCCGGCGTGTTCAGCGTCTGGTTGAGGCGGGAGTTGTCGACCGCGTTCTTCAACGAGAGGAACTCGGGGATGTAGCGGTCGCTCGCGGCGAGGCGCTCGACGCGCTCGATCGCGGCGGGGGAGAGGAGCGCGAACCAGAGTCCGCCGTCGGAGGCGAAGTTCTTCTGGGGCGCGAAGTAGTAGACGTCGAACTCGGCGGGGTCGACCGCGACGCCGCCGGCCGCGCTCGTGGCGTCGATCACCGTGAGTGCCCCCGCGTCGCCGGCGACCCGGCGCACCGGGGCCATGACGCCCGTGGAGGTCTCGTTGTGCGGCCACGCGTAGACGTCGACGCCCTCGACGGGCTCGGGGTTCGAACGCGTGCCCGCGTCGGCCTTGCGCACGTCGGGCGCCTCGAGCCACGGCGCACCCGCGGCCGCGGCGAACTTCGCGCCGAACTCGCCGAACGAGCAGAGCTGCGCCCGGCGGTCGATGAGGCCGGATGCCGCGGCGTCCCAGAAGGCGGTGGAGCCGCCGTTGCCGAGCACGACCTCGTAGCCCTCGGGCAGCGAGAAGAGGTCGGCGATGCCCGTGCGGACACGGCCGACGAGGTCCTTCACGGGAGCCTGGCGGTGGGACGTTCCGAGCAGGCGGGGGCCTTCGGCGGCGAGGTGCGCGAGCTGCTCCTGGCGGACCTTCGAGGGCCCGCAGCCGAATCGTCCGTCGGCGGGCAGGAGGTCGCTGGGGATGACGAGGCTCGGCATGCGACGAGTCTAGCGAGGGGGCGGTGGCCGCTAGGCTTGATGACGGGCTGCGACAGGGAGGGCTTCTGGTGACCGATCTCATCGACACGACGGAGATGTACCTCCGCACGATCCTCGACCTCGAGGAGGAGAACATCGTGCCGCTGCGCGCCCGCATCTCCGAGCGCCTCGGCCACTCCGGCCCCACCGTGTCGCAGACGGTCGCGCGCATGGAGCGCGACGGCCTCGTGGTCGTCTCGGGCGACCGCCACCTCGAGCTCACGCCCGAAGGGCGCAGCAAGGCCGTGCACGTCATGCGCAAGCACCGCCTCGCCGAGCGGCTGCTCGCCGACGTCATCGGCCTCGACTGGGAATACGTCCACGACGAGGCATGCCGCTGGGAGCACGTGATGAGCGAGCAGGTCGAGCGCCGCCTCATCGAGCTGCTCGGCCAGCCGCGCGAGTCGCCGTACGGCAATCCGATCCCGGGGCTCGAGGAGCTCGGGGTCCCGGCCGCCGACCCGTTCATGTCGGGCGTCGTCCGCGTGCTCGACGCGGTGTCCGCGAGCGACCAGCCCGTGCGTGGCGTGGTGCGGCGCCTCGGGGAGCCCGTGCAGTTCGACCCCGAGTTGCTCGCCCAGCTCAAGCAGGCCGGCGTGGTGCCCGGCGCCAAGGCGGTCTTCAGCACCGCCGGCCCCTACGTGCTCGTCGAGGTCGACGGTGTCGACGGCGGGCTCGAGCTGCCCAGTGAGGTCGCGGGCCACATCTTCGTCGCCGAATAAGCCCTGATCACGGCCACTCCGTGATCAGAATGTGACATTCGGGCGATCGTCGCGTATCGTCGAACGGGTTCGCCGGCACGAAGCCGGTCGGCGGAACAGCATCGAGATCGCCCCCAGGCACCCACCGCTCGATGCAGAACCCGTGACGCGCCGCGTGCGCACGAGGTGGGACGACCGGAACCCGGGTCGTGGGGCGGCGGAGGACACGTTTTGGCTCGAATCTCCCGGCGAAGCGCCACCCGTACCGGCGCTCGCAGGGCCCTCGTGACGGCGAAGGCCGCACCCAAGGCCCCGGCCCCCCGATCAACCGACCTCGCTGAGCAGGTCTCCGCGGCGCCGCTCCCCTCGACCACCCGCCGCCTGCGGCGCGGCGGTGTCGCGAACGTCGTGGTCATGACCGTGGCCGCCGGCATCGTCGGCACGCTCGCGATCCCGGCCTATGCCATGGCCCCCGGCTCGCAGGGCCCGCAGTTCGGCACGACCGCCGAGACCTCGCTCACCAAGGCGCAGGCCCAGACGATCGAGGTGACCGACGACGTCGCCGTCGCCCAGGCGTCGAAGGACACGTTCTCCGTCACCACCGGCGAGGAGATCCGCGCCGCCGAGGAGGCGGAGGCCGCCCGCGTGGCGGCCGAGGCCCAGATGGCCGCCTACGCAGCGGCGTACTCCGGACTCTCCGCCGAGGAGCTGGCCGCGGCTCCGGTGTACGGCTCGGCCGACCCCGCCAGCCTGTACTCGGTCGCGCAGCAGTACCTCGGCGTGCCCTACGTGTACGGCGGTGCGACGCCGGCCGGCTTCGACTGCTCGGGCCTCGTCCAGTACGTCTACGCACAGTTCGGCATCAGCCTGCCCCATTCGTCCTCCGCCCAGGGCGCAGCCGGCACCCAGATCCCCGAGTCCCAGGCCGTCCCGGGGGACCTCGTGGTGATGGACGGGCACATCGGCTTCTACGCGGGCAACGGCCAGATCCTGCACGCACCGTACGAGGGCACCTCGGTGCGGATCCAGCCGATCTGGACCAGCGACTACTACATCGTGCGCATCTGAGATGTGAACATCGCGTGACGCGAGCTGTGAATGGCGTGCCGGGAGGACCCGGCACGCCATTCGTGCCTTACCCTTGAACCCTGACGATCCGAGAACCGGGCAGGGGAGAGCCGATGGTCGCGACGCGCAGCATCCATTCCACGGATGCGCGCGCGCAGTTCCACCAACGGCACAGCAGTCAGCCGACCACGATCCGGGCGACCACGCCGACGGGCACTGTCTTCACGACGGTGCCCGTTCTGCGTTTTCGGCCCCTGGTCGCGGCGACGGCACCACTCCCTCCGGTGCGCCACGACGCGCGCTCGTCGTCGATCCGTTCACGCGGCTGGAAGCCATCCAGCCCCGATCGAAAGGCACCCCATGCGCACACTCGTGCTCAACGCGGGCTATGAGCCCCTCGCCGTCGTCTCGTTCAAGCGCGCCCTGCTCCTGGTCATGAACCAGAAGGCCACCGTGCTCCTCCACGAAGAGGGCAATCCGGTGTACGCGACGAGCGGTTCGTGGGAGCGCCCCAGCGTCATCCTGCTCACCCGCTACGTGCGAACACCCCGGGTGCACGCGGTGCCGGTGAGCCGGCGCGGGGTGCTGCGACGCGACGAGCACCGGTGCGCGTACTGCGCGCGCTCGGCGGCCACGATCGACCACGTGCTCCCGAGATCGCGCGGCGGCCGGGACACGTGGGAGAACCTCGTCGCCTGCTGCCTGCGCTGCAACAACACCAAGGGCGACCACACGCCGGCCGAGATGGGCTGGCAGCTGCGCTTCACGCCGGGGATGCCGCAGGGCCGCAGCTGGGTCGTGCGCGGGTTCGAGCGGCCGCTTCCGCAGTGGGACGAGTACCTCGCCACGGCCGCCTGAACGGTCCGTGACTTCCCTGCGCCCGTGCCCTATGGTGGAACGAGTCCGGAGACCCCTGACCTCCGGCGCTCCCGATGAAGCCACCCCGTTCCGGGCTGCACTGCGGCCTCCGACGGGACCCGGAGGTCCGACTGTTGCACGGTGACGAGAACGACGCCCCCGAGCTCACACGCTCCGAGCGCCGAGCGGCCGACCGCGGCCGCGCACGTCGCACCGCGCCGAAGCCGGGCCGTCGCGCCCGAGCGGCCCGAGCGGATGTCGCGGCCGCCGCACCCGCGTCCCGTGACGTCGCGGCATCCGCCGGCCCGGCTCGCGACGTCGTGGCCGCACCCCGCGCGCCCCGCCGCAACGGGCCCGCGCGCGTGTTCGCGACGGTCCTCGTCGTGCCGGCGATCGTGGGCACGGTGGCGCTGCCCGCCTACGCGATGATCCCGGGCGGCGGGTTCGAGGCATCCGGTGCGTTCAGCCTGGCGAGGGCCGAGGCGCAGAACGTCGACGTGTCGGCGCTCGCGAGCGGCAAGCCTCTGTCGAGCGACGCCTACTCGGTCACGACGAAGGCCGAGATCGACGCTGCCGCGGCCGAGGCTGAGCGTGCGGCGTACGGCGCTCAGCTCAACCGCTCGGGGGCGTACTACACGCCCGCCCAGCAGGCCGAAGGCGACGACTACCCCTGGTGGAACGAGACCCCCGACGACTACGGCGGGGGTCTTTCGCCGCTCAGGTACTACTACCGGGAGTGCGTCGACTTCGTGGCGTGGCGCCTCAACCGCGACGCGGGCGTGACGAGCGCACCGTGGAAGTGGGACTGGGGCAACCTCGCCTCGGGCAGCGCCTATGCCTGGGCCGACGAGTGGGTCCGCCACGGCTGGGCCACGAGCAGCGATCCGATCGTGGGTTCGGTCGCGTGGTTCCCGTACAACCACGTGGCCTACGTGCAGGCGGTGAACGGCGACGGCACGGTCACGATCGAGGAGTACAACCAGAACAGCGACCACTCCTACCACGTGCGCACCATCCCCAACGGGTCGGCGATCTACCTCTACCCGCCCGTCTGACCCGCGGTAGGGTCCGCCGATTGTGGACGCAATGGCGAAAACGCCATGCAACCTTGGACGACTCGGACAGTGACCCGTGCCGCACCACTCCCGTAACGTGGGACCTCATTCCACGGAGGAGCAGGTGACGGCGATGACGCAGCCCTTGGACGAGGCACGACTCGAGGAGATCGGGTTCGTCGACGAGCTCGCGCCCACGACCTCCGCGATCGTCGTCCTGGGTTACAACTGACGCCCACGCTCCTCGGCTGACGCGCCGCTTCCGGCGCAGGCCTCAGGGAACGCGTGCGAGGCACGCGGGCGCCGGCGTGCCGACGGTGCCGACGACCTCGGTGGGCACGCCGTCCTCCAGGCGCACCACCGCGATCGAGTCCGACTGCTGGTCGGCCACGAGCGCGTGCCGCTCGTCGTGCGTGACGTGCAGGTCCCGCGGATGGCGTCCGCCCGTGGGCACGGATGCCGCGTGCTCGAGCGTCCGCGCGACGGGGTCGAAGCGCAGGGCGACGAGAGCGTCCGCATCACGGTCGCCGACGAGCACCGTGCCCGCGCGCGTGAGGCGGATCGCCGAGAGGCCGAGTCCGCGCCCTCCGACGCGCTCGTCGACCGGGAACGCCGCGAGCTCCCGGCCCTCGACGAGGTCGACCACGCTCGCGGTGCGATCGAGCTCGTTCGCGACGATCGCGACGTCGCCGGCGATCACGAGGTGACGCGGACCGGCGCCCGCGTGGAGCACCACGTCGTCGGCCTCGTCGTGCGGCAGTTCTGCGGGCAGCCCGCCCAGCACGAGCACGCGGATCCGGTCGGAGCCGAGGTCGGGCACGAGCAGCCGGCCGCGCTCAGCGTCGACCACGGCCTGGTGCGGATGGGGTGACGACTGGCGCTCGGCGTTCGGTCCCGACCCCGCGAAGGCGATCGAGAACACGGCCGACGCCGCGACGTCCGGTCCCACGGGGTGGGCCGTGAGCCGCCCGCCCGAGTAGTTCGCCGCGAACGCCCACGCGCCCGATTCGTCGAATGCGACATGGCAGGGGTCTGCCGCTTCCGTCGCCCCAGGCAGGCCGAAGGGGAGCACGCCGACGCCCTCGAGGGTCCACGTGGACACGGCGCCCTCGGCGACCTCGTGCACGATCGCGAGCACCCCCGTCGCGGCGGACACGGCGAGGAACATCGGGTTGGCACCGACGTCGACCGGCTCGCCGAGGATCGTCGAGCCGTCGGCCGCGACGTCGAGCGGGCGGATGCCGCGCGCCGCGGATCCGAGTGCTCCCGCCGTGGACGCGCCCACCCAGAACCTCGTGGTCTCCGCTGCCGACATGGTCGCTCCTCCTGCGGCCGTGCCGCGTCCGCGGGCGCCTCGCGCACCGCTGGACACGCTACCCGAGCCGGTAGACTCGTGCGGTCAGCCTCTGTAGCTCAATGGAAGAGCAGCTCCGTCCTAAGGAGAGGGTTGGGGGTTCGAGTCCCTCCAGGGGCACCGCGCGATCGCCTCACCCCTGCCCGATGCTCAGCCACGCGTCGGGTCCGCCGCGCCGCTCGGAACCCGTGACGTCGGGCGAGCCGCCGCCGCGCATCACCTCGAGCTGACGCTCGACCTCGGCCTGCGCGGCGATGACCGAGAGCTGGCGCTCGATGTCGGCGTCGGGTGCCGCCGTCAGGTCCTTGAGCGCACCGCTCGCGAGCAGCTCGTCCGTGGCCTGCGCGCGCGCCTGCATCTGGGCGACGCGGTCGCGCGCCCGGTCGAGGCTCGTGCCGACGTCGTGGATGCTGGCGCCGAGTCCGGCGACCGCCTCGTTCGCGCGCACCTGCGCCTCGGACGCGGTGTAGGTGGCCTTGATGGTCTCCTTCTCGATGCGGAAGGCGGCGATCTGCTCGGAGAGCCGGCGTTCGCGGTCCTGCAGCTGCGCCGTCTGCTGCTGGAGCGACGAGTACTGGTCCTGCAGCTTCGCGACCTGCCCTTGGAGCAGTGAGCGGCGTTCGAGGGCGGCCCGTGCCAGGTCCTCGCGCCCCTGCGCGACGGCCTCGTTCGCCTGGGCGCCGAGGCGTGCGTAGCGCTCGCCCATCTCCTGCCCCTGCAGCTCGATGCGCTTCTTCGCGGTCGCGACCTCGGCGACCGCCTGGCGCACCTGCTGCAGGAGCTTCACCTGCTGCTCGTAGTTGTCGTCGAGCGTCTCGCGAGGATCCTCCATGCGGTCGATCGCCTTGGAGGTCTTGCTCCGGAAGATGGTGCGCATCCGTGCGGTGTTGCTCATGATGGGGTCTCCTTCTCTCTGACGGTGGAAGCGATGGGTCGGTGGGCGTCGGGCCGGTTGAGCGCGTGCAGCTCCTCGATGCCGGCGTGCAGTGCGGCGACCTCGCGGTCCATGTCGGCGCGCAGCGTGGTCAGGGCGTCGTCGCTCGGTCCGGTCAGCCCGGATGCCACGGCGGCACGCAGGTGGCGCACGAGCACGGCGACCTGGTCGACGCGGTACCGGGCGGCGGGCACCTCCGCGGCGAGCACGCCCTGGTCGGTCTCGCTCTCGAGGAGGCCCAGCTGCGCGTCGAGCGCGACGCCCTCCTGCCGGATGCGCGTGAAGAGCCGGGGGAGCTCGCCGCGCGGCCCGGCGCCCTGCGCCGCCAGGTCGACCGCCGCCTGCCCGCTGGCGAGGAGGTCGCCGAGCCGCACGCGCAGGGCGAGGATCGTGCGCTGCGGTCCTCGGCTGAACTGCGCGCGGGTCCGCAACGTGGCGCCGCTGACCCGCCGGTTGTCGCGGATGCGCCGGAACACCGCCCGGATGACGAGGACGACGGCGACGATGGTGAGGACGCCCATCAGGATGACGATCCCGAGTGCGGCGAGCACCCATTCGAGGCCGGTCATGCCGACCACCCCCGCCGGTTCCTCGTGGTGCGCCGTGCGTCGTGATTGAGCTCCATGGGTCCGCCTTCGTGAGCACCTTCGATTCGGTGATCGCGAGCATAGGACGCGATATAACGCGACGCCATGACGCGATATAACGCAAACCTACGCCGAAGGCGGCCGGGGTGCGAGCGTTCGGAGCGAATTCCCATGCCACCGGCCCTCGAACGGGTGGCGTGGAGCTGTCCGGGGGCCCTCAGTCGCCGTTCGACGCCTCGTCGATCGGGATCGGCGGCTCGGGCACGACGACGAGCCCGCCCGACGAGCTCGCCACGAGGGCCAGCTCCTCGAGCCAGGCACGATTGAGCTTCGGTCGCCGGTTGCCGTGGAAGACGAAGGCGATCGGCGTCGCCGGGCTGATCCAGACCGTCATCGCCCGACGGTCGTCGCTCCAGGTGAACGGGAAGCTCTCGAGGCGTCGCAGCTTGTTCACGATGATGACCTGCAGGTGGGCGAGGGTCCGGTCGTCGAACTCCGCCGCATGGTCATCGTCGTACACCAGCGAGCCCATGGGCACTCCGTTCCGCGCGCCGGCGAAGGGTGGTGCGCGGGTGGTGCGCTGCGAGCCGGGCCGGATCATCCTCTCCGCCGCCACGGAATCGCGGGAGGGTCTTGACTTGAGCCCTCGCGATCAGGAACGTTCCGGCGTGTTCGCCGCCTCGGCGACGACCCTCGCGACCGCGCGCTCGGAGAGCGAGCCGCTGATGGGTCCGATGATGAACAGCAGCGCCCAGCTCCAGCGCGCGGCATCCGCACCCCAGGCGTAGGCGATCGGGATCGACAGGAGGAAGACCGCGGGCGTCGTGAGCGTGTTGAGGAACCGGATGTGGTCGGCCCGGCGCGGCAGGGGGTCCGCGATCATGCCGTCATGGCGGGCCACGTAGAACACGACCGACTGCGCGAGCACGGCGCAGGAGATGTTCACGGCGTAGAGCGCGATGGCCAGCGGCTCGGCCGAGGTCTCGAGGTCGGCGATGCCCTGGGTCGTGAACGGGATGAGCACGACGAACGCGATGGCCACGAGGTTCGCGACGATCGTCGCCGGACTGAATCCGCGGAACCCGGCGACGAGGCGGTGGTTGACCCGCCAGAAGACGGCGATCACCACGAAGCTGATCCCGAAGCCGAGGAGCTGCCATTCGAGCCCGCTGCTCATCAGCTTCGAGAGGCTCGTCCAATCGGATGCCGCGGGCGGGTCGATGTTCACCACGAGCAGCGTCACGGCGAACGCGTACACCGCGTCGAAGAACGCGATCGCGCGGGAGAACTCGACGCTGTCGCGCCCGTACTCCTCGGCGGAGGCCCCCCGGTCCGTGCCCACGACAGGAGTGTGCCGTGCAGCGAGGGCCGCGGGGCATCCGACGCGCCGACGTGCGCTGGTCAGGTCCAGTCGACGGCGTGCACCCAGCCGGCGATGTAGGCCCGCTCGTTCGAGCCCAGCCGGAGGTCGCCCCGGGGGAGCGGCTCGTCCTCGAGCTCGCAGAGTTCGAAGATGCGGCGCACGACGTAGGCGCGCAGGGGCGCGTGGAGGTTCTCGAGCACCTCGCGCTGCAGCGGACGCTCGAGCATGGGCCACCAGATGCCGATCGGCGGGAGGCCGTGCCGGGGTTTCGGCCGGTCGTCGTGGGCCGGCTGGTCGACGATGGCGCTCATTGCGCCGGCTCCTCGGCCACGTGGCCGGTGTCGGGGTCGCGCACGACGACGTGCTCGTCGGCGTCGGCGTCCTCCTCGGCCCGCTGGTGCTGCTCGGCGGCGTCGACCGCCTCGTCGAGTTCGTCGGCCGCGCTCGGGTCGGTAGGGTTCGGGTCGCTCATCATGGCTCCTCGCTCGCTCGCTCGGCCGACCTCCCCCACGGGACCGGCCGATTCCGACGGTACGTCGGCGGCGCTCACCAGCGGCAGGGGATTGACCCTGTCGGAGGGCGGTGCTACCCGAGGCCTCCTCGCGTCCACGGTCGCTCGGCGGGTGCGGAACGGCGCCGCCGCCACCATGATGGACGGATGGACCTCCCGGTGATGCCGCCCGTTGCTCCCATGCTGTCGAAGTCCGTGAAGGAGATCCCCGACGTGGGCCACGTGGAGCCCAAGTGGGACGGGTTCCGCACGATCGTGTTCAAGGACGGCGACGAGATCGAGCTCGGCAGCCGCAACGAGCGGCCGATGACGCGGTACTTCCCCGAGCTCGTCGAGGCGCTGCGCGAGAACCTGCCCGGGCGGTGCGTGGTCGACGGCGAGATCATCCTCGCGATCGACGGGCGCCTCGACTTCGAGGCCCTCCAGCAGCGGATCCACCCCGCCGACAGCCGCGTGCGCATGCTCGCCGAGCGCACGCCCGCGTCGTTCGTCGGCTTCGACCTGCTCGCGATCGGCGACGAGGACCTCATGGGCCGCCCGTTCGTCGAGCGGCGCACGCGGCTCGAGGAGGCGCTCGCCGCGGCATCCGACCCCGTCTTCCTCACGCCCGCCACCGCCGATCTCGCCGAGGCGCGCGACTGGTTCGTGCGCTTCGAGGGCGCCGGGCTCGACGGCGTGGTGGCGAAGCCCCTCGACGGCACCTACCAGCCCGACAAGCGCACGATGTTCAAGGTCAAGCACGAGCGCACGGCCGACTGCGTCGTCGCCGGCTTCCGCTGGCACAAGACCGGCGGCATCATCGGGTCGTTGCTGCTCGGGCTCTACGGCGAGGACGGGCGGTTGCACCACGTCGGGGTCGCGGCGTCGTTCCCGATGGCGAGGCGGAAGTCGCTGGTGGCCGAGCTCGAGCCGTACGTCGCGGACGACCCCTCGCAGCATCCGTGGGGCGAATGGGCCGACCAGGAGGCGCACGCCTCGACGCGGATGCCGGGCGCGGTGAGCCGCTGGAGCGCCGGCAAGAACCTCTCGTTCGTGCCGCTGCGGCCCGAGCTCGTGGTCGAGGTCGCCTACGAGAAGATGGAGGGCGACCGGTTCCGGCACACGGCGCAGTTCCGCCGGTGGCGCACCGACCGCACCCCCGAGAGCTGCACGTACGAGCAGCTGGAGTCACCCGACGACCTCGAGCTCTCGGAGATCCTGCCGCTGCAGGGCTGAGGCTCAGATCACGGCGCGCAGCCCCGCCGACAGCGCCGTGTGGTGCTCGAACACGAGGTTCGTCTCGGTGAGCGCGACGGCCGGATTGGCCGAGAGGTTCTTCAGCACGAACTGGCGCACGTGCTCGCTGTCGCGCACGCGCACGTGGATGAGGAAGTCCTCGGTGCCGCCGAGGAAGAACAGTTGGGCGACCTCGGGCTCGCGGCGGAGCTCGTCGGAGATCTGCTCCATGAGGTGGCGCGCGCCGGGCCGGATGCGCACGCTGACGAGCGCCTGCAGCGTGAACCCGAGCGCGACGGGATTGATCTCGGCGGTGTAGCGCACGATCACCCCGCGCTCGCGCAGCGAGCGGACGCGGGCGAGGCACGTCGAGGGGGAGATGCCCACCTCGCGCGCCAGCTCGACGTTCGGGATGCGCGCGTTCTCGTGCAGGATCGTCACGATCTGCCGGTCGAGGTCGTCGAGCTCGACGCGGCCCGGTGCGCTGATCTGCGGTGCATCGGTCACGGGCGAGGCTCCTTCCGAACAAGTGAATGAATCGAGTGCATTCTACCGAACAGGATTCGGAAGGTCTTCCAATCCGTCGAACGACACGTCACCATTGAGGCAATCCCACCCCACAGCATTCGGAGATCACCATGCACGTCGGCGTGCCCGCAGAGGTCAAGAACAACGAATTCCGCGTCGCGATGACGCCGGCGGGGGTGCACGCCCTCGTCGGGCGCGGCCACCGCGTCGACATCCAGGCCGGTGCCGGCCTCGGTGCCGGCTACACCGACGAGGAGTACGGCGAGGCCGGCGCGACGATCGTCGGCACCGCCGCCGAGGCGTGGTCGGCCGAGCTCGTGCTCAAGGTGAAGGAGCCGATCGAGCAGGAGTACGGCTTCCTCCGCGAGGACCTCACCCTCTTCACGTACCTGCACCTCGCCGCGGACCTGCCGCTCACGCGTGCCATCCTCGACTCCGGCGTCACGGCCATCGCCTACGAGACCGTCCAGCTGCCCGACCGCTCGCTGCCGTTGCTCACCCCGATGAGCGAGGTCGCCGGGCGGCTCGCGCCCCAGGTGGGCGCCGCGTCGCTGCACGCGTCGAAGGGCGGCCGCGGCGTGCTCCTCGCCGGCGTGCCCGGCACCGCGCCCGCGAAGGTCCTCGTGATCGGCGGCGGCGTCGCCGGCGAGCAGGCCGCCGCCACCGCGATGGGGATGGGCGCCGACGTCACCGTGTTCGACATCTCGTTGCCGAAGCTGCGCGAGCTCGACGCCCGCTACGAGCACCGCATCAAGACGCTCGCCTCGTCGCCGTACGAGATCGCCCGTCAGCTCAAGGACGCCGACCTCGTCGTCGGTGCCGTGCTCGTCCCCGGCGCCGCGGCGCCCAAGGTGGTCACCGACGACATGGTCGCCCAGATGAAGCCG
Source organism: Agromyces sp. NPDC055661 (assembly GCF_053618135.1). Taxonomy (NCBI): domain Bacteria; kingdom Bacillati; phylum Actinomycetota; class Actinomycetes; order Micrococcales; family Microbacteriaceae; genus Agromyces; species Agromyces sp. NPDC055661. The sequence continues at coordinate 2,869,839 of NZ_JBSHHC010000001.1, forward strand.
GGCGCCGTGCTCGTCGACATCGCCATCGACCAGGGCGGATGCTTCGAGGGCTCGCACGCGACGACCCACGCCGACCCGACCTTCCGGGTCCACGACGCCATCTTCTACTGCGTCGCGAACATGCCCGGCGCGGTCCCGGCCACCTCGACGCCCGCGCTCACGAACGCGACGCTGCCCTACGCCACGCGGATCGCCGACCTCGGCTGGCAGGCCGCCCTCGCCGAGGACGCCGCCCTCGCGAAGGGCCTCAACGCGACCCGCGGCCGCCTCACCAACGAGGGCGTCGCGAAGGCGCACGGCCTGGAGCTGCACGCCGCGCTCTGATCCCGACCATTACGAGCACGAAGCGCCGGCCCGATCTCGGGTCGGCGCTTCGGCGTCGTCGCGGACTCGGAACGTCGCGGTGACGGCGAGGTCGGGCGACTCCGCGTGTCAGGAGAGCGAGAGGAAGAGCTTCTCGAGCTCGTCGAACGTCAGCGGCTCGGAGGCCTCGGCGCCGTCGGCACGGCGTGCACCGCCGGATCGGGCGCGCGTCGCGGCATCCGTCGCGCAGTCGCGCATCGCCGACGAGATGATCGCGAAGCCGGCGCGGTCGAGCGCGCTCGAGACCGCAGCCAGCTGGGTGACGACGGTGCGGCAGTCGCCGCCGGCCTCGACGGCGTCGATCACCGCGTTCAACTGGCCGCGGGCGCGCTTCAGCCGGTTGAGGATGCGCCGCTGGGCGTCCTGCTGCTCGGTTCCGACGGTGCTCATGCGATGGTGCCTGCCCTTCCGCTGTCCACGATGATCATGACGGAGCTCCGGTGACGACGGGGAGTCCCGACCGATGCCACGCCATGATCCCGCCGTCGATGTTGACGGCGTCGACGCCCTGCGCTGCGAGGAACTGCGTGGCCTGCGCGCTCCGGCCGCCGACGGCGCACATGAGGTAGACGGTGCGGTCCCGCGGCACCTCGTCGACGCGCGCGACGAGCGAGCCGAGCGGGATGTGCACGGCGCCGTCGACGCGTGCGCGGGCGACCTCGTCGGGCTCGCGCACGTCGATGATGTACGCGTCGTGGAGGGCGTGCGCCGCGGTGGGGGAGATGGTCTGCATGTCGGGTCCTTCAGGGGTCTGTGGTCGGTTGGTTCGGGTCAGCGGCCGGTTCGTTCGGGTCAGGCGGCGCGCAGGTCGGCGCTCGTGGCATCCGTGGACTGCTGATGGTCCACGGACCGCATGCCGTCCCGCCAGGTGAGGTAGCCGCCGTCGAGGTTGACGACGTCGTGGCCGAGGCTCGCGAGCAGTCGCGCCGCGGTGTGCGCGCCCTGCCCGACGCGGCAGTGGACGACGATCCGGCGCCCGGCGTAGGCGTCGGCGCGCTCGCGCAGTTCCTCCACGGGGATCCAGGTCGCCCCCGGGATGGCGCCCTCGGCGAGCTGGCCCGCCGCGCGCACGTCGAGCAGGACCGCGCCGTCGGCGACCGCGTCGTCGAGTTCGTGCCACTGGATGGTCGTGTCCTCGCCGTCGGCGAGGTTGCGCGCGATGTAGCCCAGCATGTTCACGGGATCCTTCGCCGACCCGTACTGCGGTGCGTAGGCCAGTTCGAGGTCGGCGAGGGCGGATGCCGCGAGGTTCGCCGCCATCGCGGTCGCGATGACGTCGATCCGGCGCGTGACGCCCTCGGTGCCCACCGCCTGCGCGCCGAGGATGCGATCGGTGCGCGCGTCGACCACGAGCTTCAGCGACATCGGGCGCGCGCCGGGGAAGTAGCCGGCGTGCGACAGCGGGTGCGAGTGGATGACCCGGACCTCGATGCCGCGCGACCGCGCGTGCTCCTCCGACCAGCCGGTGGACGCCGCCGTGAGGCCGAGCACGTCGATGACGGCGGTGCCGAGGGCGGGCGCTGCGATGGACGGGCGACCCGCGATCGCGTCGGCGACCGCGCGCCCGTGCCGGTTCGCCAGGCCCGCCAGCGGCACGAGGCGCCCGGAGCCGTCGACCCGGTCGCGCTTCTCGGCGGCGTCGCCGATCGCGTAGATCGCGGGGTCGCTCGTGCGGTGCGACTCGTCGACGACGATGCCGCCGGTCGCGCCGATCTCGAGGCCTGCTGCGCGGGCGAGCCCGGACTCGGGCACCACGCCCATCGCGGCGATGACGAGGTCGGCGGGCAGCGCGCTCCCGTCGTCGAGCACGACGCGACGCGCCTCCACCGCCGTGACGGCGTTCCCGAACCGCAGGCCGAGTCCGCGCTCGAGCACGTGCTCGGCGAGCGGAGCCGCCATCTCGGGATCGAGCCCGCCGATCAGGCGCGACGAGCGCTGCACGATCGTCGTCTCGAGGCCGCGACGGTGCAGGTTGTCGGCCATCTCCACGCCGATGTACCCGCCGCCGATGACGACGGCCCGGGCGCGCGAGGGCAGCCCGTCGACCGCGGCCATGACGGCGTCGAGGTCGTCGAGCGTGCGCAGGGCGTGGAGCGGGGCATCCGGTGCGACGCGATCGGGGAGGCGCGGCGCCGCACCCGGCGAGAGGACGAGCTCGTCGTAGCCGAGCTCGTAGTCCGCGCCGTCGGCGGGCCGGACCGTGACGCGGCGTGCGGCGCGATCGATGGCGACGACCTCGCTGCGAACGCGGGCGTCGATGCGGAACCGAGCCGCGAGGCGGGCGGGGTCCTGCAGCTCGAGCGCTGCCCGCTCGGGGATGACGCCGGACACGTGGTACGGGAGTCCGCAGTTCGCGAACGACACCGCGCCGCTGCGCTCGAGCACGATGATCTCGCGGTCCTCGTCGAGTCGACGCAGGCGCGTGGCCGTGGACATGCCGCCGGCCACGCCGCCGACGATGACGGTCACGGGGGCGGGGGCGGGTGCGGGTGCGGGTGCGAGGGGGTTCGGGGTGGAGCGATGGTGCATACCCCGAGGGTATACGAATACCCCAAGGGTATCCAAAACGAGCCGGAGCCCGGCGAGGGTCCCGGGATTCCGCGTGATCGCACGTATGGTGTCGGTGTGTGGCGGCTCGATCGGAACCATGATGAGGAGGACTTCCTCGGTCCCGAGGCGGATGCCGCATCCGATGGAGCGACTCCGGAACCCATGCGACAGGACATCACCAGCCCAGACGGCGTGAGCCTCGGCGACCCCGAGCTGGTCGCCGGGAACGTCGCCGAACCCTCGTGGCGGCGCTGGCACGGCGAGCTCGCCGAGGTCGGCGGACGGTCGCCGCTCGTGCGCTTCGTCGACACCCCCCGCACGCGCATCGAGCTCTCCACGACGCATCCGGGCGGGCTGCCGCAGTTCATCACGGGCAAGTCGACGCTGCTCTCGAGCCTCATCCGCGACGAGCTGGCTCTTCGCAACGCGCGGCTGGCCGCCGCCGAGATCACGCAGAAGGGCGTCGAGCTGCGCTCGGTGCGCGGGATCGAGTCGGTGCACCTCGCGATCGGGCTCGCGTCGTGGCGCAACGGCGGAGAGGAGTTCCTGGCGCCCGTGCTGCTGCGCCCGCTCGCGATCCGCCGCTACGGCCGCGACTTCGAGTTGAAGCTGAAGGGCCAGCCGTTCCTCAACCCGGCGCTCGCGCGCGAGCTCCGGGAGCAGTTCCGCATCACGCTCGACGCCGACGCGTTCGTCGCGCTCGCGATCACGAACGGCGTGTTCAAGCCGCAGCCCGTCATCGACCGGCTGCGCGGCCTGACCTCGCACCTGCCGTGGTTCCACGTCGCGCCCCGGCTCGTGGTCTCGTCGTTCGCCGAGGTCGGGCCGGCGATGGCGGCGGATGTCGCGGAGCTCCACCACCCCGTGATCGACGCCGTCGCGGGCAACAAGGCGGCCCGCGCGGCGATCGCCCAGCAGGGCGAGCGCGTGCGGCCCGTGCCGCAGGACGAGCGGCCCCCGTCGACCGACACGCTGCTGCTCGACGCCGACTCCGAGCAGGAGCAGGTCGTCGCCGAGATCGAGGCCGGCACCTCGCTCGTCGTCAAGACGCTGCCGGGCACCGGCGGTACGCAGACCATCGTGAACGCGATCGGCGCGCTCGTGGCGAAGGACAAGCGCGTGCTCGTCGTCGGCGCGCGGCGCGCGAGCCTCGACGGCATCGTGCACCGGCTCGGCCAGGTCGGCCTCGGGGGCGCGGCGGTGACGACAGCGAGCCTGCGCCGCGACCTCATCCAGTCGATCTCGCGCAACGAGAAGGTCGAGCAGCCCCGCGTCGCCGACGTCGACGACGCCCTCGTGCGCCTGCGCAAGGTCCTCCTCGATTACCGCTCCGCGCTCACCCGGCGCGACCCCGAGCTGAAGGTCTCGGTGCTCGACGCCCTCGGAGAGCTCGCCCGCCTCGCACTGCTCGACCGCCCCCCGTCGACGACCGCGCGGCTCGACCATGCCGCCCTCGTCGGACTCTCGACGGGCCGCGAGCAGGTGGCCCGCGACCTCGCGCGCGCGGCCGAACTCGGCGAGTTCCGCTACGGGCCGGGGGACTCGCCCTGGTACGGCGCCTCGTTCACCTCGTCGGAGGAGGCCGCGCACGCGCACGAGCTCGCGAAGCGCCTCAGCACCACGGAGTTGCCGCGCCTGCTCGAGCGCGGTCGCGCGCTCATCGCGCAGACCCGGCTCCGCACGTTCGAGTCGGTCGCGGAACTCGGCGTGTTCCTGCGGCTGCTCCTCGACGTGCGCGACACGCTCGACAAGTTCCTGCCCTCGGTGTACGACCGGCCGCTCGGCGAGCTCATCGCGGCGACGTCCTCGCGGCGCGACTCGCCCGGGATGTCGGGCGCGAACCGCCGCCGGCTGCGCCGCCTCGCGCAGGAGTACGTGCGCCCCGGCGTGCACGTCGGCGACCTCAACGGGGCGCTCCGCGGCATCCAGCAGCAGCGCACGCTCTGGCAGCGCTACTCGGAGGCGGGTGCCATCCCCGCCGTGCCGGTCGGCATCGACGACGTGCACGTGGCCTACCGCACGGTCGCGACCGACCTCGCCGCGCTCGACGCGCCGCTCGGCGTGGTGGGCACGCCGCGTCAGCTCGCCGCGCGTCCCGTGCGCGAGCTCGAGGCGAACCTGGCCGGCCTCGCCGCCGAGTCCGAGGTGCTCACCAACCTGCAGGAGCGCACGGCCGTGCTCTCGCGGCTCCGCGACCTCGGCCTCGACCCGCTGCTCGTCGACCTCGCCAAGCGCCACGTGCGCGAGCGCGCGGTCGCCGCCGAGCTGGAACTCGCCTGGTGGCAGTCGGTGCTCGAGCTCATGCTCGCGGGCGACAAGGCGCTGCTCGGCGCGAACACGACCGTGCTCGACCGGCTCGAGGGCGACTTCCGCCTCGTCGACGAGGCGCACGCGTCGGCCGCGGGTCCCCAGCTGGCCTGGCACCTGGCCGAGAACTGGAAGGTCGCGCTCGTCGACCACCCCGACGAGGCAGAGCAGTTGAAGCGGATGCTGCGCGGCGATCGCGTGCGTCCCGCAGCGCTGCACGACGAGACGCCGCACCTGTTCCGGACGCTCGCCCCGATCTGGCTCGCCTCGCCGTACGAGGTGCCCCAGATCGACGACGACATCGCGTTCGACGCCGTCGTGCTCGTCGACGCCGGATCGACGACGATCGCCGAGAACCTCGGCGCGATCCGTCGCGCCCGTCAGGTCGTCGCGTTCGGCGACCCGGTGACGCAGACACCCACCCTCTTCGAGACCGGCCTCGACGACGGGGACCGCGAGGGCCGCTCGACGGAGCACGGCGTCGACGCCCTGCACGCGGACTCGGCGCTCGCGCGGCTCGGCGAGTTGCTGCCCACGCTCACGCTCACGCGCAGCTACCGCGCCGGCGGCGAGGACCTCGCCGAGCTCGTGAACCGCCGCTTCTACGCCGGCCGCATCGAGTCGCTCCCGTGGGCGGGCAGCTACCTCGGGCACGGCAGCCTCGGCCTGCACTACGTGCGCGGCAACGGCCTGCCCGACGCCGTGACCGGCACCGTCGAGAGCATCGACCCCGAGGTCGCGAAGGTCGTCGAGCTCGTCATGGAGCACGCCGTCAAGCGCCCGCGCGAGTCGCTCATGGTCATCACGGCGAGCACGAAGCACGCGGCGCGCGTGCACCAGGCCGTGCTCGCCGCGTTCGCGAAGCGCACCGACCTCTCGGACTTCATCCTCAAGGACCGCGCGGAGCCGTTCACGGTGCTCACCCTCGAGCAGGCCGTGGCGCAGAGCCGCGACCGTGTGATCTTCTCCGTCGGCTACGGGCGCACGCCGCACGGGCGCCTGCTCTCGAACTTCGGCTCGCTCGGCGAGCCGGGCGGCGACCGGCTGCTCGCGGTCGGCATGACCCGCGCGCGTCGCTCGATGGACCTCGTCTCGGCGTTCCGCCCCGAGGACATCGACGCCGACCGGCAGGCGCACGGCGTGCTCGCGCTCGCCGAGATCCTGAGCCAGACCGAGGAGCGCGCCGCCGGGAACGACGACGAGGACGCGGGCGAGTCGATGCTCGGCGACCTCGCGCGCCGGCTCTCGCGCCGAGGCATCCGGGTCAGCGTCGGCCACCGCGGCCGGCTCGCCCTCGCGGCCGCGCACGCCGGCAAGGCCGTCGTCGTCGAGACCGACGAGGCGTTCACCGGGCTCAGCCTGCGCGAGTCGCTGCGACTGCGCCCCGACGTGCTGCGCCGGCTCGGCTGGCACTACCTGCGCGTGCACAGCTTCGAGCTGTTCGGCAACCCCGAGGCGGTCGCGACGCGCGTCGCCACGCTGCTCGGCAAGCCCGAGGCACGACCCGCGGATGCCGCGGCCAGCTGATGGCCGAGGACGAGCGCCAGCGCGTCGAGCGCGCCGGCGGCCGCGCCCGCCGTGCGCGGCTGACGCCCGCGCCGGGCACCGATCCGACGCCCGAGGCGCCCGTGCCGGGCGCGGGCGAGGACGGCGAGGAGCGGCCGGCGAAGCGGAAGCCCGGTGCCGAGGGCGACCCCGACGACGACCGCATCACGCGGGAGCGACCGCCGCACTGGTGAGGCGCGGGTGCGGCGCGCGGCTCGGCTAGTCGCGCCGGCCGGCGCCCTCGCGCTCGCGCTCCGCGGCGAGCAGGTCGCGGATCTCCGACAGCAGCGTGAGCTCGGTCTCGGGCGCGGCCGGGTCGGGCTCACCCGTCTTCCGCTTCTGCTCGGCCCGGTCCTTCAGGGTGTTCATCGGCAGCACGAAGACGAAGTACACGACCGTCGCAACGATGGCGAAGGCGATGATGGCGCCGAGCACCGCGCCGAACTTCACCTCGGCGACGCCGCCCGTCAGGGTCGGGATCTCTACCACGAGCGCGGTGTCGAGGCTGTCGGCCTGGAAGATCACGCCGATCAGCGGGTTGATCAGGTTGTCCACGATGGAGTTCACGACGGCGGTGAACGCGGCGCCGATGACGACCGCGACGGCCAGCTCGATCACGTTCCCGCGAAGGATGAATTCCTTGAAGCCCTTGAGCACGGTCCCTCCCAGACGATCGGTCTCCGACGGCACGTCAGGCCACGCTAGCGGAGGATCCCGACGAGGTCGAACCCGAGGAGGAGCCGCGGCCCGAGGAGGAGGAGCCCGACGACGAGCCCGTCGAGCTCGACGAGGAACCGCCCGACGGGGCATCCGACCCGCTGGAGCCACCGGAGCCGCCCGAGCCGCCGGACCCGCCCGTGCCGCCCTCGCCGCGCGAGTCGGTGCGGTAGAAGCCCGAGCCGTTGAAGGTCACGCCGATGGTGTTGAAGAGCTTGCGCAGGCGGCCGCCGCACACGTCGCAGACGGTGAGCGCGTCGTCGGTGAACGCCTGGTGGATGTCGAAGGCGTTGCCGCACTCGGTGCAGCGGTAGGAGTACGTGGGCATGTGGGTCTGACTCTTCCGGATCGTGGCGCGCCGCTCAGAACGCGATGATGCGCGTGGGCGTCACGACCCCGTTCACGGGCTGGTCGTGCACCTCTCGCGGCACCTCGTCGACGAACTCGCTGTCGAAGACGACGGCGTACACCGGAGGACATTTTTCCATCGAACCGAGGGTCTTGTCGAAAAAGCCCCGTCCCCACCCGAGCCGCATGCCCGTCTGGTCGACCGCTGCGGCGGGCACGAGGATGAGGTCGACGTCGTTGATGGCCATGGGCCCGAGCAACTCGCCGTCGGGCAGCGGCACGCCGTGCAGCCCGATCGACTCGGTCTCGTCCTCGCCGACGGTCCAGTCGAGCAGGCCGTCCTCACGGGTGACGGGGAACAGCACGCGGATGCCGCGGGCCTCCGCCCAGTTCACGAACGGCCGGGTGTTCGGCTCGTTCGGCATCGACAGGTAGCACGACAGCGACTCGGCCTCGGTGGTCCCGACGAGCTCCTCGAGGCGGGCCGTGAAGCCCTCGGTCGCGAGCTCCCGCTCGTGCGCCGGCATGTTCTGCCTGCGCTCTCGGAGCTCGGCGCGGAGCACGCGCTTCTGGACGTCCGGATCGTCGGGCATGCCACACATCCTAGGGCGGTGCAACGTGGCGCCCGGCCCCTGCGCCCCGCCGGGTCATGCGGATACGCTGTCCGCATGACTCAACGGATCACGAAGGCCGTCATCCCTGCGGCGGGCCTCGGCACGAGGTTCCTCCCGGCGACCAAGGCGATGCCGAAGGAGATGCTCCCCGTCGTCGACAAGCCCGCGATCCAGTACGTGGTCGAGGAGGCCGTGGCCGCCGGGCTCGACGACGTCCTCATGATCATCGGCCGCAACAAGAACGCGCTCGCGAACCACTTCGACCGCGTCGCCGAGCTCGAGTACACGCTCGAGACGAAGGGCGACAACTCCAAGCTCTCGACGGTGCAGGAGTCGAGCGACCTCGCCGACGTCCACTTCGTGCGCCAGGGCGACCCGAAGGGCCTCGGCCACGCGGTGCTGCGAGCCCGCAAGCACGTCGGCGACGAGTCGTTCGCCGTGCTCCTCGGCGACGACCTCATCGACGCCCGCGATCCGCTGCTCACGCGCATGCTCGCCGAGCACGGCAAGCGGGACGCCACGATCGTCGCCCTGCTCGAGGTCGACCCGGCCTCCATCCACATGTACGGCGCGGCCGAGGTCGAGGCCACCGACGACCCCGACGTCGTGCGCGTCACCGGCCTCGTCGAGAAGCCCGCCGCCGACGTGGCGCCGTCGAACCTCGCGGTCATCGGCCGCTACGTGCTGAAGCCCGAGGTGTTCGACATCCTCGAGCGCACGCGCCCGGGCAAGGGCGGCGAGATCCAGCTCACCGACGCGCTCATGGAGATGGCGGGCGACGTCGACGGGGCGGGCGGCGTGTACGGCGTCGTGTTCCGCGGACGTCGCTACGACACGGGCGACAAGCTCGACTACATCAAGGCGGTCATCCAGCTGGCCGCAGATCGCGACGACCTCGGCCCCGAGCTCAAGCCGTGGCTCGTCGAGTACGTCGCCGGCCTCGAACGGAGCTGACGATGGCGACGGCCGCGATCCCCACGCTGCGTGACGGGGACGTCACCCTGCGGCCGATCCGTGCGCGCGACGCCAAGGTGCTCGAGCGCGTGCTGCTCGACAACCGCTCGTGGCTGCGCCAGTGGGAGGCGACCTACCCCGGCGGGGGCACGGTGATCGACACGCGCGCGAGCATCCGCAACCTGCTCGCGCACGCGCGCACCGGGCACGCCCTGCCGTTCGTGATCGAGGTCGACGGCGAGCTCGTCGGCCAGCTCAACGTCTCGTCGATCACGTTCGGATCGCTGTCCTCGGCCTCGATCGGCTACTGGGTGTCGCAGGCGCACGCCGGGCGCGGCATCACGCCGACCGCCGTCGCGCTCGCGACCGACTACTGCTTCTCGACCCTGCGCCTGCACCGCATGGAGATCTGCATCCGCCCCGAGAACGCGCCGTCACTGCGCGTCGTCGAGAAGCTCGGGTTCCGCTACGAGGGCCTGCGGCGGCGGTTCATCCACATCAACGGCGACTGGCGCGACCACTTCTCGTTCGCGCTCGTGGCCGAGGAGGTGCCGCGGGGCGTGCTGCGCCGCTGGCACGAAGGTCGCGTGCCCGAGGACGCCGCCCGCATCAGCGCGGAGGACCGCGCGGCCGCCGCGTACCCGCTGCACGTCGCCGATCGCTGAACACGCGCGCGTCCAGCGGTGCCGATCGTCCGCTGGGGCCTAGCGTTGTCGCATGGACGTGATCGGCGGGGGCGTGCTGGTGGCAGCGGCCGCTGCACTCTGGATCGCGTACCTCCTGCCGAGCTGGCTTCGCCGCCGGCAGTACCTCGCCACCGAGCGCAACGCGGTGCGGCTGCAGCAGACGCTGCGCATCCTCGCCGAGACGGCTGAGACGCCCGAGGCGGTGCGCGTCGAGGCCACCGCCCGCGAGGTCGCGACGCAGCAGCGGATCCTGCACGAGCACGAGGTCACCGCCCGACTCGCGGCCGAGGCCGCCGAGCACCTCGCGATCGCCGAGCGCCGTGCCGCCGAGGAGGCGGCCGGAGCCGCGCGCGAGCTGGCCGCGTCGGCCGCCCCCATCACCGAGCCGATCCCCACGGTGGCGCCGGCGCAGTCGGCCGCCGCGCCCACGGGTGCGACGTCGACGGATGCCGCGAGGCGCCGTCGCTCGCTGCGCCGTCGTCGCGGGCTGAGCTCGCTGCTCCTGCTCGCGGGCCTGCTGACCGTGATCGGCGGACTCGTCGCGGCCGCGTTCGGCGCCTCCCTGCTCATCGCGGCGGGCGGCGCGCTCGCGATGGTGCTCGCGTTCACGTTCCTGGCCGGGCTCGCCCGCGTGCACATCGCCGCGCCCGTCGCCGCTCCCGTCGCCGCGCCCCAGGCCGAGCCGTTCGAGCCCATCGAGCTCGCCGAGGAGGAGCCCGAGGACCACGGCTGGACGCCGCAGCCGCTGCCGAAGCCGCTGCACCTCTCGCGCGGCACGATCGCGGCGGCCGCCATGGCGTCGATCGAGGCCGCTGAGCGGCTGCGTCGCTCGTCCGTCGAGGCGGAGCTGGCGCGCCGCGCCGAGGAGCTCGAGCCCGCCGTGCCGTCGATCGAACGGCCGTCGCGCGGGGCCGAGGCGCCCGCGGCATCCGCTGCCCCCGCTGCCGCTCGTCGCGAGCCCCCGCGCACGGCAGAGGCCGAGCCGGCGAGCCCGTATGCCCGCATGGGCATCGTCGAGGAGGCGCCGCCCGGATTCGGCGACCTCGACGCCGTGCTGCGCCGTCGCCGTCAGGCGGGCTGACGCGCGTTCACCCGGCCGGCGGCCCGCCGACCGGAGCCGTCCGGGTGGTCTGGATCACGCTCCGAGTGATGATAGAGTCGTTGACGGCTCGGGCCCATGGCGCAGTTGGTAGCGCGTCTCGTTCGCAATGAGAAGGTCGGGGGTTCGAATCCCCCTGGGTCCACCATCGCGAGGCCGGCTTCTTCGGAAGCCGGCCTCGTCGCGTTTCCGGCTAGCGCCTCGCCGCGAGGAACTGCTCGTGCACGCCGGCAGGGATGCGACCGCGTGCGGGTACCTCGACGCCGTTGTCGGCCGCCCAGGCGCGGATCTCCTTCGGCGACGCGCCGCCCGAGCTCGCGGACGAGGAGCGCCCGCTGCGGCGGGAGGCACTCGTTCGACGGCCCGCCTTGACGTACGGCGCGAACGCGGCGCGCAGCGCAGCGGCGTTGTCGGCCGACAGGTCGATCTCGTAGCCGGCGCCGTCGACCGCGAAGGCGATCGTCTCCGCGGCGTCGGTGCCGTCGAGGTCGTCCACGAGCGTCACGATGGTCTTCTTCGACACGACGGAAGTCCTTTCGTCGGAAGACGGCGCAGGGGCGCCGGTGCTGGTCACGAGCCTAGTCCCGGCGCCCCTGCGCCTGCCCGCTTCCGCCGCGGCGTGCCGAGTCGGCCCCGCGCAAGGCCTTCCGGTCCGACGCAGGGGCGGGCATAGGCTGGACGGGATGTCGCAACCGTCCACGCCGGCGCCGCAGCCGCCCACGCTGTCGATCCCGCTGTCCGATGCCAAGCGCTGGCGCGCCTATTGGGTGTGCGTGGCGGTCGCGGGCCTCACCATCCTCGACCTGACGAAGGTCAACGTCGCGCTGCCGTCGATCGAGGCGGCGTTCGGCGCGACGTCCACCGAGCTCCAGCTCATCGTGTCGGGCTACGTGCTCACGTTCGGCCTCACGCTCGTGCCCGCGGGCCGCATCGGCGACCAGCGATCGCGGCGCACGCTGTTCGTCATCGGCCTCAGCCTGTTCACCCTCACGAGCCTCGCCTGCGCGCTCGCGCCCACCGGCGAGGTGCTGCTCGTCGCGCGGCTCCTGCAAGGCGTCGCGGCCGGCATCCAGATGCCGCAGGTCCTGGGCCTCATCCAGCAGCTGTTCCAGGGCGCCGAGCGCGGCAAGGCGTTCGGCCTGTTCGGCGCCACGATCGGCATCGCCACGGCGTTCGGGCCGACGCTCGGCGGCCTCGCGATCGCGATCGGAGGTCCTGAGGACGGCTGGCGGGGCATCTTCTGGATGAACGTGCCGCTCTCGCTCGTGGCGATCGCGCTCGCCCTCTGGCTGCTGCCCGACACCCGCCTGCCCTCCTCGCGAAAGCTCGAGCTCGACCCGGTCGGCCTGCTGCTCTTCGGCATCACGGTTATCGCGCTGATGTGGCCGTTCCTCTTCACCACCGGGTCGCCCGACGACAACCCCGCGCGCTGGTGGCTCCTCGTCGTGTTCGTGTTCGCCGCCAGCGCGTTCGTCGCGTGGGAGCGCCATTACGCGGCCACCGGCAAGCATCCGCTCGTGCCGCTCTCGCTGTTCGGCGTGAGCTCGTACCGCAACGGCACGGTGCTCGCCTCGGCGTACTTCGCCGCAGCGCCGTCGATGTTCCTGTTGACCACGCTCTACCTGCAGCACGGCCTCGGGCTCGCGCCGGTGTTCGCGGGCATGGTGAGCATCGGCTTCGCGCTCACGAGCGCGGTGTCGTCGTGGATCGGCGGCAACCTGGTGAACCGCCTCGGCCGACCCCTGGTGGTGTGGGGCCTCGCGATGGTCCTGGTCGGCATCGGGCTGCTCGTGCTGGCGGCGCTGTACACGCCGCCCGACCTCACGCCATGGGCCATGGCCGGCGCGATGGTCATCGCCGGGTTCGGCGGCGGCCTCGTGATCTCGCCGAACCAGACGCTCGCGCTCGCCGACATCCCGGTGAAGCAGGGCGGCCTGGCCGGCTCGGTGGGCCAGCTCGGCCAGCGCATCGGCACCGCCGTCGGCACGGCCGTGGCGCTGTCGCTCTTCTACGCCACGATCTACCGCGAGACGGGCACGGACAGCACGCAGGACCTCGCGGTGTACCACGACGCCTACGGCTTCGGGATGACCGCGGTCGCCCTGTTCCTCGCGATCGCGTTCGGCGTCGGCCTGCTCGATCTCGGCGCACGCCGGCGGCGGCACCGTTCGCTGTCGAAGGATTCGGTCGAGGTCGCGCCCGGCTGAGCCGCGTCAGCGGATCGCGAGGATCCGCGCCCGCTCCTCCTTGGGGTGGTGCTCGATCGCGGCGCGCAGCGCGACCCGCGGCATCGTCGCGGCGTGCCGTTCCAGGTACGCGTCCAGGCGCTCGCGGTCGGCGTCGCCCGCGGCGCGCAGCACCCACCCGAGCGCCTTCTGCACGAGTGGCTCGGGGTCGTCGGCGAGCGTCTCGGCGAGCGCGAACGCGTCGTCGACCTCACCCCGCTTGAGGAACGCGAAGGTCGCCACGAGCGCGGTCCGGCGTTCCGGCCAGAATCCGGATGCCGCGAGCCGGGCGAGCGGCGACCGATCGCGGTCGAGCAGGTAGCCGCCCACGACGTACTGGGCGGCGAGGTCGACGAGGTCCCACTGGTCGATGCGGTCGTGCCGTCGGAGGTACAGCTCGTAGAGCTCGGTGCGCCGCCCCGGCGACGTGCGGGGGTGCGCCGCGGACTTGCCCATGATGCTGCACGCGAGCGCCCGCACCTCGTGCGCCGGCTGCTCGAGCAGCGCATCGAGCTCGGCGACGGGCAGGTCGAGCGCGGTCTTCGCGAGGTCGAACACGGCGCCCATCCGAACGCCGATGAACGGCGCGTCGGGGTCGGGCGGGAAGTACCGCGTGTACTTCTCGCGCTCCTCGTCGCTCGCCATTCCCTCGAGCGTGGCGACGAGCGTCGCGGCATCCGTCATCGTGCCCCCCGATCGGCCGGACCCCACCGGCCGGCCCGGGACTCAGCGTACGACGGCGGCGCCCTCGGCGGTGGGCGCGTCGGAGAACGCGAGCTTCGGCACGAACGCGAGCAGCACCGCGGCGACGGCCGCGGTCACGCCGCAGACGAGCCACACGGTGACGTACCCGGCGAACGACCCGGCGGTGCTCGTGGCCGCCTCGCCGGCCGTGCCGAGCAGTGCGATGCCGAACACGCACGACGCGATCGCACCGCCGACGGTCTTCACCGAGTTGGTGAGGCCCGTGGCGACGCCGGTCTGGTGCGCAGGCGCGGCGGCCGCCGCGGCGGCGGGCAGCGCCGCGACGAGTGCGCCCGAGCCGATGCCCGCGATGATCATGTTCGCGAGCACCTGCACGTACCCGTCGTGGAACGGCAGGGACAGGAGGTACCCGAGCGAGACCAGCGAGCTCGCGCCGATGAGCGCGACGCGCGGCGTCACCCAGCGGGTGATGAGCGGGAACAGCATGGCGCCGACGACGAGGGAGAGCACGTAGGCGCCGACGAGGAGGGAGGTCTGGAAGCTCGTGGCCCCGAGCCCGTAGCCGACCTCCGCGGCATCCGTGCGCGCGAAGGTCGACAGCGGCGCCTGCGCGCCGAGCACGCTCACGCCGAAGAGACCCGCGGTGAGGAACACCGGCCAGAGCGACGGCGAGCGGAACATGCGCACGTCGATGAGCGGGTCGGGGTGACGCAGCTCCCAGCGCGCGAACGGCACGACGAGCAGCACGCCGAGTGCGATGAGGCCCCAGCTCAGCAGGTCGGCCGGCCCGTTGAGGCGCATGAAGCTGAGGCCGCCCGTGAGCGCGAGGAGGGCGAGCGAGATGATGACCAGGCCGACGGTGTCGAGCGTGCCGCCCGAGAGGTCGGGCGACTCCTTGACGCCGAACCACACGACGAAGAAGCACGCGACGACCGCGATCGCCGGCACGAGCAGCAGCGCCGTCATCGGCAGCACGTCGGCGAGGGCTCCCGCGGAGAGGGCGCCGGCGATGGCGCCGAACTCGAGCGCCGCGACCAGCAGGCCGGCGGCCTTGCGGGTCATCGCGGCCGGGCGCTCCGCCGAGCGGCTGCGCGACCAGATCAGCGCGATCTCGAGCGGCAGCCAGACCACGTAGAAGCCCTGCAGCGCCCACGCGACGAGGAACACCCAGAACTGGTCGGTGAACGCGAGCGCCGTGGAGGCCGCCGCCGTGATGGCCGTCGACCACATGAGCATGCGCTTGTGGCCGACCATGTCGCCGAGCTTCGCGAACGCCGGCACGACGAGTGCCGAGAGCATGAGCTGCGTGCCCTCGAGCCAGTTCACGTCGGCGTCGTGGATGCCGAGGTGCCGCGCGATGTCGGTGAGGAGCGGCGTGTAGTACCCCTGCAGGATGCCGCTCGTGAACTCGACGAACGCGAGGAAGCCGACGATCGCGGCCACCGGTCCGAGTCTGGCAGCGCGCATCTTCGGGCTCCTTCGGGATGGGGGTGGAATCACCCTAGTGGGTCGGATGCCCCACTTCAGCCACTCGGGTGTCGTCGGCTCCCTCGCCGCGGTCTCCCGTGCCGTTCAGCGACTCGAGCAGCGCCCGGTGGAACCGCTCGCCGCGCTCGAGGCTGTCGATCGTCACGTGCTCGTCGACCCCGTGGATCGACGCCCGCTGGCCCGCCGTCATGGCGATCGGGGCGAAGCGGAACACGGCCGGCGAGAACCGGTGGAACCACCGCGAGTCGGTGGCGGCCATCATGAGGTACGGCGCGGTGATGGCGCCCGGGTACGACGCGCCCACGGCGGCGGCGATCGCGGCGAACTGCGCCGTGTCGGTCGGGGACTCGGGCGACGGGTCGCTGCCCTCGACCACCTGGACGTCCACCGCGGGATCGCCGATCACGCGCCGCACGCGCGCGGCCGTGGTGCCCACCGTCTCGCCCACGGCGATGCGCAGGTTGAGCGTCGCGGCGGCGCGGGCGGGGAGCACGTTGGGGGCGGAGCCGCCCTCGAGCATGGTGGCGGCGAGGGTCGTGCGGACGAGCGCCGCCGGCTCGCCGTCGAGGCGCGCGAAGAGGCGCGCGGTGACCCACGGCGTCGCGGCGAGCGTCCGGAGCAGGAGCCGGACCGGGCCGCGCGTGTGCGGGGCGAACGTCGAGAGCATGGTGCGCAGCGACCGCGGCGTGCGCTTCGGGAACGGGTTCGGCGAGAGCCGGTGCACCGCGCGCGCGATGCGGGCCGTGGCCGTCGTCGCGGGCGGTGTCGACGCGTGCCCGCCCTCACCGAGCGCCGAGAGGCGGACCGTCACGATGCCCTTCTCGCCGACGCCGACCATCGCCGCCGGCACGTGCACGAACGGCAGCGGCGCGTCGACCACGGCACCGCCCTCGTCGAGCACGAGCCACGGGGTGATGCCACGGTCCTGGAACAGGTCGGCGGCGGCCCGCGCGGCGGCGCCGTGGCTCTCCTCGTTGCCGCCGAACGAGAGGTACACGTCGCGCTCCGGGACGAACCCGTCGGCGAGCAGGTTCTCGACGGCCTCGAGGACCACGAGCAGCGGGCCCTTGTCGTCGAGCGTGCCCCGGCCCCAGACCGAGCCGTCGTGGATGCGGCCCTCGAAGGGCGGGAACGTCCAGCCGTCGTCGTCGACGGCCGGCACGACATCGAAGTGGCCCATGAGCACGACCGGGTCGCCGTCGCCCGCGCCTCGCCAGTGGTAGAGCAGCCCGACGTCGGTGACCTGCTCGAACGCGAGGTGCTCGTGCACGAGCGGGTAGAGCTCGGCGAGGAGGTCGCGGAACCGGTCGAAGTCGGCGAGGCCGCGCTCCTCGAACTCGGCGGACACGGTCGGCAGCTGCACCATGCGCGAGAGGCGCTCGGCGGCGCCGGGCCGCACGGTCACGGGGTCGGGCATTGCTCCACCATAATGGGCGGCTGCCCGCTCAGGCCGCGAGGTGCGCGGCGGGCGCCAGCAGCGCCGAGAGCTCGGCCGCCGAGAGCTCCCGACCGAACGCCGGATGACCCGGCTCGAGGGCGCGGCCCGCGGCGAGCGGGCCGCCGTCGACGGCGTCGAAGCCGATGTCGTCGATGATGCCCGCGAGCACGGCGCGCGCCTCGGCGTCGTCGCCCACGACCGCGATGGCGCGGCGCAGCGGCGAGCCCGCGTCCATGCTGTCGTCCTCCATCTCGTGGTACCCGAGGTGGTTCAGCGACTTCACGACGCGCGCGAGCGGGTTGCGGGCGGCGTTGATCTCGCTCGTCGAGCGGTCGTCGGCGTCGACCGAGTCGATATGGCCGTCGACCGGAGGCCAGTAGTTCATGGCGTCGACGACGACCTTGTTGCCGAAGTCCTCCCACGGCACCGTGCCGGCCTTGCCGAACGGCACGGCGACGATGATGACGTCGGCCTCGGCGACGAGCTCGGCGGGCGCGAGCACCCGTGCGCCGGGCGCGACGACCGAGACGAGCAGGTCGAGCGCGGTCTGCCGCGGCGAGCCCGTGATGCGGACCTCGTACCCGGATGCCACGAGGAGTCGGGCGAGCGCGGTGCCCACCTTCCCCGCACCGAAGATGCCGATGACCGGCCGGTCCGTCACGTCCACGCCTCCATTCTCGCCGACGCGGGGATCCATGCGCCGACATTCACCGGCAACGCCCGACCGCGGCCGCGCATTCCCACGGGCGGTGCGGGGGAATAGTCTCGGGCTCACGGGGGTTCCGGTGGGCATGCGTACGCATGGAGACGCGGAGATGGGACAGGACATGGCCGAGCGCTACGAATTCGGACTCGACACCTTCGGCGACGTGACGGTCGCGGCCGACGGGTCGACGCTCACCCACGCGCAGGTGCTGCGCAACGTCGTCGACGAGGCGGTGCTGGCCGACCGGCTGGGCCTGGACTTCTTCGGCGTCGGCGAGCACCATCGGCACGAGTTCGCCGTGTCGGCGCCCGAGGTCGTGCTCGGCACCATCGCGGGCCGCACGGAGCGCATCCACCTCGGCTCGGCCGTCACGGTGCTGAGCTCCGACGACCCCGTGCGGGTGTTCCAGCGCTTCGCCACGCTCGACGGCCTCTCGGGCGGTCGAGCGGAGGTCATCCTCGGCCGCGGCTCCTTCATCGAGTCGTTCCCGCTGTTCGGATTCGAGCTCAACCAGTACCAGGAGCTGTTCGAGGAGAAGCTCAACCTCTTCGCCGAGCTCATCAAACAGGAGCCCGTCACCTGGACCGGCGAGCTGCGTGCGCACCTCACCGACCAGCTCGTCTACCCGCCCGTCGAGCACGGGCACCTGAAGACCTGGGTCGGCGTGGGGGGCAGCCCCGAGTCCGTCGTGCGCGCCGCGCATTACGGCCTGCCCCTCGTGCTCGCCATCATCGGCGGCAGCCCCGCCCGGTTCGCGCCGCTCGCCGACCTCTACCGGCGCGCCCTCGACCAGTTCGGCCACGCGGCGCAGCCGATCGCCGTGCACTCGCCCGGCTTCATCGCCGACACCGACCAGGAAGCGCTCGACACGCTCTGGCCGCACTACAAGGTCATCATCGACCGGATCGGCAAGGAGCGCGGCTGGGGTCCCGTGAGCCGCGAGCACTTCGAGGGCGAGGCCGGCCCGAGCGGCGCCCTCTACGCGGGCTCGCCCGAGACGGTGGCGCAGAAGATCGCCGCGGCCATGCGCGCGATCGGCGCCGTGCGCTTCGACCTCAAGTACTCCAACGGCACCCTGCCGCACGAGGCGATGATGGGCAGCATCGAGCGGTACGGCACCGAGGTCGTGCCTCGCGTGCGCGAGCTCCTCGCGGCATCCGATGCAGCCGACGCCGAGCTCGACGCGCTCGCCGCGGCCGACCGGGCGGATGCCGCTGCGGCGGCCGAGCACCCGGCGGAGTAGTCGGGCGAACCCGGTCAGGCGGTGCCGGGCGCGGCCTTCGCGGCCCGGCGTCGCACGGCCGCGCGGAACCAGGCCGCGTCGGGGACGCGAGCCAGGAACGTGCCGGCGATGATCGTGATGAGCACGTAGGCCGTGGCGAGCGGGGCGATGCCCGGCGCGACGCCCGCCGTCACCGCGATGCCCGCGATGACGATCGAGAACTCGCCGCGCGGCGCGAGCGCGAAGCCCGCACGCCACTGGCCGAGCGTGCCGACGCCGGCCCGGCGGGCGGCGTACGCGCCCGAGATGAGCTTCGTGACGATCGTGACGATCGCGAGGCCGAGCGCGGGCAGGATCATGGGCACGAGCTTCGACGAGTCGGACGTGAGCCCGAAGAACACGAAGAACGTCGCGGCGAACAGGTCGCGCAGCGGGGTGAGCACGGCGCTCGCGTTCGCGGCGACGCGGCCCGAGAGCGCGATGCCCACAAGGAACGCGCCGACGGCGGCCGACACGCCCACCTGGGCGGCGAGGCCCGCGACGAGCATGGTGAGTCCCAGCACGCCGAGCAGCAGCGGCTCGTACTCGTCGGCGGGGAACAGGCGCGAGACGACGTGCCCGTGCCGCAGCGCAATGTAGAGGATGAGGGTCACCACGGCGACCGCGATCGCCACCGAGATCGCACCCTGCAGCACGCTCACGCCGATCACGATGGCCGAGAGCACCGGCAGGTAGAACGCCATCGCGAGGTCCTCGATGACGAGCACCGCGAGGATCGCCGGCGTCTCGCGGTTCGACAGGCGGCCGAGGTCGCGCAGCAGCTTGGCGATGACGCCCGAGGACGACACCCACGTGACGCCCGCGAGGGCCACCGCGGCGATCGGGCCCCAGCCGAGCAGGAGCGCCATCGCGGCGCCCGGGAGCGCGTTGGAGACCGCGTCGACGATGCCGGGCACGCGGGCCGACTTCAGGCTGCCGAAGAGCTCCGTCGCGGTGTACTCGAGCCCGAGCAGCGCGAGCAGCAGGATGATCCCGATCTCGGAGCCGGTCTGCAGGAACTCCTCGCTCGCGTCGAGCGGCACGAAGCCGCCCTCGCCGAAGGCGAGGCCGAGCAGGAGGTAGAACGGGATCGGCGAGATCCCGATGAGGAGCGCGAGACGCCCCAACAGGCTCATGCCGAGAAGCAGCGCGCCGACTTCGATGAGGAGCAGCGTGGTCTCGTGCATGCGGCCGGCCTCAGTCGGGGCCGTTGGAGAGCAGCCGAGCTACTCCGTCGAGTCCTTCACGAGTGCCGACGGCCACGATGACGTCGCCCGCGCGCAGCGGCTCGGCCGGCGTCGGGGAGGGGATGATCGACCCGTCGCGGACGATCGCGACGATCGAGGCGTGCGTGCGCGTGCGCGCCTTCGTGTCGCCCAGCGTGCGGTTCAGGTACGGCGAGTCCGTCGGCAGCGCGATCTGCTCGGTGTAGAGGCCCGCGGTCTCATCGCTGAGGGCCGTGAGGCGGCTGAGCATGACGGATGCGCCGAGCACGTCGGCGAGGGCCGCGGCCTCGTCGTCGTTCAGCGGAATGGAGTCACGGCAGGCGTCGGGGTCGTCTTCGTCGAAGACGCCGAGGTCGCGCTCACCGTCCCGGTGCGACACCACGCTGATCCGTCGACCGCCTTCGGTGACGAGGTCGTGGCGGAAGCCGATCCCGGGGAGATCGACCTTCTCGATGTGAATACCCACGAGGCATATGGTAACCCCGCTGGAGGGTGCCTCCGGCACCCCGAGTTCAGTGTCGAGGATGGGCGGAATTCGTCATCTCGAGCACGGGCGTGCCGCCGTCGTCCACCACGGCGAACGAGGTCGTCACGGAGCCCAGCTCGGCGGCGGAGTCGAGGTGCGTGCCACCGCATGGGATGCGGGCCGTGCCCTCGGGCAGCTCGCACACCCAGGTGCGCCGGTCGGAGAGCCCGTCGCCGGCGGCCTCGACGCGCACGGCGGCGCCCGACGCGATCCAGCGCTCGAGCTGCTCGGCGACCGCGACGCGCACGTCGTCGAGCTCGCCGGCGAGCGACGCGGTGTCGAACCCCGCGCGCCGCAGCGACTTGTTGAGTCGGTAGCGGTCGAGCGAGCCGTCGGGCAGGATGCGCGACGACGCGATGGCCGCGCCATCGAAGTCGGGGTTCCCGAGCGAGTCCTCGCGCGCGGGCTTCGACCACCGGTCGGCGAGCACGCGGTTGAGCGCAAGCGAGGCGAGGTGGCAGGCGGTGTGACCGGTCGAGAGCGCACGGCGCGTCCCGGCATCCGCCTCGATCTCGACCTCGTCGCCCTCGGCGATCGTCGCGTCGCCGTCGACGAGGTGCGCCACGAGGAAGGCCCAGCCCTGGGTGCCCGTGCGCACGGGGATGTCGTCGCCGAGGTGGAGGTCGGTACCGTCGGTCGCAGCGACCACCGCATCGCGCACGGGCACGCCGACGCCGTTCGCGCGGAGGACGCCGGCGTCGGCGGGCTGGTCGGGCCACGCGGCATCCACGGGGTGGAAGCTCGTCGACTCGGTGATGACCGCGAGGCGGCCGTCGGCGGCGGTGGCGACGTGGAGCACGCGACTCGACGCGGTGAGCGCCCCGCCGGGGTAGGTGACGCGCGTGTCGCGCTGGGGCAGGGTCACCCGTCAGACGCCGTCGCCGCGGCCCAGGATGTTGACCGGGATGGCGACCGCGAGGGCGACGCTGAGGATGCCGCCGAAGAAGGCGATCGCCTCGAAGCCGGTGAACGTCGTGGCGTACCCCATGAGCAGCATGCCGAAGACGAAGAATGCCATGGCGATGATGAAGGCGACGACGTTCACGGGACCTCCCAGGAGCAGCGGGTGCGGCGGCGGCGCCGCGATGCCCAGCCTAGTGCTCGGCGGCGCGACGCGCCCGGCGGATGCCGCGACGGCGCGGCATCCGGTCGCTCACGAGTCGAGCTGCCCGAGCCACGCGTTCGCGACGGTGCCGTGCGCCGACTCGTCGTCGGACGGGTGGAAGATGCCCGCGAGCACGTCGCGGTAGAGGCGGCCGAGCTCCGAGCCGGCGAAGTAGGAGGAGCCGCCGGCCACGCGCACGGCCTGGTCGACCACGTGCTTCGCCGTCTCGGTCGAGCGCACCTTGACGCCCACCAGCTTGGCGAACCACATCGGGCCGTGGTCGACGAGCGTGTCGAGGTCGCGCGCGACGGCGAGCAGCTGCGGCTCGAGCGCCTCCTGCGCGATGGCGGCGTCGGCGATCCGCCAGCGGATGTCGGGGTCCTGCGACAGCGGCGCGCCGTCGCGCTTCATCGAGGTGCGCCGGTGCGCCGCGGCCACCGCGAGGTCGAGCGCCCGCGCGCCGATGCCCGCGTACACCGCCGCGAGCAGCAGCTCGAAGCTCGCGAAGATGCCGAAGATGAACGGGTCGGCGTTCGGGCCCGGATCGAGCCGCCGCACGATGCGGTCGGGGGCGGCGAACGCGCCGTCGAGCACGGTCGTGCGGCTCTGCGACGCGCGCATCCCCAGGGTGTCCCAGTCGTCGAGGATGCGCACGTCGGGGTCCTCGCGGTCGATGAACCCGTAGACGATCTTGGGGGCGTCGGGCGAGGCGGTGTCGAGGCCCATCGTGCCGAGTCGCGTCCACGCCGGGGAGAGCGACGTGAAGACCTTGCGCCCCGAGTAGCGGTAGCCGCCGCCGGACTGCGGCTCGGCCGCGGTGCGCGAGCCGAACAGCATGAGGTCGTTGCCGGCCTCGCTGATGCCGAACCCGAAGAGCTCGCCCTGGCCCGCCTCGCGGAGGAGGAAGTCGAGCGTGTCGTCGCCGCGGTCGCGGAGGAGCTTGGCGACGCCCGTCCACACGAGGTGCATGTTCACCGCCAGCGCCGTGGCCGGCGCCGCGCCCGCCAGCCGGGACTGCGCCCGCACGGCCTCGTCGAAGCCCCAGCCGAGCCCGCCGTACCCCTCGGGCACGAGTGCGGTGAGGTAGCCCGCGTCGCGCAGCTCGGCGAGATCGTCGTCGAAGAACGCGTTGTCGCGGTCGTAGCCCGCGGCGCGTTCCCGCATGCGTTCGAGGAGTTCGTCGTGCAGCAGGGTCTCCGGCGTCGCGCTCACGACGCCAGACTACGCCTGCGGCGTGCGCTCGTGCGGGGGCTGCGACGCGGCATCCGAGGCCGGCGGCATGGGCGGTGCAGCCGGGTCGGATGCCCCGGGCGTCGGGCCCGGCGCCGGTGGCTTCGGCCGGCGCGAGCGCGTCGCCACGAGCACGATCACGAGCACGATCGCGCCGACGACGAGGGCGGCGAGCGCCCATGGGAGCAGCACGCCGACCGCGATGCCGAGCCACGTCGCGAAGCCGATGAGGGCGTTCCAGCCGGCCGCGAGCCCGCTCCAGAAGTCGTCGGGCTGCGGGTCGGGGGCGACCGCCTCGGTGACGAGGTCGACGGTGATCGTCGAGTAGTCGACCTGGTCGACGAGGGCGTCGCGCTGCTGCGTGAGGCTGTCGAGCTCGGCCTGGCGGGTCGTGAGCTCGGACTCGATGGCGATGAGGTCGGCGATCGTCGTCGCCTCCGAGAGCAGCTGCTGCAACCGGTCGGTCGACGCGGTCAGCGCGTCGATGCGCCCCTCCAGGTCGTTGCGCTGCTGCGTGACGTCGGAGGCGTTCATGGAGACGGAGTTCACGGTGCCGAGCTCGCGCAGCTCGGCGAGGAACGGATCGAGGTCGTCCGACGGGATGCGCAGGGTGAGCGAGGCGCTCGGCGGCTGGGCGTCGGTGCCCGGCGTCTCGCTGCGGCTGTCGACGCGACCGCCCCGCGCCTCCGCGAGGTCCACGGCCTGCTGCGCGCCGTCGACCGGATCGTCGACCGTGATCGACACCCATCCCGTGGTGATCACGCTGCGCTCGGCGAGCTCCGCGCCGTCGGCGGCGGTGCCGCCCGCGGCATCCTCGCCCTGGGGCGCCTGCCGGCCGGGTTCCATCATGGGCGCCTCGGACCCGCTGGAGCCCGCGGAGCAGCCGGCCAGGAGCAGTGCGAGGAGGGCGGCCGCGGCCGCTGCGGGGACCAGTCGTCGTCTCATGGGCTCACCGTATTGCCCGGCCCGGATCGCATGTCTGGACCCCTGCTGGGAGTCCGGTCACGATCGGATTGCGCTTCGCTGTGAATCGTCGAACGGCCCCAACGAAGCCCGGTTCCCGCTCGTTCAGCGGGAGCACGGCTCAGTCGAAGTCGGGATCGCGACCGGTGCGCTCGCCGCTCGCGAGGGTCGCGATCGCGGCGAGGTCCTCGTCGTCGAGCGCGAAGTCGAACACGTCCAGGTTCTCGCGGATCCGCTCGGGCGAGGACGCCTTCGGGATCACGATGTTGCCGAGCTCGACGTGCCAGCGCAGCACGACCTGGGCCGGCGTACGTCCGTGCTTGTCGGCGAGGTCGCCGAGCAGCGGGGTGTCGAGCACCCGTCCGCGGGCGAGCGGCGACCACGCCTCGGTGCGGATGCCGTGCGCGGCGTCGAACGCGCGCAGCTCCGCCTGCGGCAGCCACGGGTGCAGCTCGACCTGGTTCACGACGGGTGCGACGCCGGTCTCGCCGATGATCCGCTCGAGGTGGTGCGCGTGGAAGTTCGCGACGCCGATCGACTGCACGCGCCCCTCCTGCTGCAGCCGCACGAGCGCGCGCCAGGTGTCGACGTAGCGGTCGGTCGACGGCACCGGCCAGTGGATCATGTAGAGGTCGAGCGTCGCGAGGCCCAGCCGGGCAATGCTCGCGTCGAACGCGCGCAGCGTCGAGTCGTAGCCGTTGTCGTCCTTCCACACCTTGCTCGTGACGAAGAGCTCCTCGCGCGGCACGTCCGCCGAGCGGACGGCCTCGCCGACCGCCTCCTCGTTCGCGTAGAAGGCGGCGGTGTCGAGGTGCCGGTAGCCGACGGCGATGGCCTCGAGGCAGAGGCGCGCGGCATCCGCTGCCGGCACCTTGTAGAGGCCGTAGCCGAGCTGCGGGATGGTGTTGCCGTCGTCGAGGGACAGGCTGGGTGCCGGGGTGACGGGCGGTCGCGTCATCGTCGTCGCTCCTCTCAACTGGGTTGCGCCCGCACCGGTTCGGTGTCGGGGATGGGGCTCGCGTCGCGTTCGCGCAGGTCGGGATGCCACGGCTTGCCGAGCACCGCGGCGAGGACGCCGAGCATGGCGAGCGCGGCCGCCGCGATGAACGCGCCCTGCGCGCCGTACCCGTCGATGAGGAAGCCGGCGACGGCCGAGCCCAGCGCGGCGCCGATGAGCTGGCCGGTGCCGACCCAGCCGTAGGCCTCGGCGGTGTCGCTGAACTTCACGCTGGCCGAGACGATCGCGAACAGCACGGCGAGCGCGGGCGCGATGCCGATGCCCGCGATGAAGAGGGTCGCCGCGAGCCACCAGAAGTCCATGACGAACGCGGCGAGCGCCATGCCGGCGAAGACGATGAACATTCGGCGTGCGGTCGACCACGGCCCGATCGGCACGTGCCCGAGGAACAGGCCGCCCGCGAGGCTGCCGACCGAGAAGATGGCGAGCACGATGCCTGCCTCCGCGCCGTCGTGCCCGAACACGGCGACGACGCCCGCCTCGACCGCGGCGCACGCGCCGATGAGGAGGAACCCGACGATCGTCGCGAGCATGACCGGCGGCCGCGTGAGCACCGCGCCGAACCGCCGCTTCGACCGCGGGATGCGCACGCGACCCAGCTCGGGGGAGGAGATGAACCAGATGCCGCCGCCGATCATCATGGCCGCGGCGAGCAGGATGCCCCAGACGGTGCCGATCTGCGTGGACACGAACGTCGTGACGACCGGCCCGACGACCCAGATGATCTCCTGCGCCGACGCGTCGAGCGAGAAGAGCGGGGTGAGCTGGCGCGAGTTCACCATCTTCGGGTAGATGGTGCGCACGGCGGACTGCACGGGCGGCGTCGAGAGGCCGGCCACGAGGCCGACCGCCATGTACGCCGGCACGGTGAGCGGCAGCACGCCGATCGCGACGACCGCGGTCGCGCAGATCGCGAGCGTGGTGATGAGCACGGGGCGCATGCCGAGGCGGCCCATGAGCCGGCTCGTCATGGGGCCGGCGACGGCCTGGCCGAGCGACGTGGCGGCGAGCACCAGGCCCGCCGCGCCGTAGGAGCCGGTCTCCTGCTCGACATGCAGGAGGAACGCGAGCGAGAGCATCCCCGAGGGGAACCGAGCGGTCAGCTGGGCGGCGATGATACGAGCGACGCCCGAGGTTCTGAGGAGATCGGTGTAGCTGCCCACGGTCCGTCCACTCTATCGAGGCGGATGCCGCGGAATCGTGCCTATCAGCTGTGGCGTATATAACATGGAAATGATAACCTGACGGGGTGCATGCGTTCGACGTCCTCGGCGACCCGGTGCGCCGCCGCATCCTCGACCTCCTGGCCGGCGGCGAGGCGAGCGCCGGCGCGGTGGTCGACGTGGTGGGCCGCGAGTTCGGCATCACGCAGCCCGCGGTGTCGCGGCAGCTGCGCATCCTGCGCGAGCATGGCTTCGCCACGGTTCGGGCCGAGGGCGCGCGCCGGCTGTACTCGATCGACCCAGCGGGCCTCGACGACGCAGACCGCCAGCTCGAGCGCTACCGCTCGATGTGGACGGCCGGGCTCGCGGCGCTGCACACCGAGGTCGCCCGCGGCAAGCGCAGTCGACGCAGCAGTGCCGGGCGCACCCCACGAGAGGAGCCATGATGGCCGTGACGAGCGACATCGCACCCGATGAGCCCGGGCTGCTGCTCGAGTTCCACGAGGTCTACGACACCGATCCCGACGACCTGTGGCAGGCCGTCACGAGTCCCGACCGGCTCGCGAGGTGGATGGCGGCGTACCGCGGCGACTTCCGCCTCGGCGGGCACTGGCAGGCGCTCGACACCGACGGCGCGGTGTACTGCGACGGCGAGGTGACCGCCTGCGACCGGCCGCACGGGTTCACGACGACATGGACCGTCGTGGGCGAGCCGCCGAGCCTGCTGACCGTCGTGCTCGAGCCCGACGGCGAGCGCACCCGCCTCCACCTCCGGCACGAGCACGTCACGCAGCCCGGCTACGGGCCCGGCTGGCACGCCTACCTCGAGGCGCTCGCCGGCCACCTCGCGCAGCCCGAGGCGCCGCGCGACCGCGAGGCGTGGGCCCGCCGGCTCGGCGAGCTCGCGCCCGCCTACGCGGAGCGGTTCGCCGCGGTCGGCATCACGATGGGCACCGTCGACGACTAGCGAGGCTCAGCCGATCTCGGCGAGCGCCTTCGCGATGCGCTGCGGCGACACGGTCTCGGCCGTGCGGAGCTCCTGCGCGAACAGGCCCACGCGCAGCTCCTCGAGCATCCACCGCACGCGCACCAGCCTCGGGTCCGCCTCGGGGTCGATCGGGATCCGGCCGCCCGCAGCCTCGAACGCGGCGATCGCCGGCTCGAGCTGGTTCGCGGCCTGGCGGTCGCGACCCGGGTTATCGACGAGCTTGCGAACGCGCGACGTGATCGCCTCGAGGTAGCGCGGCAGGTGCCGGAGCCGCTCGAGCCCGGTCGCCGACACGAAGCCGTTCGGCACGAGGCCCGCCAGCTGCGCCCGCATGTCGCCGAGCGCGGCCATCAGGTGGATGCTCGAGGCGCCCGAGATCGCTCGGTCAGCCTCCCGAGCAGCCTTCAGGATGCGCGCGACGAGCGCGACCGTCTCGAACATGCGGTCGACGACGGTCGCCGCTACGGCGTCGCGCACGGCCTCGAACTCGGCCCGCGTGCGCAGCAACCCGTCGGGGTGGCGGGCCCGCAGTTCGGCGTCGACACACGCGGCGAGGCAGTCGTCGAGCAGCGCCCGCGTGCCGGGGTACGCGCTCGCCGCGAGCGAGAGCTTCTCCTCGTTCGAGAGGTGCTCCTGCACGTAGGCGACGGGCGTCGGCGTCGCGAGCACGAGCAGCCGGCGGATGCCGCGCCGCGTCGCCCGATCGCGTTCCTCCGCCGTGGCGACGAGGCGGAGTGCGACCCCGGTCCCTGAGCGCGTCGAAGGGCTCTCGTCGACGAGCGCCGGGTACGCGCGGATCACGTTGCCCGCCTGGCGGGTGTCGACGTGTACGGGGAGCTCGTCCCACTCCCAGGTCGTGATGCCCGACTGCTCGGCGATGGTGGTGCCCGCGGGCGCCGTCTCACCCGATTGCGCGGGGTCCGGGTTTCGAGACGCCCGCTTCGCGGGCTCCTCGACCCGCGGGGCTGAACTCACGGCCTTCGCCACCGCATCGCGGCTCCGGCTCGCGAGCCGCGACTGCAGCTCGCCCAGGTCCTTCGACGATCCGACCGTGCGGCCGCGCTCGTCGACCGCCCGGTACGTCACGCGCAGGTGCGGCGGGACGCGCTCGAGGTCGAAGTCCGACGGGTCGACCGGGGCGAACGTCAGCCGCCGGATCGCCTGCGCGAGCATCCCGGTGAACGGCTCGCATTCGGCGCCGCCCTCGGGGCCGTCGGGCAGTTCGGCCGAGACGCGCGCCGCCCACTCGGCGGCGGGCACGACCTGACGGCGCAGCACCTTCGGCAGCGTGCGCAGCATCGCCGTGATGAGCTCGTCGCGCAGTCCGGGCACCTGCCAGTCGAACCCGTCGGCGCGCACCCGCGGCAGGAGCACGAGCGGCACCACGACGGTCACGCCGTCGTCCTCGGTGCCGGGCTCGAACCGGTAGGCGAGCGAGTAGGTCTGGTCGGCCTGCCGCCAGCGGTCGGGGAATCCGCCGCTGCGATCCGCGTCCGCCTCGTCGCCGAGCAGGTCGGCGCGCGTCATGGTGAGCAGGTCGGGGCGTGCACGGTGCTCGCCGCGCCACCAGCGTTCGAACGCACGCGTGTCCGCGACATCCGCCGGCACCCGTGCCTCGTAGAACGCCACGACGGCTTCATCGCCCGCGAGGATGTCGCGTCGACGCGTGCGCTCCTCGACCTCGCCGAGCTCGCGTCGGAGCGCGCGGTTGGCCCGCACGAACGAGAACAGGCGTCGGTCGAGCCGGTTCGTGTCCCAGTCCTCCTCGACGAGCGCGTGCCGGATGAAGAGCTCCCGCGCGAGCTGCGCGTCGACGCGCGCGAGCTGGATGCGCCGCTTCGCCACGATCGGCACGCCGAACAGCGTGACCTTCTCGTCGGCGACCGCGGAGCCCTGGCGGCGCTCCCAGCGGGGCTCCGCGAACGTGCGCTTCGCCAGCGGGCCGGCGAGCTGCTCGGCCCACGCCGGATCGATGGCCGCGTTCGTGCGCGCGAACAGCCGGCTGGTCTCGACGAGCTCGGCGCTCATGAGCGCTGCCGGCGGCTTCTTCGCGAGCGCGGAGCCGGGGAACACCACGAAGCGGGCGTTGCGGGCGCCGACGAACTCGGCCTGCTGCCGCCGACCCCGGCCCGCCGAGGCCGTCGAAGCGGGTGCTCCCTTCGACGGGCTCAGGGAGCGCTCGTCGCGCAGGCCGATCTGCGAGAGCAGCCCGGCGAGGAGCGCGCGGTGGATCCCGTCGGGGTTCGGCGCGCCCGCGGACTTCGCCACCTGCAGGCCGAGCGGCTTCGCCAGGCGCGCGAGCTGGCGGTAGAGGTCCTGCCACTCGCGCACCCGCAGGTAGTTGAGGAACTCCGCCTTGCACATCCGACGGAACGCACTGCCCGACAGCTCCCGCTGTCGCTCCTCGAGGTGGTTCCAGAGGTTCAGCAGTGAGAGGAAGTCGCTGGTCGGGTCGACGAACCGGGCGTGGAAGCCGTCCGCCTGCTCGCGCCGGTCGAGCGGTCGCTCGCGCGGGTCCTGGATCGTCAGGCCGGACACGATCGCGAGCACCTCGCGCGACACGCCCTGCGTCTTCGACTCGAGCACCATGCGGGCGAACCGCGGTTCGATCGGGAGCCGCGCGAGCTGCCGTCCGACGCGGGTGAGCCGGGGGCCGCGCGTGTCCGGCTCGGTCCCTGAGCCCGTCGAAGGGTCGATCGCCCCCAGCTCCCGCAGCAGGTCGAGGCCGTCGCGGATGCCGCGGGTGTCGGGCGGGGTCAGGAACGGGAAGTCCTCCACCGCGCCGAGCCCGAGCGAGGCCATCTGCAGGATGACGGCCGCGAGGTTCGTGCGCAGGATCTCGGGGTCGGTGTACTCGGGACGCTTCTCGTAGTCGTCCTCGGAGTACAGGCGGATCGCGATGCCGTCGCTCGTGCGGCCCGACCGACCCGACCGCTGGTTCGCCGACGCCTGCGAGATCGGCTCGATCGGCAGGCGTTGCACCTTCGAGCGCGCCGAGTAGCGGCTGATGCGCGCCGTGCCGGCGTCGACGACGTAGCGGATGCCGGGCACCGTGAGGCTCGTCTCGGCGACGTTCGTGGCGAGCACGATCCGCCGGCGCAGGCCCGCGACCTTCGAGGGCTCGAACACGCGATGCTGGTCGGCCGAGGAGAGCCGGCCGTAGAGGGGGAGCACCTCGGTCTCGCCGCCGCGCCCCCCGGTCCCCGAGCCCGTCCTTCCGGTCCCTGAGCCCGTCCCCCCGGTCCCTGAGCCCGTCGAAGGGAAGCGCCCGCGCACCGCGGCCTCCGCGTCGCGGATCTCGCTCTCGCCCGAGAGGAACACGAGCACGTCGCCCCGCGCCTCGCGGTCGAGCTCGTCGAGCGCGTCGAGGATGCCCCGCTGCACGTCGCGGTCCTCGGCGGCGGCGCCCTCGTCGTCCGAGTCGTCCGCAGAGCCCGTCGACGGGGACTCCGCGACCAGCGGCCGGTACCGCACCTCGACCGGGTAGGTGCGCCCCGACACCTCGATCACGGGAGCGGGCTCACCCGAGGCATCCGCGAAGTGCCTCGCGAAGCTCTCGGGGTCGATGGTCGCGCTCGTGACGATGACCCGCAGCTCGGGGCGCCGGGGGAGGAGCCGCTTCAGGTAGCCGAGGAGGAAGTCGATGTTGAGGCTGCGCTCGTGCGCCTCGTCGATGATGATCGTGTCGTAGCGGCGCAGGTCGCGATCGTGGTGGATCTCGTTGAGCAGGATGCCGTCGGTCATCACCTTGATGCGCGTGGCCTCGCTCGCCCGGTCGGTGAAGCGCACCTGGTAGCCGACGAGGTCGCCGAGCTCCACGCCGAGCTCCTCGGAGATGCGCTCCGCGATGGTGCGGGCGGCGATGCGGCGCGGCTGGGTGTGCGCGATCCGCTCGCGGCCGAGCTCGAGGCAGATCTTCGGCAGCTGGGTCGTCTTGCCGGATCCGGTCGCGCCGGCGACGATCACGACCTGGTGGTCGCGGATGGCGCGTGCGATCTCCTCGCGCTGCCCCGAGACGGGCAGGTCCGCGGGGTAGGTGATCACGGGGAGCGGCGACGGCATAGCCCTCCATCGTAGGACGACGCGGGCGTGACGTCGCCGTGGTCGCTCGGCGCGACCGCCTCGGCCGACGGCCTCGACCGTCTCGGTGGTCAGGCGCGGGCGCGCGCGGGCACGTGATGCGTGCCGACCACCACGTCGTCGGGATCCCAGTCGGCCTTCACGCGCTCGAGCCGGTCCCACGTGGCGGCGTCGAAGAACGCGCTCGCGTCGGCCGGCTCCTCGACGAGGTTCGCGTAGTCGCCGGCGAAAGCCGGCGCGACCGCGGACGCGAGCTCCGCGAGGCGTGCCCTGACGATCGCTTCGGCTCCGGGCCCGGCGACGAGGCCGAGGCCGAACATCACGACGTCGCCCGGCAGCGCCGCGAGGGAGCCTGCCTCGGCGTCGACCCGCGAGAGGGCGCCGCCGGCATGCCGGAACTGCACGAGCGTGAGCGCCGACGCGTCGGCCGCGATCCGCGCGACCTCGTCGATCGTCTCAGGGGGAAGGCGATCGAGGACCGCGCTCACCGTGCGGTAGGGCAGGGGCTGCTCGGGGTCCATCGCGAGGGTGCCGAGCGCCGAGGGCGACTGCGTGGCGAGCGCGTCCAGCTCGGGGCGGAGGTCGATGACGGGCGCCAGCAGGTCCCGCGCCGCCGACTCGGGTCCGAGGAAGGCCGCCATGACGATCGCGAACGACCGCCCGCGCACCTCGGCCGGCACCTCGTCGAACGGTGGGAAGTGGATGACCGCGACCCAGGTCGTGAGCTCGTCGGGCAGCGACGGCAGCAGGTCGGTCCAGGCGCGCAACACCTCTGCGGTGCGCTCGGCGGGGAAGAAGAGCGCTCCGGCCGCGAGCTCCGCGACCGGGACGACGTCGAACTCGATCGCGGTCACGATGCCGAAGCTGCCGCCGCCACCCCGCAGCGCCCAGAACAGCTCGGGCTCGTGGTCGGCGTCGACCCGCAGCATCCGCCCGTCGGCCGTGACCAGCTCGACCGCGCGCACCGCGTTGCACTGCAGGCCGTGCCGGCGGGACAGCCAGCCGATGCCGCCGCCGAGCGAGTAGCCGGCGATGCCGACGTCGGGCGACGAACCGTGCAGCGCGGCGAGGCCCAGCTCGGCGAGCCGCGGGGCGACGTCGCGCCACCGGACCCCGGCGCCGACCCGCACGCGTCGCGCGTCGGCGTCGATCCCGACCTCCGTGAGCCGCGACGTGTTCACGAGCATGATGCCGTCCAGGGGGAGGAGCGATCCGGCGCCGTGCCCGGTGCCCTGCGCCGTGACCCGGAGCCCCCGCTCGCGGGCGACGGCGACGGCGTCGATCACGTCCGCCTCGTCCTGCGGCAGCGCGATGGCGGCGGGACGCTCGTCGATGAGGAGGTTGAAGACCGAGCGCGCCGCGTCCCAGTCGGGGTCGTCCGGCGCGAGCACGCGGCATCCGCCGGCACGGATGTCGCGGGGAGCGGTGACGTCGTCGTCGGCCATGGCTGCGCATCCCTTCGCTGGACCACGCTGTTCGGTCACAGCGTACGCGCGACCCGCACGGATTCGCGGGGAGCGAAAGCCCCTGCCGGATGCCGCGACCCGCGTGATGGGATGAGGGCCATGACCCAACCCCCGGTTCCCCGTATCCAGTTGAACGACGGCACCTCCATCCCGCAGCTCGGCTTCGGCGTCTTCAAGGTCGACCCGAAGCAGACCGAGCGCATCGTGACCGACGCCCTCGAGGTGGGCTACCGGCACCTCGACACGGCGCGCATCTACGGCAACGAGGAGGGCGTCGGACGCGCCCTCGCCGCCTCCGGCATCCCGCGCGAGCAGCTCTTCGTCACGACCAAGCTCTGGAACGACGACCAGGGAACGCAGTCGGTGTTCGACGCCTTCGACCGCAGCCTCGACCGGCTCGGCCTCGAGTACCTCGACCTCTACCTGATCCACTGGCCGACACCGCGGAACGACCGCTACGTCGAGACGTGGAAGGCGTTCGAGCGCCTCCGCGAGTCCGGACGCGTGCGCTCGATCGGCGTCTCGAACTTCCTCGCCCACCACCTCGAGCGCCTGCTCGACGAGACCGACGTCGTACCGGCCGTCGACCAGATCGAGCTGCACCCGTACCACCAGCAGCCCGAGACCGCGGCGTTCGCCGAGGAGCACGCGATCGCGATCGAGGCATGGGGGCCGCTCGGCCAGGGCAAGTACCCGCTCTTCGAGCTGCCCGCGGTGACGGGCCCGGCCGAGGTGCACGGCAAGACGCCGGCGCAGGTCGTGATCCGCTGGCACCTGCAGCGCGGCCACATCGTGTTCCCCAAGTCGAACCGGCGCGAGCGCATGGCCGAGAACTTCGACGTCTTCGACTTCGAGCTCGACGAGGCCGAGGTGCAGGCCATCACCGACCTCGAGCGCGAGGGTCGCGTGAGCGCGCATCCCGACGAGATGCACTGACCCATCGGATGCCGCGTGGTGGCTGACGCTCACGAGCACGGCGGGCGGATGCCGCGGGGCTCGACGGATTCCGCCGCTGAACGGGGCCTCCGGCTGTCGTCGGAGGCCCCGTGGTCGTCTCCCACCGCCTGCCGGCAGGCGCGACACGCCCGGGATGCAGTCCTGATTTGGCGGGAACGGGCGGCGCCGCGTAAGTTCTTACATGTCGCCACGGCGGTGCGGGAAGCGGAAGCAGCCCGGCCGAGACGGGCGAGAGAGTCTTAGCCAAATAGCCTCGAAGTCGCATTGCGACTCGGTGATTTCAAGCCTAAGATGGTAAACCGCCCCCTCGAGGATCGACGCTCGCGTCGCCTCCTCCAGGCCCACTCGGCCGCCGGCCGGAACTTCGTGTTCCGAAGCCCGCATCGAGGGTGGTATGATAGATAGGTTGCCCTGAGAGCAGGCCGCGAGGCCGTAACTCGGGTGCGTCCGTTCCTTGAGAACTCAACAGCGTGCACTATGTTCAATGCCAATTTTTGAACCCCGACCTCGTCTTCGGATGGGGTGGGATTCCTTTGGATTGATGGACAGTCAGTATTGATTGTCTTGTCAGTCAGAGATTGAACTCCCTGGCGCCTCTTCGGGGGTGTTGGGAACCATTTTTTTTGGAGAGTTTGATCCTGGCTCAGGACGAACGCTGGCGGCGTGCTTAACACATGCAAGTCGAACGATGAACTCCCAGCTTGCTGGGGGGGATTAGTGGCGAACGGGTGAGTAACACGTGAGTAACCTGCCCTGGACTCTGGGATAACCCCGAGAAATCGGAGCTAATACCGGATAGGACCC